>CAMVOD010000019.1:0-7467 GCA_947169015.1 uncultured Bacteroidales bacterium | reverse complement strand
CTTTTTGGAGTTTGATTCCGTTCTGCTTTCACGCAGCTCTTTGTCTTCCATTTATCATATAAGGCCGAAGAAAGTTATTTCTTCGGCCTTTTTTCGTATATTGCAGTTTGTTTATTCCGGTTTTTGCCCAAACTGCCGATGTGGAAGTACATCCGTAAATATCTCCCCTTCGCAATCGCTGCGATTGTGTTTATGGCCCTGGAAGTCTATGTCGACCTCATACAGCCTCAGCTGATGCGGTCGATAGTGGATGACGGCGTGCTCGGAGTCAACAACGGCGGCACCGGAGACCTGCAGATAATCCTGCACAACGGCATCAAGATGATCCTCTTCGTCCTGTCCGGCTGCATCTGCGGTTCGATGAATTCCGTATGCGTCAACCTGACGACCCAGAATATGGGCAACCGCATCCGCAAGGATCTCTTCAGCCGGGTGATGTCCCTGTCTTCCCTTCAGGCAGACAAGTTCTCCACCGGATCCCTCATCACCAGAGTCACCAACGACGTCACCCAGACCGAAAATATGGTCGCCCAGATTATCCGCGGCCTTGTCAGGATGGGCCTCACTACAGTGGGCAGCCTCATATTCCTGCTTCAGATCAACCGGAACTATACCCTGGTGGTGCTTGCTGCACTGCCGTTTATGATAGTCTTCACGATATTCGTCCTCCGCAGGGCGACACCTTTGTTCCTGAAAGTCCAGCAGCAGCTCGACAACCTGAACAATATAATGCAGGAAGATATCACCGGCTTCCGCCTTATCAAAGCCTGCGTCAGGGAAACCTATGAGAAACTCCGTTTCGGCAAGGCATCGCAGGAGATGATCGGCACACAGCTGAAAGTCCTTATCCTGATGGCCTGGATGCATCCAGTGATGACAGTCCTGATGAATGCCACCGTAGCCGGGATCCTCTATGTCGGAAATATAGAAGTCAGCGGCGGCACATCCTCCCCGGGAGGCGTGATGGCAGCCATCACATACACCACCCAGCTTCTGTCGGGAGTCCTCATACTGCTGATGATGTTCCAGTCTATGGCTCGCGGTATGACATCCTGGCGGCGTATCAAGGAAGTGCTCGACACCGAGCCTGCCCTGCCCGAGGGTGACGGAGTCAGCGAAGTTCCCGCTCCCGGCGAAGTCGAGTTCAAGGATGTGTCATTCGCTTTCAGCATTTTCGGCAAGCCGGTGCTTCGCAACATCAACCTGAAGATAGAAAAAGGCCAGACCCTCGCGATAATGGGTATGACAGGCTGCGGCAAGTCGACCCTCGTGAATCTCATCGTGCGCTTCTATGAAGCAAGTGCCGGTCAGGTGCTTGTAGGCGGCCGGAACGTCAAAGATTATACATTCGAAGAGCTCCGCAACCGAGTGTCGTTCGTCCTGCAGAAAAGCGAACTGTTCGGCAAGTCGGTGGCAGACAATATCCGTATGGACTGCGACTGGGCTACCGAAGAAGATATTGCTAAGGCAGCGCGGATAGCACAGGCAGACACTTTCATCGAGCAGCTGCCTCAGAAATATGACACAGTGCTGGCACAGCGGGGTATGAGTCTGTCGGGCGGCCAGAGACAAAGGCTGGCCATAGCCCGTGCCGTCCTTAAGAAAGCCGACGTGCTGGTGTTCGACGACGCCACCAGCGCCCTGGACCTCAAGACCGAAGCAGATCTGTTCGACGCCCTCGGCCGCGAGTGTCCCGATTTGACGAAAGTGATTGTCGCACAGCGCATCGCTACCGTCAAGAGGGCAGACCGCATAGTCGTCCTGTCCGAAGGTCAGATTTCCGGCATAGGCAGGCACGAAGAGTTATTGGAAAACAACGCCATATACAGAGATATTTACGAATCCCAGTTGGGAAAAGACAAGGAGAACTGATGCCCCCAGGAAGACAGCCACATAATTTCAATTACGAGAAACCGGCGGATATCGGCCGTACTTTCCTCCGTATGAAAGAGTATTTCGGCGGAGAGATAGGCCTGCTCGTCGGTATGGCGGCTATGGTCGTGCTTTCCAGCGTCTTCTCCCTGATCAGCCCCAAACTCCAGAGCAATGCCATCGACATCATAGCCGGCGAGAGCCAGGGCGACTTGATGACCGTGCTCTACTGCCTTGCAGCAGTGTTCCTTGCCAGCGCAGCTACAGGCTTCTTCCAGTCGAGGATGAGTGCCTTCCTCAGCCAGAACATCGTACGCAAGATGCGCGACGACCTCTTCGACCGCATCATCGACCTGCCGGTCGGTTATGTAGACAACCATTCCCACGGCGACATCATAAGCCGTATGACCAACGACATCGACAACGTCTCCAGCACCATATCCCAGTCGCTGTCGTCGCTCTTCTCGAGCGTCATAATGATTATAGGTACGATGGCAGTGATGCTGGTATTCTGCTGGCAGCTGGCCCTGTTGAGCTTCATCACGGTGATATTCACCATCGTCGCCACCAAGGTGATGGCAGGCAAGATCCGCAAGTATTCAAGGCTCAAACAGGAAGGCCTGGGTGCCCTCAACGGAGTGGTCGAGGAGACGGTGACGGGCTACCATACAGTTATGGCCTACAACTACCAGGACGATGCGATAGCAGACTTCAATGCCAAGTCCGACGCCCTCAAGGATGCCGGCATCAAGGCCAATGTGCTCAGCGGCATAATGGGGCCCATAATGAACACCATCGGCAACATAGGCTTCGTGATAATCGCTTTCTTCGGCGGACTTTTCGCTATCCGCGGCATCATCTCGGTCGGTATGATTTCGGCCTTCATAGTATATGCGAAGCAGTTCAGCCGTCCCATCCACGGTCTTGCCAGCATATACGGCAACCTGCAGGGGGCGCTGGCCAGTGCGGAACGCGTGTTCGCCATACTTGACCAGCCCAAAGAAGACAAGAGCGGCGAGAGAGATACCGACGGTATGTCCGGCCACGTTTCATTCAAGCACGTCAATTTCTCATACGTGCCCGGCAAGCAGGTGCTCTACGATTTCAACCTTGAGATCGATCCTTGCAAGAAGATAGCCCTTGTCGGAGCGACCGGCTGCGGCAAGACCACGGTCGTGAACCTGCTGATGCGTTTCTATCGTCCCGACAGCGGCAGCATAGAGATAGACGGAGTCGACATCAAGGACATAGACGCCAACGACCTTCGCAACAATATGTCGATAGTGCTGCAAGATACAGTCCTGTTCGCAGATACGGTGCGCCACAACCTCAAGTACGCATCGGACAGCGTGACCGACGAGCAGATGTACAAGGCTATCGCAATCAGTCACTGCGACCGTATGATAGAAACGCTGCCACAGGGCCTCGACACCAAGCTGAGTTTGTCATCGTCCAATATCAGCGAGGGCCAGAAGCAGCTGCTGGCCATCGCCCGCGCGTTTGCTTCCAATCCGAGCATCCTCATCCTCGACGAGGCGACTTCCAATGTTGATACCCGCACCGAAAAGCAGATCCAGGATGCAATGGCCAAAGCGATGGCAGAGCGCACCAGCATAGTCATAGCCCACAGGCTCTCCACCATCCAGGATGCCGACCAGATCATCGTGATGGACCAGGGACATATAGTGGAAAGCGGAACCCACGACGAACTGCTTGCCGCGAAAGGGAAATATTACGAACTTTATATGCGGCAATTTGCCGGATTTGCTACATAATACCGTTATGAATAAAGAAAAGACCGCGAAGGTCAGGATGGTCACCCGCGACTACCTTCTGTCCTTCATCCTTGTCACTCTGCTGTTCCCCTTGTGGGGCTTTGCGAACGACATAACCAACCCTATGGTGCGCGCCTTCTCCAAGGTGCTGCTGATGAGTAATTTCCAGGGCTCTCTGGTGCAGTTTGCCTTTTATGGAGGCTATTTCGCGATGGCTTTCGTGGCTGCATACTTCATCAAGAAACATTCTTACAAGAACGGTATAATAGTGGGCCTCGCCCTCTATGCGACAGGTGCTTTCCTGTTTTTCCCGGCCAGCCTTGGACACGCCTTCTGGCCGTTCCTGGTGTCGTATTTCATACTCACCTGCGGCCTGTCGTTCCTCGAGACCAGCGCCAATCCCTACATCCTTTCGATGGGAGATCCGGCGACTGCTACCCGCCGTCTGAACTTTGCCCAGTCTTTCAACCCTATGGGTTCGCTGCTAGGAATGTTCACTGCCCAGCAGCTGATCCTCAGCCGTCTCAATACAACCGACAATCTGGCTCTCACCAAACTGGAGGCTCTTGACCCGGCGAAGTATGCCGCCCTCACTGTCAATCCCGACAAGATTGACTTCAAGGCCATCCGCGAGGCGGTCAATGCCCTCGATCCTGCGGCCTTCGAGGCTATGCGTTCTACTGACCTTGTGACCATCCGCAATCCCTACCTCGCCCTCGGGGCGGTAGTGCTGCTGGTGATGATAATCTTCCTGATTGCGAAGATGCCGAAGAGTCAGAGTGCGGGCGAGTTCAGCATCAAGGCTACTCTCGGCCGCCTGCTTCGCAACAAACGTTATTACGAAGGCGTCATCGCCCAGTTCTTCTATGTGGGCGTGCAGATTATGTGCTGGACCTTCATCATCCATTATGCGGAGATCGAGCTCGGCATCGACAATGCTACTGCGCAGAAATATAATATAGTGGCGATGCTGATATTCCTGCTGAGCCGTTTCATCTGCACCTTCCTGCTCAAGTATGTGCGTCCCGGACAGCTGCTTAAATTCCTGTCGTTCGGCGGAATGGCGCTGGTGCTCGGTGTCATTTTCATAAAGGGTATGACCGGCCTCTACTGCCTTGTCGGGGTGTCCGCCTGTATGTCGCTTATGTTCCCGACCATCTACGGCATTGCCCTGGAAGGTATCGGCGAAGATGCTGAATTCGGAGCGGCCGGCCTCATTATGGCAATCCTCGGCGGCTCCGTTATGCCTCCGCTGCAGGCTCTTATGATAGACCAGCAAAGCATACTCGGCATCTCAGGCTGCCGCTTCTCGTTCATACTTCCTTTCATCTGCTTCGTGGTTATAGCCATCTATGGCCACCGCAACCGCAAACTTGCACATTAATATAATGGGATTATTAATAGAACACAGAAAGGAAAGAAAGGCCTTCGGGAAGCTCAGTCGCTACGCTCCTTCGTACCCTCCTACTGTCTACTTCGTCCTGCTTCGCAGAACTCGTATCCAGCAGGCAACCTCCCTCTTCCCTGGCCGGGGTGGCCATGTTCCCGAAGGCCTTTCTTTCCTTTCTGTGTCTAGCTGTATGTGATATATTTCTACACGATATGGATAACATAGATTTCATCAATCCGGAGCTGGTACCCAAGGTGACTCTCGCTTCCGGTGACAGGATTCCGGCCGTCGGGCTGGGAACCTTCGGCTCTGACAATTACACAGCTGACGTGATTGCCGAAGCCGTGTACAAGGCTGTCAAAGGCGGCTACCGCCACATCGACTGTGCGGCAGTCTACGGCAATGAAAAAGAAATAGGACAGGCGCTGAAGAAACTCTTCGACGAAGGTGTAGTGAAGCGTGAGGAGCTCTGGATCACATCGAAGGTTTGGAACGACCGTCACGACGACGTGGCAGGAGCCTGCAGGGATTCCCTGTCCGATCTCGGGCTGGACTATCTGGACCTCTATCTGGTGCACTGGCCTTTTCCCAACTACCACGCTCCCGGAGTGAGCGTCGATTCCCGCGATCCGAACGCCAAACCGTATATCCACGAGGATTATATGAAAACCTGGCGTGCTATGGAAGCTTTGAAAGATGCAGGCCTGGTGCGCAACATCGGCACTTCCAATATGACCCGTGCGAAGATGGAACTGCTGCTGCGCGACTGCCGCATCCGCCCTGTCTGCAACGAGATGGAGCTGCACCCGCACTTCCAGCAGCCCGAGCTCAAGAAATATATGGAGGACAATGGCATCAAGGCCATAGGCTTCTGCCCGATAGGCTCGCCGAACCGTCCCGAGAGGGACAAGACTCCCGAGGACACAGTGCCCATCGAAGATCCGGTCATCGTGGAGATAGCCCGCGCCCACGGCGTACATCCGGCGATTATATGCATAAAGTGGGCAGTCCAGAACGGCCAGATTCCCATCCCGTTCTCTGTGAAGCCTGCCAAGTTTATGAGCAACCTGCGCGCGGCGGTCGAAGATCCGCTGACAGCCGCGGAGATGGAAGCCATCCGAGGTGTCGACCGCAACTGCCGCTTCATCAAAGGACAGGTGTTTATGTGGAAGACCGCCCGTTCCTGGAGGGACCTCTGGGACGAGGACGGCATAATAAGACAATAGTATAATTTAACTGACCATATTATGACTAAGACAATGAAAGCAGCCTACCTGCCCGGCAACAGCACGGTAGTGCTAAAAGAAGTTGAAATACCCGAACCCGGCTACGGCGAGGTGCTCATCAAGATGAAATCATCGACCATCTGCGGCAGCGACATCCGTGCAATCTACCGCGAACACACCGGCAAGGGCCCCGAAGGATACCAGAACAAGATCTGCGGACACGAGCCCAGCGGACAGATTGTCAAATGCGGCCCCGGCCTTCGCCGTTTCAAGGAAGGCGATCGCGTGGTCGTTTACCATATTTCCGGCTGCGGCGTGTGCAACGACTGTCGGCGCGGATATATGATCAGCTGTACCAGTCCCTACCGCAGGGCTTACGGCTGGCAGCGCGACGGAGGTATGGCTGAATACCTGCTGGCTGAGGAGAAGGATCTCGTGGCTCTGCCTGATTCGCTGACCTATACTGACGGAGCCCAGATTGCCTGCGGTTTCGGTACGGTATACGAGGGTCTTGAGAAAATCGGCATCTGCGGCAACGATGCAGTGCTGGTAGTCGGACTCGGCCCTGTAGGCCTGGCATCCCTTATGCTGGCCCGCGCAATGGGAGCTACTAAACTCATAGGTGTCGATACTGTTCAGGAACGTCTCGACATTGCCAAGGCGAAAGGCCTTGCCGACGAAGTTTTCCTCTCCGATGCTTCAGCCCTTGACAAGGTGCTCGCGCTGACCGACGGCAATGGAGTCGAAAAGGCAGTGGACTGCTCCGGCAACACATACGGACGCCAGCTCGCTATCCGCGCAACCCGCAAGTGGGGACGCGTGGTCTTCATCGGCGAGGGCGGCACAGTTGAGTTTAATCCGAGTCCCGACATCATCCATTATCAGAAGACCATCTTCGGCTCGTGGGTGACCACTATCTGGAGAATGGAAGAACTCGTGGAACGCATTGCACGCTGGGGAATTCACCCCGAAGACCTTGTGACGAACCGCTTCACTTTGGATCACGCCTCTGAGGCTTACGAACTTATGAATGGCGGCAAGTGCGGCAAGGTGGCAATCGTCTTTGACGAGGAAATCAAGTAATCCGAAATTGTTGACAACTTTTTTTGCAAAAAATTGCAATAAAATTTGTCAAGAATAAAAAGGTTTATATCTTTGCGGTCCCTTTACGGAAGCAGCGATGCTGTGGTAAAGGAAAAGTTCA
>CAMVOD010000018.1:0-13094 GCA_947169015.1 uncultured Bacteroidales bacterium | reverse complement strand
TCCTCTAAATTATGATTTCTTGGCCTCCTTGGGGTCAAGAAACGACGCCTGCGACGGCTGTATGCGTGAAGTGCGGTCATCAGGCGATGAATTTACGGTGTGAGAGTTTGACGTTGGTCTGGTTCACCATTGCGTAGCGCATGGTAGTGTCAATCTTGACGTGACCAAGGAGTTTCTGCACCTGCTCCACGGGCATTCCTTTGTCTATGGCCATGGTGGCCAGTGTTCGGCGGAACTTGTGAGGATGGATGCGTGGCACCTTAAGGCTGCGGCCCAGTTGGCGGAGGCGTACCTCAACGCCGGAGATCTGGAGCCTCTCGTGCGGTTTGTCGAGCGTCACGAACAGGGCCGGATTCTTATCCTTGCGGCTTTTGAGATACTGCTGCAGGTGAATCTTGGCCCGGGCGTTGAAATAAACCACCCTTTCTTTGTTGCCCTTACCGAAGACAATGCACTCACGCTCATTGAAATTGACATCCGCTCGGTTGAGCTTGACCAATTCACCGACACGCATTCCGGTTGAGGAAAGCAGGTCTATGATGGCCAGGTCACGGATATTCTTGCAGTTGTCACGAAGAATTTCCATATTCTCATCCGAGATTGTTTCCTTAACTTGTTCTCCGGTTTTGACTTTGTGAATACGACGAACAGGGCTTTTCAGGATAAAGTCCTCATCCTCCAGCCAGGAGAAGAAGGATGAGAAAATTCTGCGGATGTTGTCAATGGTAACCTTGCTGGACTTGTGCTTCTTCTGGAAGACTGCCAAGTAGGCGCGAAGGTCATCAGTCGTGTAATCTTTGACGGCCTTAGGCATATATCGGAACAGCTGCTTGATGGTTGTCTCGTAGTATTTGATGGTCTTGGCAGAGCAGCCTTCCACCAGCTTGGCAGACAGGAATATCTCCAGCAGACGGGTGTTGGTGACAATGTCCTCCTGGACCTTGCCGCCTTCATCTATGAGCGTGTAGCCGGAAAGCGTCTGCAATAAGACGCTGCTCAGCTGGGTCATCTGGTCTACTGTCAATGTTCCGGACATTGCTTCCGTAATCTGGGTGATAAATGTTTCTTTCATATCCTCTGTGTTAAAATGAACAAAGAGGATAAGATACACTATTTCAGTTCAAAACCTATTGATGCGAGCTGCTTTCGGATTTCCTCCTCCAGCTCGTGAGACTTCTTGAACATCTCTGAAAGTTCACTTGTGAGACGGGTCATCTTCTCTTCGAAAGGCTCGCCATCATCCTTAGTCTCAGCAATGCCAACATAACGGCCGGGCGTAAGAATGTAGTCCTGTTTAGCGATGTCCTCAAGTGTTGCTACGGCGCAAAAGCCTTTTTCGTCTTCCAATTCACCGGCTACGTATTTGTCGTAGGTTTCGGCAATCTTCATAATGTCCTCTTCCATCAGCTCGCGCAGACGGCGGGTTACCATGGTGCCCAGGTTGCGGGCGTCAATGAAGAGGGTCTTGCCGGGCTGCTTCTTGTTGCGGTTGAGGAACCACAACGACACGGGGATGCCGGTGGAATAAAAGAGCTGGCCAGGCAGCGCTACAATGCATTCCACGAGGTCTGCTTTAAGGATGTTCTCACGGATGGATCCTTCGCCACCACTCTGGGAAGAGAGGGAGCCATTGGCGAGCACCATACCAATTTTGCCAACCGGCGAGAGGTGGTGAATCATATGCTGCAGCCAAGCAAAGTTGGCGTTTCCAGCAGGGGGGATGCCGTATTTCCAACGCACATCGTCCTGAAGTTTGTCGGCGCCCCAGTCGCTCATATTGAACGGAGGATTTGCCATCACGAAGTCGGCCTTCAGGGTGGAGTGCTGGTCGTTGAGGAAGGAGTCTGCATTGGCTTTGCCAAGATCTGCATCGATGCCGCGGATGGCCAGGTTCATCTGGGCCATCTTCCAAGTGGTGGGATTGCTTTCCTGGCCATAGACAGAAATGTCTGCAATCCTTCCCTGGTGACGCTCAATGAATTTAGCGGACTGGACGAACATGCCGCCGGAGCCGCAGGCCGGGTCGAAAACGCGGCCGTGGTAGGGTTTCAGAACCTCAACGAGCGTGCGCACAATACATGCGGGCGTGTAGAATTCGCCGGCGTTCTTGCCCTCTTGGGAAGCGAACATCGAGAGACAGTACTCGTAAGTTCGGCCAAGGATGTCCTTGCTGTCGCCGTGTTCTTTCATGTTGATGTTGGTGAAGAGGTCCACTACATCGCCCAATCGCTGCTTATCCAATTCTGGACGGGCAAAATTCTTCGGAAGTATGCCTTTGAGCTTAAGATTCTCACTCTCAATCATTCGCATTGCTTCGTCAATGACAAGACCGATTTCGGGGGTGTGGGCTGCACCAGCAATAGTTTCCCATCTTGCTTTGGCTGGTACCCAGAAGATATTGACGCTGGTATATTCGTCTTTGTCTTCTTCCATTCCGTAACCTTCATCTACTAATTCGGCGTATCGCTGTTCAAATCGGTCCGAAATATACTTGAGAAAAATGAGGCCTAACACAACATGCTTGTATTCAGATGCATCCATGCTACCTCTTAAAACGTCTGCTGCGTTCCAAATTTGTTTTTCAAATCCAACGTCAGCCGTGTTTTTCTTGGCCATAGGTATTGTAATAAATGGTGGTTCTAAACTAAACGCGTAAGTTAATAAATATCGCTTTTTTATCCTAAGATTATTATAAATCCGGTTGTCCTCAAAGGAATAAGAAAAGGCATTATGCAAATTCAAAAATAGAAAACGATTGTACCAAATCGCGATACAATATAGTGGCTTAGCACAAAATACCGTACAGCTTACCCCATCAGGAAAGAAGGGTCTGAGGGAACATGGCCACCCGGCCAGGGAAGGGGAGGGTGCCCGTTGAATGCGAGTTATCGCGCAGCGATGACGAAGCAGGCAATGGGAGGGTACGAGAGAGCGAAGCGAACGAGCTTCCCGAAGGCCCTTCTTTCCTACTGGGGTGAGCCACCGCGCTGAATCCAAAAACGCAAACCAATTCCGCAGTATGCGACTTTCGGTCAAAATCCACATACCACGGAGCCAAAAACAGGTTTTATCCCGCATATTCGCTCCACGGTATGCGACTTAGGCCGCCGACTCGCATACTGCGGAAGACAACATTGCTGCCGCACTTGGGAATTTTAATCCCACACTCATAATGAAAAATAGATTACCTTTGCAGCTATGAACCGCAGTCAACAAATCATCAAGACTAGCGTCGTCGGAGTTGTGACTAATGTCCTGCTGGCGACATTCAAGGCGATAGTGGGCGTGCTGGCGCACAGCTTCGCGATCGTGATGGACGCCGTGAACAACCTTAGCGACGCCCTGTCGAGCGTGATAACTATCGTCGGGACCAAACTGTCGCAGCGTCCTGCCGACCGCGAGCACCCTTACGGACACGGGCGCGTCGAGTACTTCAGCGCGATCATCATCGCAGTCATCGTGCTGTCCGCAGGTATCACCTCACTCATCGAATCCGTCAAGAAAATCATAAACCCCACCGAACCCAGCTATACCACCGCCACACTCATAGTCATCATCGTGGCAATCGTCGTCAAGCTGCTCCTCGGACGCTATGTCAAGAAACAAGGTGAAAAACTCGAGAGCGACGCCCTGGTGGCATCCGGTTCAGACGCACTCTTCGACGCGATCATCACCCTCGCAACACTCATCTCCGCAGGCATAATGCTGATCTGGGGAGTATCCCTCGACGGCATCCTCGGCGCATTGATTTCAATCTTCATCATCAAGGCCGGCGTCGAGATGATAGCATCCCCCGTGAACGAACTGCTGGGAGCGAGAGTGTCACCCGAACTGATTGCCTCCATCAAAAAAGAAATAATGGAGTTCGACGAAGTCCACGGGATTTACGACATTATCCTCCATAACTACGGCCACGACCTAATGATCGGATCACTCCACGTCAGCGTCAACGACACCCTGACAGCGCAGGAAATCCACGGACTGACCCGCAAGATATCCGCTATGATGTATATGAAACACAACATCATAATGACCGTGGGAATCTACTCGATAGCGACAGGAGAAAACAAACGCAAGGAACTCCAGACACTCGTGACCCGCACCCTGGCAGCCCATCCCGAGATAGTCCAGATCCACGGATTCTACTGCTCGGAGGAAGACAACCTCGTGTCGGTGGACGTAGTGCCCGACTATTCAGTGCACGACGAGCCGGCGCTCTGCAAGGCGCTGACCGAAGAACTGAGCGCACTCATCCCCGGAATGCGGGTGATGGTCGTCGTCGACCACAACTTCAGCGACTAAACGCTATTTCACGAAATCCTTCAGTACAAACAGAGCGGGAAGTGCCTTGTGCGTGTTGTCATCCCACAGGCCGCGGTTCACCCAGTAACTGAGAACCCTGTTGTCAGGACCGTTGCCGTTCTCCTCGGGGAACCACCAGTAGAGAGCGTTCACATTGCCGTGCTTCTTCAGCTCGGCAATCAGGTCCTTGGCAAAAGCCTCCTGGCCCTGGGGCGAGACAGGCCATTTCGAAGAAAAATCATAGTCGATGCCGCCGCCCACCTTCGGCTGCCACTGATAGTAATAAGCCGTCTCCACGATCTGCACCTTCTTGTCGGGGAAAGAAGACGCAAGCATATCCAGCGACTGCGACAGCACAGAAAGCGAATTATGCCAGAAAGGATAGTAGGAGAGACCTATCACATCATAATCCAGGGAAGCCATCCTCGTGTAGAAACTTTTCAGCACCTGCGGCTGGCCGGCACGCTCCGTGTGGATGACGATCTTCGCCTTCGGGCAGACCTCCCGGCAAGCCTTCACGGCCTGACTGAGCAAATTGACGAAACGGCTCCAGTTGGCGTCGGGAGAATCGCTGTAGCAGCGGTTGGTCTTCGAAGAACGGTTGACGGCGGCGCTCCAAAGCATTCCGTAAGAAATCTCATTGCCCGGCTGGATGAAGTCGGGAGCGGCGCCCTCGGCTACAAGACGCTGCAGGCAGGCCTTCGTGTAGTCGTACACCTTAGCGGCCAGCTGCGCCTCGCTCAGTGAAGCCCACTCCTTCGGGATCCACTGGTTCGAAGGATCCGCCCAAGTGTCGCTGTAATGGAAGTCCAAAAGCAGCGCTAAACCCTTCGCCTTGATGCGCTTGCTGAGACGAACCACATAGTCAAGATTCTGGCAGACCTGTGCGTCGGTCTTTCCGTCGGGATCCTTCTGCGAAGGATTCACGAAAAGACGCACGCGCTGCGCATTCCAGCCCACGGCCTCGCCGCCCAGATAGTCCAGCACATCCGCAATCTTCTTGCCGTCAGGATCCAGGAAATCGACCCCGGCATCCTCATAGCTCTGCAGGACGGAAATATCCCCGCCCACATACATTGCAGTCTCCTCGGCAGGCGGCTCCGGCTGCGGCTCCGGGTCCGGGACCGGCGTCCGGCCGCAGGAGAAAGCCATAGCGGCCATCATCGCGGCGACGGCGATGTTAATTATAAACAGCCTTTTCATCTCAGTTCTGCCCGCTGATGGCGCGGTAGCCTTCAAGACTTCCGATGTCCAGGCGTTTGCCCGGCATCTTCATAGCGTGGAGCTCGCTGACGCGGGAAATGTGGCCGGCCAGGTTGCCGGGAGCGTCCCACTGGCAGCCGTTGGCGATGGCGTCGAGGATTACGGGGATGTCCTTCGCACCATAGATGTAGAAAGGCGGAGTGACGTGGTGGCTCTTCGGCTCGGCGGGCTTCTCCTCCATATCGGTCACGCGCCCGTCCTCATCCATACAGATGACGCCGCAGCGGTGCAGCCTAGCCTCGTCCATCTCGTCGTAATAGAAAATCACGGCAGTACCCTTCTCCTTGAAGAAAGACACCAGCGAAGAGAGCGAAAAGTCCAGCAGGTTGTCGGCGGCTGCGACAAGGATGTCGTCCTTGATGTCGAATTTCCGGATGGCGGCGATGAGGTCACCCACGGCCCCGATGCGGTTGTCATTCGAAGTAGAGCCGTCGTCGAGCAGGCGGATGGGCTTCGAGTAGCGCTTGGAAGCCTCCTTGCTCCACTCCTCGAAAATGCCGATGAAGCGGTGGTTGGTGACTATGATGTGCTCGTCAATCTCATCCAGAGCGTCCACATCCTCCAGCATCTTGTCCAGAATCGTGCTCGAACCTACGGGCAGCAGCGGTTTGGGAAAATTCTCAGTTAGCGGATACATCCTGGTGGCGTATCCGGCAGCCAAAACTATATTTTTCATTTATTCACGTGCTTAAAAAAGTGATATCACCACAAAGTTAAACTATCTTTGTGGAAAACAATTATAAATAAATGGCATACGAAATAAGGAATCCCGAGCTTTGGCCCGACGGCAAGCTCAAGATAGACTGGGTGGCAGCGCATATGCCCCTGCTTTCCGCCCTCAAAAAAGAATTCGAAGAAACCAAGCCCTTCGCCGGACTGAAGATAGCCCTGTCGGTGCACCTTGAGGCAAAGACAGCATATCTCTGCAAGACCCTGGCAGCCGGCGGAGCCCAGATGTTCGTCACTGGCAGCAACCCCTTGTCCACCCAGGACGACATAGCCGCCGCGCTCGTGCACGACGGCCTGAACGTCTTCGCCTGGTATGACGCCAGCGACGCGGAATATGACCGCCACATCACGAAAGTGATAGAAGCCGGCCCCAACATCATAATAGACGACGGCGGAGACCTGGTCAACAAGATACACACCGCTTTCCCGAAATTGCTCAGCGGCGTGATGGGAGGCTGCGAAGAGACCACCACCGGCATCCTGCGCCTGAACGCGATGAACAAGGCCCGCAAGCTGGCCTTCCCGATGGTGCTGGTGAACGACGCGTCCTGCAAACACCTCTTCGACAACCGCTACGGCACCGGCCAGTCGGTGTGGAACGGCATCAACCGCACCACCAACCTCATAGTGGCCGGCAAGACGGCAGTGGTGGCTGGATACGGCTGGTGCGGCAAAGGCGTCGCTATGCGCGCCAAGGGCCTCGGCGCCAGAGTCATCGTGACGGAGGTGGATCCCGTCAAGGCGATTGAGGCAGTGATGGACGGCTTCCAGGTGATGCCGATGCGGCAGGCAGCCCCTCTCGGCGACTTCTTCATCACCGTCACTGGCTGCAAGGACATCATTACAGCCGAGGATTTCCGCGTAATGAAAGACGGAGCCATCTGCTGTAACGCCGGCCACTTCGACTGCGAAGTGAACATCCCCGACCTGGCCGCTATGTCAGTCAGCCACCGTCCCGCCCGCAAGGACATCGAGGCATACGAGCTGCCCGACGGCCGCACCATCTACATCCTGGCCCAGGGCCGTCTGGTGAACCTCGCTGCCGGCGACGGCCATCCCGCCGAGATTATGGATATGTCCTTCGCCATCCAGGCCCTGAGCGCCCGCTACATAGCCACTAACCACCCGCTCGGCCGCGTTCCCGGCGATATGGTCATCCAGGTTCCCGAGGCCATCGACGACGAAGTGGCCCGCCGCAAGCTCGCCACCCTCGGAGTCAGCATCGACTGCCTCACCGAAGAGCAGCACCGCTACATCTACGGAGAATGACAATTCCTGACACTAAAAATATGAAACGCTTAAGTCTATTTATTCTGTTGCTGGCCGCACCGCTGATGGTGTGGGCCCAGCACCCGTCAGACTACAATGCCGGCGGCAGATTCCCGCAGATCAATGCGGACAACTCCGTGACATTGAGCATCCGTGCGCCGCAGGCCAAGGCCATCACCGTGGACCTCGGCGGGCGCTATCCGATGACCAAAGATGAGAATGGAGTCTGGACGGCCACTACGGCTCCCCTTGTTCCAGGCTTCCATTACTATTCACTCATCACCGGCGGCCTGTCATTCGCAGACCCTGCCACCTACACCTTCTTCGGTATGAGTCGCTACGCCAGCGCTGTCGAGGTCAACGAGACACCCGAGGAAGCCGATTTCTACACCCCGAAGAAAGACGTGCCGCAAGGAGCAGTGCGCTCCGTGCGCTTCTGGTCGGACGCCTGCCAACAGTACCGCAGGATGTATGTCTACACCCCGGCCGAATATGAGAAAAACCCCGGCAAGCGCTATCCCGTGCTCTATCTGCAGCACGGCGGAGGCGAAGATGAGACCGGCTGGATATATCAGGGCTTCGCGGACATCATTCTCGACAACCTCATCGCAGCAGGGAAGGCAGAGCCTATGATCATCGTGATGAACTCCGGCTATGCCAGTCTGCCCGGCAGCAGCGACAACTTCGACGCATTCGAGAAGATGATGACAGAGGATGTCATCCCCTTCGTGGACAAGCGCTTCCGCACCATCGCCGACCGTGACCACCGCGCAGTCGCCGGCCTGTCCTGGGGTGCTAAGCAGGCCTACGACCTAGCCTTCGGCCACAAGGAATATTTCTCGTGGGTTTCCGGCTTCAGCGGAATGATCGTGGTGGGAGAGTTCAACCCCCGCAATCCCGGCTTCAAGGATCCCGAGCAGTTCGCGGCCGCATACAACGGCATCTTCAAGAACGCAAAGGCCTTCAACGATGCCTTCCACCTGGTGTTCCTGACCACCGGCGAGGCTGAGGGCACCCTCATCGAGGAGATGCACAATCTGCTGCTTGCCAACGGCCTCAAGAACGAATATTACTGCTCGCCGAATACCGCCCACGAGTGGCTTTCGTGGCGTCGCAGCCTCTACCAGTTCGCCCAGAAAATCTTTAAATAGACCACGATGAAAACAAGACATATATTCATTGCACTGCTCGCCGCTGCGACAGTGCTGGCTTCCTGCAAGGAGAAACCGGTCATCGGCCTCATCACCGAACCTACGCCGGCCAGCTCCAACGTCCCGGGCAAAGAATACCCCAAGATAAATCCCGACCTGAGCGTGGTCTTCCAGGTGAACGCTCCCGAGGCCGAAAGCGTAGCGCTGGACCTCGGCAAGACTTATCCTATGGCCAAAAATGCCGACGGCATCTGGGAGGTGACCAGCGAACCTCAGGTTCCCGGCTTCCACTATTATTCCATCATAGTCGACGGAGTCCGTATGGCAGACCCTTCGAGCCAGCTTTTCTACGGCACCGGAAGGATGTCCAGCGCGATAGAGATTCCCGAAGTGGGAGTGGACTTCTATCTGCCCAAGGACGTGCCCCACGGAGAGATTCGTATGCAGAGGTACTGGTCGGAGCTTACCCAGGCCTGGAGGACCTGCTACGTCTATGTGCCTGCAGAATATGAGAAGAAACCGGACAAACGCTATCCGGTGCTCTATATCTACCACGGCGGCGGAGAAGATGAGACCGGCTGGCCCGTCCAGGGTAAGATGGACAACATCCTTGACAACCTGATCGCAGCTAAGGAAGCAGTCCCGATGCTGATCGTGGCCGACAGGGGAGAGGCCCTCATCCCCGGAGCCGGAATGGCCGGCGGCCCGCGCGGTATGTTCAATTTCGACCCTGTCGACAAGCTGGCTTCACAGGAGCTCATCCCTATGATCGACTCCAAGTACCGCACCATCGCAGACCGCGACCACCGCGCCATCACCGGCCTTTCTATGGGCGGCTTCATCGCCTGGAGCGTGGGTCTGAACCATCCCGAGCTCTTCGCATACATCGGCGGCTTCAGCGGCAGCGGTATGGCCCAGACTCCTGACGCCTATCCCGCAAGCCTCAATGACCAGTACAAACTGCTGTTCATCAGCACCGGCAGCGACGAGTCTCCCCAGATGTACGCCACCGTCACCAATTTCCGCGACGTGCTGGAGAAGAACGGCGTGAAACACGTCTACTACGAATCGCAGGGCACAGGCCACGAGTGGCTCAACTGGCGCCGCTGCCTCAAGGAATTCGCTCCGAGACTGTTCAAGGACTAGTAGCGGATGAAGTTCCTCAGACTCTTTCTTCTGACGGCCGTCGTGGCCTCCCTCTTGCTGCCGCTTTCTTGCGGCAGCAATGATTATCGTGTGCGTGGCGACAGCGTAATCGTGCGTCTTTCCTCTCCGGCCGAAGACGGGCCTTCGCAGATCCGGCTGCAGGTCCGGGGCGAAAAGATTATCCGGGTGAGCGCCACACCTGACCGGACATTTCACGACCGCAGCAGCCTTGTGGTGCTGCCGCAGCAGTCTGAAGTGCCGTTCACTGTCTCTGAGTCGGACGGCGTGGTCAGCGTAGCTACGTCTGAGCTCACTGCCAGCGTCGACGTTGCTTCCGGCGCCCTGTCGTTCCGCGACGCTGCAGGCCGCGAACTGCTGTCGTCCGGGGAGGGCGGAAGCATCAGCTTCGTCCCCACGGAGGTCGAAGGCCGGCAGGCGTATTCCACCCGAGTGGTGTTCGATTCGCCCGAGCGCGAGGCTTTCTACGGCCTTGGGCAGCAGCAGACGGGAGAGTTTGACCACAAAGGCCTCAACGAAGAACTGTACCAGTACAATACCAAGATAAGCATACCCTTCGTCGTGTCGTCCCGCGGCTACGGCTTGCTCTTCGACGCCTATTCGCTGAGCCGCTGGGGCAATCCAGCCCCTTACCGGCAGCTCGGCGAAGTGTTCCGTCTCTATGATGCACACGGCCGCGAAGGTGCCCTCAGCGGGATATACCGGACTGCCGACGGCCAGACTCTGGAGCGGCGCGAAGAATCCCTGTTTTTCGAAAACGAGCAGGTGATAGCCAACCTGCCGGAGCTGCGGCTGAAGGGCGCTGTCGTCACCTATGAAGGCGAGATAGAGGCCCCGGTGGCTGGCGATTACTATTTCACCCAGTACTACGCAGGCTTCCAGTCTGCGTTCATCGGCGGCGAGCAGGTGATGCCCCGCCGCTGGCGTGCCGCCTGGAATCCCAACAGCTGCCGCTACTGCGTCCACTTCGAGGCTGGCGAGCGGAAGTCCTTCAAGGTCAACTGGGAGCCGGACGGAGATGTGTCGTATCTAGGCGTGAGGGTGGCCGAGCCTCGCTCTGAGGCCGAACAGTCGCAGCTGAGCTTCTGGTCGGAATTCGAGCCGCAGGCCGACTTCTACTTTATGGCGGGAGAGGACTTTGACGAAGTTATAAGCGGCTACCGCACCCTGACCGGCAAGGCATCGCTCTACCCCAGATGGTCCTTCGGCTTCTGGCAGAGCCGCGAGCGCTATACCACTCAGGATGAGCTGGTCGGCACACTCGCCGGGATGAGGCGCCGCGGTATCCCCGTCGACAACATAGTGCAGGACTGGCAGTACTGGGCTCCGGACCAGTGGGGCAGCCACGAGTTCGAGGCTTCGCGCTATCCCGATCCTGAGAAGATGATGGACGATGTGCACGCGATGCACGGGCGGTTTATGATCAGCGTATGGCCCAAGTTCTACACCAATACCGAGCACTACAAGGAGCTCAAGGCCGCGGGCTATGCCTACACCCACGCTGAAGACACGGCGCTGGTGGACTGGCTGGGACACAAGCAGACGTTCTATGACGCTTACGCCGAGGGCGGCCGCAAGATGTTCTGGCGCCAGATGGACGAGACCCTCTACAGCCGTTTCGGCCGTAAGATTGACGCCTGGTGGATGGACGCTTCGGAGCCGAACCTGCGGGACTGCCTGCCGATGGACTATCTCAAGTGGCTGCTGACACCCACGGCGCTGGGCCCGTCCACGGAGTATCTCAATGCCTACTCGCTCGTGAATGCGGATGCTATTTATACAGGGCAGCGCAGCGTAAACCCCGACACCCGCGTGTTCCTGCTCACCCGCAACGGCTTCGCAGGGCTGCAGCGCTATTCCACCGCTTCGTGGAGCGGGGACATCGGCACTACCTGGGAAGATATGCGGATGCAGATGGCTGCCGGACTGAATTACTCGATGTCCGGCCTTCCGATGTGGGGAATGGATATCGGCGGCTTCTCGGTCACCGACCGCTTCAGCGCCGCGATGCGGGCTTACCTTCGTGACGGACGCCCGAGTGAGGCTCTCGACGAGTGGCGTGAACTTCAGACCCGCTGGCACCAGTTCGGCGCCTTCGTTCCGCTGTTCCGCACCCACGGGCAGTGGCCTGCGCGCGAGCTGTGGAACATCGCGCCCGAGGGTTCGCAGACTTATGACTCCATACTTTGGTATATGCAGCTGCGCTACCGACTGATGCCTTACATCTACTCGCTGGCCGCTGCAGTGCATTTCGATGACTACACGATTATGCGCGGTCTGCCGATGGATTTTCCCGGCGACCCCGAGGTGCGGGACCTTTCCGACCAGTGGATGTTCGGCCCCGCCTTTATGCCCTGTCCCGTGTACGAGTACAAAGCCCGCAGCCGCAGCGTATATTTCCCGATGGGGTTGTGGTATGACTTCTATACCGGAGCCAGTATGGTAGGAGGCAAGCGCTTCACGATGCCGGCGCCCTATTCGCGTATGCCGCTGTATGTCCGTGAGGGTTCCATCGTGCCTGTAGGTCCTGCGATGCAGTGGTCCGACGAGAAGCCTGCGGACGACATCCTGCTTGTGGTGTATGCCGGAAGCGACGGCTCTTTCACCCTCTACGAGGACGAGAATGTGAACTACAATTATGAGAAAGGGGCTTATGCGAAGATTCCGCTTGTGTGGGACGATGCTTCGCGTACCCTGACCATTGGAGAGCGTACAGGCAGCTTCGACGGTATGCTCACCTCGCGCAAGTTCCGCGTAGTGGTCTGCGACCGCACCCATCCCTTCGCCTACGACCCCGATGCTCCCGGCACTCCGGTGCAGTACGATGGCTCGGCAGTTACCGTTCATTTTGAGGACTAGAAAAATATTTTTGCACTAATTCTAAAAATATCTATCTTTGCAGTCCCTTATGGGAAGGAGAGTTGGCCGAGTGGTTGATGGCGGCAGTCTTGAAAACTGTTGATCCGAAAGGGTTCGGGGGTTCGAATCCCTCACTCTCCGCAAAGCGAAGGCAGCTGGTTGCGAATGCAACCAGCTGTTTTGGGTTTCGGCCCGTCGCGAAAGCTAGCTTTCGCAGAGGCCGGAGCCAAAAACAGTCGCTGGAGGACCTTCGGGCCTCCAGCTGCCTTCAGCTTTGCAAGGGCCCCCGCGGCGAGCGGAATGGGATGTGGCCGGCGTCAGGCGGACAAATCCCGAAGGGCCCCCGCGGCGAGCGGA
>CAMVOD010000017.1:0-23507 GCA_947169015.1 uncultured Bacteroidales bacterium | reverse complement strand
GGGATGTGGCCGGCGTCAGGCGGACAAATCCCGAAGGGCCCCCGCGGCGAGCGGAATGGGAATGCGCAGGGCGCGCAGCGCCCGAGCATAATCCCTCCGGAGAGTGAGGGATGCCCATAGGCCGACAGCTGCTTTTGCTTTGCCTTTACATATTTCTTGGAATCTTGCCGCCGTTTATATATATTTGAGTATGAAAAAGATACTTCTCTTCTTGCTATGCGGCACGATAGTCGCGAGCTGCGGTTTGGCCAAGAAAACCGCCCAAGATGTCGTCGATGAAAAAGTGACGGCCCTCTCCAACCTCAAGGGCGCGACTGTAGAGTCGGTAACCCTCGAAGACGGCCTGGCGGCCCTTAAGGTTACTTTCGAAAGCGGAATCCTCTTCGGATTCAATCAGACCAATATCAGCGATATTGCCAAGGCGTCGCTCGATGAACTTGTCGAAGCTATTTCCGACCTGCCGGAGAGCCGCATCAGGGTCTATGGCCACACAGACAATGTCGGCACGCACGAAGCGAATATGACAGTCTCGGC
Organism: uncultured Bacteroidales bacterium; assembly: GCA_947169015.1. Taxonomy (GTDB): domain Bacteria; phylum Bacteroidota; class Bacteroidia; order Bacteroidales; family UBA932; genus Equibacterium. The sequence continues at coordinate 22,973 of CAMVOD010000017.1, read as the reverse complement.
CAGACGGGCCAATGAGGTGTCCAAGTATCTTCAAAGCAAGGGTATAGATGCCGGCCGCCTCACCTCCAAAGGTCTTGCGTATGACGATCCGGTGGCTGACAACAACTCCGATGCCGGCCGCGCCAAAAACCGCCGCGTAGAAATCTTCGTAATTCCTGCCCAGTAATCAGCGCCCGGGTTGTCAGAAGCGCCACCCAAGGCCGCCGTGGACGAAGCTTGCGACCGGGCCAAGGGTGCATTCAGCGAAACCGTAGAAATGCTCGCCGCCATAGCGGAAGGCGATGGGGGTGATGGCGGGGATTGGATTCGGCAGGGGAGAACTGCCCCGGTATTGGAGGAATCCGGTGGAGAACCCGAAGCCGGCGCCGCTGTAAAGGACAAAGGCATTCTTAGGATTCCACAGGTGTCTGTATTGGAGCAGGATAGTTAACACCGGCGAGGATACCAGCGTGCCGGCCGGCGAGCCCTTGTACAGGTCGTACCTCGGCCGCCCGTTGGGATCCGTGCCAAAAACCGGATATTGGATCAGTTTGTTATAGCACCAGGATGTGCCGAAGGTGAGCGTCAGCTCCGTCTTGAGTCCGCAACGCATCACTCCGGAAAGGCTGATGACAGGATAGAACGCGCCGTTGTCGATTGCCTGCTGGCCTTTTTGCGCCAGCTCCTCCTGAACCCTGCTGTAGGGCAGCAGCTGCATAAACAGCGGGGGCATACCGGTGCCTAACTCGATCGAATATGTCTTCTCGAACTCTGTGTCTGGCTGCGCGGCAGCGGCCTCGTCATTCCGGCTGCCGACAACTCCGGCTTCCTGGGCGAAGGCAGGCCAGGCGAGAACCAGAAGGAGCGCCGCGAAGGCTATCGGACGTGCTTTCATTTCGTCGACTCGAGTTTGATGATGATTTCGCGCTCGCGAAGGTCTGCCAGGGTGGTGTCTTTCGTGGCGTATTTGCCGTCCGGATCCTTGAAGGTAAGGAACGGACCTTCCATATTCTTTATGTAACTGATATCGACGTGGCACTTGCCGTCAGCCCCGGTTATGCCAAGCTGCGGCAGGGGGGAGGTGTAGTTGTAGTCCAGCTTCTGGGGATTGCCGTAGATGACGATGCCCTCCAGAGGCTCTCCCGTGTCGTCTGAAACAAGCGAGAAGTACATAGGAGCCACGCCGCCTTCGCGCATCAGCGCGGACTGCGGAGTGCCGTAGCAAGCCTGCACCACGAAGAGCGCCGTAGTGAGTGACAAACCCTTGAGGAAATTGCGTAAAAGTTTCATAACACGTAAGTATTATCGTACCGTCGAAAACAAAGATAATCCATAAAAGTTTAATATGGATAAGTTTTTCGTCACATTATTTTTTTGCAACCCATTGTGCTTCAGCCCGCTGCAAAAACAGCTCCTGTGACGGAAAACCAAAGTTTAATATCGCCGCATTTCAGCGTCCAAGCATCCGTACCACCACGTCGGTTTCGATTTCAAATGTTCGGGCAAGGTGGAACATAAAAAAGCACACCTTGCCCGCGAGAGGTAATTACTGCAGGCGGGCGGCTTTGTCGGGGGAGAGGATGCCGGCGTCGACGAGGGCAGTGAGGGTCCAGGAGAGGGTGTCGACGGTGCGCTTGAAGCGGATGATGCCTTTGGCGGCATAAGCGCCGATGTACGGGTGTGCTTCGAGCTGCGCCTGGGTGGCGGTCCAGATGTCGAAGCCGGAGGGAGCACGGCGCAGCTCCACGTCGTTACGGAAGCCGTCGAGACGCCCGCGGTCGAAGCCGTCGATTTCCAGCAGCTGGTCGAGACTGGTGAAGCTGCCGCCGAGCCGGCGACGGTAGCTGAGGATTTTGGACGCGTAATAGGGGCCGATGCCGCGGAGCGCAAGCAGAGCCTCGCTGTCGGCCGAGTTGAGGTCGAGCTTGGGAATGCGGATGTACGGCTCGAGCCGGGCGAAGGCGGCGCTGTCGACGACGTACATCTTTTGGAAGTCGGCAGGGGTGCGGAAGCGGCCGCCCTTGTCGCGGTAGTTAAGGATGACCTGGGCCTGACGCTCAGAGAAGCCCAGCCGGCAGAGATCTTCCAAAGCGACGGTGTTGGGATCGAACTCGAAGGTCTCGACCTTTTTCCTGGACAGGCGGTCGGCTATGACGGTGCGGGAGTCGCTGTAGTCACGCTCGCGGCTGGCGCCGGCCTCCAGCGCCTTGCGCAGCGCGGACTTCTCTCCGCCACTTTCCCCGCCACCTTTTCCTTCAGAATGCCGGTCCCCTGACCTGGCGTCCCCTGACCTGGCACCACCAGCCCCGGCACCGCCGTCCGAGCCAGCACCGGCCCCGCCATCCGCCGTAGCAGCGACCCCAGCCCCAGCTGCCCCACCAGCCTCAGCCGCCTCCTCGCCGCTGCGCGCCTGCTGCCTGAACTTGAAAACATTACCGCTGAAGATGGCTATCTGGAAGCCAAGAATCAGAAAAATCAAAGCCACAGCTCCGCTCGCTGCAGCCGCAGAAGCTTTTTTACCCTTCATAACAATCTCCTCCAAGAAGTTTTAAAAAGTTTAAGAATCCTTTTTGGGATGGTCATCGGCACCCTGGACCACTATCACGATTTCGCCCTTTGGCTCGTTGGCGGTGAAAAAGTCCCGCAGCTCGGCCAGGGTCCCTCTGACAGTGGTTTCGTGAACCTTTGAGATCTCACGGCAGACGGCAGCTTTCCGCTCGTCGCCGAAAAACTCCGCGAATTGCGCGAGAGTCTTTACAAGTCTGAAGGGGGATTCGTAGAACACCATAGTGCGGCGCTCGGCAGCCAGTTCGGTGAGCCTGGTCTGACGGCCCTTCTTCTGCGGGAGGAAACCCTCGAAGCAGAAGCGGTCGCAGGGCAGACCGGAATTGACGATGGCAGGGATGCAGGCTGTCGGCCCGGGCAGCGTCACGACCTTGATGCCGGCTTCCGCGCAGGTGCGCACAAGCAGGAACCCGGGGTCGCTGATGCCGGGAGTGCCGGCATCGCTGATCAGGGCCACGGACAGTCCGGACAGTATCTTGTCCTTGATGAGCTCGACTTTCTGGTGTTCGTTGTATTTGTGGTGACTTTCAGCGTGGGTAGCAATGCCGTACTTTTTCAGCAGCACCGAACTCGTGCGGGTGTCTTCCGCAAGTATCAGATCCACTTCGCGGAGCACCTGCACGGCCCTGAAGGTCATATCGTCGAGATTGCCCACAGGCGTCGGCACTATGTAAAGTTCAGACATTTTTCCTATCTTTGTCAGTTGCATACAAAGATAATAAACTTGCGTAACTAAAAAATGTTTATCGAAAACGCAAAGACCCCCGGCTGGATTGAAGTCATCTGCGGCTCGATGTTCTCAGGCAAGACCGAAGAGCTGATACGCAGGCTCAAAAGGGCCAAGATAGCCAACCTCAGGGTCGAGATATTCAAGCCGAAAATCGATGTCCGCTACTCTGAAGAGGAAGTGGTGAGCCACGATTCCAATGCCATAATATCGACCCCCGTGGAGTCGTCCAGCAGCCTACTGCTGCTCACGGGCGATGTGGACGTGGTAGGCATCGACGAGGCCCAGTTCTTTGATATGGGGATTGTGGACGTGGTGCAGCAGCTCGCCAGTATGGGCATACGTGTGATCGTGGCCGGACTCGACACCGATTTCCGCGGCAAGCCCTTCGGCCCGATGCCCGCCCTGATGGCTGTGGCGGAATATGTCACCAAGGTCCACGCCATCTGCGTCCGCTGCGGCGACCCCGCCAACTACTCGCACCGCCTGAGTGCCAGCGAGAAGCTGGTGGAACTGGGAGAGAAGGACATCTATGAGCCGCTCTGCCGCCACTGTTTCGATAAATACCGTGACGAAAACAATTTCTAGACAGATGAACATTATAGAATGTAAGGACATAACCAAGAAGTTCGGGGAGTTCACAGCCCTCGACAACGTGTCCGTCGAAGTTCCACAAGGCAAGATTTTCGGCCTTCTGGGACCCAACGGTGCGGGCAAGACCACTCTGATCCGCATCATCAACCAGATCACCATTCCCACCGAAGGCACGGTCATCTTCAACGGCAGGCCTATGACCGAAGAGGCTGTGCGCAAGATCGGCTACCTGCCCGAGGAGCGCGGCCTCTACAAGAAAATGAAGGTCGGCGAGCAGGCAATGTACCTGGCCCGTCTCAAAGGTATGAGCGCTGCCGAGGCTGCGAAGGCCCTGCGGGAGTGGTTCGTGAAATTCGGCATCCAGTCCTGGTGGGACAAGAAGATCGAAGACCTGTCGAAAGGAATGGCCCAGAAGGTTCAGTTCATAACTACCGTGGTCCACAGGCCCAGCCTGCTGATCCTCGACGAGCCTTTCAGCGGCTTCGACCCCGTGAACGTCCAGACAATACGTGAAGAGATCCTGCGCCTGCGTGACGAAGGCACATCCATCATCCTTTCGACCCACAATATGGAGTCGGTGGAGGAGCTGTGCGACAATATAGCCCTGATCAACAAGTCGAAACTCGTAGTGAAGGGCGACACCGACGAAATCCGCCGCCGCTACGGCTCGGACCAGGTGGAGCTGCTCTACGGCGCATCGAGCCAGAAAGTTCCAGCAGGCCGTTCATACTCCATCTATCTGGACGACCAGCACAAGAACGAACGCCGCGCGGTCCTCAACATCAACGAGGGCTTCACCCCGAGGGACGTAATCGCAGAACTCAATGACGAAGTGGAAATCACCTCCTTCAGAAGGCTGATACCGAGGATGAACGACATCTTCATCAAGCTTGTCGGAGGTCAATCACAGGAGGAAAAGATATGAATCTGAACAAAATAGGTATTATCATCGGCCGTGAGTACACCACAAGGGTCAAGAAGAAATCCTTCATACTCACCACTCTCCTTACGCCGGTCTTTATGGCTGTGCTGATCCTCATTCCTTCGGTCATAATGCTCTATCAGGGCAGGGACCAGCAGAAGGTGATGCTCGTCGACCGCTCCGGACTCGTGCAGCCCTATTTCCAAAGCGGCGAGAAGGTGGAATACAGCTTCGCGGACACGAATGCCGACATCGAGCAGATGAAGGCCGATTTCGACGACCTGGGCATCGACGTGCTGGTGGTGGTTTCCGGGCTGGATGCTGACAACAACGTCTCAGTGACCACATACAGCAAGGAGCCTGTCAGCCTTGAAGACAAGTCGTCCATCTCCCGCAAGGTGGAGACTGCCGTGCGCGACTACAAACTGAAAGCCTACGACATCGTGGGCTACGAAGACATAATGGCCAAAGTGAAGACCGACGTGCCTGTCGAGGCCCTTACCCTGACCAGTGACGGCGGCGAGAAGGCAGACTCGGTGGAAGCCTATATGATTATGGCCTACATAATGAGCTTCCTCATCTATATGTTCACCTTTATGTTCGGCAATATGGTTATGAGAGGCGTCATCGAGGAGAAGTCGAACCGTATCGTCGAGGTCGTGGTTTCATCAGTCAGCTCCTTCGAGCTTATGATGGGCAAGATCATCGGCGTGGCCGGTGTGGCTCTGACGCAGTTCATAATATGGATAGTGCTGACCCTGGTGCTCGTGTCTGCCGGCGGTGCGCTGTTCGGAGCTGACCTGCTCTCATCAGGCGCTGCAGCGGTTCCCGGTGCTGCGGAGGCAACCGATGCTGTGGCAGGATCTGTGGCCAACGGCATCCTCGGCGGCCTGGCCAGCCTGAACATCCCGTATCTGCTGGTATTCTTCCTCATCTACTTCCTGCTGGGCTACCTGCTCTACGCTTCTATGTTCGCAGCTGTCGGTTCGGCAGTTGACAACGAGGCCGACACAGGCCAGCTGGCGATGCCTATCACCATCCCGCTGATGCTGGGTCTGTTCATAATGCTCCACACCTTCCAGCACCCGAGCAGCGGCCTGTCCTTCTGGGCGTCCATCATTCCTTTCACCTCCCCGATGGTGATGCTCGCAAGGCTTCCCTTCGGCGTCGTGCCCGGCTGGCAGCTCGCGCTTTCGATAGCCCTGCTTCTGCTGACCTTCGTCTTCGTGACCTACCTTTCCGCCAGGATATACCGCGTCGGAATCCTGATGTACGGCAAGAAGGCCAGCTTCAAGGACCTCTACAAATGGATGAAAAGCAAAAAATAGATATGCGAAAAGTTTTATTGATAATGGCCGCCTGCCTGACACTCGTGGCGTGCGGCCGCAAGAGCGGAGAGTTCGAGTACGCCTGGCAGTACCACTATATGGATTCCCGCTATGACAACGGCAGCGATATGACCGCCGTCGACATCATTTCGAAGTATGAGCCCCAGGTAGCGCCGCTGATGGAGATCATCGGTTACACCGACAGGATCATCGAGAGCCGCAGAGGACCGGAGAGCGAGCTTTCCAACTTTGCGGCCGACGTAATCCGCGCAAGGGCTGAAAAGGAAATCGGAGAGCCGGTGCAGCTGGCTATGACCAACTACGGCGGCATCCGCACAGCGATGCCCAAGGGCGACGTGAGGGTGTACGACATCTTCTCGATCTTCCCCTTCGAGAACGACATCGTAGTTTGCAAGGTCAAGGGATCCAAGCTCCGCCAGTTCTTTGACAATTATGCCAAGAAGGGTTATGTGGAGTGTCTGAGCGGCGTGGAACTGGTCATCGACAACTACCGCATCACCAAGTTCAACATCGCCGGCAAGCCCCTCGACCCCAACAAGACCTACAACTTCGCCACCATCAACTTCCTGCTCGACGGAGGTGACGGTTCGAGGATAGGCACTTATGCCGACAAGGTCATCGACACCGACGTGCTGATCCGCGACGCTGTCGTGGACCATATCAAGAGCCTTACGGCTCAGGGCAAGAAGATCGACCCGAAGATGGACGGTCGTGTGGTAATCAAAAACGTGGAGAGGAACTAAGCTATGAAAAAGTTATTTCTGATTTTGGCAGCCGCTTGCCTGACATTTTCTGCGGCAGACGCCCAGCGTCTGGTGATACTTCACACAAATGACACCCACAGCCAGATCGAACCTCTGCGCACGGGCCGCAACGAAGGCCTTGGCGGAGTGGACCGCAGGCTGCAGTTCATCGACAGCGTACGCGCCCATTACGGCAAAAAGAAAGTGCTGCTTCTGGACGCCGGAGACTACAACCAGGGAACTCCTTACTTCACGGTGGCCAAGGGCGACCTGGAGCAGGAGCTGATGAACGCTCTCGGATATGACGCCATCACCCTCGGCAACCACGAGTTCGACAACGGCCTTGAAGAGCTTGCCCGCAGGATTTCCACTTCGGCCTGCCCGGTGCTGATGTGCAACTACGGCGTGAAGGGCACACCCCTTGAGCCTTATGTGAAACCGTACACCATCGTCAAGCGCGCCGGTATGAAGATAGGCATCGTGGGTGCCACTTCATATCTCGAAAGCAATGTGATGTACGACTACATCAAGAATATGGAGCATCTCGACACAGTGGCCGAGGTGAACAAATGGGCCGACTACCTCAAGAATCAGGAGAAATGCGATATGGTGATCTTCCTGTCGCACCTCGGATTCAACGGAGGCGACTACGACCGTCCCTCTGACCACGTGATGGCTGCCGAGTCTTCGGACATAGACATCATCGTCGGCGGCCACAGCCACACCTTCATCGACGAACCTTCCTACGTAGTGAACAAGAAGGGCAAGGAAGTCATCATCGTGACAGCCGGCGCCCAGGGCGTGGAAATCGGCGAGCTGAAGGTTTACTAAGCACCGTTGTTATGACACGAAAAAAGGCGGTCCCTCAGGGAACCGCCTTTTTCGTTGCAACTTGCGGGAGGACTATCTTACGCGCTCGCCGTAGCTGCGGTCAACGGTGTTGACCCTGATCTTGTCGCCCTGGTTGATGAAGAGCGGAACCATAATCTCGGCACCGGTCTCGAGGGTGCAGGTTTTCAGCGCGTTGGTAGAAGCGGTATCACCCTTGACGGCGGGCTCGGTGTAAGTCACCTCAAGCTCCACGTAGGTGGGAAGCTCGCAAGTGAGGCACCTCTCTTCGTCGGCGTGGAAGATCATCTCCACTTCCTGGCCTTCCTTCATAAGGTCTGCGTTCTCGATCATATCGAAACCGAGGTGTACCTGCTCGAAGGTTTCGGTGTGCATAAAGTTGTAACCGTCTTCGTCTTTGTAGAGGAACTGATAGGGCCTGTGCTCGACGGTGATGAGGTCTACTTTCTCACCGGCGCTGTAGGTCTTTTCGAGAATCCTGCCGTTTTCGAGATTGCGGAGTTTTGTCTTTACGAATGCCGGACCCTTGCCGGGTTTGACGTGTTGGAACCATACGATTGAAACGGGCTTGCCGTTGAAATCAAGACAAAGGCCGTTTTTGAAGTCAGCAGTTGTTGCCATATATTGTCGTTTATTGTTTGTTTATTATTTCTGCCTGCAAATGTAAATATAATTCTTCCAATTGCCAACGGGGAGTTGAGGTAGCTCCGCAGATACCGACGCTGTCCCCGTCGCGGAAGAGGCTGGCCGGAACCTGGTTGTTCTCCACCCAGTAGGTGCGGGGGTTGTGCTTGTGGCAGAGCTTGTAGAGCACATTGCCGTTGGAACTCTCCCGGCCGCTCACGAAAAGTATCACGTCGTGCGAGCTGGCGAACCGGGCGAGGGCTGCGTGGCGTCCGGCCACCTGGCGGCAGATGGTGTCGTAAGACTCGAACGCACCGCCGCTCTGAGCGCTTCGCTGGCGGCAGGCCTCGGTCAGTGCAGCGTATTCCTCAGTGTCCTTGGTGGTCTGCGAGAACAGGGCCACTGGCTTGCTGAAGTCGATGCCGTCCAGCTCGGCGATGCTCTCGACCACGACCGCATTCCCTTCAGTATGCCCCACCAGTCCGTTCACCTCGGCGTGGCCTTTCTTGCCGAAGATGACCAGCGTGCCGCCCTGCGAATGCACTTTGCCATAGGCGGCCGCCACTTTTTTCTGGAGCTGCAGGACCACCGGGCAGGTGCAGTCGATGACCGTGATGTCGTTGCGACGGGCCAGGTCGTAAGTTGAGGGGGGCTCACCGTGCGCCCTGACCAGCACCACTTCGCCCCGGATGGAAGCCATCCGGTCGATATCGATGGTCTGCAGCCCTTTGGCCGCCAGCCTCTCGATTTCCTGGGCATTGTGGACCATTGCGCCGAGGGAGTAGAGCCGCCGGTGCTCGTCAAGGTAGCTTTCAGCCTTCCTCACGGCGCGTACCACTCCGTTGCAGAAGCCTGAACCGCTGTCTATTTCTATGGTGAGATTCATTTGAGCTCTATGCCGAACTTGGTGCGCATCAGGTCGGTGAACCATTCCATCTCCTGCTCGAGCGTCATATCGGTGTTGTCGAGCACGATGGCGTCGGGAGCCTGGCGCAGGGGAGAGATCTCGCGATGGGTGTCCTTGTAGTCGCGGTCCTGGATGTTCTTCATCACTTCCTCGAAAGACACTTCCTTGCCGCCTGCGACCATCTCGTCATAGCGGCGCTGTGCGCGGACCTTGTCGTCGGCGGTCATAAAGATCTTGAGCTGGGCGTCGGGGAAGACGTTTGTGCCGATGTCACGGCCGTCCATCACTATGCCGCCCTTCTTGCCGTAGCGGCGCAGCAGGCGGTCTACGAACTCACGCACGAAACCGAGAGCCGACACGGGGCTGACGGCGTTGGAAACGTCCATCTGGCGGATGAGCCCTTCGACGTTCTCTTCGTTGATGTATGTGTCGGGGCGCAGCGACACCCGCAGCTGCCGCATCGCGGTGCGAAGGCTCGCCGTGTCTATGTTGTTGTCTGCGTCGATCCACCCGCCGCGGATGCCGAACAGGGTGACGGCCCTGTAGACGGCGCCTGAGTCGAGATGGAGGTATCCAGTCTTGCGGGCTATGAGTTTTGCGAAGGTACTTTTGCCGGTAGATGAGTAACCGTCTATTGCAATGATGATTTTCCTGGACATCGTATCAAAAGCTTAACAAACAAAAATACTTAAAAAATATCTATCTTTACCCAAATTTTTAAGAGTATGAAGATTCTGGTGATCGACGACGACCGTCCCATCCGCAACACGCTCAAGGAAATCCTCGAGTTCGAAGGGCACACAATATCCACTGCCGAAGACGGCAAGCAGGGCCTTGAAATGGCTCAGAATGAAGCCTACGATGCTATATTCTGCGATATCAAAATGCCCAATATGGACGGTCTGGAAGTCCTTGCCGCCCTGGCCGACAGCGACAACGAGACTCCCATCATAATGATTTCCGGCCACGGTGACATCGACACTGCCGTGGACTGCATCAAGAAGGGAGCATACGACTTCATCCAGAAGCCGCTCGATCTGAACCGCATTCTCATCACCCTGAAGAACGCCACCGACAAGTCGACCCTCGTCAAGGAGACCAAGATCCTCAAGAAGAAGGTCGATTCGCGCTACGAAATCATCGGCGAGAGTGAGGCCATCAGGCACATCAAGGACGTGATCTCCCGCGTGGCCGCCACCGACGCCCGCGTGCTCATCACCGGCTCCAACGGCACCGGCAAGGAGCTTGTGGCCCACAACCTCCACAGCCAGAGCCAGAGGGCTTCGATGCCGTTCATCGAGGTCAACTGCGCCGCCATCCCCAGCGAGCTCATCGAGAGCGAGCTGTTCGGACACGAGAAAGGCTCCTTCACATCTGCCGTCAAGCAGCATAAAGGCAAGTTCGAGCAGGCCGACGGCGGCACCCTCTTCCTCGACGAGATAGGCGATATGAGCCTCGCGGCGCAGGCCAAGGTGCTGCGAGTGCTTCAGGAGAACAAGCTTATGAGAGTGGGCGGAGACAAGGACATCAGCGTCAACGTACGCGTCATCGCCGCCACCAACAAGAACCTCACGGAGGAGATAGCCAAAGGCACCTTCCGCGAGGACCTCTACCACCGCCTCAGCGTCATCGTGATCCACGTGCCGACGCTGGCGGAGAGAGCCGACGACATTCCGCTGCTGGTGAACCATTTCATCAGCCGCATCTGCGCCGAGAGCGGCAAGCCCGAGCCCAAGGTCGCCCCCGAAGCTTTCGATGAGCTCCGCAAGCTCCCCTGGACCGGCAATATCCGCGAGTTGCGCAATGTGGTCGAGAGGCTGCTTATCCTCTGCGGAAACACGATAACCAAGGACGACGTGCTCCTGTACGCCACTCCTTCAATCTAAAGACAGACAATGAATCTTGTAGCAATAGTAGGACGTCCTAACGTGGGCAAGTCGACGCTTTTCAACCGCCTTGTCGGTATGCGCCAGGCCATAGTGGACGACACGTCGGGCGTGACCCGCGACCGTCATTACGGCCGCTGCGAATGGTGCGGCCACGAATTTTCGGTAGTCGACACCGGCGGTTTCACCACCAACAGCGATGATGTCTTCGAGAGCGAGATCCGCAAGCAGGTGCTCATCGCCATCGAGGAGTGCGACCTCGTGCTTTTCCTCGTGGAAGTTGCTACCGGCATCACTGACTTCGACGCCGAGATAGCCGACGTGCTGCGCCGCAGCCGCAAGCCCGTGGTGCTTGCCGTCAACAAGGTCGATTCCGGCGACAAGATATTCGGGACTTACGAATTCAACGCCCTCGGCCTCGGAGAGCCCTGGAGCATCTCCGCAGCTACCGGCAGCGGCACCGGTGACCTTCTCGACGAGATCGTCGCCAAGCTCCCGGGAGATTCTACGATCAAGGAAGAGGTGGAAGAAGAGAACGCCATCCCGCGCATCGCCATAGTCGGCAAGCCGAACGTCGGCAAGTCTTCGCTGACCAACGCCCTGCTGGGTGAGGACCGCAACATAGTAACTCCGGTCGCCGGCACAACGAGGGACTCCATCAGCACATATTACAACAAATACGGCCACGAGTTCACCCTCGTCGACACCGCAGGAGTCCGCAAGAAATCGAAGGTGACTGAAGACCTGGAGTTCTATTCGGTGCTGCGCAGCATCCGCGCCATCGAGAATTCCGACGTCTGCATACTGATGGTGGACGCCCAGTCGGGCCTCGAGAGCCAGGATATGTCCATCTTCAACATCATCCAGCGCAACCGCAAGGGCTGCGTGATCGTCATAAACAAGTGGGACCTTGTCACCAAGGACAGCAACACCCTGGCCAGATACCGCGAAGCGGTGCTGTGCAAGATCGCTCCAAACGACGACATACCGGTGATATTTACGTCAGTGGTCAACAAGCAGCGCATAATGGACGTGCTCGACGCAGTGGCGAAGGTCTACGACAACTACTCGAAGCGCATTCCGACTTCGGAGCTGAACGAGATAATGCTGCAGGAGATTGACAACTACCCGCCGCCCGCCTGGAAAGGAAAGTACATCAAGATCAAGTACATCACCCAGCTTCCGACGGCCGCGCCTTCGTTCGCGTTCTTCTGCAATCTGCCGCAGTACATCCGCGATCCTTACAAACGCTTCCTGGAGAACAAGCTCCGCGAGCACTTCGACTTCACGGGCTGCCCTCTGCAGATCTATATCCGCCAGAAATAAAACGGGTCTATTCTTCCGAAGAGATTCCTTCGAGATAGCCGGGGATGACCCGGCCGGTGCCTTTGTGCAGGTCTTTGGCGTTGGCCGTCATCGTCAGCACTTCGCAGGCGGGAGTGACGGTCACATAGACATTGTCGTATGTCATACGCCCCTCAGCCGTCTGGGAATAGCCTGAAAAGACATAGTCGTAGTAGGCTACGTCGTCCAGCCGGGCAGCCAGCTGCTGCTCCAGTCCCTCCACAAACGCCAGATTGGCTACTGCCTTCTCCATCGCCAGACGGTGGCTTTCGGCAGTCTTGGGCTTATGTTCGTTGGTGTATTTCAGGTATAGCTTCTCCTCGGCCTGCTGCTTGACGCGGAAGACGTCCTTGCGGTGTTCCAGCTCAGTGCGGAAGGTGGTTGAGTCGACTTTGGCAAGGCTGCTGATGCGGAAGCTGTAGTCACCCTCTTCGCCTTTCATTGCGGCGGCCTCGATGGCGGCTGCCACGGGGTCCGGGGTGCTGTTATTGCAAGAAGTGACGACCGCAGCGGCCGTCACTAGCATTATAAGGAATCGACGCATATCCTAGTCTTTTTCTATCCTGAGCTGCTGGATGGAATTCTTGCCGTCGTCAGTGCGTACGTAGATGATCACTCTGAACTTCTCGGCTCCGGCGCTGAGGCTGCCCACTGCGTAAGACATCGGCGGACGGCCGCTCTTGTGGATGATGCTGAATTTCTTGGGAGTGTTGTTGTTGAAGAAATTCTTCATTATGAGCTTGGCCTGGCTGCGGGTGCAGCTGTTGACTGAACCGGTGATGTCGAGCTCAAGATTGTCTGCGAACCAGGCTGAGAGTTTCTCCGAATCGCCGGCCTCGATGTATTTGCCGATGGATGTGAAAACGTCAGTGGAACTCTGGGACTGGCTCTGCTGGCTCTGACTGGCCGTCTGAGTGGGCTGGAGTTGCATCTGGACAGATGTAACGGTCTGAGCCGATGTCAGAACCGGCACGATCGCGAAAGCAAGTGTTACAAGAAACAATGATTTTCTCATAGCTGTGATTAATTCAACGCAGCAAATTTAACAAAAATCAAGCCAGATATCTTAAATTTGCATAAACGAATAGAAAACATCCCGAAATGACTATAAAAGTGATAGTTGTCGGCAAGACCGATGAAAAATATCTTTGCGAAGGCATAGACATCTATCGTGCCAGACTTCAGCATTACTGCCGTTTCGAGATGGTGACAATTCCTGCCCTGAAGGGCGCAGGAAGCCTAAGCAAGGAGCAGCTGAAGGAGAAGGAAGCTGAGCTGATCCTCAAGAACCTGTCTGACTCGGACGAGTGCATACTGCTGGACGAGAGAGGAAAAGAGTTCACATCGAGCAGTTGGGCACAACATTTGGAGCAAAAGTTCGCCCACAGTTCCAGGAATATAGTTTTCGTCATCGGCGGCAGTATGGGCTTCGGCAAAAAAGTTTATGACAGGGCCGACAGCAGTATGTGCCTCTCCAGGATGACCTTCTCGCACCAGATGGTCCGGCTGATATTCCTCGAGCAACTGTACAGGGCTTTCACCATAATTGAAGGGGAACCGTACCACCACGAATGAAGGTAAACACCAGATACATAACCATCGCTCTTGCAGCAGCGGCGCTGCTGACGTTCCTGCTGTCGTTCATCCCTCCGGTGGCTCAGGGGATCGATGCAAGACAGGTGGCCAGAGTGGAGAGGCATCTGCTCAAGAAGCAGAAACAGATGGACAGGTATGTCCGCCAGGTGCAGGAAATGCCGATAGATGAATGGATCCTGCTTCCGGGCTTCCCCGACGATATGGTGCTCTACCGCTACAATGCCGACACCCTGCAGTCCTGGGTCAACGAATTCTCGATAAGCAACGATGAGGTAGACGTGGCGCCGCTGTGGTACCGTCTGCACTTTATGAGCAACGACAACCTCTTCAACACTCCGCTGGCTTATGTCACCGAAAAGGACAGTTATATAAACCTTGGTCTTTCGTGGTATGTCGTGCGTTCATACACCAGCGGCACGACCAAGATCATCACCGGCATCCGCATAAAGGACGAGTACCCCTCCGACAATATGCAGATCATAAGCAAGATGAACCCTTCGCTCCATATGAGCAAGGGCTTCACGTCTTCAACCCTTGACGAGAACAACGGGGTGTTCGTGCACGGGGAGGACGGCGCTCCGCTTTTCTCCATCATACCGGCTGCTGACTCGACGGTTATGTACCGCGACTATTCCCTGCGCTTCGTGGCCTTCGCCCTCATTCTTGTCGCGGTGTTCATCTTCCATTACCGCAAGCGCAGCAGGCTGTCTTTCCTGGCCACGATAGCCGTAATGACGCTCGAACTCGTGTATTCGATGGTGCTGTTCCGCAACGTCAACACCGATGCGTCCATCTTCTCGCCGCTGCTTTACGCCGACACCGGCTGGTTCAGCTCGTTCGCCAGTATGCTTGCTTTCCATCTCTACATAATACTGGCCATATTCTCCGGCTTTATGATAAGGAAGATCATCTACAGGAGGATACTTTCTTCAGGGAAGACGGTGCGGAAGGCGATCGCCGTTGCGCTTACGGCTGCAGCCGTGGCGTTGGCTGCATATATATACCTCACTCTGCGCTCGCTGATACTGAACTCGAGCATCGTGCTTTCAATGTACAGGCTCACCGAACTGTCGGTCTATTCCATCGTGAGCTATCTGTTCTACGCACTGCTCTTCCTGGCCCTGCTGCTGGTCCTTCAGATTGCCGTAATGGCCTGGGGCTGGCAGGACAGGATGAAGGTCACTTCCCTCAAGGGCGTTCTGGTCTATTCCCTCGTCGTCGCATTGTTCACTGCCACCGCGGTGACGGTATACGGCAAGGAGAAGGAGATGAGGACCAACCTCGTGCGGACGAACCGTATGGCCGTGGAACGCGACCTGTCCCTAGAAATCCAGCTGCGCGAGATTGAAAATCCCATAGCTTCCGACCAGCTGATCGGAATGCTCAGTTACTGGCCGGAAGGTGGCACGGACATCATCCGCAACAGGATACTTGAGCGCTATCTCTACAGCAATTTCAGCCAGAAATACGACATCGCGGTGACGACCTGCGAGAGCAACAGCAAGCTGCTCATCGACAAGTATACGCAGGTGGTGGACTGCTACGACTTCTACAGCGACGAGATCGCCCGCTACGGCGTGCAGCTGGCTCCGACTTCCCGCTTCTTCTATATGAACAACTACTACGGCAAGACGGTCTACATCGGCCTGTTCACCTATATGAACTACCAAACCTACCAGACTGCCAGGCTGTACATCGAGATAGTACGCAAATCCCAGAGCGGCACCTTCATCTACCCCGAGGGTATGATGACCACCGACAATGTCAGCTCGTCGATTCCCGAGCAGTATTCCTACGCCAAGTATTCCGCAGGCAGGCTTGTTTCGTCGTCGGGCGACTTCAACTATCCCGCCCGCAATACATACTCGGACGTTGAGACAGGCTACCACGTCGTCCATTCGGACGGTTACCTGCATTTCGTCAACAAGCTCACCGACGAAGACGTCATCGTGATTTCGAGGGCGGTAGTGCCTGAGTATTCATACTTCGTGTCGCTGTCATACCTGCTGTTGCTGTTCTTCTTCGTGAATATGGTGGGAACGCACGGAATGCGGCGCCGCTCGCTGCTGAACCTGCCGGCCCACTCCTTCAAACGCAAGATAACCTTCCTGATCGTGATCTCGCTGGCGTCGGCCCTGATCTGCGTGGGTGTCGGCACCATCTTCTACACCCTGAGCAGGACGAGGGCGAACAACGAGGAGCAGATGGAAAGCAAGATGACAATCGTGCAGGCCACCCTGTCGGAGTTCTGCCAGTACACCCTGCGCTACAGCGATATGAACATCCCTCAGCTGTACGAGGCTATGCAGAGGGTGGCGGTCAACACGCAGAGCGACGTCAACCTCTACGACACCCACGGCTCGCTGATCCGCTCAACCAAGCCCGAGCTGTTCGAGCAGTTCATTATGGGCTCCCGTATGAACCACGACGCTTACTACAATATTGTCAAGAAAGACGCGTCCAGATATATCGCCGAGGAGGTCATCGCGGGCAACCGCTACCTGTCCATCTACGCCCCGCTGTTCAATGTCGACGGCTCCCTGGTGGCCGTGGCGAACATCCCGTACATATCTACGAGGTCCGAGCTGCAGGCCGATGCGCTGCAGTCGGTGGCAACTATCGTGAACATCTATCTGCTGATCCTGCTGGCAGGCCTCATCATAGGTCTCGTGTTCGCCAACTCCATCTCAAGGCCTCTGACCGAGATCAGGAGCAAGATGGCGTCGCTGACTGTGGACGGCCTACAGAAGCAGCATATCAACTACCGCAACACCAAGGATGAGCTGGGAGTGCTGGTGCAGGCTTACAACAAGATGGTGGATGACCTTGAGGAGAGTACACGCCGGCTGGCCGAGACCGAGAGGGAACAGGCCTGGAAGGAGATGGCCCGCCAGATCGCACACGAGATCAAGAATCCTCTGACGCCGATGAGGCTGAGTATCCAGCATATGATGCGCCTCAAGAAGCAGAACGTTCCGGGCTGGGAAGACCGCTTCGAGGATCTGAGCCGCTCCCTGCTGGAGCAGATCGACATCCTCAGCGAGACAGCTTCCGAATTCTCGCAGTTCTCGAAGTTCTACAGCGAAGAAGAGACCGTCGAAAACCTCGATGCGATGCTGTCGGAGCAGGTGGTTCTCTTCGGGGGCAGGGACGACGTTTCTGTAAGCTACCGCTGCAACGTGGAGCAGCCTCTGGTGAAGGTGCGCAAGAAGCAGATGATACGCGCTTTCGTAAACCTGATCTCCAACGCCGTGCAGGCTGTGGAGCAGCAGGAGGACGGCCAGGTGGTCATAAGCGTCGACGAGGCAGAGAAGGGCGAATTCTCGGTTTCCATCGAAGATAACGGTCCCGGAGTAAGCCCTGAAAACCGTAGCAAGCTCTTCAAGCCGAACTTCACGACCAAGTCATCCGGCACCGGTCTGGGACTGGCCATCACCCGCAGCATCGTGGAGCAGAGCTCCGGCCGCATCTTCTACCGTACCTCCGAAATGGGTGGCGCCGCCTTCGTCATCGTCCTGCCCAGCCTGTTAGGTTGATAACCCGGCGAGTTTGTTAATAACTGGGCCGCGGAGGGATTCGTGACATCGATTTATTTGGTTAAATTTGCGTCGCGAAAATCCCTATATGGCAGAAGATTTACTGAAGCAGCAGCTCGAAGACAATTATACCAAGGACAAAGTCGTAACCCTTGACGGCCTGGAGCACATCCGCCGCAGGCTATCTATGTACATTGGAAGAAGGGGAGACGGCAACAATCCCATCGACGGTATCTACGTCCTCACCAAGGAGGTCGTCGACAACTCCATCGACGAGTTCGCTATGGGCTTCGGCAAGCGCATCGAGATCACCCTCGCCGACAATTGCGTCACCGTCAGGGACTATGGCCGCGGCATTCCGCTGGAGTCAGTGGTGGACGCCGTGAGCAAGCTCAACACGGGCGCCAAGTTCGACAATGCCGTCTTCAAGAAGTCGGTCGGCCTGAACGGAGTCGGCCTTAAAGCCGTCAACGCGCTCTCGAGCAGTTTCACCGTGCAGGCTTTCCGCAACGGACGCACGGTGCGGGCACAGTTCTCACGCGGCAAGCTGCTCAGCAGCGAAGAGTCCGACACGAACGAGAAGAACGGCACGATGGTGAGCTTCATCCCCGATGAGGAGATTTTCCCGGGCTATGCTTTCCAGAACGACATCCTCGTGACGATGTTCAAGAACTACGCATACTTGAACGTAGGCCTCCAGCTCATCTACAACAAGGAAGTCTTCAAGTCCGAAAACGGACTGCTCGACCTGCTGAACGACAGCCTCGACGAGCAGCCTCTCTACGAACCCATCCATCTCAGCGGCCAGGACATCGAAGTGGTCATCACCCACGGCCTGAAGTACGGCGAGAACATATACTCCTTCGTCAACGGACAGAACACCATCCTCGGAGGTACTCACCTGGCGGCATTCAAGGAGGCCCTTGGCAAGACTCTCAAGGAGTTCTACAAGAAGGATTTCACTCCGGCGGACACCCGCCAGTCCATCATCGGCGCCATCAGCATCCGTGTGCAGGAGCCTGAGTTCGAGGCCCAGACCAAGGTGCAGCTCGGCAGCAAGAATATGTCGAAGGACGGTCCGACCATCCAGAAGTTCGTGGGCGACTTCATCAGCAAGGAGCTCGACAACTACCTCCACAAACACCCCGCGACCGCCGACATCCTGCTCCAGAAGATCCTTGCTTCGGAGAAGGAGCGCAAGGCCATCCAGGGCATCCGCAAGGAGGCCAAGGAGCGCATCAAGAAAGCATCTCTCAACAACAAGAAGCTCAGCGACTGCAAGGTCCACTTCACTGACAAGGGGGAGGAGGCCGCCCGTTCGATGATATTCCTCACCGAGGGCGATTCGGCTTCCGGCTCCATCAAGAAAATCCGCAATACCGTCAACCAGGCGGTCTTCAGCCTCAAGGGAAAGCCGTTGAACAGCTACAAGGCTTCCAAGAAGGATGTATACGAGAACGAAGAGCTTGCGCTGCTGCAGGCAGCCCTCAATATAGACGAAGACATCAACAATCTCCGCTACAACTACGTTGTGATTGCCACTGATGCCGATATGGACGGTATGCACATCCGTCTGCTGCTTCTTACTTTCTTCCTCAAGTTCTATCCCGAGCTGGTGCGTGCCGGCCACGTATACATCCTCCAGACTCCTCTGTTCAGGGTGGCTGACAAGGCACACAACATTTATTGCTACAGCTCTTCGGAGAAGGAAGCGGCCACAAAGAAGCTCGGCAAGAATGCCCAGGTGACCCGTTTCAAAGGCCTCGGCGAGATTTCGCCGGAAGAGTTCAAGGGTTTCATCGGGGACGACATCAAGCTCGAGACGGTGCGCCTCACCAAGGAAGACAATATCGCCGACCTGCTCGAATTCTATATGGGAGAGAATGACAGCGTCCGTCTTGATTTCATCAGGGACAACCTCCGCAGCGACATCGACAACACGGAAGAAGCCCAGTAGAAATGAAACAGAAGACAGCGAAATTCATTTTTGAAAAAATCCTCGGTTGGACTGCCGTGACTCCGGCGGTTCCGGAAAAGAAAGCCCTCATCCTGGGCGTTCCCCATACGACAATCTGGGACCTCCCCATCTCATACCTCTACTACACCGCGATAGGGAACCGTATCACCATCCTCGTCAAGGAGAAGTTCTTCGTGTTCCCCATAAAGGGTCTCATCAAGAAGATGGGCGGCGTGCCGCTGACCAGCAAGGTGAACGTTATGATCCAGATAGTCAACCTGTTCAACAGCAGCGAAGTTTGCCACTACGGAATGGCTCCGGAAGGTACTCGCGCGGCCGTTAAGCACTGGCGCACCGGTTTCCACTACATCGCCAAGAAAGCGGACGTCCCTGTCTATCTCGGGTACATTGACTGGAAGCACAAACGCATATCCCGCGGCGAGATTTTCGAGCTGACTGACGATGCCGAAGAGGATCTGCGCAGGATGCAGCGCATATACAAAAGTTTGCCCATCAGCGGGCTCCATCCAGAAAAGGTGGCCTATTTGGACGATTTATAACGAATAATGATTATATTAGCGGATTCGCAAAACAACAACAAATAATATTTTTTACTGATTATGTCTGAAAAACTTTTTACCGAATTCCCGCCAGTCACCACCGAACAGTGGGAAGAGGTGATTACCAAAGACTTGAAAGGGGCCGACTATGACAAGAAGCTTGTCTGGAAGACCATCGAGGGTTTCAACGTGCGCCCTTATTACCGCGCCGAAAACCTCGCCGACATCAAGTTCAGGGATACCCTGCCGGGCCAGTTCCCGTTCGTAAGGGGTACCAAAAAATCTAACGAATGGCTCATACGCCAGGATTTCTGTGCTTGCGAGAATCTCGAAGAAGCCAACAAGCTCGCTCTTGACGCCCTGATGAAGGGTGCCAACTCAATCGGATTCGAACTTCCCCACAGGGCTCTGGACGAGAAAGAGATGGCTGTCCTGCTCAAGGACATCTGCCTTCAGGCCATCGAAGTAAACTTCTGCGGCTGCTGCCCGGGCAAGACCCGCGGCACCCTCGACAGCTTCCTCAAGTATGCCGAGGCTCAGGGTGTAGCAAAGGATGAAATCCGCGCAAGCTTCGATTTCAGCCCGCTCCACGCACTGACAGTCAAAGGCCGCTTCTGCGATGACGCTTTCGATAAGCTCGCCGACTGCGTAAAGGCTGTCGCTGCTTATCCCGGCATCCGCGTGGTAGCCGTCAAGGCTTGTGATTTCAACTCAGCAGGCAGCAGCATCAGCCAGGAACTCGGCTATGCTATGGCCATCGGCAGCGAGTATATGACTGCCCTCACCGACAGAGGTCTCGACGCCGCTGAGGTTGCCCGCCGCATCAAATTCATCTTCGCCATCAGCGGCAACTATTTCTTCGAGATCGCCAAATTCCGCGCAGCCCGCGTGCTGTGGGCCAACATAGTGAAGGCTTACGGAGTCGAGGACCTCGACGCAATGAAGATCAAGGTACACGCTGTGACCAGCAGCTGGAACCAGACTGTTTATGACGCATACGTCAATATGCTCCGCGGCACGACCGAGGCTATGAGCGCCGCCCTCGCTGGCGTCGACTCTATCGTAGTGCTTCCGTTCGACCACGCGTTCCGCGCTCCGAACGAGTTCTCAAACCGTATCGCCCGCAACACCCAGTCAATCCTCAAGGAAGAAGCTCACTTCGACAAGGTTGAGGATCCCGGCGCTGGCAGCTATTACATCGAGACCCTCACCAGCTCGATCGCCAAGGCTGCCTGGGACATCTTCAAGTCAGTTGACGAGAAAGGCGGCTACGTCGAGGCATTCAAGGCCGGTGACGTTCAGGCTGCAGTGAAGGCCGTTTCCGACAAGAGGGACCAGGCCATCGCAAAACGCCGCGACACCATCCTCGGTACCAACCAGTATCCTAACTTCCTCGAGAAGGCTTCAGACGAGATCACCAAAGAGATCGTGACCCGCGACGCAAGTTGCGGTTGCTGCTGTGGCAAGGACGACGACAAGAAGGTTGCAGAACCTCTGCGTCCCTACCGCGGCGCCCAGGCTTTCGAGGCTCTGCGTCTTGCCACCGACCGCAGCGGCAAACAGCCTCAGGCCTTTATGCTCACCTTCGGCAACCTCGCAATGTGCCGTGCCCGCGCCCAGTTCAGCTGCAACTTCTTTGCAGTGGCAGGCTTCAAGGTAGTCGACAACAACCGCTTCTCTTCAGTTGAAGAAGGTGTCGAGGCCGCTCTGGCAGCCAAGGCTGACATCGTTGTAGCTTGCTCTGCCGACGATGAATATGCAGAGGCAGTTCCGAAGATCAAGGAACTCATCGGCGACAAGGCCATCGTAGTCGTTGCCGGCGATCCCGAGTGCCGCCCGGAACTCGAAGCCAAGGGTATCGATAAATACATACACGTCAGATGCAATGTCCTCGAAACTCTCAAAGAGTATCAGGCAGAAATGGGTATTAAAGAACTTTAAAGAATCAGCAGATGAAACCTACTTTTACAGATATAAAAGATCTCAAGGAATTCGGTGCTGCCCCTGCCTGCTCTAAAGATGCTGCACAGGAGCTCTGGCACACCCCTGAAAATATAGACGTCAAGTCTCTCTATACTGCTAAGGACCTCGAAGGAATGGAGCACCTGAACTATGCTGCAGGTATCGCCCCTTATCTCCGCGGACCTTACTCAACTATGTACGTGATGCGTCCCTGGACCATCCGTCAGTACGCCGGCTTCTCTACCGCTGAGGAGTCCAACGCATTCTACCGCCGTAACCTGGCTTCCGGCCAGAAAGGTCTTTCCGTAGCGTTCGACCTTGCAACCCACCGTGGCTATGACGCCGACCACCCCCGCGTAGTCGGTGACGTCGGCAAGGCCGGTGTGAGCATCTGCTCGGTGGAGGATATGAAGGTCCTCTTCGACCAGATCCCTCTCGGCAAGATGTCAGTGTCAATGACAATGAACGGCGCCGTGCTTCCCATTATGGCCTTCTACATCGTGGCTGGTCTGGAGCAGGGCGTGAAACTCGAGGAGATGGCTGGTACCATCCAGAACGACATCCTCAAGGAGTTTATGGTCCGCAACACCTACATCTATCCGCCTGAGTTCTCTATGCGTATCATCGGCGACATCTTCGCCTATACGTCCAAGAATATGCCTAAGTTCAACTCGATCTCAATCTCCGGCTACCATATGCAGGAAGCCGGTGCGACCAACGACATCGAGATGGCTTACACCCTGGCCGACGGTCTGGAGTACCTCCGCACCGGTATCAAGGCTGGCATCGACGTCGACGCTTTCGCTCCGCGTCTGAGCTTCTTCTGGGCTATCGGTATGAACCACTTTATGGAGATTGCCAAGATGCGTGCAG
>CAMVOD010000016.1:0-31189 GCA_947169015.1 uncultured Bacteroidales bacterium | reverse complement strand
CTTCTTTGCGCTTGGACTGGGCGCCTTCCTGGTCGGGCACCTGTTCTACCTCTCAGTCATAATGAACAACGTCGGAGACATCAAGGGTTGGAAAGAGTCAATTGTGTGGTCGCTGCCGCTTGTGATCGGCCCCTTGGCTGCCGCTGCCTTCAACATCGGATTCCCGATGACGGCCGCCCTGATTATCTACGCCATCGTGCTGCCCTTCGTGCCTGCTTTCGGCGGCATCTGGGCGCTGCGCCGCCGCCCTCTGGCCTGGCGCATCATCATCGGAGGTCTGCTGTTCATCTTCTCTGACACCCTCGTGGCCGTCAATGTATTTTACGACACTGACTTCTTTTTGCGCCACGCAATCGTCATTGCCACTTATCTTGCGGCCGAGCTGCTGCTCGTCAGCACGATGGCGCGCTGGATTGCTGAGAAGTAATATCAGCACGAGGATATGCAAAAAACAAGGGTCGGCTGAAACCAGCCGACCCTTGTTTTTACCAGGCAAAGGAAGCTTAGCGGACCTTTGCGAACTCAACGTCGTTGGCGATGCGGGCGGCAAGCTCGCGGTCAACGCCGGCAGCTCTCAGGGCGCTCTGTGCGGCAGCGGCGTCACCACGGCGGGCAGCGATGATAGCGCGCTCGTAAGCGGCACGTGCGTCATCACCCTTGACAGCGGCGGCAGCCTTGTCGAGCTGGCCTGTGAGAATGTAAGCGAGAGCCTCGTTCGGAGAACCGGTGCCGGCGAGCTTCTGGGCTGCAGCGGCATAGTTACCGTTGAGGATGTCGATGGTGCCTGCATTGATCTTGGCGTTCGGGCACTCAGTGCTTGCGAACAGGCGGGCAGCCTCGGCGAGGTTGCCTTCGCGCATTGCTACGACACCCTTGAGGTTGGTTACGCAGCCCTCAGTGCTCTTGACGCCTGAAAGTGCGCTCTTGGCTGATGCAAGGTCGCCTGCGTTGAGGTATTCAACAGCTGAGTTGAAACGGGCGCGGTCGCTTCCGAACTTCTGGATGGCCTGACGGTAGATGTTCTGTTTTGCGGCAGGGTCCTTCACGAGGGTGGCGGCACGCAGGAGGGCTTCCTCGTCGAGAACGTCGATGTTGCTTCTTACCAGGGCGGTCAACTCCTCGGGAGTGTAGTTCTTGAACTCAACGTTGGTGATGAAGCGTGCGCGGCGCAGTTCAGGAAGGATGTTGTCGGCGAGTGACTTGTAGACTGAAGACATATTCTTGATCTCACGCTCGCGGACGTTTGGATCGCTGTACATTGAAAGCACGCGGAGGATGAGGTCCTTGTCCTGCATATTGGAAGCGCTTACGAGCTCCTTGAAGCCTTCCCAGTCCTCACCGATGCTCTTTGCGTTGACAGCTCCGGTCTCAAGATTCTTGGATACGGTCTTGAAAGCCCTCTCGGCTGAAGACTCGCGCTGTGAAGAAAGGACGTTGTTCTTGGCCTCGGGACCATCCGGAGAAGCGTAGGCAACGATGTCGGTGCCTTTGATGGTGCGGCGCTCGTCGTTCATCACGTCGGCAACCTGGGCCTTGTAGTCCTTGATGTCAGAAGTGGTGAGCTGGCTGGGACGTACGGTGGCGCTGTTGATGAGATAGAGGATCTGGGCCTCGACTTCCTCGGGGATTACTTCCTGGTAGTTGTCGGCCATCAGATGGAACACGCCGTTCTTGTCAGCGAGCATATAGGTGGTGTTGGCACCGTCAGCAATCTTGATGTCGCCGGGATATTCGTAAGTTTTGCCTTTATAGCGTACTTTGGCGCGGGCTACGAGCTCTGATTTCTCCATACCGGGCACATATTTGAAGTTTACGTGCTCCTTGATGGCGGCGCCGTCTTTAGACACCATCTTGTAGTTCTCGGTAACCTTCTGGCCCTGATACTCGAACGGAGTGCCTGCGACCTCGCCACCCTGATATTTGAGGACGGGGGTAACGGTCAGGCGGGCCTTCGGGAGGAAATAGTCAGCGGGGAAGTTGACGGTAACATCGGCGTCGATGTTGCCTGCTACAACTTCCAGAACTTCAGGATTACAAGTAATCTTCACCTGGTCGGCAAGCTCTGCCATCTTTGCGGCATTGTTGCAGGAAACGAGAGTGAATGCAGCTATTGCAAATGCCAAAATGCTTCTAAGATTTCTTTTCATGTCGGATGTTGTTTGTATTTTTTATGGTTATTAATTGCAGTGCATAGGTCTTACAAAAATAACATTAATAAGCAAATAATTCAAATTTTCTTAACTTTGCAAAGTATGGATTTGACGCAGATAAAACAGCGTTTCAGCATCATAGGAAACAATCCTGAGCTGAACAGGGCGATCGAAGTGGCGTGCCAGGTGGCGGCCACCGACCTTTCTGTGCTCGTAACCGGAGAAAGCGGCGTCGGCAAGGAGTTCATCCCCCAGATCATCCACGACCGCAGCCCCCGCAGGCACGGCGTCTACATCGCCGTCAACTGCGGCGCCATCCCGGACGGCACCATAGACTCCGAGCTTTTCGGACACGAGAAGGGCGCATTCACCGGGGCTACCGAGTCCCGCAAAGGATATTTCGAAGAGGCCAACGGCGGCACGCTCTTCCTCGACGAGGTGGCGGAGCTGCCTCTTTCCACCCAGGTGCGCCTGCTGCGCGTGCTGCAGACCGGCGAGTTCATCAGGGTGGGCTCCTCAAAGGTTCTGAAGACCGACGTGAGGGTGGTTGCGGCCACCAACATCAACCTGCGCAACGCAGTGGCCGCCGGCCGCTTCCGCGAAGACCTCTTCTACCGTCTGAACACAGTGCCCATCAAGGTTCCGGCCCTGCGCGAGCGCAAGGAGGACATCCACCTGCTGTTCCGCAAGTTCGCCCTCGACTATGCCGACAAATACAACGTGCCGGCCGTGCGGCTCGACGAAGGAGCTGTGCAGATGCTCCAGAAATACCGCTGGCCCGGCAACGTGCGCCAGCTCAAGAGCGTAGCCGAGCAAATCTCCATCCTCGAGAAGGACCGTCACATCCACGCCGAAGTGCTCCAGAAATATCTGCCGGTCGACAGCGAAGACAACGTGCCCGCGCTGACAGGGGCCCACAGCGCCGATTACCTCAGCGACCGCGACATTATCTTCAAGATCCTCTTCCAGCTGCGCCAGGAGATATCGGAACTCAAGCAGCGCGTCGACGAGATGCAGCAGCCCACGGCCCTGCCAGCCCAGAGCCGTCACGCTACCGACGGTCTTTTGATCGACGACATCTACAACATCGAGGAGCAGCACTACGGACAGCCTGCCGACAAGACCGAGGAAGTGCAGCATGAAGACCTGTCTGCCCGCCCGGCGGCTCCCGTATCCCTGCAGGACGCCACCCGCGAACTGATAATAAAGGCTCTGGAGCGCAACGGAGGCCGCCGCAAGGCCACCGCCGAGGAGCTCGGCTTTTCTGAAAGGACACTCTACCGTAAAATAAAGGAGCTAGGACTGGAATGAGAAAGACAGCCTGCATACTGACTATGGTCCTCTGCCTTGCAGCCCTCAGCAGCTGCGGCATCTATTCGTTCTCCGGCACGTCCATCAAGCCGGACGTACAGACCATAACCATAGAACCCGTGGTCAACAACGCCCTGAAGGTCAACCCGACCCTCGCAAACACCTTCACCGAGTCGCTGAAAGACAAATTCAAGAAGCTGACCAGCCTCAAGGATGTCGAAGAGGACGGCGACCTGCAGTTGACGGTGACCATCGAGTCCTACGACGTGAGGGCCCAGGCCGTGACAGCCAATGAGGTGGCAGCCCAGAACAGGCTCACCATTACGGCCAAGGCCACCTTCATCAACGTCCTCCACCCCGAGGAGAATTTCGAGAACAAGCAGTTCGCCGCTTTCCAGGACTACAACTCCGAGCTGTCGCTGGATGCGGTCGAGGCCTCTCTCTGCGACGATATAGTAGAAACGCTGGTCGAAGACATCTTCAACGCTTCGGTAGCTCAATGGTAGACGCCTATGCCACAACCTCGCGACATAAGGACTCTCGACATCCACGGCCTTGAAGAAACTATGGAGAAATACCCGTGGTTCGCCGTGGCGCGTGCGGAGTATTTCGCGAAGATGGCTGCCCTGGACCGGGAGTACATACGTCCTGCCGCCCGCAAGGTGGGCCTTTATGTGCCGGACCGCGTCAGGCTGTATGACAGCGTGGTGCTGGGCCGCATCCCGATGCGGGCCGACGTGCGTCCCGAAGAGGACCACCGCGACGACGCCCCCGTGGAGATCCCCCGCGAAGCGCCCGTAGAGGTGCCTGCAGAGCCGGCCCCGCAGCCGGAGCGCCGCAGGGTGCCCGGAGGCGATTACTTCTCGAGACAGGACTTCGAGGAGCTGGCCGCAGCCGGCGAATCCTACTCCGACCTGCACTTCACCCCAAAGAGCAACCTGGCCAGCTCGCTCGACCGCGCCGCCGTCATCCTGACCAGCGAAAAGCCGCAGCAGATCCCGGACACCGGCGAGGTCTGCACCGAAACTCTTGCCGGCATCTACTACAGTCAGGGCTTTTATCGAAGAGCCATAGATATTTACAAAAAACTTATTTTGTTTTATCCGGAAAAAAACACTTACTTTGCAGCCCTCATTGAGAGATGTAAAGAAAAAACAAAAAAATAACGATATGCAAGCAGCTTATATAACCGTATCAGTCATTATTATGGTGATAAGTGTCCTTCTGACACTCGTAGTTCTGGTGCAGAATTCAAAAGGCGGTGGACTGGCAGCCAACTTCGCTTCCGGCAACACTACCTTCGGCGTACGTCAGACAGCCGACTTCCTCGAGAAGACCACCTGGGTTCTGGCAGCAGCCGTTATGGTTCTCTGCATCGCAGCCACCTTCCTCATTCCCAACAGGAGGGCAGCCAAAGACAACGTCCGTGAGATGATCGAGCAGACTATCCCTGCTGAAGGCCAGCCTTCACTCCCTGCAAACACTCTTCCTCTGGAGACACCTGCAGAATAACAGCCCGCTGGCATAAAGGTTCACGGCTTCGCGCTTCGCGAGGCCGTTTTTTTGTACAATATTTTGCATATCTTTGCAGGATTGTAATAAATATAGGACTATGTCTCTGAAATGCGGAATAGTAGGGCTTCCCAACGTAGGAAAATCGACCCTGTTCAACTGTATCAGCTCATCCAAGGCGCAGAGTGCGAACTTCCCGTTCTGCACCATCGAGCCTAACATCGGCTCGACCAACGTGCCCGACCACAGGCTTGAGGAGCTCGAGAAGCTGGTGCACCCGAAGAGAGTCGTCCCCGCCACGGTCGAGATAGTCGACATCGCCGGCCTGGTCAAAGGCGCCAGCAAGGGTGAGGGTCTCGGCAACCAGTTTCTGGCCAACATCCGCGAGACCGACGCGATCCTCCACGTGCTCCGCTGCTTCGACGACGGCAACATCGTGCACGTCGACGGCAGCGTGGACCCTGTCCGCGACAAGGAAGTGGTGGATATGGAGCTCCAGATCAAGGACCTCGAGACAGTCACCAACCGCATCGAGAAAGTGCGCAAGCAGGCTACGACCGGAGGCGACAAGAACGCCAAGAAGGCCTGGGAGATGCTCGAGCGCTACAAAGCCGTCCTGGAGCAGGGCCGCAACGCCCGCGAGGTGGTGCCCCAGAACCCCGACGAGGAGCGTCTTGCCAAGGAGTTCTGCCTGCTCACCTGCAAGCCCGTGCTCTATGTCTGCAACGTCGACGAGAACTCCGCAGCCAAAGGCAACAAATACACCGAGGCGGTGGCAGAAGCCATCAAGGCCGAAGACGCCAAGATGATGGTGATCGCCGCCCGCATCGAGAGCGAGATCGCCGAACTCGAGAGCTACGACGAGCGCCAGATGTTCCTCGAGGAGATAGGCCTCGAACACTCCGGAGTGGAACGCCTCATCCGCGAAGCCTACTCGCTGCTCAACCTCCAGACCTATTTCACCGCGGGAGAGCCTGAAGTCCGCGCCTGGACCATCAACAAGGGCGACAAGGCCCCCAAGGCCGCCGGCGTCATCCACACCGACTTCGAGAAAGGCTTCATCCGCGCCGAGGTCATTAAATACGAAGACTTCATCAACTACGGCAGCGAGGCAGCCTGCAGGGCCGCCGGCAAACTTGCCAGCGAAGGCAAGGACTACGTCGTAGGCGATGGCGACATAATGCATTTCCTTTTCAATGTCTGATAATAATTAATTTACGATATGAAACGCAGTATCACACTCTTTACCCTGGCCGCTTTCGCCGCCGTCCTTCTGACCGGCAGCTGCCAGAACAAAAGGCTCGACAAAGTAGCGGAGCCCACCTGGACAGACTACAAAGACTATTATATCGAGAAGACCGGAGTATTCGCCGACCTTCCCATATATCCTGACAACATCGTTATGCTCGGCGACGAAATCATCGACTTCGGCGAGTGGACCGATTTCTTCCAGGACACCACCTTCGTCAACCGCGGCATTATGTACTCAGGCACGCCCCACGCCCTGTGCCTCATCGACGACGTCGCCAAGGCCAAGCCCCGCAAGATTTTCGTGAGCGCCGGCCTGCAGGACATCAAGAGGGCTCCAGACGGCCAGGCCGCAGCAGCCGCTGACACCGTCATCGCCAACGTCAAGGAGATTTTCCGCCGTGCCCACCTCATCTCTCCCGCCACAGAGCTCTACTATCTGGGCATCCTCGCCGACCTCCAGGTCAAGGACGAAGGAGTCAAGGCTATCGGCAAGGCCAACAAGGGCATCAAGGACGCAGCAGAGGCAGGCGATGTCTTCACCTTCCTCGACCTCAGCAATATGACTGACGCCACCGGCCGCATCGCCGAGGAGTACACCTACGACGGCCGCAGCCTCAACGGCCTGGGCTATGAGATGGTAGCCAACAAAGTCTACAGCAGGCTGTCGGAAGATGCCGTAAAGGCCATCAAGGCCAACGACCACGAGTATCCCGAGATCAGCCCCGCACATCACAACCGCGTGTCTATCTTCAACGCTCTGCCCGGGAATACCCACAGCGTAATGTTCCTCGGCAACAGCATCACCCGCCGCGGACCGTGGGAGGAACTTTTCCCGATAGTCCACACTACCAACAGGGGTGTCGGCGGAGATGTGGTCAAAGGCATCTACAACCGTCTTGACGACGTGATCGCCGACCAGCCCGTAGCCATCTACCTGATGGCGGGCATCAACGACCTCAACAACCCCAACCGCAGCGCCGACCAGGTGTGGAAGGAATATGACCAGCTCATCGCAAAGATCAAGAAAGAGCTTCCGACGACCTATCTGTACGTCCAGTCAACCCTGCCTATGGCAGCCAAGAACGCCCGCAGCGGCGAGGTCAACCCCAAGGTATACGAGCTCAACAAATACCTCCAGGCAGCAGCCGACAAATACAAATACTACTATGTCGACATAGCCGCCGTCCTCAGCGACGAGGATGGATACCTCAAGGATGAGTACTCGATCGACGGCCTGCACCTGAATGCGGACGCCTACTTTATGTGGGCTGCAGAGATCATCGACCGCACTCACCTGGTGTATATGAGCGGAAGGCAGCTGCAGATGAAGATGGAAGAACTGGTAGAGGAAACAGAAGAAATAAAATAACTAGCTATTATGTACAGGACACATACTTGTGGTGAATTGCGCCTTGCGAATGCAGGGCAGACCGTGACTCTCGCCGGATGGGTGCAGAGGGTCCGGAAGATGGGAGGAATGACATTCGTTGACCTTCGCGACCGCTACGGCATAACCCAGCTCGTGGCTGACGCGAACAGCGACGAAGCTGTTGCGGCGGCAGTCGCAGGCCTGGGCCGTGAATACGTGATCCAGGTCACCGGCCGCGTCGCCGAACGCCAGAGCAAGAACCCGAAGATGGACACCGGAGACATCGAGATCCTCCTCGACAATGTCAACGTCCTCAATCCTTCGGAGATACCTCCCTTCACCATCGAGGATGTCAGCGACGGAGGAGAAGAGCTGCGCGCCCGCTACCGCTACCTGGACCTGCGCCGCAACCCCCTCAAGAACGCCCTGACTCTCCGTCACCGTATGGCGCACGAGGTCCGCAACTATCTCGACGCCCACGGCTTTATGGAGATCGAGACCCCGTGCCTGATCAAGTCCACCCCTGAAGGCGCCCGCGACTTCGTGGTGCCCAGCCGTATGAACCCCGGCGAATTCTACGCCCTGCCGCAGAGCCCCCAGACCTTCAAGCAACTGCTGATGGTGGCCGGCTACGACCGATATTTCCAGATCGTGCGCTGCTTCCGCGACGAAGACCTGCGCGCAGACCGCCAGCCCGAATTCACCCAGATCGACTGCGAGATGAGCTTCGTGGAGCAGGAAGACGTGCTGAACCTCTTCGAAGGAATGATGCGCCACCTCTTCAAAGCCGTCATCGACGTTGAGGTAGCCCCGCAGATCCCCCGTATGAGCTGGTACGACGCAATGGACCGCTACGGCAGCGACAAGCCCGACATCCGCTTCGGGATGGAGATCCACGAAGTGACGAAGCTCGTGCAGGGCTGCGGCTTTGCGGTGTTCGACAGCGTGGAGTATGTAGGAGCCATCGCAGTCCCCGGCGCAGCCGGCTATACCCGCAAGCAGACCGACGAGCTCACCGAGTGGGTGAAACGTCCGCAGGTGGGAGCCAAGGGCTTGGTATACATCAAGATGAATGAAGACGGCAGCGTCAAGTCGTCCGTTGACAAATTCTATACTGAAGACCAGCTGAAGGCCGTAGCAGCCGAAGCCGGAGCAAAACAGGGCGACCTCGTCCTCGTAATGTGCGGAGCTAAGCGCAAGGCCCAGACGATGCTCGGCGTGCTGCGCATCGAGATGGGCAACCGCCTCGGCCTGCGCAACCCCAAGGTCTTCGCCCCGCTGTGGGTCGTTGATTTCCCGCTGCTCGAGTGGGACGACGAGACCCAGCGTTTCTACGCTATGCACCACCCCTTCACCGCCCCGAAGCCGGAGCATATGGAGTGGTTCAACTCCAATAAGAAGGAAGACCTCGAGAGAGTGTGCGCCAATGCCTACGACTTCGTGCTCAACGGCACCGAGCTCGGCGGCGGCAGCATCCGCATCCACCAGGCCGACGTGCAGAAGAGGATGTTCGAGGTGCTCGGCATCAGCTCCGAAGAGGCCGACTACAAGTTCGGATTCATCATCAACGCCTTCAAGTTCGGCGCCCCGCCTCACGGAGGACTCGCATTCGGCTTCGACCGTGTCTGCGCGCTGTTCGGAGGCCAGGAAACCATCCGTGACTACATCGCATTCCCCAAGAACAATATGGGCCGCGACGTGATGCTTGACGCCCCCAGCGCCATCGACGACACCCAGATGGAAGAGCTGTTCCTCAAGAGCGTGGCTCCCGAAAAGAAATAAAATGCAAGAGCAGATTATCGACGTTCTGAAGAGCGTCATACATCCCGCCTATCAGCAGGACATCGTCCGTCTCGGACTGGTGGAAAACCTCAAGGCGGACGACAGTCGTATATCCTTCCAGCTGGTATTCACCCGCAGGGACCCCCTCGCCGGCAGCATCAAGGAAGCCTGCACCCAGGCCCTGAAGGAAGCCTTCCCCGGCCGCGAAGTGCAGATCCTCGAGCTGGTGCGCGAGAAGAAAGCCAAGAACACCAACCCCTCCGAACTCGGGATGGAGCAGCTGGAACACATCGGCAAGATAATAGTCATAGCCTCCGGCAAAGGCGGCGTAGGCAAAAGCACCGTGGCCGTCAACCTGGCCGTGTCGCTGGCCCGCCGTGGCTACAAGGTCGGCCTGGCCGATGCGGATGTCTACGGCCCCTCGGTGCCCAAGATGACCGGCACTGAAGGCCAGATGCCCCAGGCCCTCGAGGACGAGGAGGGCGGCCAGCTCATCCTCCCGCTCGAGAAATACGGCGTCAAATGGATGTCCATCGGCTACTTCGCCAGCCCTGAGCAGGCCCTGATATGGCGCGGCCCGATGGCCTGCAATGCCCTCAAGCAGATAATCCTGCAGGTGCAGTGGGGTGAGCTCGACTACCTGCTCATCGACCTTCCTCCGGGAACCGGCGACATCCACATCACGCTGGTGAACGACATCCCCGTGGACGGAGCCATCATCGTCACGACACCGCAGGCCGTGGCCCTGGCAGACGTGGAGAAGGGCATCAATATGTTCCGCAACCCGAAAATCGACAAACATATATATGGTATCATAGAGAATATGGCCTGGTTCACTCCGGCCGAGCTTCCCGACAACCGCTATTACATCTTCGGACGCGACGGGAGCAAGGCCATAGCAGCCAAATATGGCATCGAAATTCTCGCCCAGATACCCCTTGTCCAAAGTATCTGCGAAAAAGGCGACGAAGGAGCTCCCGAGGCCCTCGACGCCAACAGCGTGATTTCCAAGGCATTAGATAACATAGTACTCTAAGACCAAAAATATTTTTAAAATTTTTGGTACTTTGTCTTGCAAGGTATTGAGTTTTTTCTATATCTTTGCATCGTAAACATCAATGCAAAGAATAGTACTAATAAAAACTCAATACCGCTATGAAAAAAACTATCAACGCCGGAATCGGAAAACGCAGCTTCGTCATCGACGAGGATGCTTACGCAAGACTCGACAGCTTTCTCAACCACTTCCGCGCCCGCATCAATTCAACGGACAAGAAGGAAGTAATGGAAGACCTCGAAGAGAGGATCGCTGAACTTTTCACAGCCGAGACCTCAGGCGGGGCAACCGTAGTAGATCTCAATCTCGTCAACAAGGTCATCGCCGAAATCGGAATGCCCGACGGCACTGACGAGTTCGCTTCATCTGCCGCCGCTTCTTCATCGGCCGAAGAGACCAAAGGCCCCAAGAAACTCTTCCGCAACCCGGACGACAAAGTGCTCGGCGGCGTGTGCAGCGGCATCGCAGCCTATTTCGACACCGACGTGGTCCTCATCCGCGTGCTCTTCGTAGCCCTGCTCATCTGCGCTTCAGCAGGTTTCTGGGCATACCTCATCTTCTGGATCGTCACCCCGCTCGCCAAGACTGCAGCCGACAGATGCACGATGCGCGGCCTGGCTCCGACGATGGAGAACCTCTCAAAGTATTCTAACCTTTCAAAATAATGCGCGCTATGGAAAAAAATGTCAACACAGAAAACGTCCGCGCACAGATGCGGAAAGGAGTGCTGGAGTATTGCATCCTGCTGCTCCTAGCCAAAGAAGACGCCTACGCGTCATCAATCATCAGTAAGCTCAAGGAATCCAATATGATAGTGGTAGAAGGCACGCTCTACCCCCTGCTCATCAGGCAGAAGAACCAGGGCCTGCTCCAGTACCGCTGGGAAGAGTCGCCGCAGGGGCCTCCCCGCAAATACTACGCGATCACAGACAAAGGCCGCGAACAGCTCGAAGAGATGAACAACGCCTGGAAGGAAATTGTCACCACCATCGAAAACATCAAGAACTAAGCAGCAATGAACAAGGTAGAAAAAGTAAGCATAGGCAAATGCGCATTCTCGCTCGACGAGAACGCCTATGCCACCGTCAAGAAATATCTCGACACGCTGACCGCCTACTACTCCAAGATGGAGGGCGGCCGCGAAATAATGGAGGGAATAGAGGAGAGGATGGCCGAGCTGCTGATGGAAAAGACAGCCGGCGGAGTGGAAGTGGTAACAAAGGAGTATATCGACGAGGTCATCGAGATCCTCGGCAAACCCGAGGCGATCGAAGAGGACGACGCAGCGGGCGATGCTCCCAGATACAAGTTCGAAGGCAAGAAGAGGCTCTACCGCGACCCTACCAACAAGGTCCTCGGCGGCGTGTGCAGCGGTCTGGCGGCATACTTCAACACCGACACGGCGCTCATCAGGGTGCTCTTCCTGATTGTCGCCATCCTGCCCGGAGCCTTCTCCTGGGGCCACGTTTCAGGCATTGTCACGATGTTCTACATCATCGCGTGGATCGCGATGCCCAAGGCTGACACAGTGCGCAAGCAGTGCGAACTGAGAGGGGAGAGCCTCAATGTCGCCGACATCGAGCAGAAATACAAGGATGGAGCCACTCCCGTCAAGGAGAACTCCGACTTCGGCCGCGTGTTCGGCCGCGTGATCTGCATCTTCGTGGGCCTCATCCTGCTGATGATGGGCATCAGCGGCCTGCTGGCAGGCGGCCTTGCAGCCTTCGGCTATACGGCAGTCCTCCACTTCGACATCAGCTTCTTC
This sequence comes from uncultured Bacteroidales bacterium, assembly GCA_947169015.1. Taxonomy (GTDB): domain Bacteria; phylum Bacteroidota; class Bacteroidia; order Bacteroidales; family UBA932; genus Equibacterium. Next base: position 18,992 of record CAMVOD010000016.1, on the reverse strand, counting down.
ACTGAGATGATGGAAGAGCTCTTCGAGACCTTCGGAGCCACCTACTACGGCTTTTTCGCCGGTATACCTGTGGTCCACAAGGTGCTGCTGATAATCTTCGGTTCGCTGACCTACTTTTTGCCGTGCATCGGTATGATATATGGCGGCATCCACCTGATCTTCAACCTCAAGTCCCCTTCGTGGAGACCCGGTCTGGTGATCTTCATCCTCTGGCTCATCAGCATCATCGCATTCTTCGTGATGCTTATCGTAGCGACGGCCACAAGCGGTCTCTGGCACTCGACAATTACTGCATTTCTTTAAACAATAATCGGATCAGGACGGGCAGATGGTCGCTCACCCCGCCGTTGTAGCGCGGTCCGACGAAGGTGCGCTTCGGCTTCAGCCCCAAAAAAGCTGAGTCATACTCCTGGAGGAACGAGGCGTCGAAAATGCTGAAGGACGCTCCTTCGTCAGCCAGCTGCCCCGAGACAACAGCCTGGTCAATCAATTCCCACTTGCCTTTGTAGCGGATAGATCCCTTCCCCTGCCGCCACAAAGGCAAGGCTATGTTATGCAGGCCGCAGTCCTCGCAAAGGGCTCTCAAAGCCTCGCTGTCAGGCGTGTCGTTGAAGTCGCCCACCAGCAGTATGCGGGCCGCCGGGTCTTCGGCCAGCAGAGCGGCGATCCTGCCGGAGAGCAGCTGCGAAACGGCGATGCGGCGGCTGTCGGACGAAGCCGCCCCGCCGCGCTTCGACGGCCAGTGGTTCACGAACAGATGCAGCGGCGCTAGTGTAGAATCAGCCGCCGCAGCCAGCCTGCAGTAGAGTATCTCGCGGGTGAGGAAGCCCTCCACCGTCAGGAATTCGCACGACAGCAGAGTGAGCCTCGCCGGGTCGTAGAGCAGCGCCACGTCGATGCCGCGGGCGTCCGGGCTGTCGCGGTGCACGATGCGGTAGCCGGTCTTGGCGAGAGGAGTGCCGTCCACAAGGTCGTCCAGCACCCGCCGGTTCTCCACCTCAGCCAGAGCTATGGCGGCTGGAAGCGCGCCGAGACTGTCCGCAGTCGCGATCAGCGCCTTGGCTATGAAGTTGCGCTTGGCCAGATATCGCTTCTTGTTCCAATGGTAATCCCCGCCCGGCGTGAAATCGTCATCCTCCTTATCGGCCTCGTTGCGGGTGTCGAAGTAGTTCTCGACGTTCCAAAAAACAACCTGTGCGCTGCTCTCGGGGGCCGCGCACAGGAGTAGAATCGCTATCACCACTATCTCCCGCCTCATCCCAGTTGCTTTTCAGGATCAATCGAGAGTCATCTCGTCGAGCAGGTAGCCTGCCCCTCCGAATTTGTCGATGATGAACAGCACGTAACGGATGTCGACGCAGATGCAGCGCTGCAGGTCGGGCTCGAAGATGATGTCGCCGGACATCGCCTCCCAGTTGCCGTCGAAGGCCAGGCCGGTGAGCTCACCCTTGCCGTTGAAGACAGGGCTGCCGGAGTTTCCGCCTGTGATGTCGCCGGTCATAATGAAGCAGTTAGGCATACTGCCGTCAGGATTGGCGTAGCGGCCGAAATCCTTGGCTGCATAGAGGTCCTTGAGCCTCTGCGGCACGACGAACTCCCAGTTGTCGGGGTCTTCCTTCTCCATCACGCCCTTGAGGGTAGTGTAGTATTTGTAGATGACGCCGTCCTTCGGCTCGTAGGCTTTCACCTGGCCGTAGGTCAGACGCATCGTAGAGTTGGCGTCGGGGTAGATGGCCTTGCCGGCATTCATCTCCAGCTGGCCGGCGATGTACTGCTTGCGGGCCTTGGCGAGCTTCTCGGCCAGGGCGCTGTAGGTCACCTGCTCGGCCAGACCGACGGTGCGGTAATCCTGTACGAAATGGTATGCCGGGTCGTCCACGAAGCTGATGCGGCCCGTAGCGGCCTTGGCGGCTATGACAGCGGCAGCCTTTTCCTTCGAAGAGAAGGCAGTCGTGGCGAAGAGGTCGTCCACATAAGCGTCGATGTCGCCTGCGAACTCACTGTCGATGACCTCGAAGAACTCGGGAAGGAGGTTGGCGGGCAGCTTGTCCTTGGCCACGCGGATCATCTCCTTGGTGACCTTGACGTCGGTGGGCATATTGTAGTTCTTGTAGAAAGAGTCCATCAGCGCGTCGACGGTAGCCAGCAGGTTCCTGCGGGTGCCCTCGTCGGCAGTGTCGTAGTTGCGCAGACGGTTGGCCACGTTGTTGGCTATGGTGGCGATTTCAACCCTTCCGAGCGACTCGGTCAGGTAGGTCATATTGACGTCGTGCTGGGTCATCTGCTCCACTATAGAGTAGATTTCATCGAGTACGCCCGCATATTTCTTGTTGCGGCCGGGCTTTGCGGCGATCCAGTTGCGGAAGGCGTTGTCGTTCTCGTAGCGACGCTCCTCCACGTTGAGGTTGGCGATCTGCTCGTTCATTCCGATCCAGTTCTTCCAGTAGTTCGAAGAGCTGCTGTATTTGCTGGCGTATTTCAGCTTGACCTCGGGGTCGGCCAGCATATCGGCCATCAGCACGTCCTGACGGTGGCCGCGGCAATAGATTCCGGCCTCGTTGCCGGCCCTTGTCATAGCGATCTCAGGGCCTGTGAGGTAGCGGTTGGTGCTGCCGGGGAAGCCGATGATCATAGAGAAGTCGCCCTCCTGGATGCCCTTCAGCGACACGGTCAGATGGGTGACGGGGTTGTAGGGCACATTGTCCGCAGAGTATTCGGCCGGGTTGCCGTCCTTGTCGGAATAGATGCGGAACATAGAGAAGTCGCAGGTATGGCGGGGCCACATCCAGTTGTCGGTGTCGGCACCGAACTTGCCGATGGAGCTCGGCGGAGCGCCCACGAAGCGGACGTCGCGGTAGGTCTTGTAAACTATCAGGTAGTAATAGTTGCCGCCGTAGAGGGCTGAAACCGTGGCGGTGAGGAACTTGTTGCCGCCGGTGGCGTCAGAGATCATCTTCTGGGCTGCTGCGCTCATCAGGCTGTCGCGCTGATGGTCGTCCTTGGCCCTGCGGGCAGCTTTCTCGAGATGCTTGGTGACGTCGGTCATACTCTCCATAAAGGTCACGGTCAGACCCGGGGCGGGAAGCTCCTGGCTGTAGTCCATAGCCCAGTAACCGTCGGTGAGGTAGTCGTGCTCGATGGTGCTGAGGCTCTGGATGACGCTGTAGCCGCAGTGGTGGTTGGTCAGCAGAAGTCCTCTGGATGAGACCACCTCGCCGGTGCAGCCGCCGCCGAAATGCACGACGGCATCCTTCAGGGACGAATGGTTGATATTGTAGATGTCAGAAGCAGAGAGCTGGCAGCCCATCTGCTGCATTGTCTTGATGTTCATCTTCTCGAGCAGGGGGAGCAGCCACATTCCCTCGTCGGCCGAAGCCGGGAGGAAAAGCAGGGCAGCTGCCAGTGCGATGACGGTACGCTTGAGTGTTTTCATATTGTTTTTGATAGTTTTCACAAAAGTAACAAAATCCCTTTATAATAGGTGTTTGGTTTTGTGTTATTAATTCCCTATATTTGTCGGCTCCAGAAAAAGCGATAAATAATAAATAATCAAATATTTAACCGAATAATGAAAAATTACACTACTGACAAGATTCGCAACGTCGTACTCATAGGTGGCACCCGCAGCGGTAAGACCACCCTTGCGGAAGCGATGTTGTATGAAGGCAAGGTCATCGACCGCCGCGGTACCGTAGAGGGCAAGACTACGGTTTCCGACAACACCGAAGTTGAACAGCTTTATCAGCGCTCAATCTATTCAACTCCACTTTACGCAGAGTACAAAGACCACAAGATCAACTTTATCGACACTCCGGGTGCCGATGACTATATCGGTGGTGTGATTTCAGCCCTGAACGTTTGCGACTCGGCAATTATGACCATCAATGCAGGTCAGGGCGTCGAGGTGGGCACCGAGATTATGGGCCGCTATGCCGAAGAGCACAAGATGCCGATGATCATCGCAGTCAACCAGCTCGATACCGACAAGTCAAACTGGGACAACACTATCGACAGCCTGCACCAGGCTTTCGGCAGCAAGCCCACCATCTTCCAGTTCCCCGTCAATGCAGGCGTTGAGTTCAACAGCTTCGTGGACGTGCTCAAGATGAAGATGTACAAATTCAGCGGTGACGACGGCAAGTGCGAGATCGTAGACGTTCCCGCCGACCTTATGTCAAAGGCCGAGGATATGCGCGCCGAGCTGATGGAAATGGCAGCTGAGAGCGACGAGGCCCTGATGGAGAAATTCTTCGACGCAGGCGAGCTCACCGAGGAAGAGATGCACAAAGGTCTCAACATCGGTTTCGTGAACGGCACCCTCTATCCTGTCTTCTGCGTATGCGGCAAGAAGGACATCGGCGTGCAGCGTCTTATGGAATTCCTCACCGAGGTGGCTCCCGCCCCGAAGGAGGACCCCACAGGCAAGACCTCTCTGTTCGTCTACAAGACTGCTCTCGAGCAGCACCTCGGCGACGTGGTTTACTTCAAGGTTCTTTCAGGCAAGGTTGGTGAAGGTGAAGACTTCATCAATATGGCCAACGACTCAAAGGAGCGCATCACCACTCTCTACGCCGTAGCCGGCAAGAAGAAAGAGAGAGTTACCGAGCTCGCAGCCGGTGACCTGGGTTGCACCGTGAAGCTGAAAGCTGTCAAGAACAACCAGACCCTCAACACTCCGGGTTACGACAAAGTATTCCCGCCCATCGAGTATCCGCAGAGCAAGTACCGTTGCGCCATCAAGGCTGTCGACGAGAAAGACGAGGAGAAACTCGGCGAGGCCCTCAACCGCGCAGGCGCAGAGGATCCTACAATGCGCATCGAGTATTCTAAGGAACTCCGCCAGACCATCATCAACGGTATGGGTGAGCAGCACATCAACATCCTCAAATGGCATATCAACAACGACTATAAGATCGACGTCGAGCTCTTCGCTCCGAAGATCCCTTACCGCGAGACCATCACCAAGGTCGCTACCGCCGAGTACACCCACAAGAAACAGTCAGGTGGTGCAGGTCAGTACGGCCGCGTAGTTCTCCTCGTGGAGCCTATCGTTGAAGGTGTAGAGCCTACAGGCCGCTTCAAGATCGACGGCAAGGACACTCAGCTCACCATCAAGGGTAAGGAAGAAACTACTCTCGACTGGGGCGGCAAGTTCGAGTTCGTGAACTGCGTCGTCGGTGGTGCCATCGACGCCGGCTTTATGCCCGCCATCAAGAAAGGTATTATGCAGAAGATGGAGGAAGGCCCTCTGACCGGTTCTTACGCACGCGACATCCGCGTCTACATCTACGATGGTAAGATGCACCCGGTTGACTCTAAGGAAATCGCCTTCATCATCGCCGGCCGCAACGCCTTCAAGGACGCCTTCAAGCAGGCTGGTCCGAAGCTTCTGGAGCCCATCTACCTCGTTGAGGTTATGGTTCCCGGCGACTGCATGGGTGATGTTATGAGCGATATCCAGAACCGTCGCGGTATCATCGAGGGTATGGGCAGCGAGAAAGGCTTCCAGATCCTCAAGGCCCGCGTTCCTCTGGCAGAGCTCTACAAATATTCTACTACCCTGAGCTCCCTCACTTCAGGCCGCGCTACCTTCACAATGAGCTTCATCGAGTACCAGCAGGTTCCGATGGATGTTCAGGAGAAGCTCCTCAAGGCTTACGAAGAGGAAGAGAAAGACGAGTAGCAGTGCGCTTCAAGCAGTTCTCGGTGGACGATGGCAGGTGCGCGATGAAAGTCGGCACCGACGGAATCCTTCTGGGAGCGTGGGTTTCCTGCGAAGGGGCCCGCAAGTTGCTTGACATAGGTACAGGATCGGGACTGATCGCCCTTATGGTGGCACAGAGATGTGCAGCCGGGGGCGATCGCCGTTTTAATATAACAGCCATCGACATCGATGCCGCTGCGGCCGGCCAGGCTGCGGAGAATTTCGCGGCGTCGCCCTGGGCCGGGCAGCTGACGGCGCTTCCGCTGAGTCTTGACGCTTTCCTGGCAGAAGGGCACGACGGTGAGTTTGATGTCATCGTGTCGAATCCACCTTATTATATCACTGGCAAGAGCATCATCCCTGCTGGCGAGGCGCGTTCTGCGGCCCGCAGGGATGCGGACCTTACACTTGACGACATCGTGAGGGCTGCTGCGGCTCTGCTGGCTCCGCAGGGAAGGCTGGCGCTCATCCTTCCGACGGCCCGTGAGGCGGACCTGCTGGCTGCCTGTGCCGCAGTAGGGATGGAGCCCCTGCGCCGCTGCCTTGTGCGCACCACTCCCCGCAAGGCGCCTTCCCGCCTGCTAGTGGAGATAGGACGTATTCAGGGCGATCCTTCTGAGTCCGTTTCTTGGGGTAGGTCCGATGAAACCGTGGGGACCTACCCCAAAGTAGGCCGGGACCTACCCCATCAGGAGGAGGCCTGTCTTACGATAGGCAGTCCGGAATTCAGGATTCTGACAGGGGATTTTTACCTCTAGCGATCAGCTCGTAATCGGCGATGATCTCGCGTACGCGGTCGGTCTCGGAGCCTCCGATGGCCTTCAGGCGGTTGAAAGCGTTCTGGGCGATGCGCTGCCGCAGCTCTTCGTGGTCCAGCAGCTTGCAGGCCTTGTGCACCAGCTCCTCCTTGCTGCGGAAATACACGCAGCACTCATTTGCCGGCCACAGCTTGTCCATATCCTCGGTATATTCGCTCAGCATCACCGTCTTGGTCGCCGGCAGCTCGAAGCAGCGGCGGGTGTAGGTGTCGTTGTTGACCTTCGAGAAGAACACCAGGGCCACCTGGGTGCGGTTCAGCACCTTATTATAATCCTCTCCCACAGCAGGGCCGTAGTACACGTTCTCCAGCTGCGGCCACAGCGGCGAATTGCTCCAGTTGTCGGCATCTCCGTAGAGTTCGAAGGGCAGCCCGGCGTCCAGCAGTGCCTTGATCATACGGTCGCGGCCGTCATCCTCCCAGTGCCCGACGAAGGCCAGCGGGGTGTCCTTCTCGCAGGGGATGGGGAAGTTGCGGGTCTCGATGTAGTACGGCAGCAGCACCTTGGCGTTCTTCACTCCTATGCGGGCGAAGTCCTCGACGTTCTTGCGGCGGTAGACGTAGTTCAGGTGGCAGTAGCGCGCGGCCTCGAGGTAGAACGACGAATTGTGCTTGTCCTTGCGCCTCTCGAAGGGGTCGTCGTTGTCGTATGAGAAGACTGTCGCCATCTTGCTGATGTCCCGGATGGCGGAGGGGTGGAAGAAGTAGCAGTGGTAGAGGAATACCAGGTCGGGCCTGAAATCGGACACCCTCCTGCGAAGGACACCGTCGGCGAAATTGATGGACGAGCCCACAAGCCACTGGTGCTTCATTTTCTCGGCGACGCTGCCGAAGGGGCCTTTGGCCACGAATTCTTCGGTGTCGAGCTTGAGCACGTCGTGGCCAAGCCTGCGGAAGGCGTCGTAGAAGGCCTTCGCATAGATCTCGAATCTGAAACTGCCGACGACGAGTACTCTCATTTCTTCACATTTTCAAGGTTTATCCAGTCGCCGAAGGTGTATTCCCATTTCTCGGGGTAGAAGTGGTCGAAGCCGCTCCAGTGGTAGAAAGTGTATTCGCCGAAATATATCTTGCCGTCGATGTTGTAGAAGTCCATCCGCACGTGGGGGAATCCCTGCGCCAGGGTCTCGGCCAGAGCCACCATTTTCTCGTAGTTCTTCGGTTTGGCCGGAGGCACGGCTGCATTGTCGTGGTTGTCGTGCATATCCAGGTGGTTGAAGTCGCGGTCGTAGAAGTCGAACTTCGTGTGGCCGCTCTGGCGGTCGGTGGCCACGAACATCGCCTTGCACACGCCGTCGAAGCAGAAGAACTTGTAGTCCGTGAGCTCGCCGGTGGCTTCGTCCACGAGGTAGGGCTCCGCGATGATGCGGTGCTTCAGGCTGCGGTAGGGCCATTCTCGGGATTCCCAGAAGAAGTTGCGCTTCATCGAGCGGGCCAGCACTTCGGGGCATCTGCTCAGATCCACTGCGCTGCGGTCGGTGACGATGAAGGTGCCGCCGCTGTCGTGGGTGCATTTGAGCACGAACTTCTCGGGCAGGCGGCTGAAGTCGATGTCTTCCCAGCGCTCCCACACTCCGAGGGTAGGGATGAGGTATTCCTCTCCGATGATGCTCTCCACGTGGGCCTTTACCTCGGCTTTGTCCACCAGTGTGCAGTAGATTGGCTGGCGGTCGTGCAGCTTGAGCCAGTGGAGCTTCTCGTTGTATGTGCGCGGATTGTCCCAGTTCAGCCTGCGGTCGAACTTCCAGCGGTAGTACAGGCTGTTGAAGGCCTTGTCGGACAGCAGATGGTCCGCGTGCAGCCTCCAGCCCGCCACTATTATGTATTTACTGAGTCTCGAAAGTATGCTCATAATGTGCTGATTCTATGTTTATAACAGAGCCATATATGGTTTATGACACAGAAGCAATACTGCATCTGCGAGAACATCTCCACCCCCGGAGAGGGCAGGGGGAGGGGCCCGTTGGATGCGAGTTATCGCGCAGCGATGGCGAAGCAGACAATGGGAGGGGACGGAGCGAACGCAGTGAGCGGAGCTTCTCGCAGATACAGTATTTCTTCTGTGTCATCTTCTGTGTCATCTCCTGTGTCATCTGCTGCGACCCTCCTTCCATCGTTTTACGGGCAGGTACAGCGTATGCACGATCTTCCCTATGAAATTGTATTTGAAGCCCCAGTCCTTCATCGCCTCCGGATAGAACTTGTTCTCGATCTCGTCGTCGGCAGCAATCGGGCGGCGATGCACGTCCGGCAGGCGGTCGGCGAAAGGATATTCTATATAGTGTCCGAACCACTTCATCCACTTGTTGTAGTTCGTGCCGCCTCCCACACCCGCATTGTGCACCAGCGTCCGGGTCGGCGTGAGGCAGAAGCCGTGACGCTTGTGGACCTCCACGTTCCAGCAGATGTCCCACATATGCGAAGGCTTGTCCAGCCCCTGCAGGATGGGGAAAGTGCCGTGGTACTCCAGCGCATCGATCTCGGCCTCCGTCATACCCTCCAGCGCCTCCGCCCGGCTCTGGTAGTGGCGGAAGAACTGCCAGCGGTCAGCCCACGTCGCCCAGCCCCATATCTGCGCGTGAGGGCTGAAATAGACGTCGCCCTTTTGCGGGATGTTCAGCTGCGTGTGCCCTCCCACCATCATAACCTCCTTGTGGCCTTCATACTCCTCCAGGGCATTGTTCATATACTGCAGGAAGAAAGGCGCAGTGACAATGTCATCCTCCACCACGATCACGCGGCCTGCCGCCTCGACAACCTCCGTGATGCCCGAGATGATGTTCCTGTTGAGCCCGAAATTGACCGGCCGCTCCACGATGTGGACAGCCTTGAACGCCCCGGAGGGCAGACTGCGCAGCCACGTCCTCACCGCCAGTACTTTCTCCACATCCTGCGGGCTGCGGGCGGCATCGCAGAAAGCAAAGACTTCCGTCTGCGCGGCACCATCATTGCACATAAGCGCCTCGATGGTCTGGCGGGCCGTGTCCAGCCTGTCATAGCAGAAAAAAGCGACTGGTGCGTAATTCATAGCAGGGGTCATTGCAATAACGTAAAGATACATATTTTCGACAAAAATTCTTAACTTCGGGATTCGCATGACAGACGACAGCAGGATATTGGAGCTATACCGCAGCGGAGAACGCAACCAGGCATTCAACCTGATCGTGCGGGAGTATGGTGAGCAGCTGTACTGGCACATCCGCAAGCTCGTGGCCAGCCACGAAGACGCGAACGACCTGCTTCAGAACACATACGTCAAGGCCTGGAATGCGATGGACACCTTCCGGGAAGACTCCAAGCTCTACACCTGGCTCTATCGCATCGCCACCAACGAAGTGCTGACCTTCCTCAACCGCAAGAAGATCATCGGCTTTTTGTCCATCAACAGCAACGAAGCCGCCTTCGAACGCAAGCTGGCCGCCGACGAGAACTTCAACGGCACCAAAGTGCAGCTGTCGCTCCAGAAAGCCGTGAACAAGCTGCCCCCGAAACAGAAGGTGGTTTTCTCGCTGCGCTACTGGGAAGAGATGAAATACGAGGATATGGCAGAAGTGCTCGACACCTCCCCCGGAGCGCTCAAAGCCTCATATCACCACGCCTATCAGAAAGTGGTCGATTACCTTAAAAAAGATTTGGACATAGAAAATTAAACCTTTGATAAAACAGTTAGTCTAAGAAACCGAGCAATGAAAAACAACAACGACATATTACAGAGAGAAGAGTTCCGCCAGAACCCCTTCACGGTGCCCGAGGGATACTTCGCATCGCTTGAGGATACGCTGCGCGACAAGGTCTTCGCCACTGAGAAAAAGCCGGCCGCTTTCATAGGGGTGCTCAAGCCCGCGCTTATGATGGCCTGCTCGTTCGCAGTGATTTTCGGCCTCGGTTACGGCATCCTCTCGATGACAGGTAGCTTCTCCGGCAAGACACAGATGACTGCCTACGACGAAATCGCCGCCGCTGTCGAGAATTTCGACCCTGCGATGTTCGAGTACCTTGACGAGCTGGACTTCGAAGGATATCAGGCTCAATACACCCCGTCCGAAGAAGAAATAATGCAGTATTTCTCCACTCCTTCGACTGATGCAGCCCTCTACCACTACCTTGCTTCTATCCAATAAGATATATCAAGACTGAAATGAAAAGGATTTTAGCTATATCATTTGCATTGTGCGTGTTGTCTGCTGTCGCCTACGCCCAGTGGATGCCCCAGGGAGGTTCCGATCAGGGCCGCAAGCAGGGCGCAGACCGCATCAATGCCGCCAAAGTGGCCTTCTTCACCCAGCAGCTGGACCTGTCAGTGGCCGAAGCTGAGAAATTCTGGCCCATCTACAACGAATACAACAAAGAAGTCGAGCAGGCAAGGGCCGGCATCCGCGGCGCGATGATGAAGATGAACGACCCCAACAAGAAAGCCGACGAACTCAAAGCTGCCCTCAAGGAATACACCGACTCGCAGAAGAAAGAGGCCCAGCTGACCGAGAACTACATCAACAAGCTGCTGCGCGTAATGCCCGTCGAGAAAGTAGCCAAAGTCTTCACCACCGAAGATATGTTCCGTATGCAGCTCCTCTACCAGTTCCGTCAAGGCGGTCCCAGCGGAGCAGGTGCTCCCGGCGCACCCGGACAAAGCGGCAACGCCCCAGGCTCCAACAACGGCAACCGCAACCCCTGGCAGCGAGGCGGCAACAACACCAAGCAGCAATAATGATTAAGTGTTTTCCATAAACAAAAAACCACCGGTTCTCAACGAGCCGGTGGTTTTTTGTCACCCATCCCGCCGCCCGTCTCTACAAAAACGAAAAACCGGCCTTGTCTTTTTTCCAAATCTGTCTTTGTTGTCTCAGAATGTACAAAGTGGCTGGTTTTTCCATTTTGAGACAGGTTTTTCCGTGAAATTGTGGATTTCCCTGCCTCAGGATGAAAGAATGGGCAGGATATTTCATTCTACGGCAGGGAAGACGTAGTTTTCTCCCGACTAGACGATGAAAACACCTGCTCGCTCATTTTCCCTGCATAAAATGAAAAAATGCGGGTGAATCCTCATTATATGCGGCTATTTCTTTGAAAATCAGCAATTTTGGCCGCATGGTATGAAAAAATGCGCAGGAGGTTCATTTTATGCGCTTGCGCATTTTTCTCTGCTGGGGATAGGTGCTGAGCATTGGGCCGGGATGGCGGAAAAAGGATGGCGGAAAAAGGATGGCGGAAAAAGGATGGCGGAAAAAGGACGGCGGAAAAGTACGGAGGAAAGGAACGGCGGAAAAGGAGCGATGCGGCCGGGCAAAAAGCGCCGCCCGTCCAGCGGAGCTTCTTCTTCCGTGGACGGGGCGTGCGTAGCTAGCCGGAGCGCGGCGGGGACTAGCCGATGACCCACTTGCTGCCGGGAATCAAGGAGATAAGTTTGGCGGTAATGGCGCAGCAGAGGTAGGTCAGGATGGCGATGATCGGGATGGCGGCCCAGATGGGAACGGCCGGGTTGGCTGTGTCGCTGCCGATGACCAGCATAGAGATCGGGATGAGGTAGAGCATATGCATCAGGTACATACCGTAAGAGCGCTTGGCGACGCCGGTGACTAGGGCAGGAGCCTTCTGCTGGCGGATGCACGAGAACACGAGGAACAGTCCGAAGGTCGAGAGGACCAGGTTCGGCATACAGAATTCCCAGGCCCATTCAACGTCGGGGGTCGGCATCGGCACGCCCGGGACACCCTTCATCCAGAAGGACCAGAAGGTGAATGCGGAGCCAACCAGGAAGCAGGTCCAGCCGACTCGGAGTTTGCGGGAGCGGCTCCAGTCGAGGTGGACACGGATATAATGCGCCATCACCAGATAGCCCAGATAGCCGGAAACGTACCACAGGGCGGTGAAGCCGTTCCAGAAGCATTCGCCCCAGAGCTCTTTGGTGATGAAGCGGTGGATCCAGGGAATGAAAGTGGACAGCACGAACAGCGCAAGGAAGACTCTCTCCTCTTTGGCGCTGGCTTTCTCCAGCCACGGTGACACCACGGGGATGATGAGGTACAGGCCGATGAGGGGATACATAAACCAGAGGTGCCCGCCGGTGGACGGGAAATTGAAGGGGATCATCTTCAGCTCTTGCAGACCCTGGTCCCAGCCCATCCAGCCGAAAAGCGGCGGCAGGATGCAGTAGAGTACCATAAAAAACAGCATCGGCGGCAGGATGCGGGTGAAGCGGCGCTTGTAGAAGCCGGTCATTGTCTGGCCGCTCTTCATCGGGACGAGCAGGAAGGCCGAGACGATCATAAAGAGCGGCACGCAGGTACGGGCCACGAAGCCGTCATAGAACGCCACCCAGAAGCGGGCAGCCTCATTGGGAACGAGCGACATATCGGTGGCCAGCCCGAAGCCGCCTCCGCCGTAGAAGCATTCGCTGGAATGCACCAGCATCACAAGGAAACAGGAAATCACGCGGATGTAATCGAGAAAGACGATGCGGTTAGAGTCTTGCATAGCATTGGATTAATTATCGCTAAGTTACAAAATCCCGCGACAATCCCCAGCCTACCGCCCGGCCTTACCCGAGCAGTCCGGCGACGAGGATGCCGATGATGACGACGGGAGCGGCCCAGCGGATAATGAAGTAGAAGGTCTTGAAGAGGCCCGCCGGGATAGGATGGAGGCCGCCGCTGCTGACCTCGTCGAGAATGTCGGCGCGGCTGAGCTTATGACCGACGAAGAGCACTGCCAGCAGCGCGCCGAAGGTCATCAGCACATTCGACGACACGTAATCGAAGAGATCGAAGACGTTCAGTGTGAACAGCTTGACGTGGCTGAGCGGGCCTTGCGACAGGGAGCAGAGCACTGCGAGCACCACGAAGACAGACATCGAAACCGCGACTGCAGCCGCCCTGCGCATCTTGCACTCCTCGATGAGGAAGGCGATGACGACTTCCAGCAGGGAAATCGCGGAAGTCAGCGCCGCCAGGAAGAGCGACACGAAGAACAGGATCGCAGCGATGCCGCCGGCGGGCAGCTCAGCGAAGATGGCCGGCAGGGTGATGAAGACCAGGCCGGGACCCTGCCCGGGACTGATGCCGTAGGCGAATACGGCCGGCATTATGGCGCAGCCCGCAATCAGGGCGAAAAGCGTGTCGAGAAATGTGGTCTTGGCGCCGCACGAAAAGATGTTCTCGCTGCGGGGCACGTACGAAGCATAGGTAAGGATGGTGCCGCATCCCAGCGACAGCGAGAAGAACGCCTGTCCGAGCGCAGCAATGGCCGATGAAGCCGTGAACTTCGAAAAGTCGGGTTTGAAGAGGTATCTGACGCCTTCCCCGGCCCCGGGCAGGGTCATAGAGCGCACCGCGAGGATCACCATCAGCACGAAGAGCACCGGCATAAGCGTCTTGGTGAATTTCTCGATGCCGTTCTTGACGCCCGCGACGATTATCACACCGGTGCACAGCAGGAACGCGAGGGTGTACAGGATCGGCGGCCAGGTGCCGGTGACGAACGTATTGAAGGTGCTTTCCGGCTGGATGCCGCCCCCTGAGGTGAAGCGCAGGCCGAAGGACATCAGCATATAGCGGATGCTCCAGCCGCCGACCACGCTGTAGAACGACAGGATGAAGGCTGCCGCAAGCACGCTGAGCAGGCCTGCCACCTTCCAGCCATTGTTTCCTCCCAGCTTCTTGTAGGCTCCGAAAGCATTGGCCTGGCTGCGGCGGCCGATGATGAATTCGCACGCCATAATGGGCATACAGATGAACACCACGCAGACCAGATAGACGATGATGAAGGCCGCGCCGCCGTTCTCTCCCACGAGGTAGGGAAAGCGCCAGAGATTGCCGAGGCCCACTGCTGAGCCTGTCATAGCCAGGAGGATACCGAGGCTGCTGGCGAACGAATCGCGATTTGCGGAACTCTTGGACTGCTGGCTACTCATCGTTGCTTCTTCTGACGTAGGTGCGGAACTCATACTTCAAGCCGCTGCGAGGGTCCTCGGTGGTGTTCGACCGCTCGGCGAGCTCCCATACTTCGGGATCGATGGCCGGGAAGAAAGTGTCGGCGTCGGGGACCACAGTGTGGACGTGCGTCACATAGAGCCGGTCCGCCACATCGATCGCCTGCCGGTAGATCATTCCCCCTCCCATAACGAAAATCTCGGAATCCTCAGCGACCTCGAACGCCCTCTCCAGTGAATCCACTGCGACGGCCTGAGAATCCCCGGCACTCTCCCATTCCGCAACCAGCCGTGCGCTGACCACTATGTTCTGGCGGCCCGGGAGGGGCTTGCTGCCGATGGACTCCCAAGTGCGGCGGCCCATAACCAGGCTGTGCCCCATCGTCGTAGCCTTGAAAAACTTCATATCGGCAGAGATGTGCCAGGGCATATCGCCGTCGCGGCCGATAGCCCAGTCGTCAGCGACTGCCACAATTATATTGATGGTGGGTTCTGAAGTCTTCATCCCTGAAATCTTCTTGATATACTACACAGCCACCGGCGCCTTGATGGCCGGCCAGGGATCATAGCCCTCCAGCTGGAAGTCTTCGTAGCGGAAACTGAATATGTCTTTGACGTCCGGATTGATCTTCATCACCGGCAGCGGCCTCGGAGTGCGGCTCAGCTGCAGGTCCACTTGCTCGAAATGGTTGCGGTAGATATGCACGTCGCCGAAACTGTGCACGAAATCGCCGGGCTCATAACCGCAGCACTGAGCGACCATCTGTGTCAGCAGGGCGTACGAAGCGATGTTGAACGGCACGCCGAGGAAGACGTCGGCACTGCGCTGGTATAGCTGGCAGCTGAGACGGCCTTCGGCTACATAGAACTGGAAGAGCGTGTGGCAGGGCGGCAGGGCCATCTTGTCCACCTCAGCCACATTCCACGCCGAGATGATGTGCCTGCGCGAATCCGGATTTTTCTTGAGCTGCTCCATCAGGTTCGCCAGCTGGTCGATATGCCCTCCGTCGGGGGTGGGCCAGCTGCGCCACTGGTGGCCGTAGACAGGCCCCAGCTCGCCGTTCTCATCGGCCCATTCGTCCCATATCGTGACTTTGTTGTCGTTGAGGTACTTGATGTTGGTGCTGCCGCTGATGAACCACAGCAGTTCGTAGATGATGGAGCGCAGATGCACCTTCTTGGTGGTCAGCAGCGGGAATCCGTCCTGCAGGTGGAAGCGCATCTGGTAGCCGAACACGCTTTTGGTGCCGGTGCCGGTGCGGTCGTCCTTCATCACGCCGTTGTCCTTTATGTGCTGCAACAGATCCAGATATTGCTTCATCGTGAATACTTATCCGTTTATAATTGATTACAAATGTTTCTAAGCGCTTGACCTTACAGTTTCAGCACGGCCATAAATGCGCTCTGGGGCACCTGCACATTGCCGATCTGGCGCATACGCTTCTTGCCCTTCTTCTGCTTCTCGAGCAGCTTGCGCTTGCGGGTGATGTCGCCGCCGTAGCACTTGGCCGTCACGTCCTTGCGCACCGCCTTGACCGTCTCGCGGGCGATGATCTTGGCGCCGATGGCTGCCTGTATGGCGATTTCGAACTGCTGGCGCGGGATGAGCTCCTTGAGCTTCTCGCACATCCGGCGGCCGAAGTCGTAGGCGTGGTCGCGGTGGATGAGCGACGACAGGGCGTCGACCGGCTCTCCGTTGAGCAGGATGTCGAGCTTCACCAGGTCGGCGTTCTTGTAGCCAGTGACGTGGTAGTCGAACGAAGCGTAGCCCTTGGATATGGATTTGAGGCGGTCGTAGAAGTCGAAGACTATCTCCGCCAGCGGGATGTCGTAGTTGAGCTCCACGCGGTCCGAGGTGAGGTAGTGCTGGCCGGCCAGCGTGCCGCGCTTGTCGAGGCACAGCTTCATTATCGGCCCGAAGAACTCGCTCTTGGAGATGACCTGGGCGCGGATGTACGGCTCCTCGATGTGGTCGATGAGCGTCGGGGCCGGCAGGCCGGAAGGGTTGTGCACGTCGACAACTTCGCCCTGGGTGGTATAGACTTTATACGACACGTTCGGCACGGTGGTGATGACGTCCATATCGAACTCGCGGTAGAGCCTTTCCTGGACGATTTCGAGGTGGAGCAGGCCGAGGAAGCCGCAGCGGAAGCCGAAGCCGAGGGCCAGCGAGCTCTCGGGTTCGAACACCAGCGAGGCGTCGTTGAGCTGCAGCTTCTCCAGTGAGGAGCGCAGGTCTTCGTATTCATCGGCCTCGACGGGATAGACGCCGGCAAAGAGCATCGGCTTGACCTCTTCGAAGCCGGCGATGTGGCTGCTGCAGGGGTTCTCGACGTGGGTGATCGTGTCGCCCACTTTCACCTCGACGGCTGTCTTGATGCCGGAGATGATGTAGCCCACGCTGCCGCAGGGTATCTCGTCGCGGGGGCAGAGCTTCATCTTGAGCACGCCCACCTCGTCGGCGTCATACTCGCGGCCGGTGTGCACGAACTTGACTTTGTCGCCGCTGCGCACGCTGCCGTTGACTACTTTGAAATATGCTATGATGCCCCTGAAGGGATTGAAGACGGAGTCGAAGATGAGGGCCTGGAGCGGAGCGTCGGGGTCGCCGCTGGGGGCGGGCACGCGGTCCACTATCGCATCGAGGATGGCCGGAACTCCCTCGCCGGTGCGGGCGCTGGCCAGCAGCACGTCGTCGGGATCGCAGCCGATGAGGTCCACGACCTGGTCACGCACGACATCGACCATCGCTGCGTCCATATCGATCTTGTTGAGGACGGGGATGATGGCAAGGTCGTGCTCGATGGCGAGATAGAGGTTGGAGATGGTCTGGGCCTGGATGCCCTGGGTGGCGTCGACCACCAGCAGTGCGCCCTCGCAGGAGGCTATGGCGCGGGACACTTCGTAGGAGAAATCCACGTGGCCCGGGGTGTCGATGAGGTTTAGGACGTAGTCCTGGTCGCCCCTGCGGTAGTTCATCTGGATGGCGTGGCTCTTGATGGTGATGCCTTTCTCCTTCTCGAGATCCATACTGTCAAGCACCTGGTCTTCCATCTCGCGCTCGTCCAAAGTCTTGGTACATTCGAGCATACGGTCGGCAAGAGTGCTCTTCCCGTGGTCGATGTGGGCTATAATGCAAAAATTTCTGATGTTCCTCATACTGTGTGCAAAGATAATTAATCAAAAAGAGTTATTTTTGTAGATACGCTAAAATCATTTGCAATTTTCAAAACATCAACTGAATATGAACGACATCAAGATTATGAACAGAGCTGCCGACAATATCCGTATTCTGGCGGCTTCTATGGTTGAAAAGGCCAAATCGGGACACCCCGGCGGAGCTATGGGCGGCGCTGATTTCATCAACGTGCTCTTCAGCGAGTTCCTGGAGTATGACCCCCGCAATATGAAATTTGAGGGACGCGACCGTTTCTTCCTCGATCCGGGCCATATGGCTCCGATGCTTTATTCACAGCTCGCCCTCACCGGCAAGTTCAGTATGGAAGAGCTGGCGACCCTGCGTCAGTGGGGCTCACCGGTCACCGGCCACCCCGAACTTGATGTAGTTCGCGGCATTGAGAACACTTCCGGCCCGCTCGGCCAGGGACACGTTTTCGCTGTCGGCGCAGCCATCGCAGAGAAACACCTCGCTGCCGTCCTCGGCGAAGTGGTTATGAACCACAAGATCTACGCTTACATCTCTGACGGCGGCATCCAGGAGGAGATCAGCCAGGGCGCAGGCCGCATCGCCGGCACGCTGGGCCTTGACAACCTCATTATGTTCTACGACTCCAACGACATCCAGCTTTCTACCGAGACCAAGGTGGTTACGACTGAGGACACTGCAGCCAAATACCGCGCCTGGGGCTGGAACGTATATGAAATCAACGGCAACTGCGTGGACCAGATCCGCGGCGCGCTGACTATGGCTCAGAACCCGAACGGCAAGCCGACCCTCATCATCGGCAAGTGCATTATGGGCAAGGGTGCCCTGAAGGCCGACGGCAGCAGCTACGAGCGCAACTGCAAGACCCACGGTGCTCCTCTGGGCGGCGACGCTTATGTCAACACCATCAAGGCTCTGGGCGGAGACCCCGAGAATCCTTTCCAGATCTTCCCCGAGGTCAAGAAGCTCTATGCCGACCGTGCAAAACAGCTCCGCAAGATTATGGACGCCAAATATGCCCGCAAGGCAGAATGGGCGAAGGCCAATCCCGAGAAGGCCGCCCTGCTCAAAGAGTGGTTCAGCGGCAAGGCCCCTGTCATCGACTGGAGCAAGGTTGCCCAGAAACCCGACGACGCTACCCGCAACGCTTCTGCAGCAGTTCTCAGCCAGCTGGCACAGCAGGTTCCCAATATGATCTGCGCAAGCGCCGACCTGAGCAACTCCGACAAGACCGACGGCTTCCTGAAATATACTACCAATATGGTGAAGGGCGACTTCAGCGGTGCGTTCTTCCAGGCAGGTGTGGCTGAGCTCACGATGGCTTGCTGCTGCATCGGTATGGCCCTCCACGGCGGTGTCATCCCGGCTTGCGGTACCT
>CAMVOD010000015.1:0-41146 GCA_947169015.1 uncultured Bacteroidales bacterium | reverse complement strand
TGAACTTTTCCTTTACCACAGCATCGCTGCTTCCGTAAAGGGACCGCAAAGATATTAATCTTTTTTATTTCGACAAATTTTATTCGTATTTTTTTGAAAAAATCGTCAAAATATTTAAAATTACCTGCGAGGCCTTCTCCATACTCTCGACCGGAACGAACTCCAGTCTGCCGTGGAAATTGTGGCCTCCGGCGAAGATGTTGGGGCAAGGCAATCCCATAAAAGACAGGTTGGCACCGTCGGTGCCGCCGCGGATGGGCTGGACCTTCGGCTCCACTGAGGCCATCTTCAGAGCCTCGATGGCAATGTCGACGACTTCGAAATGCGGCTCGACCATTTCCCTCATATTGCGATATTGGTTTTTAATTTCAGCAACTGCGACATTTCCGTATTTGCAATTGATGAAATCCACACACTGCTGAACCATTTCCTTCTTGCGCTCGAACAACTGCGCGTCGTGGTCGCGGATGATATAGGCGATGTCCGACTCCTCCACCGTACCTTTAAATGAAATAAGGTGAATGAAGCCCTCGTATCCTTCGGTGAATTCAGGACGCTGCTCCACGGGAAGCATTGCATTCAGCTCCATTGCCACCAGCATCGAATTGATCATCTTGTTCTTGGCATAGCCAGGGTGTATGTTGCGTCCCTGGATATGGATCTTGGCAGAGGCGGCATTGAAGTTCTCGTACTCCAGCTCGCCGACCATCCCGCCATCCATCGTATAGGCGAAATCCGCCCCGAACTTCTTGACGTCGAAGGCCACTACGCCGCGTCCTATCTCCTCGTCGGGGGTGAAAGCTATCTTGACAGGACCGTGCTTGAACTCGGGATGGGTCATTATGTACTCGGCGGCGCACATTATCTCAGCCACGCCAGCCTTGTCGTCAGCGCCGAGCAGAGTGGTGCCGTCGGTGGTGATCAGAGTCTGTCCCTTGTAGCGCAGAAGCTCCGGGAACTCGGCGACAGTCAGCACGCGTCCCTCTCCCAGGACGATGTCGCTGCCGTCATAATTATTGACGAACTGAGGATGGATGTCGTTGCCGGGAGCGTCGGGGCTGGTGTCGACGTGGGCGATGAAACCGATGGCCGGAACCTTGCCTGGGACATTGGACTCTATCGAAGCCATCACATAGCCGTCCTTGTCGAGCGAGGCATCGGCTATGCCCATAGCGTGGAGCTCATCCACCAACTGACGCAGCAGCACCAGCTGCTTGGCAGTCGACGGCTGGCTGCTGCTGTTTTCATCCGACTGCGTGTCGTATGATACATATCTCAAAAACTTGTCAGTTATCTTTTCCATATTATTATTCCTCCACTTTTTTAATCTGAAGGCACTTGAATATCATATAAGTGATGATTGCGACATAAGCTGCCAGAGCAAGACCCTGGGCGTAAGATGAATTCTGCCATTCGACATTGAGCACGTTGATGCCGGCGAAGCGCAGAACGGCGCTTACGACTCCCATCAGGGCGCCGCCGGCGATAAAGCCGCTGGCGAGCAGGGTTCCGCGCTCCTTGCGGGCGTTGTTGAGCTTCTCGTCCTTGCTTCGGGTGCTGACATACCAAGAAACTGCGCCACCCACGAGCAGCGGGAGATTGAGCTCCATCGGAATGAACATACCGAGAGAGAAAGCCAGGGCAGGCACCTTGAATATCGTAAGGATTATTGCGATTACTGCGCCTATGCCGTAGAGCAGCCAGGGAGCGCCGCCACCAGACATCAGAGGCTCGATGACGGCAGCCATTGCATTGGCCTGGGGAGCCACCAGGGCGTTTTCACCCGTGAATCCGTATGTCTTGTTGAGCACGATGATGACGCCGCCCACTGTGGCAGCTGCCACCAGCGTACCCAAGAACTTCCAGGTTTCCTGGACTTTCGGAGTCGTGCCGATCCAGTAACCTATCTTGAGGTCGGTGATGAAGGCGCCGGCCACCGAGAGCGCTGTGCAGACAACGCCGCCGATGATGAGGGCCGCAGTCATTCCGGCAGTGCCGTTGAGACCGGCCGCAACAAGGATGACGGAAGTAAGGATGAGGGTCATCAGCGTCATACCGCTGACAGGGTTTGTGCCCACCAGGGCTATGGCCTGGGCGGCGACCGTAGTGAAGAGGAATGCGATGACTCCTACCACCAGCAGGGCGATGACAGCGTGCCAGATGTTATTGACAACTCCGAAGGCGAAGAAAAGGAAGGTCACAAGGAGAGTCAGGAGGATTCCTATAACCACGACCTTCATTGAAAGATCCCTCTGCGTGCGGAGCACTTCCTCGTCGGCGCTGCTTTTCTTGCTCTTGATTTCTTTCGCTGCCAGACCGACTGCGCTCTTGATGACGCCGGCCGACTTGATGATGCCAATGATGCCGGCGGTGGCGATGCCGCCGATGCCGATATGTCTGGCATAGGTTGTAAATATGGTCTCAGGAGCCATCGAGCCTACAGTCTGGCTCACGTTGCTGACGATGTTAAGCACGTCGGGGCCCCAGATAAGGTTCATCAGAGGGATGATTACAAGCCACACCAGGAATGAGCCACAGCAGATTATGAAGGCATACTTCAAACCGACGATATATCCGAGACCGGCGACTGCCGCGCCGACGTTGAGCTTGAGCACCAGTTTGGCTTTGTCAGCCACCGCAGCGCCCCAGGGCAGCACTTTGGTCGAAATGGTCTCTGCCCACCAGCCGAAGGTGGAAACTATGAAATCGTAGAGCCCGCCGATCAGGCCGCTGACCAGCAGCAGCTTGGCATCCTTGCCGCCGTTCTGCCCGCTGACCAGCACCTGTGTGGTGGCTGTGGCCTCAGGGAAGGGATATTCGCCGTGCATATCCTTGACGAAGTATTTCCTGAACGGGATGAGGAACAATATGCCGAGCACGCCTCCGAGCAGGGAACTGAAGAACACCTTGCCGAAATCGACGGTCAGTTCCGGGAACTTGGCCTGCAGGATATACAACGCAGGCAGGGTGAAAATGGCGCCGGCTACTATCGAGCCGCTGCAGGCTCCAATCGACTGGATGATGACGTTCTCAGACAGGGCGTTCTTGCGCTTGCAGGCGCTTGACAGGCCGACGGCGATGATGGCGATGGGGATTGCCGCCTCGAACACCTGCCCCACCTTGAGGCCGAGGTACGCCGCAGCTGCGGAGAAAATGATGGTCATCAGAACTCCAATGGTCACGCTCCACGCATTGGCCTCGGGGTATTTCTTCTTGGGTGAAAGGACAGGCTCATAGCTCTCCCCTTCCTTGAGCTTCCGGTAGGCATTCTCCGGCAAGCCCTTGGGTTGCATTTCTTTATCTTCCATAACAGAAACTAATAATCTTGTCCGGGCTCTTCAGCAGCTTCCTCGATGAGAGGCTTGCTCTCAATGACTTCGACATCGGTGGCCTCAGCCTTCGCCGCCTCGACGGCAGCTTCCTGCTCCGCCATCTTGAACACCTTGCTGAACTTGACAGCCAGGACGAATTCAAAGACGGCATAGAAAATCATCGAGATGCCGAAGAAGATGAAGACAGCCTTGGCGGCATCCATAGGTCTGACGATCAGGAAGATACCGGCGAGGAAGATGAGTATGGGAATAATGTAGAATCCGAATTTGACTTTGGTATACTTGCCTGCGGACAGCAGGGTGGCAATCTCCCCTATGCTGAAGAACAGCATCAGGATGCCGAACAGGTATGACAGCAGGTTCACGAAGAAATCGGGGAACGCCAGCAGGACTATGCCGAAAACGACGGCTATGATTCCCGTGGAGGCAAAGAGGAAGCCGAGCCTTTCCTTGCCGAGGAAATTGATGCCGAGGGCGACACCGCCCACCAGGATCATCACCGCTCCGAGGATACGAACGAAGGCATCCACTGCCACGCCGGGCCAGATAACGAGGGACAGGCCGAGGAGCAGAGCTATGATACTGCGGATGATACCGTATGTAGGATTGAATAGACTAGAGAATTTCATAGTTCAATATTTAGTGTAAGGGTTCCAAATATAGCACAAAAAAGTTAATTTTGTTGAGGGTAAAAATCTAAAACGAGACAGTATGAAAAAGCTGGCAGTACTTTCAGGAGCCGGAATCAGCAAAGAGAGCGGCCTGAGCACTTTCAGGGACAGCGACGGGCTGTGGGAGAACTATTCCGCGCAGGAAGTCGCATCCATCGAAGGATGGTATCGGAACAAGCAGCTGATGCTCAAATTCTACAACGAGCGCCGGCGCCAGATAGAGCACACCGAGCCGAACGAGGCTCACAGGATCCTGGCGCAGATGGAGAAAGACTGGGACGTCGACATCATCACCCAGAATATCGACAACCTCCACGAGCGCGCAGGAAGCACCAAGGTGATCCACCTTCACGGCCTCATCACGCAAGCCCGCGGCGAGAACCACGACAACAAGATATACGACATAGGCTACAAGGACATCCATCTGGGCGACCTGGCCCCCACCGGAGACCAGCTGAGACCGCACATCGTATGGTTCGGAGAGGCCGTGCCGATGATCGAGCCTGCGATCAGGATTGTTGAGAAAGCCGACATACTGCTGGTAGTGGGGACGTCGCTGAACGTCTACCCCGCCGCCGGGCTCATCCAGTACATCACCCCCGGCACCCCCATCTATCTGGTCGATCCTACTGCGATGAATCTCCATTATGCCCATTACACCCAAATCCAGGACGTAGCCACCAAAGGCGTAGCCAAATTCGCCGAAATGGTAGCTCCCCTTGCAAGCAAATCCAACAGATGAAAAACATAACCTGCTTCATTCTCAATGGCGCAGACGCCGCCGCTACGAAAGAAAACCTTCTGCAATGCCCCCTCGTGGGCGAAGTAATCCTTACCGAAAGCCTTAAATCATCCACCGACATCCGCAGGACGGCCGAGCAGACCGCCACGGAGTTCACCCTTCTGTACACGAAAACCTTCCGTCTCGACTGGGTCCACTGGTCTCTCGAAAGGATGGTGCAGGTCGCCAGGGACACCGGCGCCGCAATGCTCTACAGCGACCACTTCATAAAGATCGACGGAGCGGTGCGCAACGCCCCAGTCATCGACTGTCAGAGCGGGTCGCTGCGCGATGACTTCGACTTCGGCAGCGTGCTGCTTTTCCGCACTGACGCACTCCAGGCCGCAGCCGCAACTATGACCGAGAACTACCGCTTCGCCGGCCTGTACGACCTGCGTCTCAAAGTCTCACGCCTGGGCAAGCTGGAACATATCAACGAATACCTCTATTACGAAGTGGAGACCGATTCGCGCAAGAGCGGGGAAAAACAGTTCGACTATGTCGACCCCAAGAACCGCGATGTCCAGATCGAGATGGAGAAGGCCTGCACTGAGCACCTGAAAGCCGTCGGAGGCTATCTCGAGCCCAAGTTCAAGGACATAGACATCGACGAAGGAGACTTCGAATACGAAGCGTCGGTCATCATACCCTGCCGCAACAGGGTCCGCACGATAGAAGACGCCATAAAGTCCGCCCTCGGCCAGAAGACCGATTTCAAATACAACGTGTTCGTGGTCGACGACAACTCTACAGACGGCACCGTCGACATAATCCGCAAATACGCCGCAGCCGACGACAGGCTAAGATATATCGCCCAGGACCCCACTTGGCACGCCATCGGCGGCAACTGGAATGCTGCCCTTCACCATCCTGACTGCGGCCGCTTTGCGCTGCAGCTCGACAGCGACGACCTTTATAGCGACGAGAATACCGTCCAGAGGTTCGTCGACGCATTCCGCAAGTTCCGCTGCGCGATGGTCATCGGCACCTACCGTATGACCGACTTCGACGGCAATCCCCTGCCTCCGGGAATCATCGACCACCGCGAGTGGACTGACGACAACGGCCGCAACAATGCCCTGCGCATCAACGGTCTGGGAGCTCCGCGCGGATTCTGGACCCCGCTGGTGCGAAAACTCAACTTCCCCACCACCAAATACGGTGAAGACTATGCCGTCGCTCTGCGTATATGCAGGGAATACCGCATCGGCCGCATCTACGAAGTAATGTACTGCTGCAGACGCTGGGAAGGCAACAGCGACGCCGACCTCGACATCGAAAAAGTCAATATCAACAATACCTACAAAGACCGCATACGCACATGGGAACTTGCCGCGAGGATAGCAGCGAACAAAAGATAGCCAAGCCTCAGAGACACATTTCTGTAGGCATTCTCACAGCCAAAAAAGTTGAATTCATCCTGAACGGAAGCTACAGCTGCGAAGGCAGCACGGCCGAAGGCAATATGTCCGCAGTCCTTGCCGACGGCAAGGTGGAATGCGGCGGCCGCTCCGCCAAAAGGCTTGTATTCGAAGCGCTCAGCGAAGATTGCTTCTTCACGCTCAAGGACGTGACCATCGGAGTCAATTTCCATTGGGAGCGCAGGGAAAACCAAAGCTTCAAGGGCAACCTCGTCCTGCTGGCCGAAAACGACGGCATAATAGTCATAAACGATGTGGGAATCGAGGACTACCTGACCTGCGTGATATCGTCCGAGATGAGCGCCGAAGCCCCTCTAGAGTTCCTCAAGGCCCACGCGGTCATCTCACGTTCCTGGCTGCTGGCCCAGATCGACGGCAAAGTCAAAGCCTGCGGCGAGGGCAAGATCGACACCCCGAAGGAACTTGTCACGTGGCAGGACCACGAAGACCACGAGTTTTTCGACGTCTGCGCCGACGACCACTGCCAGCGCTACCAGGGCATCACCAAAGTCAGCACCGCGAAGGCGAGGGAAGCCATCGAAGCCACCTGGGGCGAAGTGCTGGCCTACGAAGGAGAGATCTGCGACGCCCGCTTCAGCAAATGCTGCGGCGGACGGACCGAGGTTTTCTCCACCTGTTGGGAGGATGTCGAAGTCCCCTATCTGAAATCTTTCAAGGACAAATTCTGCCATACAGAGGATGCCGCACTGCTTGCCCGCATTCTCCCGAATTTCGACCAGGAGACCAAAGATTTCTATGAGTGGGAAGTGAAGTATACCTACGCAGAGCTGTCTCAGATTGTGAAGGAACGCACCGGCCTCTACTTCGGCAAGATAGTGGACCTCAGACCCATCGAGCGAGGCCCTTCGGGCAGGATCAAGAAACTCAAGATCGTCGGCAGCCGCAAGTCGCGCATCATCGGCAAGGAGCTGGAAATCCGCCGTACGCTCTCCCGCAGCCACCTTTACAGCTCAGCGTTCGAAGTCGAGAAGACTCCCGAAGGTTTCGTGCTCCACGGCAAGGGCTGGGGCCACGGCGTCGGCCTGTGCCAGATCGGCGCAGCGGTTATGGGACATCTGGGGTATCTATACAAAGATATCCTCCTCTACTACTACCGCGGAGCGGATATCGTAAAGGAGGACAGTCTTTGAATCCGGAATTTCCGGACTTCTTTTATTTCTTCTCCTGCTTCTTCTCAATCTCTTCCTTGATGGCAGCCTGAGCTGCTGCAAGGCGTGCGATAGGCACCCTGAAAGGAGAGCAAGATACGTAGTTCATACCGATCTTGTGGCAGAACTCTACAGAAGCTGCGTCACCGCCGTGCTCGCCGCAGATACCGACTTTCAGGTTCTTGCGGGTTGAGCGGCCACCTTCGATACCCATCTGGATGAGACGGCCGACAGACTCCTGGTCGATGCTCTGGAACGGGTCGAACGACATAATCTTGTTGTTGAGATAATCGTTCATAAACGAACCGATGTCGTCACGGCTGAAGCCGTAGGTCATCTGGGTAAGGTCGTTGGTACCGAATGAGAAGAACTGTGCAGTGCGGGCCATACGGTCGGCGAGCAGAGCTGCACGCGGAATCTCGATCATAGTTCCGAACATATACGGGATATCCATATCGAATTTTTCCTCAACTTCCTTGTGTACCCTTTCGCAGATGCGTTTCTCGAAGTTAAGCTCGTTTACTGAAATGGTAACGGGGATCATAATCTCGGGATGAGGATCGAAGCCTTCGAGGATAAGCTCTGCGGCAGCTTCGAAGATAGCCCTGAACTGCATTTCGCTGAGGGTCGGGAAGGTGATGCCCAGACGCACTCCGCGGTGTCCCATCATAGGGTTGATCTCGTGGAGAGCCTTGCCGCGTTTCTTGATTTCAGCTACGCTTACTCCGAGTTCCTTGGCCAGCTCTTCCTGTTTGTTGCGGGTCTGCGGAACGAACTCGTGCAACGGCGGATCGAGCAGACGGAAGGTTACTGACTTGGCGCTCATCACGCGCATCGTGTTCTTTGCGGCTGCCTTCACGTAAGGCTCAAGCTCGTTTACTGCAGCGTTACGTTCTGCTTCGGTAGCGGTGAAGATGACCTTGCGGAGTTTTGCAAGAGGTTCCTCTGAGTTCTTTCCGTAGAACATATGCTCGATGCGGAACAGACCAATACCCTCGGCGCCGAAGTCGATGGCCTTCTGGGCATCCTCAGGGTTGTCGGCATTCGTGCGTACGCTCAGACGGCGGTACTTGTCGACAATCTGCATAAACTTCATATAACGGACGTTCTCGGTAGCATCGATCGTGCTGACTGCAGAGTCGTACACGAGACCTTTGGTACCGTTCAGAGAGAATATGTCGCCTTCGTGATATTGCTTGCCGTTGATGTTGAGGATCTTCTCGCCTTTTGCACCGGAAGTGAAAGTGATGGCCTCGCAACCTACGATGCAGCATTTACCCCATCCGCGTGCCACCAGGGCGGCGTGTGAAGTCATACCTCCGCGGGCGGTAAGCAGACCTACTGCTACCCTCATACCTTCAACATCTTCAGGTGACGTATCTTCACGGACGAGAATGACGTCTTCCTTGCGTGCGGCAGCAGCCACAGCTTCGGCCGGAGTGAAGACTATCTTGCCGACAGCGCCGCCGGGGCCTGCGGGAAGACCGTGTGCAATCACTGCGGCGTTCTTCTCTGAGTTGGGATTCAGGATCGGGTGAAGCAACTCTTCGAGCTGGCTCGGGCTGACGCGCAGCACGGCAGTCTTGTCGCTGATGAGACCTTCCTCGATCATATCCATAGCCATATTCAGGGCAGCCAGACCGGTGCGTTTGCCGACGCGGCACTGGAGCATCCAGAGCTTGCCTTCCTGGATGGTGAACTCGATATCCTGCATATCCTTGAAGTGGTCCTCAAGCCTCTGGCGGATGTCGTCAAGTTCCTTGTAGACATCAGGCATTGCAACTTCCAGAGATTTCAGGTGCTTGTTGTGAGCATTCTTGGTAGCCTCGTTCAGGGGGTTGGGGGTGCGGATACCAGCAACCACGTCTTCACCCTGGGCGTTGATAAGCCATTCACCGTAGAAGTTGTTGTCACCGGTAGCAGGGTTGCGGCTGAATGCAACACCAGTAGCGGAAGTGTCGCCCATATTTCCGAACACCATTGACTGCACGTTCACTGCAGTACCCCAGTTGTCGGGAATACCTTCGATACGGCGGTATGCTACGGCACGTTTTCCGTTCCAAGATTTGAAAACGGCTCCGATTCCACCCCAGAGCTGGTCGTGTGCATTGTCAGGGAACTCAACGTGAAGAACTTCTTTGATTTTCTTCTTGAATTCCTCGCAAAGGTCGATGAGGTCCTTCTCTTTGAGGTCGGTATCGCTCTTGTATCCTTTTTTGGCCTTGAGGTCGGCCAGCATTTTCTCAAGCTGTTCGCGAATTCCTTGTCCGTCTGCAGGCTCGATGCCTTCTGCTTTCTCCATAACGACGTCTGAGTACATCATAATCAGACGGCGGTATGCGTCATATACGAACCTCGGATTCTTGGTCTTGGCAATAAGACCGGGGATTGTGGCGGTGCACAGGCCGATGTTGAGGACAGTGTCCATCATACCCGGCATTGAGCTTCTGGCGCCGGAACGGCAAGATACGAGGAGGGGATCCTTTGTGTCTCCGAATTTCTTGCCCATAGTTTTTTCAGTGGCTGCAAGGGCTGCCTTCACATCGGCCTCAAGCCCTGCGGGGAACTGACCACCCAGATTGAAATACTCGGTGCAGCACTCGGTAGTGATAGTGAAACCTGCAGGAACAGGCATTCCAAGTGTACACATCTCGGCAAGGTTGGCACCCTTACCACCTAACAGATTTCGCATTGAGCCGTTGCCTTCGGCTTTTTTGCCACCGAACAAATAAACTCGTTTAGTTGTCATAACAGGTCAGTGAAATAATTTTTGTGATACTTCTTTAGAATGGGCGCAAATTTAAGCAATTATTTAACAAATAGAAATTTATAACTTTGTAGAAATTACATTTCTAAATGGAAGAAGACAAAATAGCTCTAATAAATGCAGGATTTCCCTCTCCTGCCGAAGATTTTATGGATGTCGCCCTCGACCTCAACAAAGTTCTGGTCCACAATCCGGCATCTACTTTCTTCGCACGGGTAAGGGGGCTTTCGATGATTGACGACGGAGTCGACGACGGCGACCTGCTGATAATCGACAAGAGCGCAGAGCCCTACGACGGCTGCCTGGCCGTCTGTTTCGTGGACGGTGAGTTCACCCTCAAGAAATACAAAAGTATGGGCGAATATGCCCTCCTGATGCCTGCCAACAAGAACTTCCAGCCCATCAGGGTCGATGCGGACAACCAGTTCGCAATCTGGGGCGTGGTCAGATATCTCATCAAGAAAATGTAACTGTCTGCTGACGCTATGGTAGGCCTTTGCGACTGCAACAACTTCTTCGCAAGCTGCGAGAGGGTCTTCCGCCCCGACCTGGAGGGGAAGCCGGTGGTCGTTCTGTCCAACAACGACGGATGCATCATCGCCCGCAGCAACGAGGCCAAGGCCCTGGGCATAAAGATGGGGACTCCCCTGTTCCAGGCCAGGGAAGTCATCGAGCGCAACGACGTCGCCGTCTTTTCGTCAAACTACCAGCTTTACGGAGATATGAGCAACCGCGTCATCTCCATCCTCAAGGAGACTGTGCCGGCGATTGAAGTATACTCCATCGACGAAGCCTTCCTCGACCTTGAGGGCCTGCCCCTGGAGGGTCTGCAGCAGAAAGGGCGCGAACTGTCCGCCAGGATCCGCAGGTGCACCGGCATTCCGGTCAGCATAGGCATCGCACCGACAAAGACCCTTGCCAAGATTGCCAGCAAGCTCTGCAAGCAATATCCCAAGTTGCAGGGATGCTGCATTATGCACCGTCCGCAGGACATCGAGAAGGTGCTTCGCAAATTTCCCGTAGGCGATGTCTGGGGCATCGGACGCAAGTACCGCAAGAAGCTGGAGCTGATGGGGATCCATACTGCCTGGGACTTCAGCACGATGCCGCGCAGCGAAGTGAGCCGGATGATGAGCGTCACCGGCGTCAAGACCTGGCTGGAACTCCGCGGCGAACCGTGCATCGGCTTCGAAGAAGTCCCCCAGGAAAGACAGACGATTTGTGTGTCGCGCTCTTTCGCCCACGATATGTACGACCTCGGGGACCTTGACGCCGCTGTCGCCACCTTCACCGGCAAAGTGGCCGAGAAACTGCGTGCACAGAGCCTGAAGGCATCCCTGCTGCACGTCTTCATCCTCACCAACCGCCACAGGGACGAGCTTCCGCAGGACTACAGCATCCGCACTACCGGCTTCGAGGTAGCGACCAACAGCACCATAGAAATGACCCAGGCCGCAGCCACCGCGCTGAAAGCCATCTACAAGAAGGGATTCGGATACAAGCGGGCCGGAGTGATGGTCACCGACCTGGTTGCCAGCAACAGGGTGCAGGGAGTCTTCTTCGACACTGTGGACCACGAAAAGCAGGACCGCCTGATGAAGGTCATCGACAACATCAACAACACGAACGGCAAATCCACTGTGAGGATAGCTTCCAACGGCGAAATGGACCAGTTCTCCACCCGTTCCCGCGTATCCAGGAGATACACCACCCGCTGGGACGAGCTGCTGGAGGTTGTGGTCTAGCGTTTTTTTACTAACTTACGGGCTGATTTATAGAATTCCCTTATGAAACTTTCAAAAGGTTGGAAATGGATTCCCACCCTCTACTTCGCCGAAGGTCTCCCCTACGTTGCAGTAATGACCGTCGCCGTAGTGATGTACAAAAAGCTGGGACTGTCCAATACTGAAATAGCTCTATATACATCCTGGTTGTATCTGCCCTGGGTCATCAAGCCTCTGTGGAGCCCCTTCGTCGACCTCATCAAGACGAAGCGCTGGTGGATAAACACTATGCAGACCCTGATGGCGGCCGCATTCGCCGGAGTCGCATTCTTCATCCCCGCCGACCATTACGTACAGATAACGCTGGCGTTCTTCTGGCTGCTAGCCTTTGCCTCGGCCACCCACGACATAGCCGCCGACGGCTTCTATATGCACGGCCTGGACGAAGGAGGGCAGAGTTTCTTCGCCGGCATCCGCAACATCTTCTACCGCGTGGCGATGATTTTCGGCCAGGGATTGCTGGTGATGTTCGCAGGCTGGATAGAACAGGGAAAACTTTTTCCCAAAGCAAATGGCAACATCGCCCTGTCGTGGAGCCTGAGTTTCTACCTGCTGGCGGCCATTTTCATCGCGCTGACCCTCTGGCACCGCTTCGTGCTGCCCAGGCCCGAGAGCGACAGTCCCCGCAGCGACATATCCGCAAAGACCATCTGGAAGGAGTTTGCAACCACCTTCGTCACCTTCTTCAAGAAAGACAATATGGGGCTTATCTTCTTCTTCCTGCTGACATACCGCCTCGGAGAAAGCCAGCTGGTGAAGATAGCACAGCCTTTTATGCTTGACAGCACGCAGGCCGGAGGTCTGGAGCTGGCCACCGCCACCGTCGGCGGCATCTACGGCACGCTGGGCGTCATCGCACTGCTGTTGGGCGGAATGCTGAGCGGGATGGTCATAAGCCGCGGCGGCTTCCGCAGGTGGCTGATTCCTATGGCCCTGGCCATCAATCTGCCCGACCTCGTATATATCATAATGTCCCTCTTCGGCACCAGGAGCGTCGCCCTCATCTCATCATTCGTGTTCCTCGAGCAATTCGGGTACGGTTTTGGCTTTACCGCCTACACGATGTTCCTGATATACATAGCCAGAGGTGAGCACAAGACAGCCCACTACGCCATCGGCACCGGTTTTATGGCCCTGGGAATGATGCTGCCCGGTATGGTTGCCGGATGGATTGCCGACAGCATCGGCTACACCCTGTTCTTCGTCTGGGTATGTATATGCACCATCCCCGGCATAGTGGCGTCGTTTATGGTGAAGAAGAAACTGCCGGCTGAGTTCGGCCGCAAGCAAGATTGACCGCAAAATGAGAAAGATACTGACCATATTGATATGCCTGACGGCTGTCCTCAGCGCTTCCGCGACGGTCAAGACCGGCCTCGAAGTGCTCGTCGAGAGTGATTTCGCAGTGCTCAAAGGCAAGAAAGTGGGGCTGGTCACCAATCCTACCGGCGTCGACCGCAACCTGAGATCCACCGTGGACATCCTCCATTCGGCGCCCGGAGTCTCGCTGGTAGCCCTCTTCGGTCCTGAGCACGGCGTGCGCGGCGACATCCAGGCCGGCGGCTATGTGGCCCAGGCCACCGACAAGAAGACCGGACTACCCATATACTCTCTCTACGGCAGCACCCGCAAGCCCACCGCGGCTATGCTCAAGGGCCTCGACGCAGTGGTATACGACATACAGGACAACGGCTGCCGCTCATATACCTTCATCAGCACGCTGGGCCTCGTGATGCAGGCCTGTGCAGACCTCGGAATAGAGGTGATAGTGCTTGACAGGCCCAACCCTCTCGGAGGCCTCAAGGTCGAAGGCAGCGTCGTCGAGAACGGCTATTTTTCGTTCGTAGGAATGTACGAGATTCCGTACGTCTACGGGCTGACTGTCGGCGAGCTGGCCTGTATGCTGAATGAAGAAGGGATGGTCCGCGGCCAGAACGGCAGGGAAACGGCTAAAAAATGCAAGCTGACCGTCGTGCCGATGGAGGGCTGGAGCCGCGGAATGACCTTCGAAGACACTGGCCTGCCCTGGGTTCCCACCTCCCCCAACATCCCCCACCCCAAGACAGCCTTCTGCTATCCGGCATCCGGCATTGCAGGCGAGCTGGGAGGCTACCTCAACATAGGTGTCGGATACACCCTGCCCTTCGAGTGCTTCGCAGCCACCTGGATCACTGATGCCGACAAGTTCGCCGCGGCGCTGAACGCGCTGGAGCTCCCCGGCGTGAGCTTCCGCCCCACATACTACCAGCCCACCTCAGGCTCGTCCGCAGGCAAGACCGTCGGCGGAGTGCAGCTGTTCTTCACTGACTATGCTGCCGCAAGGCTCACCGAGATACAGTTCTACGTGATGCAGGTGGTTGCCGGCCTCTACCCTTCCCACAAGCCGCTGTCAGACAGCGACGCCTCGAAATACTCGATGTTCGACAAGGTGCTCGGCAGCAACCGCATCCGCGAAGCCTTCCGCAAGAGTTACAGTTTCGACGACATAAAAGATTATTGGCGAAAGGATGAAGCCTCGTTCAGGGCCGCATCCTCTAAATATTATCTCTACTAAAACTATGAAACGCTTTTTATCGGCCGTATTGTGCCTGTTCTGCCTCGGAAGCATCGTTTGCCAGGCAGACGACAATCTCAAGCTGTGGTACGCCCAGCCAGCTGAGATTTGGGTTGAAGCCCTGCCGTTAGGCAACTCCAAGATGGGTGCGATGATTTTCGGAGGCACAGCCACCGAGCAGATCCAGCTCAACGAAGAAACCATCTGGGGAGGCAGTCCCCACCGCAATGACAGTCCCAAGGCCCTGGCGGCTCTGCCGGCCGTCCGTGAAGCCATCTTCGCAGGCGAAGGCCGTCTTGCATCGCAGCTCCTTGAGGAAAACTTTATGTCCGGCATCAACGGAATGCCCTACCAGACCATCGGCAGCCTGATGCTCGACTTCGAGGGCCACGACCAGGCCAGCGACTACTACCGCGACCTTGACATCGAGAAAGCCAAGGCTACGGTGCGCTACAAAGTCGGGGACGTGACCTACACGAGGGAGTATTTCACGTCTTTCCGCAACAACGGAGTCTATGTGAAACTTACCGCCAGCAAGCGCGGAGCCCTGAACTTCAAGGCAAGATATGAGACTCCTTTCAAGGAATATAAGGTATTCGCCGAGGGCAAGGACCTGCTTCTGACCGCGAAAACTTCCGACCACGAAGGCGTGCCCGGCAAGGTACGCTTTGCCAACCGCACCAGGGTGAAAGCCAAGGGCGGAAAGGTCACTGTCAATGACGACAGCATCGAGGTCAAGGGTGCCAACAGCGTCACCATTTACATAACCGCAGCCACCAACTTCGTCAACTACAATGACATCAGCGCCGACGAGATGGCCCGCAGCGCCGCCTTGATGAAGAAGGCATCGAAGCAGAATTTCAAACGCGAGTACAAGGCCAGCTACAAGCTGTTCGCCAAACAGTTCGACCGCGTGAAACTCGACCTTGGCAAAGGCTCCGACGAGCAGACGCATATCCGCGTGAGCAAGTTCAATGAAGGCGGAGACCAGGCGCTCGTTGCCCTGATGTTCCAATACGGAAGGTACCTGCTCATCTGCTCTTCACAGCCCGGCGGTCAGGCTGCCGGCCTGCAGGGCATCTGGAACCAGAGCCTGCTCGCCCCCTGGGATGGCAAGTACACCGTGAACATCAATGCCGAGATGAACTACTGGCCTTCAGAAGTCACCAACCTGGTTGAGACTTCCGAGCCTATGATCCAGATGGTCAAGGATCTCTCAGTCACCGGCCGCGGAACCGCCCGCACTCTGTATGACTGCGACGGATGGGTAGTGCACCACAACACCGACATCTGGCGCATCACCGGTCCCGTGGACTTCGGAGACTATGTATGGCCGATGGGCGGAGCCTGGCTCAGCCAGCAGCTCTGGCAGCATTATCTCTACAGCGGCGATGAGAGCTTCATCGCTGAGAACTACGACCTGTTCAAGGGCCTCTCTGACTTCTATATCGACTACCTCATCCCGCATCCCAAGTACGGATGGCTCGTCACAGCGCCTTCCACCTCTCCGGAACAGGGGCCTCCCGGCTGGGGCAGTATGATAGTTGCCGGCTGTACGATGGACATACAGCTGCTCCACGACGTATTCACGAATTCCATCGCCGCCACCGAAATGGTCCATCCCGAGGACACTGAGTACATCGCCCTGCTGAAGAAGACAATGGCTCAGCTCCCTCCTATGCAGATCGGCCATCTCGGCCAGCTTCAGGAATGGCTGGAAGACGTTGACGACCCGAAGAACGAGCATCGCCACGTTTCTCACCTCTACGGCCTGTATCCCGGCAACCAGGTTTCTCCCTACAAGAACCCTCAGCTGTTCCAGGCCGCCAAGCAGAGCCTCATCTACCGCGGCGATATGGCCACAGGCTGGTCAATCGGCTGGAAAGTCAACCTCTGGGCAAGGCTCCTCGACGGCAATCACGCCCTCAAGATCATCAACAATATGCTCACCCTGCAGCCGCGTGACGGCTGGGGCCGTGCCAGCGGCAGGACCTATCCCAACCTGTTCGACGCTCATCCGCCGTTCCAGATCGACGGCAACTTCGGTCTCACCGCCGGTGTAGCCGAGATGCTGCTCCAGAGCCACGACGGTGCGCTGCATCTTCTCCCCGCCCTTCCGGATGCCTGGGCAAAAGGCAGCGTTTCCGGACTCAAGGCCCGCGGCGGATTTGAAGTAGCCATCAACTGGGACGGAGCCAAGCTCTCAGAAGCGTCAATCAAGTCCCTCATCGGCGGCAAGGTACGCATACGTTCCTATGTTCCCCTCCAGGGCGCAGGCCTCACAGAAGCTTCAGGCAGCAATCCCAACAAGCTGATGGAGAGCGCCGACATCGCCACTCCGCTCGTAGCAGAAGGCTTCGACGCTCCGATGCCTGAACTCCAGAAAGTCTACGAATACGACCTTGACACAAAGGCCGGCAAGACATACAAGGTGACTGCGGCCTTGTAACGGCTGAGTCATAAAACAACAAAGGCTGCACTTTCCGTGCAGCCTTTATTGTTTCTGTATCAATCGGGGATTACTCCACGAACGCGATGATTTCGTTCTTGGCTACCTTGTCGCCCTGGGCGGGATATACGGCTACTATCTTGCCTGAATAAGCGGCTTTCACGTCTTCGAGAGCGTAGTTGGTCTGGATGCGGCAGATTACGTCGCCGGCCTTCACAGCCTTGCCTACGCGCGGAGCCATCGACTTGTCGACAACGTCATACTCCCAGATAACCTGTCCGTCGGCCTCGGCCTGGACTGCGTGGGCCTTCGGGTGCTCTTCCTGGAATTTCGGGGCGTCGTTCTTGGGAACTTCCACAACCGGACGTTTTACGATGATCGGAGCGCCTGCCTTTGCCTTGGCAGCCTCGAGGTCCCTGTTGAAACGCTCGGCGGCAGCGCCGCTCTTGTAGTCGCGGTACTGGGTGGGGTGCATAGCCAGCTCGAAGAGCTCTTCGTCGTCTTGTCCGAACTCCCAGCCGTTATCCTGCATCTCCTTGC
The DNA here is from genome assembly GCA_947169015.1 of uncultured Bacteroidales bacterium. GTDB lineage: Bacteria > Bacteroidota > Bacteroidia > Bacteroidales > UBA932 > Equibacterium. The sequence continues at coordinate 23,678 of CAMVOD010000015.1, read as the reverse complement.
GGTACTGGTCCATATCGTCGGGATAGAGAGCCTGTACGTCTCCTTCGAAGAACTCCATACCCTGTTTCTCGGCGAGTTCCTTGATTTCGGGAGCGACGGGACCGGGCAGGACACCGCTGCGGCCCAGGATCATACCCCAGATGCTCTTGTCGGTGAGCAGGCTGTAGCGGGGTTTGCCCTGTGCCTCGGCCATAATGTTCATCAGGGCGATGTTCTTCACATACTGGCTGAACGGAGTTACGAGGGGCGGATAACCGACCTTCGGCCATACGTACTCTACTTCTTCGAAAAGTTTTACGACCAGGTCGTCGAGGGCAACCTCAGGCTTGCCGTTGTTGCGCAGATACATATTGACTGCAGGATGGACGCCCTTGAGGTCGGCCATCATCGAACCCATCATACCGCCCGGCAGACCGCAGCCCACGAGCAGTGATGTGAGATGATGGTTGGTCGGCTCGATGAAGTAGCCCAGGAAGTCGTCGATGAACTTCTGGGTGAGGGCGCGAGCCTCCATATAGGCCTTCATATTGATGTCCTTGACAAGGAAACCGGCGTCTTTGAGCATAGCGCTGATGGTGATTACGTCGGGATGGATCTTACCCCAGGACAGGGGCTCGATGGCAACGTCAAGCACGTCGCAGCCGGCTTTGGCGACTTCGAGCATCGAAGCTACCGAGAAACCGGGACCGCTGTGTCCGTGGTACTGGATGACAGTCTCGGGATGGCGCTTCTTGATGTTGGCGACAATCTGTCCGAGAGACCAGGGACGGCCGATACCTGCCATATCCTTGAGGGCGATTTCCTGTGCACCGGCCTCGATGAGTTTCTCAGCCAGGTTGGTGTAATACTCAACTGTATGGATGGGTGAGTAAGTGATGCAGAGCGAAGCCTGGGGAATCATACCGCCTTCGATGGCATACTTGATCGAAGGTATGATGTTGTTGGCGTCATTCAGACCGTCGAAGATACGGGTGATGTCGACACCCTGGGCGTGCTTTACCTTGTACATAAGCTTGCGCACATCCACCGGGCAGGGATACATACGCAGAGCGTTCAGGCCGCGGTCAAGCATATGAGTCTGGATGCCGGCCTTGTGGAGGGGAGCCGTGAAGGCACGCACGGCCTTGTTGGGGTTCTGTCCGTAAAGCAACTGCACCTGCTCGAATGCGCCGCCGTTCGTCTCGACGCGGTCGAAACAGCCCATATCGATGATTACCGGAGCTATTTCAGCCAGCTGGTCGGCACGGGCGGTGTATTTGCCGGATGATTGCCACATATCTCTGTAAACCAGAGAGAACTTTATTTCTCTTGCCATATTGTATTATTTGTTGTATTGTTGGATTCTTCGGGAAATTCGGACAAATATAAAAATTGTTTTTCCAAAATGGAAAAGATTATTACCTTTGCCGCCGGAAGCCGATTCGGCCTCCATATATGGTGCCCGTAGTTCAGTTGGTTAGAGCGTCAGATTGTGGTTCTGAATGTCGTGGGTTCGAGTCCCACCTGGCACCCACAAAAATAAAACCGATGGTCGCCCATCGGTTTTTTATTTTTGTGGGTGCGTCGGATGCAAAGCATCCTCCTTTTCTGACCCCTCCTTTAAAGGTTCCCTCAGGGAACCAATTGCTTCCCGTCCAGAACGAATCATTAGTTATCATCCTCTTTCATCCCACCACTTCACGGAGCCCCTGCCGAGGGGAATATGCCGCTTCCTGCTAGATGCCGCCGTCGACTTCCCAGGTGCGCCACTGGTTGTCGTTGCGCAGGGCCAGTTTCCTTTTGATTTTTTTGCCGTCGGCGAGCTGGATTTCGCAGGGGATGAAAAGTCCGCCGTAGGTGCCGGATTTAAAGGCTTCGCCTTTCCTGATGAGGACGCATCCTTTGAAGCCTTTGGCCTCGAGCTGCTTCAGGGGGTATGAGGGAAGTATGGCTTCCAGCATCGGCTCGTCCCACTCATTGAATGCCTTGAAGAGCTTTTCTACTGCCTGGTCTGCGCTGATGCCGGTCAGTTCGCCCAAAGGAAGGGTTCTGGCTCTCGCAGCTACGGCTTGCCTGGTGTGGTCAGTCCATTCTATATTGTCAGGAAGCGTGAACGTCGAGGCCGGGAAAGCCGTGTTGTAATCAATGGACTGTGCGCGCAGAAGAGTTCGTAAGATGCCGAAGAACCGGGCGTCGATCTCAGCGGACAGCAGGCGGCCGTCTTCTTTACTGAATACGTATGTCTGTCTTGTGTCGCTGTCGCCGATTGAGGACAGTTTCAGATAATCGTTGCCGTATTCGCCCTGGGCGGGAACCTTGATGATGAGTTTGACTGTACGGTCATCTTCCACCTTGCGGCAGTCTGCGCCCTTTGAACTTGCGGCATATTCTTCCAGCCATCGCATCATACCGCCAAGGTCAAGCAGGTTGTCGAAGGGAGAAATGATGGCGGTATGGTCCGCATCGTGCTTCCATCCCCATCCCTGATCTGGGAACCAGACGTAGATGTTGCTCCCGTCAAATTCTGCGACCCTGCCTCCTTTATCAAGTTTCCATCTGCCGTCGGATGCGACATTCAAGGTATGGGCTACAAATGGTTTTACGGGATTTGTATAAGAGAACTGCTCGGCGGCATAAGTGCGCACTTCGTAGTTGAGAGTGTATCCGTTTACCGCAGTGAAATAGTCGGCGGCACGTGCAAACAGCTTCTCGGCTGCGATTGCGGGCGTCCCGACAGGTTTGACGACGATGAAGAGTGCGACTATGGCTGCAACCGAGGCGGCGTATGCGAAGGCTTTCTTCCAGCGGAAGTCTACAGTCACCTTGCGAGACGGCTGCGTTTCCGCTGCCGCAGCGATCATCACCTTGTCCAGAAAGTTTTCTGAAGCGCGGTACTCACATTTCGGAGCGAGCTGCCGTTCTATGTCGTTGATATTATTCTTTTTCATAGCTCTGACTTGTTTTTCTTAAACTGTTTTTGATGTGCTCGATGGCATAGCGGTACCTGGATTTCGCCGTCGCTTCGGGGATGTCGAGAATCTTTGCGATGTCACGGAACTTCAGTCCGTCCGTACATTTGAGCCTCACGACTTCCTGCTGTTCTTCGGACAGGCCTTCCAGCAGTTTGCTGATCCTGAGGAACTCTTCGTGAATAGGCTTGTCATCTTCCGGTATCGGAATCTGGCCCGCATCGTCTATCGGCAGCATATTGTACTGCCTGGCCCTCTGACAGTCCCTGCATCTGTTGCAGACGCTGCGTATCAGGTAATGCTCCAGATTGTTGACGTGCCGCAGGTTTTCTTCGGAGCGGAACAATTTCAGAAAAACATCCTGCAATATATCTTCCGCATCCGCACGGTTGCCTAAACGGACATACGCAATGGCGAAGAGCTTGTCCTGCTGACTCCGGACCAGTTTTTCCAGTTCCCGCAGCCGGGTGTTTGTCTTGTCTTTTTGCATTTCGTTTGGATTGTTATTGGGATGCATCCGATAATAAGACGCAAAGAAGCAAAAAAAGATTTACTTTTTTCTTTCCGCAGTATGCGTGCAATGGCTGCAAGACGCATACTGTGGAATAATCGCAAAACGTGAAGACGTATTTGGATGATCTTAGTGTTTAGATTGTAGATGATTATATTCGCAATATGAAAAAGTATCTTTACCTATCCGCGTTGTTATTTATTTGCCTGCTTATGCTGGACGGTTGCGAAAAAATGTCGCAAGACGGGCTGCAGGGCAGATGGAAACCAGTATATGCCAGTATCAGTTACGAAGATGCCGTATCCAGATATTCCTGCGACGGCAGAATCGATGAGCACGGAAACATCCTGATGTTGCGAGTGGGTATCGAGCACCCGGATGTGAAATATGAAGAACCCATACTGATTACCGGCATCCGCTTTTTCAAGAAAAACGGAGAAGATGTTTTCACAACCTTCTTCCTGGATTCTCCGAAGGAAGATATCGGTAAGCCTCTCCTGTACAGAATTGAGAACGGCAAACTTTACAGAGAATGGCCAATGGGTGCATTTATCGACTGTGATCCCGATGTTCTGAACGAAGGCTCCGGCCAGTTCGACAAAGGGAGCCCCATCTCATTCCTGCCTGACGGCCAGGTTAAAATCGGCGACATCACCTACCGGCGATTCTAGCTGCGCTTCCACATAAAACCATTTAAAACAAGGCTGTCAAAGCGTCGGGTGGACTGGGACTATGGTGCCGTCCGGGTTGAAGGACATCGGGTCGATGCAGATTTCGCGGTTGTAGCCGCCGGAGAGCCCCATCTTGATACCTTCTGGACGGGTGAAGCGGTGGTAGACCATATACCACTTGTCTGTGCCCGGGATGTTCAGCACGGAGTTGTGGCCGGTGCCGAAAATCTGGAGGGACGGGTCCTGCTGCAGGATGATCTGCTCCTCCACCCTGGCCGGCCGGCCGTTGCGGACGAATTCGGTGGGCGAGTCGGAAATCAGATAGCGGATGCAGTAACGGGCCGAGCGGGTGATGTTCTCCGACCACATAAAATAGTACAGTCCGTTGCGCTCAAAAACATAAGTCCCCTCCAGATAGTGATACTCCCCTATCCTTGAGCGCGGGATAAGCTCGTGCATCGTGCCGGGAACCAGCGACACCATATCGTCGGCGAGCTCCGCCATCCAGAGGTAGGAATTGCCCCAATACAAGTAATACTTGCCTGTCGCAGGGTCGCGGAAGACATCAGGGTCGATGACCTGGTTGGGGGCCCCTATCTCCTCCTGGGTGAGGAGAGCGTGCCCAAGAGCATCCTTGAAGGGACCTTCCGGCCGGTCAGCCACAGCCACGCCCACGCTCTTGTTGGCCACGAAATAATAATAGTACTTATAGCTGTCTCCAACCTTCTTTTCTATGATGCAGGGGGCCCAGGCGTATTCCTTGCCCCAGTCCAGGTCCTGAAGGTCGAGGATGACGCCTTCGTCCTTCCAGTTCACCAGGTCGGAAGAACTGAAGCATTTGAAATCGTGGTTATGCCATCCGAACTCGCCGTCGGTAGTGGGATAGATATAATACTTGCCGGTCTGCTCGCTGCAGAGCACTTCGGGGTCTGCGTGCAGGCCGGGGAAGACAGGATTATGGACAGAAGGAGCCAGATGTGCAGGTTCCGCAGCGTCGCTCCATTCCTGCAGCCGCTTGTATTCGGCTTCGCTGATGCGCAGGAAGGACCCCTTGTCGGGACCGTAAACCCCTTCAAGGTATTGCGGCCGCCTCATCTGCGTGAACTCCTCGTCGGCAGTGCATATTCGGTACCTGCCCGTGGCGCCTCCGTCAGGATCGACGTATCCGACCTGCCAGCCCGGAGCTCCGGCCAGACGGAATGCAGCAGGGCCTTCTATGGCCTTGTCGCCGTCAGGTGCAAATTCAGCAGGAGCTGACCACGGACCGGCCAGTGATTTCGACTTTGACACGAGTATCTGATGCCTTCCTTCTTCCTGGAACAAGATGCTGAATCCCCCTTCGGAATCGGGATAAATGCCGGCATCCTTGATGCCGAATCCCCAGTCTGCAAGCGGTCTGGGCCTTGACCAGCGCTTCATATTCAAATTGGAGTGAACTCCGAACAGGCTCGGGTGAGAGCTCCTTGCAGATTTGAGCATAGGGAAATATACAAGATAACCTCCCTTTGACCCGTAGCCTTCGTCCCAGATGATTCCAGGATCTCCGACCCGGTTGTCTTTTGGCATATTCAGCGTAGTGACCAATGTCCAGTCCAGAAGGTCATCGCTTCTGAAGATTTGTATTCTGGAATCTCCCGAGCGCGCGGCCATCAGGAATCCGCCGTCATACGCCCTGCACAGGAAAGGAGCACCGCCCCGGACTGCATCGGCGGCGCCGTCGGGGAATACCGAATCTCCGCACAGCAAATCGTGAAAATGTATGCCGTCCTGAGACAGCGCATAGGCCGTCCAGCCGCCGTGGGCAGACTTATGACAGAAAAGATAGCCGTAGGTTTCGTCGTCTGTGAGACCGGAATTGCCAGTCAGGGGCTGGGAGGAAACGAACTGGGATGCTACAATCAGAAGGAGGGACAGGAAGTATTTCATAGCAGGCGGTATCTTGTTCTCCAAATATACTAAACTTTCACATTTTTTTTGACTTTCCCTGCCAGTGTGTTATATTTGTTGGAAATTTCTAACATTTCCTACTTATGCAAGAGAATGAAGGCAAATACATATTCGGAGTAGTGAAGGTCGGCGACAAGGGCCAGATCGTAATTCCCAAGGACGCAAGAAAAGTTTACGGTATCGAACCGGGCGATGCTCTTTTGCTGCTCGGAGACCAGAAAGGGATGGCGCTGCTGAAGACAGAAATCTTCCAGAATGCCGTGGACCAGGTTATGGGAGGTCTCACGAAATGAGAAAGCATTGGATTGACAATCTGCGCTGGGTGACAGTTCTCCTTGTGCTTTTCTATCACGTTATTTACTTCTACAACAACAAGGGCGTCTTCGGCGGCATAGGCGGTTTCGGCGACGGACCGCAGTACCAGGATGTAGTGATGTACATCCTCTACCCTTTCTTTATGCCGCTGCTCTTCCTGCTGGCCGGCATCAGTTCCCGCTATGCGCTGCAGAAGCAGTCCGGCAAGGAATGGTTCCGGGCCCGCACACGGAAACTGCTGGTACCCGGCACCATCGGCCTTTTCGTGATCCACTGGATAACGGGTTATTTCAATACTGTCGTGGCAGCCAGGGAGGGGGTCTTCGAAAGCGTTCCGGCCGTGGGCAGATATTTCATTATGGTATTCAGCGGCATCGGACCTCTGTGGTTCATCCAGGTGCTGTGGCTGCTCTGCCTCGCGCTGCTGCTGGTACGGGCGTTGGACCGTAAGGACCGCTTCTGGAACAGGTGCGGCAAAGCCGGCATTTTCTGGATCGTTATGCTTGGCGTACTCTTCTGGGCAGGCGAGCAGACTCTTATAAAGAATCCCCGCCCGGAGAGCGCTGACGGCTTATGGAACCTGTACAAGCCGTTGTTCTATATAATCCCCTTCCTGCTGGGCTACTTCGTATTCTCTCACGACGAGGTGCAGGAGAAAGTCAAGAAGGCCTGGATTCCCCTTGTCGTCTGCGCTGCTGCAGCAGGAATAGCACTGATCGTCACCACCTTCGGCCAGGACAATACCTCGCCGCAATATCTCGGCAGCCCTCTTAACTGCATCTACGGCTGGCTGGCCTGTCTGGCAATGATGGGCTGGTTCAACGCCAAGTTCGACCGCACGGGCCGCTTCGCCTGCTATATGACCCGCAGCAGCTACGGCATTTACATAGTCCACTACATTGTAATAGCCAGCCTCGGCTATATGATGAAGGTTTACACCAGCCTGCCTCCGGTAGCGATATACGCCATCCTCACAGTTGCCGTGTTCTCACTCTCGCCCCTGCTCTACGAGCTTCTCCGTCGCATCCCCTTCGTCCGCTGGGCTGCACTTGGAATCAAACAGAAGTGTGCGCAGAAGCCGGACAATCAGATGGCCGGCTAAATTTGTCCTGCCTTTTCTGCTCGATGCTGTTCAGGGTGTCGAAGAACCGTTTGGTGGCGATGGCATGGCCCATCAGCGGCAGGCCGAGGGTGTTCCATCCGAACATATGCCACCAGGATGTGTATGGACCTTCGATGCCCATTCCTATCGCTATTGCCTTGAGTTCTTCGGCTATCCTTGCCATCCATATCAAAGGATAGATGAACAGCGTCGGTATTCCTAGCAGGTACGCCACCCAATAGCGCTGTGTCCTGCGTCCGAGGATGTAATCGAGTTCATCCTGCAATCCGCCCAGCGGCATATAGAACAGGAAGAACATTCCGGCCGTGAAGAAATCGATGAAGCCGAACCAGAATCCGGGTCTGTGTGTATGTTTGAATTCCACAGCTGCGTCTATCTATTCAAATAGTCCAGGTATCTTGTGATCTCTTTCTGCAGGCTTTCCGGACTGGGACAAGGCTCTTCGCGAAAGAATCGTGTGCTTACGATATTTTTGGAGGCAGACCAGTTGCCGACGACTTCGCCGTCATAAAGGACCACGGGCCAGAAAGTGCCGCTCTGGTCGTGAGCGTGGTGACGGTGTTCCAGCTGCAGTACCACGCCGCGGCTCTTGTATGATATGAGGTATTCGTCGAAAGGCGGCAGGAAGATGCAGCGGCCTTTCTGGAAACCGCGTGTGCGGGCGTCGGCGGTCAGGTAGAATTCCGTGCCGCGCCATTTTTCGCAGTGGAGCCAGTCCCCAAGAAGGGCTATGCCCTTGCGGCAGTCACTCACATTCAGGCCGCTCCACCACACGAAGTCTTCCAGAGTGGCGGGCTGGCTGCTGCGGAAATATTTGCGGGTGAAAAGCTGCAGCGCCTCGTCGCGCTCGAACGGCTTCCTTGCGGGCAGTTTGTCGGCCGAAAGGGAGTAGCTTGCTTTGTTGGACAACAGATCTCCACTGCAGAGCGTGCCCGAGAATTCGGCCATACGGATATGGTAAGACAGCCGGTGGTCATCCATAACGATGCCTCTCTCCGCCAGGCCATCCACAATGTCAGCCTTCGTTGCACTCCGTCTGTCCCCGACTATCCGGCACAGAAGCTCCCTTATGCGGAAAAGCTCCTCGTCAGGAATGCTGATCTTGTTGCTTGCCATCCAGCCTTTTGTCACCGCAATTGCCTTGGGGCCGCAGAGCTTGATCCAGGGCCAGTAGTCTTCGGCCGACACCAGCTGCCAGGTGCCCCGCATCAGATGGATGCGCACGATCTCCCCGCTGTTGTATGCTTCCTTGAATGCCTTGAGGGACGGTTTCTTTGTGCGCATAGCCACAGCCCAACGCATCCCCTTCTGATCCTGAGCCTGCACGGCCCCCATCCAGTCGACCACCTCTTTGCAAGTGGAGAACTGCGGGCAGATAAGCTGTTGGCTAAGCAGGCGCTGGGAAATAGGATTCATTCAGGGCATCAAACTTTAATTGGCTGGTTTCTTAGTAAAAGAAATTCAGCTCCATCACAAAATTAATGAATTAATACATATCTTTATAGACTGAAAAAAAGTATATCTAATTCAATCCAAATCAAATCAATGAAAAAAATACTGTTATTCGCAGCTGCCCTTCTGACAACTGCAACCGTCTTTGCCCAGCCAAAACTGACCAAAGACAACATTGACGAAGTCCTCAAGGCTATGACCTTGCAGGAGAAAGCCACCCTGCTGGTCGGCGGAAGCCGCGCCGCAATCGTTAACGGCGTCACCTCCGGCACTACTTCCCTCGTTCAGGGAGCTGCCGGCCGCACCCGCGCCATCGACCGCCTCGGCATTCCCGCCACAGTTCTGGCTGACGGCCCTGCCGGCCTGCGTATCAGCCCGACACGCGAAGGCACTACCGAAACATTCTACTGCACCGCATTCCCCGTAGGTACATCTCTGGCCTCAAGCTGGGACATCGCCCTCGTAGAGGAACTGACTACCGCTATGGGTAACGAAGTTAGAGAGTACGGCGTCGACGTGCTCCTCGCTCCCGGTATGAACATCCACCGCAACATCCTCTGCGGCCGTAACTTCGAGTACTTCTCTGAAGACCCGCTGGTAAGCGGAAAGATGGCTGCCGCCTATGTACGCGGCATCCAGAGCAACGGCGTCGGCACTTCAATCAAGCACTTTATGGCCAACAACCAGGAGACCAACCGTAATATGAACGATGCCATCATCAGCCAGAGAGCATTGCGCGAGATCTACCTGAAGAACTTTGAGATTGCAGTCAAAGAAGGCAAGCCGTGGACCGTGATGTCATCTTACAACCAGATGAACGGCCAGTTCACCCAGCAGAACCGCGAACTGCTCACCACCGTCCTCCGCGAGGAATGGGGCTTCGACGGCATCGTGATGACCGACTGGGGCAACAAGGAAGGCACAGTGAAAGCTGTCATCGCCCAGAACGACCTGATGGAACCCGGCGCCGAGTCTGAGATCGAGCGCATCATCAAGGGAGTCCAGGACGGCACAATCTCACAGGCCGACCTCGACCGCAACGTACGCAATATGCTCGAGTACATCGTCCGCACTCCCCGCTTCGCAGGCTACAAGTTCTCCAACAAGCCCGACCTTGCAGCACACGAGGCACTCGTGCGCAAAGCCGCCCCGCAGACTATGGTTCTTCTCAAGAACGACAATGCAGCTCTCCCTCTCAAAGGCACTGAGACAGTCGCCCTCTTCGGTCTGACTTCATACGATATGATCCCCGGCGGTACCGGTTCCGGAGCTGTCAACAAGAAATATGTCCGCAGCCTCAAGGAAGGTCTCGAGATGGACGGATTCAAGGTTGACGCCGACCTGGCCAACCTCTACGCCAAATATGTAGACTACCAGAACGCACTCCAGCTGCGCACTGCAGGCGGCGGCGGAATGTGGGGCCGTGCTCCTCTGGCTGAGATGGCAGTTCCCGAGAACTATGTGACCCGCGAAGTTGCCGGTAGCGACGTAGCTGTCATCACCATCGGCCGCAACTCAGGTGAAGGCGCCGACCGCAAGGCCGTTGCCGGCGACTGGGCACTCACAGATGCCGAGCGCCAGAATCTCGAAACTCTCTGCAACAGCTTCCACGCTGCAGGCAAGAAAGTCATCGTAGTGCTCAACATCGGCGGCGTAATCGAGACCGCTTCCTGGAAGCATATGCCCGACGCCATCCTGCTCGCCTGGCAGCCCGGTATGGAAGCCGGTGCATCAATCGCTGACGTTCTCTGCGGAAAGGCCAACCCTTCAGGCAAGATCGCCACTACTTTCCCCCTGAACTTCTTCGACAGCCCGTCTTCAGTGAACTTCCCTTACAACTACACCCGCAACGCTCAGCCGGTCAACGCATTCGGAAGAGGCAACCAGCAGCCGCAGCCCGTAAAGGATGTTGACTACACCGACTACAACGAGGGCATCTGGGTAGGTTACCGCTTCTTCGAGACAGCAGGTCAGGAAGTTTCTTATCCGTTCGGCTTCGGTCTCTCATATACTACTTTCGAGTACAGCAAGCCCGTGGTCAAAGCCACTGCTAACGGCTTCACCGCTACCATCACCGTGAAGAACACCGGTAAGGTTGCAGGCCGCGAAGCTGTCCAGCTCTACGTGACTGCTCCCGCAGGAGGTCTCGAGAAACCCGCCAAAGAGCTCAAGGCGTTTGCAAAGACCCGCGAACTCGCTCCCGGCGAGAGCCAGACCCTCACAATGACCGTTGACAACTATTCTCTCGCTTCATTCAACGAGGCCGCCTCACAGTGGGAAGCCGCTGCCGGCAACTACACCGTAGCATTCGCAGCATCTATCAAGGATGTACGCGCCACTGCTTCATACAGCCTCAAGAAAGCCCAGAACTGGAAAGTCAACAACGTTCTCGCTCCTACCAAGACCCTTGCTGGTATTTCAGTAAAGTAGTCTTGATTTCATAAAAACAGATAGTCCTGTCTGCAGGTAGCAGACAGGACTTTTCTTTTTAAATTTGTTGAAAACTGTCTGTCCGATGAAATTCAAGTGCTTTTTAGTTTCCGCTATTCTGATATGTGCCGCTTTTGACGCCAATGCTCAGGATTGGCCGCCTGTCAGGCCCGAGATGCACCCTGCCGCAAGATGGTGGTGGCTGGGCAGCGCGGTGGATTCGGTAAACCTCGACGCATTGATGAGCGAATATGCCGCCGCAGGCATAACCGAGCTTGAGATAACGCCGATCTACGGCGTTCAGGGCAATGAGGCTGCAGACATAGCTTTCCTTTCTCCCGAATGGATGCACGCCCTGCAGGTATGCAATACAATCGGCGACAGGGTCGGCATCAGAATAGATATGAACACCGGCACCGGATGGCCCTTCGGCGGCCCCGGGGTGAGCGAGGAAGATGCTGCCACGAAAGCCGTGGTCGAGGTATCCCCCGATGACCCGCATCAAATATCCGTCTCGGCGGGAAAGACCGGACAGATGGTGAAACGGGCAGCCCCCGGCGGGGAAGGCCTTGTCATCGACCATTTCAACCGCACGGCAGTGAAGCACTATCTGGACAGGTTCTCCAAGGCATTCAAGGAAAGCGGAGCGAGGGTGCCTTACAATTTCTTCAACGATTCCTACGAAGTGTACGGAGCCGATTGGACTCCCGCGATGTTCGAGGAATTCGCCCGCAGGCGCGGCTACAGGCTGGAGGACCACCTGTCAGAGTTCTACAGCGAAGACAGGGACGACATATCTTCGCGTATAGTCAGCGACTACCGCGAGACGATGAGCGAGCTGCTGCTCGAGAATTTCACGGAGCAGTGGACGGCCTGGGCTCACAAAATGGGCTCGAAAACCCGCAACCAGGCCCACGGCTCTCCCGCCAACCTTCTGGATATATACGCAGCGGTAGACATCCCGGAATGCGAAGGCTTCGGCCTTTCTTTCTTCGGAATCGACGGCCTGAGGGTGGATTCGCTGGTCAAGGAGAACCAGTGTGACCGTACTTTTATGAAGTATTCTTCATCGGCAGCCCACATCAGCGGCAAGCCGCTGGTTTCATCGGAGAGTATGACCTGGCTCACGGAGCATTTCCGCACATCGCTGTCCCAGTGCAAGCCGGACATCGACCTGCTTTTCCTTTCGGGAGTGAACCACGTGTTCTTCCACGGCACTGCCTATTCTCCGGTCGACGACCCGTGGCCGGGATGGAAATTCTATGCAAGCATAGATATGTCGCCTACCAACTCCATCTGGAGAGACGCTCCTGCGATGTTCGACTACATCACCCGCTGCCAGTCCTTCCTGCAGATGGGACGACCTGACAACGACCTGCTTACTTATTACCCCATCTACGACATCTGGAACGATGTCCCCGGTACATATCTGGCATTCGAGCAGCAGAAAGCCGGAAGCTATACACCAGTCTTCAAGAAGGCCGTGGAGGACATTCTGGCGACCGGCCACGACACCGACTACATCTCAGACCGCTATCTGAAGCGATGCAAAGTCTCTGACGGTGCGGTGGTTTCGGCCGGTACTGCCTATAAGGCGCTGGTCGTACCTCAAGTCAGTCATATTCCGGTCGAAGTGCTTTCGCACATCGAGAAGCTCGCGAGGAAGGGAGCCACGGTAGTTTTCGTCGGAGGTTATCCGGAGACAGTGCCTGGCTATGGCAAGCTGGCCAGGCGCGAGAAGCGGCTTGCCCGCATAATCCGCAAGCTTCCGCCCGTTCAGGATGCAGCCGCATCAAGAATGCACAGATACCATCGTGGAAGAATTGTCACCGGCCCTGACTATGCCTCTGCAATCGCATTGTGCGGCATCCCTACAGAAGAGATGAGCAACAAAGGCCTGAGTTTCATCAGGCGCAGCAACGCCGGCGGCCACCACTACTTCGTCTCCGTCCTCCAGCACGACGGATATGAGGGCTGGGTGAAGCTTGCAGTGCCGGCGGCAGATGTGATGCTTTTCGACCCGATGACTGCACAAAAAGGCAGGATTCCTTTCAGAACTGCTCCCGACGGCTTCCCTGAAATCTACCTCCAACTGTGCTCAGGAGAAAGCGTCATCATCCAGACATTCGACCACACTCTGACAGATGCTGAAGTATGGCAATACTACGAAACTGACACAGAAGCCCGGCAGATAGAGTTGGACAGAGGGTGGAAACTGACCTTCACTGCAAGCGAACCTGCCGTAGAAGGCACTTTCAACATAGACAAGCCAAAATCCTGGACAGATCTGCCCGTTCCCGCGGCAAAAGTCACTATGGCCACCGGGCGTTACTCGAATAGCTTCACGATCGATGCTGACGCAGCGGACGAATGGCTGCTCGACCTGGGTGACGTCCGCGAAAGCGCAGTCGTGAGAATCAATGGCAAGGAGGCCGGCACAGTCTGGGCCGTGCCGTTCACCCTGCGTATCGGACAATGGCTGCGGACAGGCCTAAACACCATCGAGGTGGATGTCACCAACCTGCCTGCCAACCGCATCGCCGAGCTCGACCGTCAAGGCGTACCGTGGCGCAAGTTCAAGGAAATCAACCTCGTTGACGTAAACTACCAGCACACCAAGTATGACTGGTGGGCCCCCGTCCCCTCCGGCCTCAACGGCGCGGTGAGGATCATCCCCCTGCGGATAATCGAATAGTTATATAACTACTTCACCTCGCACCAGCCGCCGGGAACTGAAGCCCCTATCCTTTCGTCATACATCGCCTCGCAGATAGTTGACGGACGGTAGAAGCGGCCCTTGTATGTCGCAGTCAGGCGAGTGGTGACTGTCACGCTTGTCCCCCTCCTGATATTGAGGTAAGAGTACACGCGGTCGTCGCGGAAGTCCTGATACATATCGTCGGTGCGGTTGACGTGGATCTCCCAGCCTGAGGGGAAGATCTGGGTCAACGCCACGTTAGTATAGTCGGTCGTGGCACTGGTGTTGGTCGCTGTTGCCGTAACTATGAAATCGGTACCCTGAGGCAGAGATGAAGGATCTACCCTTGTGCCGTCAGGCAGAGAGTAAGTAACCGTCAGCTGCATTCCGTCAGCGCGGGCCATTTCCTCGCCTTTCTCAGGGATGCCCGTAGAACTCAGGACAATATAGGCGGGAGCCTTGGAGTTGTTGGTCACCTCGACGTCGAGAGACCTTCCTACACCGGCGTCAAGTGAGCCCTGGGCGATTGCCTTGGCGCTCTTCAGGGTCGTTCCGCCATAGGCCGTGCGGAAGTTTACATTGATGCCGTCCACTGAATTGTTCTTCATATAGTCAGCCACAGCCCTCAATGACCAGGCAGTGCTCTGGGTGCTCATAAAATGGTTGCGGTCGTTGAGCCAGCCTGAGAGTTTCTCGATGCATTGGAATGCAGCGGCTTTGTCGCCGAGTGCAGTATAGACCATCGCGGCGATGGCCTGCTCGCGCTCCTCGCTGTCGTAATTGTCTGAGAACAGGTTGTTGACCTCAGTGCCGACCTTGGTATCCTGCAGTATCTTGCGCGCCACATCCTTCTTTCCGTCAAGGGCATAAGCACCGGCAAGCAGCATCTTGCAGGATTCCGGCAACTTGGCCAGATCCTCGCGGAGCCTGTTCATATCGCCGCGGTCAGCCGATCCCGCAAGTGAGAGTACGTACAGCGCATAAGCGCGGGATTCCGCATTATAGCTGCTGCCGGACGCCACGCTGCGAAGGAATGACAGGTTCGACTTGCGCAAAACAGCAGGAACGGCATATCCAGCCTTCTGAGCCTCGACCATAAAATGTGTGGCATAAACAGTAGCCCATACATTGGCTCCTGCATAAGAAGACGTGCCGGGCCAGGTCGTCATACCGCCGGCAGGGATTGCGAATGAGCTGAGCCTGTTCAGGGCTGACTTCACGTGATCTGCAGTCTTGTTGACATCCCTGCTTTCAAGATCCACCAGGTCTCCCAGATAGAGCTGCGGGAACGCTGAAGAAACAGTCTGCTCCAGGCAGCCGTGAGGATATGTCGTGAGATATGACAGGCGGAAGTCGAGGTCTACCGGAGGTATGGTAGATGCTTCAACCGACACGAAGCTCGTCCCGGGGCGACCGGCGAGGGTGAAAGGAACCTTCACGCTCTTGCCGCCCTCTACCAGCTTGACCTGTGAGTTGGTGGTTACAGGGTTGGGGTCGCGCACGTCTATTTCGAGATCTTCAGATGAGCTGTCACCCGCCCCTTTGGCCACGGTGTGGATAGTACCGATGCCGGTAGCTGCGTCAGCCTTCAGGGTGAAGTATGCAAGCGCTTCGCCGGCCTTGGGCAAATTGACCGTAGCAGTATTGCTGCCGGCGACAGAAAGCGCACCGTCAGCCTTGAGTTCGACTGTCACTGCACCGACGCCGTCCTTGTTGGCGAAGACTGTCACGGGGAGTATAACCTCCTCTTCCGTGCCGAGCACCCTGGGCAGCGTAGCCTTGACCATCACGGGTTTGGTCACCAGCACGCTCTTGTCGGCTGAGCCCATAGCGGCTCCGTCAGTGGCTACGACCATAACACGCATATTGCCGATATACTGGGGTATTTTCACAGTATGCTTGTCGGAACCTTTGGCTTTGACCGTGAAAGGTCCAAGGAACATAGAAACCGGTTTGAAGCGGTCTGCCTTGCTGTTTGGCGTTACGACACCGTCGCCCTCGGCGTCACCGCCGATGGCGAAGAGCTGTTCCATCCGGGCGCCATAGGCTCCGAGTATCAGATCGTAGAGGTCCCAGGTGCGGACTCCGAGCGCTTCCGTAGCATAGAAGCTCTTCCAAGGATCTGGAGTCTTGAAACGCGTGAGGCTCAGAAGACCCTCGTCGACAAGAGCCACGACGTAGCTCATCTGCCTGCCGTCCTGCTCTTTCACGGTGAAGGTGACTTCCTTCTCGGGCTGGACTTCGGCAGCTATGTCGATGACGGGATGCAGATGGGTGGCCGGTTCCTCCACGAGGATGCGCTGCACGCCGAACAGGCGTATCGGAGCGTCATTCTCCGTATTGTTGTACGGTTGTATCAAAGTGACGGCGGCATATACGTTTGGAGCCATTCCCGCCTCTATGGGTACTGAAATGTCGGTCTTGTCGCCTTTGCATTCAACCCAGAAACTCTTCAGCACGCGCTGGCCTTTCTCTATGGACACGAGTGCGCGGGCGCCGCTGGCTGAAGGGATGCTGATCTGTGCAGTCTCTCCGACATTGAAACGCTCTTTGTTGATGGACATAGCCAGTCGTATCGCCGCGTCGGAACTGCCGGCTCCCGCTGACTCATAGCTGTTGCGGACCATAGTCACGGCAGATGTCGCGTGACCTCCCTTGGTGTCTGTCACCCTGATGAACCAGAATCCGCTGTCCTCAGACGAGAAGTCCATCCTGAACTCTCCGGAGCCTCCGGTCAGATTGACTGAGAATTCATTGCTGGGCTCGTTGTATGAATCCTTGGCGTATGAAGCCAGGCCGTCGGATGATGAACTCCACCACCAGCTCCAGCCCATCTTGTAGATTTCCACATCGACTTTGACATTTCCTTTGACAGGATTGCCTTTGCCGTCCACGGCTACGAGGCGGAAGGTATGGCTGCGGGCCTTGTCGAGGTAGCTCTCGCCCCATTCGTCTTCCTGCTCTGGAACATCCAGTCCTATATATGTGTCGAAAGGAGAGAGAGTCGTGGTGTAGCGGTCTATGCTGAAATCGCCGCTCTTTTCAAACACGCGGGAGGTGAATGTGGCAGAAATCATACCGGGCACGTCAGTGCCTTCGGCGGTGAGTGACGTGCGGAATGAAGTGTGGCCGCTTTCGTTCGTCTTACCTTTGAAGAGCTCCATATCCTGGGATGAGAAGCTGCGTGAGCGGTCTTCGAACACATAATCCTTGTAGCTGTCGAAAGCAGTCTTGCCGCGCGACAGGGCAACCTCCACGCGGGTTTCCAGATCTGCTGCCGGATTACCGACCAGCCAGCGGGCATCTATGTCGCCGCGGATGTCCCTGCCTTCGAGGACAGGCTTGTCGTTAAGCTTCAGGTCTATGACGATATTGTTGGGCTTGACGGTTTCAATCTTGACAGTCTTGTGCCAGACTATGCCTCCTGCTATCACTACCGCCTCCCAGTTGCCGGTAGGCGCATCTTCGGGAGTCGTGAATGTGAAACTGTACATTCCGTTCTGTCCGGAATTGTTTACCAGGGTGCTGATCACCTGGCCCTGGGGATTGTTGAGAGTGGCTGTCACGGGGTGGCCGGCCGGCAGCACGCCGTCATCCAGCATTGAGATGAACGTCAGATGGATGTCATCGCCGGGACGCCATACGCCGCGGTCTCCGAATATGTAGCCTTTCTGTCCCTTGCGTGAAGCATTACCGTCGACTTCGAAGCCGCTCATCGAAATAGAACTGCCGGATGCCATCGTCAGATAGCTCTTGTCCTCACCCTTGGTGATGACAGCCGTCTGCACCTGGTCGTCCTTCACAGAGCAGGTAAAACGGCCGCCGGAGGCAGTCGTACCCTCTCCTATCACCTGGTTCACCGAGTTGTACAGGATCACCTTGGCGCCGGAAACAGGCTGTGCTGTGAGTATGTCAGTCACGAAGACGGTATACTCGCCCTTGTCCGAACCTTTGCCGATGACAGAAAGGTCTGACACCAGTAGGTTGCGCACGCGGTTTTCATAGTCGTAGTAGCTGCCGAAATAATAATCGCTCTCATAGCGGTCTTCACTGAACTCCTTGAGCGGGTCCACACCCCTTATCTCAAGCCTGTAGATGGCCCCGCGCTGGACTTTCACAAGGTCCGCCACGTGAAGTCCGTAGGTGTTAAGGTTGCGCAGCTTCGCCGAATTGGTCTCGCCGAGCACCAGTGTGGTATCCAGGATCACGCGTGCCACATTGTCGGTGTAGCACCAGGTGTCGCCTAGCTTGCTGTCCTGCAGGAACTGCAGCACGTTGTTCTCGTATATCTGTTTTACGCGGACTCTCACCTTGCCATAATTGATGGCCTGGAAAGGAATGTTCATATCGCCTGACGAAGGAATCACCACGCCGCGGGAAATGAATTTCACCATAGGTTCGCCGCTCGGGATGTCGAGCCAGCGCTCGAAGTCAGCTTCCAGCTTGCTTCCCTTTTCGCTGCGGATGCCTTTGCTCACAGAGATGAACTGACGGTCTTCAGCCTGAAGGGCGGGAACTATCCTCAGTACATTCTCAACTGCAATGAAGGAAAGACGGCCGGCACCCGGCATAGACACCAGGCTGCTGAAATCTTGCTTGGTGTCGAGAGATGCAGAGAAAGCTATCTCCACACCGTAGGGATCCGAGCTGACTTCACTGTCCACTACTTCGAAGACGCCCTTGGCCGGCACCACGAAACTGCGGGAACCCTCGGCCGCATATTTCGGCCAGTTGTGGACCAGTTCCACCTTGCCTTTCTTATCCGCGGCCTGAATGCTTCCAACTGTCACTGTGTGGGCGCGTCCGTCTTCAGAATGCACCCAAGCCAGCTGGGCTGCCGCTCCTTTTACTGAAAACCCATTTTCCAGATACTTGCTGTCAAGGGCTTCGGGAGAAGTTATCTCAAGGTCGATATGATAGCGGTCTTCGATGCCTGAATAGCAGGACAGCTTGCTGTAATCGAACAGCAGCACCGGTGCCAGGGTCTTGATTTCGAAAGTCTGCTTGCCACCGGGGTTGCCTGCCACGGCACCGAAGTCGGCTGTAACTTTGTAAGTCGTATTATACTCCAGAGGCTGGACAGGAACGATACAAAGGGTCTGATTGTCCACCACCTGGACGTTGAAATCAACCTTGGGCGTGATAGATATCGCCTTTCGGGCTGCCTGTAAGGTCTGGTCGTTGTCCTTCAGGACATAGGAATCAAACAGACGGACGGTAACAGGATCGTCTACACGGATTTCTTTAGAGATGTCGGCGACACAATCAGCTCCGCTGCCGCAAGACACAAGAAATACTGATGTCAGTACAAGACTCAATGCAACGAAAATCTTTTTCATATCGACTATATTATTTTGCCTAATTTTGTTTGAGAATACTAATGTAGGCAAAATTTCATTGTCATTGCGCAAGAATATCTACATACTCATCGGCATTGTGGCGGTCGCAGGACTGCTGGCGCTGGCGCTGCGTCCGCGACAACTTTTTGACGACCCGGTCAGCGCAGTGCTGGAGAGCAGCGACGGCCGTCTGCTGAGCGCCCGCATCGCAGCGGACGGGCAGTGGAGGTTTCCCGCATCTGACGACGTTCCGGAAAAATTCGCCCGTGCGATCGTCCGTTTTGAAGACAAGCGGTTCTGGCATCACCCCGGTGTTGACCCGCTGGCGCTGGCAAGGGCGCTGCGGCTCAATCTGAGCAGCGGTGAGATCCGCAGCGGTGCAAGCACGATCACTATGCAGACCATACGTCTGAGCCGTGGCAATCCGCCCCGCACCATAAGTGAGAAAATTTGGGAGATGGTCCTCGCGCTGAGGCTGGAACTTTACAGGAGCAAGAAGGAAATCCTCGCGATGTACGCATCCAACGCCCCGTTCGGCGGCAATGTCGTAGGACTCGAAGCAGCGGCCTGGAGATATTTCGGTATGCCTGCCGAACAGCTGTCGTGGGCTGAAAGTGCCACGCTGGCCGTCCTCCCCAACTCTCCGGCAATGATACATCCCGGCAGAAGCCGCGAAGCACTGCTTGCCAAGCGCAACTTCCTTCTCGACCAGCTCTGTGCCGCCGGGGACATAGATTCCCTCTCGTGCGCCCTGGCCAAAGACGAGCCCCTGCCCGACAAACCGCACCAGCTTCCGGAGTTTGCCTACCATTATCTCGAGACACAACGCAAGGCGCAGGGCGACACCCGCATCGGGAGCAGCATAGACTTCACTCTGCAACAGCGTGCAGAGGAAGTGCTGCAACGCCACGGGGAAGTGTTCGCCACCAATGAGGTGTTCAATGCGGCAGCGGTCATCCTCGATGTGCACAGCGGCCGGCCCCTGGCTTACTGCGGCAACATCGGCCACGACTCCGGAGCCCACGGAGACAACGTGGACGTGGTGCAGGCTCCGCGCAGCAGCGGCAGCACCCTCAAGCCCCTGCTTTATGCCGCTATGCTGGACGAGGGGCTGATCCTGCCGCAGATGCTGGTTTCGGACATTCCTTTCCACTACAAAGATTTCTCCCCGAGCAACTACAACCATACATTCGACGGAGCCGTGCCGGCATCGGACGTCATCAGGCGTTCACTGAACGTGCCTTCCGTGCGTATGCTGCACGAATACGGCGTCGAGAAATTCATCCTGCTGCTGCAGCAGGCCGGCTTCACCACCATAACCCGCGGAGCCGACACATACGGTCTTTCGCTGATCCTGGGTGGTGCTGAAATCAAGCTCTGGGACTTGGCGCAGGCATATGCGACGATGGCCAATTCGCTGCAGGACATCAAGTCCGCCAAGAGCAGTCCCCTCTCACGCGGGGCCGTCTGGTGCACCTTCGACGCCCTGACCGAAGTCAACCGCCCGGAAGAGGAAGGCGACTGGCACACCTTCCACGCGAGCCGTCAGATAGCCTGGAAGACAGGCACGAGCTACGGCAATCGCGACGCCTGGGCCGTCGGAGCCACCCCTGACTATGTAGTGGCAGTCTGGGTTGGCAACTGCAACGGCGAAGGCCGCCCCCTGCTCACCGGAGTCGGCTATGCAGCCCCTCTGATGTTCGACCTTTTCGGCCTGCTGCCTTCGACTGGCTGGTTCGCGCAGCCCGACGATTCGCTGGAAGAAATAGAATGCTGCAGCCTGAGCGGCCATCCGGCAACTGAACTGTGCGAGGCCGACGGCACAATCCCGGTCCTTGTGCCCAACGCTCCACGCCGACCGGAACTCTGCCCATATCACAAACTTGTGCACATCAGCCCTGACGGGAAATATCAGGTCGACAGCGACTGCTGGCCGGTGGCCGAAATCCAGAACGTCTCCCGCTTCGTCCTCTCCCCCGCCCAGGAATGGTATTATATGAAAAGCCACAGCGACTACCGCCCGCTGCCTCCCTACCATCCGAACTACACCGGTTCCCGAGCCTCAGGCGTCATTGAAATCATCTATCCCCAGCAGGGAATGCAGGTCGCAGCTCCGGTAGCCCTCGACGCCCGCAGCCAGGGCATAATATGCTCCGCCGCCCACAGCGACCCGCAGGCCACAATCTACTGGCATCTCGACGGCAGCTACCTTGGCGAAACCTCCCACGGCGAACACAAACTCAAGATCATCCCCGAACACGGCCCCCACACCCTGACCCTCATCGACGCCAACGGCCACTCCGCCGCCATCCGCTTCACAGCGATGTAGACTATTTCAGTTCCTCGATGTAGGGATCGTCGGCTGTTGAATTCTTCCAGGGACCTGCGACTCCGTTGCCGTTGGGATTACCGAACTTAACGAAGTTGGTCCAGTAATCCATCATTTTGTCGCTGAGTTCGTAATCGTGCTCAGTCATAGGACGCCAGCTGCGGCCAAGAGTATGGAACATATACCATAATTCGGCAGAATGGAAAGCTCCCGAATCGTCACCCGGAAGTTTGCGGTCGAAGAAATAGTGATAGACAGGTTCCTTGCTCTGAGTTGAGCGCAGCGCGCAGAATGCGCTGATGGCGCCACGCATATCGCCCATATCATCACCGTTGCTGCCTATCATATATGGAATGTCGAGAAGCTGGCCTGCATAGGCTGCCTCGTCGAAACTCTTGGGAATCAGATATCCGTCGGGATGGGTTCCGCCCATACCTGAACGCACTTTAGCGAGATCCTCGAGAGAAGCCTTGCGCATATCTGCAAGAGTATACAGGCCTGCATCATCCATCATCTTCTTGCCACGCTCGTCATAGGTACTCAGGGGAGTGCTGGAATTGCCTCCGCTGAGGAATTCTCCGAGACCGCCGCCACTCTGGATTATCGCCTTGCTTACAAGGCCTTTTGTGAGAGGCGAAGCTGCAAGGGTCTTGACGCTGCCGGCGCCTGCGCTCTGTCCCATAATTGTAATCTGTTTCGGATCGCCGCCAAATGCTTCAATATTGTTGTATATCCACTTTATTGCAGCCAGCTGGTCATAGATGCCCTGGTTTCCCGATCCACCATAGCCGTTCTCAGCAGTCAGTTCGGGATGTGAGAAAAAGCCGAGCAGTCCAAGCCTGTAGTTGATGGTCACAAGGATGACGCCGCGGGTGGCCCAGGCCTCTCCGTCAAAAGCGACATCGTTGCCGCAACCGCCGGAATATGCGCCGCCGTGTATCCACATCGCTACGGGAAGCTTGGCTTCAGGATGGCCGACTGTTTTTGCAGGAGCCCATACGTTCAGAAACAGGCAATCCTCGCTTGTCTCAGGCAGGGGCTCGGGTTGAAATTCCTTATAGTAAAAAGAACCTGCCTGACGGCCGCGCTGCACTGAAGGAGCGCCGAAAGTATCGGCGACCTTTACACCTTCCCAGGGAATTACGGGCTTGGGAAGAGCCCATCGAAGGTCACCCACAGGTGCGGCTGCATACGGCACGCCTTTGAAAACAATTACTTCAGGATTTTCCGTCAGCACGCCGCGAAGCATTCCGCCTTCAACCGTTACAGTATCCGTCAATGTAGGAGCACAGGCCATCATCATCGAGGCCACGACACACAAAAGGACTAACTTGGTATTTTTCATCTTGATTGTTTTAATAGTACTTGAACAAAGGTATAAATTAATTGTCTCACTTAGTGTTTCTTTATGCCAGCGGGCAAGGTGTGCGAAATGTCGAAGACATTGAGCCACGAAGGGGTGCGGAAACTCCACAAAAAAAACGCACCGCTGAAAGCGAAAAGGGCGCTTCAGCGCCGTGGCGAAGTGTGCGAAATGTCGAAGACATTGAGCCACGAAGCCACCCGGGTTCTGGCTGAGCGACAGCGAAGACAGGTTCCGGCATATCCCCCTTGAGGGGGATGTCGCGAAGCGACAGGGGGTGAGGTATTCCCACAAAAAAAGAGGGCGCTGAATCAGCGTCCTCTTTTTTTGTGGAGAATAAGGGAGTCGAACCCTTGACCCCCTGCTTGCAAGGCAGGTGCTCTAGCCAACTGAGCTAATCCCCCATTGTGCTTGAGAGTAGGACCGCGCGGAGTTGAACCGCGGACCTCTACATTATCAGTGTAGCGCTCTAACCAACTGAGCTACGATCCTATATAATAAATGGAAGACAAAGAGCTGCGTGAAAGCAGAACGGAATCAAACTCCAAAAAG
>CAMVOD010000014.1:0-45699 GCA_947169015.1 uncultured Bacteroidales bacterium | reverse complement strand
GCAGCTCTTGCAAGTCTCGAAGCTGTCACCGTGGTCGAGATGGAGGACGATCTGGGGATTCTCCCAACCGAGTTCTTTTGCATATTCTACAGCACCTTGGGCCATATAGCGCAGAAGGGTCTGGTTAGCGTAGTTGCGGGCTCCTTTGCTGACCTGCAGGATCACCGGGCTCTTGGTCTCGGCTGCTGCCTGGATGATTGCCTGGAGCTGCTCCATATTGTTGAAGTTGAAAGCGGGGATGGCGTAACCGCCGTTGATGGCCTTAGCGAACATCTCGCGAGTGTTGACAAGGCCTAATTCTTTGTATGAAACCATATTATTGTATAAAAAAGTAATTTATTAACTGTCCTTTTCAAGGCGACGCAAAGTTATTAAATAAAATGGTAAATTTGCAGATATGAAAAAGAAAGTCGCCATTTTTTCAGCCCCTTCAGGGTCAGGCAAGACCACTGTCGTCAAGCACCTGATTTCCAAGTTTCCAAGTCTTGAATTCTCCATATCCGCAACAACCCGCCAGCCGCGCGGCGCCGAAGTCGACGGGCGCGATTACTATTTCCTTAGCGAAGAGGAATTCAAGGCCAGGATCGCTGAGGGGCAGTTCGTGGAATACGAGCAGGTCTATCAGGGGTCGTACTACGGCACTCTGAAAAGCGAAGTGGAGCGCATCTGGGGCAACGGCAATACCATCCTCTTCGACGTGGACGTGAAGGGCGGAGTGAACCTCAAGAATTATTTCGGGGACAACGCGCTGTCGGTTTTCATCCAGGCCCCGTCGCCCGAGGAGCTGCGCCGCCGCCTTGTCAAGCGCGGCACCGACAGCCCCGAGGCTATCGACAGGCGAGTCACCAAGGCTGCCGAAGAGATGGAGTATGCCGACAAGTTCGACGTGGTGCTCATCAATGACGACCTGGATATGTGCCTGCGCAAGGCCGAGCATCTGCCCATCTTCACCGACAGGACCGTCGCTTTGTATTTCGGCACTTTCAATCCGCTGCACATCGGGCACGTCAACATCCTGCGCTATCTGTGCGGCTGCAGCGACATCGACGAAGTGCGGATGATCGTGTCGCCGCAGAGCCCCTTCAAGGAGCAAGCCTCGCTGAGCGACGACGAGCGCCTGGCCAAAGTCCGCGCCCAGGTCGCCAGGCTAGGGCTGGACGTGACTGTCAGCGACATCGAGTATCAGCTGGAGCGCCCGTCATACACCATCAACACCCTCCGTCACCTGCAGGCCGCCGAACCCGACACCCACTTCATCCTCGTGATGGGCGCCGACAATCTGGAAGGTTTCAAACGCTGGAAAGACTGGCAGGAGATCGTCACCGACTACGAGATCTGGGTCTACCCCCGCCTTGGCACCGAAAACACAAAAGAGCTCTGCAAGGAGCTCCAGGCCAAACTCCTCGACGCGCCCCTGACCAACATCAGCTCCACCGAAATCCGCAACGGCGAAAAGACCAGCGGACTGGACTGATACACCGCTGCCTCCGGCCCGCGAACTAACTCATTTCCCATTTCTGCACCACAGTATGGATGTGAGGCCGTGTGGTTCATATTGTAGCCACAATCCCACCGAAAAAGTCCATTTTCCGGCGACAATATGAAGAAATGCGCATCACATTCATCTCGTCGCCAAGAAGGAGTGCTCCGCGCACGCTGCCTCTGATGGAAAGAAGGCCTTCGGGGTCAGAGGAGGGGCGTGTTGGTGAATACGATGCGGGAAGGGACATCGCCTGTGTCGGCTCGCCATTTTAACCGGCCTTCGGGCGAGTAGCAATAGATTCTTCCCGGGGTGACATAGTCGCGGGCTTCGGTTATGAAGATTTCGCGCGTCTGGGGGTTGACAGCTATGCCGTAGGGGTTTTGGAACTGGTCGTCAGTGCCGTCGCTGATAAAACTGCGGGAGACAATCTGGCGGGTGGTCAAATCCACGATGCCATAGCTGACCTCGCTGGCCTGTGTGAAGTTACTCCAGACATTGGCCAACACGTAGAGCGAATCACCGCAGATGGTCATATCGCTGCAGGGCAACAAGTCTAACTGATCGATGACACAGTCGCCATCCGTATCGATGACAAATAACATCGATTGTATGTCGTAATAATCGCCCCTGCTGGACACCCAGATTTTGCCGTAGGGGTCAAGCTCCATCCGGTGCAGGTTTGGAGCCACGTCTATTTTGCCGATTTCCTGAAACGAATCCAGATCGACAACCGAGATTGTATGCTCGTAATCGGGCTCACGGCAGCATCCCGAATTGGCCACGTATAGTTTGCCATTCGTGATGACCATCTCTTCCGGCTGATATCCCACCTTGCAGGTCGCCACTACCTGAAGGGAAGTCGTGTCGATTTTTGCGACATAACCGACAGAGTCCCGTTCAGAATCCACTGGCCCTGCGTATGAGCTCACATATGCGTAGCCGTCCTGAAAGACTATGTAGCGGCAGTTAGGGACAGATACCTGCCCTATATGCTTTGCCGTCGCAACATCAATGACCTCAACCAGGTTTGAGCAGTTTACCACGGCATATAGCTTGGACCCGTAGCGCTGCAGGTCATTGCCGAGGTCTCCCAGTGACTCGGCCATTCCCGGATTGCGTTCAGCAAATACGTTTTTGATGTATACTTCGCTGTGGTAGTCATAGTAGTCAAGTGTGCATCTGTTGCTTCCCTTGTTACCTTCATTGAGCAGGTAGAAGCCGGCAATGGGATTGGCCATACCTTCCATAGAGGGAATTTCTGTCTCGCGGCAAGCGCTCAGCGCGGTTACAGTCAACAGACACGCTACAACATATCTTGCTATTTTCATAACATATAGTATAATCCTACTCTCTCACGCACTCCACGATATAGTCCTCCAACGCTGCGACTGACACGTCCATCGGGTGGAAGTGCTTCTGTTTGAGCATTGCGACCCGGAGGCCTTCGGGGATTGGAAATTCGCGGCCGAGGGTGTCGGCAATGACCTCGCGGAACTTGGCGTGATGGGCTGTGGAGAGCCAGAAGCCCTCGATGCCATAGAACTTCGAGGCGTTGTAGCCCACAGCACTGTGGGGGTCGGAAACATAGCCGAACTTCTCGTACATATCGCGGATGCCGTCACGTATCTCGGCGTCGGTATTGCTGAAGCCGGCCAGAGAGCCGGTGAGACGGTCGAAATCCTCTCCGTAGAGATACATCATCCGCTCGAAGTTGCTCGGAGCGCCGACATCCATTGCGTTGGCGATGGTGCGCACGCTCTCGCGGGGGTTGTAGACACCGGTCTGGAGATATTCAGGCACTACGTCGTTGGCGTTCGAGCCGGCCACGAAGCCCTTCACCGGCAGTCCCATAGCTTGAGCCAGCATACCGGCGGTGATGTTGCCATAGTTGCCGCTGGGCACGACGATGGTGGGCAGCTGCTCCCCCGTCGCCTTCTTCCACTGGCACCAGCCGTAGAAATAATAGAATGACTGGGGAATCCAGCGAAGGATGTTTATGGAATTGGCCGAAGTCACGTTGACGTGGGAACGGAACGCAGAATCATTGAAAACCTGCTTTACGAGGGCCTGGCAGTCGTCGAAATTGCCGTTGACACGCACGGGACGGATATTGCCGCCCAGGGTGGTCATCTGGCTCTCCTGCAGGTCGGAAACCTTGCCGTTCGGGTAGAGCACAACCACCTTGATGCCCGGCACGTTGTAGAAACCGGCGGCAACTGCACTTCCAGTGTCACCCGATGTTGCCGTGAGCACCACCAGGTCTTCGGCCGACTGGTTCAGCAGGCCGAGCATTCCGCCCATAAAACGGGCGCCGAAGTCCTTGAAGGCGAAGGTCGGACCGTGGAACAGTTCGAGGGTGTACTTACCCTCCCCCACCTTCACCAGCGGGCAGTCGAAGTTGTAGGCATTGAAGACCATCCTGCGCAGGTCTGCCTGCGGCACGTCGTCGCCGAAGAACAGGCCGGCCAGATAGCAGGCCATCTCTGCATAGGATTCAGCCGCCTTGCTCTCCACCACCGCCATATCGACTGCGGGGATACGCTCTGGCACGAACAGGCCGCCGTCGGGTGCAAGACCCATAAATGCAGCTTCCTTGAGGCTGTAGGGATGCAGCCTTTCTCTGTCTCTTGTGCTATAGTAAACCATCAGATGGAAACTCTTGTCAGTTTGGCTCCCTTGTTGGAAACCTTCACCACATAAACCTCATTCTCGATGCCGCGGGAGCTGAAATGGTCACCCATCACCTTGCCGGCAGCATCTGCCTTGTCCTTATGGTTGCAAAGCGCAAACACTGAAGGACCCGAACCGGAGATGTTCATTGCAAGCGCACCGGCCTTGAGGACTTTCTCGCGGAGCTCATCGAAACCGGGGATGAACTGCTTGCGGTACGGCTCTGCGATTACATCCTTCATCGAGCGGCCGACCAGTTCGATATCTGAAGTGAAAAGACCGGCCACCAGACCGCCCACATTGCCCCACTGGGTGATGGCGCTGTGCAGGGGCACCTGCTTCGGCAGGATCTCGCGGGCTTCCTTGGTTGAGACGACGATGCGGGGATGGATCACGGCACAGTAGAAATTGCCGGGCACGGAAATCTTCACTACGTCAAGGGGTTCGTAGCCGCGGATGAGGATGATGCCGCCCATCACTGCGGGAGCCGCATTGTCGGCGTGGTAGCCTCCGGAAGCGAGGTTTTCACCCTCCATCGCGCACTCGACCACTTCCTCTTCGGTCAGGGGGCAGCCGTAGAGCTCGTTCATACCGTAGGCTGCTGCAGCACTGGACGCGGCGCTGGAGCCTATGCCGCTGCCGGGATAAATCTTCTCGCAGATGGTGACGTCTATCTGGGCCTTCTTGCCGATCCTGCTGAGAAAAGAGCGGACCACCGGTGTTATGACGTTCTTCTCGATGTCTTCGGGAAGCGGAACGTCTGTCTTGTTGGTGATGGTCAGGCCGTCTCCCTCGCTTTGGACAATTTCAATGATATCCCCTACTTCGTCAAGGGCCAGACCGATGATGTCGAAACCGCAGCCCATATTGGCTATGGACGCCGGTGCAAAAACTCTAACTTTTCTCATACCACTGCGAAACAATGTAGCTGCAAAAATAGAAACTCGTGCATTAAAAAACAATTGAGGGTATCATTTATGTCAACGATACCCTCAATTTTTCGAACAATATGTCGCCCTCGGGCTTTATTCAGCGGAGAACTGCCACTTCATAGTGTGGTGGTAGGTCTCGCCCGGCTCCAGCGGCTTGTAACCGAAGTTCGGATGGTTGGGAGCGTCCGGGAAGTCCTGGCACTCGAGAGCCAGGCCGTCATTCTCCTTGTAGACATATCCGTCGGGACCGTCGGGGCAGCCTTCAAGGTAGTTGCCGGTGTAGAGCTGGACTCCGGGCTTGTTGGTGCTCAGGACCATCTTTCTGCCGGTAGAGGGCTCACACAGCTCGGCGATCGGCTTGATGCTGCCGTCGAAGTCGTCGATAGCCCAGCAGGCATCGTAGCCCTTGCCGAACTTGAGTGCGGGGAAACTGTAATCGTGGATATCCTTGCCTACGATCCTGCCTTTGGTGAAGTCCATCGGAGTCCCGGCAACCGGAGCGATTTCGCCGGTGGGGATCAGCTGGTCGTCGGTGGGGAGATACCTGCTGCAGTTGAGCTTCAGCACGTGGTTGAGTATGCCGCCTTGCTTGTTGCCGGCGCCGCGCAGGTCGAAATAGACGTGGTTGGTGAGATTGACCACAGTCTTGGCGTCAGTCGTAGCCACGAAGTCGAGGGTGAGACAGCTGTCGTCATCCCAGGTATAGGTAGCCTGGACCTTCAGGTTGCCGGGATAGCCGGCATCGCCGTCAGGGCTGAAAAGTGACATCACGACTGAATTGCCTTTCTGCTCGGCGTCCCACACGCGGTTGGCGTAGCTCTCTTCCTTGATGCCGCCGTGCAGGTGCTCGGTGCCGCAGTTGATAGAGAGGGTGTATTGCTTGCCGTCAAGGGTGAAATGGCCCTTCGCGATACGGTTTGAATATCTTCCGGGAGTCTTGCCCATAAAGGGACCGTCGTCATAGTAGTCCTCGTCTTTGGCATAGGCCAGCACGACGTTGTCGATACGGCCGCCGCGGTCAGGAACGTTGATGGCCAGGATGCTGGCTCCGAAGTTGCTCAGTACGACGCTCTCGCCTTTGCTGTTGGTGAGGGTGAAATGTTTGATTTCTGCCATAGTTATTTGATTTTTCTGAGATTCCACTTCTTGGCACCGTCGCTGATGACAACGTTGATCACGCGCGGATCCTTGCCGAATTTCTTGATATAGGCTTTCTTGACGTCCTCGATGTAGCCCTTGTATGCGCCGGATTTAACGATGCTGATGACGCAGCCGCCGAAGCCGCCGCCCATCATACGTGCGCCGATGACGCCCTCGTTCTTACGGGCGATGTCGACGATGAAGTCGAGCTCCTCGCAGCTCACGCCGTAGTCCTTGCTGAGACCGTCGTGGGTAGCGAACATCTTGGCGCCGAATGCTTTCAGGTCGCCCTTCTCAAGGTCGCGGCAGCCGTCGAGCAAGCGCTTGTCTTCGTATACTACATAAGAGCATCTCTTGAATACCATCGGGTCAAGTTTGTCGCGGTAGCTCTCGAGCATCTTGGGAGTCACGTCGCGGAGCAGCTCAACGCCGGGATGGTCCTTTGCAATCCTAGCAACGCCCTCTTCGCACTGCGCACGGCGAACGTTGTATTCAGACGAAGCGAGGGTATGTTTCACCATAGTGTCGATGAGGACAACCCTGTAGCCGCGGGGATTGAAGGGGAATCTCTTGTATTTGAGGCTGCGGCAGTCCAGACGGATCACGTGGCCGTCCTTGCCGAACAGAGATGCGAACTGGTCCATAATGCCGCAACGCACGCCGACATAGTTGTGCTCGGTCATCTGACCGATCTTGGCGAGGTCTTCGCGCTTGAAGCCGAGCTTGAACTGGTCGTTGATGGCATAGCCAAACACTGATTCGAGGGCTGCTGATGAAGACATACCTGCTCCGAGGGGAACGTCACCTCCGAACACGCAGTCGAAGCCGCCGGGAGCAGCACCGCGCTTCTTCATCTCGGCGACTACGCCGTAGATGTAGCAGGCCCACTGCTCTTCGGGTTTCGGGCCGTTGATGTCGATAGCCAACTTGGCGTTGAAATCCATTGAATATACGTTGATGGTGTCGGTGCCGTTCTTGCAGATGGCTACTGACATTGCTTTGTCAATGGCTGCGGGAAGGACGAAGCCGCCGTTGTAATCTGTGTGTTCTCCGATGAGGTTGATACGGCCCGGCGAGGTATACAGGCTGCATTTCTTGTGTCCGAACTGCTTTTCAAAGCATCTGAGGACTGATTTGTGATTCAGCATTTGTTTTTAATTATTTAGAGGTTTGTTTATTGCAAGTCGTATCTTGTAAAATTACATCAAAACAAGTACATTTGCAATAACAAATCCGCGGAAGTAGCTCAGTCGGTAGAGCGTCGGCTTCCCAAGCCGAAGGTCGCGGGTTCGAAACCCGTTTTCCGCTCAAAAGAATAGGCCCGATTAAGGGCCTATTCTTTTGAGCGGAAAGACACCCTTCGGGTGTTCCGCTCCCTTTATTACTGGGGCTCCGCCCCAAACCCCGGGTGGCTCCGTGGCTCCTGTCCTTCGGACATTGCGCACACTCCGCCACGGCGCTGATGCGCCCTGTTAATCGTGCAATAATGTACAAGGTCTGCACTGTTTTAGCAGACCTTGTACGATGGGAAGTGAAAAGCCGCTTGAACAGACTGACTTGCCAGCGACACTACCGCCCTCGGTAGTAAAGAGGGAGGGGCCTGTTGGATACGAGTTATCGCGCAGCAGGACGAACTGGCGGCTGCAGCCGCTAGCGGAGGCCGTGCGGGAAGCATGTGCTGATAGCAGGCCGTAGCGGCGGGGGTTGGGGCAGCGCCCCAGTAATGTACAATGGGAGGGTCGGAGTGAGCGCTAGCGAACGTAGGTCGCAGCAAGTCAGGTCTGTGACACAGCGGCAAAATGGAGCAGGCGAGTATGCCCCAGAGAGGTCTCTGGAGGGGATTGACCTGCTCCACTGGCTTATTTTGGGCAGTGGAGCAGACGCACCTGCCCCAGAATGCTCTCCAAGACCGATTGGCCTGCGCCATTTTGCCCTGGGACGAGCGTGTTGCCTGCGAGGACTTGCTTTCCTGCGAAAAAGGCGCGGCCGCTGTCCCTGCGCCATCTAGTCCAGCCGATCCGAAAATGTGACGCTCTCTGTGACGGACAATGATTATCTTTGTACCAAAGAATATAGATATGGCACAGGAAATAGAGCGTAAATTTCTGGTCAAGGGGGATTTCCTCGGGGAAGTCTACGAATCGCACCACATCGTACAAGGCTATCTGAACTCCGCGAAGGGACGGACAGTGCGCATACGGATAAAGGAGGACAAGGCATACATCACTGTCAAGGGGCCTTCTGACGACGGCGGACTCTCACGCTTCGAGTGGGAGAAAGAAATCCCGGCCGAAGATGCGGAGAAACTCCTGGAACTCGCCGAGCCGACACCCATCGAGAAGACACGCCACCTTGTCCACAGCTCGGGCAGCCATCCCTGGGAAATCGACGTCTTCGAGGGAGCCAACGCCGGCCTTGTCATAGCAGAAATCGAACTTGACGCCGTAGACGAGCCCATCAGCAAACCCGCCTGGCTGGGCGAAGAAGTCACCGGCGACAGGCGCTACTACAACTCCTGGCTTTCAAATCATCCTTTTACGACTTGGTGAACTTGGGCCATTCGCCGACTTCCATATCCTTGAGTTTGCCGTCTTCGATGCGGAAGCGCAGGGCGGTGCGGACCACGTGGAAACCCTCGACGCCACAGGCGCCCGGATTGAGGACCATCATATCGTAGTGCTTGTCATAGACCACTTTCAGGATGTGCGAATGTCCGCAGACGAAGATCTGGGGCCTGACCATCTCGATCAGACGCTGGGCGCGCAAGTCGTAATGACCGGGATAGCCGCCGATGTGAGTCATCAGCACGCCCATACCGTCCTGCTCGAAACATTCCACGCCTGAATGGAAACTGCGCACGTCATAGCCGTCGCAGTTGCCGCAGACGCCCACCAGAGGTTTGAAAGCAGCTATTTCCTGAGCCACCGCGCCGGTGCCGAAATCGCCGGCGTGCCACACCACGTCCACAGGCTCCAGGAATTTGCGGAGCTTGTCATCGAAGTAACCGTGGGTGTCTGATATGAGACCTATATATGCCATCTTAATAATTATTCTATGACTGTCATATGCCTGCGCCAGTGGAAGTAGCCATAGATGCTGGCAGCGAGGTAGACGACGAACATAAAGGCAGGCGCGTACATTCCCTGCAGGGCGAACATCGTTATCTGCAGCACATCGGCAACCATCCACAGCAGCCACTGTTCGATATGGGAATTCGTCAGCCAGTATGTGCCGATGAAACTCAGCGTCATTGTCACTGCATCCAGGTTCGGCTGGGGATCGTCCAGCGCCCTGAGCACGAAGAAAAGCGCAGAAGCGCCGGCAAGGAACACTAGAGCGGAAACCAGCAGGGTGCGCGAAGGCATCCGGCGCACCACGATGTCGTGGCTTGCGGCATCCGGCGTCTCTTCGGACAGCTTCGCCTTGTCCCTTGTCAGGCGGTATATGCCCAGGAACGAAATGAGTACATAATAGATATTGAGAGTCATCGACCCCCACAGATGCTGGTGGATGCCAATGGCCACATAGGCCGAAGCACAGAAGATGTTGAAATACCACATCGACACCCTCTGCTGCACTTCCTTGACCACATAAAGGATGCCCAGGACCATCGCTGCGAACTCAATCCAGTCCCAGATATCAGAGAAGGCAAGGAACTCCATAGGAAACTAACGGACGATGATGCGCTCACCCACCCTCAGAGTCTTGCTCGCCGAAATATTGTTCAGCTTGCAGATTGTTGAGACGGTAGTGCCGTACCTCCTTGCCAGGGCACTGAGCGTATCGCCGGAACGGATGGTGTGCACGATACGGTCAGAAGCAGCCTTGGACTCGGATTCGGTCTGGCCATAGTGGGAATATATGCTGAAATAATGTTTCTTGAGAGTGAACAGCGAATCCCTCAACGCACCGGTCTCGAAATCGATCAGACGCTCGGGATCGAAGGCCTGTCCTTTGTACCTGGCTTCGAAGTGGAGGTGGGGACCGGTACTGCGGCCCGTGCTGCCGCCGAGACCGATCACATCGCCGGCCTTGACAGTCTCATTGGGCTGGCAGAGAGTCTTGGACAGGTGGCCGTAATAGGTTTCGAGACCATTGGAATGCCTGATAACCACAAGGTTGCCATAGCCGCCCGTCTGTCTGGTCGTACCCACATAGCGTACGACTCCGTCAAAAGCGGCAAAAATGGTATCTCCCACGGACAACGGGATGTCGGTCCCTTTGTGGGGGCTGCCGCGACGCACTTTGTAACCGCTGTACACCGACCCGACGATGGGCGAATGATAGTTATATACCGAATCTGCCAGAAGAAGGTCTATCTCCTCGGGAATCGAGCTCGCAGGATAATCATTGTAGGCGTGAAGCTCCGAGTTGGTCCAGTAATCATCATAGAGGCTAGCCGTATCGATCTTGGGATGTCCTATGTCGAAATAAGCCCAGGTCTGGTCGTCGAAAAGGATGATCTTGGTGTATTTGTCCCGGGTGTCCAGGGTGTCGAAAGCCGCTTTTGTGGCAGGCTGGCTGTCGATAGTGGCCTGGGGACTTTGGGCCAGGCAAGCTAAGGATGAAAGGATGGCAAATAGCGCTATATAGGCTGTTTTCATAAAAAATTCAAAATTCGGGGGTCTAAGTTAGGCATAAAAAAGTCTAATTTCTTACTTTTACGAAGTTAAATTCAGCTTATGCGCAAAGTCTTCCTGTCCCTGTTGCTTTTCATCCAGGCATTTATAATGTCGGGGCAGACGCACGTGGCGTATGAAAATATGGTGGGGACCGAAGAACTCTACCAGACGCTGGACTACCTCGCCAGCGAGCTTGCAGAAGGCAGGGCCACAGGCACGCCCGGCAAACTGAGCGCAGAGCAGTTCATCAAGGAGCGCTTCCGCAAATACGGACTCAAGCCCTTTGAGTGGAACTACACCCAGTCGTTCCCCTATGACGATTCCATAATGGTGCGGAATGTCATCGGTGTCGTCCCGGCCAACCGGATGAGCGATGAATACATAGTCATAGGAGCCCACTACGACCATCTCGGCAGGCTGGGCGGCCAGATTTACAGCGGCGCCGACGACAACGCCTCCGGCGTCACGGCCCTGCTGAACCTGGCGCAGCTTTTCGGCAAGATGAGGGCCGACGGGGCAGGCCCGGGCAAGAACCTGATCTTCATCGCGTATGACGGCAAGGAACTCGATATGGCCGGAAGCGAGTATTTCGTCAGGCACCTGCCCTTCCCTGCCGACAAGATTGTTTGCGCAGTCAATATTGATATGCTCGGCACCACCCTGGCCCCCGTCCACCGCAACCGCCCGGACTACCTGATCGTCCTCGGGGAAGACACCCTGCCAAAGGAAATGCAGGGAATAATCCGCCGCAGCAACGCCAATGCCCGCTTCGGCATGGATATTGACTACTCGTTCTACGGCAGTGAGAATTTCACGGGAATGGTATACCGCACGGGCGACCAGTACTCTTTCAGGTCAAAGAAGATTCCGTCCCTGCTCTTCACCTCCGCATTCCACGACCACACATACAAACCTACCGACAAGATTGACATCATAGATTTCGGGATGCTTCGCAAGCGGACCGCCCTGATCTTTGATGTGATTTATAATTATTCGAACCTGTAATGTCTTTGAAAAGGCACATATTGACGACAGTCCTCTGCCTTGCGGCTTGCTTCCAGGCGGCCGCACAGTACAACCCCGACCACTTCTATATGCGTGGCCGCAGGGCGCTTGCTGACGGCAAATATGCCGATGCCATAGCAAGTTTCAACGTGCTTTCAAGGCTGGACACTGCCGATTACGAGGCCTTCTTCTTCCGCGGAGTGGCCAAGTACGACCTCGGAGACTACACCGGAGCCGAGAAGGACTTCGACCTGACGCTTCAGAAAAACCCGATATACACGCTCGGCTATCACTACCGCGCCATCGCCCGCAGCCAGAGCGGGAAATATGACGAAGCGCTGGCAGACCTTGCCACCGCCGTCGGCCTGCGGCCCGGCTACACGGGGCTTTATTTCAGCCGCGGCGTAGTATACTTTATGTCGCAGCAGTTCGAAAAGGCGGTGGAGGACTTCGACCGCTACATCCGCAACGAGCCGGAAGACGGCGCCGCATACCTCAACCGGGGAGCAAGCTACCTCTTCCTCGGCGATACCACAAAAGCCCTGGACAATTACAACCAGGCCATCAGGCTTGACCGCTACGACGCGGAGGTATACGTCCGCCGCGCCCGCATATATGCACTGCGCGACCAGTACGAAGATGCTATAAAGGACCTTGACACCGCCATCTCTCTCGACAGCACCAACACCCTGGCATACTTCAACCGCGGCCTTATGAAATATGACAACAAGGATATCCGCGGAGCGCTGGAAGATCTTGACAAAGTGCTGAGGGACGACCCCGGCAATGCCCTCACGCTCTACAACAGAGCTCTAATCTATTCACAGATAGGAGACTTCGAGAAGGCGCTGGACGACTATGACCGCGTCATCAACATCAACTCCGAAAACGTGCTCGCATATTTCAACAGAGCCTCGGTATTCCTTGAGATGCGGCGCTATGAAAACGCGATATCCGATTATACCAAGGCCATCGAACTCTATCCCGACTTCGCGAAGGCATATATGAACAGGGCTTACGCCCGCAATATGCTCGGTCAGTGGGCTGCATCCGAAAGAGACTACGAGACTGCCCGTGCGAAAATCAGGGAATACCAGCAGAGCACGTCCACCAAGGAGGGCTACGAAGCCTTCGCCGACACCACTCAGAGCTACAGCCACCTCATCGACTTCGACGCCGACTTCGCCAAGAAGAATTTCGACAACGAGCTGCTGCAGTACAGGGATGTCGACATAGGACTCAAACCCCTCTACAGATTCGCGCTGGCCGGCAAGACCGTCATCAGCGACCTGAACACCCTCTCTCACAAACTCCAGTATGAAAAACTGGACGCCTTCTACAAGGAGGTGCCTCTCGACCTGGCCCTGACTACCGACAAGGAGAGCCCGGGAGACGACCTGTCGTCCAAACTGGCTGCAGTGAACCACGAAGTGCTGACCGGCAAGACTGCCGGAAACCTTCTCGCAAAGGCCGTACTCGAGACGGGACAGAGCCAGTTCAACACTGCTATGGCCT
The DNA here is from genome assembly GCA_947169015.1 of uncultured Bacteroidales bacterium. Lineage (GTDB taxonomy): Bacteria > Bacteroidota > Bacteroidia > Bacteroidales > UBA932 > Equibacterium. The sequence continues at coordinate 32,332 of CAMVOD010000014.1, read as the reverse complement.
GCTACAACGAAGCCCTGACCAAGGAGCCCGACAACGAGTTCCTCTATCTGAACAGAGGTGTGCTTCAGGCCGATATGACCGACTTCATATCATCGATGGACAACAACATCCGGGTGCTCTCGCTCGACAATTCAGCGACAGCCAGGGTGACGGTTTCGGACAACTCAGCCTACCGGACCTACGATTATTCAGCAGCGATAAGCGACTTTATGAAAGCCGCGGAGGTCGCCCCCGACTTCCCCTACACATACTACAACCTCGGCAACCTGTTCTGCCTGAGCGAGGATATGCTGACGGCCATAAGCCAGTACACGAAGGCTCTCGACCTCTACCCTTACATTCCCGAAGCCTATTACAACCGCGGCCTCGTGCTGATATTCCTCAAGGACAAGGAAAAGGGCTGCCTCGATATGAGCAAGGCGGGAGAGCTGGGCATAGCCGACGCCTACAGCGTCATCAAAAAATACTGTACGGAGCAGCAACAATAGGCGCCTGACAGTTTTTTTATTAAATTTGTACGAAACTGTACGGGTATGTGGCAGCGTTTTCAAACCTTACTTTTACTCATCTGCGCCGGACTCCTGATTGCGATGTTCAGCGCTGATATGTGCTATGTGATGGTGCCCGCCGAAGGCAGCGCCTCCGGAGAGCTGACCCGCTACGCCATCAAGTTCGTGAACCGCTCCCAGTTCATCATCTTCACCTTCGTGACGCTGGCCCTCAGCGTAATAGCCATCTTCTACTACAAGGCCAGGATATTGCAGATCAGAATCTGCATCATAAACATCCTGCTGCTTGTGGCCTATCAGATATGGATACTGGTGAGCTTCTTTCAGCTCAAAAGCGTATATACCTTCACGGTAGCCACCCTCTTCCCCTTCGCCTGCATTGTGCTGCTCCTGCTGGCCATCCGCTATATATGGCGCGACGAGTCGGAAGTGATAGCCTACCACATAATCCGCAAGAACAAAAAGAACGGCAAGATCAAAAAATATCAGAAAGAAACCGGAAATGAGAAGAATAGCTGAATCTGAATTGATAATTAACGGCGACGGATCCGTTTTCCATCTTCACATCCTGCCTGAAGACCTCGCTGACACCGTGATCCTGGTAGGAGACCAGAACCGCGTCCCCGCCGTGGCGAAATATTTCGACGAGGGCAGCGTGGTCTGCGACAAATCCTCAAGGGAATTCCACACTATCACAGGCAAATACCACGGCAAAGACATATCCGTGATGTCCACCGGCATAGGCACTGACAACATCGACATAGTGATGAACGAACTGGACGCCCTGGTCAACGTGGATTTCACTACCAGGCAGCAGAAGCCTCAGCGCAAGTCCCTCAACATCCTGCGCATCGGCACCTGCGGCTGCGTACGCCCGGACATCCCGCTCGGAGGCTTCGTCCTTTCGGAGGTCGGCATAGGCATCGACGGCCTGCTCAACTGGTATGAAGGCGGTGAAAAAGCCAGCGACAGCGATATGGAGAGGGCCTTTATGGAGCATATGGGCTGGGCACCCCGTCTCGCCACCCCCTACTGCGTGTGGTCAAGCAAGGAAATCCTCGACAGGTTCGACGGCTGCGCCAGAGGCATCACGATGTCCGCCCCGGGATTCTACGGTCCTCAGGGCCGCTCCATCCGGATGGGCCTCACCATACCCGACTTTATTCCGAAACTCGAACAGTTCGAATTCAGAGGCGTCAGGATGACAAACATAGAAATGGAGAACTCCGCCATTGTGGGCATAGCCAATCTGCTGGGACACCACGCAGCCACCATCTGCTGTGCTATCGCCAACCGCTTCCGCCTCGAAAGCATCCCGGACTACAAGCCATACATCGAAAAACTCATCGTTTACGCACTTGATTCCCTGACTGCATAATGACAGACACCAAAGACCTCGAATACCTGGTAGACCTGTTCGACGACCCCGACAGCCAGGTTGCCTCCGCGCTGGACAAGAGAATCCGGCAGGGTGGCCCTGAACTGCTCGACGCGCTGCGCAATATGGCCATCGACACCAAGGACGAGGTCCGCAGGGACATCATCAACCGCAAATTCATATACTACAGCGCAGCGTCGGTGCTGGAACAGCTTGAGCAGTATGCCGCCCTTGCCAAACGGGAAGAGGCGACCCTGCTGGAAGGCGCTTACCTCATCAGCGCACTGATTACCCCCGGCTACAAGAGGGCTGCCTTCTATGACGACCTCATACCGCTGATCGGCGAGATAATGAGCGAGACATCCGAAGACAAGACGGCCGTCGAGAACGCCCGGATACTGAACCATATATTCTACAACAGATACCACTTCACCACGACGGATCCCTTCTCTTTCTCCGAGGACAATTCCCTTTTCATCAATGTCATCGAGAAGCGCCGCGGCAACCCCGTCGCGATATCCGTCCTCTACTTCGCGGTAGCCCACGCCGCCGGCCTGCCGGTGTACCCGCTCTGCTTCAAGGGCGGCTTCGTCCCGGTCTACGTAGAAGACGGCAAGGTGCTTTTCTACCTCAACGTATTCCACAAAGGCGAAATCTTCCTTCAGGAAAATCTTTCAGCGATGATGGCTTCTCAGGGCCTGAATCTCGACCCCTCTTCGATGGTGATAAAGAAGGACGCCACCATCCTCACGATGTATATGGAACTTGTCGCTTTCTATTTCGACCAGAAAGGCAACAAGGATATGGTGGAGCTGCTCTCCAAAGCAATGGGCTATTTCGGCAACCAGAGATATATGGTCATCGACGAAGACGACGAATGACGTCAGTCCTGCAGGGCCCTGCCGGTGGGGAATTCAGGATGTGCGGCAAGGTCTTCGGGCGTCCCTTCGAAAATCAGTTCTCCACCCTCGTCTCCAGCATCCGGACCCAGCTCTATTATCCAGTCTGCAGCCTTGATGACATCCATATTGTGCTCCACTACGATTATCGAGTGTCCTCGGGCAATGAGGGCGTCGAACGACTTCAGCAGCTTCTCTATGTCATAGAAGTGGAGGCCTGTCGTAGGCTCGTCGAAGATGAAGAGGATGCGTTCCTTGGAAGAAGCGTCCTTGGCGAGGAAGGATGCCAGCTTGATGCGCTGGCTCTCGCCGCCGCTCAGCGTGCTGCTGCTCTGCCCGAGCTTCAGGTATGCAAGGCCTACGTCCACAAGCGGCTGGAGTTTCTCGGCGATTCTCTTTGCAGAAGGGTCCTCCTGGGAGGCGAAGAACTCCACGGCCTCGCTGACGCTCATATTCAGCACATCGTCTATGTTCCTGCCCTGATAGCGCACCTCGAGAATCTCGGGCATAAAGCGGTGTCCGCCGCAGCTCTCGCACACCATCGTGACATCGGCCATAAACTGCATCTGGATGCGGATTACACCCTCACCCTGGCAGTCCGGACAGCGGCCGCCGTCGATGTTGAAGGAGAAGTGCGAATGGCCGAATCCGTTCATCTTGGCATAAGGCTGCTCCGAGAACAGCTTGCGGATGTCGTCGTACACTTTGAGATAGGTCACAGGGTTGGACCGGGTGCTCTTGCCTATGGGATTCTGGTCGACATACTCTATCGAGGTGATCTTGTTCAGGTCGCCCTTCAGTTCACGGTACGCGCCGGGCCGCTCGCCTATCTGATTGATGTGACGGTATACGGCCGGATAGAGGATATCCCCCACCAGCGTAGACTTGCCGCTGCCGCTGACTCCTGTGACGACGGTCAGGCAGCCCAGCGGAAACCTTACGGATATGTTCTTGAGGTTGTTCTCGGCCGCGCCGCAGACTTCGATGGAATACTTCCACGGCCTTTTCGCAGCCGGCAGATATCTCTGTCTGCGTCCCTGGAGGTAATCTATCGTTATCGAATCCCCGTTGTAGACCCCGCTGCCGTCAGGCAGGCCCTGATAGACTATCTGGCCTCCATACACTCCTGCATAAGGGCCTACGTCGACCAGCATATCGGCAGCCTTTATTATCTGCTCGTCGTGCTCCACCACGATCACGGTGTTGCCCAGGTCGCGGAGCCGCTTGAGCACGCCGATGAGTTTCTCGGTATCGCGGGAATGCAGGCCGATGGAAGGCTCGTCGAGGATGTAGAGCGAGCCGACAAGGTTGTTGCCAAGGGAACTGACAAGGTTGATGCGCTGGCTCTCGCCGCCGCTCAGGGTATTGGACGGCCGGGACATAGTCAGATAGCCGAGCCCGACATCCATCATATAGCCCACCCTCATCTTCAGCTCCTTCAGCGGCACTGCCACCTTGGCCATTTCGTAGTCGGTGAGCAGGCTGTCGAGCGAGTCGAGGTACTTCTGCAGATCCTTGATCTGCATATCCATCACCTCTGCGATGTTCTTGCCGCCGACGCGGACATAGAGGGCTTCCTTGCGCAGGCGGGACCCTCCGCAGGCACGGCACACCGTCTTGCCGGTGTAGCGGCTCAGCATATATTTGTACTGTATCTTGTAGCGGTTCTTGCGCACCCAGTCGAAGAAGGTGTTGATGCCGTCGAAATATTCGTTGCCGTTCCACAGCAGGTCCTTCTGCTCGCGGGTGAGGTCTTTATAGGGCTTGTGGATGGGGAAGTCGAAACGATATGCATTCTCCACCAGCCGGTCCTGGCAATAGCCCATCACTTCGCCCCTCCAGCAGGCTATCGCGCCTTCATAGACGCTGAGCGTCGGATTGGGGACGACGAGGGACTCGTCTATGCCGAGGATCTTGCCGTAACCGCCGCAGACAGGGCAGGCGCCCAAAGGGCTGTTGTAGCTGAAGAAATTCTCGGTAGGCTCCTCGAAGATGATGCCGTCGGCCTCGAAGATGTTGGAGAAACTGAGCAACTTGCCTGCCGGCCCCGCGTAGATGTAGCCCTTGCCTTTGGCGAAGGCTGTCTGGGCGGAATCCAGCACGCGGGAGCGGAAATCATCGTCGTCCGCCACCGTCACCCTGTCGATAAGCAGGGCCTTGTCGCGAAGGTCGGTGACCTGCCCGCCGGCGAGCAGCTCGTCTATCTTGAAGAAAGCGCCGCTGCGCATATCGACGAGTCTCGAGAAGCCCTCTTCTTTGAGAGAAAGCAGGAATTCGACGGTCTTTGCGCTCTCGCAGTCTATCATCGCGGCAATCAGGGCCACCGAGCCTTCTTCCAGCGTCAGCAGATAGTCCAGCACGCTCTTGGCCGTGTCGCAGACCACTTCCCTTCCGCTTACCGGGGAATAGGTGCGGCCGGCATTGACGAACAGCAGCCTCAGGTAATCATAGACTTCGGTGGTCGTGGCTATCGTACTACGGGGATTGGTGGTATTCACCTTCTGCTCCACGGCTATTGCCGGCGGGATGCCGGTGATATAGTCGACTGCAGGCTTGGTCATCCTGCCCAGGAACTGGCGTGCGAATGACGAAAGGCTCTCCGCGAAGCGCCTGTGCCCTTCCGCATAGATGGTGTCGAAGGCTATCGAGGACTTGCCGGAGCCGGAGATGCCTGTAATGACGATGAACTTGCCCCTCGGAAGCGACAGATCGAAATTCTTGAGGTTGTTGGCCCTTGCGCCCTTGATGAATATGTTTCCCTGCTCTTCCATCTATATCCTTGTCACTTGTCTGACGTCCTTGAGCTTCTTCAGGGAAGCGATGATCTTGTCGAGTTCAAGGTTGCCCGGCACGAAGATGGTCGCCGTGACCTCTTTCTCGCCGTTGCGTGCGTCCTTCACATAGAAAGCGCGGATCGAAGCCTTGAACATACTGATGGTCGATATCACCTCGTTCACCGCCGAGTCCGACTCGACTGTCACGCGGACAGTGGTCTGGAAGCTGTTTGTGCTTGCATCTTCCTTCCAGCGTACCTTCTGCACACGGTGAGGATACAGGGTCAGCAGCCTGGATGCGTTTGGACACGACATACGGTGGATCTTGATGCCGTCATTGACGGTCACGAAGCCGAAGACTTCGTCTCCGAAGACAGGGTTGCAGCAGCGGGCCATCTTGTAGTCCACGTTCTTGAGCGACTTGTTGCCGCCGATGACGAGGTAGTCGGACGAGTCCGTCTTGCGCAGGGTGTGGATCACGTGGCTCTCGACGGTCTCCTGCACTCGGGAAGCCTTGTCGAGGAGATATGACTTGATATCCGCCACGTCAACGTCGCCCGAGCCGAGGGCCGAGAACAGTTCGTTCGCCGTGCGGAACTTGTATTTCTTGACCAGATATGTCAGGTCGTCGTCGGGCAGTTCCAGCTTCCAGTTCTTGAGCCTGCGCTCCAGCAGCTGCTTGCCCTCGCGGGCCATCTTGTTCTCCTCTTCCTTGAGCCGCTGCTTGATTTTGGCCCTGGCCTTCGAGGTGACCACGAAGTCCAGCCAGCCGGCGTTAGGTTTCTGGTTCTTGTTGGTCAGGATCTCCACCACGTCGCCGGTCTTTAGCTTCTCCTTGATGGAAACCATCTTGCTGCCGATCTTGGCGCCGGAGCATTTCAATCCGATGTTGGAATGTATGTCGAAGGCAAAGTCAAGCACGGTCGCCCCGGCCCTGAGCTGGCGCAGTTCGCCGTTGGGCGTGAAGACGAACACGTCCTGGTTGAGGACTGAGTCTATCTGCTCGTAGTTGTCCTGCGAGTTGCCGCTGATAAGGCCGTGGACCATATCCAGCCAGTGCTGCAGGCTCTCCTCCTTCTTGACGCCTTTGTATGACCAGTGGGCTGCACTGCCGAGTTCGGCCTCGTAGTCCATCCTTTCGGTGCGGATCTGAACCTCGAGGAACTGGCCGCGGGAATTCTTGACTGTGATCTGGAGGGACTGGTAGCCGTTGGGCTTGGGCACGGTTATCCAGTCGCGCAGGCGGCTGGTGTCCGGCTCGTACTCTTCAGTCACGAGGGAATAGACCTCCCAGCAGAGATCTTTCTCTTTCTCGAGGGGAGCATCTATTATGAACCTTATGGCAAAGACATCATAGACTTTGCTGAAAGGGATGTCCTGGGCCTGCATCTTGCGCCAGATGGAGTAGGCGCTCTTGGTGCGGGCCTTCAGGGTGTATTTGATGCCTTTGCTACGGAGTTTGTCTTCGAGGGGCCTGACGAATTCCTTGACCAGCGCCTCACGCTCCTTCTCCCCCGCCTTGAGCTGGTTGGAGATGGCGCGGTACTGCGCCGGGTCGGCGTATTTCAGCCAGAGGTCCTCCAGCTCGCTCTTCACGTTGTAGACTCCTGTCTGATGGGCCAGTGGCACATACAGCAGGATTGTCTCGGCGTTCTTGCGGGCCTGGTCGGACTTGGGCAGGATGCCCAGGTTGCGCATTATCTCCAGACGGTCGGCAAGCTTGATGAGAAAGACCTTCGGATCGCTGGAATATGAGGCTATGAGCTTGCGGTAGCGGTCGGCTTCGAGGCGGGTGTCCTTGGGCTTTATCTCGGATATCTTGTTAAGGCTTACCGCCATATCTATGACGACCTTGTCGAAGGAGCCTTTCACCGTATCGAGAATTGCATTGTCCTGACGGGTAGCCTCGTGCAGGAACACCGCCGCTGCCGCATCGGCACCGAGCCCCAGCTCGCGGGCGACTATTTCCGCCACTGCCAGGGGATGTTCTATGAACGGATGGTTGTTGCTGCGCGCCTTGCCTTCAAGGCAAGTGCAGGCGAGATCATACGCCCGGCGTATCATCGCTGCGTCACTTTCGCTGTAGAAAGCGCAAATCCTGTCTATGGCGTCCTGCGTCATTTTTCCAACAACAATTTAAGGGCGTTCATCTCGTCACGGGCCTGGGCTGCAGCGAGGAAATCCAGCTGGGCCGCAGCATCTTCCATCCTCTTTTTGGCCGCTGCCACAGCTTCTTTGAGCTGGGAGGCGTCCATCTTGCCGATGACGGGATCTTCCTCCAAATATCTTGCCTGTTTGTGCAGATCGTCCTCCCTCTGGTAAATATCCGTGCGGACAAGCGCGTTATAGGCCTTGATGCCGACCTGATGGGGTGTGATGCCGTGCTCTTCATTGTAGCGCTGCTGCTTGGCACGGCGGCGGTTTGTCTCGTCGATGGTGCGCTGCATCGACTCGGTGACCGTATCTGCATACATTATCACCTTGCCGTTGATGTTCCTTGCGGCGCGGCCGGCAGTCTGGGTCAGCGAACGTTCGCTGCGCAGGAAGCCTTCCTTGTCGGCATCCAGGATTGCCACCAGCGACACGGTAGGAAGGTCAAGACCTTCGCGGAGCAGGTTTACACCCACCAGCACGTCGAAGCGGCCTGCCTTGAAATCTTCTATGATCTCCACCCTCTCCAGCGTATCCACGTCGGAGTGGATATAGCGGCTGCGCACATCCATCTTGGTGAGGTACTTCTCAAGTTCTTCGGCCATACGCTTGGTAAGCGTGGTGACCAGCACCCTTTCGTCGTTCTCGCTGCGGATCTCGATTTCTTCGAGCAGGTCGTCGATCTGGTTCTTGGTGGGGCGCACCTCGATCGGAGGGTCGAGCAGACCGGTGGGACGGACTACCTGTTCCACCACGAGACCCTCGCACTTCTGAAGCTCATAGTCACCGGGAGTTGCGCTGACATAGAGTTTCTGGCCGAGTATGTTCTCGAATTCGTCGAATTTGAGGGGACGGTTGTCGGCGGCAGCCGGAAGCCTGAAGCCGTATTCTATCAGAGTAGACTTGCGCGCCCGGTCTCCGCCGTACATTGCGCGCACCTGCGGTATCGTCACGTGGCTTTCGTCGATGAATGTCACGAAATCATCGGGGAAGTAATCTATCAGGCAGAACGGTCTCTGGCCTGGCTTGCGGCCGTCGAAATAGCGGGAATAGTTCTCGATTCCCGGGCAGTAGCCGATCTCCTTTATCATCTCGATATCATATTCAACCCTCTGTTTGAGCCTTTTGGCTTCGAGGTGACGGCCGATGTCGTTGAAATACGACACCTGCTCCATCATATCGTCCTGTATCTGATTGATGGCCTGACGGGTACGCTCCTTCGTCGTGACGAAGTTGTTGGCCGGATAAATCGTTATTTCATTGAGATACTCTACCGTCGCTCCGCTGATGGGGTCTATGAGTTCCACCGACTCTATCTCGTCGCCGAAGAACACCACCCGGCAGGCCAGGTCGCCGTAAGCCAGGTAGATATCCACGCTGTCACCCTTCACGCGGAAGGTGCCGCGCTTGAATTCTGTCTCATTGCGGCTGTAAAGGGCGTCCACAAGGCCATACAGGAACTTGTTGCGGCTAATCTTCTGCCCGCGCGCCACCACGACGGTACTGTCGTGGAAGTCGTCGGGGTTGCCGATGCCGTAGAGGCAGGATACAGACGATATCACCACCACGTCCCGGCGTCCCGACAGCAGCGCCGAAGCCGCCCTGAGACGGAGCTTGTCTATCTCTTCGTTGATGCTGAGGTCCTTCTCGATGTAGGTGTCGGTGGTAGGTATGTAGGCCTCCGGCTGATAATAGTCGTAATAGCTCACGAAATATTCGACGGCATTCTCCGGGAAGAACGACTTGAACTCGCCGTAGAGCTGGGCCGCGAGGGTCTTGTTATGGCTGAGTATGAGGGCCGGCCTCTGAAGCCGCTCTATCACGTTGGCCATAGTGAAGGTCTTGCCGGAGCCCGTCACTCCGAGCAGTGTCGCACAATCGACCCCTGAGCGGAATGCACTGCATATCTGCTCGATAGCCTCAGGCTGGTCACCTGTGGGCTTGTAGGGTGATTGTATCTTGAACTGCATCTGGGTTATTCACCCGCAGCCTTCAGTCTTTCTGCATTCTCAGCAATCTGCAGCTGGTCTATCAACTCCTGGATATCTCCATCCATGAATACAGGAAGATTGTACATAGTGTAGCCTATGCGATGGTCTGTCACGCGGGACTGGGGATAGTTGTATGTTCTGATCTTGGCGGAGCGGTCTCCTGTAGAGACCATTGTCTTGCGGGTAGATGATATCTCATTGAGATATTTCTCATATTCGAGATTGTAGAGGCGGGTACGCAGCTCGGCCATCGCCTTGTCGAGGTTCTTCAGCTGGGAACGCTCGTCCTGGCACTGGACTACGATGCCGGTGGGGATATGGGTCAGGCGGATGGCGGAGTATGTGGTGTTCACGCCCTGGCCGCCGGGACCTGAAGAGCAGAAGGTATCCTTGCGGATATCGCTCATATTGAGTTCTATGTCGAATTCGTCAGCCTCGGGCAGCACCACCACTGAAGCGGCAGAGGTATGCACGCGGCCCTGGGTCTCGGTCTGGGGCACGCGCTGCACGCGGTGCACGCCGCTCTCGTATTTCATAGTGCCGTAGACCTTGTCGCCGGAAATCTTGGCCACAATCTCCTTGAAGCCGCCCATCGCGCCTTCGGACTGGCTGTTGACCTCCAGTTTCCATCCCTTCTTCTCGCAGAATTTGCTGTACATACGGAACAGGTCGCCGGCGAAGATAGCAGCCTCGTCGCCTCCGGTACCGCCGCGGATCTCGATGATGGCATCCTTGGAATCCTGCGGGTCTGCAGGGATGAGCAGCACCTTGATCTGTTCTTCCATCTCGGGCAGTCTGGGCTCGATGTCGTTCACCTCCTCGCGGGCCATTTCCCTGAGTTCGTCATCTTTCTCGTTCATCAGGATGTCCTTGGCGGCCTGCAGGTCGTTCACGAGCTTGGAGTACTGCTTGCCTGCGGCTACGATAGGTTCGAGCTCTTTGTATTCCTTGTTGAGCTGTACGAATTTCTTCATATCAGCTATCACTTCGGGGCTTGAAATCTGCTGCTCCAAAGAATTGTATTTGGCCTCAAGGTCGGCCAGTTTCGTCAGTAAAGTGTTTTCTGCCATTTAATCGGGATTAGCGCGCGAAGTTACTAATTTTCCCCGTAAATCCCTAATCCCGTCCTATTATATGGGTGATTGCTGCCTGTGCGCAGATGCAGCCGAACACGGCAGGAAGGTAGGAAATGGTGCCTACCTGGGATTTCTTGTTGGTTTCGCCAGTAGTTTCGACTATCGCATCGTTGTCGGGCAGCTCTTCGGAATAGACCACTGGGAAGCCCTTTTCGATGCCCATCTTGCGGAGTTTCTTGCGGACTATGAAGGCCAGAGGGCAGTTGCGGGACTTGCTGAGGTCTGCCAGACGGACTTTGGTAGCGTCATATTTGGCACCTGAGCCCATCGAGGTCACGTGGGGAATGCCGGCATCCACGCAGTATTTGATCAGCGACAGCTTCGGAGACAGGGTGTCGATGGCGTCTACAAGATAGTCAAGGCGGTACGGCCCGAGCAGCGACGCCACATTGTCGGATGTCAGATAATCGTCGATCAGGGTCAGATCCAGCGCCGGGTTGATGTCCCGCAGCCTGGCGGCCATCGCCTCGACCTTCTTGCGGCCGATGTTGCTGTCGAGGGCGAGCAGCTGGCGGTTCTTGTTGCTCTGCGCCACACTGTCGCTGTCGAGCAGCAGCATACTCCCGACTCCGGCGCGGGCCAGCATCTCTGCGGCATAGGCCCCCACCCCTCCGAGACCTATCACGGCCACGGCGGAACCGGCAAGCTTGCCGAGTTTGTCTTCTCCCATCAGAAGGAGGGTACGTTCCTGCCAGGGAAAACTCATCTTATGCCCTTTGCCTTAGCTTCGTTCCAGAGTTCGTCCATCTCGCCCAGGGTCATATCCTTGAGCTTTTTGCCCTGCTTGGCAGCCTCGGCCTCGACGTAGTTGAAGCGGGCCCTGAACTTCTTGCAGGTCATCTCAAGGGCCGTGTCGGGATTGAGGTCATAGAGCCGGGAAGCGTTCACCATCGAGAAGAGCAGGTCTCCGAGCTCATTCTGGGCCTTGTCGCGGTCTCCGCCTTCACTGTCCATAAACATCAGTTCGCTGCGGAACTCGGCAATCTCTTCAGTGACCTTGTCCCACACGTCCTCCTTTTCTTCCCAGTCGAAGCCCACGGCGCGCGCCTTGTCCTGCATACGGTAGGCTTTCAGCAGCGGCGGAAGGGTCTCCGGAACACCGCCGAGGACAGTCTTGTTGCCGTCTTTCTCGGTCTGCTTGAGCTGCTCCCAGTTCTTGACCACCTGGCCGGCAGTTTCTGCGGCTACGTCCCCGTAAACGTGGGGATGACGGTATATGAGTTTGTCGCAAAGCTTGTTGCACACGTCGGCAATGTCGAACTCTCCGGTCTCGGAACCTATCTTGGCGTAGAAGACCACGTGCAGGAGGACGTCGCCGAGCTCCTTGCACATATTCTTTGTATCGCCGCGGAGTATCGTATCGCTCAGTTCATAGACTTCTTCTATAGTGTTCGGGCGCAGGCTCTCATTGGTCTGTTTGCGGTCCCAGGGGCATTTTTCCCTCAAATCGTCCATTACGTCGAGAAGGCGGTTGAAGGCCTTCAGTTGTTCTTCGCGGCTATTCATAATCAGTATGTTTATTTGCGGCAAAGTTATCAATTATATTTCATATCTTTGTTTGTTCCATTTGGCATATTATCAACAACAATCAATACATGAAAAATATCAAATTCATTAGCGCCGATGAAGCTGTGAAGGTTGTCAAGAGTGGCGACCACATCCACTTCAGCAGCGTAGCCAGCGCACCCCAGGTGCTCATCCAGGCTCTTTGCCGCCGCGGCGATGCAGGAGAACTCAAGAACGTCTTCATCCACCACCTCCACACAGAGGGCCCCGCTCCCTATACGGATGCGAAATATGAAGGCATCTTCTTCCATCAGGCCTTCTTTGTCGGAGGCAATGTCCGCAAGAACGTCCAGGCAGGTTATGCCGATTACATTCCCATCTTCCTCAGCGAGACCCAGAAGCTCTACAGGGCCGGTGTGCTGCCCTGCGACGTGGCAATGATCCAGGTCTGCCCTCCTGACAAGCACGGTTTCGTATCTCTCGGCACATCCGTAGACGCCACCCTTGCAGCCATCGAGTGCGCAAAGACTGTCATCGCAGTCATCAACAAGCACGTTCCGCGCAGCTGGGGCGAAGCCATCATCCCGCTCGACAAGATCGACCTCTTCGTGGAGGACAACACTCCGCTGGAGCCGGCCACCTTCACTGCTCCTAACGAGACCGAGACCAAGATCGGTATCAACTGCGCCAACCTCATCGAGGACGGTGCCTGTCTGCAGATGGGTATCGGTGCCATTCCGAACGCTGTCCTCGCACAGCTGGGCAACCACAAGAACCTCGGTATCCACACTGAGATGTTCGCCGACGGCGTGCTTCCTCTCGTGGAGAAAGGCGTCATCAACGGTGCAGCCAAGAAGATCGACAAAGGCAAGATGGTATCAACATTCCTTATGGGTTCACAGGAAGTCTATGACTTCATCGACGACAACCCTATGGTTGCAATGATGGACGTAGGTTACACCAACGATCCTTACATCATCGCCAAGAACCCGAAGGTCACAGCCATCAACTCTGCCCTCCAGGTGGACATCACCGGACAGGTTTGCGCTGACAGCCTCGGCACCAAGTTCTACAGCGGCGTCGGCGGCCAGATCGACTTCACCTACGGCGCAAGCCTCAGCGAAGGCGGCAAGGCCATCATCGCTATGCCTTCAGTCACCAACAAGGGCATCAGCAAGATCGCTCCCGTCCTCACCACCGGAGCCGGTGTCGTAACGACCCGCAACCATATGCACTGGCTGGTAACTGAGTTCGGAGCCGTTGACCTCTATGGAAAGAGCCTCCAGGAGCGTGCGAAAGCCATCATCAGCATCGCACACCCCGACCACCGCGAGGAACTTGACCGCGCCGCCTTCGAGCGCTTCGGTCCCCACTACCACTTCGTTCCCGCTGAATAACCGGCCTGAACGCAATAAAGAAGGGAGCCTCACGGGCTCCCTTTTTTTATTTCACTGACACTGTGTTGTCTATTGTGAATCCGTAGCTGCCCGAGACGACTTCATAGCAGGCGGCTCGCCGGCCGTTGCGGGTGGTGAAGCCTTTGAAGACAGCGCCCTCGCAGCCTGTGGCAGTAGCGACCGACTCACTTACTGGCAGGTATACCGTTGCGGACGTGTTGGCCGGAACAGTGCAGCTGTAGGACGTCATCTTTCCCTTTTCAGCCTTCCACGCACTGCGGATGGTTCCGTAGTTGGACTCATAGCTGCCTTCCAGCGAAGTGTAGACTCCGGCTGCATTGGGCTGGAGGACGAAATGCTGATAGCCTGCCTCGCCGCGGCCGTGGTCCGAAGTTATGCCAAGCTGGTATTCATACATCCACTGGCCCACTGCGCCAAGGGCGAAATGGTTGAACGAGTTCATAGAGTTGGATGAAGGGTCGGAGAATGCGTTGTCGTAGGAGTTCCAGCGCTCCCATACGGAGGTCGCGCCTTCGGTCACGGGATAGAGCCACGATGCGAAGTCTGTGCAGGTAATCATCTTGAAAGCCTCTTCGACATAACCGCCGCGAATAAGGGCCGGCAGAATGTTGGGAGTGCCGGAGAAGCCGGTAGTGATGGTCCAGGGCTTGTATGAGCTGACGGAAGTGCCGCCGGGATTCATATTCTGCGACGACGGCCCGGTGAGGGTCCGCTCCGCCTCCACTTCCGCAGGAGTCGGGCCGCTGGCGTTCGGATCCGCTGCGAGAGCGGCCAGCCAAGCCTCTGCCCTGGCCTTGTTCTCTTCTGAGAAGCAGTTGAAATTCAGAGGGGTCGCATAGGAAGCCTGCGAGTGGACCGTGTGTCCGTTCAGGCCGCGGGTCTTGCCGGTGACGGGGTTTACATAGGCGCGGTTCCAGTCTGCCTTGGCCTTGTCGTGCCTGTCCCGGAGAATGGTGGCATAGTCGTCACGGCCTATCGCTTCGGCCATCACAGCCGTCACTTCCATCATATAAATGTATATGGCGTTATTCACAAGGTCGGAAGGAGTGCGGTTGTCGAGGGCCAGCCAGTCTGCAAGTCCGGCAGCTTTCGAAGACAAATAGGGATACTCGTCGCTGGCCTTGTAGAATGCCATTCCGTTGAGCCAGTCCATCATAGTTTCGATGTTCTCGCGTATGATCTGTTTGTCTCCGTACTGGATGTACATCTGCCAGGGCACCTGGCAGACAGCGGCGCTCCAGGTAGTTCCTGTGGCGAAGCTCGGGTCGTCGGCGCGGTTGTATGTGGGTACGGTCGATCCGATGCCGCCGGGCACCTCGCGATCGTTGCCTACGCCCTGGTCAGCCCTGAGGGCCACCATCCACTGGCGGTAGAAGTTCTGGGTGTTGGCATTGTAGATGCCGGTGCGGGTGTAGGCCTGTGCATCGCCGGTCCAGCCCATACGCTCGTTGCGCTGCGGGCAGTCGGTCGGTATGGTGAAGAAATTGCCCAACTGGCTGCGCTGGATGTTCTTGAAAAGCTGGTTTACAAGCGTGCCTGTCTTGCCGTCGGAAGTTGTGGCAAAGTATCGTCCGGTCGGGATTTCTGATGACGACAGCACGAGGCCCTTGACATTCTCCAGAGGCAGCGGTCCGACGTGGGAAGGAAGGGTCACCTGTACATACTGGTAGCCTCGATAGGTCGCAGACGGCTGGATTGTAACCTGCGACGAGCCGTCAGCAATGTATACATCAAGGTCCATCGCGGCCCTGTTTGTCTCGAACAGGATATGTCCGGCCACATCACGGCCCTTCTTGCCAAAACGGGCCACATACTCTTTCTTGTCGCCCTTGAGACCGGGATAAACCTGCTCACCGTAAGCCAGGGTTATCTTGTCACCTGCCTTGAGCCAGCCTTCTGGGATAGTGATCGACGGGACACCCACCATATTCACTCCCATATTGTAGATGTAGGTATGGCCGTCGGCGCTGTGGACAGGCATCACCTCGGCGGCAGTGAGGACTTCGCGAAGGCGCACCACCTCATCGTAGCGGGCTACGATGTCGAAGTCGATCCAGTCCCTTTTCTCAATTCGCTCGGCATCAAGCCAGGCGCTGTCGTCGAAGCCTGCGAGAGTCCAGCCTTTCACGACCTTGGAAGCGTCGTACCGCTCTCCCTGGAAGAAACTGCCGTTGCGAACCGGACCGTCCTTGAAAGCTTTCCAGCTGTCCGGATTTGAAACAAAGACGTCCTTGGTACCGTCCTCATACGTCACCACAAGACGCGACAGCAGGGCTTCGTAGTCTCCGAAGAAATTGTAGTTGCTTATCGTAAACGTCATATAGCCGGTGTACCAGCCGGAAGCCAGCTCGGCACCCATAGCGTTGCTGCCGCCCTTGAGAAGGTCCGTCACGTCGTAAGTCTGGTAGGTTATGGTCTCGCGATACTGGCTGTCCCCGGGAGCGAACCAGTCCTCTCCCACCCTGCTGCCATTGAGGTAGAGAGTGTAGACACCCATCGCAGACGCATACAGCCTGGCCTGCTTCACAGGCTTGTCGGCAAGAGTGAACTCAGTGCGGAGCATAGTTTCTGCCCCATAGCTGGGATCAGCCCAGAAGCGCAGTTCACGCGGGCCCTCATTCGCCACGGTTATGTCCCCGCCGCGCACGGTAACGCCCGGTTTTCCTTCAAAAATGCCGTAGCCGGGGCCGTGGACTGAGTCGAAAACGACTATGTCCTCACTCTGGCCTGCATTCATTATCCGGTAGTCCGAGTAAACCACTTCACAGCCCGCCGCCGCAGCGAATCCCACTGAGTTGAGGTTGGGGAAAGAAGGATAGTTGCCTCCGCTTCCCAGCTTGCCGATAGTGAAGTTGGACGCCGCGCTGCGGGCGCCGCCCGTCATTCCGACGGAGAAACCGCCGCCACCGCCACCGCCGAAACCGCGGGCACGGGGCGGAGTGCTGATGATGTCCTTTCCGTCAAGCACGAAGTTGATATTGCTCGCCTCGACCGTGATTTTCAAATGATGGGAAGCAGTCTTGGCTTTGGCTGCGAACACTTCATCCAGATTGCACTGGGGATATGAAGTCTTGTTGATGGTGACAAACGGTACGTCAGAGCGGTCTTCCTTGTAGTATCCTACCCTGAAGATACGTAATTCCTGCTTGGCGAAGTCGACGTCGACCTTGATGTAGTTCTCGGCCGACTGTACCCCGAAGTCGTTCAGGAAACTGTTTTTCAAACGGATATCATCGGCACCGAGGATGAAAGAAGCCACATCTCCTTTGACCAGCCTGAAATCTGATTCAATCTGGAAGATTGCCTGGGACGCAGCATCCAGCTTGAGCTGCTTCACACCGACCCAGTCGGCGCCGCCCCACGCGCTGATACGGGGATTCATAATACCGGTTTCAAAGCGGGTCGAAGCCTCCCACCGGCTGCCGTCATTATCCCAGACGGTAAGCTTCACGCCATAGCCCTTTTCAGCCTGCAGAGCGACGCCCTGATAGGGTATGTCTACCGACTGCGAACTTTCCACCTTGCCGGTATTCCAAAGTTCGCTGCCGTCGACCTCGCGGATCACCGAAATCTGATACGCAGTCTGCTTCTGTCCTCTGGCATTCGATTCCATCCGCCAGCTGAAGACGGGATGCCTGTCTTCGACTGAAAGAGGCCGGTCGCTGTGCTGGACCCTGAAATCTTTGATTGATGTGGCAGCCACTGCCGTCTGACAGAATATGGCCAGCAGCGCTATGCCGAATGATATCCGTTTCATTTGTTCTATTGTTTCAAGACAATCTGCTTGCCGAGCACGAGTTTGTCGCCCGAGTCGTCGACAGTCCAGTACTGAGGCTTGCGGGGACCGTTGCCTTCAGAATGATGGACGACATAGCGGAGCTCGCCGTCGAAGGTGCGGAAGAGCATACCGTGGCCTGAGTTGTTGGCCAGGAAAGGTTCCGGCTCCTGAATCCAGGGACCTGCAATGGTACCGGACTCAGAGTAGCATACGACCTGCAGGTAGCGCTCCTTGCCCCAGGTAGACCAGAGCATTCCAAGCTTGCCTGTCTGGGTGCGGAACATCTGCGGACCGTCGGTCACCCAGCCGGGCATCTTGAGGCCGAAGGTGGCTTCACCAAGGCTGTTCATCTCGCCGCAAGGAGGGCACTCTGAAGCGCGGAACATAGTAACAGGCCATTCTGAGATGGTCTTTGTCAGGTCGGGTGACAGTTCGATGTAGTCCATCGTTCCGTCGATCAGCTGTGTCCATTCGTGTACGAAGATCATATATATGTGGCCGTCCTCTTCGTAAAGCGTGCCGTCGATGCAATCCCACTCATAGGGCTGATAGTCATAGCCGGGAGTGACTGAGAAAGGAACGAACGGGCCTTCGGGACTCTCCGAACGGAGAAGATAGGTCTGGTTGTGAGGCACGTTGTAGCGGCGCGGGATGGCCTGGATGATTTCGCTGTGGTCGCTCCAGGTGCCGGCGTAATAGTAGTAGTTGCCGATCTTGTGGATTTCAGCTGCTGCGGCGAAACCTGCTTTCTCGCACCAGGTTCCGGACAGGTCGATCACGTTGTAGGGGCCTTCCCACATCACGAGGTCCTTGCTGCGGTACTGGCGTCCGCCTGAACTGGTGAGGTAATATGTCTTGGTCGCCTCGTCAGCGAGGATATAAGGGTCGCTCATCGACAGGTCGTTGAAGTGGACGGTGCGGATGCGGTTCTGTTCCTCGCGCATACGGCGCATACGCTCGGCCATTCCGGTGGTGTCGCGGTTTGCGGGGGCAGTCATTCCTCCGCCGAAATTGCGCTGGCCGGGGTCGGCGCGGGGCGCCTGCTCGACGGGCTGGATTTCTTTTTTCACCGGAGTGCAGTCAACGGGTTTCTCCTTGCAGGAGATGGCAATGACAGCGCAGAACAATGTCATTGCGGCAATTCTAAGAAGCTTCATAGTTGATTGTTTAAGATTATTCAAATTTATACAATAGTTTCTTAACAATGTCCTGCATCGCCCCGTAGTTTGCCTCCATACTTCGCAACAGGGTCATCTGGGAGCGGGTACGCACGAGGTTGTGCCCTGCATACCTGACCTTGTAGTAGGTGTCTCCGTCGATGTAGTCCATCAGGAAACGCAGGACCTGCTCATAAGTTATGTATAGCGGAGCGAAGGCCAGCCATTCCTTTTCGGAAGCAGCCAGGCTGCCGCTCCTCTCGGACAGATAGCCGTCCATATATGCTTCGTACATATCCAGCCTGAGGGTCACCTTCCCGAAGTCCGGATCGTCTTCGACGGTGGCGTTGGCGTAGGAACGTATGGCGTCTCCCACGTCGTTCAGGGAGGTGCTGCTCATCACCGTGTCGAGGTCGATGGCGCAGAGCACTTCGCCGCTGTTCCTGTCGAAAAGGATGTTGCTGAGTTTGGTGTCGTTGTGCGTCACGCGCCGCGGGAGCACTCCGTCCTCCACCAATTTCCAGAAGGAGAGCATCCGGGCGCGCCTTTCCTCGACGAAGGCTATCTCTTCGGCCACAGAGGAAGTCCTTCCGGCCTTGTCGGCTCCCAGGCTGCCGTCCCATTGGGTGAAACGCCAGCGGATGTTATGGAAGCCTTTTATGACTTCTGCCAGCGGTCTGTCGAAATCGGCCAGCAGCGCCTGGAACCGTCCGATGCCGATGCCTCCCTGCCGGGCCATTTCAGCAGATGAAACCACGTCGTATGTCACGGTATCTTCAATGAACAGGCACACCGCCCAGTATTCCCCTTCGTCATCCTGGTGATAAAGCTTGCCGTCGGCAGCCGGGATTACTGTCAGTGTCTCCCTCAGGGGGTCAGCCACTTTCTTCTTGATGTGCGCGGTCACGGCGGCGATGTTGTCCATCATCGCCGGCACGTCAGGGAACACAGCCTTGTTCTTGCGCTGCAGGATGTAACGGCGAGGACCGTCAGTAGCCACGACAAATGTGTCATTGATGAAGCCCTCCCCTAGAGGCCTGACCTCGACAGGGTTGCCTTCCAGCGCGAAACGGCCTGCTATTTCTGTCAGGTCTGCCATTTTATTCCTCAGCAAAAGCGTATGAAAAACCGTCAATCCTGTCCCAGGCTCCGCGGGTGAAATCCGGCACTTCGACCGGCCGGCCTCCGTGCTTCATAGAAATAGCCGACAGCTCGCTCACGCAGCACCATTCGGCAAGGTCGTAGACATCCATATCCAGCGGAAGGGCGTTGCGCAGGCAGTAGATGAGCCGGTAGTCCATTATGAAGTCCATACCGCCGTGGCCTCCGACTTCCTTTGCAAGGGCCTCCAGCTCTGGAGTCAGTATGGGGCTGCGGTGCTGCTCCATAAACTCATCAAGTTTATCGCCGGTCAGCACGGTCTCTCCTTTAAGGTGCGCATAGTCCACTGCTTCGCCGGCCAGGGCCTCCTTCCTGAAACAGAGCTGCTGGAGCGGGTATTTACCCGCATACCCTTCCGTGCCCACGACCTGATACATACGGCTGTAGGGACGGGGATTCATCACATCGTGCTCTATGAGGACAGTCTTGCCTTTTTCAGTGCGGATGACGGTGGTCGAGACATCTCCGTTAGCAAAGTCGTCGGGATTCTCACCGCCACGTGCCGCCACGTGCCTGGGACCGTTGAAGGCTTTGGTATCCATCGCCACCAGAGTCTTGAGCCTGTCGCCGCGGTGGATGTTGAGCACCTGGCATACGGGGCCGAAGCCGTGTGTAGGGTACGCATCACCCCTGTGTTCCTTGTTGAAGGTCAGGCGCCAGCTGTTCCAGTATTCATCCCAAAAGGGATCGAGATTGTGGCAGTACGCTCCTTCGGCGTGGACCACCTCTCCGAATAGGCCTTCGCGGGCCATCTGGAGGGTGGACAGCTCGAAGAAATCGTAGCAGCAGTTCTCCAGGATCATACAGTGCAGCCGGGTCTTCTCCGCCATATCCACAAGGGCCCAGCAGTCTTTCAGCGAATAGGCCGAAGGCACTTCTATGGCAGCGTGCTTGCCGTGCTCCATAGCATAGAGAGCAACCGGCACGTGATGTTCCCAGTCAGTGCAGATATACACCAGGTCAACATTCGGATCTTCACAGAGTTTCTTGTAGGCCTGAAGATCGCCTGCATACTCGGCAGCGGCCGGAAAACCGCGTTCAGCAAGGTCTTTCTGGGAAGCCTTGACACGGTCAGGCTCCACATCGCAGATAGCAGTGATCTTCACTCCGGGAACGTAGGTATAGCGCACCACGGCATCGCTACCCCTCATCCCCAGCCCCACGAAACCCACGCGCACCGTATCAATCGCAGGGACGGTCAGGCCTAGGACATCGGTCTGCCCCTTGGCCCTGTGCGGCACTGAAGTGACTATAACCCCGTCTGAATTGATCTTGTAGCCGTCGTCAGTGTGGCGGTATGAACAGCTGACGACAAGAGATAACAATATCATCCAAGTGACAAAAGACGCTTTGCTCATTGCGGTATATGCTAACAATCATTCAAATTTAGCACAATAATCACTAAATTGCGCTGTCAATAATCTCATACTGCAATGAAAACAATCGGCAATATCCTGTGGTTTCTGCTCGGAGGTTTCCTGGTTGCGATGATATACTATCTCGTGGGATTCCTGCTGTGCCTTACCTTCATAGGAATTCCTTTCGGCGTTCAGTTATTCAAGTTCGGGACATACGCCCTGTGGCCCTTCGGTCACGAGATTGTAGACAAGCCAGGAGAGCCCGGCTGCGTTTCGACTGCAATGAACATAATCTGGATTCTGTGCGGATGGTGGGAGATTGCTGTCATCCACCTGACTTTCGGCGTCATCCTGTGCATCACAATCGTAGGCATACCTTTCGGCCTGCAGCATTTCAAGATGATACTGCCCACCCTGCTGCCTTTCGGCAAGACAGTACAATAAATCTTTCTTACAATGCAATACAGAAAAGACAGAAACGGCGTGCCGCTTTCGGCACTTGGCTTCGGATGTATGCGCTTTTTGCGGTCCGGGGCTTCGATAGACATCGAGAAGGCCGAAAAACTCATACTCAAGGCTTACGAGGCAGGCGTGAACTACTACGACACCGCATACATCTACCCGGGCAGTGAAGTTGCGTTGGGAGAGATACTGCGCAAGCACGGCCTCAGGGAGAAAGTCTTCATCGCCACAAAGCTGCCCCAGTTCCTGGTTCACCGTGCCGCCGCCATCGACAAATATTTCGACGAGCAGCTGAAGCGCCTGCAAACGGACTACATCGACTATTACCTGATGCATATGGTCACCGACTTCGCCCAGTGGGAAGCCCTGAAGGCCTTCGGCATCAAAGAATGGATCGCCTCTAAAAAACAGTCCGGGGCCATCCGCAACATAGGATTCTCGTTCCACGGCAACACCGAGCAGTTCAAGAAGATCCTTGACGACTACGACTGGGATTTCTGCCAGATACAGTACAACTATATGGACGAGCTGACCCAGGCCGGCGTCGAAGGCCTTAAAGCCGCTGCCGCCAAGGGAATGCACGTCGTCATTATGGAGCCCCTGCGCGGCGGCAAACTGGTGAACACCCTGCCCCCGGGAGCGAAGAAAGCCATCGAGAGCAATCCGAGAGGCTGGACTCCAGCACAATGGGGCCTTCGCTGGCTCTACAACCAGCCCGAAGTGACTGTAGTCCTGTCCGGGATGAATTCTGAAGAAATGGTCGAGGAGAACATCCGCACCGCTTCCGAAGCTGCCGTCGGCGCTTTCACCAAGGAAGATTTCGCACTGATAGATGATATCCGCAGGGAAATCCGCAAGACCGAGAAAGTCAGTTGCACCGGCTGCCGCTATTGTATGCCCTGCCCGCAGGGAGTCGACATCCCCGGAGCCTTCAGCTGCTATAATGCGATGTACTCGGAGTCAAAGCATTCCGGCCGCTGGCAGTATGTCCAGACAGTTTCGATGAGAGAGAAACCTGCATTTGCATCACAGTGCATAGAATGCGGCAAATGCGAGAAACGCTGCCCCCAGGGCATCAAGATCAGGGAGAAGCTCAAGGAAGCGGACAGCGCGCTGAGGCCTTTCCCCTACCGCATAGGAGTCGCCGTCGCGCGCAAATATATGTTCCGCAAAAAGAAGAAGTAAGCAGCTATTTATTGCGCTTGGCTGCGCGGGCGGCTTTCTTTTCAGCCTTGCGTTCTTGGGCCATACGTTTTTCCTGCTCCACGGCATCCTTCGTACGGAAGATTATGACGCCGTTCTGCCCCTGCATACCGTAGATCGAAGTTGTTCCATCCTTGATTACCTCAACTGAGTAGATATCCTCAGGCTGGAGATATGTCACGTTGTCTGTGATGATTCCGTCCACAACGAAAAGCGGCTGGGTCTGGCCGCTGTTGGTACCTATGCCACGGATATATATCTGCGGCATCACACCGTTTCCGCCACCGGGGGCTACATATACGCCGGGTTCGCTGCGAAGCAGGTCGAAGACTGTGTTGTACACGGTCTTGCCGGTCTTGACCTTTTCTTGTGCAGACAAAGAGCCTCCGAGCATCAGGATGGAGGCAAATATCATCAGGATTCTTTTCATTGCGCTAAAAACTTTCCCAAATGTAGACAAATTATTACTATTACCAATCGGTTCCGTCAGGAAGGGCCTTTTTTGTCCATCCGGCAGGGACTATATTCTCCCATCCGGCACTTGTCTTGAGGGCAGGATTAAGCCAGATCTCTCCCTCTGCGGATATTCCCTGAGTCCATTTGGTGTTGTTGTCGCTGATAAACGCACTCGCAACATAAGAACATCCTCTGGTAACAATTGTTGACAAAGGCACTATGAATATCTGGTCTATGCCGCGGAAGACGCCGTCTGACTGAGTGACTGTCGTCGGCATCCTCTACAGACATAGCCAGAGTAATCAATATTGACCCTTTTGACCTGGGCAAGTTTGTCATTTTGGATTTATATGCGTAACTTTCAGTAAAAGAATTCCTGACTTCTATGAAAAAACTATCGATCCTGCTTGTAGCGCTGGCTCTCGCCGCGTGCTCTACAGCCCCCAAGAATCCCGTCCTCACCATCGAAGGCGGACAGATCCAGGGCGTGGTCCTGGATGATGCTCCGGGCGTAACTGTTTATCGTGGAATCCCTTACGCCGCTCCGCCCATCGGACAGAACCGCTGGCGTGCCCCGCAACCCGTCGTTCCCTGGGATGGAGTTCGCATCTGCGACAAATTCGGCCATCCTGCCTTCCAGGCCGCCCACTATCCCGGCGGATACACGACTGAATGGGGATATGGCGACGAGGCGCCATACAGCGAAGATTGCCTTTATCTCAACGTGTGGACCAAAGCTCCCGGCCAGACCGACAAGAAATTGCCGGTTGCAGTGTGGATTTTCGGCGGCGGCCTGCGGGAAGGCTGGGGCAGCGAGCCCGAGTTCGACGGCAAATACTGGGCTGGCAAAGATGTCGTCCTGGTGTCTTTCAACTACCGCGTAGGTCCTTTCGGATTCTTCGCACACCCTGAACTTTCTGCCGAGGATCCTGAACACGCCACCGGAAACTGGGGTACCCTCGACCAGATAGAAGTGCTGAAGTGGGTGAAACGCAACATCGCCCAGTTCGGCGGCGACCCGGACAACGTTATGATCTTCGGACAGAGCGCCGGCGGCCGCAGCACCAAGTTCCTGAGCGCCTCACCGCTCACCAAGGGACTGTTCAACAAAGCTGTCATAATGAGTGCCAGCGGTCTGGTGGATCCGCGCGTGCAGCAGTCTGCAGCACCAGCCATCCCCGGTATGCCTGCAATGCCTATGGCTTCCCAGAGCCACTATACCCTCGCCGAGGCTGAAGCCTCGATAAAGGAGGTGGCGGACTGGGCGGGATTCAAGGACCTCGCAGCCCTGCGCAGGGCTTCCACCGAAACCATTTTCGCTATGGGAACCCTCTATACTTCTTCCACCGGCAAGCGCAGCGTGCTGTCAGCATCTCCCATAGCGCCTTATATTGACGGCTATGTAATGGACAAAAACTTCGACGAAGCCTGCATCGACGGCTCTCTCGCACAGATACCCTATATGATAGGATATACCCTCAACGATGCCGGAAATATGGCCGGCCAGATCCGCACCTTCTGCCTCAACCGCGAGGAGATGGGAGGAAAGGCCTACGCCTACCAGTTTGCACGTCCCCTGCCGACAGACGGCCGCCCGAACGTGCTTCTGGGCGCTTTCCACTCGTCTGACCTTTGGTTCGTGTTCAAGTCTCTGGAGCACTGCTGGAGGCCGTGGACAGAGGGTGACTGGGACCTGTCGGAAAAGATGCTGACCGCCTGGTCGAACTTCGCAAAATACTCGGATCCGAACGGACCGGATGGCGGGGAATGGACGCCATACACTGCCGCCAAGCCCGAGTTTATGGTATGGAAACTGAACGAGGCTGACGCCGAAGACTCAGCGATGGGTGAGCCTCAGGTTCCCCCTCGCCCCGAAATGGGAGCCAGAAGGTAAGTCTTATAGATTCTCAAAACTTATCTTGTAGATTTTGGAGGTAGTATCGTCGCCCATCCAGATGCATCCGTGCTCGTGGTCGACACAGATACTCTCTCCATTATCTATGAACGGAACGTTGTATGTTGCCAGAACCTCGCCGTCAAGCGTGCAGAGATTGAGGGTCCTCAGTTCACTGTCAGCTATCCACAGCACATCACGCACAGGATCGTAGCACAGGTCTGCTATTTCAGTCAGCCCGGTGAGGTCGACGCGGGCCACTATGCGGCCGTCCTTGAAATTCATCAGGCGGACAGGCTTGCGCTGGTTTCCCACCAGCAGCGCGCCGTCTTTATAGTAAGTGACCGCTTCCAGGCCGTCGTTGGTGCCAAGTCCGACTTCAGAGATGACTCCGAGCAGGTCGGACGTCTTGTAGCCGGGTGCCGACAGGCGGCGTACTTCCTGTTTCCTCTCCACCACATAGTAAACGTCACGTGTCGCAGGATCGATGGTCACTCCTTCGCAGTCCATCCTGCCTTCGGTATAGAACGGGGTTGTGGTGCCGTCCCAGCCGATATGGTAGACTCCATTCTCATCCGAAGCCGCAAGCAGTCCGTCGCCGGCCGGAGCCAGGCAAAGGCCGGAAACTTCAGGGCACTCAGTGTCTATCGTAGTGTAAGAACCCATTTTCGGCAGGTATCCCGATGAGCTGACATTGATTATCACCCTCCTGTATGCAGGAAGTGTGAAAGGACCGTCGTCGTGCACTTCGCAGACAAGCATCAGGCGCCTCGGAGCAGAATCCTCAGGGATTGTGAAACTGATCTTTGAGGATGACGCATCGTTCAGGACGGGGAAGGCAGCCTCGTCCGGAAGCTCCTGGAACCACCATTTGAAGTCCAGCCGGTCTCCGTCGGGATCCCAGGAACGGGAAGCGTCCAGTCTGACGGTCTGCCCGGGCTTGGCATTGATTTCGACGGGTGAAAGGCCAGCCTGACGTCCGATCACGACCACAGGGTTGCGATTTCCGCTGCCCTCTGCAGCCCACTGCATACGGGCGGCGAAATCACGGAATGCATCAGGGTAGAAGTATTTCTCGTAACAGTCGGAAATATCTTTCAGAGGCTGCTGCCAGTTGGTCCAGGCCTTGGTCCTTTGGTCGGGACTGCGCCCGAACTGATGCACTCCTCCCCAGCCGACCTGAGTAGGGTCGTCAGGGTCATTGAGGCCGTTCGGCATCACGTGCAGGAAACTGGGCGTGTCGCCCTCAACTCCCCACAGGTAATGCGGATAGACATCGCCCAGGGCGCCGTGGCCCTGGATATAAGTTGCGTACGACTCCCAGTCCGCACTTCCGAGAGCATTCTGGTTGAGCCACGCGCTCTCATCCCAGACCAGCATCAGTTCATCGGCGAATTCACGCCTCAGCCACATATGGGAGCTGTATTCACGATTCTTCCGCATCGCATAAACCATATCCTGATCTGTAATTGTATAAAGACGGAATTTATGCAGGAAAGCCTTAAGTTCTTCGGCGGAGCGGTCGTGCTGCACACGCCATACCGCCTGCGAGAATGTATTGGCACCTCCCCACACGCAAACCCAGATGGGACGGTCGTCATCCTCGTCGGCGAGACGGATGAGCAGGTCGCTGCCGGGGGTGTCATTGTCCTGACCTATCACTCCGATGCCGGCCTTCGGGCTGCCATATACAGTGCGGCTGCGGATGTATTCGGCGCTTGGCCAGTAACCCAGCTGCTGACTGCCCTGCTCCTGCTCCAGAGGAAGGAAGCCCTCCTGCCGGGAACGTTTCATCAGATTGGGCACATCCTTCTCGTATGCGTCTACGACACGATGCAGGTATTCGGCCCACTGAGGCGGGTAAGGGTCGCAGTTCCATCCGATCGTAGTGACGAGGGCTTCAATCTCGAAACGGTCGGCATACGACATCAGACGGACGGCCGACTCGTTGTCGTCGGGCTCCACATCTGCAGGCCCGATGTCAGTCAGCACAACTATACGCGGCTTAAAAGCCGGCTCCTCCTGCTGGGCTTTGGAGCATCCAAAAACAGTCAGGAGGAGCAATGCTACAATATATAATTTCTTCATAATCAAACTTAATCGTCGTCGGAATCTCCCATTATGATCACCAGGTTGTCTCCGACCTGAAGCGGCATACTGCCGTGAGGAACCAGGAATCTGCCGTCCCGTCGCACCATCATCACACGGATGCCGTGGGGAAGATGCAAATCGCGCAGAGTCACGCCCGAGACAAGGTCGTCTTCAGTCACGATATGGTCGCGCAGCATTCCCATCTCTTCGGGAATCTCCATACCGAAGGTCTCGACCTTGGGGGCTTCTTCATAGCTGAGGCGCAGCCACTTGGCCACTTTGCCCAGGGTCGTTCCCTGCAGTGACAGGGAGAACAAGGTTATGATGAACACAATGTTGAACATAACTGAACCGCTGTCGACTCCTGTAACCACGGGATACAGCGCAAAGAGAATAGGACCGGCGCCTTTCAGGCCCACCCACGAGGTAAAGAGCTTGGCCCTTGCTGACAGGTCACGGAAGGGCAGCAGGCAGGTGAACACGCTGAGGGGACGGGCGACGAACATCAGGAAAAGACCGATGAGGATGGCAGGCACCAGCACCGGGAGCATCTGGGACGGTCTTGCAAGAAGGCCGAGGACCAGGAACATTACCAGTTGCATAAGCCAGGTAAGGCCATCCATAAAGGTTATGATGTCTCTTCTTTGCATCAGTTTAGCCTGGTTGCCGATAATTATGGCAGCGATATAGATTGACAGCAGTCCGTTTCCGTGAAGCAGCGAAGCGACGCCGTTGGCGAAGAAACCGACACTCAGGATGAGTATCGCCGTCAAGGCGAAGCTGGAGAGCCGCACGTGGTTCAAAACCCATCTTGCCGCATAACCGACTGCGAAACCGATCGCTATGCCGACAGCGACCTGGACCGCCAGCACCAACAAGGCAGCCAGGACAAGCTGGATGCCGCTGTAGGTCTGCAGACTTTCATTTGTCAGCAACTTGACTATGATGATTGTCAGGGCATAGGCCATCGGGTCGTTACTACCGGATTCCAACTCAAGCATAGGAGCCAGGTTCTCTCTGAGCCTCAGTTTCTTCGTCTTCAGGATCGAGAAGACCGAAGCCGAGTCGGTAGAGCCCATTACCGCAGCGAGCAGCAGGCAAGAGAGCAAGGACATCTGCGTGTTGCGGCCGAGGATTGCGAATATGAACAAGCCTGTCAATATCGTGGTCATAAACACGCCCAGGGTGGAAAGTACGATTCCGCGGCCAAGCACGGGACGGGTCTCCTTGAGCGAGGTTTCCAGACCGGCCGACAGCAGTATTATCGTCATAGCGAAGTGGCCGATGGCTTCAGCCACTTCATATTCTTCGAAGTGAAGGCCAAGACCGTCCGAGCCGACCGCCATTCCCAGAAGCAGGAAAAGCAGCAGCGACGGAACGCCGAAACGGGATCCGAGTTTAGTTACGAGTATCGCTATGAATATCAGTACGGAACACAGCAACAGCAGGTTTCCGGACAAAAGGTCTACGGCGAATATCGAGAGAGGCATTATTCTATCTCAAAGAGGTTAAAGAAGCCTGTCATAATAAAGACATTGCGGATTTCGTCGCCGATGGAGCGTACGATGACTTTTCCACCCTTTTCAGCTGCCGCCTTGCGCAGGGTGAGGAAAAGCCTGAGTCCGGAACTTGATATATATGACAGTTCTTTGCAGTCCAGGATGATAGTTCCTGCTGCTTCAGCCTTGAGGGCTTCAATCTGAGGTGCAATCTCCTGTGATGCAGGAGTATCCATACGGCCGATAAGGCTGGCCACTACATTTTTGCCTTCCTTGTTGATCTTTACTTCCATTGTTCTATATTTTTTTAATCATTGTCAAAACATTCTTGCCTTCCTCCCTGCGGTAAGAAACGGAGTCCATAATGTGCTTTACAAGGTGGATGCCAAGACCGCCGATAGGGCGTTCGTCCACTCCTGCCGTAATATCGACTTCAGGTTTGGCCGTCGGGTCGAAAGGCTTTCCGCTGTCGGAGATAATGAATTCCAGTTGTCCTTCCCGCAGCACGGCCTCAATGTCTACGAGTCCGTCGGAACCTTCGGGATATGCATACTGGATAACGTTGGTTACGGCCTCCTCGAGGGCAAGGTTAAGGCTCATTGCTGCGCCCTGGTCGAGGTTCTTTTCTTCAGCGATAGTTTCTACAAAATCTGCCAGCTGAGGTATCTGCTGGATGTCATTGTGCAGAATAAGGTGCCGTTCGCTTGATTGGGGATGTGTGTCGTTCATATAGTGTATGACAAGCATTGTGAGGTCGTCGCTCTGGGCTGCATTTCCGACGAATTCCGAAACAGCCGCCTTCATAGCTTCAAGATGTCCGTTCGCAGTACGGCGCTCCTGCAGGACGGCTTCAAGCCGTTCTTCCGAGAATTGTTCGAACTTTTCGTTCTCCGCTTCGTTCAGGCCGTCGGTGAAAAGGAACAGAGTATCGTCGTAATGCAGGTCTGTCTCCTGCTCGTGGAATGACATCTTCGGCATTACGCCCATCGGCAAGTTGGGATTGACATTCAGCGGCTTGACCGTGTCCGACAGGACAAGCGGCGGGTTGTGGCCCGCATTGCAATATCTCAGGTGTCCTGTAGCCAGGTCAAGGATACCGCAGAAGAATGTAACGAACATACTGCTCTCGTTCATTTCCGACATTGAATCATTCATAGTCGTAACTATGCGCTGAGGGCTTTTTTCGTGAGCGGAAACAGTGCGGAACAGACTGCGCGTCACCGCCATCACCAGAGAGGCAGGCACGCCTTTGCCGCTCACGTCGCCGATACAGAAGAACAGTTTCTCATCGCGGATGTAGAAATCGTACAGGTCTCCACCTACTTCCTTGGCCGGTATCAGACAAGCAGAAAGGTCGATGTCGTGCCGT
Source organism: uncultured Bacteroidales bacterium (assembly GCA_947169015.1). Taxonomy (GTDB): domain Bacteria; phylum Bacteroidota; class Bacteroidia; order Bacteroidales; family UBA932; genus Equibacterium. The sequence continues at coordinate 2,142 of CAMVOD010000014.1, read as the reverse complement.
TCGGGAAAAGGCGGGAAGATGTTCGGAATCATCGCCATCTGGATGTTGCGGCCGATCTGGAGTTCGCTCTCCATACGTTCCTTCTTCTCGTTGGTCTGAAGATATTTGATCTGGTTCTTGGCCGTGACGCGGAGAATCAAAATGAGCATACCGAGGCCGAGGATCTGGAACATCCTCGAGAACCACTTCACGCGGCGGATATCGCTGTAAATCTCATCTTCAGGTATGGCGATTGCCATAGTCCAACCGGTAAGTTCTACAGGGGCGAAGAAAACCTGGTTGACCTTGCCGTCGATGCGCAAGGGCATATTGCCGGACTTCCCTTCTTTTGCTGCCCTGGACAACTCGTCGAAGCCTTCGGAGTCAGCCAGCATTTCCTTCAGATCCTCTATGTTGGTCCACAAGATCGGAGCGTTTGTCGGGCAGGCGAGCACAGATCCGCCTCTGCTCACCACCACCTGATAGGAATTGGGATAGACCACAGAACTGTTGGCGACCTGGGAAAGCCAAGCCAGCGAAATATCGGCAGTAAGCACTGCGGCTGTCTTTCCCTTGGTATCGTAAATCGGCACGGAATAGGTGGTCATCAGTGCGTTGCCGCCGCCTATGTCGAGATAGGGTTCTGACCAATAGCCACCGTCGATTTCGAGGGGTTTTGTGAACCACTCCTTTGACGGATAGTCATATTCTTCCGTTGCCAGTGACTTAAGGGCGAGTGTGTCAGCCTCCCTGCATACATACGGTGAATACAGGGGACGCTTGCGAAGGTAATTGGGCACTATTGCTACGGTAGATCCCATCACCGAAGGATTGTCTTCCACGATGCGCATCGGCACCCGGGGCAAACTGTCCGGATAGTCAAGGCACCAGCGGGCAATCCATACGCTGTTGCGTACCGCGGATTCGGCCTGGTGGGCGGCATCCTGAAGCAGCAGGCGGGTGGTCTGCAACTGGCTCTCGGCCCGCAACTGAGCTTGTTCATACAGTCCTTTTCGGGAGAAGTAGTTCTGAAGGAGCGACGTAGCCTCCAGAGTGAGCGCTGCCACTATAATCAGCAGCAGTCCGGCACCTGCCGATTGGCGCATTACTTTATCTAAATCCTTGAATCTTTTCATATCACGGGACGGCCTTTTGCAACCGCCTTACAAATGTAAAAAAAAGGGGGCAATTATTGTTAATTATAACTATCTTTGTAATAATGCATAGAGAATAATCAACTGTAACTATATGAAAAAAGCTATCGTTATCATTATCGCTGCGCTGGCTCTTTCGGCCCCGCGCGCATTGGCTCAGGATATGTTCAACCACTTGGCAGTCGGCATCTCCGTAGGTATCGACGGTCTCGGCCTTGAAGCTGCCACTCCGCTTGGAGATCACTTCCAGCTTCGAGGCGGCTATTCACTCGTGCCATTCACTTACAACAGAAATATAAACTTCGGAACTGCGAATGTTGGCAACAAGCCCCGCAATATGGATAACGTTCCTCTGCAGGCCAAGCTCTGGAAGGGCGGCCTCGGCAATATCCTCGCCGACTGGTATCCCGGAGAAGGCTCTTTCCACGTTACTGCAGGTGTGTTCGTGGGCGGCAATTTTGCAAGTGCCGACGCTGACCTTCGCAAGTCTCTCGATGCGGCTGAATACGGCACCCTGGGTATCGGATTTGAAGGCGGTCCTGCTTTCACTACCGACTCCAAAGGTTTCGCACACGTTGACTTCAAAGTTCTGCCCGTAATGCCTTATGTCGGCATCGGAGCAGGCCGTGCAATCAGCGAAGGCCGCGTCACCTTCACTATGGATTTCGGAGCCCTGGTTACCGGCGGCATCAAACCCCAGTCATACAACTACATCCGCAACTCCCTGAATCCCTCGAATCCTGTTGAGGTCATCAGCATCAACAGCAAGGCTGTCAACAACAGGGACAAGGGCTGGATTGACAAGATCAGCGGCATCCCCGTTTTCCCGCTCCTCAAATTCAACGTCTTCGTAAAACTCTTCTAGAAACATATCGGCAACGAAAAAAGTCCAGTATTACTGATGTGACCCCCAAAAGTTGGACGGTTTAACATTATTACGAGGCCTTAGATTGGAACAGAGTTCGGTATTGCACCGGGCTCTTTCCTTTTAGCCTCAGTTTGATTCTAT
>CAMVOD010000013.1:0-51974 GCA_947169015.1 uncultured Bacteroidales bacterium | reverse complement strand
GATTTGTTGATGTTCTCCAAACGCCGTTCTTTCCTGTCCAGCCGTTCTTTGGTGGCTTCCTCCAACTGGTTACTGCTTCGTGAGGGGTACAATCTATCGGCCTGCCATGGTTCAATCCTCCTCTCCGGCCAGGCATCGTTTATATTCATCGGCTAAGTACATGACAAAAAATCAAACACATTGATTTTGGTTGGTCTGAAGGGATTGAGGAGGGTGTCTGCGATGAAGTTCAGACCGTACTTGACAAGGCTGATGGCATGCCTCCCATTGTTGAGTATCCTGATGGCCTTGACTTTGAGATTGGCGGCAATGCCAACAAGGTAGGCCCAGGTATAAGCGATAATGACAACCCCGAAGAGTTGCTCGATACGATTGATATGAACCGTCTTATTCGTGAAAACAACTGTCGTGGGCGTGGTTATTCGTTCAAGATTCTGCGGGGACGCTCTCTCTATCGCAAGACAAACATCGCTAATGCTCTGATGGGTGTTCAAATCATTGGTCCCGCTCTCACAGAGAGCGAAGCACCGTTCCACTTTGATAGTACTAAAGGCGAAGACGATGATTTCACTAAAATCAACGGTGAATTGGTAAACAAATTCACGGGCGAAGTAATGCAAATGCCTGAATCAGAGGATTCCAACCAATAATTTTGACCATTCCCGTTCTTTGGCGGGCGTAGCCCGCCTTGAACACACGCGTATGTAGCCGCTGCCCTCCGGGGTGGCGGTTCGCTTTTGCAGGCCGGGCAGAAGGGCCGGTGTTCAACCAACACTCTCCTTCATTGATATTTCCAACCAGAAAATTGGAAGAAGCATCATCCTCCTTTCACCCATATCCAACCAATAGTTTGGTTATGGGGTTTTGGCAATCCTACCCTCAAGATGCTTATTCCAACCAATATTTTAATTACCCCCTTATTTTTATTGATGAATCTTTGCCGATATTTGAATATGTCCTCGTATCTCTTCACAATGAAAAGACCGGCCTTGGCTGTAATCTGGCCATCCAATCGCAGACGTGTCTTGAAATGCTTTTAGCGCTTTTTCAAATTGCTTCTTCCCGTAAGAGCCAATCTTTTGATGATATATTATACCATCCTTGACAGTGATTTCAAATACATACCAGGCAGCTTGTTGGCCATTGGGACGTTCTGCTAAAACTCTAACTTTGTTTTCCTCGTTGACGATATATGCTTCCCTCACGACAAGCTTGTAGTAATAGCTCAATACACAGATGAGGCTGAGGAGAATCGCTTATTCCAGGAACGTATTTTTAGCCATCTGCAAACAAGTGGTATCCGTAATGGCGATAAAACTCAGCAGGCTATCTTCCACGGCGTTGAAGCTGTCTCAGACCCGTTCTTGAATGCTAAGGGCTACTATAACGACGCTGATGGACGCGAACGCCTGGTATACTTTCACATTGGCCCGAAATTCGGTTCTATATCAAAACGTGCCGTGAATGAGGCTGTTCGTACCTTCCGTGATACCCGTTTGCAGGAGGGCGCGTCTTGGCTGGTCCTCTTAGGCTTCTCTTTCCAAGATAGCATTGATGATAAGGAGTACAACCTGGGTCAGTTCACTGTGTCCAAGGTTCGCATGCACGATGACCTGATGCAGGACGGCCTGCTCAAAAAGGACAAGGGCGCCGGTTCATTCATTACGATTGGCGAACCCGACATTGCTCTAGTTGTTGACAGCCCTGGCACCTGCCATGTCGAAATCCGTGGCTTGGACATCTACGACCCCATTAAGGATGACGTGAAGGCGCGTAGCGTTGAAGATATTGCATACTGGGAAATCGACGATAATTACGATGGTCGTCAGTTTATCGTAAAGAGCCTGCATTTCTGCGGTGGCGACAAGAAGGAATTCGACGCCTGGAAGAAGGGACTCAACTCTGTTGCCAGTCTGACTACCAAGAAGAAGGCGGAGCACACGCTTAGGATTGAATTGGATGACGAGATGTGGGATACCCTCTACGGCTTCGAGTCTGAATCTCTCCAGTATGTTCCTGGCCGCAAGATCGCTGTCCGCGTCATCTCTCAGTTCGGTGAAGAGAGTAGTAAGGTCATAACGATGAAGTAGAGGTATGAAACCGGAAGCAATCCAGAAAGCGATTCAGGAATTCGACTATTCTCCCAGGGAGAAACAGATTGCACATTTGCTTCCTCTGAGCGAAGAGTTCGTCGCACAATTCAATAAGGATACTTGACGTTATTAATTGTATTAAGTGCATTAAGAAGTCTTTGGTGCTAGGATTGCGGTGTGAAGGACACTGGCGCGAGGGCGAATAAGCGGATTAGCGAAGTCCGCCGCCCGGGAGCGACGCTGTTTGAGCCACGTTCGGGCCGGCCGAAGGACGGCACGATAAGGGCGAGTTTGTCGCGACAGGCGGACGTAGCGCGAGCCGCCGCCCGAGCGACGCTGTTTGAGCCACGTTCGGGCCGGCCGAAGGACGGCACGATAAGGGCGAGTTTGTCGCGACAGGCGGACGTAGCGCGAGCCGCCGCCCGAGCGTTTTTGTGCCCTTTACACCGCAATCCTGGGAACCTTTTTCTATTTGCGTTGCTGGCTTGGGATATCTATTTGTTCTCCGGCGCATTATCCCCGCATATAATGAAAAAATCCCGGTGAATTCTCATTTTATGTTGCCATTCCATTGCAGAGGCAAGTTACAGTTTATCATAAGCGTGTATCATTGTTCTTCCAGCGCTGTTCCGCGGAGGATGACCCTGTCGATGAAGGGGGTGGTGTAGCGGTAGGCTAGGGTGCCGGGGGTCGTGAAGCCGGGCTTTGTAACGATGATGTTGGCGAGTTTGCCGACGGCGATGGAGCCGGCGAGGTCGGAGACGCCCATCGCGTAGGCTGAATTGACGGTCACTGCGTTGAAGGCCTGCTCGGGGGTGAGGCGCATACGGATGCAGCCTAGGGCCATAACGAAACGCATATCGCCGGAAGGAGAGGAGCCGGGGTTGTAGTCGGAGGCCAGGGCTACTCCGAGTCCGGCGTCGATGAAGCCGCGGGCGTCGCCAAAGGGTTCCCGTAGGAAGAATGAAGCTCCGGGAAGCATCGTGGGCATAGTGGCGCTGCCTTTGAGACAGTCGATCTCGGCCTGCGTCGTCCTTTCCAGATGGTCTACGGACAGGGCTCCGTGGGCCACTCCGACCTGGACTCCGCCGCTCACTGCAAGTTGATTGGCGTGCAGTTTGGGACGCAGGCCATACTTGGAGGCCGATTCGAGGATCGCTGCAGTATCTTCAGGTGTGAAGAAGCCTTCTTCGCAGAATACGTCCGCGAAATCTGCCAGGCCTTCCGCAGCTACCGCCGGAATCATCTCGCTGCATACCAGCCGGACATAATCTTGCTGTGACATTCCGCGAGCGACGGCGTGGGCCCCGAGGAAGGTGGACTTGACGACGGCAGGGACTGATTGCTTGATGCGCCGGATCACCCTGAGCATCTTCAGTTCATCGGCAGTGCTGAGCCCGTAGCCGCTCTTGATCTCAATGGCTCCGCTGCCGACCGCCATCATCTCGCGGACCCGCTCCAGGCTCTGCTCGAACAGTTCGTCTTCGCTTGTGTCGTGCAGCAGGTCGGCTGAATTCAGGATGCCGCCTCCGTTCGCTGCAATCTCGGCATAGCTCAGTCCGCGTATCTTGTCTTCGAACTCGCGCTCACGGCTGCCTGCCCATACAGCGTGGGTATGAGAATCGCAGAAAGCCGGGATGACCATCCGTCCGGCTGCATCTATGGTCTCATCCGCCCCGGCAGGCAAACCGTCGGCCATAGGGCCGTAGCCGGCTATTGACTCGCCGTCGATAAGCAGCCAGGCGTCCTTGAGGCAGCCGACGCATCTCATTGCGGCGCCTTCCTTGCGCAGATCGCTACCGATACCGGCAAGCAGCCCGATGTTCCTGACAAGGGTTTTCATCCGCTAAAAATACTTTTCGCTCTTGATGAATTGCACGCTGCGGTGGATGAGAGGAGACAGGTAGGTGTCATTGTCCACGAAAGGCACTTCCTTGCGGTAATCGGCCAGCAGGGCCTCGAGCAGTTTGCTTGTCTTCGCCGGACGGCGGAAATCCATAGCCTGAGCGGCATTCATCAGCTCGATGGCGAGCACTGTCTCGCAGTTGTCGACGACCCTCACGAGCTTCGTGGCCGAATTGGCGCCCATACTGACGTGGTCTTCCTGGCCTTGTGAAGAAGGGATGGAGTCTACGGATGCCGGCCAGCAGAGCATCTTGTTCTGGCTGACGATCGAAGCGGCGGTGTACTGCGGAATCATAAATCCCGAATTCAGGCCGGGGTTGGCCACGAGGAACTTGGGCAGCCCGCGCACGCCGGCTATGAGCTGGTATATGCGGCGCTCTGAGATATTTGACAGCTCGGCGACAGCGATTGCCAGCGCATCCATCGGAATGGCGATCGGCTCGCCGTGGAAGTTGCCTGCCGACACGATCATATCTTCGTCGGGGAAGATATTGGGATTGTCGGTGGTCGAATTGATCTCGTTCTCAATGACTGAACGCACATACTTTATGTTGTCTTTGACCGCGCCGTGGACCTGAGGAATACAACGGAAGGAATAAGGGTCCTGGACGTGCTCCTTGGGGCGGGAGATGAGCTCGCTTCCACCGAGGATGCGCATAAAGCGTTCGGCAGTGTCCAGCTGGCCTTCGTGGGTACGAAGCCTGTGGGTGAGCGGCAGGAAGGCTTCGATACGGCCGTCGAAGGCATCCAGCGACAGAGCGCCGATTAGGTCGGCCCACTTGCTCAGACGGTAGCTCTTAAGGAGGCACCAGATGGCGTGGGCGCTCATAAACTGGGTGCCGTTGAGAAGGGCAAGGCCTTCCTTGCTCTTCAGCGACACAGGTTCCCAGCCTTTCTCTTTCCAGACCTCTGCAGCCGGCCTTACTTTTCCGTTACAAAGCACTTCGCCCATCCCGATGAGGGGCAGGCAGAGGTGGGCAAGCGGCACAAGGTCTCCGGAGGCGCCGAGAGAGCCCTGGGTATATACGACAGGGAGAATGTCATCGTTGTACATATCGATGAGCCTCTGAACAGTCACCAGCTGGGCGCCGGAATGGCCGTAGGAGAGGTTCTGCACTTTGAGCAGCAGCATCAGCCTTACTATCTCGGGGTTGACTGTCTCGCCTGTTCCGCAGGCGTGCGACATAACCAGGTTGTGCTGGAGCTGACCCAGCTCGGCCTCGGGGATCGTGACGTTGTACAAGCTGCCGAAGCCTGTAGTAATGCCGTAGATAGGCCGGTCTACCGACTTGATCTTTTCGTCGAGGTACTCCCGGCAACGTATTATCGCATAGGTACATTCGTCTGAAAGCTCAAGCTTCAGACGCTTGTCCGTTATCTCTTTTATCCTGTCCAGGGACAGGTGTTTGAAACTGATTTTATGTGTCATAGTGTCAAGGCGTCTTTTATAATGTTGTCGTCAGCAATGTTAGGCATAGTTATCTTAAGGCCGGGGGTGCGGGCCATTTCGCGCTCGGCGCTGTTCATAGCTCCCTTGTTGCGGGCCCAGCTGCGGCGTGCTATTCCGTTGTTGACATCCCAGAAGAGCATTTGAGTGATATGGCGGGCAGAGGATTCGCTGCCGTCAATCACCATACCGAAGCCTCCGTTGATGACTTCTCCCCAGCCGACTCCGCCGCCGTTGTGTACCGACACCCAGGTGGCGCCGCGGAAAGCATCGCCGATGACGTTCTGGACTGCCATATCTGCGGTGAACTGGCTGCCGTCGTAGATGTTGGAAGTTTCGCGGAAAGGAGAGTCGGTGCCGGACACGTCGTGGTGGTCGCGGCCGAGAACTACAGGTCCCTTGAGCCTTCCGTCACGGATGGCTTCGTTGAAGGCGAGGGCTATCTTGGTGCGGCCTTCGCAGTCGGCGTAAAGGATGCGGGCCTGCGAACCTACGACAAGCTTGTTACGTCCGGCCTCGTCGATCCATTTTATGTTGTCGTGCATCTGGCCCTTGATCTCGTCCGGGGCGGTGCGGGCTTCCTCTTCCAGCACTTCCATAGCAAGGGCGTCGGTAAGCGCCAGGTCGTCAGGATCCTCGCTCATACATACCCAGCGGAAAGGACCGAAGCCGTAGTCGAAATACATCGGGCCCATTATGTCCTGGACGTATGAGGGATAGCGGAAGCTGCCGTCTGCGTTCAGCACGTCGGCTCCGGCTCTCGAGCACTCCAGCAGGAAGGCGTTGCCATAATCGAAGAAATACATCCCTTTGGCTGTCAGGCGGCCTATTGCAGCTGCCTGTCGACGCAGTGAGGCGTGGACGGCCTCCTTGAAAGCTTCGGGGTCAGAAGCCATCAGAGCCTTGCTCTGCTCGAAACTGAGTCCTGCAGGATAATAGCCTCCTGCGTATGGATTGTGGAGTGAGGTCTGGTCAGAACCCAGATCCACGGCGATGCCTTCGTCGGCAAGCCGTTCCCAAAGGTCCACGACATTGCCGACATAGGCCAAAGACACTACCTGGCGGTCTGCAACGGCCTTGCGTATGCGAGGTATGAGTTCGTCCAGGTCGTAGTGCAACTCGTCGACCCAGCCCTGGTCATAGCGCTTTTGAGCTGCAGCGGGGTTGATTTCGGCGGTGACGCTGACCACTCCTGCAATATTGCCGGCCTTGGGCTGCGCGCCGGACATCCCGCCGAGTCCTGCAGTGACGAAGAGCATTCCGTGACGCTCTTCTTCAGTGCCTTTGAGGCCTCTTTTCCAGAGTTGCTTGCGTGCGGCGTTCATCACGGTGATGGTCGTGCCGTGCACTATGCCCTGCGGACCGATGTACATCCAGGAGCCTGCGGTCATCTGTCCGTATTGAGAAACGCCAAGTGCGTTGAAGCGTTCCCAGTTGTCCTGTGATGAATAGTTCGGAATCACCATTCCGTTGGTGATGACTACCCTCGGAGCGTCTTTGTGGCTCGGGAACAGGCCGAGGGGATGTCCGCTGTACATAACGAGGGTCTGCTCGTCTGTCATATTTGCCAGATACTGCATCACCAGCCTGTACTGGGCCCAGTTCTGGAAAGCGGCGCCGTTGCCGCCGTAGACTATGAGTTCGTGGGGATGCTGCGCCACGCGTTCGTCAAGGTTGTTCTGTATCATCGCCATCATAGCTGCGGCCTGACGGCTTTTTGCGGGATACTCGTCGACAGCGCGGGCGTAGATGCGGTAGGAGGGACGGTAGCGGTACATATAGATGCGGCCGTAGTCCTTCAGCTCACGGGCGAATTCCGGAGCCAGCTGTGCGTGAAGCTGCGGAGGAAAATAGCGGAGTGCGTTGCGCAGCGCAAGTTCCTTCTCAGCTTCGGTAAGTATGTCTTTTCGTTTTGGAGCGTGATTTACTGTATTGTCGTAAGGCTTCTGCTCGGGCAGGCTGTCCTGGGGGATGCCGGCAAGAATTTCTTCCTGGAAAGATGCCATATTACAGTTTTGTTAGTGATAGGATTTCGGATTCGAGTATCTCGGCTTTGGCAATCATAGCCTTTCCCTCCTCGATCAGCTGCTCTGCGGCAGCCTTGTCTTCAAGGCCCTGGGCGTTGATCTTGACATTCAGGAAGGCGCCACGCACGGCGGCACGGGCTGCAAGGGCGCCGACGCCAGCGTCGGACGCCGAATTGGGATTGCCGTCCCTGGCCATAGCTTCGGCGATGGGGAATACCTTCATTGCAGTCCTCATAGTCTCGAGGGGCACCTGGGCTGCACGGAGAGTCGCGGCCTCGATGGCCTTGCTGCGGGCTTCCTTTTCTTCAGGGGTTCCTTTGGGCAGGCCCATCGCAGCCATAATGCCGTCGAATGAGCGGGTGTCTTCGTCCACAAGTTCCAGCATCCTGGAGAGCACTTTCTGGCCTTTGTCCGCCCACTGCGAGAATTCTTCCCAGCGGTCGTCCCAGCCGCGCTTGCCGGCCGACAGATTGGCCACCATAGTGCTCAGGGCGGCCGCGAAGGCTCCCATCACTGCGGCGACGCTGCCACCGCCGGGAGCCGGAGATTCAGATGCTGTCTCCTCGGCAAAGCCTTTGACGGTCATCCGCACAAGCCTTTCCCTGGCAGCCTCTTCAGCAGGGTCGGCAATCAGATATTCTATGACTTTTTCGTGCGGTTCGAATGGCTTGAGGTCGGACAGTCCCATACTCCGAACGGCTATCTTGATGAGTTCGCTCTCGCTGACTCCCACGCTGCGATGCTGTTTCTCAAGGAAGTAGCGGCCGGCGTCGATGAGCACCTGCTTGGGCACCAGGCCTACGATTTCGGTGCCTGTCACGCGCATTCCGCGGGCTTCGGCCTTGGCAGACACTTCGTCGAAGGCTTTGTGCAGGGGAGTAGCTTCGATGTCTGTGATGTTCATACTGACCTGAGCGACTCCGTATTCAGGGATGTACCAGCCGATGGCCTTGCAGCCTTTCAGCGTCCCTGGGATCCATACCTGTTCTCCGTTTTCATCCTTGATGAGCGCTCCGGTCAGGGAGCCTCCTTCGCGGGCCTTGCGTCCTTTCTCGCGCACGTCGAAGGCGACGCTCATCGCCTTGCGGACGGAAGTGGTGTTAAGGTTGAAATTGACTGCAATCAGGAAGTTGCGGGCGCCTACGTTGCTGGCACCGCTGCGGGCGGTCGTCTCGTCATAATGCTTCGGACCGAAATCCGGCCTGCGTTCGGGGTCGGCCATCTTGTCGGGCAGAGCCTCATATTCGCCAGCGCGGCATACGGCCAGGTTGCGACGCTCAGGCTTGAAGGCGGCGGCCTCATAGCAGTAGCAGGGGATACCCAGCTCCTTGTACATACGCTCGGCCAGTTTGCGGGCCAGTGCAGCACACTCTTCGAGTGTTATGCCCTGAACGGGAACCAGGGGCAGCACGTCGGTCGCACCTGAACGGGGATGCTCGCCGTGATGGAGCCTCATATCTATCAGCTCCTGCGCTTTCCTTGCGCCCTGGAACGCCGCTTCGCAGACAGCGTCGGGCTCGCCGATGAAGGTGACTACCGTTCGGTTGGTGGCTTCGCCCGGGTCGACGTTCAGCACGCTGACTGAGCGTCCGTCAGGGGTCTTGGTGTCAGCGATGGCCTTTACTATCGCATCAATGACGTTTTTGTCGCGGCCTTCGCTGAAATTCGGAACACATTCTATCAGTTGTTTCATAGTGACAATTATAGTGTTTGTATTTTTCAAATATACAAATAATAGCGCATAAGTGAAAGAATAAGGCCTGAAGGAATATGGCCACCCCGGCCAAGGAAGAGGGAGGTTGCCTGCTGGATACGAGTTCTGCGTAGCAGGACGAAGTAGACAGTAGGAGGGTACGAGTGAGCGTCAGCGAACGAGCTTCCTGAAGGCCTGTATTCTTTCACTTATGCTTATCTGTATATAAAAAATCCATCTCCCTTAATTGAGAGATGGATTATACTAATTATGAACAACAGATGAACCTGCTCTACTAGAGGTCTGAATTTACGACTACCCGTTCGAAGTCCTCGCGGAGGATATCGCCGTCGAAGCAGATGAACGAAGTCTCGTCACCGTCCGTATTGAGCATTATGAAGCTCCTTATGATATCATCATCGCCGTTGGTAAACATCTGCATATGGTCGCCGCTGTCCTTGGCTTCCATAAGCAACTCATATCTGCCGCCGCGGATCAGTTTCGATACTTCACCGGCCAGTTGATTCGCAGGCCCTGAATTGGGAATATTCAGAATATACATACCCTTGAGAGAACGTACGAGTCGGGCGATGTCCACATCTTCCTCGCCCATATCGAGGCTGAGTTTACCAATCATCTTGAACATAGCGGGACTGATGTAAACTGCTGTCACGCCGTCCATATCAGAATATTTCTCGTAGAGAGATTTGCCCGTCTGGGCGAAAGCGGTCATAGACAATACTGCGAGAATCGCTGTCAACAGAATTTTTTTCATCGTATGATATTTATTGTTTTTTCTATTTCATCTGTAATCATCTGGCTGCTCTCATCAACGGCAGCCTTGCCTTGCTGGACGCCTGAACCAATCTGGCGGAACACTTCCTGCACCTGGGCGTAGGCGAGGGCGGGATCGTCGAAAGTGTCTTTCGGTCCGCGGTTCCAAAGTGCGAAGCCGATGCCCAGCATTACTATGAAGGTTGCGGCTATGCCGGAAATCCAGCTGATGTATACCTTGCGGGGCGAGCGTCCTGAAGCTTCTTCGGCGATTTCAAGCTTGGCTATGACCTCATTCGCTCCTGCTTTCCCGGCAGGGATGCTTCGGTCGTCAGCAACAGCCTCAAGCTCTTCGGCCGTCATCTTTTCTATATCTTCAATACGTTTCATATCGCTTTCAATTGTCCAATAGTTTCCTGAGTGTCTTTCTCGCAGCGCTGAGCATTACGCGCAGGCTTCCTTCAGCCAGCCCCGTCGCTGCAGCTATGTCTGCGTATTCCATATCTTCAAAGACCCGCATCTGCAGCACCTTGCGCTGGTTGTCAGGCAGACGCGCCATAGCGGCCTCCACGGCTTTTATCGTTTCTCGTGCCGCCAACGTCGAGTCTTCGCCGCCGGAACGGAATTCTGCAGACTTGAGCGATTCGCTTCTTGCAACATTTGCGTGACGCAGACGGTCGAGGCAGATATTCTTCAGCATCGTCAGGCCGTAGGCCTTCGGCTGACGTATTTCAGAGAGCTTGTCGCGAGAGATCCAAAGCCTGATATACAGATCCTGCACTGCATCGGCCGCATCAGCCGCATCCTCCAGAATGTAGAGGGCTACGCGGTAGAAAGCGTCTTCAAGCGGAAGCCAGGTGGCCTTGAACTCGGCAGAACCCATCGTCTTACTTTGTCGTAGATTCTACGAGATCAGCAAGGTCCTTGGAGTCTATGCTTCCGAAAAAGCATATCAGTGCGCCTTCCTGAGGTACAAACATTATGATGTCGTTCACCCGCTCACCGTCTCTGGCGGTATTGCCGTAGATCGACATTTTCTCCCCGTTGTCCTTGGCTTCCATCAGCAGCTCGCAGCCTCGCAGGGCATTCGACATTTTTGCGTTGAACTTGTCCTTGATGTGCACGGGGCAATCTTCATAACTTACAACCAGCATACTGCTGATGCCGCGTACTGCCGGCATTTCCCTGTTGAGCCCGCTGAAGCTCTTGCCAAGTTTCATAGCTATGCCGCCTATGGACACCATTTCCACGTTGGCTTCAGACACTACTCTTATCCCGGGAAGCGAGACTGACTCTTTGTCGGAACTGATTCCAGCAAGGCGGGCTTCAGCCCTCATATCGTTCACCATAGCCTGGATATCGCTCTTGCCCGGAGTCCTGCGGGCCTGGCACACTGCCGTTACAGACAGCAATACAAACAACGTTACCAAAAATCGTTTCATAAAAATCGTTTTGATAATAAGACGGGCTGCCTGGCGTTTTGTTAACGGCCATTCATCTTTTTTTGTCAATCCATACCCAGAGACGGTACATCAGGAAGCCCCAGCTGAGGAAGAGCACGACGTAGACCCAGTAGGGGAGCTGCGCCTCATAGGCGTCGTCGTGTATGACATTCCCGTAATCCGGAATGTCGGTGTAATAATATGCCCCGGCCCCGAAATCGTACTTGTCGCTGAGGCCGAGGCCGTTGATCATTATGTACAGGGCGCAGAGCACGGCCAGCGCCACCGCGAAGATGGTCACTACCTTCAACAACCTGCGCTTGTCCATCATTTGAATTCAGAGAGGACAGGTATGTCGAATACAGCGCCGGACAGCAGGAACCAGACTGCAAAGAGAGTGAGCGCTATGTTGAATAACTGGCCGATGATGTAGAGCCACAGCACCCTGCCTCCGTGCATCTGCCTGGCGATGGACTTGAAATTGGTGTCGAGGCCGATGGATGTGAAGGCGAGCACGAAAGCCCAGTTCTTATACTGGTCCAGCACGCCGTTGATGGCCTTGACCTGGTCGCCGCCGAAAGCGGGCTGGATGATGAACGAGGCGATGAGCGATGCCGCGAAGAATCCGATGATGAACTTGGGGAAGCGGGTCCAGATTTCGCTGGCGCCGACCTTGCGTTCCGAGCCTTTGTCAACCCTCGTGGCGAAGAATATGGCGACGAAGAAGGCTATGAAGCCGATAAGGATGTTCTGTATGGACTTGACAAGCACAGCCGCCTGCTCGGCTTCGGCGCCGAGGGCATTGCCTGCCAACACCACCGCTCCTGTGGAGTCGACGGTGCCGCCGATGAGCGCGCCTCCCATCAGCTGGCTCATTCCGGCTGCCTTGATGATCATAGGCTCGAACACCATCATCAGGATGGTGAAGATGATGGATATTGAAATGGCGATGGAAAGGTCATCCTTCTTCGCTTTGGCGGCCGCTCCGGTGGCAATGGCAGCGGATGTACCGCAGACGCTCGTGGCGGCTGCAAGAGTTATCACCAGTGGCTTGTTGTCGATCTTGAACACCTTGGTGCCGAGCCACCACATAAATATTATGACGATGGGGGTGACTATCCAGGCTATGCCGAGGCCGTAGAGGCCGAACTTGGCGATGTTGGAGAACAGCACCGAGAAGCCCATTATCACCAGGCCGGTCTTGATGTAGTATTCGGTGCGGATGGCGGGCTTCAGCCACTCGGGGACGCCTACCGTATTGGAAATGAGAAGACCGACGATCAACGCCCAGAACGCCCACTCGAGGTAGCGGTTGAGAGTGAATTCCGCGCTGATGAGGCGTACGAAGACAGCCAGCAGGAAGAGGCAGATGAAGGCCGGCAGGAACTTCTTGATGCTGCCGCCCTGCAGTTTGATTCCGGCAGCGAAGAGCAGCCCGAGTACAGCCATAGTCAGCAGCAGCTTGCCCCAGAAAGACCATTTGCCCAGCTGGGCCCATATCGTATGGTCACCGAAGTGCCAGGTCGAAAATTTGAGAGCCGCGAAGTCGAACCATCCCGTCAGGACAGCTACGCAGCCGATGAGGATGACAATGGCTCCGATCCACACGGCCAGCCAGTCCTCGCTGAAAAGTTTCTTGGTATTATCAGACATACGGTCAAACTGTTTCAAGTTATTCGGAACTAAGATAGCCATTCTTTTCCATAACGCGAAATGTGGCTGTCGATTGCAAAAAGAAACGGCCTGGAAATGCTCCCGGCCGTCACATTCTGTCATAACGCGGATGTTAGAATACCAGCACGAAGAGGCCGGCAGCGAGGAGAGCGCCGACAACCGGGCCGCAGATGGGAACCCAGCTGTAAGCCCAGTCGCTTGAGCCTTTGCCCTTGATGGGGAGGATGGCGTGGGCGATGCGGGGACCGAGGTCACGGGCAGGATTGATGGCGTAACCGGTGGTACCGCCGAGAGACATACCGATGGCCATTATAAGCATTGTCACAGGGAACGCGCCCGAGCTACCGAGATTGAAGTCGGCAGTGTTGCCCTCAGTGGCGAAGGCCATAATGATGAATACCAGCACGCAGGTTCCGACAACCTCGCAGATGAAATTGCGCCAATAATTGCGGATGGCGGGAATGGTGCAGAAGCAGCCGAGTTTCGCAGCCTGGTCTTCAGTAGCGTCGAAGTGATCTTTGTAGCATACCCAAACGAGAGCTGCACCGCAGATACCGCCCAGAATCTGAGCCACGATGTAGCCGAACACGTCAGACCAGGGGAAAGAACCGGCAGCTGCCAGACCCAGGGTCAGAGCGGGATTGAGGTGGGCACCGCTGATAGGGCCGGACACGAACACGCCGCACATCACGGCAAAACCCCAGGCCATCGTGATGACAACCCAGCCGCTGCCCTGGCCTTTTGTCTTGTTGAGACAGACATTGGCAACGACGCTGTCACCCATCAGGATGAGAACCAGAGTTCCCAGGAATTCAAACAGATATTTTTCCATAATAGTATTTAGTTATTTAGATAAAGTTCTTGAAACGGCGTCTTTCCAGCCCTTCTTGGCCTCAGTCTGAGGATCGGCAGGGGTGAAACGGCGCTCGACAGCCCAGATGGACTTGATCTCGTCGATGCTCTTCCAGTAGCCGACTGCAAGACCGGCGAGGAATGCAGCGCCGAGGCCGGTGGTCTCGGTAATCTGCGGGCGGATTACGTCGCAGCCGAGGATGTCGCTCTGGAACTGCATCAGCAGGTTGTTGCGGGAAGCACCGCCGTCGACCTTGAGTTCGCACAGCTTCACGCCGCTGTCGCTCTGCATTGCCTCCACGATATCCATAGTCTGGAAAGCGATGCCTTCAAGCGCTGCACGGGCGATGTGGGCTGCGGTTGAGCCGCGGGTGATGCCATAGACGCAGCCTTTGGCATACTGGTCCCAGTACGGAGCGCCGAGACCCGTCAGTGCCGGAACGAAATAGACGCCGCCGTTGTCGGGAACAGACGCCGCAAGGGCCTCTACCTCGCCGCTGGACTTGATGATGCCCAGACCGTCGCGCAGCCACTGGACCACGCTGCCGGCAACGAAGATACTGCCTTCGAGAGCATAATTCACCTTGTCGCCGATCTTCCAGGCGATGGTGGTCAGCAGGTTGTTGCGGGAGGCGATAGGCTTCTCGCCGGTATTCATAAGCAGGAAGCAGCCGGTGCCGTAGGTATTCTTGACAGCGCCGGGCTCGGTGCACATCTGTCCGAAGAGGGCGGACTGCTGGTCGCCTGCGATGCCTGCGATAGGCACGTTGCCGGCCAGCACGCTGGTGCTGGTATGGCCGTAGACCTCGGAGCAAGACTTAACCTGAGGCATCATCGACTCGGGAACTCCCAGCAGATCGAGCAGATCCTTGTCCCACTTCAGGGTGTGGATGTTGAAGAGCATCGTGCGGGAAGCGTTGGTCACGTCAGTCACGTGGACCTTGCCGCCGGTCAGGTTCCAGATGAGCCACGAATCTACGGTTCCGAAACGGAGCTCGCCTCTGTTTGCCTTTTCCCTTGCGCCGGGAACGTTCTCCAGAATCCAGCGGATCTTGGTGCCGCTGAAATATGCATCTATGATGAGGCCGGTCTTCTTGCGGATGAAGTCGGTCTTGCCGGCAATTTTCAGGGAGTCGCAGAAAGCAGATGTCCTGCGGTCCTGCCATACGATGGCATTATAGACGGGTTCTCCGGTTGCGGCGTCCCACACTATGGTGGTTTCACGCTGGTTGGTGATGCCGATGGCGGCGATGTCGGAAGCTCTCAGACCTTTGGAAGCGATGGCTTCGGCCATAACTCCTGACTGCGACGACCATATTTCCTTGGGGTTGTGCTCAACCCAGCCCGGCTGCGGGAATATTTGGGTGAATTCTTTTTGGGCTACTGAGCAGATCTCGCCTTTTTCGTTGAAAACGAGGGCTCTGGAGCTGCTGGTGCCCTGATCGAGTGCGATAATGTATTTAGACATATAAACTGTATTTAAGACTTGATTCGATAAAGTTATGCATTTTTTGCTAACTTGGGAACCCGATCGGTGATTTTATTTCCAGTAAATACAACATTATGAAAAAGACTTTCCTGCTTCTGCTTGTTCTCGCCGCATTGACGGCCTGCCACAGCCAGGCGCCGCAGTACAGCAATCCTGTCATCAATGAAAACGCTCCTGACCCGACCGTGATCCGCGGTGATGACGGAGCCTTCTACCTCTTCGCGACCCAGCGTCAGGGAAATATCCCCATCTACCGCTCTGACAATCTGGTTGACTGGGAATTTGTCGGTTATGCCTTCGATCCCGAAAACAGACCGAGGCTTGTGGAAGGAGCCGGCTACTGGGCTCCTGACATCCAGAAAGTAGGGGACAGGTATATCCTGTATTTCTCCAACGGAGTGTGGGACGGCCATTGGGAGAGCGGAATCGCCTGTGCCGAATCAGAATCCATCACCGGACCTTACCGTTACGCCCACATCCTCATTCCGTCCCCGGAATCTGGAGTGAGGAACTCGATCGATCAGAACTTTTTCAGCGACGGTGGCAGAAACTATATGGCGTGGGGCAGTTTCTTCGGCATCTATCTGGTTGAACTCAGCGAAGACGGCCGAAGCGTAGCCCAGCCTTTCGACCGCAAGGTCCAGATCGCAGGCGATGCCTATGAGGGCAGCTATATCCACAAGCGTGACGGAAAATACTATCTGTTTGCATCCATCGGCACTTGCTGCGAAGGCCTGAAGAGCCGCTATACCCTGGTGGTCGGCCGCAGCGACAGCCTCGAAGGCCCCTATACCGACAGGCACGGCAACCCTATGCTGGCCAATTTCCACGAAATACTTGTCTCCGGAGACAACTTTGTCCGCGGTCCCGGCCACTGCAGCGAAATCATTACCGACGATGCAGGCCAGGACTGGATACTCTATCACGGCTATGACGCCGACGACCCCGATGCAGGCCGCAAGGCCTGGCTTGACAAAGTCGACTGGGTGGACGGCTGGCCGGTGATGGCAGGAAGCGTACCGCGCTCAGGGGATGCCCCGTACTTCAAACGGTGACGGCGGCTATACTGTAAGCAGTTCGTATTCTCCGCCCCAGAGCTCCAGAAAACGCATAAAATCCGCCCTTGTGACCACCACGCTGGCAGTGTTGTCGCAGGGGTGGAAACTTATTCGTTCTGCTTCCATAAGCTCCGAGTCCAGATAGAACTTCACCCTGTGTCCGTTCTCGAAAAGCTCCTTGGGATCGGCGCCCGACAGGTCCATATCCTCGATCAGACCGAAGGGAGAGACGCTCCCGGGTTTAAGACCGAGGCAGCGCATCATCCTCTCAGGTGAAGCGAATGAGAGCTTGCCCTGATGCAGGGCGTGTTCCAGACCGTGGATGTCCATCTGCTTGTGGCACTCGAAACTGATGAGATAGTGGCGGTTGCCCTTGTGGTTGCGCATAAACAGGTTCTTGCAGTGTGTGCATTCGGGAATCTGTCCCCAATAGGAAAGAGCCTCCTCGATCGTGAACAACGGCGGGTGCTCATATATTTCATAGGGGATGCCGTTGCGTGTCAGGAAGTCAAGGACGCGCAGACGCTGGTATTCGCGGTCGAAGAGATCGCGTAACTTGTCCGTGTCCCTGATGATCTCCCGAAGCTCGGCGAGCCTTGCAGCATTGTCGGATTCGGGTATCCACAGTTTCAGATAGCCACCCTCGGCATATTTCTCCATCAGGTGCTCCAGTGTGCGCTGCCACTGGCCTTCACGGTCCAGCTCAGGATACTTGTTGAAGCCGAACTGGACGGTGCGGCGTATAATCTTCACCGGATCGATGTCCCTGTCAGCCTCGGCAATAATGAGCCCGTAGATGCCGCGGGGCTTGCGGTCGGACGAAGCCCTGTGGTCCTCGGCAGCCTGGGCGATGGTCTCTATCTGCTCAGGGGTGAACCAGCGTTCCAGCTCCTTGTCCGAGCGTATGATGCGGCCTGAAACAATGTGGTGGCGCTCGCGGCCCTCGACCACCCCGGTGTCGTGGTATGCAGCCGCGGCGTATATCATATTCTCGTCTACGTCATAGCGTTTGGCCAGCTCCAGGGCATTTTTGATGACGGTGCGCACGTGCTCTTCGGAGTGGGCGCTGTCGAAGTGTCTGTAACGGGGGATGATCTCTTTTTCGACGTATGCTTCAAGTTCGGGATTTATCATTGCTTCGCGTGGATTTTTCTCAGCAAATATAGTTATATTTGTTGTTCGCGTTCAAAGTATGAAAACAACGAGATTGATATCACTTATTGCAGGCATCCTGGCCGTGTGTCTGCCCGTCTGCGCCCAGAACCAATGGCGTGGCTCCAAGGTGGCGATACTGGGCGATTCCATCAGCGACCCCGTCCGTGTCGGCACGACCGAATGCTGGTGGGAGTTCCTTGCCGAGCTTATGGATATGCAGACCGTCTCTTTCGCCGTCAACGGCAACCAGATGAGCCAGCTGCCCGACCAGGCCCTCAAGGTCGACCAGTCGTTCGACGCCATTATCATCCTTGCCGGCACCAATGACTTCTTCCACGACATTCCGATGGGAGAGTGGTTCACCGAGACAGTGGATTCCGTGAACACCAACGGCAGAATGACGCCGAAACTTCACAGGCACTTCAATTTCGACAAGACGACCTTCACAGGCCGCTGCAACATCCTGATGCAGTATCTCAAGACCACATTTCCGACGAAGCAGATAATACTGATGACCCCGCTCCACAGGGCATACGCCCGCTTCAACGCCCGCAACGTGCAGCCCGACGAGATGTATGCCAACTTTCTCGGCCTCTATATTGAGGACTACGCAGCCGCCATCCGCCGCTGCGGCCAGATTTGGAGCGTACCGGTCATCGACCTCTACGGAGAGAGCGGCCTGATGCCGGTGCTCGACGAATATGCCCCTTATTTCAACAATGCCGGCACCGACCGTCTGCATCCGGCTGCCGAAGGCCATCTGCGTATGGCCAAAACTATACAGTACCATCTCCTCACATTGCCCAACACTTTTTGATAAATACAATCAATAACACTTAAAGATCAATACTATGGCTAAATTCAGATGCCCCGTATGCGGATATATCCACGAAGGTGACGCCGCTCCCGAAAAATGCCCTCTCTGCGGCGTTCCCGGTTCAAAATTCATCCAGATCGAAGAAACTGAAGACAAACTCGTATTCGTAGACGAGCACGTTCTCGGAGTTGCCAAGGACGTCAAGGATCCTGAAATCCTCAAAGGTCTTCACGACCATTTCAACGGCGAATGCTCAGAAGTCGGTATGTACCTGGCTATGAGCCGTCAGGCAGACCGCGAAGGCTATCCCGAGGTGGCTGACGCTTTCCGTCGCTATGCTTTCGAGGAGGCCGACCACGCCGCACGTATCGCCGAACTGCTCGGCGAGGTAGTATGGGACACCAAGACCAATCTCGAGAAACGTATGCACGCTGAAGCCGGTGCCTGCGAAGGCAAGAAACGCATCGCCACTCTTGCAAAACAGCAGAATCTCGACGCCATCCACGACACCATCCACGAGATGGCCAAGGATGAGGCCCGTCACGGCAAAGGATTCGAAGGTCTCTACAACAGGTATTTCAAGAAATAACCTGACTGTCCTATGAAAAGATTTCTGATCGTCACCCTTATGACGGTCGTATCTGTCGCTTGCACATCGGTCCGGGAATTCGAGCTGAAGGCTGGAGATTCCGAGCCGATGCGCGGCACATATACAGACTTTATGCTTAAAGGCGAGGCCTTGCTGGCCGACGGCGCCGAGGCATCCGTCTGGTTCCATACCGACGGCAACTGCACAAAAGGATATCAGGTGCTGTTGCACAACGGGCCGATCGACGGCAGCCGCAAGAGCGGTTCACTGGCTTCGGTCAGGAATCTTTATCGGAGTTTGGCCGAAGACGGGCAGTGGTTCCCCTTCGAGATAGCAGTTAGAGGCAGTAACATCTCCGTTACGATAAACGGCACCGAGGTTGTCTGCTACACCGAGCCTGACGCGCCCTACCGCAGCGAAGAGCACAAGGATATGCTGCTTGGCAGCGGCCGTGTGGTTTTCACAGGAGCCGGCGGCTCGGCGTCTTTCAGGGACGTTTCCATAGAGTCCCTCCCCAAAGGGCTTCACAACCCTTCAGATTCGCTCCCGCCCGTAGATGAGAGCACCGATGACATCATCCGCCTGCAGCAGATCGATTTCCCTGTAATCGACTACCACGTCCACCTTAAGGGCGACCTTACAGCCGATATGGCACTGGCCAAATCCAAGAACTACGGCATCAACTATGGCATAGGTCCGAACGCCTACGGGCCAAAGAAAGAAGGCGAAGGCGGCTCCGGACTGGTGCTGACGAGCGCACAGGAGATGGAGCAATACTGGCAGAGAGTCAAGGACTGGCCCTTTATGCGTCCGCTGCAGGGTGACGGCCGCAAATGGTCCCGCAGCTTCCCGCCGGAACTGCTCGACAAGTTCGATTATATATTCACCGACGGAATGTACGTCTACGACAGGGGCAGGCTGGTAAGGCTCTGGCATCCCGAGGAAGTGAACATAGACATTCCGGTGCAGAAGTATATGGACCTCATCGTCGACGAGACGGTCCATATCTTTGAGAACGATCCGGCGGACTTCTCTGCCAATCCCTTCTATCTTCCAGGAGTCATCGCCGATGATTTCGACATGCTCTGGACTGACGAAAGGGTGGACAGGATCCTGAACGTCCTCAAGAAAAACAACATTGCCCTGGAAATCAACTCCAGGTACAAGCTTCCCAGCAAGCGCATCATCCTGAAAGCAAAGGCTATGGGTCTGAAGTTCACCTTTGGCACCAACAACACGGATTCAAATTTCGGCCGACTGGAATACAGCACGCAGATGGTGAGGGAATGCGGCATCAAAGCCGAAGATATGTGGTTCCCGTCAATGTCCACCAGGGCCGAGCGGATGCGGGCACGTGACGCTGCGGGAAAGTAACAGGGACTTGATATGGAAACCGGCATAAACTTCGTCAACGACTTAGCGATAATACTTATCACGGCTGGATTGTGCACAGTCATCTGCCGTGCCCTGAAGCAGCCGCTCATACTCGGCTACATCATCGCCGGTTTCATCATAAGCCCCAACCTCGGCATCTTCGGCATATCCAGCCAGGAGGCCGTAGAACAATGGTCCGACATCGGTATCATCTTCCTTATGTTCGGTCTCGGACTGGAGTTCAGCTTCAAGAAACTTATGGCTGCAGGCAGCCAGGCCATAGTCACAGCGCTCAGCAAGTTCGTCGGCGTGTTCATCATAGGCTTCCTGATAGGCCAGGCACTTGGATGGACCTCTATGGAAAGCATATTCCTCGCCGGCCTGCTGTCAATGTCGTCGACCGTAATGGTCATCAAGACCTATGATGATTTCGGACTGAAGAAAGAGTCTTACGCCGGCATAGTGTTCGGCACGCTGGTGGTCGAGGATATGATAGCCATTATGCTGATGGTGCTGCTGTCGACGCTGGCCGTATCCAACAATTTCTCGGGAGGGGAGATGCTGCTCAACTTCGGCAAGCTGGTCTTCTTCCTGGTGCTGTGGTTCGTCGTAGGCATCTATGTCATACCGACGCTGCTCAAGAGGACGAGCAAGTATCTGAGCGACGAAATCCTGCTCATCATAAGCCTTGGTCTGTGTTTCGGAATGGTGTCCCTCGCCACGGCTTCAGGCTTCTCTTCAGCCCTCGGAGCCTTTATGATGGGTTCCATTCTTGCCGAGACCATAGAGAACGAGAAGATTATGAAGCTGATATCCCCGATCAAGGATCTTTTCGGGGCCATCTTCTTCGTATCTGTCGGAATGATGATAGCTCCAGCGCAGATCGGCGCCCACTGGTGGGTCATCCTCATCCTTGCGCTGACCGTAGTCGTCACCCACGTACTGTTCGTCACCATCGGCATCATCCTCGCCGGCGGCAACCTACGCAATGCCGTCCATTCGGGCTTCAGCCTCGCCCAGCTGGGTGAGTTCGGCTTCATTATCGCCGGAGTAGGAGTGAGCCTGGGCGTGATGCGTGATTTCATATACCCGGTCATCATAGCTGTTTCGGTGCTTACCATCTTCACTACTCCTTACACCATCAAGCTTGCAGGACCGGTGTACAGATGGCTTCAGCGCATACTTCCTGCAGGACTGCTCGCAAAAATAGACAGGGCTGACAGTTCGGAGAGGCGTTCGAGGGCTGAAAAGAGCGAATGGAAGAAAGTCATAACCGGTTTTGTGACGAGGGTTCTTATCTATGGGGTCCTGCTCTCGGCCATAATGATATTGTCGGCCACATACCTTGACGGCCTTGTCTCCAAAGTGCTGCCCGAGATCAGCACCAAGCTGCACCAGGCGGTATGCATACTGACCACGCTGCTTGTGATGCTCCCTTTCCTGTTCGGCCTGGTGTCCAGACATCACAAGTCGCAGACGTCCATACAGAAGCTGATGGCCGAGAAGAGGTCGAATTCCTGGCCTCTGGTGGGCCTTGACGTCACGAGGATATTCATCGCGATGGGGTTCATAATGGCAGCCATATCCCATTATGCCAAGCTTTCGGGCTGGGTTGTGGTAGTGCTGCTCATAGCGGGTTTCATAATGATTGTCGTGACGCGCAACTTCCTGAAGCGCTACCAGACGCTTGAAAACCGCTTTCTGCAGAACCTCAACGACAAGGAGGAGACTGTCCGCAGGCTGCGTCCGGTGACGGCTTCCGTGAAGCAGAGCCTCGGTTCATACGACGTCCACATCGAAGAGATGACAGTGGCTCAGGAATCATCCTGGGCAGGACGCAGGCTAAAGGATCTGCCCCTGCGCGAGAAATCCGGCGCCAACATCATCAAAATCACCCGTGGGGCAAAGAACTATACCATCCCGGACGGCAACATAGTCATATTCCCCGGAGACAAACTGTTCGCTGTCGGAACCGGAGAGCAGCTCGATGCTATGCAGTCGCTGCTGCGCTCTTCCAACACCGGCTATATCTGCGAGTCTGACAGCTCCTTCAAGGTGGAGCCTGTGACTCTCACTGATAACTCATATATGACTGGACAGAGTCTTCACAATCTCAACCTGCGCAGCTATGGCTGTATGATCATCAGTATGCTCCGCGACGGGCAGTTCGTGACTAACCCCAGGCCCGACACTGTCTTCCGTACAGGCGACACGGTATGGCTTGCGGGCGATGTTGACTCACTTACCTGGCTTGAAAAGTAAAACTATTAACTTACAGATATGAAAAGCATCAAATTAGTCGCAGCGCTGCTTGCAATTATGGCCATCGGAGGCTGTACGGGCAGCCAGTCCGAAGATTCGGCATCTTACCAGGTGTCGCAAGTCCCTTTCACTGATGTCAAGATTGCCGAGAACAGCTTCTGGGGCGATCGCCTCAAGGCAGCACGCGAAGTGACAATACCACTCGCCTTCAGCAAATGCGAGTCGGAAGGCCGCTACCGCAATTTCGAGATGGCCGTGACTCCTTCTCCTGACAACCCGCCGAGCGGCTTTCCCTTCGACGATACTGACGTCTACAAGACCATCGAGGGCGCCAGCTACATCCTGCAGACTTATCCCGACAAGAAACTAGAGAGTTACATCGACAGCGTGCTGGACATCGTGGCCGCCGCGCAGGAGCCCGACGGATATCTGTATACCCCGAGGACGATGAATCCCTGGCATCCTCACGCCTGGTCCGGCAGCGAACGCTGGCAGGAGGTGGAAGGCGGAAGTCACGAATTCTACAACCTCGGCCATATGGTTGACGCGGCGTGTGCCCATTATCAGGCTACAGGCAGCACGAAATTCCTCGACATAGCCAAGAGATACGCCGACTGCGTAATCCGTGAAATCGGAACGGGAGAGGGGCAGAAGACCGTCGTGCCCGGCCACCAGATAGCGGAGATGGCTCTTGCAAGGCTGTATGTGCTGACAGGCGAGAAGAAATACCTCGACCAGGCCAAGTATTTCCTTGACTATCGCGGCAAGACCGTCGTAAAGAACCAATACAGCCAGAGCGACATTCCCGTGGTTGACCAGCGCGAAGCCTGGGGCCACGCCGTGCGTGCCGGTTATATGTATTCCGGTATGGCTGACGTCGCAGCCCTGACCGGCGACAAGGAATATGTCAACGCAATTGATTCCATCTGGGACAACATCGTCACCAAGAAATACTACATAACGGGCGGAGTGGGAGCAAGGCATAACGGCGAGGCCTTCGGTGCCGACTACGAACTTCCCAACAAGACTGCCTACAACGAGACCTGCGCCGCCATCGCACAGGTATATCTCAACCAGCGTATGTTTATGCTCCACGGCGACTCCAAATACATCGACTGCCTCGAGCGTACGCTCTACAACGGAGTGATCTGCGGTATGAGCGTCGACGGCGGCAAGTTCTTCTATCCGAACCCCTTGTCGGCCGACAGCGTATACCGTTTCAACTCAGGAAGGACTATGACCCGCCAGCCCTGGTTCGGCTGCGCCTGCTGCCCGAGCAACCTCTGCCGCTTCATCCCTTCAGTTCCCGGCTATGTCTATGGCGTAAAAGGCAAGAACCTGTATGTCAATCTTTTCGCTGAAAATACCGCAGAAGTCCAGATGGACGGAGGCAGTGTGACCCTTTCCCAGAAGACAGATTATCCCTGGAACGGCGATGTTACTATAAAGGTTGAGGACAATAAAACCGGTAAATTCACCGTCAAGGTCCGCATTCCCGGCTGGGTGCGCAACGAAGTGGTTCCGGGCGACTTGTATGAGTATGCTGACGGCCTGACTCCCGAGTGGAGCATCGCAATCAACGGCAGCCGGCAGAACGCAAAGGTCGGGGACGACGGTTATGTCGCCCTGTCGCGCAACTGGAAGGCCGGCGACGTGATTGAAGTCCATTTCGATATGCCTGTCCGTACAGTTGAAGCCAACCAGAACGTAGAAGACGACCGCGGCAAGATCGCCGTAGAACGCGGACCTCTGGTATACTGCGCTGAATGGGCAGACAACGCCGGCAAGAATGTCCACACCACTGCAGTGGGAGGCTCTTCATTCGAAGTGGTTCCCAATTACGGCATCACCAACACCGAAGGTGACGGCAAGGTGTTCAATGTCACCGGTATCAAGGCTTCAAAGGGTCTGGCTCTCATTCCTTACTATGCCTGGAACCATCGAGGAGCCGGCAATATGGAAGTATGGCTCGCTGAATAACGCATCTACAATCCACAAACATAACTGTTATGAAAAGAGTTATCATTCTGGCGGCCTCGCTACTGCTTTCGGCCGCAATGCTGGATGCCCAGACCATAGGCAGGGATGCACGCTATTGCAACCCCCTTCCGATGGAGATAGGGCAGGGAAGTGCCTCCGGAGATGTCAGCGTCTTCAAATGGGAAGGCAAGTATTATATGTTCTGCACCGGCGGCGGTGCCTGGGTTTCCGAGGATATGCTCAACTGGGAATACCACTATGTGGCAGGTGTTCCAGTAGCACCCGATGTATGCCCTTACAACGGCAAGTTCTATATGACCGGAAACAGCAGCAACGTCTGGGTGGCCGACAACCCTCTGGGCCCCTATGAAGTACTTGGACAATGGAAAGGCACACCCGACCGCGAGCACGGCTGGAGCCAGGGTTTTGACCCCCACATCTATGTCGACGAGAACAACCAGCCCTACCTTTTCTGGCCAGGAATGGCCATCAGCGGCATCTATTCCGTAAAGCTCGACCCCAATGACATAACCCAGTTCGTGGGCCCCGTGACCCACCACTTCAGCTTCAATCCCGACCATATCTGGGAGCGCCAGGGCGAGATGAACGAATTCCCCGACGTCGCCTGGATCGAAGGGCCGTGGGTATACAAGCACAACGGGACATACTACCTCCAGTATTCTGCTTCAGGCACTCAATGGAGGACTTATGCCGAGGGTTACTACAAGTCGAAGAACTTGCAGGGACCGTATGAATATGCATCCAACAACCCTCTGCTGCGCCGCACTGACGGCATCGTCACAGGCCCGGCCCACGGAAGTATGGTGACCGGCCCTGACGGCAATATATGGCAGTTCTATACTGTCGTCCTTCGCAGCGGCGGCCGCCGTATCGGTATGGACCGCGTGACGGTCGACAAGGACGGCAATCTGGTCTGCAACGTGACTGATACGCCCCAGTGGGCTCCCGGTGTCGTTAAAGACCCTACCAAGGGAGATTCCGGCTCTATCATCGTGTCAGTAGGCAAGACAAGTATGAGCACTGGACAGGGCTTCCCCGGCGCCGCAAAGGTAGCCTCAAGTTCGAAGCCCGGAAGAGGTCCCGAGTATGCGCTTGACAACTCTACGGCTACGTGGTGGGAACCTGCCGAGGACGATGCGAACCCCACTCTCACGATAAGCCTCTCTCCGGCAGTCGACCGCGACAGGGTGCAGACCTTCCGCATCGACGGCTCCCGCCTGCTGTTCGGCGGCAGCGGCCGCGGATTCTCCGGTTCAGCAGGCCTGCCCGTATTCAAGTACAGGATCGAGGTTTCAATGGACGGTGAGCACTACAGCACAGTCCTCGACCGCTCCGGCAACAGCGTTCCCCGCAACGTGCTTTTCGACGAAATACCACCCGTCGAGTGCCGTTACGTCCGTCTGACGATGCTTGACTGGCCGAAGAACAGCCCGCTGAGCATCCTGGACTTCTCGGTATTCGGAAAGGCCACCGGCTGGTCACCGTCCCAGGTCCCGGTTCCGACACCCAAGAAGATGAATTGACAAAAAAAAAAGGAGGCGCGAGCCTCCTTTTTTATTGCTGAAGACAGATTCTATTTGAACAGAAGCTGTGCGAACTGGTAGAGGCTGCGGCGCCAGGTGTGCCACTCGTGGGCAGTGCCTTCCGAGATGTAACCGACAGCGTTCATTCCGATGCCCCTGAGGTTTTCTGCTGCTTCCATCACTCTGGGGTTCTCCTTGCTTCCGCAGCTCATAAAGACCACTTTGTTCGTCTTCTGGAAGCCCTGTGCTCCCTGGACGTCTTCAACGCTCATCACTCCGCCGCTGAACATACCTACATATGCGAACATCGTAGGGTTGGCAAGTGTGATCCTGCGGGTCTGGCCGCCGCCCATTGACAGACCGGCCATTGCGCGGTGTTTGGCGTCGGCGATAACCCTGTACTCTTTCTCGACCATCGGTATGATATCTGCGAGCAGTACAGTCTGGAAGGCATCGGGACCTGCGGCACGTTGTCCGGGCTGTGCAGGCTGAGCAGGCTGGGCGGGAGCATACTGGCCGACCAGATGGATGTTCTGGCTCTGGCCGTAATCCATTACGACAATGAACGGAACAGCCTTGCCCTCAGCGATCAGGTTGTCGAGAATCTGAGCGGTATGGCCCTGGGCAGACCAGCCCTGCTCATTCTCGGCGTTGCCGTGCTGGAGATAGAGGACGGGATATTTCTTTTTCGTGTTCTTCTGATATTCTGCAGGCAGATAGACATAGCAGTGACGCATACTTTGAGTGGCTTTTGACCAGTAGTATTTCTCTTCGATTGCGCCCTGGGGCACATTCTTTACCTGCCAGATATCCATATCGGCTGAAGGAATCTCTATGCCGCTTCCCCAGCGGCCGGCTCCGAAGAAATAGATGCTGCCGGGATCGGGAACGGAAGCTCCGTCGACATTGAGCTGGTAGTAGTGGAAGCCGACATCCTGAGGAGCAGAAGTGCCGGTCCAAACGCCGTTCTCGTCTTTAGTCATCTCATACCTTACGCCGCCGATGTCGATCTGGACTGAATTGGCCTGAGGGGCGCGGAGCTGCGCGCGGACGGCTCCTTGAGAATTTACCATAGGGTACTGATGTCCCAGCTGGTTGGTAACGTTGGGCTTGAAATCATCAACGGCACCCGCGAATGACGGCTGTACGTTGTTTCTTTGCTGAGCTGACGCGCAGAACGCTGACAGCAACATCGCGAAAAGGAAAACTTTTTTCATTGCTTGGATTGTTTGATTAGGAAACCATACTGTTTTCCAAAGTTACCAATTATTGTATATTTGAGCGTTATTATTTTGTCGTATTTGCAGGATGAAGCAGGAAGTCAACCCCAAGGATACCAGCCGGGCACAGGCATTCGAGCTGTGGATGAAATCACCGGTGCCGATGGTGACGCTGATGAAGACGTTTGATGTGACCCGGCTCCGCAGGATTTGCAGACGGACGGATATGAAGTTCAATATGCTGCTGTGCTGGTGCATAGGACGTGCGGCCAGCAGGATCGACGAGTTTTACCTGCTTCCCTCGCAGGGTAAACTGTACAGGTACGACCGCCTTTGCGTCAACGTTATCGTCAATAACGCCCGGGGCGGCATCAACAACTGCGACATCCCTTACAGCGACGAAGTGGAGCAGTTCGAGCGCGACTACGAATCCCTGACGAGGAGGACCGCTGCGGAATGCAGGGACATCAATGACGATGAAGCCAACATCGTCGGCACGTCGGCAGTCACAGTAACGCAGATCGACTGCATAGTCAATCAATACAGCGGGTTTTTCAACAATCCTTTCCTTGCCTGGGGACGTTACCGCAAGGGATGGTTCAAGACGACCCTGCCAATCTCTTTCCAGTTCCACCACGTTCAGATGGATGGAAGCCAGTCCACCCGGTTCCTGGAAGAACTGCAGAAGACTATACTAAGCTGTCAGGTCAGCCGCAAGGGCGTCTAATTCAGCGCGTGCGGCAGCGGTGACAGCCGAGCGTACGGTGACGATACGATCATAAATGGTGATGTCCTTCATCTGTTCCAGTTCGGCCTTCATCGCTTTTGCGGCCATAGGAGCCCAGGTGCCGTTCTCTACAAGGGCGATGCGGCGGTTGCAGAAGCCTTTGCCCTTGAGGTGATGCAGGAAGTCTGACATCAACGGATGCAGGCCTCCCTCATAGGTGGGGGCTGCCAGCACCATCCGGTCATATCTGAAGGCGCCTTCGATGTTTTCGGCAAGGTCGCTGCGGCTCAGGTCGGCGATTTCCAGCTTGACACCCTTCGCTTCAAGCTTTCCGGCGAGATATTCTGCTGCTTCGGCAGTGTTGCCGTGCAGCGATGCGTATGCGATGAACACGCCTTCGGTCTCGGGTCTGTAGGCGCTCCAGGTGTCGTAGAGGCCCACGTAGTGCCCAAGGTCTTCAGTCAGTATCGGGCCGTGAAGAGGGCAGATGGTTGAAATCTCCAGCCCGGACAGTTTCTTCAGTAGAGCCTGGACCTGGGGACCGAACTTGCCGCAGATATTGATGAAGTAGCGGCGAGCCTCGCAATCCCAGTCTTCATCTTCAGTCTTGCTCAGAGCGCCGAACTTGCCGAAAGCATCGGCGGAGAAAAGTATCTTTTCGGACTCTTCGTAGGCTACGAGCACGTCGGGCCAATGGACCATCGGTGCGGAGAAGAAACGCAATGTGTGGGCTCCAAGGTTCAGTTTGTCACCTTCCTTGACTGTGTCGATGCGGTCCTCGAAGGCCAGGTCGGGATAGAACTGCTTCATAAACTTCGCGGCATTTGCCGAGCAGATGCAGCGGCATTTAGGGTAGGTAGCCATCACTCTGGCAATGCTGCCGCTGTGGTCGGGCTCTGTGTGGAGCACTACTATGCAGTCCGGAGTCCGGTCACCGAGTTTCTCATAAAGGTTGGCCTCCCATTCAGCAGCCTTGCGGCTGTCCACTCCGTCCATTATGGCCACCCTCTCGTCCATTATCACATATGAGTTATAAGCCATTCCCTCAGGAACGATATACTGGCTTTCAAAAAGGTCTATGTCAAGGTCGTCAACGCCGATATACTGCACGCTGCCGTTGCCGATAGTTATTTCTTTCATCTCGTTTATAATTGTTATCGTACAAAAATAATCAAAATTGGCTTCTTCATTTGCTATATTTGCACTAATATGAATACTAAGACTATGAAAAAGACATATCTGTTTGCGGTCATTATCTCTTTGATGGCTGCCATTGCCTTTGTGAGCTCCTGCTCCGGCAAATATTCAACCCTCAAGGTGGTTTCGTACAACATCCGTATGGGAACTGCTGACGACGGCGCCAATTCTTGGGACCTGCGCAAGGAGGCTTCTGTTGCGATGATCGAGGAGCAGCAGCCGGACATCTTCGGACTGCAGGAAGCCTTCGACTTCCAGCGAAAGTACCTGGAAGAAAACTGCCCTCAGTACGGGGCAATCGGTGTCGGCAGGGATGACGGAGTTCTGGACGGAGAGCAGATGTCCATTTTCTACAACAAGGAAAAGTTCAACCTGAAGGACTGGGGCACATACTGGCTGTCCGAGACCCCTGACGAGGTGTCTTTCGGCTGGGATGCCGCGTGCCGCCGCACCGCAACCTGGTGCCTGCTGGAGAGCAAGGACGGCAGAAGGCATTTCTATTACGTCAACACACATCTGGACCACGTTGGCGCCGATGCCCGCCGCAACGGCCTGGCCCTGATAGTGGAGAGGATAGCGAAGATGAACAGGGAAGGCTGGCCTATGGTTCTCACGGGCGACTTCAACGTGCAGCCCGACGATCCCTGCCTGCAGTCTCTGGAAGGAAAGATGCTTTCAGCAAGGGTGACTGCGAAGACTACCGACGACAAAGGTTCTTACAATGCCTGGGGCAAAGAGTCCAAGCCGATAGACTACATCTATTACAGCGGTTTTGCGAAGGCGCTGTCATTCGAGACCCTTGACAGGCAATATGCAGGAAAGCCGTTCATTTCAGACCATTATCCGGTAGTTGCCGTCCTTAAATTCTGACGGCTATGCGGATCAGGCTGACAATACTTCTCGCGGCCGCTCTTGCGGTGTCTTGCTCGCAGCTGCCTGCCGGGCTCAGGACAGACCTTATGCTGGACACTTCGCTTCCGGGCGGAGCTCTCATTCGCTCTTCGAGACCTTCTTTCAGCTGGACCGTGCCGGGCAAAGAAAGCCTTCAGCAGGCATATCAGATAATTCTGTCGGATAACGGCGGCGTGATATGGGACAGCGGCTGGGTGGAGAGCGGAGAGTCTGTGTCCGTGCTTTATGGCGGCACTCCCCTGGAGCCTGCTTCAACATATAGCTGGAAAGTCCGCGTCAAGACCGACGGCAGCAGCCGCAGCGGATGGTCAAAGGCCAGACGCTTCACAACCGCCGACGAGCTCAAGGAGTACGAGACTCCGTGGTATCCTCTGGTGCAGGAACGGCAGAAAGCCGTCAGCATCTCTCAGGTCGTGGATTTCGGGCGGGATGCATTCGGATGGCTTGAACTCACGCTCAGGGCTCCTGCTGACGGGGTGGCTACGGTGCACGTAGGAGAGAGGATCGACAATGGGAGGGTGTGGAGACTTCCCGCAGGCTCCAATTCGTCCGTAAGGTACGCCAAAATCGACGTTCCGGTGTCGAAAGGTATCCACGTATACCCTGTATACTTCGAGCCCGACAGGCGGAATACAGGCCCTTCTGCGGTAAAGCTTCCGCAGGAGGTCGGAGTCGTAATGCCTTTCCGTTACTGCGAAGTGAGCGGAGCGGAGGTCGTCGATGCCCGCAGGATAGCTGTCAGCTATCCCTTCGACAAGGACGCCGCCTCGTTCGAATGTTCCAACGACACGCTCAACCAGATTTGGGACCTCTGCCATTATTCGGTCAAGGCCACGTCTTTCGCCGGCATCTATGTCGACGGAGACCGCGAGAGGATTCCATACGAATATGACGCTCTGATAGCACAGTTGTGCCACTATGCTTCCGACAGTGAATACTCGCTGGCCAGAAGGACGATGGAATTCCTGCTGAAGCAGCCCACCTGGCCGACCGAATGGATCCTGTATGAAGTGCTGCTGGCCTGGAACGACTATATGTTCACGGCTGACCCCAGAGCCATTGCCGCAAACTGGGATATATTGAAAGCCCACGGCCTCGACGCTCTCGTGCAGGAGAACGGATTCGTGAGCACCACCAAAGGCCAGAGCGAAGCCTTCCTGCAGTCCATCAACCGCAACGAAGCCATCCGCGACATCGTCGACTGGCCGCATAGCGGCATCCTCGGCCTGCAGGCCGGACAGGGTGGGGAAGACGACGGCTATGTCTACACTGACTACAATACTGTCGTGAATGCATTATACTACAAAGTCCTGTGCACCCTCGGCAAGATGGCGGCCGTTCTCGGCAGGGACGCCGAGGCCGCTGATTTCAGGGACAGGGCCGACGCATTCGGCAAGGCTTTCAACGAGACCTTCTTCGACAGCCGCAGAGGTATTTATGTCGACGGCACAGGCACTGACCACGCTTCGCTCCACGGCAATATGATGCCGGTGTACTGCGGACTCGTGGAACAGGACAAGTTGCCTTCGGTGGCTGAGTTCATCCAGTCCAGAGGCCTCAGCTGCAGCATTTTCGGAGCCCAGGTGCTGATGGATGCAGTCTATGCCGCCGGTTTGGAAGACTATGGGTTGAGCCTGCTGACGGCCGGAGGCATACGCAGCTGGTACAACACCATCAGGACCGGTTCCACAATCACCATCGAGGCCTGGGACGACAGTTTCAAGCCCAACCAGGACTGGAACCACATCGCCGGAGCGGCCCCCGGCAACATCATACCTTTCCGGTTGATGGGAGTGACCCCGATTGAACCCGGCTTCGCCAAGGTAAGGATTGAGCCCCGCACCGGCTCTCTGCCATACGCCCGCTTGAAGCTTCCCACTGTCAGGGGTACTATCGCCGTTGACGTGGAATCTTCCGGCAGCGGAAAGACCCTGACTGTCACCATACCTGCCAATATGGAAGCGGAGATATGCATCCCGGGCGGGGAAGTGCGCCAAGCCGGCCCCGGAACCCACAAATACAGCTATTCAAGATGAGACAAGCATCTGCGTTCCTCGCGATAATTCTTCTGGCACTCCTTCCTTCCTGCAGGAACGGCGGCAAGGCCGCCCAGGACAGCGGCGTGCTCAAGGTTGACAGTGTTTATTATGCCCACGGCTTCACCATAAAGTACTACAAGGACTGCAAGGTGGTCAGCATCCGCGATCCCTGGGACACCCTCAGGGTCCGCAAGAACTACATCCTGGTGGACAAAGAACGCCATTCGGCCAAGATTCCGTCGGACATTCCCGATGAAGTCAGGGACAATGCCGTCGTTATCCCGGTGCCGGTAGACAGGGCGGTCATCTACACTTCCGTCCACTCCGCGATGGCTGAGCAGCTGGGCTGCATTGACCGCATCTGCGGGGTCTGCGAGCCGGAGTACATAATATCCCCGGAAATCCTCTCGAGAGTTGCCGACGGCCGAATAGCCGACCTAGGAATGTCGACGTCGCCCAACATAGAGAAGATAATCGACTTGGATGCCGAGGTTATAATAGCTTCCCCTTTCGAAAACAGCGGCTATGGCAATGCCGAGAAGATAGGCGTCCCTATAGTGGAGGCGGCGGATTATATGGAGGGACATCCTCTGGGCCGTACTGAATGGGTCCGTTTCTACGGCCTGCTGTTCGGCTGCCGTGACCGTGCAGACTCGCTGTTTTTCGAAACGTGCAGCAAGTATGACCATCTGAAATCGCTGGTAGCGGATATACCGCCGCAGGACAAGCCAACCGTGATTATGGAACGCAAGTATGGAGCCCTGTGGGGCGTTCCGGGAGCCGGCAGTTACGTGGCGCTGTTCCACTCGGACGCCGGGGCCGACTATATCTTCAGCGACCTGCCCGGAACCAGCAGCGTCCAGCTGTCGTTTGAAGAAGTGTTCGAGCGGGCTGCAGACGTTGATTTCTGGCTGCTGAAATACGGCACGAAGAAGCCTTACACCTATTCCGACCTGCGCAGCGAATACAAGCCGTATTCCAATTTCGCCGCATTCAGGAATCACAGGATATATACCTGCAACACTTTGGTTACCACTTACTACGATGACATCACCATCCATCCGGACCAGATCCTTGCTGACCTGATATATATCTACCATCCGGACGTTCTGCCCGGCCATCAGCCTAAATATTACTTCCCGATGGCAGAATGACGGCTGCATTTTTATATTTTTGCACTCCAAACCGAAAAGGATATTTTTTTAAACGATTATAGAATGATCAAAAAAATCTTTTTTGCCGCAGTGCTGTGCCTTGGCATAGCTGCGGCCGCATCAGCCCAGCAGATGCCCCAGATTCCGACCGACCCTCAGGTACGTATCGGCAAACTGGACAACGGGCTGACCTACTACATCCGCCACAATGAAGAACCCAAGGACCAGGCTCATTTCTACATCGCCCAGAAGGTCGGTTCCATCCTCGAGGAAGAGAACCAGCGCGGCCTTGCCCACTTTCTGGAGCATATGTGCTTCAACGGAACGGAGCATTTCCCCGGCAACGGAGTCATCAAGTATCTGGAATCGATAGGCGTCAAGTTCGGAGCTGACCTGAACGCCTACACTTCAATCGACGAGACTGTCTACAACATCGATAACGTGCCCGTGACAGTGCCCGGAGCCATCGATTCCTGCCTGTGGATACTCCACGACTGGGCTGACGGCCTGCTTCTCGAAGGCGACGACATAGACAAGGAGAGAGGCGTGATCCACGAAGAGTGGCGCAGCCGCCAGGACGCGCAGATGCGTATGTACGAACAGATCCTTCCCAAGGTATACCCCAACAACAAATATGGACACCGTATGCCCATCGGTCTGATGGAGATCGTGGACAATTTCCCGTACCAGGCCCTGCGCGACTACTATGAGAAATGGTACCGCCCCGACCAGCAGGGTATCGTCGTTGTCGGCGACATCGATGTGGACCAGATCGAAGCCAAGATCAAGGACATCTTCGGCACCATCGCCACTCCGGTGAACCCGGCTGAACGCTACTACGTTCCTGTTGAGAACAATGCCGAGCCTATCATTGCGATAGCCAAAGACAAGGAGCAGCCTTATTCAATGGCATACATCTTCAAGAAGCACGAACCCATCCCCGCCGAAATGAAGAGCAGCCTTACCTATCTGGTGATGAACTATGCTTTCAGCCTGGCCGACATTATGGTAAGCCAGAGGCTTGACGAACTGATGATGCAGCCCGAACCTCCTTTTATGCAGGCAGCCATCCAGGACGACGACTATTTCCTGTCAAAGACCGAAGGCGCTTACACCGGCATCGTGATCACTTCTGACAAGGATATTGACAAAGGCATTTCAACCATCTACCGCGAGATGCTCCGCGTCGCCCGCAACGGTTTCACCGCTTCTGAGTATGAACGTGCAAAACAGGAATACCTCACCCAGCTGGAGAATGCCTACAACGAGCGTCAGAAAACCAAGAGCATCAACTACTGCAGCGAGTATGTACGCCATTTCATCGACAATGAGCCTATTCCCGGCATAGAGAATGAGTTCGCACTCATCAACCAGCTTGCTCCGAGCGTTCCGGTCGAGGCCGTCAACCAGCTCGTAGCCCAGCTGATGGGAGAGGAGGGCAACCTCGTTGTGGTATGTATGCTTCCTGACAAGGAAGGTCTTCACACTCCCACCGAACAGGAGATAGCAAAGATTCTTGCAGATGTAGAGGCTGAAGACATCGCTCCTTACGAGGACAAAGTCTCTGACGAACCTCTGATCGCCAATCCTCCTGTTGGCGGCAGCATCGTCAAGAGCGAACCTTCCAAATTCGGTTACACCAAATATACTCTGTCCAACGGTGTCGGTTTCTATGTTAAACCCACTGATTTCAAGGCAGACCAGATTCAGATGCGCGCCTTCAGCCACGGCGGAATGTCGCTCTATCCTGAGTCTGACATCATAAACCTGACGGCAGCTGACGAAGTCTTCGGTGTCGGAGGACTTGGCAATTTCAGCGCAACAGACCTTACCAAAGCACTCGCAGGCAAGCAGGTCAGCGTCAATGCACATATTTCCAATCTCGGTGAATCCCTCTCGGGAAGTTCTACCCCGAAAGACTTCGAGACTATGATGCAGCTTGTTTACCTATGCTTCACTGACCGCCGCGAAGACAATGATGCATTCCTTTCATACAAGAGCCGCCTGTACTCATCCCTTGTCAACCAGGAGATGCAGCCTATGTCAGCACTTCAGGACAGTCTGACCAAAGTACTCTACAACGGTCATCCTCGTGCCCACAGGCTTAAAGCGGCCGATGTCGACAAGATCGACTATGCCCGCATTATGCAGATTGCCCGCGAACGTTTCGCGAACGCAGCAGACTTCAATTTCGTATTCACAGGAAACTTCGACGAGCAGACAATGCTTCCGCTCGTTGCGCAGTATCTCGGCGCCCTGCCGACTGCCAGCCAGCGCGAGAAATACGTTGACAACAAGCTGGATATTGTCAAGGGACGCAAAAACAACGTCTTCAGCAAGAAGATGGAAACCCCGATGGCCACAGTCGTAATGCTGGCATCGGGCAAGGCCAAATACAATCTCAAGAACCAGCTGGCAATTGATATCGCCGGTCAGGCCCTCGACATTATCTTCACTGAGGAGATAAGGGAGAAGGAGGGAGGCACCTACGGCGTACAGGTAGTCACCGAATTCTCAGACAAGCCGAAGCCGACTGAGATACTCGAGATTGTCTATCAGACAGATCCTGACAAGCACAACGCCCTGAATGCCCGCATCCTTGAAATCGTGGACGAGTTCTGCAAGACCGGTCCGAGCGAGGAGATTCTCTCCAAGGTGAAGGAATACCTTCTCAAGAGCTATGTCGAGAACCAGAGGAACAACGGCTACTTCAGCGCAGTACTCCAAGAATACATCGAATCCGGTATTGACGACGACACCCAATACAGGCAGACAGTTGAGAGCATCACTTCCGCTGACGTCGCCAAGGCTGTGAAGAAGCTCCTCAAACAGGGTAATTTCAAGACTGTAGTAATGGAAGGCTACAGCGAGTAGCGTTTGAAATATGTCAACTTACATCGACAGTTCGAGCCATCGCAGCTCCTTGGTATCAAGGAGCTGCTTGACGGTTTCGTAGCGGGCCGATGTAGTTA
Source organism: uncultured Bacteroidales bacterium (assembly GCA_947169015.1). Lineage (GTDB taxonomy): Bacteria > Bacteroidota > Bacteroidia > Bacteroidales > UBA932 > Equibacterium. Next base: position 15,578 of record CAMVOD010000013.1, on the reverse strand, counting down.
CAATTTCGTCATAAGGGAGGCTGCCTTCTGAGAGGGCGGCCTCTATTTTTGCCTTTTCCTCATTCAAAAGCGCCATCTCGGCTTCCAGGCTTTCAAGTTCCCGCTGGTCTTTATATGAGAGACGCTTTTTGCCGCTGTCTGACGCCGCCTTGGGCTTGGCTTTAGGGGCGGCTGCAGGAATGCTCTGGGCTTTGCGCTGCTCCGCCTCATAGTCTTTGATGAAACTGCGGTATTCAGTATATCCGCCCACGAAATCCTTGATAACGCCGTTGCCGCAGAACACCAGCAGGTGGTCGGCGATACGGTCGAGGAAATGACGGTCGTGGGTCACTATTAGCAGCGATCCCTTGAAGTCCAGCAGGTACTCTTCCAGGATGTTGAGGGTGACTATATCCAGGTCGTTCGTCGGCTCGTCGAGGATGAGCATATTGGGCTGCTGCATCAGTATCGTCAGCAGGTAGAGCCTGCGCTTCTCGCCTCCGGACAGCTTGTATATCGGATTGTTCAGCATATCGTGCGGAAAGAGGAACTGGTTGAGAAGGGAAGTGTTGTTCACTGTCTCCAGCACAGTCTGCCCTTCGTCGAATTCCATACCCTGCTGGCTGTAGTAGCCGATCTTCAGGGATGCACCGAGTTCTATGGTGCCCGAAGTGGGCTGCAGGTTGCCGAGCAGCAGATTGATGAAGGTACTCTTGCCGATGCCGTTGGCGCCGACTATGCCGATGCGGTCGTAACGCTGGAATTTGTAGCTGAAATCATCGACGATGCACGCTCCCGGCTTTCCGTCGGGGGCATCAGGGAATCTGAAACTCAGATTGTGGCAGTCGATTATCTTGGTTCCGAGGCGGGTGGAACTCTCCAGGGACTCCATAGACACCTGACGTGTCACATAGGCCTGCGAGGCACGGTCCTTCAGTTCCCAGAAAGCCTGCTTGCGGTACTTTGCCTTGCCCGTACGGGCACAAGGAGTGGCGTGCATCCATTCCAGCTCACGGCGCAGCAGGTTGCGCACGCGGTCGGTCTGGGCGTTGTAGTTGGAGATCCGCTCCTCGCGCTTTTCGAGGAAATTCTCGTAATCGCCTTTGTAGATGTATATCTGCCCGTGGTCGAGCTCCATCACGATGTTGCAGACACGGTCGAGGAAATAACGGTCGTGCGTCACCATAAAAAGGGTGCAGCGCGAACGTTTCAGGTAATTCTCGAGATACTCGATGGCATCGATGTCCAGGTGGTTGGTCGGCTCGTCCAAAATGAGAAAGTCAGCTTCGGCGGCCAGCACCTGGGTGATGGCGACGCGTTTTACTTCACCTCCTGACAGTTCTGCCATCTTCTGTTCTGGTTTCAGGGAGAATTCAGTGAGGATCCTTACTATGCGCCGTTCATATTCATATCTTCCGGCTTCATCGAGACCCTCCATATAAGACTTGCTGCCTTCCGTCACCTGTGACAGCAAAGTAGCTTCAGGGTCAAAGGTATATTCCTGCTCCAGGAAAGCTATGCGTATGTCCTTGAGGAACTTGATCTGCCCTCCGGAATCGGATTTGTCCTTGCCGGCCAGGATCCGCATAAGGGAGGTCTTGCCGGTACCGTTGGGCGCAATCAGAGCAATCTTGTCGCCTTCGTTGACGTTGAAGCCGATATGGTCGAACAGAAGCTTCGGACCGTATGATTTTGAGATACCCTCTATCTGGAGATAAGATGCCATTAATTGAAATAGTGAAGGTTACGACGGCTCATAATGACATATATGATGACCGGGGCGCCGATGAGAGACGTGACGGCGTTGAGGGGTAGGGGACTGGACGCATCGCCCAGCAGGGTGACGAAATTGCACAGCAGCGCCGTAATGGCTCCGGCCAGGATGGTGACAGGCACGAGATGGTTGTGGTTGGAAGAGCCGAGCAGCAGCCTGGCGATGTGAGGAACTGCAAGGCCGATGAATGATATGGGGCCGCAGAAGGCAGTGACGGTGGCTGTCAGAATGCCTGTGCAGATGAGTATGAGCAGCCTTACGGCACGTATCCTCACGCCGAGGTTGCGGGCATAGTCTTCGCCCAGCAGAAGGGCGTTCAGAGGCTTTGTCATCATCAGCGACATAATGAGTCCGACAACCGTAAATGCCACAAACCAAGGCAGTTTGTCGGTCGAAACGCTTGAAAAGTCGCCCATTCCCCACATTACGAACTGATGCACCTTGTCAGCCGAGGCACGGTAATTCAAAATGGAGATGACGGAAGAGGCCAGATAACCTACCATTATGCCTATAATCAGCAACATAACGTTGTTTTTGACCCTTCTTGCGAATATGATTATCACTGCCAGTACGGCAGCGGCGCCGATGAAGGCGGCCACTATGGTCGTCAGATAGCTGGCGCTGGCGAAATATATCATCACGAGGGCGACTCCAAGGTTTGCGCCGTCGCTTATGCCTAGGATCGACGGGCCGGCCAGCGGATTCTTGAAGAAAGTCTGGAGCATAAGACCGCTGATGGCCAGTGCAGCTCCGGAAAGAAGCGCTGTCACCGCCTGGGGAAGCCTGGTCTCGAGGACGATGTAGTTCCAGCTTGTACGGTCGCTGCCGCCGCCGAAAAGGATTGACAGCACGTCACGGAAAGGAATCTTCACCGGGCCGTAGAAAATGTTCGCGGCCAGCAGAGCCAGCAGGACGATGCCGGTCGTTACGTACGTGAGTGTATGGTTGTGACTGCTGCTTGACATAGCTCTACAAAAATACTGAAAATATGGTGATACCGTTTAATTTGATTAAATTTGAGCACTGCAATTGATTTTAACACAATTTATATTATGTTAAATAAGGGATATCGGGAAGACAGCGCACCCTCCTCCGCATACATTCCTCTGGCCGAACGTCTGCGTCCCCGCACGCTTGACGATTATGTCGGTCAGGAGCATCTTGTCGGCGAAGGTTCGGTGCTGCGGCGTATGCTTGTCAGCGGCGATGTCAAGTCCTTTATCCTCTGGGGTCCTCCGGGCGTCGGCAAGACTACCATAGCCAAAATCATTGCGAATACCCTGAGCCGTGAATTCTTCACCCTGTCTGCAGTCAGCAGCGGCGTCAAGGACGTGCGGGATGTCATCGACAAGGCCCGCAGCAGCCGTATGTTCGCCGTACACGGCGCTCCGATACTCTTCATCGACGAGATACACCGTTTCAACAAAGCCCAGCAGGACGCCCTCCTGGGGGCTGTCGAGGACGGAACAGTGGTTCTGATCGGCGCGACTACCGAAAATCCCTCCTTCGAAGTGATAACCCCTCTCCTTTCACGCTGCCAGGTTTATGTGCTTAAATCGCTGGAACACAAGGATTTAGATATATTGCTGGAGCGTGCACTGACAAAGGATGAGATACTCTCGCGCCGAGATATCAGTGTCAAGGAGAAAGAAGCCCTGTTCAGCTTCTGCAACGGCGATGCGCGCAAACTGCTCAACATTCTCGAGCTTGTCAGCTCCACCAATCCTGATGACCCTCTGGTGATTACGGACGAACTGGTGAAATCTTCGCTGCAGCAGAACATCGCCCTTTACGACAAGAACGGAGAGCAGCACTATGACATCATCAGCGCATTTATCAAGAGTATGCGCGGCAGCGACCCCAACGGAGCCATCTACTGGATGGCAAGGATGCTGGCCGGAGGCGAAGATCCGCTTTTCATTGCCAGACGTATGGTGATCCTGGCAGCCGAGGACGTCGGCCTTGCCAACCCCAATGCCCTGCTACTTGCCAACGCCTGCTTCGACACCGTCCATAAGGTCGGTATGCCGGAAGCCCGCATCCCGCTTGCGGAGTGCTGCATCTATCTGGCCACCTCGCCGAAGAGCAATGCGGCCTATATGGCTATCGACAGTGCCTTGGCGCAGGTCAACTCGACTTCTGACGCCCCTCCGGTGCCGCTTCACCTTCGCAATGCTCCCACCCGGCTTATGAAGGACCTCGGTTATTCCAAGGATTACAAATATGCACACGATTACGAGGGCAACTTCGTAGACCAGGAATTCCTCCCCGACGCATTGAAGGGCACCAAATTCTACGAACCCGGCAGCAACAAGCACGAGGATGCGATCCGCGCCCGTCTGGCTGCCCTCTGGAAGAAATACAACTACTGACGATGAGCCGCAAGAAAAAAGACAAGCCGCTGCTTGAGAACATAGTTATTGAAGACGTCGCCGCCGAAGGCAATGCGCTGGCGCATTATAACGGCAAAGTGCTGTTCGTGCCCGGTATGGTCCCGGGCGATGTCGTGGACGTGCAGGTGCGTCGTGAGCGCAAGGGCTACATCGACGGTTACGCAACCCGTCTGGTCAAGCCTTCTGAGCACCGCATCGAGCCGGTGTGCGAACATTTCGGGACGTGCGGCGGCTGCAAGTGGCAGTGCCTCCCCTATGCTCTGCAACTCGAGGCCAAGCAGCGTCAGGCGGTCGACCAGCTCACACGGATTGGTCATCTGCAATTGCCTGACATCTCCCCTATTATCGGCTCCGATTTGCAGTATTACTACAGAAATAAGCTGGAATTCACATTTTCCAACCGCAGGTGGATTCTGCCCGGAGAAGACCCGGATTCCCTCACTGACGTCGAGCGCCTGGGCCTCGGCTTCCACATAAGCGGCTTCTTCGACAAGGTGCTTGATTTGAAGCGCTGCCACCTGATGGCCGAGCCCTGCAATGAGATACGCAACTTCATCCGCAGCTATGCCGTCGAAAACAGCCTCTCCTTCTTCGACCTGAGGGCTCAGACAGGCTTCCTGAGGAATCTCATACTACGGGAGGCTTCGACCGGGGAAATTATGCTTACAGTGGTTTTCGGCCCGGACGCAGCTGTTGACACTGATAATGTAACCAGGCTTCTCGAAGCGGTCAGCAACCGTTTTGGTCAGATAACCTCGCTCAACTATGTGGTCAATCCCAAACCGAATGATACTATCGGCGATCTTGACATACTCACCTTCAGCGGCCGCGACTGCATATACGAGCAGATGGGCGGACTGAAGTTCAAGATCGGCCCCAAATCATTCTATCAGACCAACAGCGCACAGGCCTTCAAACTCTATTCCGTTGTTAAGAGTTTCGCTTCAAGTGATGTAGGACAAAATCCTGTGATATATGACCTTTACACAGGCACTGGAACTATAGCCCTCTTCCTTTCTTCTATCGCTTCAAAGGTAGTTGGAATCGAGTATGTGCCGGAGGCGATCGAAGATGCAAAAGTGAACGCCCAAGTTAACGGCATCGACAATTGTTCCTTCTATGCAGGCGATATGAAGGACGTCCTCAATGCCGGTTTCATTGAAGCCAACGGCCGGCCGGACCTGATCGTGCTCGATCCGCCCCGTGCAGGCATACACCCCTCCGTGGCCCAGGTCATACTGGACACCTCCCCTTCCGTCATCATTTATGTCAGCTGCAACCCCGCGTCACAAGCCCGTGACCTGGCAGTCCTGTGTCAGAAATACGACATCGCGGCCGTGCAGCCGGTCGATATGTTCCCCCAAACCCAGCACGTTGAAAATGTTGTCAAGTTGTTGTTAAAGTAAGATGAGTGAATTTGCTAACATAGAGAATACTACCATTTGCGCTTGCGCCACAGGTAACAGTTCCGGCGCAATCGCTGTCATCCGTATGAGCGGTCCTCAGACTATGGAAATCCTCTCGAAGGTTTTCAAGCCGAAAAAGGATATCGACCTGATGACTGCACCTGGTTATTCACTTCTTTACGGCAACGTAATGAAGACAGACGGAACCCCTTTGGATGATGTCCTTGTGAGCATTTTCAGGGCGCCCCACTCCTACACCGGCGAAGACTCGGCAGAGATTTCCTGCCACGGGTCCCACTATATCGTCAGAGAGCTGCTGGCGATGCTGACGGAAGTCGGAGCCAAGTACGCACAAGGTGGCGATTTCACCAAGCGTGCCTTCCTTAACGGAAAGATGGACCTTGCTCAGGCTGAGGCAGTATGCGACCTTATCTCAAGCGAAACTGAAGCTGCACACGCAGTTGCGATGCAGCAGATGCGAGGCGGTTTCTCAAAGGAACTTGAAGCTATGCGCACCAACCTGCTGCAGATAGTCTCCCTTCTTGAACTCGAACTCGACTTCAGCGACGAAGATGTTCAGTTTGCCGACCGCAAGGAACTCCAGAAACTGCTCGACGACTCCTGCTCGCAGATCAACTCTCTTATATCAAGTTTCAAGTTGGGTAATGCCATCAAAAGCGGTGTGCCAGTGGCGATTGTAGGAGCCACAAATACAGGCAAAAGCACCCTGCTCAATGCCTTGCTCCGCGAAGACAGAGCCATAGTGTCTTCGATAGCCGGCACAACCCGTGATACTATCGAGGACGTGATGAATCTCGACGGCGTCCTCTTCCGCTTTATTGACACCGCTGGCATCAGGGCCACGTTAGAAGCCATAGAGAAGATGGGCATCGAGCGCACCTACTACAAGATCCGGCAGGCCTCGATAGTCCTGATGATGCTGGACAGCACCGATCCAGATGGATTCGAGGAGTCCATAACCAGCTTAAGCAAGAAGATAAATAACAGCGAGCAAACCCTTTATATCCTGCTTAATAAGTGCGATAAAAGCTCAATGCTTCAAGGCTCTGACACATCAAAGTTCGACGCCAGTGCCCTTGTCGAGCAGGTCCGTGTCATCGCATCGGCCGCCGGCCTCTCTCCTGCCGCCATCCTCCCCATCTCCGCCAAGCAGAGAGTCGGCCTTGATGTCCTCGAGTCAATGCTGGTTGCCAGCCAGAAGACCCTGAGCGCCCCCGGCGATATGATCCTTGTCAGCAATATGCGCCACTACTCGGCCCTCAAAGATGCCTACAACGCCCTTCTGCGGGCCAACGTCGCCCTAGGCGAAAAAGTCCCCACCGACCTCGTCGCCCAGGACATCCGCGAAGCCCTCTACTCCATCGGCACCATCGTCGGCGCCGTCTCCACCGACGAAATATTAGGGAACATATTCAAGAATTTCTGCATCGGAAAATAATTGCTGTAATGCATTGTATATCAATCACTTGCGTAGTTATGCAAGTGCCGTTTTAAGTTCCAATTTCACCCAAAATTTGCAATCGTTTTCCGATAATAATATAGCGATTAACAATATATTTCTCACTTACCAATTGAACCTATACTGAAAATGTTGCCTAACATTTCTGCGGTATTGGTTTTCGGTCACTTTTCCCCTGTATAAGGGCAGCATAAAGTCCTGTTTCTTTTCGTGTCAAATCGCTCTGTTCTCCTTCCTAACGATTAGATTAGCCGCAGTGCTTCTCAGCAGCATCTTCTGTCACTATTGCTGCAAAAATGTGCTATGTTATTTGGTTGAATTCAAAAACCAAATATCATGAAACGAAAAGAATCACTGATCGGTGGGCTTGACAGGATACTGTCCGCCCATCAAGCGTCGGATCTGCTGGGGATACCGGCAGACGACCTTCTCCCCTATTACTCTGCGCAGGATGCCATTTCGCTGCGTAATCTTTTAAAGAGGATCTGCCGGTCCAATCCTATCTACCATTTCCCAATCATTGGCGAAACGACCTACACCCTCAAGGGAGTTATGTCGGCTATCGGGAAAGGTCGTTGTTGGACCCTGGAGTTTCTGGCAAGGAATAATGTCCGCAACTGGTGCGTCGGAGTCCATTACCTGCATTCCAAGTCAGATGTCGATCTTGCCTGGCAGAAGGAATCTCCCCTATGGTCAGAATGGGTTTCTATCCTGCAGGTGTCATGTCTCTATGGGCTGGATCTTCAGGAAGTAATCCGTAATGTAGCCGCAGGAAGGATCCGAGTACGTCAGGGGCAGCGCGAACAACTTGTTTCACTCAAAGATGTCAAGAGGTTATGGAAAGCACAGGGAGAGTAACGATCAAAAAGATTGCCGGGCCGAACGGAATGACAGACCATTACCTCGAGTACAATCCGCCGGTAGAACTACCTGGAGGTAAGTTCTTGAAAGAGGAGTGTTTGAACCTTTCAGCCTACACTAATCCTTGCAACGAAATCGAGAAGCGTTTCAATGCGACGGTAGAGACTATTTCAGAAGAAATACGCTGCTTCCGCTACATACAATTGGTGAACAAGGATTATTCATTCCTCTCTTTGAGCCGAAAGATTGATGTGATTGCCTTCCTCGAAAGCCACGAACCTTATTCGGACAAGCAGTACCATGCGGCTATCAAGTCGTTCAAAAGGTTCTGTAATGGGAGATGCACTTTTGACCAGGTAACGGTTTCCTATATGATGGCTTACAGGCACTATTTGCTTAACAGCATCAAAATCGGCAGAAAACTTCGTTATTCGAACAACACAGCGTCGTCCTATCTGAAGAACATCAAAAGAATGTTCCGGATTGCCTATTCAGACAGGTTGATCGATTTCGACCCCGCCTTGGAGATTCCGGGGATCACCTGGGATCATACCATCAAAAAAGAGAGGCTCACTGATGCGGAGATCGAAGCGATCAAGAATGTCATCTTCAAGGATCTCGAGCTAAAGTTAGCAGTGTTGCTCGCCATCCTCACAGGACTGCGCCGTGGAGATATCCTTAATCTCAGATGGGAAAATCTGGAGAAAGATGGAGACCGGTATTATATCAATATCATTATCCAGAAGACGGGCAACAAGGTTCGCCTCCCTTTATCCAAAGAAGCGGAAGAGACTCTCGGAACATTCAAGAAGAGAGGGCTGATCTTCCCTACCCTGTCAGTAAGCATCTTGAACCAGAAAGTGCCCCAGCTGATTAAAGCTGCCGGGATTGAAAAGCATATCACCTTCCACTGCTTCCGGCACACCTTTGCGATGAGGCTCCTGGACAAGGGTGTCGATATTCCGACGATTGCTTTCCTCCTCGGCCACAAGTTCCTGGGCAGTTCCCTGTCCTACCTTCATTGTACGAGAGATCACCTTGAAGAAGTCATCGCTAAACTGGAAAAGTAAGCTTAGATCGTGAACGGGCTGCAGCAATTACAGCGCAGCCCGTTCTTGAGCCTACCCTAAATCCATCCGCTGTTTAAGCTCCCGGATCATTTCTGAAGTGACTGTGATGTTTACGTTCCCGTAGGGTTCTTTCAGCACAAGAGTCTTATTTCTCCTCAACGTTGGTTTAATCATCAGGACTTCCTCCAGGTTGACGATATGAGTCCGAGAAACTTTAATAAACCGGGCCGGGTCCAGCTCGGCGGCCAGTTTGGTAAGGGACAGGGGCGTCGTCCCGTACATCCTGTTCTTGCAGAAAACCTTGACATTGCCCAGATCATATTCAACATAGCAGATGTCCCTGATATCGATGATGAACGTTGAATCGACCCGATCCAGCTTCAGTCTGGAACGGAAGGCATTCTCTCCTGAAAACAGTTGTGCAGCGACGCGTCTGGAATCCGCAACGCGTGTTGATGGCATCCTTTTCTCGTATCGCTTGATCGCATCCGCCAAGTCTTTCAGGTCGATGGGTTTCAGCAGATAATCGATGCAGTCGTAGTCGAAGGCCTTCAAGGCATACTCGTCATAGGCGGTCGTGAACACGATCATCGCGTCGGTCTGGACCTGGTCGAACACATCGAAACTGTATCCGTCGCCAAGGCGGATATCGGCAAAGACAAGGTCGATATCGGGATGCCTTTTGATGGCATCGACAGCCTCTTGCACATCGGCGGCGGTCGCTGCAATTTCAATATCAGGCCTCAGTTTCCGCAGGCTGGCAACCAATCCCTCGGCAAGCGGAGACTCGTCTTCTATGATGATGACTTTCAACATTTCAAGTCAGTTTGATGGATGACAGGAAGGGAAACATTAAAAGAATCCTCTTCCACTTCCACGATGATTCCCTTGCCGCAGATGCTCTGATACCTGAGATCCAGGGTTTCCAGCCCGCTGCGGGGGCTGTCTTCAATGGCTCGCTCTATCGGTGCCTTGTTGTTGGACACGGTAATCATCGACCCGTCCCCATTGAGCGAAATGTCGATGTTCAAAGGGGAATGGCTGCCATGGCGGTTATGCTTGACGGCATTCTCCACGAGTCCCTGGAGAGTCAGCGGCGGGATGAGCGAATTGTGCCTGGACAACGGCTCGTCCACGTGGATTGAAATATCCGCATGACGGACGGCCAGGTTCTTCCTGTATTCCTCCATGAAAGCCAGTTCCTCGGAGAGCGTGACAACGGTGGCATCCCCTTTCGATACGATATACCTGTACATACGGCTCATGGAACGGTTGAACGATGCGGCCGCTTCCGGATTGGTGTCGATAAGCGTGCCGAGCGTAGCCAAAGAGTTGAATACAAAGTGATTGTCCGTCTTCAACTTAAGTTTTTCAATGGTAACCTGCTGGGCGAGGGACTTTTCCTTCTGATACCGGTTGGACAGATAGGACGAGAAAAACAAGGAAGTGAGGAAATAGGCAATCAGGACATCGCACAGGAACACATCCCAGGACAGCCATCCACCTTCCGGAATCAAGTAGGCATAGGCCATGGAAATCAGGCTTGCGATGAGCACGACACCGATGAGCAGCAGAATGTTCTGGGCAACCAGTGAAGCGAAGGAGTACCGGACCTTCCAGAAAGCTTTGATAACCAGCTTGCTCACGGCAAACGAGGCTTCCATCAGGATCACTATTTCCACGATGGTGGTGAAGATCTCTCCCAGGAACGTGCGCCATCCCCCGGGCTCCCCCGTTTCGGGTGCGCCGATGCTCTGGATGAACCAGAATGCCAGGTTGAGCAGGATGGACGTCAGCAAGGTAAGCAGATGCCTTCTTGCCGCCACTCCCGCTTTCGATCCGTCCGATGAAAAGATGTTGATGTCCATGATGCAAAGGTACGCATCATTTTCGTTACTGGAAAAGGCCAATGTCGGGTTCACGGGCCTTTTTGCACGGTTCATGAACTGTTATTTGATTCCGCGGGATTCTTGCGCCAACTTCGCGGCATGAAACGCGAAATAACAAACATGATGATGGTCCTCCTCTTCTGTCTGGCCGGTCTGGTCTGCCAGGGACAGGACTTCGGGATGATGAACAGGTACCGGACAGCGAAGGTCCGGGTCAACGTCGTGGACGCCAAGACGGGCAATCCGGTCGATTACGCCACGGTCTATCTCTGCCACCAGGGAGATACGGTCATAACGAACTTTGCCCTGACCGACGGCGACGGACTCGCTGTCATTGATGAGGTCGCTCAAGGAAAATACGACTTGAACGTGGAACTCCTGGGCTATGTACCCTTCAAGAAACAGGTCGATATCAAGCTCGGAGACTTCGAACGGGAGAAAAACCTCGGAAAGATTCAACTCGAACAGAATCTGGAGTTTCTGAACGCGGCATCCGTATCCGCCGCCGGCAATCCGGTGGTGGTCAAGAAAGACACGCTTGTCTTCAATGCCAATGCATATCGCACCGTCGAGAATGCGATGCTGGCCGATCTCTTGAAGAAAATGCCCGGAATCAAAGTCGGATCCGACGGATCCATCAAGGTGAACGGTGAAAAGGTGGACCGGCTGACCGTAGGAGGAAAGACCTTCTTCCAGAAAGACCCCGGACTGGCCGTCAAGAGCCTTCCGGCCAAAATCGTCGAAAGGATCCAGGTCATCGACAAGGCAAAGGATGATGCCGAATTCACTGGCGTCGGGTCCAAGGAGGACCGGGAGAAGGTAATGGATATCATGCTCAAAGACGAGTATCAGAAAGGCTGGTTCGGCAATGTCAAGGTCAGCGGCGGAGCGACCCTGAACGGGGATCGTCAGCCGGATGGACAAAGCCCGGCGCTTTTCAACGGGAATGCGATGATTTCCCACTACAATCCGACCGACCAGGTGGTTTTCCTTTCCAGCGCCAAGAACGCGACCGAGCCGGGTAGCTGGTCCATGGACGATGGTTTCGGCTTTGACGTCCTGTCGGGGTCCGACCTGGACGACCTGTCCATGAAGCAGGGGCTCCAGACCACCGGACAGGCCGGAGTCAACTACAATACCACGCGCCTGAAGGGGCTTGAGTCCACCGCCAGCCTGAGTTATAACTTCCTGAAAAAGAATGTGAACGAGACGTCCTCGAGGCAATCCTTCCAGGGAGAGTTGCCGTCCATATTCACGGATGGATCCATCAGTGGTGTCAGTACGAGCAACAACCTGTCTTTCTCCGGCGAGTTGAAGAATTCTGACAAGAGCAAGTACCTGTTCACGTTCAGGCCATACCTCATGTACTCAGGGACGGACAGCCATTCAACGAAGGAATCCAGCACGAAGACCGGTGAAGAGTTTGATAATTCCAGCTCGACTTCGTCTTCATCCCATAGCAACAACCTCTCTTTTTTCAGCGAACTGGAAACGGGTATTAAGGATATGGGAAAAGAACGGAGGAGTCTCACCCTCACGGCCGAATCTTTCCTAGACAACACCCTCGGCAACAGCCGCCAGGCATCCCGGCTCCGCTATCAGGCGGCCGAAGAGTTGCAGGATCTCAAGTACGACAATCACAGTTTCATGTCCGGACACGAACTGGAATTGTCTTATGTCGAACCCCTCGGCGAAAAATGGTCCATCCAGGCCCGGGTAGCCGGTGTCTACAACGGCAATAGAATGACAAGGGACGCATTCAACGGCGCGGACGGCTCCGTCAATGGCAATTTCAGTTCATTCTCTAAGAACGATGACTTCGATGTGCGTCAGCGCCTGCTGCTGCAGTATAAAGTGAATGAGACTTCCCTGCTGTTCGGTTTCCAGACCAATGAGGAACGGAACGTGACGACGGCGAGGTATTTGGGTGTCGAGACTACCACGGGCAAAGACGCTTGGATCTTCAACTGGGCGCCTTATGTGGATTTCGTGACGAAGAACGACCTGACGACTTTCCGTTTCCAGTATAGGGGACGCTCCGGCACACCTTCCGGACCGAACATCATTCCATCTTTGAATTTGAGCAATCCTGTGCAGGTGTCTGTCGGCAATGTCTATCTTCGCCCGCAGTTCACACACAGCGCGTCGGCCAGCTTCAGAACCGGGAATCCAAAGAGTTATTCTTTCCTGGAACTTTTCCTGAACGCCTCCCTGGGCATGCGTCCCATCGTTTCCGCCAGTTGGTTCGACCAGCAGGGAATCCGGTATTCCATCCCCGTGAATTCCCGGAAGCCCGGATCGAACCTCTCCCTATTTACCTCGTACAACCAGCCTTTTGGAAAGGAGAAGAACTTCACGTTCTCGCTGGATGGCGACATAAGCTATTCCGCCAACACCGGTTTCCAGACAACCTCCCGCCTCTCCCCCATCGACAAGGAGAGATTCGATTACGGGGCACTGATGGACTGGTTCTGGGGCGACAGCCAGGGAAGCCTGTTCTATTCCGGGAAAAGCGGCTTCTCCAAGAGCACTACGAAGACGCTCAGCTATTCCCTGTTCCCGACGCTGCAGTACAAACTGGACAACCTGAGCATCACTCTGATGGGCTTCGCCACGAACAGCAGGACCCGGTATTCGCTTGACAAGACGGCCGATATGAATACGTGGGACTTCAATACTACGGGAGAACTCCTGTTCACAACCCGGCACAATTGGCAGATTAACACCGACATCGGCTATAACTTCTACAAAGGGTATTCGAAGGGATACGGCGATCCCGAATTGATTTGGAACGCGGGCATCGCCAAGGATGTCAAGGCGTTCACCTTCAGCCTCAAGGTGGCCGATATCCTGGGCCAGCAGAAATCGCTGCACAGGACCACCTCTGCCGAATATGTGGAAGACGTGAACAGGATCGTCCTGGGTCGATATTTCCTGTTCGGGGTCACCTTCAATTTCGGACGGATGAACGCCGCCCGGAGCAGTAAGGTCGAGCAGGCGATGTGGGAAATGGCATTCTAAACAGACAGGACGATGGATTCCGAGATGTTCGCCACCATGCCTCCGACGAGGCTTTTCTTCCGCTGTGCGCTGCCCGAGGTAGTCACGGCGGTCTTCGGCGCACTGTACTCAGTTGTCGACGGTCTTTTCGTCGGACGGTTCCTGGGCGAGGATGCCCTGGCGGCCGTCAATCTAATCATGCCCGTCATCTTGATCATCGAGGCCATCTCCAACATGATTGCCACGGGGGCCTCGGTCCAAATGTCCGTCCTGCTGGGCAAGGGCAACCGCGAAAAGGCCTCAAGGGTCTTCTCTTTTTCCATCAAGTTCATCCTGGCATTCTCTCTCGTCCTGTCGGTGCTTGGCTTCGTTTTCGCCAGGCCATTCATAACAGTCATCGCCCCCGGGGCGACGGAGAATGCCATTTCTTTCGGAACGGAGTACTTGAAAGTTTATGCACTGTTCGGCCCGTTGATTCCGGTGTATTTTGCCGTCGACAACTATCTGCGAGTCTGCGGGAAGCAGCGGCTCAGCATGTACATCGGAATCGCCTCACAGGGGCTCAATGTCCTGCTGGATTTCATCCTGATCGCGGTGCTGCATCAGGGAATCAAGGCGGCGGCATTGGCCAGCTGTCTTTCCATCGCCCTGGGATCCGTCGTGATGCTTGCCCTGTTCACGGGGAAACGGTTGGATGTCTTTTATACCCGCAAGAATATATCTTCACTCCGGTTCTTCCGCATCCTCGCCAATGGTTCGAGCGAACTGTTCAGCAACATCGCCGCGTCCGTGATGAGCATCGTCATGAACCTGTTCCTGCTCAAATATGGCGGGACCACGGCCGTTGCCGCATTCTCGATCTTGATGTACGTGGACAGCATCATCGGCATGGTCTGTTTCGGGATGTGCGACGCCCTCCAGCCGGCCGTCAGTTATTGCTACGGCGCGGGGCTGATTGACAGGATGAAGAGCATCTTTAGACGGATGCTGGCGGCTTCGGTCATCACTTCGGCCATCGCCTTCCTTTTCATGCTGCTGGCCGGTCGTCACGTGGCGATGATCTTCATCAAACCCGGCGACACGACACTTGCCGAGATGAGCGTAACCGCCATCAAACTGTTCTCCTTCTCCTATCTGGTCGGTTGGATCGACATGTGCTTCTCTTCCTATTTCACGGCACTTGAACGACCCGGACGATCCTTGACGGTGTCCTTTTTCGGAACCCTGTTCTTCCCGATAACCTGCCTTTACCTGATCACGCCCATCTTCGGTCTGAACGGTGTCTGGCTCATGCCGACCGTCTCCGCCGTTGCCAGCGGCATTCTCACGGTCATTCTTGCCTTGAGCTTGAGAATCACTCGGGAGAAGTGATCAACGGACACTCACCAAAAAGGTGAAAAGGAGCGAGACTCTCCCCGTTCCGATGTACGACTACTCCGATTTGTCGGAGAGCTTTTGTTCCATACGTTTGAGGCGTTTCCAGTCGTAGACCTTCTTGGATTTATGGACGGCCGAGAAAAAGTCGATGAAGCCGTGTCAAAATCGTGGCCTGTTTGTATGTGGGAATCTCACCGCGAAATTGGACCAATACATCATTCCTCCCGGAACAAATCATCCATAACAACCACCTTTTGGATGCGACCACTATACATATTATATTTTAGCCCATAGGTGGTTATCAGTGTCATGATGGGAGTCCTGCGATTCTTGGCGTGCTCCAATACCG
>CAMVOD010000012.1:0-57867 GCA_947169015.1 uncultured Bacteroidales bacterium | reverse complement strand
ACTGGGGCCTGGCCTGCATCTTCGAGGACGAGATGGATCCCATCACCCGCGAAGCTTCGCTGGACCTTCTGCTGGATATGCTGCCCAAGGATTTCTTCAAGGTCCGCAAGCACCATACCTACGCCGAGCTCCACGAGATGAACCGTCTCAAGCACTATGCTTCTACCGACGAGGTCTTCGACGAGTTGCTGGACAAGCTGTCGTACTTCGGTATGCTGGAGTATGACTACGGCGACCACTACACCAACGGCCAGGGTCCGGACCCCGGCACTACTTTCAACCGTGAGGACCGCATCTATTGGGTGCCGATGTTCGTGCCCGGCAGCGCAGAGTATACCAATATGAATGTCAAGCTGATGGACAGGCATCCCGAGCTGGCGATGTTCTTCGAACGTATGACCTTCCTGCCGCTGGAGAAGATCACCCCGATGGTTCCGATGGGCGGCAGCGGCATAGGAATGCACGTCATCCCGGTGGAGAAAGCCATCTCGATGGAGAACCAGTCCGTCGACATAGAGCATATCTCATACTGGCTCAAGAAATATGAAGGCCACATCGGAGTGGGCATCTGTTCCTGCCGCTACGGCCGCAAGAAACTGGATGAGGGCTGTGCCGACGACTACCGCGACTGGTGCATAGGAGTTGGGGATATGGCCGACTACCTGCGCGAGACGGGCCGCGGCCACGACATCACCTACGACGAGGCGATGGCCATCCTCAAGAAGGCCGAGGACCACGGATTCGTCCACCAGGTCACCAACATCGACGGCGAGGGCAAGATCTTCGCCATCTGCAACTGCAACGTCAAGATTTGCAATGCGCTGCGTACTTCGCAGCTGTTCAATACCCCCAATATGAGCCGCAGCGCCTATGTGGCAGAGGTGGACCCGAAGAACTGCGTGGCCTGCGGCCGCTGCGTTGAATACTGTCCTGCCGGTGCCGTGAAGCTGGGCCAGAAGCTCTGCACTAAAAACGGTCCTCAGACCTATCCGAAGCAGGAACTGCCCGACGCTGCCAAATGGGGAGAGCACAAGTGGAACGAAGACTACCGCGACCGCAACCGCATCAACTGCTATCCTACGGGTACGGCTCCCTGCAAGACTGCCTGCCCGGCGCATATCGCTGTCCAGGGTTATCTGAAGAAGGCGGCAGAAGGCAAGTACACCGAGGCTCTGGAGCTCATCAAGCGGGAGAATCCCTTCCCCGCAGTCTGCGGACGCGTCTGCAACCGCCGCTGCGAGGATGCCTGCACCCGCGGCACCGTCGACAAGCCCATCGCCATCGATGCGGTCAAGAAGTTCATTGCAGAGCAGGATCTCAAGGCTGAGACCCGTTTCATCCCTGAGGTGAACATCTGCTCGAACGTCCAGGACCGTTGGGAGGAGAAGATTGCCATCATCGGCGGCGGCCCTGCCGGCCTGAGCTGTGCATATTATCTGGCAACGATGGGATACAAGCCCACCGTCTTCGAGCGCAACGAGGAGCCCGGCGGAATGCTGCGCTACGGCATTCCTTCATACAAGCTTGACAAGGCCGTCATCAAGGCAGAAATAGACATAATGAGAGAAATCGGCGTGGATATCCGCACCGGGGTGGAAGTGGGGAAGGACGTGACCATCAAGAGTCTTAGGGAAGAGGGCTACAAAGGCTTCTATGTAGCCATCGGCTGCCAGGGCGGAAGGCTGCCCGGCATTCCCGGGGAGACCCTGAAGGGCACGACGACCGCAATCGACTTCCTGCACGAGGCCAACTGCGGCAAGGTGAAGGTCGAAGGGAAGGTGGTCGTAGTAGGCGGCGGAAACGTTGCCATCGACGCCGCGCGCGTTGCAAAACGCAGCGGTGCTTCGCAGGTGACGATGCTGTCTCTGGAGACCGAAGATATAATGCCGGCCTCGCTTGAGGAGCGCGCTGAGGCCCGTGAAGACGGGGTCGTCATAAATCCCGGCTGGGGTCCCAAAGAAGTGCTTGGTGACAGTGCCGTCACAGGCATAGTGTTCAAGAAATGCACGTCTGTCTTCAACGCCGAGCACAAGTTCGCCCCTGAGTACGACGAGAACGAACTGATAACCCTCGATGCCGATATGGTTATCTTCGCCATAGGTCAGACCGTGGAATTGAAGGATCTGCTGAAGGACACCAAGGTGGAATTCTTCCGCGGAGTCTATCCTGTCGCCGACAAGCTTACTTATCAAACGGCAGAGCCCGATATCTTCGTGGGCGGAGACGTCTTCACCGGCCCCAAGTTCGCCATCGATGCGATTGCAGCGGGCAAGGAGGCAGCCGAGAGCCTGCACCGCTTCGTACAGCACGGCCATATGACCATAGGCCGCAACCGCCGCGACTTCATCGAGCTGGACAAGAGCGACATACAGCTTGAGTCATACGACAACGGTTCCCGTCAGGAGCCCGGCGCAGTGCCTGTGAAGAGTGCTTTTGAAGAGTACCAAGGCACCCTCACGGAGGAGCAGGTGCGCAAGGAGACCGCACGCTGTCTGAGCTGCGGCGCGTCGGTGGTCGACGAGAACCGCTGCATAGGCTGCGGCATCTGCACCACCAAATGCGCCTTCGATGCGATCCATCTGCACCGCGAGCATCCCGAAGCCAGCGTAATGCGTACTTCCGAGAACAAATTTGACGGCATCCTGCCCTATATGCTCAAGAGGACGGGAAAGATACTTTTCAAGAAGAAATAATGCACGAGCTGGGCATAGTATTCTACATCATCCGCGACGTGAAGGATGCGGCTGAGAGCCACGGCGTGAAGCACGTCAATGCCGTCGTGATGAACATCGGCGAGGTGTCGACAGTAGTGCCCGAGTACCTCACCGACTGCTGGCGCTGGGCCGCAGACAAGGAGGAGCTGCTGCGGGGCTGCGAGCTGCGCTGCAACATCGTCCCGGCCGTCACTGTCTGCAATGCCTGCTCGGGGGAATACGCCACAGTGGAATACGGCAGGACCTGCCCGCTGTGCGGAAGTGAAGATACTGTCCTCAAATGTGGAAATGAAGTTGAAATCAAAGAAATTGAAGTATAGAATATGGCTTGTTTCGTAGTACCGCTGGTTCAGGCTGCAGCCACCAGCGTCCTTCGCAAGAAAGGGAACAAAAGCGGCTTTGTGGGCCGCAACCTCGCCTCGCTGGAGCTGATGCTCTGGGGCGGGACCATAATGCTTATCGTGGACCATATCATCAACGGAGAGCTGACCTGGGCCTTCCCGTTCTTCACCGCCCTCGGACAGGAAGGCGGGGGAGCGGTGATGCTCCGTGAGATGCTTACGGTCGGAGTGCCGATGTCGCTGGTCATTACTGCAGTCTGGGCTGTGTATGCCCTGCTGAAGGAACGCCGCTCCGGGATAGCTGCCATCTAACATAACTATAACCTAAAATCAACACTATGTTTTTTCAAGTTTATGGCGAGCACGCGCTCGCTCAATGGGGAATGCTGATAGTGGTCCTTCTGGGCCTCATCCTCCTCAATGAATTCGCACGCCGCACCAAAGCCGGCGGCATCATTACATTCCTGGTAGTGCCTTTGGCCCTTACCATCTATTTCATCGCTATCGCCATCGGCGTGCGCTCAGGTGCACATTGGGCTCTCGGCAACCAGACGCACGTCTATATGCAGGGTTGGTTCCACTATGCGAAACTGTACGCTGCGACGGCCGGCTGCATCGGCTTTATGATGATCAAGTACAAATGGGGCGTGGGCGCCAAGAAATGGTTCCGTCCGTTCCCGTTCGTCATCGTAGCCATCAATATCCTCATCGCCTGCGTATCTGACTTCGAGAGCGCCATCAATGGCTGGAACAAGTGGTGGCTGACATCTGAAGGCGTATGGCAGTATGGCGGCTGGCACAACGTGATGAACGGAGTGGCAGGTCTGATCAACATTTTCTGTATGACCGCCTGGTGGCACGTATATCCTTCAAAAGACAAGAAAGATATGATATGGGCCGATATGACCTGGGTTTACATCCTTGTATATGACATCTGGAACTTCGCCTACACCTACAACTGCCTGCCGACTCACAGCTGGTACTGCGGTATCGCCCTGCTTCTCGCTCCGACCATCGCAGCCCTTATGTGGAACCGTGGAGGCTGGATCCAGAACCGTGCAAACACCCTTGCCATCTGGTGTATGTTCGCACAGGTGTTCCCGCTCTTCCAGGAGACCTTCAAGAACGGCCGTCAGTGGTTCTCTTGGGCCACTCTTCCCGTGCTCTATCCTAACGGCACCGCTACCATCGAGCAGCTCTATGCCGCAGCAGGCGGAGAGGCCGCAACAGTCGGCACGACAGTCGATCCTTCGGTAGTTGCCGCCAATCCGACGATGATGGTCGTCATCAGCGCACTGGCCCTCGTGACCAACTGCATAGCCATCTGCTACATCATCGCGCAGAGCAAGAAGCGTCATATCAATCCTTACAAGGAAGATGTCTTCGTCGACCAGAAGTACTTCAAGGATGCAATGGCCCGTGCCGTTGTGGACTGATTTATCTGATCCAATAAAAGAAGCGGCCTTCACGGGCCGCTTCTTTTATTTTATGAGCTGTGCGATTCCGTCGATGAGGACGTAGGCGTCGCGGATGGTTTCGAGGCCGGGGGCGGAAGAGCCGTTGAGGCCTTCGACTGTGTCGACGAAGGCGGCCAGTTCATTGAAATAGCCCTGCGAATGGACCTGATTGT
The DNA here is from genome assembly GCA_947169015.1 of uncultured Bacteroidales bacterium. Taxonomy (GTDB): domain Bacteria; phylum Bacteroidota; class Bacteroidia; order Bacteroidales; family UBA932; genus Equibacterium. The sequence goes on along the minus strand of CAMVOD010000012.1, from coordinate 53,182 downwards.
TGACGAGGGTGGGGTTGAAGTTGTTGCGGTCGAAGAGGTATTCGACAGTCTTTCCGGCAGGACGGATCTTTTCTGTCGGAATGCCGAAGACAGTGGGGGCGACGGGCTCGAAAGTCAGAGTCTCCATCTGCGACAGACGGTAGACGCCCGCGCCGGTGCAGACTTTAAGCTGCTCTTCGGCCGAGGTCCAGGAGTATGAAGTGGACAACTCGAGAGTGCCGATGGTCTGCGGGTGCTGGAGCATCAGCAGCAGGGACTGGCTGTCCACCTTGCGGCAGGCGACAATGTCCGGCTTGCCGAAGAGGAAGGTGACCAGGTCGAGCGGGTGGATGAACAGGTCGAGTAGCGCATTGCCCTCGGGATACGCCCCGGTGAGGTAGTGGAGGTCGTAGCTGAGGGGTGTCTGTCTGCACAGCCGCTTTTTCAGGATCTGCACTGCAGGAGCGTATCGTTTCTGCAGTCCGGCCATCGCAAACTGATTGACGCGTCCCTTCTGCAGCGAGATGAGTTCGTCAAGCTCGGCAAGGCTGGCGCAGGGCGGTTTCTCGATGAAAAGTGACTTGCCGCTCTTGAGGACCTTCGAGGCCAGCGAAAAATGGGCCGAAGGGGTGGCAGACACAAATATGCCGCTGACCTCTTCGTCGTGGAGGATCTCTTCAAGCGAAGTGGTTACCTTCACGGAAGGGCGTTTGCCTGCTATGAGCCGGGCTTTGTTTTCGGATGTAACGCAGATGTATTTCAGCGGCACTCCGAGATAATCCAGCACGGGATAGAGGTTGGTCATCGAATGCTGGCCATAGCCTACAAAGGCGTAGCGGCCGTGGTATGCCGTGGCGAGCTGGCGCTCAGTGCGGAGGCTCTTGTAGCGCTTGATGAGGTCTTGCATCATAACCTTATGTCTTTGAGGTATTGACGGTAAGTCTTGCGAGGATCGTCAGTCCATTGGTAGGGGCCGTAGAAACGCTCGATGAGGCGTTTGGGCAGGAAGCGCTCGAGATTGCGGAGCAGGATGATGTCGTACTTGCGGTGGAAGTTGATCCAGCAGCCGTTGCATTCCTTGGACTGCCTGCACTGGATCTCACAGGCCTTCTTGCCGTTGAAAATCTCGTCGAGGGTCTGCTCCTTTACGTTGCCGAGCACAAGGTCGAGATTCTGGCATACCGGGACGTTGCCGTTGCTGTGGATGACGAGGCTGCTCATTATGCTCTGGCACCGGAGACGCAGGTGGCCGCTGCGCCACTGGTCGTAGAGGGCCACGAAGTCGAAATTCTCCTGGGTGTCGTGGATGTTTTCCGGAATCTGGGCGATGAAGTCCTTGTCCTCTATCAGCTCGCTGGTAGTGTCGAAGAATGCCATAGTGCCGTAGATGCCGATGCGCACGTCAATTTTGTATTTCTTGGCCACTTCGATGACGTAGGACATATCTTTGAAACCGTTCCACGGAGTAAGGCAGAACATCAGAGACAGCGGGAATTCGTCTTTCAGAGCCTCGATCACCTGGATCACGCGGTCATAGCCGTCACGTCCCCTCACGGCCTGGTATGACTCCTTGTCGCCGTCGAGCGAGAGGAAGACGTGGTGCGGGCGGTAGCGTCGCACGGCGTCGATGACCTTCTGGGGAGCCAGTCCGTTGGAGAGCAGGGTGTAGCGGGGGTGGTTGTCGCGGAACCACTCCAATATCTTGTCTGCTTCAGGATGGAGGATGAACTCTCCGCCTTCGAGGCCGACGGTGGTGCGTTTGTCTACGCACTTGCTGGCCATTATTTTTTTGATCTCCTCGAAGGAGAGATGCTCTACGGGCTTTTGCCAGATGTTGCAGTGCTTGCAACGTGACTGGCAGGCTGTGGTGGAGTAGAGCATCAGCTGGTTGAGCCGTTTGTGCCTTGGCCTGGTTATGTTGTTGAGATAGAGAAATCCGTTGTGTAGGTAGTCAAATACCGAATACATAGTAATCTGACGGTTTGCTTTAGTTAACTCGACAAATATCGCGATAATCAGCTTAAAATCAAAAATAGTATATTTGTAAGAATCTTCCGTACGGTTATCTAATTTTCAAAATATGCGCAGAATCGTATTGATTGCAGCTTCGTGTCTGCTTGCTTTGCAAATGGCTTATTCTCAAGGCAAACCCTATCTTGAGGACCTTCCGTATTACCTCGAAAACCTCGCTGTCTTCGAGCAGAATCAGGAACCCGGCAGGGCTTTTCACATCCCGACCCACAACATTTCCCTGAACGGCAAGTGGAAATTCAACTATTATGAGTCTCCGTACGACGTGCCTAAGGATTTTTTCAGCCCCTCGTTCAACGACCGCAAGTGGCCGTTGATCGACGTACCCTCCAACTGGGAGATGCAGGGTTTCGGGCAGGCTATCTTCCGCAATGTAAGCGCTCCGTTTATGGTCACTATGCCTGAGAGCCGTCTGGCGCAGTACCGCCGCATACTGGATGACCCGACGGCCAGCGAGCAGCAGAAGAGGATGGCCCAGATGCGTCTTTCAAGTCCGGTGAATCCCTTTGCCGTGCAGCTGCCCAACGTGCCGATGGACTTCAACCCGACCGGAGCTTACCGCACGAGTTTCAACCTCCCCTCATCGTGGAAGGGAGAGCAGGTGTTCCTGCGCTTCGAAAAGGTTGCCTCAGGCTCATTCGTATGGGTCAACGGCAAGCAGGTCGGTTACAACGAGGGCGCGCAGGAGCCTGCGGAATACAATATCACCCCGTATCTGAAGTCAGGCAGGAATACAGTCGCCGTGCTGGTTGTCAAATACTCTGACGGCTACTATCTGGAAGGACAGGATTACTGGCGCCTGGCCGGCATTTTCGACGATGTGACAGTCCTTGCATTCCCCGATGCGCATATCCGCGACTGGCAGGTGATTACAGACTTCGACGCTGCGTATACAGATTCTGACCTGTCGCTGGCCGTTGACCTGAAGACATATAACAGGCAGGCTTCCGGCTACAGCCTCAACGCAGAGGTCAGCGGCAGCGAAGGCATAGTTGCAGTGATGACAAGCAAGGATATCGTCATTCCGGCAGGAGGGCAGAAGACAGTCCGTCTCGGCACGAAGGTGCGCTCTCCTAAAAAATGGTCATCTGAGACTCCCGTCCTCTACAACTTGAAACTCACGCTCAAGGACGCTTCAGGACGCACAGTGGATGAGGTCACCAAGCGTATCGGCTTCAAGAAGACTGAAATCCGCGACGGTGTGTTCTATCTTAACGGAAAGCAGATCAAGATAAGCGCAGTCAACTCGCATATGCAGCATCCGGTGACCGGTCACGCAATGACCGAAGATGTCATCCGCAAAGACTTCGAGATACTCAAGAGCTTCAACTTCAACGCCGTGCGTACTTCGCACTATCCGCCGGTGAACGAATACCTCGATCTCGCTGACGAGTACGGTCTGTTCATCATCGACGAGACCGGCGACGAATCCCACGCCACAGAATATGTCAGCGATATGCCCGAATTCACGGAGATGTACCGCGAACGCGTCCGCAGGATGGTGCTCCGCGACCGCAACCACGCCTGCGTGATTTTCTGGAGTGCCGGCAATGAAAGCGGCGAGGGCAACAACATCGCCGAGGTCATCAAGGAGGGCAAGTCTCTCGACCCGACCCGATTCTGGATGTACGGCGGCAACGCTGCCAAGCATCCGGCCGAGGACATCGTAGGCCCGCGCTATGCTTCGCCCCTGGAGCTCGAGCTTGGCTACGGCCTCGACAAGGAAGATATGCGTCCTTCGTTTATGGATGAATACCTGTCTGTGGCCGGCAACGGCGGCGGTGGAGTCGACGATTACTGGGATGTGGTATATGCCCATCCCAAGACTATGGGCGGCGCCCTGTGGGACTTCGTCAGCGTAGGCCTCGAGGATCCCGTCCGCGCCCTTAAAGACAAATCCGGAAACAACGTGCCCGCCCACATAATGGGCCGCGCCCGTCTTGTGAACGGTCCCACCGGCAAGGCGATCGACTTCAACAAGCAGGACCAGTGGGTTCAGGTGTACAGGGCAGACGCAGTGGAAATATCCGGCGACAAGCTGACCCTGACTCTCGACATAATGCCCCGTCATTACAACGCCAGCGGCGGATATCTCATCACTAAAGGCAACAACCAGTTCGGCCTCAAGCAGCAGGGCGCCGACAAGCTGGATTTCTATATCGACAATGGCAGCCGTCAGGTGCTGACAGCCGACCTTCCTGCCGACTGGGAGGGCAAGTGGCATAACGTCACCGCTACCTACGACGGCGCTGCGATGAAGATTTTTATAGACAGGAAGGAAGTGGCTTCAAAGCCGATGACCGGGGCCATCAGGAATCTGCCGCTGTCGCTTTGCATCGGTCGCAGCGAAGAAGCTCTGGGACAGGACACCAACGTGTATATCTGCGACGCGGTCATAGATAATGTCGGCGTGTTCGCAGCTGCCCTCAGCCCTGCAGCCCTTGACAGGACTCAAGCTGCCATCTGGCTGGATTTCGAAGAAGAGACAAATGAAGGCACTTTCTGGACCTACGGAGTGGGCGCCAGGACTTACGGCTGCATCTGGCCCGACCGCAGCGTCCAGCCTGAGATGTGGCAGCTGAAGAAGGCTACACAACCGCTGTCGTTCAAGCTCATTGATCCCGAAAAAGGCACAGTCGAGGTGTGGAACCGCAATCACTTCCTCAACGCATCATATTACAAGACGTGCTGGTTTGTCACCGCCGACGCCGACACCGTCGCTTCGGGCGTCATCAGCCTCGACGTCGCTCCGCTCAGCCGCAAGGTAGTCCGCATCCCGCTCGTGCGCCCCGCTTCAGTTCCCGGCAAGGAGTACCGACTTACTTTCAGTTCGGTGCTGGCCAAGGACGAGCTCTGGGCCCCTGCAGGGCACGAGGTGTCTTGGGACCAGTTCGAGCTTAAAGCCTGGAATACACCTGCCGCACCGAAGCCTGCAGTTTCCGGCAAGGTCAATGTAAGCACAGATAACAACTTTGTTACAGTATCAGGCACGGGCTTTAAATACAGTTTCAGCGCCACTTCCGGCGCACTGGTATCAGCCGTTATTGACGGAAAGGAGACGCTTCGCGAACCTTTGCGTCTCAACGTATGGCGTGCTCCGCTGGCCAACGAGCTGGACGGCTGGAACGGCCGCAGCTCAGGCAATGCAAGGGTTTCTGGCTATGGCTCGATCGGCCACAGTATGGTTCTGGCAGCCCATTACTATTCTGCCGGACTGGACCGTCTTGCCTTCGTGCCTGTGCACGTTCAGGCCCGCGAAGCAGGTGACGACGTCGTCATCGACGTCAGGGATATTGCGCTGCTCGGCGCAGGGACCGGCCGTTACACCCAGCTTGACGCTTATATCAGCGGACGGGCCTTCGACGGCTTCGACGAGACTTACAGCTGGATAGTCTCGCCTGACGGCACGCTGACTGTGCAGCACAAGGTCAATCCGCAGGGTCAGATGCCGCAGTGGCTGCCGCGTCTGGGAGTCACCCTGACTCTCGACAAGTCGATGACTCAGGTGGAATGGTACGGCCGCGGTCCGCAGGCTTCATACCCCGACCGCAAGAGCGGCTACAGGATAGGTATCTGGAAGACTGATGTCGACGCTATGTACGAGCCTTACCTCATCCCGCAGGACTACGGCTTGAGGACAGACAACCGTTGGGTAAGGATTACTGATGAGTCAGGAGTCGGGCTGGAGTTCTCGATGGACGAACCTTTCGCCTTCAACGCCTACGACTGCACTACCGACAACCTTACCAAGGCAGTCTATCAGTATCAGCTGGAAAGGGGAGGCGATGTAACCCTCAACCTTGACTATGCCACTTCCGGCGTCGGATGTACAGCCCGCGGCATCTTCGATGCCTACCGTGCTTATCCCGCAGGATATGTACGTACAATAACCATCCAACCAGTCAGGAAATAAACTAAAACTAAAGATATGAAAACAGCGTTATTCAGGAGGATTATCTATTCAGTAATGGCAGCCTGCTTTTTGCTGATGTTGCCGTCGTGCTCACAGAAACAATTGAAGCCCTGGACCAAAGGCGGTTTTGATACCCATAAGTACCGCAATGTATTTGCCGAGATGGGTTATCCCAAAAAGGAAATCGATGCCAAGCTTGAAAGCATTTTCCAGGAGGTCTTCTACGGCCCCGACAAAGTATACTTCGAGGTCGGTGATGATATGGCGTATATGTCCGATGTCAAGAATTTCGACGCCCGCACCGAAGGTATGTCCTATGGTATGATGGTTACCGTCCAGTTGGACAAGAAAGAAGAGTTCGACCGCCTGTTCCGCTGGGCGAAGAAATATATGCAGTACCAGGACGGCCCGATGAAAGGTTATTTCGCCTGGAGCCTCAGTCCGGACGGTACCATCCGTGGAGCCGGACCTGCCTCTGACGGAGAGCTGTATTTCATCACTTCGCTGATTTTCGCTTCCAACCGCTGGGGTAATGACGGCGACATCAACTACCTCAAGGAGGCACAGTTCATTCTCAATTCTTCGTGGGAGAAAGACGGCTCGGAAGGTATTTATCCTTTCATAGACAAAGAGCGTCACCTGATCAACTTCACTCCTGACGGAAGGGGTCCGGGATACACAGATCCTTCTTACCACATTCCCGCTTTCTATGAAGTGTGGGCCCGCTGGGCTGACGACGGCCGTGCGGATTTTTACCGAGAGTGCGCCAAGGCAAGCCGTGAATACCTGCACAAGACCATCGACAAGAATACCGGACTGAACCCGGACACCAACAATTTCGACGGCTCATTCATCGAGCAGCCTGCCTTCTTCGGACGCAGGTCGAAGCCGGCTTTCCGTTTCGACTCGTGGCGCGTGCCTATGAACATTGCCCTTGACTACTCGTGGGCCTGCGCCGACCGCGAATGGCAGACCTGGTATGCCAACACTATTCAGGACTTCTTCTATTCCAAGGGAATCGACAGCTTCGCTGACCAGTATAACGTGGACGGCACCGAGGTCGAATTCGCAATGCCGGCAGGTATGGGACAATACCGCGGCACGGGCACACGCCACTCAGTCGGTCTTGTATCAACTCTGGCTGCAGCAACTCTGGCCGCTGACCACGAAATCGCCCGTGAGTTTGCACAGCGTCTGTGGGACAGCGAGAACAAGCCCTACGAAGACGGGTATTTCGATGCCTATTATGACGGCCTGCTGCGCCTCTTCGCCTTTATGCACCTGAGCGGCCACTACCGCGTCATTGAGCCTTAATTGAATGATCAGTGGGTCCTGACCTTCAGGAACCTGACATTGTCTGACAGAGCCATGATCGAGCCTGCTGAACCTGCGGGGACATAGCCTACTGCAGGTGCAGGCAGTTCTACGGGCACTCCGTCGATCGTTACCTCAGCCGTTCCCTCGAGAACGACGTAGGCCAGCTGACGGCCGTCAGCCGAGTCGTTGCTGCTGCGTCCCTTCTTGATGCGCAGAGACTGGATGTTGAGCCCTCCGAGGGTCTGGCTGGGTTTCAGATACCAGAAACTCTTCTTCTTGCTGAAAGGCACATAGCAGTCAGCTGCCTTGTAATCGGTCTTGAAATAGGGAGGCGTATAACCAAGTCCGCCCGGAGTTTCGAGGGTGAACATCATATATGAGGCAGGCTGGTCGGCGGAAGTCCTGCGCAGGGCGTGCATCGATTCGCCGGGGCACATAAAGCCGTCTCCCGGGTGGAGCAGCGTTTCCTCTCCGTTCATATAGCAGTTCACATCTCCTTCCAGTATCAGGAAATACTCGTGGTGGTCGTGCTGGTGAGGTTCGTGTGAAGCCATCACCTTGTTGAGCTCGGATACCTTGATGTTCAGGGTGTCCGCTACCTCTGTCGGGATGTACCAATAGGACCATCCGTTGCCGTTGGGTATCTTGTCGTATTCAGAAAAAATCTTGTAATACGGCTCTTTCTTTTTAATGCACTGCAGGTTGCTGTTGTTGCGGCCGTCGGGCAGCGCGTTGCGGTTCAGGAAAAGATATGTGGTGTTCAGGGTCATATAGTCACGGGACATATACCAGATGCCGTGATACGGGCCGTAGTCGCCCCAGGAGTTCTTCACCATATAGTAGGGCTTGCCGGCCGCGTCGGTCGCCCTGCCGTAGATAAGCATTACGTGGTCGTAGGTAAAGCGCCAGTCATCCCACTGGGCCTGCCTCAGCTGCTGTGTGGGCACAACGCCGGCGGCAAGGTCGGCCACTCCGGACGTACGGTCGAATTCAATCCCCGACACGTCACCTCCCCAGGCTACGGTGTAACCGGCGTCCAGGGCGCTGTCCAGCACGTCCATAAGTTGCTCGATGGGAATGTTGTAGCTGGGTTTCAGCCGCCATTTATAAGGAGCTTCGATGACGAACCATTCGTTGAACGGATGGTGGGTGTAGCTGGTGAGGCTCACATAGTCGTCGAAGTCGAGGCCGAGGGTGGCGGCGAAATTCTTGGGAGTGTACCGCTTGCCTTCATATTCGAACCACCTCGGTGCGGCACCGACATATTTGTCTATGAGTGCCTGGACATCTGCCTTCCAGTTGGATGCAGGCTCCTTGGCATCCTTGTCCACGATGCTTGTCACCAGCTTCTCCAGCTCGGGGAAAAACACCTTGAAGTTGGCGAGCGAGTCGCCGGTCAGAGAGCCGGGGGCCGGCATAGCGTCCTCCGGACAGATGCCGTAGTTCTTCAGCACTTCCAGCACGTCGTCGCAGGAGCCGCCTTCCGAAATCTGGCTGTAGCCGTGCATCCGTACGTAGTGGGTGGCGTTGTCCATATAGTCCTTGTTGACTACGAACATCTCGCACAGGTCGTAGCTCTTGCCGGTTTTACGCAGTATCTCGCTCTCGAAGTAGCCGAGTGTGGCGAAATCCCAGCAGGTTCCGCTGCGGTACTGGTTTTTGACGGAGGTAATCGGAATCTCGACAATCGTCTTGAAGGTCTTAACGTCCTGTGCCGACGCAACAGTAGCAATCAGCACCAGGGTGGCAATGGTCAGGTACTTTTTCATATTGATAGGATCATCGTTCGAATATTCTCAAGATAGAAAGCTTAGACTTTTCATTCTTCCCGCCATAGGGATGCTCCCTCAGCGAAAGGTTGAAGCGGGTGCTGCCTTTCAGCACTGTCTGAGGGTGGGTGAACTCGCGGAAACCCCACTCGCCGTGATATGCACCCATGCCGGAGTGGCCCGTGCCGTTGAAAGGAACGCCCTTCACCATCATGTGGATGCACACTTCATTGATGCAGCCTCCGCCGTACTGCTGGGTCTGCATAGTGCGGTTGGCCCATTTCATATCCTTGGTGAAGAGATACATGGCCAGCGGATGCTCGCGGTCGGCTATTGTCTCCATCAGGGCGTCGACATCGGCGTCCTTGAAAGGAACCACTGGCAGCAGAGGGCAGAACAGTTCGTGCTGCACGATGTGTTCGTCGGCTCCGACAGGATATATGATGGTGGGAGAGTAGCGTTGCGAATCACGGTCGCCGACGCCGCCGAAAATGATGCGGTTGCGATATTCGTCGGCAAGGCGGGCGCATTTGTCGAAGGCGGCGGTAGTTATAAGTTTGGGATATTCAGGATTAGCCACGGGGTTCTCTCCAATCTGGGCAATGAAGGCTTTCTTCAGCTCTTCCAGGAAAGGCTCAGCCACTTCATCGGCCACGGCGATCTGATTGATATTGATGCAAATCTGGCCGGCGTTGCAAAGTTTGAAGAACGCAATCTTGCGGGCCGCATCCTTCAGGTCTGCGTCGGCACGCACTACGCACCAGTTGCCGGTCTCTCCGCCAAGCTCCAGAGCCACGGGGGTAAGATTCTTTGAAGCTTCAGCGAGGACATGCTTGCCCACCGAAGGCGAGCCGGTGTAGAATATCTTGTCGAAACGCTGAGCGAGGCACATATCAGCCACGTCATGCCCGCCGTCAATCAGTGTGACGTATTCGGGCGGGAAGACTTCGGCGAAGAACTTCTTCAGAGCCGCAGTGCTGGCGGCCGATTTAGAGCTGGACTTGATAACCGCGGTGTTACCTCCTGCCAGGGCTGCTGCAACTACTCCGATCGTCAGCAGGATAGGAAAGTTGAAGGGGCTGATTACCAGCGATACTCCGTATGGCATCTTGTAGACTTTGGTGCAGAGGCTGGGGAAGCACATAGCACCGCTGAAGTGCCGTTCGGGGCGTGACCAGCGGCGAAGGCCGTGGATCATCTCGTTGATTTCTGTAACGATGGGGCCGATGTCGCAAAGGTAGGCCTCGACTCGGCTGCGGCCGAGATCTGCCGCCAGAGCCTCTTCAAACTCCACCTCATGGGCTATGACTGATGCCTTCAGTTTCTTGAGCTGTTTGATACGCCAGCTTATGGGGAGAGTTTCGCCGCTGCGGAAGAATTTTCGCTGGGCTGCAACTATGTCGTTTATTTCGCTTTCGGAGAAATATGTACCGTCCCTCTGGTCTACGGGGGTGACTATGTCAAGGATTTGTTTGATGTCGCTGTTGCTGAGGGTGACGGGCGCCGAATAGTTGATAGAGTCGGCGGCAATCATCGGAATCAACTCACTGTGGTCGCATAGCCTTACTGGCGAAGCGATGCTGTCCAGGCCGCAGTCTGCCATCAGCTCCCGGACGGCCTGCAGGAATTGCTCGGCAGCATCTGTATCTTCGGTTTCTTCAGCCGCAAGGCCGCAGTAGCGGGCGAGAGCAGCATATTTGCCGAGGCAGACGTCTTTTTGGAATTCCAGCACCGGCATCAGCATCAGGGAGATGGCGACGCCGTGGGGAAGATGGTATTTGGCGCCTATGCTGTGAGCGAAGGCATGTACATAGCCTGCCAGCTGGGTGTTTATGGCATTGCCGCCGTACATTGCTGCCCGGCACATACCGAGGCGGGCCTCGATATTCTCAGGCTCTTTTATAACTGTGGGAAGGTTCTGCAGTATCAGTTTCACACCCTCCATCGACATCTTCGCGTCTTCTTCATCCACATCCGTGTCGCTTACAGCTCCTTCGACGCAGTGGCTGAGGGCATCCATGCCGCACGCTGCCGTAACTTTCTGCGGCGCGTGGATCGTCAGTTCGCTGTCGAGCACTACATGCGTTACGTTCAGCCCTATCAGCACAGTGGAGCTTTTGACTCCCTGCTCGTTGAGCACGACTGCACCGACTGTTATCTCGGCACCTGTGCCTGCAGTCGACGGTACGTTGATGATGGGGAGGGTGCCGCCGCGAACCGGCAGGAACTTCAGCAGCAAGGCCTTGATGGGCAGATGGGGCATCTTCGCTCCGGCACCTATCATCTTGCAGGTGTCCATCACCGAGCCGCCGCCGAGGGCAATGATGCACTCAGCCTTGCTTTCCAGGGCTTTCTGACGGCCTGCCTCCACAAGGGCCACGGTGGGCTCGGAATCTATGTCGTTGAATATCGTGAAACCGATGCCGGCCTCCCGCAGCGAATCGACGATTGCCTGGTCGTAGCCGAGCTTGCTGAGGGTCTTGTCAGTGACCAACAGGACCTGCCGATAGCCGCACTCCTTGCAGATTTCCCCAATCAACTTGCGGGACTGGTGGCCTTCTTTCACTTCCGGCTCAGGCAGGGGAATAGCGTGTATCACCTTGCCCGGCAGCTTGTGTATCTGTTTACGGAATCTATATGTATCCATAGTGTTTGGTGCGATGTTTTGCTTATCTACAAAGATAGCTTATTATCCAAGATTATTAAGTACATTTGTTAGTATTAGAAACCTGACATAACATGAAAATACTGAATACTGTTCTCTGCGTCGCAGCAGCGCTTCTGGCCGTCTGCTCATGCACTATAGTGGAGAACTTCAACGACGAGCCGGTGGATGTCCGTCTTGTGGGCAATGCCGGACCCCTGAAACTTACAGACCTTGAAACCGGCGAGTCTGCAGACCCTGCGATGACACTCAAGCCCCACTCTTACCGGGCATTCAGCTACTGATAAGGTGATGATGACTGTGGTGATTGAAAAGAAATTGAATATGAGAAAACTATTGTATCTGGTGAGTCTTCTAATCCTTGTCACATCTTGTGGCAGGTCGTATGATGTCATCGTAGTGGGTGGTACTCCCGGCGGCATCATGACGGCGATTGCGGCTGAGAGGATGGGGCAGAAGGTGCTCATGCTGGAAAGGACGGAATACATAGGCGGGCTGCCCGCGAACGGACTCGGTGCGACGGATATCGCTACACGAGGCGCTACTACCGGCCTTTTCCTGGAATTCGTCGACCGCGTCTATGACCATTATGTCCAGACCTACGGGGCTGACTCGCAGCAGGTGAAGGACTGCTCGTCAGGCTACCACTTCGAGCCGAGCGTGGCATCGAAGGTCTTCGATGAGATGATTGCGGAATGTCCGGGCATTACCGTCAAGACTATGCGTCAGTTCGACAGCGATGCCGCCAATCTCAAGATGAAGGATGGACGTATCGAAGAAATTTCCGTTACCGACAGGAACTCAGGCCGCACCGAAACATACAAGGGAAAGGTCTTCGTCGATGCCACCTACGAAGGTGACCTCGGCGCTGCCGCCGGCGTTCCGTTCCGTATCGGCAGGGAAGGTATCGATGAATTCCACGAGCCGATAGCCGGCAAGGTCTACAAATACTGGCGAGGCCCCGTGGCGGAAGGGACAACCTATGAGGGCGACGGCACGATCCAGGCTTACAACTACCGCCTGTGCCTTACCCAGAACCCTTCGAACATGGTCCCTTTCAGCAAGCCTGAGCATTACGACCGTAACGAGTATGTTTCAATGATTGATGACATACTCTATGGCTGGCATACCGGCGTGAGGACTCTGGAGGTAACTGCGAAGCAGCGCGAAGCCAATCGCGAAGCTATCCTCGCTGGTGGCAGGACGCGGATTCCCGATGATCCCTGGGGCATCTGGAGGGTGACGAATATGGTGACGCTTCCCAATGGAAAGTATGACGCCAACAACCAGCATCTGGCTTTCATATCCACCGATCTTCCGGAGGAAAATCAGGAATGGCCTACGGCATCCTGGGAATGGCGGGACCGTTTTGCCCGGAGACTCAAGGAATACACTGAGGGGCTGTTCTGGTTCGCTGGCCATGACGAGGCGGTTCCGGAGAGTTTCCGCAAGGAAGTGCTGAAATGGGGCTATGCTGCTGACGAGTATCCTGACAACGAAAACTTTCCGAGGCAGGTATATGTCCGCGAAGGCCGCCGTTTCGAAGGAATGTATTTCTTTACGGCTAATGACGCCGAGCTTCCGGGAGAACGTGGAAATATCCATCGTGATGGCATAACCGCCAGCCATTACGCCCTTGACTCTCACGCACATCACAAGCGCGAAGAAGGGCGCGCCCATCTGGACGGATTCCTGTCATATCCGACAGAAGTCTATAATGTGCCCTACGGTGTTATCGTTCCGAAGGATGTCACGAACCTGTTGCTTCCCGTGCCTGTGTCCGGCTCGCATATCGGCTTCTCAACCCTCAGGATGGAGCCTTGCTGGATGGCTCTGGGGCAGGCTGCAGGAACAGCAGCGGCCCTGGCAATCCAAGGCCGCACGTCAGTTCAGGATGTCGATGTTCCGAAGCTTCAGGACGAACTTCTGAGGCAGGGCGCCACTCTCGTCTATATGCCCGGCCACTCACCCTCCGACGAGGATTTCATCGCCCTCCAAAAGGAGGCCCTGACCAGAGCATCAGAATTCGGTAATTAAGTCTTTATCTTCAAACTTGCTGCAAGAGTCAGTGTAAGTATGCCACTGCGGGAGAACGGCGCGCGCTAATTCAGCTCGTAGACAGTCACGTCTTTCACAGATATCCGGCAGCCTTCCGAGCGGACTGCGAATTTGTTGTATACTTCTGTCGGGAAGACGCAGTTCGTGAACACCATATCACCGTCGTTGATGAAAAGTTCAGTTGAGAGCTTGTCGACGAACAGCTGGCATTTGTATTCGCGGCGCGGGTTTAGATTGACGACAATCGGTTTCGCTGCGAAAGACTGGTGGAAATCAGTGAGTCCGCTCCTGCTGCGGTCAAGGCTGAGCTTGTTGCCCTTGAGGTCGAACTTCCATACTGCTTCCTCTCCACGGCCGTTGGCGAGGCTGAAGCTGAACGCTCCGCTTGCGTCGGGCACTACTGTGAAGTCTATCTCCCAGGCGCCTTTGTTGGCGGGGAGGATTTCTGCGATGTCATAAGCAGCGGCTGCGGAAACTCCATCAACGGCTCTCGAAGACTTGCGGGCCGCATAGACCTCCGGAGAAGGTACGCTGGCAAGGATGGTATGGCGGCCGTTGCTCTTGAGCGAGAGGTCGCGGGGCAAAGTCATCCCGTTGCGGAATGTCCTGGTCGGAGTGGAGCCTGTGTAAACCCAGTTGCTCATCCAGCCCATAAAGACCCTGCGGCCGTCGGGTGCGTCGGCGAATGTAACACCGGCGTAATCGTCGACTCCTTCGTCAACCCAGAGCGGATAGGGTAGATTGTCGGCCCTGAAGCGCTTGCCGTCGAACTGGCCGATGAAGTACTGCGTGATGCTGCCGCCGTTGGGGCCACCGGGATTGATGCTGACGAACAACACCCATTTCTCCTGGCCGCCGTAGTTGCACTTCATCAGGTCCGGGCATTCCCAGACTCCGTCGTGGGAACCGAGCCCGGTGCCGAAATCACTGAGGTAATACCATTCCTTGAGGTCTTTGGAACCATAGAACCGGATGACCTGTCCGCAGGCGAGGGCCATAACCCACTGGTTGCCGATGCGGTTGACCTTGGGGTCGCGGAAATCACGCTGTGAGGGATCGGCAAGGACGGGATTGCCGGGGTATTTGGTGAAGTTGTAGCCGCCGTCGTTCGACCAGGCGATGCTCTGTCGCTGTCCCTGGCCGGCCGAGGTGTAGATGGCCACCACTGCATCCTTGCCGAAGCCTGCAGTGTTGTCGTGGTCTATCACCGCGCTGCCGGAGAATATGGAACCCAACTCGTCCGGCGCGATGATGAAAGGCTTGTCGCTCCAGTGGATGAGGTCCTTCGAAACAGCCAGTCCCCAGTGCATATTGCCGTGTGTCGTGCCGTAGGGATTATACTGCAGGGCAAGATGCCATTCCCCGTTGACATACACCATTCCGTTCGGGTCGTTGGTCCATCCGAAAGAGGGTGAGAAATGCACCAGCGGGCGGTAGGTTTCATCGCGGTCGTTGCCGGTTTCGTCCGAGGTCCGGACAGCTCCGAACACGGCGTCGGATGACTTGATTCCGGTCAGTTTGACAGTTACGTCCTTGCCGGCGTATTTCTCCACGTCTATGGGGATGTAGTAATCAATCTGGCCTGAGGCCGGGCGGGCGCTCTGAGTATTGCCGAGTATGTTCTGTCCGTCCACTTCGACTGCCAGGCGGGAGTTGACGCCGGAGTTGGAAGCGGGTATCAGGATGTATTTCTTGTCTGCCTTGAGAGTGACGGCATATTCATCCCAGTAGCTGCTGAGCCTCTTGTTTCCCTGCGTAATCTGGTCGACCATTATATATCCCCTCGGAATGCGGCGGTTGCCGAAGCTGCGTGCGGGAGCGACGTCTATCCTTATCGACGCCTGCTTGCCGGCGAGGTCGCTGACATCCCACGACACCCACTCGAACACTTCGGGCGTGTCGCTGACAGAGGCGGCCGAGCGCACATCCTGCCCGTCAACGACCAGCTTCACTGAGGCGGATGCAGAGTCGGCGGCTTTCGGGCCTGCAAGGAGCATATTGATATATGGCTTTGAAATAGTGAAGGGCGCTGACGACAGAGAGCCGGAAAGGCCGTCGTCGTCGATGCTTTTCAGATAGGCCGTTCCAACAAATCCTGTTGCGGCTGAGTCATCGGTGGTGCCGGAAAATACATCTCCCTGTGCTGTCCAGCGTTCCAGCCCGTTTTCAAAGTCTTCTATGACTTTGTCGGAACAGGCAACTGAAAGGACGGTGGACAACAGGCAAACGAAATACTTGAGCGGTTTCATCTGCAGTAGTGCTTAGTTTTTCTGGATCTTCTGGCCGATTAGGAAGCACACGGCGGCTACTGCCATTCCGTTGATGGCGGGGAAGCCCCACTTGACGAGGTTGGCTACGACGGCGCCGAGCACCACGCCGGCGATGGCGAACCAGTCGACTTTCTTCTCCTTGACGCTGCCTTCGAGGTAGGCCTTGCGGTTCATAAAATAATGAAGCACGAGGATGATGCCGACGGGCGGCAGAGTGCAGTTGAGCACGTTGAGCCAGTCGCAGAAGTTCCAGTAAAGCCATACGGCAGCCACTGTGCCGACGATGCCGGAGATCACCACCATCGTTTTCTTGGACAGGCCGAAGATGTTGGACAGGCCGAGGCCGCCGGTATACAGGGCGTTGTCATTGGTGGTCCAGATGTTCAGGCCGAGCACGAGCACTGCGAGGTAGAAGAGATTGAGGTTGAGCATTACGTCGAAGATGTCGTTTCCGCCGGCATAGATGCTGGATACGGCGCCGAAGAGGAACATCAGCGAGTTGCCGATGAAGAAGGCTACGACTGTCGTCCACAGGCCTACTTTCGCACTCTTGGCGAAACGCGTGAAGTTGGGCGTCGCCGTGCCTCCGGACACGAAACTGCCGATAACCAGGCCCGCGCCTGCGATGACTCCCATATCCTTGGTGCCCTGGGAGAACTGCTCCACGAGGCCCAGGTCTCCGCGCTTGACGGCGAGAATCATTGCCACAGTGCCGAGGATCGCCACGGCCGGGACTGCGATGTAGCTGATGATGGTCAAGCTCTTGATGCCGAAGTAAGCGCTGGCGGTCATCAGAACGCCGGCGATGACTACAAGAAGGTAGCCCTGCCAGGGCATAATGTCGGGAGTCACGTGCAGACCGAATACCTGCTTGGCGACAGGGATGGCGAACATTGCGAGGCCTACTCCGAACCAGCCGATCTGCGTGAAGCTGATCATCGCGCTGGGCAGGTAGCTGCCGTAAGTGCCGAAGCTGCGGCGGGCAAGCATATCGAGGGACAGTCCGCTCTCTGCTCCGATGAAGCCGAGTGAACCTGTGTATGCGGCCAGGATGAGACCGCCGAGGAGAAGGGCCCAGATGAAGCCCCACCAGTCGAGACCGGCTGCAAGTTGTTGTCCGACCCACATACTGGCTGAGAAAAAGGTGAAGCCCAGCATCACCATAAACATACTCAGGTCGGATTTCCGTCCGGCACGGTCCACCGCGCGGTCGGTGTAGTCAACGTCAATCTTTTTCATATTCTTTTTTCAGTTTGTTGATCGATGAGATGCGGCGGCGGGCCAGGTCTGCAAGGTCCACGTCGCGCTGCAGCAGCGCCTGCTCGCCGGCCCACAGCGGCTCGAGGTCGTCAAGGCCCCGCAGGTGGGTGATGTCCAGCCAGTTGTCGAAGTCCACCGGACCGGCATATCCGAGCTTCTCCTCGTGGAGAGCCCGCACGTCTATGCGGTCGGCGCGTTCCAGGATGCCTTGCCAGTATTCCAGCACTTCCTCGAAGTGCAGGGGTATTTCGTAGCGCCGGGCGCCTCCGTCGTAGATTATGCATTTTTCCAGCAGGGCGTCCGGATGGTTGACGATGTAGCGGCGGAATTCCGGGGCGACGACGCCGCCGTTCCAGCCGAAGTCGATGTCAGGCACGTTGATGCCGCTGGCGCCCTTGTCTTCATAGACTGTGAAAGCGCCTTCGAAGAAGATGCAGTCGATGCCTTCGAAGCCGGGGAAGAGGGCCGTGAGCTGATCGGACATAGATTCGATGAGGCGGAAGGCCCGGGTGCCGCCGATGGTGAAGAAGACTACACGGCGGATGCTGCCTGCCGCCTGGCTGAATTTCTTCAGAAGATGGTTGAAACAGTAGCGGAAGGTGTCGCCTGTGGCAAGGATGTCGCCGATGCCGAGCACACAGCCACGTGTGGGACGGATCTTGTCGTATTTGATATCAAGACCTTTGATGATATGGTTCTCTATGACGCGCTCGCAGGAAACGAAATTGATTTCGCGCACCCTCATACCGCAGCGTGACGCAGCCTCCTCCAGAGGGTAGTTCAGGCCGCCGCGCAGTATCGTGAAGATGTCGATGCTTTCGCTCAGACCGTTGGTGCGCAGGTAGCTCAGGCAGTCGACCATCTCGTCCAGCAGTGCGGTGTAGCAGTGGAAGCCCACTACTTTCGGAAAGGCTTCCAGTTCGCGGCTGCCGGGGCCGCTGACAATGTAGTACCGGTTTTTGAGATTGGGAACGTGAAGCTCATACAGACTGGTGCTGCCGGGTATTTCGACAGGCTGCAGGACCGCTCCTTCAAGATTATAAAACATTATATCCCGATTAAAATTAACCGGGATATAAAGGTATAAAATGAGTTGTTACTTTGCCGTTACGGAGGCGATTAGATATCCCCAAGATATTCACATCGCCCGGTAGGACAGACGCCGTCTATTTCAGCATTTTGATGAAATAGCCTCCGACGACGCTCCTGGCCTTGAATCCGCGGTAGTTCGGCTTGTCGGTGTAGACCCAGTCGGACATAGGCACGCGGTCGACGGTTTCGTTCATAAAGTCCCATACGGGGTCGATGAAGGTCTCGAAGGTAGCCTTGTCAGCCGCCATCGTGGCGGTCCACATTATCCAATCGGTCTTGGTGTAGGTCTCGCGGTTGTCAAGCGGCAGGCCATATTTGTTGAAGCGGGTGGGGTAATAGGCGATTTCCTTGGCTGCAACGTCTTTCGGGAAGATGTCCAGACCGAGGAGTTCGTCCCACACGAGGTTGTACTTCTGGCTCCAGGTGCCGGCCTTGTCGAAAGTGAGGCGGTAGTGGTCGCCGTCGTCGGCGATTTTGACCCACTCGGCGGCCATCTGGCGGGCTGCGGCCGTGTATTCTTCAGCTACGTCCTTCTTGCCCAGTAAGCCGGCCATATAGCCGTATGATGCGACGCCGAGTATGGCTTTGATTGAAAGGTTGGCATTGTGCGCAAAGTGGCCCGCGAAGTCATCGGTGCAGAGCTGGTTCTCAGGGTCGAGGCCGAATTGTCTCAGGTAGTCGGCCCAGATGGTGAGGGTCTCCCAGTGCTGTGCGGCATAGTCGGTAGAGCCTTCGTACTTGCAGATGGCGGCGGTAGCGGTGATCATATTGCCGGCTTCTTCCACAGGCATATCTCCGCCGTAGGTCTGGCCGTTGGCAAGAGGGTAGGTGCCGACGTCGTGTGCAGGGAAAGGCTTGGTCCAGCGGCCGCTTTCTGAATAGTAATAGATGTGGTTCAGCAGGTACTCCACGAACTTCGGGTTGTAGCGAAGGAAAATGGGGATGGAAGGGTAGGTCACATCCACGGTGCCGATGGAACCGTTGGAGTTGTTCTCCTTGGACAGCCAGAGGAGATATCCTCCCGGGGCCTGGACGAGCTTGTGGGCGTGGATGCTCTGACGGTACGCAAGGGCGCAGAGCTCGGCATATTTCCGACCGCCGGCCTTTTCGGCTTCGGCCATAAGGCCGCTGTCGAAGGCTTCGCAGCGTTTGACAAGGGAGGCGTAGTCGCGCTCAGCGGCTGCGAACATATCGAAGATGGTCTTGTCGCCGTTGCGGTTCCAGTAGGGGCGGAGGTTCTCGCCGAAATACTGGATAGAATATACGTCGTCATATCCGATCAGCACGTGGCCTTCCTTTCCGGCCTCCAGGGTCTGCACAATGGCCATCCGACCCTCGTTGTCGTCACCTTTGCTGACGGTGAAGCCGCTGCCGTCGATGAAAGCCTGGCGCAGCTGCTTGCCGGTGCCGATGCCGGCCTTGCCGCCGGTGGCGCTGAGATAGAACCAGCCCCAGTCTATGCGCAGGTCGTCACCCTTCTTTGCAAGGATGTTCTGCGAAGTGCTGCCGGTCTTCACCCAGACGCGGCCGTCCTTCTCGAAGGCCTCGGAGTGCGAAGACTGGAATGCATTGTCGACAGCCCAGCGGGGTGAGGCCTCGAGGTAGAGTTCGAGGTCGTGCTTTTTGCCGTCTTTTGCAGTCGCCTTATAGCTGATGTAGTTGACGGGGCGTGATATCAGTTCAGGGTCGTCCAGCAGCAGCGGAGCGGTGAATGTGAGTTCCAGCTCCACGGGACCGCAGTCGAAGGCGTAGTAGGTGCGGGTGGCCTGAACGTCGGCATAAAGTTGCTCGGCGGCATTCTCAAGGATGGTGTGCGGCTCGTTCTGGAGCATCAGTCCCATATCGAGATAGGCCAGGCCGCCGGTGTTGACGCAGTAAGCGGCAAGGACGTTCTTGCCTTTGCGGACGATGCCGTCTGCAATGGCGGCGGAAGCATTGGTGTGGCATTCGTGCCCGGTGTCAAGCACCTTTACGCCGTTGATATAGAAGACGGCGTCGTCATCATTGCTGTATGCCAGGTATACGTGCTTGCCGTCGAGATCCTCGGTCACTTCAACCTCGCGGCGCAGCCAAATCTTCTCAGTGAGCCAGGGAGTTCTGGAAGTGGGGTTTTCAAGAGTGCCGAAACCGGCGGTGCCTTCCTTCCAGCCTTTGGGATTGTAGTTTTCTGCATACCACTCGCCGGCAGGCTGGCTGTAAGTATAGAATCCTTTCCACGGCTTTTCGGTGGCAGGCGGAACCAGGGCTCCCAGCTCCACTTCTTCCATACCCATAAAGCGGTATGGGACACCGTCTACCTTAAGAGCGCCGATCAGCGGGAACTCAGCTCCGGTCCAGTGCTTCACGGGGCCGTCGTACAGTTTGTCGTACATACTCCAGGCGCTGGTGTAGGGGTCGATGGAAACAAGGGGATAGGCCGGGGCGCGGAGTTCATTTTTCTCGCGGGGGGCGGTGGTGCAGGAGGTCACGATGGCAAGGATTGCCAGTGCTGCGGAAAGGAGTTTGTTCATAATGATATTAAAAGTGTTATTATTCGGAACCGTAAATGTAAGGCTTATTATCATAATAACAAATTGTTCGAAAATACATATATTTACGGTGCTAAATGAAACGAAGATGGAAGATTTCAAAAGCATTGATCTGGCCTCCTGGGTCAAGGTCGGTGAAGGCGGCAACGGCTCGACCTATGAAGATCCCGCGCGGCCGGAGGTTATTCTGAAAGTCAACAAACCGAGGGTCAACACTCTTGAGACAATCAGTCACGAATACGATGTGTCAAAGGCTGTAGGCGACCTGGGCCTGCCGACTCCCCGGATGATCGAGATGGTCCGTGTCGGAAACGGCTACGGCATCATTTCCGAACGCATAGTCCACAAGAAATCACTCTCGCGTATCTGCCACGACGAGCCCGGCCGTACTGAGGAAATGGCCAGGGTGCTGTGCGAGGAGGGAAAGAAACTCTTTGCGACGCAATGCCCTGTGGACTTGTTCCCGAGCAGGAAAGAGCAGTTGCTCGGGGCTTTGGACAAAGCCTCTTTCGTGTCGAAGAAGGATATGAAGCTCATAAGGGCCTTTGTGGATACCATTCCCGACAGCGGCACTTGTGTGCACGGGGATTTCCAGACGGGAAATCTCATTTATTCGCAAGGAAAGTATTACTGGATAGACCTGGACCGCTTCGGCCACGGAGACCCTATGTTCGACATAGGCCACTTGTTCCTGCTTTGCCATTACTATGCTTCCCTGAAGCAGGTGCAGGATATTTTCCATATGACCTTCGACCAGTTCCAGCGGTTTTGGGACGCCTTCGCCAAGGCCTATACGGGAAAGGATGACCACAGCGGGTTCGACGTGCAGGCGGGCAAGTTCGCTGCGCTGGATATGATTGTGCGCATCCATTTCGAAGCTCCCACCTTCGCCGAGAAAATCTTCTTCGGCATTTACGTCAAAAAAATGGTCAAGGCATATTACAGGCAATGAAACGTCTGATCACCTTGCTTGCGGCAATGATTATGAGTTCAGCCCTATATGGTCAGCAGTTCCTTCCGTTGGAGGGAATTGTCAACGTCCGTGACCTGGGCGGGTACCCTGTAGGCGACGGCGGCCGCGTACGTGGCGGCGTCCTTTTGCGGTCGGCTCATCTGGCCTATGCCAGCGATTTGGACATCCAGTATCTTTCCAGCCTTCCGCTGCGTAAGGTCATAGACCTCCGCAAGGACAATGAAATGATAGGAAAGGAAGACCGTCCTGTGCCGGGAGCCGAATATGTGTCCCTTCCCATAGATGCCAGCGGCAACGTGTCCGCCCAGGCAAGTGAAAAGGAGAAGCGAAAATTCAAGCAGAACGGTAAGGAGTTCGATGTCAAAAAAATCATCGTGATGCTGGCCTTCAACAAAAAGGCTCAGGCGGTTGCACGTGATCTGTACACGACGCTGCTGTTTTATCCCTACTGCCAGCAGCAGTTCGCGCAGATGTTCCGCGAGATCCTTTCGACCGGGAGCGGCGCCGTCCTGTATCACTGTACCCAGGGAAAGGACCGTGCCGGCATTGCTTCGGCCCTTATACTTGCCGCTCTCGGAGCTGACAGGGAAACAATAGTAGAGGATTTCGATGCCACCAACCGCGTCTATGAAGAGGATGTGCAAAAGTACAGCCGCCGGGTCCGCTTGCTGGGCGGCAAGGACAGGCAGTTGGCCGTGGTAAAGACTTTCCTCGGGGCCAATACGGACAATTTCATAAAGGCACTGGATGAAATCGATGTTCGTTACGGTTCTATGGATGCCTATCTGAAAGGTCCAATGGGCCTTACGGAGGAGGACATCCTGACTCTCCGCGAACGCTATCTTTCACCAAGATAAGGGTGTAACGGCGGCGTTTTACCGCTCAATATTCAGCACAAGGTATTCCGACCGCGTACCGACGCGGATTTTCGGGCCCCAGATTCCAAGTCCGGAGCTGACATAGTAGCGTGTGTCTGAGCGCCTGTGATGTCCCCAGGACTTCTCATACATACCATCTGTCACCCACGATATGGGCCATATCTGTCCCCTGTGGGTATGGCCGCTGAACTGGAAGTCTATGCCGCAGAGTTCCGCTTCTTCAAGGTGGTAGGGCTGGTGGTCCAGAAGGATTGTGAAGCCTTGCGCATCGCCGGCAAGGTCGGCCAGCGGCTTGCGGCTGCGGTTGCTCCTGTCATCCCGTCCTATGACTGTGATGCCTTCGAAAGTGATTACCGAGTCTCTCAGGAGCGTGATGCCCGCATCTGTCAAGAACTTCTCTGCAGCCTTGTCGTTGCTGATGTATTCGTGGTTGCCGAGGACAGCGTAGACAGGGGCCTGGATGCGCGCGAATTCTTCAGCGAAGTTACCCTCGATGAGGGGCCGCAGCTGTATGTCGACTATGTCGCCGCCGAAAAGCACAAGGTCGGGGTTCTCCGCATTGATGAGGTCTATCCAGCGGGCCAGTTCCGGCCTGCGGTTGCTGTAGCCGAGGTGGAGGTCGCTGGCCAGGACGACGGTGAGGGGCTTTTCCAGAGCTTTCTCAGTCTTGATGGTGAGCTCTTCTCGGTATTTGTGCCTGTAATGTATGCCGCCTGCAATCATAACGACTGCGATGCAGCCCAGGATGCCGGCCATTGCGTATCCGTTGGAGGACAGCCATCCCTTGGGGATCAGTCTCACCAAGGCGGCGATGTCAGCCAGGATAAAGGCTATCAGCAGGTACAGGTAGGCAATCATCCACGGATGTCCGACCTCGTATATGACGGTCAGTGCGGAAACGGACACTCGGCTACGCAGTCCCATTGTGGCGAAGGCTGCTGCCATCCAGAGAAGGAAAGCAAGGCAGACGATGAGTTTCGGCACCCAACCGCCGGGTGTAATCCGCCAAAGATGCCACACGACATAGGCTACGGTCAGTAAGACGACAATCAGTATGGCAATGAATCCAGCTCGCATATTAAAAAAGTTATGGCGCAAATATAGTTTGAATTCATTTTCTATTGGCGGAAACTCCGAAAAAGGTTAAATTCACATTATGTATTCGGATCTGCTGAGATATGATATGGGCGCGGGGGTGGAAGCGTTTTCAACCAGAAGGGACGCTGAGTTGCCGTATCACGTCATCCAGGGCCATCAGGTCCACGGATGCAGGGTGGCCGTCGTCGACAGGCCGGATATGACCCGTGAAGACCTTGACGGCTTTGATGCATTCGTGACGGCCTTGCCCGGCGTGGCGATCTGTGTCAGAACTGCGGACTGCGTTCCAGTGCTGCTCTATGACCCTGTCAAAAGAGTCGTCGCAGCAGCCCATTCAGGATGGAAAGGGACGGTGCTGCATATCAGCCAGAAGACCATAAACGTAATGGTGAGACAGTTCGGCAGCAGCGCTGCCGATTTGAAGGCCGTAATAGGTCCCGGCATAGGCCCCGACAGTTTCCAGGTGGGAGAGGAGGTGGCCCGGCATTTCAAGACCGCAGATTTCCCCATCGAGCAGATCTGGTCTTTCAGGGGGCCGAGGGACGGCACTCCGATGTCCGGCGGACATCACATAGACCTATTCAAGGCCAACCGCTGGCTTCTGGAAGATGCCGGAGTGCCTGCCGAGAACATACAGGTCGTAGGCATTGACACCTACACCGACGAATCCTTCTTCTCAGCCCGTCGCGAAGGCGTCCAGTGCGGACGCATCATCAACGTTGTCAAGCTGGTTTAAATCAAGGTCATCCGACGCGCATCTTCTTTCTGAATGCTAGCGGTGATATGCCTGTGTATTTCTTAAAGTGGCGGCAAAAATAGGACGAATCGGCTATTCCTATGGCAGTTGCAATCTCGGCTACCGGCATCTCAGTGTCGCGAAGCAGGCGCTTGGCCATTCCAAGTCTGGAAATGGTGATCCAGGTGCCGACGCTTTTCCCGGTGTGTTTCTTCACCATCCTGTTCAGGTGACCTGCGCTGACGAAAGATTCTGCAGCGTAGGTGTCCAGGTCCTGAGGAGGGCGTTCAGTTGAGAACACGCTCTCCAGGAAGGATGACACCAGTGCGGGCAGATTGGACTTGGTGCGGTTCCTGATGCGCGAGATGAGCAGATTCATACCTTTGGCGATAAACTCTGAGTCTTTTCGTTCGAAGGAAAGCGCCAGCATATTGAACAGTTCTCCGACAAAGGCTGCTTCATCAAACCAGAATGCCTGGTGGACCGGTTCAATCCACTGCAGGATTACTTCCGGATGTGAGATAAGATCAGGTTTGAAGCCTCCTGTGTAGCCTACGGTATCTGAGTAATAGCGGATGCTGAAAGGTCTGCTTTCGGGAATCAGCAGCAGATGGCCAGCCTCGCACAGGTATTGTACGCCGTCGATTACGGCGAGCACTTCGCCCTGGGTCAGGAACAGGAAACCTACGACCGGCAGTGTCGCTGATGGAATTTCGGGCACATCGACGCGCCCTGCAGTGTTCATCCTGCGGATGAAGAAAGGATACTGTAAAAAATCAGCTTCCTTACTCCAGTGTGGCAGTGTGTGGCGGGGATTCATCGCGGAATAGCTATGGAGTCCCAGCCATAGTCCTGATAGTAAACGACTGGAAGCAGCCAGGATGATACATAAAAGCCGATGTCTTCTGCCCGTCTCTCCTCCCGTAAGGTTTCATTGGAATTTACGGCCTGGAACTCATCGTAATCCTTGCCGAAAATGCGCTTTGCGCTGGAGAGATATTTGGGACCGTCGGCAACTACCTCAAAAGATGTGACGGCATAACGTCCCCGGGAATCTCTCCTGAGATGCATCTTGCCGGGATGGCTGCCGCCTGAAACTGTCTTCAGGGTGTCGCCTTCGACATTGTAATTGAATACCCAGAAATCGCCTGCTGCCTGTATGTCCTTGTCGTTTCTGTCATCGACGGAAACCAGGGTATAGGAAGGTATGCAGACCTCGCCTTCGAGATACTGGGGGCCTATGGCCTGTACAAGATAATCAGTGATGGCTTCGCGGATTGCGAATTCACGGCGGGCCCTGTCCATCTGGGCCTTGTATTCGGGGCTGGTCTGCAGCAATGAATAGCCGATGCTGGCGGCCGGACGGCTGGCATCCACGTCACTCTGCCAGTGGGCGCCCACTATTACGCGGCTTTCTCCATAGTCCCATCCGCGAGCGAACAGTCTGTCCGCTGCCGCAGGGTTTATCTCGGCGAGTATCAGCGCTGCACTCCAGCCACGGATGGCGTGTCCGGAAGGGTAGGAGCCTTCCCCGCGCAGGTCATCTTCTTCCCAGGTGGTGTACATATGCTCCTGGAAACGGTCGAAAGGACGTTTCCTCAAAAAATGGGCCTTGGGACGGATGCGGATAAGCTCGATGGTCTTTATCCCTCGCACGAAGGCGTTGTATATTTCCGGAGTGTCTTCTTTGTCTATCTTCAGGCCGAAAGGCACGCTGAAGATGGCCGCAAGGGTGTCGAGATCCCAGATTGCGTCTCTCTCGGCAATCGCTGCGCGCCGGGCATCAGCACGCATTGTCTTTCCCCACATATACTGCATTACATCGTATGTGAATCCTATGCTGACGGTGTCCGGAGGCGCAGGCAGGCACTTGACAAGGTCGGGCATATCATCGATGGTAAAATATGTATCCTGCGCCTTGGCAATGCCCAACAGGCAGGAAAGCAGAATTATGGCAATGATGGTTTTTCTCATTTTGCAGATGTCGTTTTCTCAGGTGCGAATTTACGATTTTTCCCTATCGCTGAGCCGCTGCTTGATTGTTTAATAAGAATTCTATACTTTTATCGTAGTTTAATGAAACAGATAAGGTGTAGTTATGGTTTCTGTCGGTTCTCTTTTGATGATTGCGGTCAATGCACTTGCTGGAATAGCTGTTCCGGTGTGCTTGGCTATGTATCTGGTGCGCAAGTATAAAGTCAAGTTATCAACCATACTTATCGGTGCCGGAGTATTTGTCGTCTTCGCGCTGGTGCTGGAGACTATTATGCATCAGGTTGTGCTGAAAGGTCCGCTCGGTCCGGCTATTATGGGCAATACGCTTTGGTACGCACTGTACGGCGGGTTGGCTGCCGGAGTCTTTGAAGAGACTGGCCGCTTCCTGGCTATGAAGTTCCTTATGAAGAAAGAGCCTGCCGGGCCGGTGTCCGGCATAGCATACGGAGTAGGTCACGGAGGAGCGGAGATGCTGATCATTTTCGGCCTGGCTATGGTTTCAAATTTCGTGATGGCGCTGATGATCAATTCGGGACAGACTGATGCGCTTATGTCTCAGGCCCCTGAAAGTGCGGCTGCACTTGCGCAGGCGCAGTTGGATGCGCTTCAGACATCTACTGCAGGCACTTGGCTTACAGGCTTGTGGGAGCGGGCCTCAGCCCTCATCCTCCAGTTGAGCCTTTCTGTGCTGGTGTGGGCCGCTGTCCGTAAAGGCGGCAAGTGGTTGTGGCTGTTCCCGGCGGCGATACTGCTGCACGCGCTTGTCGACGCCTCGGCAGTCCTTCTGAATAAGTCCATCGGGATGGTTCCCCTGGAGCTGATTATTACTGCTGAGGCAATAGTGATCGGAGCTATTGCTTATATGGTGGCAAAGAAGATGCAGGCGGGCGTCAGCATCCAGTAAGGGGATGGGGAAACCCTAATCCTTGCTGTATTCCTCGTCTGAAACAGGTCCGAGCCATTCGTTGGAAGCGTCACGCTGAACGTCCTTGTGGATGACAAGATGCTGCATCCAGCTGTCAGCGGCTGCACCGTGCCAGTGCTTCACGCCTTCGGGTATCTCGATGACAGTGCCGGGGGTCAATGCGACGGCGTCTTTTCCCCATTCCTGGTACCAGCCGCGGCCGGATACGCATATCAGCACCTGCACGGCTCCGTGATGGATGTGCCAGTGATTGCGGCAGCCGGGTTCAAATGTAACATTGTCGTAGCCGCCTTGCAGCGGGCAGAGGTAGCTGTTTCCGACGAAGTATTGCGCATAAGCATCATTCGGACGGCCTACCGGGAAGGCAAGCAGTCCCGGAAATCTTGAAATCTGCCTTCCGCCGAGACCGTACTTCTCGCGAAGTGCCTCAGCCTCCTTCATCATAGGAGCGCTGTGGTAGCGGTTCAGTGCTGCTTCATCGGCCCACTGGTCGATGAGCACAAGTCCGTTGGGATCGTCTACAGGATAAAAGTAGTCGTAGCGGATGCAGCCTTCTACGGCTCTGATACGGTCTGCGATGCCGCTGCGCTGCATCTCTTCGGCGTACTTGCGGGCACCGCCGTCCTCGCTTGTGTAACGGATATTGATTGTAATTTGTGCCATAGTAAATTGTGAGAATAATCTGGTCTTGATTATTTATTATCGGTCGTGTTCCTCCAGCCAGGACTCCAGTATCCGGCAGTAATCTTCGTGACGGTCTACAAAGCACATATGGCGGGCGCCCTCCATCAGTTCCCATCGGCTCCCGCGTATGCCTTCGTACATCGAACGGGCTACGGCAGGGGTGCAGAGGTCCTCTGATCCGCTGAAAATGAGGCAGGGACAGTCGATTTTCCCCAGCCGGTCTATGTATTCGAAATTCCCCAGGCTGCCTGTGGGCACATATTCATTCGGTCCCCAGCCGTAAAGGTATGCTTCCTTGCCTGAACGCTTGGGACGTGTCAGGCACTCAGGACTGTTCTCATCCGTGCTGGCGCAGTGCAGCGTCATAAACCTGTCATTGGCGCGGATGTATGCAGGGTCCTCAAAATTGCCCGTCTGTTCGGCCAGCCGGATGGCCTGCTGGTCTTCTTCAGACATCAGACCGATCATCCTGTGCTGCTCGCTGGCCCAGAGGCTGGAAGATGCGTGTCCGCTGGAGATAATGGCAGAACAGATGCCTTGCGGCTTCTTCTCGATGAGGTATGCAATGATGAGCATTCCGCCCCAGGATTGGCCCAGGATGTGGAACCGGTCCAAGTGAAGGAACTCCCGCAGGGCGATGAGTTCGTCCATCCAAGTCTCAAGGGTCCATAGCTCCGGGTGTCCCTCAAGAAATGAGTTGCCGCATCCGATCTGGTCGTAAGATATAACCTGCCGACCGGTCTCCCAGGCCACGCGGTCCAACACCTCAAAATAGTTGTGCGTGCTTCCCGGCCCGCCGTGCAGAAGCAGCAAGGGCTTTCTGTCTTTCGACGCATCACCTACGATTCTGTAGTAAGTCTTGTACCCCAGAAAGGGCATATATCCTTCTTCGATTTTCATCTTGCTTAACTGACATATTAGAGATTCTTGGGACTGTATACGGCATCCCACCAGGTCGGGTCGTCCTGAAGCCATTTTGCAAACCAGGCCCAGATGGTCTCCTGCCATTCAAGACGCTTCTGATAGTCAAGGATGTGGTGGTTCTGGTCGGTTACGGCCACGAATGCCACTTCCTTGCCCAGAAGCTTTAGCGCCGTGAAAAGTTGTACGCTCTCGTTGAACGGGACGTTCGTGTCTGCGTCGCCGTGGACCAGCAGCAGGGGAGTGTTGATCTTGTCTGCACGGTACAGAGGACTCTGGTCGACATATAGTTCCCGGTCAGACCAGGGATAACTGTTGGCCATCGAGACTTCACTGTAAGAATATCCCCAGTATCCAAATCCCCAGTAGCTTGAGTGACCGCTGATTCCGGCGTGTGAAACCGAGCAGGCGAAGATGTCGGTCACGGTAGGAAGGTATTCAGACATAAATCCGCCGTATGATGCTCCGATACAGCCGATCTTCTGCTCGTTCACAAACGGATGCTCCTTGCAGAACTGCTTTGTGCCTTCGATGATATCCTGGGCCGGACCGTCTCCTGCGGTATTCACGTGCCTTGCGGACCATTCCTGGCCGAATCCAGTGGCGCCGCTGGGACCGGCAACCACATAAACCACATAACCGAGTGCAGCGTATGCATTATGCGGATAGCGGCTCTCGAAGTTCCGGCTGGTGGGACTGCACCCTCCATAGTAATTCACAATCATAGGATACTTCTTTGCAGGGTCGAAGTAGGGCGGAAGGTAGAAGCGGCCGTAGACTGTCTCGCCTTTTGAATTCTTGAAATTCCACTCGTGGCATTCTCCAAGGTCGACGTCCTTCAGGATGACGGCACTCAGGTCGTCTCTGAGGATGGTTTTCTTCGACTTGGTGTCGTAAGTATAGAGCCTGTCGGAATTGGATGCTCCCTGTCCGTAATATGCAATCAGGGAAGAACCCGCTGCCAGCGCAAAACTGTTGACAAGGTCTTCCTTTGTTTCAATCATACTGATGCGGCCGTTGCCGGGGTTCATCACATACAAGTCGATGTAGTCCCTGTTCTCCGCTGTGAAATAGATCATTCCGTCGGCCTTGCTCCAGCGTGCTGTCGCAACGTTCGGATTGAAGTCTTTGGTGCGGGGTGTAATCTTTCCCGTAGCCAGGTCCAATATGTAAAGCTGCATATCTTCCATACTCGGGGTCTGGCCGGCCTTGACGTTCATTCCGATGCCGTCGAATGCTTCCGGAGATCCTGACAGCAGCACTTTCTTTCCGTCAGGGGAGAACTGGGCGCCGGCCATAAAACCGTCCTTTTCCACAAGGACCTTGGCATCCAGCGTTTCAAGGTCAAGCAAGTACAGCGTTCTAAGTGATGTGGGGCGCTGTGTCAGCCTGTCTTCGCTGACCATCATCAGGGCAGTCTTTCCGTCAGGAGAAATATCCGATACCCTTGAGTTGTGGTATCCGTAGCTGAGGCGCTGCATCACGCCTGTTGCAATGTCGTATTTTGAGGAATATGAGCGAGTCCTCCAGCCAGGCTGGCGGTCTTCAGGGGTGAGTATCTGATAGATTTCAGGACGCTCCTTCGGACCTTCCTCATAGAAACTGTAGATCAGGAAATCCTCTGTCGGAGACATCCTGAAGCTTCCTTCGGGGAGATCTTCCACAAGTACTTGTTCTTCTCCCGTAGATGGATCGACAGCTATGAGCTGTATGGTTTTCGCACCCCTTCTGGTCTTGTAATATTTTGGAGTCACAGGCATCCACGTGAGCCTTTCCTGAGTCTCGAACAGAACGCGGCCGCTTGCCGTCTCTATCATCCTGGATACAGAATTGGACCTTCCGCCCTCCATTGTGGTAGTGTAGCCGGCAATCATATATTTGCCGTCTGAACTGAGAGAAACCCCAGACAGGCGTGTGCCCAGAAGCACATCTGACATACTGTACAGATGTTTCCCGTCTGTGCGGAACGATATTTTTGAGGAATCCGGCGTGTCTATCGAAACTGACGGGGCTGAAGCCTCGCCGCGGGGAGTGAAATATCTGATGCGCACCCTGTGGGTAAAAGGCTGGAGCTTGAGATTCGCTCCGCCATCCTTACCGTCGACGCTTATCTTGTATGCCTTCACTCCCTCAACTTTTATTGTGGCGGTAGTATAGCCGCTGTTCTGGAAATCAAATTCCAGAAGATGAATGGCGTCTGCATCCGGGCTGACCGGCAGATTGCCGGAATTGTAGTATCCGGATGCCTTGAGCATATCTGAAGACAGGGGCTTGTCAAGAAGACTTGCGAAGTCGAATGCTTTGGAATTGACATTCACACTGTCCACAATGAAGGGAGTCTTGACAGGAAACGGCCCGGCATAGCGGAATTCACCCACCGGAATGTCTGCTGCGAAGGTCATAATGGCCCAGGTCAAGTAAACGGCTGACAGAAGGATTTTTTTCATAGAAAGCTGGATTATTGCCGTGTTTCAGGCTTATTTCTGTGCGCTAAGTTAAGAAAAAACAGATTATCGCTATCTTTGATATACAAAGCAAAAAACAAGATCCCTTCCGCGCTATGAGAAATAGTTTGAAATTGATGCTGTGTGCCATTCTGGTGATGGCTGCTCCTGATTAAACAATAGACTATGAAAAGACTTTATATGCTTCTCCTGCTGGCGGCTCTGGTTCCGCTGGCCTGCACCGTCAGGAACTCAGACCCGATGGTGGTTAAAACAGATTCCGGACTTGTGAAGGGCTTCGACCACGAAGGGTCCATCGGTTTCCTCGGCATCCCGTATGCCACCGTAGAACGATTTATGCCGCCCAGGCCGGCACCGAAGTGGGACACCGTGCGCGTGTGCGACCACTGGGGCCCGCAGGCTATGCAGAATGGCCGCAGGATGCCGGAGGACATGATGTCGGAGAAGAACTCCTGCGTGCTGAACGTCTGGACTACCGACACCAAGGCCTCGATGCCTGTGATGGTGTGGCTGCACGGCGGCGGTTTCGACTCTGGCACTTCGGAGTGGGACCCCGGAATGCACCTGGCCCAGAAGGGAGTAGTGGTGGTCAGCGTCAACCACAGGCTGAACATCCTCGGCTTCCTCGACCTGTCGGCAGCAAGTGCTGACTACAAGTATTCCGGCAACGTCGGAATGCTGGATGTCGTGCAGGCCCTTCAGTGGGTACAGAAAAACATCCGCAACTTCGGCGGCGACTCCGGCAACGTCACGATCTTCGGTGAGTCCGGTGGCGGCGGAAAGGTCGGCACGCTGCTCTGTATGCCTCCTGCCAAGGGACTTTTCCACAAGGCCATAATTATGAGCGGCACCATCCTGAACGTCAACACGAAGGCTATGAGCCAAGAGCTCGGGCTGGCTGTGCTGAAGGAACTTGGCATTGATGCCGGGCATATCGAGAAGATAAAGGATGTGCCGTATGAAGAGCTTTATGCGGCAGGGCAGAGGGCTATGGCTGCCAGTGTCGGCGTCAGGAGGCCCGGCACTCCGATGATGTGGGGCTTCGGCCCGACACCGGACGGCGAGGTGCTTCTCCAACAGCCTTTCCAGGACGGTTTCGCCGAGATATCCAATGATGTTCCGATAATGATCGGCACCACCTTCAACGAGCTGCAACACCTGAGTTACAACAGGGAGCTGACTCTGGCGGAGGCCCGCGCCGAGCTGAAGCAGACCTTCGAGCAGGAGGCCGACGACTATATCAAGGCATTCGCCAAGGCCTGGCCGGACTATACTCCGCAGGACCTGCTGAGCATCGACTGGCTCTTCCGCCCGAAGACCATCATCACTGCGGATGCGATTGCCGAGAGCCGCGCCGCGAAGACTTGGATGTATATGTTCACCTGGCGTTCACCGGTCAGCAAGGGCAGCGTCCACGGCAATGAGCTGAAGTTCTGCTTCGACAACCTGCGTGCCGGCAACTCAGACCTTCCGGAGCCTACCGAGGCTGACAAGGAACTGGCCGACAGGATGAGCGACATCTGGGCTCAGTTCGCCAAGACCGGCGACCCGAACATCCCGTCGCTTCCGCGCCGTTGGGAGCCCTATACTGCTGAAAACGGTGAGTTGCTGGAGCTGAACTATACGCTCCGTTTCCTCAACAACCCCGACAGGGAGCTGGAGGAAATCATCGACCGCCACTGCTTCAAGCAGCTGGATGAGTTCAGAAGGACTCACTGATTTCGGTCGGGCAGTTCAGGTGCGGCAAATTGTTTCAGGGTGGCTTCGTCGAGACGCTGGACGGTCCATTCGGACATAGGCCTGGCGTCACTGAGCGGCCTTGCCGGGTTTCAGGATAAGGAAGATGACGGCAGCGACACAGATGGCGATGCCGACGGCCATCTTGGCTGTGAGAGTCTCTCCGAACAACAAAGTGCCGATGAGGATGGCGGTGAGCGGTTCGAAGACGCCGAGGACTGCAGTCTTTGTGGGGCCTATGTAGCGTGACGACATAGCCAGGGTGAGCATCGAAATCATAGTGGGCACTATAGCCAGGCCGACGAGGTTCGCCCAGTCAGATGCGGAGTCAATCCCTTCGAGCATTCCTCCGCCCTGGACGCTGCGGATGATGGCGAACAGGATGGCTCCGGTTACCAGCGAATAGAGCGTTATCTTGTGCTCCGAGGCTTTCCGGATGCGTTTGCTGCGGTTCACGATGACCAGGTAGAACGAATAGCAGAGGGCAGAGCCGATGGCCAGCAGGACGCCCGGAAGGCGGATCTGGACATTGCCGGAAGGGGCAGAGAGGAGAAGGATGCCTGAGAAGGTGGCCGCTATGGAGAGCCAGGTCTGCCAGCTGGGATAGATTCGCAGGAAGACCATTATGAGAGCGACAAACACCGGATAAAGGTAGATCAACGTGGTGGCCAGTCCCGACGGTATGAACTCGTAGGAGCAGAAAAGAGTGATGCTGCTTCCTGCGAAGAAGAGTCCCAGCAGCACCAGCAGGCCCAGTTCGCGCCGGCTGGCCCGGAAGGTTTCTTTCCTGCAAAGCATCCACAAAGCCAGAAGAATGGCTGCGATGCCATAGCGGAAGAAGAGCATCACCATTATGGGCACGCCGCTCTCCATCAGTGCCTTGCCGAAAAGCGGGTTGGTGCCGTAGGAAACGCCTGCAGCGATGCCGGCAACATAGCCCACCAGACGCCTTCTGTCGATATGTAACTTTTCTTTCACAGTGTCTGCGATTCCGGGGCGCAAAGGTACACTTTTTCAGAGATGTTGTTCCGTACGAATCACTTTCCGAGAAACTCTGAAGGTGTGAGGCCGGTGACTTTCTTGAAGAGGCGGGTGAAGTGGTGGGGAAATTCGAAACCCAGCAGATTGGCTGTTTCGTTCACGTTGTGTCCGTTCATAAGCAGGTTCTTGCCCTGGTCGATAACGAAGGAATGGATATAGCCGATGGCTGTGCCCCCGGTGGACTTGTGGATCACGTCTCCCAGGTAGCGGGCGGAATAGGCCAGATGCTCCGCACAGTAGCTGACCGACGGAACGCCCTGTGCCATTTGTTTGCCGTCCAGGTAGTATTCCCGCAGCAGGTTATGGAAGCGCTTAAGAATGTCAGAAGAAGTTTTGTCCTCCTTAGAGAGCTGCCTCTGATATATGCGCTGGCAGTATTCCAGGATGAGGCGGATGTATCCGAGAATGACGGAGCGAAGGACAGGGGTGTCGGCGTTCTCCTGCAGCTCGTGCCGCATCTGTGTTAGCAGCTGGGTGATCCTGCCCCATTCGGAAGGCTCCATTTTCAAACTTTCGGTAGCG
This sequence comes from uncultured Bacteroidales bacterium, assembly GCA_947169015.1. Classification (GTDB taxonomy): domain Bacteria; phylum Bacteroidota; class Bacteroidia; order Bacteroidales; family UBA932; genus Equibacterium. Next base: position 18,325 of record CAMVOD010000012.1, on the reverse strand, counting down.
AAGTAGGAGAAGAAGTGGTATTCCTTCATCCGGGATTCCAGGTCAGTTCCGTTTAGCAGCTCAGGCGAAAACAGCAAAGCCCATCCGCTGATGTCGATCTCCTCGCCGCTGTCTTCTTTGCCGCCGATCTGGCCGGGTTCGACAGCGATGATAGAACCGTCCGGTGCATCGAACATCTTCATTCCGTAGGTCAGATTCTTGGGAAAGTTCCGCTGTATGAAGAGGCCATAGACGCCATAACGGTTAAGGCTGGAATGGATGGGCGACACCTCGTCGTAATGGATGATGCTCACCAGCGGATGCAGTACCGGCGCATTCAGGTAGCGGGCATAGACATTGGGGTCTGAGAGCTGCAGGGTATTCTTCATAACGCCTGTAAAGGTAGTTATTGCTCCTAATTTATACAAATATCTGCGATATTGGTAGTAATATGACAAAAATCGGTAAAAGCAGCCGCGGCTGAGAGCATACCTTTGCAAAAAATAATTGATGAAAAGAATTTTCAGTATTACCCTAGCAGCTTTGATGCTGCTTGCCTGCAAATCAAATAGCGAAGAAAATATGAGCACATTGAACCTTACTCAGGAGTGGGACAAGACTTTTCCCAAGTCTGAGCTTGTGAACCACAGCAAAGTTACTTTCCATAACCGTTACGGCATCGAACTCGCCGCCGATATGTATGTTCCCAAGAATGCCGGAGATAAACTTCCGGCCATCGCCGTGAGCGGACCTTTCGGTGCAGTGAAAGAGCAGAGTAGCGGCCTGTATGCACAGCATATGGCAGAGCGTGGTTTCGTGACCGTCGCTTTCGACCCTTCATTTACCGGTGAATCTGGCGGAGAACCGCGCCGAATGGCATCTCCGGACATCAACACGGAGGATTTCCTGGCCGCAGTGGACTTCCTTTCCAACTGTGAGCTGGTGGATCCCGAGCGTATCGGAATCATCGGCATCTGCGGTTTCGGAGGTATGGCTGTCAACGCCGCATCGCTGGATCCCCGCATCAAAGCGACGGTGGCGTCGACTATGTACGATATGAGCAAGGTCAATGTCGAAGGTTATTTCGCCAGCGAAGATACGCCTGCCCAAAGGATGGAGAAACGCAAGGCCCTCGCAGCCCAGCGCACTAAGGACTATGCTACAGGAACATACGAGCGCGCAGGAGGAGTCATCGATCCGCTGCCCGAGGATGCACCCTGGTTTGTAAAGGACTATCACGCATACTACAAGACTCCGCGCGGCTACCACGCACGCAGCGGCAACTCCAACGACGGATGGAACGTCATCGGCTGCCAGAGCTTCCTGAACCAGCCCCTGCTGGCCTGGGCGGGTGAAATAGAAAATCCGGTGCTCCTCATACACGGCGAAAAGGCTCACAGTCGCTATTTCAGCGAGTATGCCTTCGAACGTATGACCGGCCAAAGCGTTGTCGGAGAGAATGCAGTGGCTGGCAACAAAGAAATTATGATCATTCCCGGAGCTACACACGTTGACCTCTATGACGACGTGGCCGGAGTGATTCCCTACGACAAGATGGAAACAATTTTTAAAACAAATCTGAAGTAATATGTTCCGCTCGTATTTTATCACTTTACTGGCCTTGATGCCTACCGTATTGTTTTCTTGCGAAAAGGTGGAGGACGTGACTACCTCCGATACTCCGAAAGAAGAGCAGGGCCAGAGTGAAGAGCCCGGCGGCAGTGGCGCAGTCAGCGGCAAGACTTTGGTGGTATACTATAGCTTCACCGGCAACTGCAGGTCCATTGTCAATTCGCTGACAGCCGGCATCGATGCCGATGTGATGGAGATTCTGCCTGCCGAAGAAGGACTTGACTATGCTGCCAACAATTACGCCATCGGCAGCAGCCTCATCGCTGCAATCCGTGAGAAGCCAAACGCTGCGGCCAGCTATCCTGCCATCAAGCCTGTCACCCGCAATGCGGCCGATTACGAGAACATCATCATTGTGACGCCGCTCTGGTGGAGCAATATGGCTGCCATTATGCAGAGCTACCTGTTCAAGGAGGGTGCAAAGATGAAGGGCAAGAATGTCGGACTCATCGTGTCAAGCCATTCCAGCGGCATAGCTTCGGTGGCTGCAGATGCGAAGCGACTGCTGCCCGGCGTGACGTGGCTCGGCGATGCGCTGTGGATCAACAATAACAACCGTGCGCAGAGCGAGTCCCTTTTGAAAGAATGGTTGATAGGACTGAATATAAAAGAAAATGCAATGCCAAGTGAAATCATAATTTCTGTTTCCGGAAAGACTATGCCGGTGAAGATTGTGGACAATGTGGCTACAAGGGCGCTGGTGGATGCACTCCGCGGGTCGGCCATCACCTACGAGGCCAGTGACTACGGCGGCTTCGAGAAGGTCGGTGCGCTCGGCCGCTCTCTTCCGACAGCCGATTCTCAGATGCAGACGCAGGCCGGCGACGTGGTCCTCTACAATGGCAACCAGATCGTGCTGTTCTACGGCAGCAACTCCTGGAGCTACACCCGCATCGGCAGGATGGAATACGGCACCTTGGATGCACTGAAGTCCTTCCTCAAAGCCGGACAAGGCAAGATAACAGTAACGTTATCGGTCGATTAGGGGTTTGAGTTCAGACTCGAAGATGTCCCTGGCGACGATGCGGTCGGCCATCAGACTTTGCGAAGTCCGGTCTTAAGCAGGATGCCGTCCAGCCAGCGTACGACAGCTGCCTGGACCCTCGAGAGTGGGATGGACAGAAGTTTGTCGATGACGATAGAGATGACGAAGATGGCGACGGACAGCAGCAGAAGGACTCCGATTTCGGCCAGAATGCCGGAAGTCTGGCTGATGTCAGTGTTCGTGACTACAGGCCGCAACACCCGTTCGAGCACCACAGGATTGCGGTGTATGAGATACATAGAGAAGGTTGATGCGGCCACCCAGTTGACGGCCTTGCTCTGGATTTTGATCTTGCCGAACAGCATAAAGGCCAGCACTGCAACAATCGTCAGGATGGGTGAGTTGTAGGGATATGCCAGCTGCCAGATGGTGGTGCTGTACCAGGTCCCGTTGAAATGCAGGTGGGTCCAGACAAGCGCGACGCAAAGGCCTATGAAGGCTGTCAGGAGTTTCCAGGTCTTCCACTTGCTCCATTTGTCATAAGTGTCGTGCAGGATGCTGCCCAGGGCGTAGAGGAAGAAGAAGTTGATGATGTTCTTGCCGTCGGTGATGGAGCCGTCCACGCCGTTGTACCCGGCGTAGAGCGATATTGCTCCGCAAACGAGCAGCAGCACCAGCTTGTTGCGCTTCGGGTCGGCCTCGAAGAACTTGTTGGCCATCGGAGCGAGCAGATAGAGCCACATATATGTCCGCAGGAACCAGTAGGGGCTCTTGGTGACAGCCTGGAAGCTGGGCAGGACAAGCTGCCATTTCTCGGCGGCAGTAAGCCCTTCTTTGAGAATCAGGTTGTCGACAAGCACTATGGGCACATAGTACACAAGGCTCAGGAGCAGCAGGCGCACAAAACCTTTGGTGGAGGTCTTTATGCCGAAGTAGCCGCTTATCAGCACGAAGAGGATGACGCCGGTGTGGATGGCCAGCTGGAAGGACTGCCAGAAGGGCACATCCCGGTGGGCACGTGCGACGATGAAGAAGATGAGGTGGTAGAAGATGATCATGAACATGCTGAATATGCGCAGCAGTTCATAATTGCTCTGACGGACTTGAGATTGTTGCATAACGGGACTTTGTGCCGGGAACGGTAGCTGTTGCTTTATGCAAAAATAGATGCTTTGGCTGATTTAATCAATAGCGGCCACTGATTGACCTGGCCATCTTCGCTACGATCAGATCAAAGCCTGGATGGGCGATTATGAAATCTGGGATTAATTCGTATATTTAGATTATGAAATATATAGTAAAGACATTCCTGACGGCTTTGCTGGTGGCGTTTGCCACCTGCACTGCCTGCGGACAGAACAGCAACAAAATGAATCAGAAAGCAATTGTAATATTTTTCTCACACGCAGGTGACAACTATTCGGTAGGAAATATCGAGGTAGGCAATACCAAGATAGTGGCAGACTATATAAGCGAAATAACCGGGGCAAAGCAGTTCGAGATCGTCACTCACAAGTACGACGGTATGGCTTACAGCGCACTCATCAAACTGGCCCAGGAAGAGACAAGGAAAGGTGAACTGCCCGAGTATGAAGGAGACGTGGACCTGAGCGGCTACGACACCGTTTTCATTGGCGGCCCCATCTGGTGGGGCACCTACCCGCAGGTGATGTTCACCTTCTTCAAGAAGCACGCTTCCGACCTGAAAGGCAAGGCCGTCATCCCGTTCACTACCCACGAGGGCAGCGGGCTCGTATCAACGGTCCAGGACGTAAAGAAAGCCTTCCCTGGAGCTGCAGTGAAGGATGGCTTCAGCATCTACGGCCACGACGTGCGCACAGGCAAGGCCAAGGTCGAGAAGTGGCTGAAGGGACTCGGCTGGTAGATTCTTCTTTGCAGATAATGTAAACAGGCCTTGAACTGTCATCCAATGCCGAGCGTATCGCCGACCATATGATAAATGTCGCTAAGACCGTCAGATTGCTGCATGTCTCTCTGCCCACAGCCAGAAAGTGATAAGCGTGATAGCATTATCTTTTTTGAGATTTTTTGGGAAAAGTGGCTATCTTCAAATCTGGAATATAAAGTAACAATAATATGAATAAAATATTAGCACTTATGGGTGCCGGTCTGGCGGCATCAGCCTTAATGATTGCAGGCTGCTCTCAGGGGAGCGGAAACACTGCGGTAAAACCGGCTTTGGTCCAGAAGGACGGGGTTACTCATTTCGAGGTTGACGGAAAGCCTTTCCTGATGTTGACGGGAGAGCTTCATAACTCCACAAGTACCTCTGAAAGCTATATGGAGAGCATTGGGGTGTGGGAGCAGATGAAGCACGGGAATTTCAACACAGTCATTGCTTCCTGCTCGTGGGATGTGATCGAGGATGAACAGGGGCATTACGACTTTACTTCTGTCGACCATATCATACGCAACGCTCGAGAGAATGGTCTCAAGGTGGTGATGATATGGTTCGCCAGCTGGAAGAACGGAAACTCGACATATGCACCGAGCTATATCAAACGCGATCCAGCCAATTATCCTCTTGTGCAGACTCAGGACGGCGGTTATCTCAACGTGCTGTCTGCCTTCGGCCAGGAGTCCCTCACTGCGGATAAGAAAGCTTATGCCGCCCTTATGCAGCATATCAAGGAAGTGGACAAGGACTACACCGTGATAATGATGCAGGTGGAGAATGAGATGGGAATTCTTGGCTCCGTGAGGGACTTCTCTCCGGCTGCCCAGAAGGCTTGGGAAGGTCAGGTTCCTTCAGACCTTATGCAGTATCTTTCAAGCCATAAAGGCAAGCTCTTCCCGGAGCTTGAGAGGGTATGGGGCGCGAACGGTTACAAGATGTCTGGAACCTGGGAAGAGGTGTTCGGCAAGAGTCACACCAAGGCTGATGACCTTCTTACAGACTACCCCTACTATACGGAGGAGATTTTCCAGGCCTATCACTATGCCAAGTATGTGAATGAGATTACTGCTGCCGGCAAGGCCGCCCACGACATACCGATGTATGTGAACAACTGGCTCCGTCAGCCTGGAATGATCAATCCCGGACAGTTCCCTTCAGGAAGTCCTCTTCCGGAGGTGATCGATGTGTGGAGAGCTGCTGCTCCTGCCGTGGATTTCACAGCGCCGGACATCTACATCAGCGAATATGAGTGGGTGCTCAGCCAGTTTGCACTGAGCAACAATCCGATATTCATTCCCGAGTGCAGGGTGGATGTTTCCAAAGCACTTTATGCCTATGGCGAATATGATGCCCTTGGATTCGCTCCGTTCGGGTTTGACGGTGCTCAGAATGCCGGCGGCAATTACTCTGCTGACTTTGAGAACCTCGGCAAGTGCTACGCAATCCTCTCCGGAATGGACCAGATGATTATACAGAACTACGGCTCGGACAAGCTTCGCGGCTTGAGAGTGACTGAGGAGAATGCAAGCCCTTCTGTCGAGATGGGTGACTATATCCTCACAGCTCGTTCATCCGTCAGGAACCAGCGCGCCTTCAATTATGGCCAGGGTGCAGCCCAGATGGCCAGGGAAAATGCCCAGCTGGCCGCCGCCTCACAGCAGCAGGCTCAGTCCGGAGCCCTCATCCTCCAGACTTCACCAGATGAGTTCTATATAGTCGGAATCAACGTGTCGTTCTCGTTCGCCTCCAAGAAGGCAGACTCACAAGTAAAGATCCTTACTGATGCAATAGAGGAAGGAACCTTCGTGGATGGCAAGTGGGTTCCTGGCCGTAGGCTCAACGGTGATGAAAACAGAGTCGGCATCAACGGCGTGGGTGCGGTGAGAGTAGTGCTCTATCCGTCTCGCGCAACTGTGCAGGGGAGGTAACGGTTTCAAGGCTGAGAGAGGCTTTTGCGGACAGGAAGATGGTTTAACCGAGGAGTTTCATAAGAAGCTTCTCGGGGACATCTCCGCAGACTTTCCGAACCGTGTCTTTCAGGAATTCCAGCGACTCTTCGGGTGTGAGTGAAGACTTGAGTGTCTGGGGCTTGTATCCGGGCATGGGGAAGTCCACATCTTCGAACAGCGCTTCCGGAGAGCAGAAAACGCTCCGCTGCCAGCCGCTGTATTTGAGGTTTGCTCCGCGATACTCCCTTTCGATGAAGCCTGTGATGACACGAGTCTGCATCTGGAGTCTGGCGAGTAGTGCATCGGCGGCCGCTTTGTTGATGTCCATCAGTACTCGTGTCTCTGGGACGGAAATGCTTCCGTTTTCATTCATATAATCCAGCACTTTCTGCTGCTCTGGAGTGGGCTGGTATTTGGGCTGTGAACGCCTCCAGTTGATGATCTCCCTGTAGACATCCACGGTGGCGAAGGCGGCCTTGCCTCCGAAGAGGTATTTCCCATAGGCTATGTCTCCGTTCTGGATGCACTCGATTTTCCAATCCCAGGGGCCAAGGCTATCCTCGGTGAACCATTGTTCGGACGGCGTATGCTCTTCGATGGAGTATCCGGGGATAGGATTGACGAAAAAGGGGATAAGCCGATACTCTTCGATGAGGTTCATCATCCCTATCTGGTCCCGCACGACGGGTGTGCGGACTTCTCCCTGTAAACGACGGATTGGCATAACGATGCAAAGATACTCACATTTCCGCAGTTGAAACAAGTTCTGAGGCTGGCCGAGTGCCGATACGTTGGCAATACTATGATGTTGCCGTCTGTCGGGCAGTGGTTGTTCGCCAGGGAAAAATGGAGCAGGGGAGTGTGCCCCAGAGTGGCTTCTGAGAGGGGCGTGCCTGCTCCACTGGCTTATTTCGGGCAGTGGAGCAGACGGACCTGCCCCAGACAGCCTTCCAGGGCCTATCGTCCTGCTCCATTTTGCCCTGGAATGACACTGAGAGCGCCTCTGCCACGCAAACGGAAATTATTATCTTTGTTACAGACTAATTACGCATATAGAACAAAATATGGACTTCAAGGACAAAGTTGCCGTCGTTACGGGCGGCGCACAGGGCATAGGACTCTGCATTGCTGACGAGTTCCGCAAAGCCGGCGCCCGCGTCTGCATCATCGACAAGCAGCCCGGCGACCATTACGTCGGTGACATTTCGGACAAGCAGGTGCTTGAGAGATTTGCGGAAGATGTGATAGGGAAGTACGGCCACATTGACTTCCTGGTCAACAATGCGCTTCCGATTATGAAGGGCATCGACGAGTGCAGTTACGAGGAGTTCCAGTACGCCTTGAGTGTAGGTGTAACTGCACCGTTCTATCTGGCGAAACTTTTCAAACCCTATTTCGCAGAAGGGGCAGCCATCGTGAACATCTCGTCATCCCGAGACCGGATGAGCCAGCCTCAGACCGAGAGTTACACCGCGGCCAAAGGTGGCATAGCTGCACTGACTCACGCCCTTGCCGTGAGCCTGGCCGGGAAGGTGCGCGTCAACTCGATTTCGCCCGGTTGGATAGACACAGCTTACACAGTCTACGAAGGTCCGGATGCCGTGCAGCAGCCTGCCGGCCGTGTCGGCAATCCGATGGACATTGCGAATATGGTCCTCTACCTCTGTTCCGACAAGGCTGGTTTCATCACCGGTGAGAATATCTGCATCGACGGTGGCATGACCCGTCTTATGATCTATCACGGTGACAATGGCTGGAGTCTCGACCGCCGCGGGTAGCTTTGACACATCCATCATTATGGCACGAATCTGCGGAGTTCGTTTTCGGGGAGGCGGAGCAGTGCGGCGAGCTGCCGGAAGCTAATCCGGTATTTGCGCCTGAGGTACTGCGCTAGCATCAGTCTCTGTTTCGGCTCCAGAAGCCTTTGATTCCTTATGCCAAACAGTTCGATGCAGGCCTTGGTACAATTCAGCCTGGCCTCGCTGTCCTCAAGCACTATACCTCTCTGATCTGCAATCCGCATCATCACTTCCTCGTCTTTCCTCTTGCTGCCCGACAGGAAAACCCTGTAGCAGTTGTGGGTCTGAAAGATGTTTTCGAAACGTGTCACATCGACGTAATTCTGCGGTAGGATTATATCGCCACAAATCCTCCATTCATCTGGTATCGACAATGACCGGGAATGGAGTATTGCCCTTTTCCTAGTAACGGCCAGATTCCCGAAAGGAACTTCCGGAAGAAACTCACCCGTCGGGCTGAAGGACCACAGGTGGACGGGACAGCTGCTGCGGAAGTACAAAGATCCGCTGCCCCAGCGGTAGTCGAAGGGCATTACCCGTTTGCCGTCCTTTGTCGGCTGGATGATGGTGTAAGCCGCGACGTTGCGCAGATAGTCATAGTCGTCACCGATAGTGTATAGTTCTCCGTCCGGAACTGCGCTATCAGTGTCTTTTCTGGCAGACAACACGTAATGCAGGTATGACTTTTCGAACAATTCCTTGAACCTGGCGCACTCAGACCGTTCGCCGTAAAGCAGAATGTGGTAGTGGGTGTCCTGGATGGAAAACGATACTACGCTGACATCCGTGTTGGCAGCTGCGACGGCCAGGATGTTGATGGCCGTGATGTAATCCTTATCACAAGTAATGAAATTTCTGGAGTCCCTGCCGTCGGAGCAGAGATGAAAGTACAGTTTGCCGTTCATCTTTGTTTCTCACGCCTCAATCCTTCGTCACCTTAGTTGATGAACGCAGTTGATTCGTTCAAGACAAAGTTAGTAACCAGCTCGTTAAAATCAAGGGAAAAATGGAGCAGGGGAGTGTGCCCCAGAGTGGCTTCTGAGAGGGGCGTGCCTGCTCCACTAGCTTATTTCGGGCAGTGGAGCAGACGGACCTGCCCCAGACTGCCTTCCAGGACCGGTAGCCCTGCTCCATTTTGCCCTGGAATAAGATCCTGATACTGAACTAGGATTCCAGGGCCGGAAAAGGGCGTCGATTTATCCAAGTCTTGACAGGAATTTGTCTCTATCTACAATGAATCTCAGGTGAGTGCCGTGTCCAAGCAAGGTGTCGCCAGAAAAAGCAGTCACCTTAAACTCGATCTTCTTGCCGTCAACCTTCGTCACCTCTGCTTCTGCTCTTACCACATCACCAATCTTCGAGGGTCTTAGATGAGAAAATTCAATATGACCACCCACGGTAGTACACCCTTCCGGCAGCTCATCCTTGACCGCGAGCATTGCTGCATTTTCCATTAATGCCATCATCATAGGGGTTGCGAGGACCCGCATATCGCCAGAACCAACCTCTATGGCTGTTACGGCATCAGTAACCGTCAGTTCACTCGTATGTTTCAAACCAATGCTTATCATCTTTTATAGTACACGAAGGATGACTGCTTCAGTGTCCCGGCTGTTGGGACCGACCATTATTTCAAAGTCGCCGGGTTCGCAAACCCAGTCACAGTCGTGGTTGAAGTAGGAGAGTTCTTCTTTGGTGAGGGTGAAATCTACCTTGACGGACGCTCCGGCTGCAATGTGCACTTTTTGGAAGCCCTTCAGCTCCTTCACCGGACGGGTGGAAGTGGCGTAGATGTCGTGGATGTACAGCTGCACGATCTCGTCGGCATCGCGCCCGCCGGTGTTCGTCACGGTCACTGAGGCAGTGACGGAGCCGTCCATCGGCATTTCAGCGGAGCTGAGGGTAAGCGGAGAGTATTCGAAGGTGGTGTAGGAGAGACCGAAGCCGAAGGGATAAAGCGGCCCGTTCAGCTCATCCTCGTAGCAGCTGGTGAACTTTCGGTAGGGTTCGTCATCCGGGTGCGGACGGCCGGTGTTCTTGTGGTTGTAGTAGAGCGGAAGCTGTCCTACGGCTCGCGGGAAGGATGTGGTGAGCTTGGCTGAGGGGGAGTAGTCGCCGAAGAGCACATCGGCCACTGCGCGGCCGCCTTCAGAACCGGGAGACCATACGTTGAGTATGGCATCCATCTGCTCGTTTTCCCAGTTCAGGGTGAGCGGCCGGCCGGTCACCAGCACCATCACTACAGGTTTGCCGGTGGCTTTCAGAGCCTTCAGAAGTTCCACCTGGGCATCCGGGACGGAGATGTCCGTGCGGGATGCACCTTCGCCGTTCATATTGGGCACTTCACCTACGCACGCAATCACCACATCGGCCTGGCGGGCCTTCGCAACTGCGTCGGCCACCAGTTTCTGCTGGGGAACGGTGTGAATGGGAGGTAACTGACGGCCCGGGGCAAAAACCTTCATCATCCCGTAGAGGATGTTCTCTTCAATCTCCTTGTCCTTGAACAGCCAGCTGCCCTCGGCGTAGGTTGTGGGGGTTACTTCGGATATGCCTTGGAAAAGGCTTATGCTTTCAGCATTGTGTGACGACATCGACCAGGTTCCGGCCATTGCGCTTGCATCCTTGGCCAGCGGACCAACCACGGCAACGCGGGCTCCTTTCTTTAACGGAAGCACACCGTCGTTCTTGAGGAGAACAAGGCATTCCCGTGCGGCTTCACGGGCAAAGGCCAGATGCTCGGGGGTATAGACGTCACTGGCGGCACGCTCCGGATCCAGGTACTTGAAAGGGTCGTCAAACAGCCCCAGCTTATATTTGGCTTCGAGGATGCGGCGGCAGGCACGGTCGATGTCGGCCTGGGAAATGCGGCCTTCCCGGAGGGATTTCTCGAGGGTTCCCACAAAGCCGTCGGAATTCATATCCATATCAAGGCCGGCCTGGAGAGAACGGGCCGACACTTCCTGGAGGTCGCCTATTCCGTGCGCCACCTCTTCCAGGATGGCAGTTGCATCGGAAACGATAAAGCCCTCGAAACCCCAGCCTTTGCGCAGCAGCTCGTCCATCAGGTAGGTGTTCATAGTCGCAGGGATGCCCTCGAACTCGTTGAAGGAGCTCATATAGCTGCCGGCTCCGGCATAGGCGGCCTGCTGGTAGGGGCGAAGGTAGCCGTTCAAGGCTTCCTGGCGGCTGAGGAATACGGAATTATAGTCTCGGCCGGCTTCGGCCCCGCCGTAAAGGGCATAGTGCTTCACGCAGGTCATAACGTCCGTGTTGTCATACGCGTCGTCGCGTCCCTGGTAACCATAGACATACGCCTTGGCCAGCTCGCCTCCGAGGAAGGGGTCTTCACCGCCGCCTTCCACGATCCTGCCCCAGCGGGCGTCGCGGCAGATGTCTACCATCGGGCTGAACACCCAGTTTATGCCTCTGGCCGTTGCCTCCTTGGCTGCGATGCGGGCTGTCTTTTCCACAAGGTCAAGATTCCAGGAAGTGGAGAGGGCCAGCGGAACCGGGAATACAGTCTCGAAACCGTGAATCACATCCATCCCGGTGATGAGCGGGATGCCGGCACCGGATTCCAGTGCTACTTTTTGTATCTCACGCAGATACTCAGTGTTACCACTTCCGTAGATGCCGCCCAGCCGGCCGGCGCGGAGCAGTTTGACGTTTTCATCTTCCTCCGTAACGCGGAGAGCCGAAATGAATCCGGAGGCGGAGTGCAGGTTAAGCTGACCGATTTTCTGCTCCAGAGTCATCCTGGACATAAGGTCATCAATGTATTTGTCCATATCGGACTTGGGGGCGCAGGCGGCCACTGACAGTGCGGCGGCGAGGCCTATGGCGATGTTTTTCAATTTCATATTACAAAGATACACTAAAAGTGATATGGGAGGAAGTCGCAGAAATGCGTAACTTAGCATCGATAAAACGATCTTCAAATGAAAATCAGAATCACTGCCGTCAGGAAAGCCTCGTATCCTGATCTGATGGCCAAATATGAGAATCCTATCGAACACACTTGCGATGTGCTGGAGGGACAGGAGTGGATTTCGACTGACGGTCAATGCCCCGAAGGGATGTGCCCCTCGGCCTGGAGCTCTATGAGGGAATTCGTCGAGGCACTGGCCCGAGGGGAGGGAAACTTCTATGACGGATGGATGAAGAATCCGTTGAGCGCTATGATCAGCTGTAACGACGGCTTCAGACCGGTGAGTTTCTACATTGAAGTGATATAAGCATTGGCCGATCAGATGATAATCTCGATCTGTGCGGTCTCGTTGGCCTTGAACGTGTACTGGACGTGGTCGCCGTCCTTGGGCAGCTCCTTGCCATTCACAAGGATGCGGCAGCCTTCCCGGCGGTTGCGAAGCGTCAGGGTCTGGGCCTGATTGGAGGTGATGGAGGCACGGATGCCCTTTTCGTCCCAGTCCATATGATTCAGCTTGGCGAAGGTATACAGCCATACGCCGTCAATGGCGCCGTGCATCAAGTTGGCGGGCATCACCGGCAGAAATTCCACAGTGCCTGGCTCGCTGAAGACACACATTTCCACCAGGAACGCCGGGACAGCACCTGTCAGATCCGGGAACACGCCCCTATAGGGGAAGTGGCTGGTCTGCAGCGTGCGGCGGACAAAGCCGTGGTTGAGCAGCTGGCTCAGGTTCTGCTCGGCTTCTTCCATATCCTTTAGGCGGATGGCCGTGAAGGCACGGTGGATGATGCCGTGAGCTGAGTCGTCCTGCTGGGCGCGCTTGCGGTTGGAGATTATGATGGCTTCCGTTAGAGCGGGATCTTTTTCGGGTGTGACCGCACGGCCGGGCCATACGTCATAATGATGGGAAACGTGGCGGTGGTTGTAGTTCTCCTCGATAGTCGGCCAGGCCCACTCCTTGAGGCCGCCGTCCAAGTCCAGGAGATAGGTCGGAAGGGATGCGAGCTGAGCCTCCCAGTGGGGGATGTTCTCCTGCTCTATGCCCAGGGTCTTGCAGCCGTCAATCAGGTTCATCAGGATCTCACGGCAGATGGCGATGTCCATTACGGAGTTGATCCTTGTGGGATTGATGTCTCTGCTGGTGACAGTCTCATAGCCGGGATTCGGTGTCGGGTTCTCCGGAGAGAAGGAAGGATAGAAGATGACCTTGCCGTCCGGGCCGCGGTCGCACGCGTAATCCTCGTAGAAAAGGGCCATCTCCTTGTAGGCCGGGATCAGGCGGGTCCGCAGGAATTCCTTATCTCCTGTGACGAGGTAGTGGCCCCACAACTCGTTGTAGACCCAACCCAGACAGCCCGTCCAGGCATAATGCGGATACGTGCGTGAGAAATGATAGTACAGGCCGTTATCCGGGTCGCAGTGGACGCTGGCCAGTACGCCGCGTGCGCCGTAAAGCAGCTTCGCGTTTGTGCGGAAGTCATCGAACTTGGTCTCGTAATACTTGAAATAAACGTCCATCTCGTCAAAGAGGCCCGTGTTGTTACCCGCGCATACCTGCAGGTTAGTGTTGATGTTGTGCTGGCCCGTAAAAGGAGGAATATACTTGCCAGTCTCGTAGATCTGGAAGAAGCGGCCCATATCATAGAGCTTCTCCAGCAGGGCGGGATCCAGCTCGTGCTTACTGTGGGCGCGACGGAGCAGCTCCTCGCCGGAAAGCAGCATATCTTCGTCGGGGGACAGATGTATCCGGGAGCGGTCCATCCGCTCGCCTATGTACTTTTCGTTACCCTTGAGCATCTGGTCGAAATCGACCTTCATAGCCAGCAGTCCGTCACGGACGGGCTTGGCGCATTCAAAGGAGAAGTCGCTTTCGAACCTCTCGATCTTCGCGACGATCACCAGGCCGTCCGCGCCGGAAATGTGCATACCTCTTTCGGTCTTATTCATAGTGCCGCCTTGGGGCAGGAAGCGGATGACCACGATGTAGCCTTTTTGGCCGAATTCCGGATTGTACGCTGTGGCCAGACTGATCACACCGTCCTCAATATTAAGCTGGTGGGTGCTGCCGTTCAATCTGGGCAGCTGCATCTCCACATCCAGGTCCAGTTGCCCCTTCGGTGCGGTGAAGCGGTTCACGGTGACGTCCCCGTCATAGGCGCAGAAACATTCGTTCCGGAAAGAACCGCGGGCATCAGTCCACATAGCGGTGATCATACCGTTCTGCATATCCAGGAAGCGCAAATAGTCCCGGGTGCCGGGCTGCTCAGGCCTGCGGAATGAGAGCGTGAAGGCTGTGTGCCTGCGCGGACCGCCGACAGGGTACAGAATCTTGTTGTCGAAATTCATATACTTTTCGAAGCCGGCCTTTTTCTGTGCCTCGTCCACCAGGGCGTCCGCTTCATCCGGCTTGCCCTCCAGCAGCAGCTGGCGGATGCGGGGCAGGTAGGGACGCATATCCGGAGGCAGGGGAGCCTGGGCCCATATTGGCTCATAGAGCAGCTCCTGGGTATAGGACATCACATCGTTATATGGCTGGCCGGAAGCCTGGATGCGCAGGGAACCGCTGCCGGTGATGAAATAGTCCGAAGATTCTTCCGCGGGGGCTATTGAGCAGATATTGTGCTTCGGCAGGATGGTGGAGCGCTTTTCCACCGGAATATATGGGATGCTATACTCGAGTTTTTTGGTATCTATCTTGGCATAACTTCCTTCGGGGTTGTCCATCTTCTTGTTGATGATGTTCTCGACCTTGTTGATTACGGCGTTCTCAAGGTCCTTCAGAAAGCAGTTGGCACTGGCGGTCCCCACTGTAAGGCACGCAAATGCAAAAAATGTAATTAACTTTTTCATAGCTGGTATATTGGATACGTAAAGTTACAAATTATACTGTTATAGTCAATTTTGTCACTAAATCAAGATTATCGTAGATTTGTCTTCGAATAATTGGAATCCAATGAAGAAAGAAATGAAGTTTTGCCAGAGCTGCGGAATGCCGCTCACAGAGGAGGTTCTCGGCACCAATGCCGATGGAAGTAAGAATGAGGATTACTGCATATATTGCTATAAGGACGGAAAGTTCTTGCAGGAGTGCACAATGGATGAGATGATCGAACACTGCGCCCAGTTTGTGGACGAGGTGAATAAAGGGCTGCCGAAGCCCATCACGAAGGAAGAGTACATCGGACAGATGAAGATGTATTTTCCGCATCTGAAACGTTGGCGCAAGGAACTGACAATTACAGATTCAGCACCGGAGAATCCGGCTTTGGCCGGAGTGAAGGAGCTCATCGGGCAAATGGCCGACACACTTCCGATTGCCTTCATTTCTTCCGTGGATGATGAAGGCTATCCGTGTGCCAAGGCGATGCTGTCGCCCCGTGTGCGTGAAGGTATTAAAGTGTTCTATTTCACCACCAATACCATCTCCTTGCGCGTAGCTCATTACAAGGCGAACCCCAAGGCCAGCATCTATTTCTGCGATGCGGAGGGTTTCAAGGGTATGATGTTGCGCGGCACGATGGAGGTGCTTACGGATGCCGCCTCAAAGGAGATGATCTGGCGCGACGGTGACACGGAATACTATCCCGGAGGCGTCACCGACCCGAACTACTGCGTCCTGAAGTTCACAGCCTCCGACGGCCGCTTTTACAGCGATTTCTATCCGCGCAGTTTTGTGATTGAATGAGTTACAAAACACAATTGCCGAATATCATATCTGTATTCAGGTTAGCAGGCTCCATCAGCCTGCTATTTTACGATGTAACGGAATGGCCGTTCTGGGTACTCTATGCGTTGTGTGGCATCAGTGATATGGTTGACGGTTGGCTGGCCAGGAAACTCCACGCAGAGACCAAAGCCGGGGCTATTTTGGATAGTGTGTCCGACATTATATTCGTGGCCTGCTGCGCTATCCGGCTGTCGCCTGTCCTGGATATTCCCACGTGGCTCTGGATCTGGGCCGGAATAATTGTCACCATCAAGATTATAAACCAGATATCAGCCTTGATCGTCTGTAAACGATTCTGTTTTCCTCATACAGTGGCTAACAAACTGACCGGTTTCCTGCTTTTCCTGACGGTGCCGACAATGTTCTGGTCAATGGCTCCGATTCCCGTCGTTGCTGCTCTGGCTACTTTTGCCGCCGTGCAGGAGGGGCATTTTATCAGAACGAAGCAGGTTTTTTAACTTTTCTCTTGACTCGTACCCTACGGCACGTATTATCTTTGCCGGCGAATAACAAAAGTGCACGAATTGTTATGGGTAAAAACAAGTTGAAAATCGGGGAGTTTTCCCGCCTGGGCAGAGTGACCGTGAGGGCGCTCAGGCATTACGAGGAGATTGACCTGCTCACGCCGGAGATTGTGGACCGGGACACCGGGTACCGCTATTATTCCGTAGGTCAGTTACAGAAGATCTTCAGCATCACCAAACTCAAAAGTATGGGGTACTCGCTGGAAGAGATCCGGGACCTGTGGGACGATGACCAGCATTTCCCTACGGTGGAGTCGCTGGAGGAGAAGATTCGCAAGTGCGAGGATGAGCTGGCGGTGCTCAAGGAGCGGAAACGGATGCTCAAGGCGGTGGTGGCTTCCCAAAAGAAATTGCACAAAATGGAAAAAGTTTACTTTGAATCGCTTCCGGCCATCACCGTGGCCAGCCATCGTACCATCATCCCTTCCTTCGAAGACCTCGGCCGCCTCTGTTATGAGGTGATCGGACCAGAGATGGCCCGTCTGGGTTGCGAATGCCCGGAACCCGGCTACTGCTACACCATCGAGCACGGTGGTTACAAGCCGAAGGACATCGATATCGAGTACTGCGAGAAGGTGACAAAGAAGGGAACAGACTCTGCTCTCATCAAATTCAAGGACATCCCGGCTGTACCGCAGGCTGCCTGTCTGAAGGTCTTCGGCCCGTATGAGAAACTCTATGACAACTATGTCGAGCTCTTCGCCTATCTGGAGAAGGAGGGCTACAAGATTGCCGATGCACCCCGTGCCGTTTACATTGACGGCATCTGGAACCAGGAGGCCCCCGACAAGTGGCTCACCATCATCCAAGTGCCGGTGGAAAAGGCATAATGAAAAGATACGCCCTTGCGGAAATAACTGCGAGGGCGTATCTTTGTAAGTATAAAATAAACTCAGAAAGATGCCCTTCGATTTTAAGAAAGAATACAAGGAGTTTTATCTCCCGCCTGCAAAACCGGTTATCGTGATTGTCCCAAAGGCGAATTACATTGCTGTGCGCGGCAAGGGCGATCCCAACGATGAGGGTGGTGCTTATCAGCAGGCCATCGGCATCCTGTATGCTGTTGCATATACCTTGAAAATGATATGACAGCCAGTCGTCTACACCATGAAATCTATCTGTCGGATGCCAGGAAGGTGGCCCCAGAGAATTGGAAGACAGTTATCCGGCATCCGATTAAAAAGATGTAACTCATATGGCTTGCAGTCCTGACTTTGTACAATACATCATCGACCAATGTTCTGGCGCTGGTGAGATTGCCGTGAAAAAGATGATGGGAGACTATTGCGTCTATTGTGACGGTGTCCTCTTCGGCCTTATCTGCGACAATAATTTCTATGTGAAGGTGACGGAACCCGCCAGGGTTATCCTGAAGGAAGTCATCCTGCAGCCACCATATGAGGGTGCCAAAGACTATTACTTCATCGGCGATGTGGATGATCGGGATTACCTGACAGCACTTATCGAAGCCACGATTCCGGCTCTTCCTAAGCCAAAAGTGAAAAAGAAACCAATGAGGTAAATTCGGATATTCCGAACAAGAAGCCCCGATCATCGGCGATGCTGTGGCCGGGGCTTTCTCTGTGTCTATATGGAAGATTTTCAGTATATTTGTTGTCAGATAAATCGGAATTCCCAGTTGAAATCCAAATAAAAGTTGAAAATATTTTCAGCCTTTTCAATAACTCGTTCTAAATCAAGCGTTTGAAAAATGATTGATTTGGAACGAAACAATAATAATCCATCGGTCTCGTAGAGATCGATGCACATGAGACTCATAAAAATCCTCGGTAAACAAACTTCCCAAAGCGGACATCTGTAGTCAGTGCCGCAAGTATCTGCATTAGGTTACTGAGGCGGGAGGTACAAACTTTAGCT
>CAMVOD010000011.1:0-59786 GCA_947169015.1 uncultured Bacteroidales bacterium | reverse complement strand
AAGAAGCGCAAAAAAACTTCTGAGTACGGCACCCAGCTCGCAGAGAAGCAGAAAGTTAAATATACTTACGGTGTTCTCGAGCGCCAGTTCCGCAAGATGTATGACAAAGCAGCCCGTATGAAAGGACGTACAGGTGAGAACCTGATTATGCTCCTCGAGTCACGCGTTGACAACCTGGTTTACCGTATGGGCCTCGCTCCCAGCCGCCCTGCAGCACGTCAGCTCGTAAGCCACTGCCACATCACCCGCAACGGTGAGATCTGCAATGTGCCTTCAGCTATCGCAAGACCCGGCGACATCATCGCAGTGCGCGAGCGCTCAAAGAGCCTCGAAGTAGTTCAGGACAGCCTTTCACGTGGTAGCAACAAATACTCTTGGATCGAGTTCGACAGCGAGAAATGCGCAGGCAAATACCTCAATTATCCTGAGCGTACCGAGATCCCTGAGACCATCAACGAACAGCTCATCGTCGAGTTGTACTCTAAGTAATAGTCTTGCTTGAAGCATAGAACACTAATATTTTAGCAAAACAATATGGCAATTTTAGCATTCCAAAAACCTGATAAGGTCATAATGCTCGATGCTACCGATACCTTTGGCCGTTTCGAGTTCCGCCCTCTTGAGCCGGGATACGCAACTACCATCGGTAACGCACTTCGCCGCATTCTGCTCTCTTCTCTGGAAGGTTTTGCCATCACATCGATCCGCATCGAGGGTGTCGCACACGAGTTCGACACCATCCCGGGCGTCATCGAGAGTGTGGTAGATATCATCCTTAATCTTAAACAAGTCCGTTTGAAACGAATGATTGAGGAGGAAGAAAGCGAAAGTGCAACGGTTACTGTTAGTGGCAAGCAAGAGTTTACTGCTGCCGATCTTTCGAAGAGTCTGTCTTCATTCACAGTCCTGAATCCTGACCTGCACATCTGCACGATGGAACCGAGCGTAAAGATCGTGATGGACTTCACAGTGGGTAAAGGCAGGGGTTACGTTCCGGCTGACGAGAACAAAGATGAGAACGCACCGGTTGGTACCATCGCCATCGACTCCATCTACACTCCGATCAAGAACGTCAACTTCGCAAGGGAAGACTGGCGCGTAGAGCAGAAAACAGACTACGAAAAACTCATAATTGAAATAACTACCGACGGTTCAATCCATCCGAAGGAAGCCCTCAAGGAAGCTGCAAAGATCCTTATCCAGCACTTTATGCTGTTCTCTGACAGCAAGATCACCCTGGAAGCTCCCGTGGAAGTTGAGAACAAAGAGCTTGACGAGGAGTCACTCCGTATGCGTCATCTGCTTCTCACCAAACTGTCAGATATGGAACTTTCAGTCCGCGCCCTCAACTGCCTGAAGGCTGCGAACATCGAAACTTTCGCTGACCTGGTGTCACACCAGCGCGCTGAGCTGATGAAATTCCGCAACTTCGGCAAGAAGTCCCTCAACGAGATCGACCTGCTTGTCGACAGGCTCAAATTGAACTTCGGAATGGATATCTCTAAGTATAACATCGAAAAAAAGGAACAATAGACTATGAGACACAATAAGGCAATCAACCACCTGGGTCGTCAGAGCGGACATCGCAAATCTATGCTGTCCAATATGGCCTGCTCTCTGATTCTCAACAAGAGGATCGAGACCACAGTCGCCAAGGCTAAAGCTTTGAGAACCTACGTTGAACCTCTGATCACAAAATCAAAGGACGATTCAACCCACTCACGTCGTATGGTTTTCAGTTATCTGAAACAGAAAGAAGCCGTTACCGAACTCTTCAGAGTCGTAGCTCCCAAGATCGCTGACCGTCCCGGTGGATATACCCGTATCCTCAAGACCGGTTTCCGTCAGGGTGACGGTGCCGATATGGCACTCATCGAGCTGGTAGACTTCAACGAGGCAGCTCTTGCTTCAACTGTTAAGAAAGAGACCAAGAAAACTTCTACCCGCCGTGCTGGTAAGAAGGCTGCTCCCAAGGCAGCTGAGGCTCCGGCAGCAGAAGCTCCGAAGGCTGAAGAGCCTGCAGCAGAAGCTCCCGCAGCTGAATAAGCTCAATTACCAAATACGAAAAAAGCCGACCCCGTGGGCCGGCTTTTTTGTTGCAGTCCGACTGCTGCTATTTCTTGAAGAGCAACGGGACGAACTCCCTCAGGCAGCGGCGCCAGGTCAGGAATTCGTGAGCGGTACGGGGAGAAACGTATGTCACCACATTGTTGACTCCGGCTGCCTTGAGCTGGTCTGCGGTGGCCTGTACCCTTGCGGGACCCTCGGCCTCGCCGATACCCATAAAGAGCACGTGCATCTTCTTGTTGAATTCAGCAGGGTTGATTTTGCTTATGTCGAGGCTGCCGGCTCCGCTGAAACCTCCCATATAAGAGAACACGTCGAGGTGGGGCAGGACGGTCCAGTAGGTCTGCATACCGCCCCAGGAAAGGCCTGCCATAGCGCGGTGCTCGCGGTCAGCCTTCACACGGAAGCTTTTCTCGATGTGGGGGATGATGTCCTTGAGAAGCACGTCGGTGAAGTCAGCTCCGTACTCGTCGCGGCTCTGGCCGCTGCGGGCGTTGAAAGCCACTTCGATGTTGCCGCTGTCCATCACCACGATCATCGGGACTGCCTTGCCTTCTGCAATCAGGTTGTCCATTATGAAATTCATCCTTCCCTGGTTCTGCCATCCGGTCTCGTCCTCAGCCATACCGTGCTGCAGGTAGAGCACAGGATATTTCTTGTTGCCTTTGGCGTATTCTGCAGGGGTGTATACGAAGCAGCGGCGCCACTCGTTGCGAACGGTGCTGTAGTATACGCTCTCGCTCACAAGTCCGTGGGGAACATCTTTCTTCGCATAGAAGTCGCGGTCGGGAGCGGGGATTTCGATGCCGCTGGCCCAGATGCCTGTGCCGAAGAAAGGCCTGGTGTTCTTGTCGGCCGTAGTGACGCCGTCGATGCTGAGGGTGTAGTAGTGGAAGCCCTCGACTTCGGGCTGCTCTGAGACGTATGTCCACCAGCCGTCGTTGCCTCTGGTCATCGCTCCGCGGTAGCTGATCTCAACCCTTTCGGCATCGGGGGCGTAAACCTTGAAGTAGGTGCGTCCGTCGCTGCCGACGCGGGGCCATTCGGCTCCCTTGATGTTGAGCTCGTTGGGCTTGGTGTCCGCAGGAATCTCGGCGAGGGTCTGCTCGGGGAGGTTCTTTTTCTCAATGGTCCAGCCGGGACGCTTCTGCAGGCCGCTGGGGTTGCCGAGGAACAGGTTGGCAGCGGCTTTGTCGCCCTTGAGCCACCATTTGAGCCAGGCAATGGCTACGATTGAGAACTCGCCGCCGTGAGGCTGGGCGTAGGTGCCGCCGTGCCCTACAGGGTAGTTGACTGCAACTGCAGGCACGTGGTTGATGCGACGGAAGTCGTCCATACCGTTGCCGTAGGCAATGTCGCTCTCACCGCCGAGGATGTAGATGATCGGGGTGTGGATCTGGTTGAGCTTTTCCTTCTCAGGCATAGGCATACCGGCCACTGCAGTGCCACGGTTGACGAAAAGGCCGCTGTTGCAGACCATCACGGTCTTGAGCCTCGGGTCCTGGCATACGTCGAGAGCCTGCAGGCCGCCGCAGGACATTCCTGCCGCAGCTATGTTGTTGACGTCGATCTTCTGGTAATACTGGCTCTTGGGGTCGGCATTCTGGGCTATGGCCCAGTTGATGGCGTCGATGAGCTGGCTGGACTGCGAGCCGTTGCCGGGGTAGCGGACGCCGTCTTCAGGCATAGTGCCGATGGCTATTACCAGGAAGCCGTTAGAGGCGATTTCGTTCAGGAAGCGGTAGTGCTCGAAAGGAGAGTTGGCGCAGGCTCCGTTGCCCCACACCAGCACGGGCAGAAGCTGTCTGCGGCCGAACGGCTCGAGGTTGAGCGGCTTGAATATGGTGTGCGTCTGGAGGGATTCGTCAGTGGCCATTATGGCTTTGTAGGGGCCGCTGCCGCCATCTTCGATGAGTTTGGTGGCGATGTCCTGGGCTTTCAGGACGTTGGCAGACACCAGCGCAATAAAGGCCAGTGCCAGGCAGAACAGTTTTTTCATAGTTGCTTTGATAAAGGTTATTTTGTGCTAATTTACTAAAATGGCGGATATTTTATAGCTTTGGCTCCGACTAAGGACAGCAGGATGGACCAAAATCTTTTCGGCACTCTGGAAGACATTGCTCGCGGACTAGGTTTCGCAGATTTCGGGGCGGCATGCATACAGCCTCTGGACGAGCCCGCAAGGCGGCTGGACAGCTACCTTGAAGAAGGCCGCAACGCCGGTATGGAGTA
The DNA here is from genome assembly GCA_947169015.1 of uncultured Bacteroidales bacterium. Lineage (GTDB taxonomy): Bacteria > Bacteroidota > Bacteroidia > Bacteroidales > UBA932 > Equibacterium. The sequence continues at coordinate 55,487 of CAMVOD010000011.1, read as the reverse complement.
TATGGGCCGCAACGTCGACAAGCGCAAGGACCCTTCGTTGCTGCTGGAGGCGGCAGGCAGCGTGCTGTGCTTCGTCGTCCCTTACAGCAAGGCCCGCAGCGGCACTCCGGTGGCGTCCTTCGCCCTCGGGCTGGACTATCACAAAGTCGTCAAGGACCGCCTTTATATGTTTCTCGAGCAGGCCCGTCAGCCCCTCGAAACTGCGGCCGGCACGGCTCTCAAGGCCCGCGTCTTCGTCGACAGCGCACCGGTTATGGACAGGGCCTGGGCAGTGGAGTGCGGACTGGGCTTCTTCGGATGCAACAATTTCTTCATCAGCACGGTGGCGGGCATCCGCTGCCTGATAGGCATCATCCTGTGCAATGTGGACTTCAAGCTGCTGGACTGCCCGGCCCTGCAGGAAAAGCGGGCAGGCGTGCCTGCGGACTGCGGTATGTGCGGCAACTGCGTGCGGCATTGCCCTACAGGGGCCCTGAAGGCTCCATATACGCTGGATGCGGAGCGCTGCATAAGCTACCATACGGTCGAAAACAAGGCCCTCTTCGATCCCGCGAACCGTCCCGTGGACTATGCGGGCTACATCTTCGGCTGCGAGGAGTGTATGCGTGCCTGCCCGTGGGACAAGCAGACCGGAGCCGTCTGGCCGGAGCTGGTGTGCAACCGGGACTATATCGAGTCGCTCACCGTCGAAGACTGGAAGGAAATGAGCCAGCAGGAGTGGGAAAAACGCTTTGCAGGGACGTCATTAACCCGTGCAGGGCTTCAGAAAATCAAGAACAATTGCTAAATTTGTCTGATTATAGGCATTATTCCTATGCGCTTCACGCTGATACATAAAGACACGGCAAGCAACGCCCGCTGCGGAGTGATAAATACCGACCACGGCGACATACTAACGCCCATATTTATGCCCGTGGGAACGGTCGGTTCCGTGAAAGGTGTGTACCATCGTGACCTCAAGGAAGACATAGGCGCGCAGATAATCCTGGGAAACACCTACCACCTCTACTTGAGGCCAGGGCTGGAAGTTCTCAGGGCGGCCGGCGGCCTCCACAAGTTCTGCTCGTGGGACCGTCCCATCCTTACCGACAGCGGCGGCTTCCAGGTATTCAGCCTCAGCCCGATCCGCAAGCTCAGCGAGGAAGGCTGCACCTTCCGTTCGCATATCGACGGCTCAAAGCACATCTTCACACCGGAGAACAATGTGGACACCCAGCGCATCATAGGAGCCGACATCATAATGGCACTGGACGAATGCTGCCCCGGCGACGCCGACTACAACTATGCAAAGAAGTCGCTGGACCTCACCGAGAGATGGCTCAAGCGCTGCATCCGCCATTTCGACGAGACCGAGCCGCTGTACGGCTACAACCAGACCTTTTTCCCGATAGTGCAGGGCTGCGTATATCCTGACCTGCGGGCCAGGGCGGCTGAAACTGCAGTGAGCTACGGACGCGAAGGCTACGCCATCGGCGGCCTGGCCGTCGGCGAGCCCACGGAGAAGATGTACGAGATGATCGAGCTGCTCCACCCGCTGCTGCCCGCCGACAAGCCGCGCTACCTGATGGGCGTGGGCACTCCTGCCAACATACTCGAGGCCATAGCCCGCGGCGTGGATATGTTCGACTGCGTGATGCCAACCCGCAACGGCCGCAACGGTATGCTCTTCACCTGGGAGGGAACCATCAACATACGCAACAAGAAATGGGCTGACGATTTCAGCCCCATCGACCCGCAGGGCACGTCTTTTGTCGACCGCACCTACACCAAGGCCTACCTGAGGCACCTCACAATAGCAGGGGAGATGCTGGCGGCGGAGATTGCCAGCGAGCATAACCTGGCGTTCTACCTCGACCTGGTGGCCAAGGCGCGCGAGCATATAGCAGCCGGAGATTTCGCCAGCTGGAAAGAACAGACAGTACGCAAACTTGACGAGAGATTGTAATGAAGAGTCCCAAGCTGAAAATAATAGACTGGTACATCATCAAGAAGTTCATAGGGACGTACTTCCTTACGTTGCTGATAGTCATCGTCATCATCGTGGTCTTCGACATCAGCGAGAAAATCAACCATTTCGTCGACAACCAGGTCCCGCTCAAGGAGATAGTGTTCGACTACTTCGCCAACTTCATCCCCTATATCATCAATATGTACAGCCCGATGTTCGTGTTCATCACGGTCATCTTCTTCACGTCGAAGCTGGCCCAGAACTCGGAAATCATAGCTATGCTGTCGAACGGCATCGGGTTCAACCGTCTGCTGGTGCCGTATCTGCTGTCGGCGACTTTCGTGGCGATGTTCTCGCTTGTGCTGAACCTGTACGTGATACCTCCTGCCAACAAGGTGAGGCTGGACTTCGAGAACAAATACATCAAGGCAAAGGCTTCCCTGGGCGCTACCCGCGACGTACACTACCAGCTGGAGCCCGGGGAGTTCGTCTATGTGGAGAGTTTCAGCACCTGGAACAACACCGCCTACCGCTTCACCCTCGAGACTATCGACGAGAACAAAATTATGTCAAAGCTGTCGGCCGAAACCGCCGTCTGGGATACGACCTTCAACGGCTGGAAGCTTCACAACTATTTCATAAGGGATTATGACCAGTACGGCAACGAAAGCGTAGTCGTCGGCAGGACCAGGGATACGGTGATCGACCTGACGCTGGAAGACTTCCTGCGCCGAAGCAACGTGATGCAGACCCTTACGGTCAAGGAACTCGACCAGCTCATCGCCACACAGAAGATGAGGGGCGACAAGTCGGTGGACTTCTCGCTGATCGAGAAATACTCCCGCACGGCCTTACCCTTCTCGGCTTTCATCCTGACGATAATGGGTCTGGCTCTGTCAAGCCGCAAGCGCAGGGGAGGCCTGGGACTCAACATCGGAATCGGAGTGGGCCTCTGCTTCTCCTACATCCTGTTCCAGCGATTCAGCGAAATGTTCGTCCGAACCGGCATTATGCCGCCATTCGTGGCCATCTGGCTGCCCAACGTGGTGTTCACGATAATCGTATTCTATCTGTATCGTCTGGCTCCGAAGTAATACCTGAACAATATGAAAAATACAACTCTCAAACTGATCATCCTCAGTTTCCTGCAATTCGCGGTCTGGGGCGCGTACCTGACCTCGATGGGCAGCTATCTGGCTTCCGCCGGTTTCGGCAGCAAGATATGGCTGTTCTTTGCCACCCAGGGTTTCGTGTCCATCTTTATGCCCGCCCTCGCCGGTATCGTGGCTGACAAATGGATTCCCGCACAGAAAGTCCTTTCAATATGCCACGCAGTGGCCGGAGCCAGTATGCTCGCCCTCGCCTGGTATGCGATGAGTGCAGGCAGCGGAGCTCAGTTCGGCATCTTCTATGCCCTGTACACCCTCAGCGTGGCGTTCTATATGCCGACCATAGCCATATCCAACTCCGTGGCTTTCAATGCGCTTGAGGTCAGCGGCAAGGATCCCGTCAAGGATTTCCCTCCCATCAGGGTCTTCGGCACGGTCGGATTCATCTGCTCGATGCTCTTCGTCAATTTCGTGCGCAATGCTGAAGGCATCCAGTTCCAGAACTCATACGAACAGTTCTTCGTTTCAGGCATACTTAGCATAGTCCTTACCCTCTACGCCCTTACCTTGCCGAACTGCCCCTGCAAGCCCAAAGGTGAAGGCACCCAGTCCTTCGCCGAAGCTACCGGCCTCTCTGCATTCAAGCTTTTCAAGGAGAGCAAGTTCGCCATCTTCTTCATATTCTCGATGCTGCTGGGAGCCGCCCTGCAGATTACAAACGGCTATGCCAACACTTTCATCAAGTCGTTCCAGGGGAATCCCCTTTTCGCTGACACCTGGGGAGCCAACAATGCGAATGCCCTGATTTCCATCAGCCAGATTTCAGAAACCCTCTGCATCCTGCTGATACCTTTCTTTATGAAGAGGTTCGGCATCAAGAAAGTTATGCTCATCGCTATGTTCGGATGGGTGCTGCGTTTCGGATTCTTCGGCATCGGCAACCCCGGCAGCGGTGTTTGGCTGTTCGTGCTCAGCTGCATCGTCTACGGCGTTGCGTTCGATTTCTTCAACATCTCAGGCTCGCTGTTCGTCAATGAGAACGTCGACACCGGCATCCGCTCCAGCGCCCAGGGTCTCTTTATGCTGATGACCAACGGCGTGGGAGCCTCACTCGGAACCTGGGTGGCAGGCCTGGTGGTGAATCATTTCGTGGCCGATACGGCGGCATACGATCCTGACTGGAGGACAGTGTGGCTGATCTTCGCCGCCTACGCTCTGGTAGTGGCAATCCTTTTCGCCATCCTGTTCAAATACAAACACGAGCCGAAGAAAACATTCGGAAATTAATCGGGATTGCTGATGAACACTATCACCTTTGCTGGATGGCTGAGGTGGAGTGAGACGGTTTCAGCAATGCTGCAGTTCAGAGTCGCCTTCCACAATGTGTCGAAGGTGACTTTGTCTGTTGAATAGAGCAGCCCCTCGCTCTTTATCTGCAGGGAATTGTCGAAGGCGAAGATCGACACTTCGCGGCCGACGGGGCAGCTGAAGCGGATTTCGCTGTCGCAGAAGGCGTGAAAGACGCCGGTTTCGGTCACCATATCGATGCTGCAGCTGCTTCCGGCTAGTTCTGCGGCATAGTCGGCCAGCAGCGACACGTTGCCCAGCGTGTGGTCTTCCCGCCTGCCTGTGGCTCCGAGGATGTGGATGACCTCGGGCAGGGTTTCAGTCGCTGCCTTGAATGCCTTGGTCAGGTCGTTGGTCTCCTGTTCGCTGACGGTGCGTATTATGGCCGAATGGCGCTGCTTCAGTTCCCGTGGCAGGGAGTCCATATCGCCGATGATAAGGTCGGGGACGATGCCTGCCTCAAGCAGCCTTTCGGCGGCGCCGTCGCAGCAGATCAGCCTGTCGGCCTGCTTCAGAAGGCTGACAGTCCTTTCGGAAGAGGGGAAGTCCCCGTTCGCCAATATTACGGTTGTCATTCGAAATGATATTTCGATGCATCCCTGAAGCCTTTCAGGAACTCTTCAATCTTGAGACGTTTCTTGCCCGCGAGCTGGATGTCCATAATCCTTATGTTGCCGGACGCGCAGCCTACGGACAGGTAGGTCTTGCCGTCGGTGGCAATCTGACCCCTGGAGAGCTGTTCCTCACGGGCGGGAACGAAGGCATCGTAGACTTTGACGTCGGTCACGCTGCCGTCTTCAGCCACAAGGTTGAGGTGGGCGCCAGGATAGGGCGAAAGTCCCCTGACGAGCAGGCAAACGGTCGAGGCTTCCTCGCCGAGGTCGATCTGGCAGGTCTCGCGGGTGATCTTGGGGGCGGGCTTGAGCTCGCTGAAGGCCACCTGAGGCGCGGGACTGACTTTCTTGCGGACCAGCGCCGTCGCAGTCTTGACCACGAGTGCCGAGCCTTTTTCGGCAAGCTTGTCGTGAAGCGAACCTGCGTTGTCGTAATCCTCGATGGGGCAGAAGTCGTTGTAGAGGATGCCTCCCGTGTCGATCTTCTCATCTATCATAAAGGTGGTGACACCGGTCTGCCTCTCTCCGTTGATGATGGCCCAGTTGATAGGCGCAGCTCCGCGGTATTGCGGCAGGATGGACGCGTGCAGGTTGAAAGTACCCATACGAGGCATACTCCACACTTCCTTGGGCAGCATACGGAAGGCTACCACGATGAACATATCGGGGTCGTATGATTTCAGCTTGGCAAGGAAGTCGGGGTCCTTGAGCTTTTCGGGCTGAAGGACGGGAATGCCGTGCTCCACGGCGAATTTCTTGACTGCACTTTCGTGCAGCTGCAGTCCCCGGCCGGAAGCCTTGTCGGGCACGGTGACTACAGCGGCTATGTTGTAGTCGGTCTGCTCCAGCAGGGCCTTGAGCGGCGCCACGGCGAATTCCGGAGTACCCATATAGATGATGTCTACGCGGCCGCCCTTGCGCTTGAGGAACCTGAAAATGCGTTTGAGGAGCTTGCCGACAGGAGTCCAGACCTTGCGGAAGAACGCCTTGTAGGCATCCGCGTTGAAGAGGGGAGAGTCGGTGGCAGCCTGCCAGGTAAGGAATACGCCGATGGGCAGCAGCACCATCGAGGAGATGAACGCGCCTATGGCCTCGTTCATATTGCCGTCCCTGGCCAGCTTGACGCCGCTGGTGTCTACCACCCAGTATCCCACGAAGAGCAGGGTGGAGATGATGACGGGTGTGCCGAGGCCACCCTTGCGGATGATGGCTCCGAGAGGCGCGCCTATGAAGAAGAACAGCAGGCAGGCCAGTGACAGGGAGAATTTCCTGAACATCTCTACCAACATCTTCCTGGTGGGGCTGAGGAAGCGGAACGAATCTCTGTCGTAGGTTTCGATGGAGCTCATTCCGTTCTCGAACTCGCTCTTGGCCCTGCTGAAGGTCATCATCTTCTGGTCTTCGGTCTGAGTCGTATCCAGCAGTTGCCTGAGTCCCTTGATGTCGAATATCGGCATCGGCTCGCTGTGGAGGCTGGTGTCGAGCTGCGACATATAGTCAAGGGCGAGGTTGTTGGTGAACTTGCGCCGCAGCGACGGGAAGGTAGTGCTGTAATCGTTGAGGATGGAATCCCTGTCGACGCGCAGGTCGTGGAGGTCCTGGGACATTATTTCGTCGCTGAAGCGGTCGCCGTTCTCGTCGCGGGTGAAGGAGTAGTTGGCCAGAGAGATGTAAATGCGCTGCTCCTTGAAGCTGACGATGCTCTGGTCGAGAGTCGTGTCGCGGTAGCCCATACGGTTGGTCTCATCGTAGGAGCGGCCGTTGTACATATCGAAGATCAGGTATTTCTTGTCTTCGGTGATCTGGATCTTGCCCGATTCGGCGATGATGATGGATGTGTTGCCATCGTTCTTGGTGTGGTCGTACACCATCAGGTTGTACATCATTCCGGTCTCGTCGTCCTGCCTTTCCGTCCTCAGGGTGTAACCCTCGATGCCGTCGTAGAACACGCCGTCGGGAATCTTGATCTCATCTTTGGTGCGGCCGATGTCGTCGCGCAGGGCGTAGATGTGCTCGTAGGCCACCGGGATCAATTCGTTCGATATGAAGAAAGCGCTGATGGCGATCAGGAACGAGACTATCATCAGCGGGAGCATAGTGCGGCTGATGGAGATGCCGGCGGCTTTCATCGACAGCAGCTCGTTGTTCTCTCCGAGGCCTCCCATCGTCATTATGGATGCTAGAAGGGTGGACAGCGGCAGCACCATAGGCAGGATGGTGCAGGCGCCCCAGCCCATAAATTCGGCGATGACGCCCAGACCGAGACCCTTGCCGACAAGCTCGTCGATGTATACCCACAGGAACTGCATCACAAGGATGAACAGCACGATGAAAAACACCAGTGCGAAGGGGCCTGTGAATGATTTGAGCAGGTATCGGTCGAGTCTCTTCAAGATAGGATTATTTGCCTGTTGCCAGTTTCAGCAGTATTTCGGTGGCTTCTGACAGCCCGTCAACGTTCTTTCCTCCGGCTGTTGCCAGGAACTTCTGTCCGCCGCCGCCGCCCTGGATCAGTTTGGCAGCCTCGCGGATGTCCTTGCCGGCATCCTTGCCCTTGGCGACCAGGTCGTCGGAATACATAAGCACGAGGCAAGGCTTGTTGTCTTCGCTCTCAAATGCGGCGATGAACACGGAAGCCGTGGTCTCTCCGTGGAGGAGGAATGCGACGTTCCTTGCAAGTTCCATGCTAAGGCAGGCGCGGAGGGTCATCACAGAGACTCCGTCAACTGTCTGGGCAGTGGCCTTGACGCTGTTCTTGATGTTTATGGCGCGCTCCTGCTGGACGGCTTCCATAGCCTTGCGGTATGATTCGTTGGATTCGACGGTCTTGCGCACGGCGGCCAGAAGGTCGGGGGCGTTGTTGCACATCTCGCGGATGGCGCTGATCGTCTCTTCCATATTGTCCACCATAATTTCGGCTCTCAGTCCGGTGGTAGCCTCGATGCGGCGTACTCCGGCGGCGATGGCGCTTTCGCTGATGATGCGGAAATAGCCGATGGAGCCGGTGGCGGGAGCGTGGCAACCGCCGCAGAGCTCTATCGAGTCGCCGAACTTGATGACGCGCACGCTGTTGCCGTATTTCTCACCGAAGAGGGCCATAGCACCCATTCCGCGGGCTTCCTCGATGGGAACGTCGCGGTACTCCTGGAGAGGGGCGTTGGCGCGGATCATCTTGTTGACCAGCCTTTCTACTTCGTTGATCTGTTCGTGGGACATCTTCTCATAGTGGGAGAAGTCGAAGCGGAACGACTCGGGACCGACGAAAGAGCCTTTCTGCTCCACGTGTGTGCCGAGGACTTTGCGAAGGGCTGCGTGCAGCAGGTGTGTGGCCGAGTGGTTGTTCTGGATGCATATCCTGCGCTCGGTGTCGACCTGGGCCTTGAAGGTCGCACGCAGGTCGGAAGGCAGGCGCTCTGCGATATGTATCGGCAGGCCGTTCTCCTTTATGGTGTTGAGGATGGCTATCTTGTCGTCGCCAGCGCAGATCCAACCCGAATCGCCTACTTCACCTCCCATCTCGCCGTAGAACGGGGTCTTGTCGAACACAAGCTGTATCTGCTCTTTGTTCTTGACCTTGACGGTGCGGTAGCGGACGATGTTGATGTCGGTGGCCATTGTGTCGTAGCCTACGAATTCAGTGACGGCATCCTTGCCTACGCTCATCCAGTCGCCGGCCTCGATGGCAGTGGCGTTGCGGGCGCGCTGTTTCTGCTTCTCAAGCTCTACGTTGAAAGCGTCCAGGTCGATGGTGTAGCCGTTTTCGCGGGCGATCAGTTCGCTCAGGTCGATGGGGAAGCCGTAGGTGTCGTAGAGGGTGAAGGCGTCCACACCGCTGATCTTCTTGGTGCCGGCAGCCTTGGCCATAATGTTGTCCATCAGTTTGATGCCCTTGTCGAGGGTGCGCAGGAAGGCTTCTTCTTCCTCCTTGATGACGCGCACGATGAGCTCGTTCTGCTTGCGCAGTTCGGGGAAGGCGTCTCCCATCTGGGCTACGAGGTTCGGGACGAGGCGGCACAGGAACGGCTCCTTGAAGTCCAGGAAGGTGTAGCCGTAGCGCACGGCCCTTCGCAGGATGCGGCGGATCACATAGCCGGCCTTGACGTTCGAAGGCAGCTGGCCGTCGGCAATCGAGAAGCTGATGGCGCGGATGTGGTCTGCGATGACCCTCATAGCTACGCCGATCTCATTGTCAGGCTCGTATTTCTTGCCGCTGAGGGCGGCGATGGCGTCGATCATTCCGGTGAACACATCAGTGTCGTAGTTGCTCTGCTTGCCCTGCAATGCCATACAGAGGCGTTCGAAACCCATTCCCGTGTCGACGTGTTTGGCGGGCAGCGGCTCCAGCGAGCCGTTGGCCTTGCGGTTGAACTGCATAAACACCAGGTTCCAAATCTCGATTACGAGGTGGTGGCCCTTGTTGACGAGGGTGACGCCGTCGACTTTGGCTCTCTCCTCGTCGCTGCGCAGGTCGATGTGGATCTCGCTGCAGGGACCGCAGGGGCCGGTGTCGCCCATCTCCCAGAAGTTGTCGTGCTTGTTGCCGAGGATGATGTGGCTCTCGGGCAGGTATTTCATCCACTCCTGTCTTGCCTCTTCGTCCATCGGCACGCCGTCAGACTCGCTGCCTTCGAAGACAGTGGCGTAGAGGCGGTTCTTGTCGAGCTTGAAGACTTCGGTGAGAAGTTCCCATCCCCACTGGATGGCTTCTTTCTTGAAGTAGTCGCCGAAACTCCAGTTGCCGAGCATCTCGAACATAGTGTGGTGGTAGGTGTCGTGGCCTACTTCCTCCAGGTCGTTGTGCTTGCCGCTCACGCGGAGGCATTTCTGCGAGTCCGCCACGCGGTTGTATTTGGCAGGCTCGTTGCCGAGGAACCAGTCCTTGAACTGGTTCATTCCGGCGTTGGTGAACATAAGAGTGGGGTCGTTCTTGACAACCATAGGGGCTGACGGAACTATCGTGTGGCCTTTCGAAGCGAAGAAGTCCAGAAAGGTCTGTCTAATTTCGTTTGAAGTCATATTTGAGAAATACTTATATCTATATATTTGGCGCAAAAATAGCATTTTTATCAGATTATTATAACTTTGCAGATTACAATCAGCATTTTTCCCCTTTTCTGATGAGCAAGGAAAGCCGATACATATACAACTCCAAGACGTCTTCATACGACCTCTACGTCCCTTCGAAACTGACGAAATGGACGCGTTTCGGCGTGGTATTGCTCATCGGCATCGCTTTCTTCTTCTCTTATTTCTGGATATGGAACGGAGTTATGAAGAAAAGCACGCCCAAGACCGCGATACTCGAGCGCAAGAACAAAGTCCTGCTGGCCTCCATCGCCGACATCAATGAGAGGATGGACGGCCAGAGCGCTGCCCTGAGCGAACTGCAGGAAAGGGACAATGTCGTCTACCGCTCTGTTTTCGGTATGGACGAAGTGCCCAAATCGGTGCGCAACGCCGGCTTCGGAGGTGTGGACCGCTATGCTGACCTGAGAGTTTTTATGGATGCCGACTACCTCATCGCCAGCCGCAACAGGCTCGACGTGCTGACGAAGAAAGCCTATGTGCAGTCGCTCTCGTTCGACGACATCCAGGCCCTGTCCGCAAGGGCGGGCGATATGGCCAACTGCGTTCCGAGCATCTATCCCGTGGTCCCCACCAAGAGTATGCAGCAGACTTCGCCTTTCGGATACCGTTCGGACCCTATCAACGGCGGCGCCAAGTTCCACAGCGGCATCGACATCGGCGGCCCCAAGGGCACTGACATCTACGCTACCGGCGACGGAGTCGTGGTCCGCGTCGACTACAACTACTACGGCTACGGCGTCGTCGTGGATATAGACCACGGCTTCGGCTACACCACCCGCTACGGCCACCTCCTCGGCGCGAGCGTCATCGAGGGCCAGAGGGTCAGCAGGGGCGACAAAGTCGGAGAGCTGGGCAGCTCGGGACGTGCTACCGGCCCCCATCTCCACTATGAGGTGCTCTACAAGGGCACGGCCGTCAATCCCTGGAACTTTTTCTCGAACGACATTACTCCCGAAGAGTATCAGGACATGATTTCTAAGTCCAGAAGCAGGGGGTAGGCGTAATGAAGAAATATCGCTTCAACAGGGAAAGCAAGTCTTTCGAAGAAGAGACACTGACCGCCGGCAGGATAATCCTGACCGTCCTCAAATTCTGCCTGTACGGCATCCTGGCTGCGGCAGTGATGTATCTGCTGTTCGCGCTCGTCTTCAGCACCGACCGTGAGAAGAAGCTTTCGCTCGAAAATGACTATCTGGAGCAGGAATACGACAGGATGAGTGATCAGGCGGACCTTCTCGACGACGTCATAAAGAACCTGCAGTTGCGCGACAAGAGCATATACAACGACATATTCGGCATAGATCCGCCCTCGACGGAAACCTTCATAGAGACCGACAGCATCGCAAGCGACGCATTCCTGGCTTCCCTCTCCGACGAAGAGCTTGCCGCCTACTCGAAGGATGAGGTCGACCGCATCGACGAAAGGATATCGAACGTCAACCGTCAGCTGAGGGCCATATTCCAGGCTCTGGGCGACGAGGAATTCAAGCCTGCCAACCTGCCTTCCATCCTGCCCGTGGAGAATTTCAAGCTGGCTCAGACCGGGGCTTCGCTGGGTATGAAGATCAACCCGTTCTACAAGACTCTCCGCCGCCACGGCGGATTTGACATCATCGCAGCTGTCGGGACACAGGTGCTCAGCACTGCCGACGGGGTGGTGAAAAAGGTCGACAAATCTTCCAAAGGAATGGGTAACAGCGTGACGATAGACCACGGCAACGGCATCCAGACCGTGTACGGTCATCTGAGCGAGATATATGTCCATCAGGGACAGAACCTCAGGCAGGGGGAGGTGATAGCCAGGGTCGGAATGAGCGGAACGACTTTCTCGGGCGGACTGCATTACGAAGTCATCCGCCAGGGACGCAGCGTCGAGCCGGTGAATTATTTCTTCGCCGACCTGAGCCCTGCCGTCTACCGCGATATGGTGGTCATATCATCTTATACCGGACAGTCAATAGATTAAAAACATAAAGTCAAGCTATGAGCAAGATTTGTTACACGATAGGCGAGGTGGCCGGACTGCTGGGGGAGAGCACTTCCCTGGTCCGTTTCTGGTCAGACAATTTCACGGATTTCATACATCCGCGCCGCAACAACAAGGGCAACCGCCTTTTCAGCCCCGAGGATGTGGAGATGTTCAAGAAGATCCACTTCCTGGTGAAGGAGCGCAACCTTACCCTTGAAGGAGCCCGCAAGCTTCTCGGAAGCAATGCCGAAGGAGCCGACCAGCGCTTCGAAGTGATCGACAAGCTGAAAGAGATCCGCTCCCTGCTTGAAACCGTAAAGAACGAGATCTAGGATGAAGGCCCGTCAAGTCGCTGACATAATCGAGAGTTTCGCTCCGCTCGACACTCAGGAGAGTTGGGACAATGCCGGACTGTGCATCGGCAGCCCTGAAGCCGAGGTCAAGGGCATAATGGTCGGCTTCGACTGCACCCCCGCCCTCATCGAGGAGGCTGTGGCCGCAGGCTGTAATATGGTCGTGACCCACCATCCCCTGATTTTCAAAGGCGTGAAGAAAATCAATCCCGACACTTTCCTGGGGGCGACGATAATCAGCGCGATCAAGAATGACATAGTGGTCTATGCCGCCCATACCAATGCCGACAAGGCAGCGGACGGGGTCAGCCGCCTGATGGCTGACAAGCTCGGCCTGACCGGCACGACGCCGCTGGGCGAAGACGGCCTTGGCGCTGTCGGCGACCTGCCGCAGGCAATGGACAGCAAGGCCTTCATAGAGATGGTCAAAAAGACCTTCGGCCTGCCGGCAGTCCGCTGCTCGAAGCCGCTGCCGACTCCGGTGCTGCGCGTAGCGATGTGCGGAGGGTCTGGAGGCAGTATGATCGAAGAGGCCCGCTGCGCCGGAGCTGACGCATACCTCTGCGGCGACCTCAGTTACCACAGCTTTTTTACCGATCCCGGCTTTATGCTGCTCGATGTGGGACACTACGAAAGTGAAATAGATATTGTCGATAAATTATTTGGACTGCTTAGCGAAAAAATACATACCTTTGCAGTCCGCAAAACTCAGAATAACAACAATCCAGTATATTACTATTAAGTAGATTATGGCTACAAAAAAAGCTAACAAGGCAATCGTTACCCCTATTGACCAGAGCGAAACCTTCGTATCTGCGGTGAAGTCCGTGACCGAGTCCGACGGTGTGTCAATGGAAGAAAAGCTCCGTACGCTCTACAAAATCCAGCAGGCAGACACAGCAATAGACAAGATCCATCTTCTCCGCGGCGAACTTCCCCTGGAGGTCCAGGACCTGGAAGACGACATCGCCGGTCTCCATACAAGGATAAGCAACACCCAGGCTGAAATCAAGGATGCTGAGAAGTATATTTCCGACCTGAAGGCAAAGATCGAAGAGTGCAAAGTCCTCGTCGAGAAATATGAGGAACAGAGCAAGAAAGTGATGAACAACCGCGAATACGAGTCCATCACCCGCCAGATCGAATTCCAGCAGCTCGAGCAGGAAGCCAGCGAGAAGCATATCCGCGAGACCAACCTTCTTCTTGCAGAGAAGGCAGCTCTTCTCGATGAGACCCGCAAGGCTCTTGAAGGCCGCGAGATCGACCTCAGCAACAAGAAAGCCGAACTAGAGCAGATCATCACCGAGACCGCCAAGGAAGAGGAACAGCTCGAAGCCCACAAGGAAGATCTCGCAAAGAAGATCGACGAGCGTATGTATGTCGCATACAACCGCGTGCGCAACAGCTGCAAGAACCACCTGGCCGTAGTCACCGTCAAGAGAGGCGCCTGCGGCGGATGCTTCAACCAGATCCCGCCCCAGCGTCAGCTCGACATCGCCCAGAACAAGAAAATCATAATCTGCGAGTATTGCGGCCGTATCCTGGTCAGCCCCGAATTCGACGAAACAGCTAAAGAAGTCAAGGAATAGCTTGCAGTAATGCCTGCCAGAAAGAAGGAAATAAAAGTTGATCTGCCGCAGCTGGCGGTGGATATGGGACGGAAACCCCCTCAGGCGATCGAGATCGAAGAGGCCGTCCTTGCCGCTATGATGCTCGATGCGGACTGCATCAACGACGTCCTTGAGTCTCTGACACCCGACTGCTTCTACAACGAAAGCAACCGAAAGATTTTCTCGGCCATCACCGCCATCGCTTCCCGCAATGACAAGGTGGACATCCTCACCGTGGCCGACGAGCTGACCAAAACCGGCGACCTCGAAGCCGTCGGAGGTGCGTCTTATCTGAGTGCGCTGAGTATGAAGATAGGAGCCGCCGCCAATACCGACTACCACACCAAGATCCTTCTGCAGAAATTCATCCAGCGCGAGCTGATTTCCATATCGTACCGCGTCCAGAAGCAGGCGTTCGAGGATTCGATGCCTGTGGATGACTTGTTGCAGTTCGCACAGCAGGAGGTTTTCGTGCTGGCCGAGCGCAATATGAAACGCGACACCAGCCCCATCCAGATGGTGATCAACCAGGCCATCGACGACATCCAGAAAGGGCAGGAGCGCCAGGACGGTCTGAGCGGCGTGCCCTCGGGCTATGCCAACATCGACAAGATCACCTACGGCTGGCAGCCTTCGGACCTCATCATCCTTGCAGCCAGGCCCTCTGTCGGCAAGACGGCGTTCGTGCTTACGATGGCCCGCAATATGGCTGTAGACTACAACGTCCCGGTGGCTTTCTTCTCGCTTGAGATGTCGCAGACCCAGCTGGTGAAGCGACTCCTCGTGAGCGAGACCGGCATCCCCTCCGACAAGATCTGGGGCGCCAAGAAATTCAACGACCCCCAGGACTGGGACACGCTCAACGAGCGTATCGGCAAACTGTCCCGGGCTCCGCTGTGGATCGACGACACCCCGTCCCTGTCGATTTATGAATTCCGTTCGAAGGCCCGCCGCCTTGTGCAGACCCAGAACGTGAAGATGATCATCATCGACTACCTGCAGCTTATGACCGGTCCGGTGGAACTGCGCGGAATGAGGGAGCAGGAAGTGTCGGCCATCTCGCGCGCCCTGAAGTCAATCGCCAAGGACCTTAACGTGCCCATCCTGGCCCTGTCGCAGCTGAACCGTTCGGTGGAGACCCGCGGAGGCAACAAGCGCCCGCAGCTCAGCGACCTGCGTGAATCCGGAGCCATCGAGCAGGATGCCGACATCGTTATGTTCATCCACCGTCCGGAATTTTTCGGCACGGCCGAGGCTGATGCATATCCCGGCCAGACCCAGCTGATTATCGCCAAGCACCGTAACGGTGAGACCGGCGACGTGGAGATGCGCTTCGTTGCATCAGAGGTTCGTTTCGAGGATGCAAATGTCCATTATCAGGAATATGAATCAAGAATGAACGAAGTCGGTACGGGTTTTGATATGGGGTATTAGACCAATTAAAAAAACCGACATGAAGAAGATTCTGCTTTCGATAGCATTCGCAATATTTACCCTTACTCTTTTTGCCCAGACATCAAACCTGCCGTTCAAGGCCGGTGAAAAGATAGATGTCACACTCCACTACAAATGGGGGATAAGCGCAGACATCGCCACCCTTTCCTTCAACCTTCAGCAGGTCAATAACGCAGGTTCTCCGAACTATCACATCCTGTTGAACGTCCGCACGAACAGGTTCTTCGATTCCTTTTATAAGGTGAGGGATGTCTACGAGTCCAAGTTCGACAGCAACCTGGACCCTGTGTATGCGATGCGGGATGTGCACGAAGGCAATTTCGCGGCCCGCAACGAATATACCTGGAGCGCCGACAAGAAGACCCTTTATGCCAAGGTGGAAAAGAACACGATGCCGGCCCCCGTGGACACTTCGTTTACGAGCAAGGAGACGATCCGCGACATCATCAATATGATTTACACCATAAGGACCCTGGACATCAACTCGCTCAAGGCAGGCAAGCCGGCTACGCTGCTGGTGGCGATGGACCGCAACATAACAAGGGCCACCATCAGTTACCTCCGCAATGAAGTAAAGCAGGTGGACGCTCTTGGCAAATTCAATGCAGTCTGCCTCACAATGACGCTTAAAAACGTCAGCCACGTCGAAAAAGAAGAGTCCAAGGTGGTTGTCCCCACCGGAGATGATGTGAAGAATATGGTCTACATCTGGCTCTCTGACGACCAGAACCGTCTTCCGCTGTTCATCTCCGTGCCTATCTCGGTCGGCAAGATGGAAATCAGGGCCAACAACATCGAGAATGTCAAATATCCCCTCACAAGCAAGGTGAAATGAAAAAAATCGACAAGATAGAGCACGAGGGGATCATCCGTGAGATAAGCAAGGACTACATCACAGTAGAGTTCGTCAGCAAGAGCGCGTGCGCTGAATGCCACGCCAAGGGCTTCTGCGTCGCAGGCGAAGAAGAGACCCGTTTCGTCGACGTCCCCTACAGCATCAGCACGCTGACCGAAGACTATCAGGTCGGGGAGCGGGTCAATCTGGTGATGAGCCAGTCGCTCGGAGTAAGCGCCGTGTTCATTTCTTATGCAATTCCATTAGTGATTCTTATAATTTTTTTGTTAATTTTGTCTAATACCGGTCTGAACGAATTGATGGTCGGTCTGCTCTCACTCGCGGGTGTGGCGGTCTACTATCTTTTCGTGTTCCTTTTCAGAGACAGGTTAGAAAGGATATTTACCTTTTCAATAGAGAAAATTAACAGATAATGGATTCTACAATCTTGACGACAATTGCCATCCTTACCGTCATCGGTATCGTAGTGGCAGTTGTTTTGTATTTTGTGGCCCAGAAGTTCAAGGTAGAGGAGGACGAGAGGATCGACAAGGTGGAGGCGTGCCTTCCCGGAGCGAACTGCGGCGGTTGCGGAAGCGCCGGCTGCCGTGATTTCGCGCAAAGGGTGGTCGCTGCTCCGGAGTTCGGCTCTCTCTTCTGTCCCGTCGGCGGCAACGAAGTAATGCAGAAAGTCGCCCAGGTCCTCGGCCGCGAAGCAGTGGCTCAGAAAAAGATGGTCGCCGTGGTCCGTTGCAACGGCACGTGTGAAAACAGACCTAAGACAAACGATTACGACGGCTATGCATCCTGCAAGGTGAAGGCCGCTCTCTACAGCGGAGACACCGGCTGCCGCTACGGCTGCCTGGGATGCGGCGACTGTGTCGCAGCCTGCAAGTTCGACGCTATCAGGATGAACCCCGAAACGGGGCTGCCCGAGGTGGATGTCACCAAGTGCACCGGTTGCGGCTCCTGCGCCGCCGCCTGCCCGAGGGGTATAATCGAGCTCCGCACCACAGGACCGAAGGACCGTATGGTAGTTGTGCTCTGCAACAGCAAGGACAAGGGCGCAGTGGCCCGCAAGGCCTGCAAGGCAGCCTGCATCGGCTGTGCGAAGTGCCAGAAAGTCTGCCCGTTCGAAGCCATCAAGGTCGAAAACAACCTCGCTTACATAGACTTCAACGTCTGCAAGCTCTGCACCAAGTGCGTGTCCGAATGCCCTACGGGTGCCATCCACAAGTTCAACTTCCCTGAGAAGCCCGCCGCTCCGGCAGCTGCACCTGCAGCTCCCGTCGAGAAGGCTGCTCCTGCAGCAGTCAAGGCTGAGGTTAAAGCTAAGGAGGAAACAGTATGATCACATTCAAGATAGGTGGAGTCCATCCCCACGACAACAAGATAGCCAAGACTGCCGCCATCGACCCCCTGGCTCCCCCCGCAAAGGTCGCCATATCTATGGCCCAGCATCTGGGAGCTCCGGCCACGCCCGTCGTGGCCAAGGGTGACAAGGTCCTTGTCGGCCAGGTGATAGGCGAGCCCGCCGGTTTCATATCCGGCTTTGTACATTCGTCAGTTTCCGGAACTGTCGCCGCAGTCGAGCCGAGAGCCGACATCGCAGGCAATATGGTCCCCCACGTAGTGATCGATGTCGAAGGTGACGAGTGGGACCCTGCAATCGACCGCAGCGAGACCGTAGTGCGGGACATCACCGCCAGCCGCGAGGACATCCTCGCCAGAATAAAGGCTGCAGGCATCGTCGGAATGGGCGGTGCGACCTTCCCGACCCACGTCAAGCTTAACCCTCCCGAGGGCAAGAAGGCTGAGTTCCTCATCATCAACGGTGCCGAGTGCGAGCCTTACGTCACTGCCGACGACCGTCTGATGCGCGAAAAGCCCGACGGAATAGTCGTAGGAGCCGCTATTATGGCCAAGGTGCTAGGCGGCTGCAAATGCTACATCTGCATTGAAGAGAACAAGCCCGAGGCCATCAGGGCCGTGCAGGGCGCTTGTTCTCCTTTCCCTGACATCAAGGTGCTTACCCTCAAGAAGAAATATCCGCAGGGCGGCGAGAAACAGCTGATAGACGCCGTCACCGGCCGTCAGGTGCCTTCCGGCGCGCTGCCCATCGACACGGGCTGCGTGGTCCAGAATGTCGCCACTGCTTTCGCTGTATATGAGGCCATCCAGAAAAACAAACCGCTCTTCGAGCGTGCGATGACTGTCACCGGTCAGTGCCTTGACAATCCCCGCAACTTTATGGTGCGGCTCGGCACTCCGCTTTCATACGTGCTTGAAGCTGCCGGCGGAGCTCCCGAAAGTGCCGCCAAGTTCATCAGCGGCGGCCCTATGATGGGCAAGGCCATCGCCAATATCGACGCAACCACTCAGAAAGGCTCTTCGTGCCTGCTGCTTCTCACCGAAGAGCAGACCCGCCGCAAGAGCGAAGGCAACTGCATCCGCTGCGGCAAGTGTACCGACGCCTGCCCGATGGGCCTGGAGCCCTGGCTGCTCAACAAGTTGTCGCGTGCCGGCGGCAGGATGGATGAATTGGAAGAAAACAAGATATTCGACTGCATCGAGTGCGGCTGCTGCCTGTACACCTGCCCGGCCAACATCCCTCTGCTGGATGTTATCCGTGTCAACAAGGCTGAAGTTATGAAAATCATCCGCGGTCGCGCTAAAAAATAGGAGGCAAGAGATATGTCAAAAACAATAGTTTCTCCGGCTCCGCACATCCACAGCGAGTTCTCCACAGTCCGCCTGATGCGTGACGTGCTCATCGCCCTCGCTCCCGCGGTGCTTGTTTCCCTGTATTTCTACGGCTGGAACGCCCTTTTGCTGCTGGTTTGCTGCGTGGCAACCTGTATGGCGTGCCAGTGGTTCATCGAGAAGTTCCTGCTCAAGACCACTGTCACCGTTATGGACCTCAGCTGCGTGGTCACCGGCGTGCTGCTGGCTCTCAACCTTCCGCCCGCAGCTCCCTGGTGGATTGCGGTAGTAGGTTCGATAGTGGCCATAGGCATCGCCAAGATGACCTTCGGCGGCCTCGGACAGAACGTATTCAACCCGGCTCTCGTAGGCCGCGTGTTCCTGCTCATATCATTCCCGGTCGCTATGACCACCTGGACCGCTCCCCAGAGCTGGTTCGGCGGCGTTGACGCCTTCAGCGGCGCCACTCCGCTGGCCCTCATCAACGAAGGCCTGAAAAGCGGCTCCACAGTCCAGGAAATTCTCGCTGCAAATCCCGGTCTGACACCCGGCCAGATGTTCTTTGCAAGGGCTGGCGGCTCAGCCGGTGAGGCTTCGACGATCGCATTGCTCTTAGGCTTCGTCTATCTGCTCTGCCGCAAGGTCATCAAGCCGCACATCCCTGTGACTATCTGGCTCACTGTAGCCGTTATGACGGGTATCTTCTCGCTCTGCAACCCCGCCGAGTACACCGGTCCGCTCTTCAACCTGTTCACCGGCGGTCTGATGCTCGGTTCGATATTTATGGCGACAGACTACGTCACTTCGCCTATGACCGACAAGGGTATGATTATCTTCGGCGTCGGTATCGGCGTGCTGACAGTGCTGATACGTTACTTCGGTTCATATCCCGAGGGCGTCTCGTTCGCCATCCTGATAATGAACCTCACAGTTCCGTTGTTGAACAAATATTGCAAACCGATCCGTTACGGTTATGGAAGGAGGAAATAGAGTATGGCTGTAAAATCATCATTCTTGAATATGGTTCTGGCTCTCGGGTGCATCTGCCTGGTGTGCTCGGCTCTGCTGGGACTTGTCAACCACGTGACTGCCGAGCCTATTGCGGCAGCCAACCTGGCCAAGACCAACAATGCCATCGCGGCGGTCGTGCCGTCCTTCGACAATGTGCCCAGCGAGGACGTTATGACTGTCGAGGTCGACGGCAAGCAGTACACGGTCTATCCGGCAAGCTACGAAGGCAAGGTCGTGGGCTACGCTGTCCAGGTCAAGCCTACGGGCTTCGGAGGAACTATCGATATGCTGGTAGGTTTTGACGCTGCCACAGGCATCATCTACAACACTTCGGTGATTTCCCACTCTGAGACTCCGGGCCTTGGCGCCAAGATCACGGAGACGGGAGCCGGCAGTTTCCGCAGCCAGTTCGACGGTATGGACCCTGCGAAGACTAAATTTATGGTCAGCAAGGACGGTGGCGACATCGATGCCATCACGGCTTCTACCATTACTTCGAGGGCATTCACTTCAGGTGTCGCCGAGGCTTATAAAGTATATCTGACTATCAAAGGTGAGGATGCGACTGACGTCGTCACCGGCGCTTCGAATCAAAACTGGGAGGGACAGCAATGAGTAACCGCTGGAAACTGATAACCAAGGGCTTTGTCAAGGACAACCCTACGTTCGCCCTGGTGCTGGGTATGTGCCCCACTCTGGGTACCACTACTTCCGCCATCAACGGTATGGGTATGGGCGTGGCCACTATGTGTGTGCTCGTGCTCTCCAATATCGTGATTTCGGCGGTGGCCCGTTTCATTCCCGACAAGGTGCGCATCCCGTCGTACATCGTCATAATCTCTGCATTCGTGACGATAGTGCAGCTGCTGATGCAGGCCTATCTGCCTTCTCTGTATGAGACTTTGGGCCTCTTCATCCCGCTGATCGTAGTGAACTGCATAGTGCTCGGCCGTGCAGAGGCCTTCGCCAACAAGAACGGCGTGCTGGACTCTGCCTGCGACGGTCTGGGCATCGGTCTCGGATTTACGCTCTCGCTGACCGTGGTCGGTCTCGTGCGTGAGATTCTCGGCAGCTGCAGCGCTTTCGGCTGGAAGATTATCGCTCCCGACGGAATGCTGCTCTTCGTGCTCGCTCCCGGCGCTTTCATCGTGCTCGGATATCTGATGGTCCTTTTCCGCAAAATGACAACTAAATAGCGTACGCCATGGAATATATACTGATTATCATTTCGGCAGTTTTTGTCAACAACATCCTTCTGTCACAGTTTTTGGGCGTGTGCCCGTTCCTCGGCGTATCCAAGAAGGTCAGCACTGCGCTGGGTATGTCTGCCGCCGTTACGTTCGTGATGGCTCTGGCCACCTGCGTAACATATCTTCTGCAGTACTATGTGCTCGTGCCCCTGGGCATCGAATTCCTGCAGACGGTCTGCTTCATCCTCGTGATTGCCGGCCTCGTCCAGATGGTCGAGATCATCATCAAGAAGATCAGCCCGTCGCTCTATCAGGCCCTAGGCATCTTCCTGCCTCTGATCACCACCAACTGCGCCGTGCTCGGCGTGGCGCTGATGGTCGTGCAGAAGCAGTTCAGCTTCGGAGGTGAGGCTCATATGCTCAACCTCGGCCAGTCGGTTGTCTTCGCCATCGCCAGCGCCATCGGTTTCGGTCTGGCCATCGTGCTTTTCGCCGGCATCCGCGAGCAGCTCGAGATTTCGAACGTGCCCAAGTCGTTCCGAGGCGTTCCTATCGCCCTGATTACCGCCGGCATTATGGCTATGGCGTTTATGGGCTTCAGCGGAATGGTATAGCGAGCGAGTTTTTATCGAACGAAAGAAGGTGGCTCCTGTGGGTCACCTTCTTCTTTTTTATACAACGTTTTTATAGTAAATTGCATCTACATATTATGGCGGCCGTGAGTAGAAAAGCTCTCATCCTTTCCGTCTTTCTGACGGTATTTGCGCTGGTAGCGCTGAGCTCCTGCGACGGGGGCGTTATGTCCGGCCGGCTGGGCGAGATAGAGTCCTACATCGAGAAGCGGCCTGCCGATGCCCTGGAGTCCCTGAAAAGCATCGATGCTTCAGCCTTGGCGAGGCGCGCCGACAAAGCCAGGTATGCACTGCTGATGGCGATGGCTCTCGACAAGACGTACGTCGATGCCGACGATTTCAGCGTGCTGCAGCCTGCGATCGACTATTATGAGAAGAACGGCAGCCCCACCGACAGGATGAGGACTGCATATTACGAAGGCCGCATCTATTCCAACAGGGGAGAGATGACATCTGCTATGCGCAGCTGGCTTCGTGCCGTGGATGTCGGAGACAAGTCCGATGATGTGCTCACAAAGGCGCGGACTTACTTTGCGATGGGCAATGTCTATTCCAGACTTTTTCAGTGGGACAGATACGTCGACACCTACATCAAGGCTGCCGAGCTGTTCGAGGCAGGAGGGGTTGAGAGGTCATATCACCACAGCATCCTGCGGGTTGTGTCGGGCTATTCCGGACTTGGCGACCGGGATGAAGCCAAGGTCTGGCTCGACAAGGCGACCGTCCTCTACGACAAGATGACAGATGCCAACAAGAGCACCTATTACAGCACATACCTGACATATCTGACTTCTTTCGGTCTGGTGGAGGAGATCCCGGCGGTGCTGTCCGCTTATCTCCGCTCCGGCCTTGATGTCGACTGGCTTTCTGTTGCAAACGGATACCTCAATGTGGGTGATTTCCGGGCAGCGAGGGAGGCTATTGACCGCGAGGACGACTATGCCGGCAACGAAGGCCGCACCATCCGCTACTGGACGGTCAGGTCACAGATTTATGAAGGGCTGGGTAATACCCAGGAGGCTTTCGGAGCATACAAGAACTACATCGCTTTCAACGATGCCTACTCCCACGCCATCCATAACTACGATATGCAGTTTATGGAGCAGAAGCACGAGCTGGAGAGCCGCATCCTGAAGTCCGACAAGGGCCGTTGGACAGCCATCGCCATTGCATTGTCGGCGCTGGCGCTGGCGCTGCTCGTGGCACTGCTGCTGAGCCGCAGGATTGCAGCGCAGAAACTCGAGAAGGACAGATACAAACTGCTGCTCGGACAGGCTGAGCTCGAAAAGGAGAGGCTAGAAAAGGCCCTGATGATGCAGCCTGATGAGGTGTCCAAGGCGCTGATTGACGAGAGACTCGGCGTCCTTAATCAGCTGCTCCTGGCCGACATTATGAAGGATAGCCAGATGGAGGTCGAAGCTTCGACCAGATTGAGGGATTTCTACGAAGACAAGGAAGGGTTTATGAACTCAAACCGCATGATTTTCGCCGCCAGCCATCCTGGCTTTATTGCGTATCTTCAGGAAAAAGGGCTCATCGAGGCAGAGATCAACCAGTGCTGTCTATATGCTCTCGGCATGAACGGAAAGGATGTAATCAGCTTCCTTGGCAGGAGCAGTGCGTATAATGATGCAAGCAGGATACGCAAGAAACTCGGAATAGACAGCAGTACTACCAATCTCGACAAATATGTCCGGGCAATCGTACAGGAAAAGGGATAAAAAACGCCTCCGTTAAACTTTGCCTTGACTGATTTGCTTTATCCCAATGCAAAAGCCTGATAACCAGAAGTAAAAAATAATCGTCACAGAGCCTTTATTAAACTTTCGGTTTTTATCTTAGCAGCAAACGTTATTAAAGATGAAAAAAATAATACGCATCATAACAGCCCTCATGGCTTTTTCGACTGCAGTCGCATTACTGCCCTCTTGTTCCGGTGGAAGTGGCGGGACATATCTTCCTGTTCCGGATGAGAGAATTGAACTGTTCACAAATCAGAACAATTCCGGCAAGGACGATGACTATGAGCGCAAGTGGCGTCATAACGGCAGCTTCAAGACAGTTACAAAGAGTGCTTCTGCCGTTGACGTTATTCTCAAGGGTGACGAATTGAACATAAAACTCCCCGTAGCCGAGAGTGTTGAGGTATACCTCTATGACGGCTCAGGCAAGTTGGTGGCCTCCGACAGCTATTCAGTCGTCGAAAGCAGCTGCACAGTCTCAAGCAAAGTTCCCGGCGTAGGCTCATATCACCTCGAAATCATTGTGGATGGCGACAGTTACACCGGCGAATTCCAGAAGTAACTCCGTTTGTTGAAAGAATCAACGGTATGAAACGCTTTTTCGTGAGTGTGGTTCTTCTGCTGATGGCGGGTTGCATCTGGGCTCAGACAGATGAGTACAGTGGGTTTCAGTGCGGCGTGTCTGCAAGGATGGAGGCCAACATAGGCTCACACTGGGTCAGCGGAAATGCGACAGTCGGTTACCGCTTCAATCAGGGAAATTACCTTGGCCTATTGGGTGGATATCTGATGGGTTCGGGTGTAGACCTTCAATTCAGCGGAGTTCCTGTGCGGCTGGACTATATCCACTATTTTCCTCTGGGAGCAGCGCGGCGGCATTCCTTTATCCTGGGCGCCGAGGTCGGAGGCAATTATATGATGGTCCGCAGAAGCGGTAGGAATTACGACGGTTCAGAGTGGAAAATCGAGCCCACTACTTCGAATGGCTTTGATTTCTATGCCTGCGCCAAGACCGGATTTGATTTCAACATCGCTGATTTTACCCATCTGCAGCTCGCTGCCCTCTGGATTTTCCCTCTTGGCCTCGGCGTCTCAGCCGGTTTCACATTCTAGGTGCCGAACAATTTTTCCTTATCCGTGCGACTATGCCTGAGTAGTCAGAGCACTGCCAGCGCAGACTCGCGTTGCAGGTTCAAGTCCTGACGTAATTCAAATTTCTTCGCTTCTGTCGTGACGTATTCCGGACTTTTCGGGGTTATATAACTATAGACGTATGTCCGCAGGTGGAGGAGGAACAGTCCCTGGCGATGAACAAGCTCGACTCTCTCATAGATGGATGCCGCAGGCGTGACCCAAGGGCGCAGAGGGAGCTCTACGACAAGCTGGCGCCCGGGATGCTGGCTGTCTGCCAACGTTACCTGAAGGACCGAGAAGCAGCGAAGGATACGATGCAGGACGGCTTCGTGACTCTTTTCGAGAAGCTTTCGTCTTTCAGGGGAGAGGGCTCTTTCGAGGGCTGGGCACGCAGGATATTCGCCAACACAGCCCTGATGCAGCTCCGCCGCAGCGATGCCTTGAAGTTCTCCGACAATATAGAAGATTCGCAGGTGATGCAGATGACGCAGAGCACGACGTTGGAGAAGATTGGTGCGGACGAGATATTCAAACTGATCGATACGATGCCTGACGGCTTCCGGACGGTCTTCAACCTTTATGTGATTGAAGGCTATACCCACGCAGAGATAGCTCAGATGCTTTCGATCAGCGAAGGAGGCTCCCGCTCGCAGCTCAGCCACGCCCGCTCCTGGCTTCAGAACAAGATAGCGGCTAGCGACAAATAATTTCCCAGAGAACTATGCCCACGGAGACCGAGACGTTGAGGGAGTGTTTCGTGCCGTATTGGGGGATTTCCAGGCACAGGTCGCTTGCGGAGACGACATCCTGCGCCACGCCGTGCACCTCGTTGCCGAAGATGAGGGCGTATTTGCGGCCTTCCTCGCGGCGGAAGTTTTCAAGGGATGTCGAGTCTTCGGCCTGCTCCACACTCGCGATCACATAGCCTTCGCCGCGCAGCCGCTTCACCACATCCATAGTGTTTTCGCAGTATTCCCAGTCCATACTGAACTCCGCGCCCAGGGCAGCCTTGTGGATCTGGGCGGACGGCGGCACCGCGCAGATGCCGCAGAGGTAGATCTTGCTGACGCGGAAGGCGTCGCAGCTGCGGAAAGCCGAGCCGATATTGTGCTGGCTGCGGACATTGTCGAGGATTACGACCACATCTTCTTTCGGGGCTGTCTTGAACTCTTCCACGGAAATCCTTCCGAGTTCATCGTTGACCAGTTTGCGAAACATAAGTTATGAACATTTGTCTGCAAAGATAAAACAATTGTTATCTTTGCGCATTGTAATAACCCCATCCCATGAAACAAGACGTACAAATTCTGGATTTGATAAGAAAAGAGGAAGAACGCCAGATCGACGGCATCGAACTCATAGCTTCTGAAAATTTCGTAAGCAAGCAAGTTCTTGAGGCTCTTGGCTCAGTGCTGACCAACAAATACGCTGAAGGCTATCCCAACGCCCGCTACTACGGCGGCTGCGAAGTCGTAGACCAGGTAGAGCAGATCGCCATCGACCGTCTGTGCAAGCTTTTCGATGCAGAATACGCCAACGTCCAGCCTCACTCAGGCGCCCAGGCCAATATGGCCGTAATGATGACCTGCCTGAAACCCGGCGACACCTTTATGGGACTGGATCTTGCCCACGGCGGCCACCTGACCCACGGCTCTCCGGTGAATATGTCCGGAATCCTCTATAACGCAGTGGCCTACAAGCTCAATGAAGAAACAGGATACATCGACTACGATGATATGGAGAAAAAGGCTCTGGAGTATAAGCCGAAGCTCATCATCGGAGGTGCATCAGCATATTCCCGCGAATGGGACTGGGAGCGTATGAGAGCCATCGCCGACAAGATCGGCGCCATCCTCTGGGTGGATATGGCCCATCCCGCAGGCCTCATTGCCGCAGGCCTGCTGAAGAACCCTGTGAAATACGCCCATATCGTTTCATCAACCACCCACAAGACCCTCCGCGGTCCCCGTGGCGGCGTGATCCTTATCGGCAAAGACTTCGACAATCCATGGGGCGTAAAGACTCCCAAGGGTGAGATCAAGAAGATGTCAGCAATGATCAATTCCTGCGTCTTCCCCGGCGTTCAGGGAGGCCCGCTCGAGCACTGCATCGCCGCCAAGGCCGTTTCGTTCTACGAGGCCCTGCAGCCCGAGTTCAAGGTCTACCAGCAGCAGGTTGCTTCGAATGCCAAAGCAATGGCTGCAGCATTCATCGACAAAGGCTATAAAGTCGTGTCAGGCGGCACCGACAACCACTTGATGCTCATCGACCTGCGCACCAAATTCCCCGAGCTTACCGGCAAGGTAGCCGAGAAGACCCTCGTGCGCGCAGGCATCACTGTCAACAAGAATATGGTGCCCTTCGACAGCCGTTCTCCTTTCCAGACTTCAGGTATCCGCGTCGGCACTCCGGCCGTCACCTCAAGGGGCTTGGTTGAGAAAGATATGCTCAACGTAGTCGACCTCATCGACACAGTCCTCAACAACATCGACAACGAAAAAGTCATTGAAAAGGTGAAGGACCAGGCCCATATGATGATGCACGGCCTGCCCCTCAACAAGTGGTAATCGTTTCTGCCCGATAATCAAAAAGCCCTGCCAGTCCATCGATTGAACAAATAATTACTATCTTTGCGGCGTTTTAAACACTGAATAATATGAACTTAAGAGTTATCAAGAAGGACATCGCGTTCCTTATGAATGATTTCGTGAGTGACTGCCTTTTGTACAACGATTTCAGCGAAGGCAAGAAAGAAGAGGAAGTCGTAGGTCTCATCAAGGAGGGTCTGGCACTTTCAGACAGCCTCAGCGCACGCGTCAACTTCCCCAAGAAAGTCGTTACCAACGCCCGTGGAGTCGAGAAATTCGTCCGCAAGGAAGGCAAGGAAGTCAAAGCTCACTACAAAGAGATACAGAAAGACCTCTTCGAAGGTTATGACAAACTTTTCGAGAAACTGAGCGCATTAGTCAAATAAGTTATGGCAGCAGGAAAGAAATTAGGCGGTCTCGTGATATTCCTCATCATCGCGGCTATCCTCGTGATGTGGGGCATAAAGACCAACAACCGTATGGTTACCGCCGAAGAGAATGTCTCAAAGGCGTGGGGTAACGTGGAGAACGCATATCAGCGCCGTGCCGACCTGATCCCGAATCTCGTGGAGACAGTCAAAGGTGTGGCAGATTATGAGAAATCAACTCTCGAGGCTGTCATAGAGGCTCGCGCAAAGGCCACTCAGACCACTCTGGACGCCTCTGACCTCACTGAGGAGAATATGGCCGCTTTCCAGGCAGCCCAGGACAATCTCAGCCAGAGTCTCGGCCGCCTGCTGGTCGCAGTGGAGCGTTATCCGGAGCTCAAGGCTACCGAGAGTTTCAAGGAGCTTCAGGCCCAGCTTGAAGGCACTGAAAACCGCATCTCCGTCGAGCGCAACAAGTTCAACGAGGCTGTGCAGCCTTACAACAGTATGATCCGCAAGTTCCCTGCAAGCATCATCGCCAAGATAGCCGGCTTCGACAAGAAAGCCTACTTCCAGGCAGCGCAGGGCAGCGACCAGGCTCCGAAGGTGCAGTTCTAAACTTACCTGAGACTTTAGATGATGCCCCTGGGGATTTCCCGCAGGGGCATTGTTGATATAAAGAATGCAGCAGGGCAGAAGATACAACAGTTTCGTGGGATTCCTCAAGGAGAAGTACGGCTGCAGGCTCCAGAAGCTTGTGGTCGACGCCGGCTTCGGCTGCCCCAACCGCGACGGCACGTTGTCCACGGGCGGCTGCACCTACTGCGACAATGCGGCATTCCATCCGAATTACAGCACTCCCGACAAGACGGTGACCCGCCAGCTGGACGAGGGCATCGAATTCCACAGGGGGCGCTACCGCTCCGTCACGAAGTATCTGGCCTACTTCCAGGCCTATTCGAACACCTACGGCCCGCTGGATAAGATGCGCAGGGTCTATGAAGAGGCTCTCGCGCACGAAGGTGTCGTGGGCATAGTCGTCGGCACCCGTCCGGACTGTGTCGATGAGCGCAAGCTGGACTACCTCAAGGAGCTGTCGCAGGACAAGGTGGTGATAGTAGAGTACGGCATCGAATCGTGCCACGACGCGACCCTGCGCCGCATCAACCGCGGCCACACTTTCGCCCAGGCCCGCAGGGCAGTGGAAATGACGGCGGAAAGGGGGATAATGCAGGGCGCCCATTTCATCTTCGGGCTGCCGGGCGAGGATATCCCGGCGATGATGGAGATGGCTGCAGCCATCAATTCCCTGCCGCTTGACTCAGTCAAGTTCCACCAGCTGCAGATCATCAAAGGCACCGCGATGGAACGGGAGTACCGCGATAGGAGGGAGGATTTCGTGACATTCACCCTGGACGGCTACATCGATTTCTTTGTTGATTTCCTCGAGAGGCTGAGGCCTGACCTGCTCATTGAACGCTTCGCAGGAGAAGTCCCCCCGCGCTTCGTGAACGAGACTCCCTGGGGCCTGGTGCGCAACCCGCAGCTGCTGGAAATGCTTGAAAAACGGCTGGTTGAGCGAGATACCTGGCAAGGGCGATTGCTTTAAACGAAATGTTTTGTACATTTGCTAAATTAAGGACGATTTTATAAGGAGGTAACAAGATATGCAACAGTTTTCTGATCAAGTGGTTATGGAAGGTCTCACTTTCGATGATGTGCTATTGGTTCCGGCCCGCAGCGAGGTTATCCCGCGCGACGTAGTGACTAACACAATGTTCACCAGGGAGATTCCCCTGAACGTTCCCATCGTCTCAGCGGCGATGGATACTGTCACCGACGCCAATATGGCGATAGCGATAGCCCGCGAAGGCGGCATCGGCGTCATCCACAAGAATATGGCGATAGACGAGCAGATGGACCAGGTGCGCAGGGTGAAAAGAGCTGAGAACGGAATGATCTACGACCCTGTAACCATCGACGTAAACCAGACCGTCGGCGATGCGCTGAAACTGATGGCAGAAAACCATATCGGCGGCATTCCCGTAGTCGACTCGGCCAACAAGCTGATCGGCATCGTCACCAACCGCGACCTCCGTTTCGAAGACAATCCCGCCACTCCCATCAAGGACGTGATGACCAGCGAGAACCTGATCACCATCGACCACGGCGACGACATACCTCACGCCATCGAAGTGCTTCACAAGTACAAAGTCGAGAAGCTCCCGGTAGTCGACAAGGACGGCCGTCTGGTGGGCCTTATCACCTACAAGGACATAAAGAAAATCAAGAACAATCCCACCGCCAGCAAGGATTCGAAAGGCAGGCTGCTCGTGGCAGCCGCCGTCGGCATCAATTCCCACAGCCTTGAGACTGTCGAGAAGCTGGTGAGCGTCGATACCGACGCAGTCGTGCTCGACACGGCCCACGGCCATTCAGTGTTCGTGCTGGAGACTATAAAGAAAATCCGCGCAGCGTTCCCGCATCTGCAGATTGTAGCCGGCAACATCGCTACAGCTGAGGCGGCCATAGCCCTCAAGGAGTGCGGCGTCGACGCAGTCAAGGTCGGCATCGGTCCCGGCTCCATCTGCACCACACGCATCATCGCCGGTATCGGCGTGCCGCAGCTCACCGCTGTAATGAACGCCACAGGCGCCCTCAAGGGCAGCGGCATCCCTGTCATCGCCGACGGCGGCATCCGCTACTCGGGAGACATCACCAAGGCTCTTGCCGCAGGTGCGTCGACCATAATGGCAGGTTCACTCTTCGCAGGTGTCGAGGAGGCTCCCGGCGAGGCCATCATCCTCAATGGACGTAAATTCAAGTCATACCGCGGTATGGGCTCCCTCGAAGCAATGCAGAAGGGCTCGAAAGACCGCTACTTCCAGGATATGGAAGAAGACATCAAGAAACTGGTTCCCGAAGGCATCGTAGCCCAGGTTCCTTACAAGGGCACGCTTGCAGAAGTGATCTACCAGCTCGTAGGCGGCCTTAAGGCCGGTATGGGCTACTGCGGAGCCCGCAACATCGAGGAGCTGCGCAGCGCCAAATTCGTCAAGATAACAGCCGCCGGTATGGCCGAGAGCCATCCCCACGACGTATCGATAACAAGGGAGGCCCCTAACTACAGCAGATAATGAAGCGCATCTGTGCACTGTCGGCCCTTGTGCTGCTCGCAACTTCGTGCAGCCTTTTCCAGTCCCGCGGGGATGTCCTGGCGCGGATAGGGAAAGACGTGCTCTACAAGAGCGAGGTGGCGAAGCTCGTCCCGGAAGGGACGTCTTCGCAGGACAGTGCATATATGGTGGACCAGTATGTGCAGAGCTGGGCGCTTGTGCGGCTCAAGACGATGAAGGCCCTGGAGCAGCTCACCCCCGACGAGAGGGACATCTCCAAGGAGATAGAGTCCTTCCGCAACGACCTTCTCAGCTTCCGCTACGAGAAGATGTTTATGGAAAGCCGCATCGACACGGCAGTGAGCCCCGAGCAGGTGAGGGATTATTACGAAGCCCATCCCCAGAGCTTCAAGTACGACTACCCGGTGGTCAAGGCAAGGTACATAGTCATTAACGTCAGGTCGCCGTACTACTCCAACATCAAGGAACTTTACAAGTCGAAAGACGAAGACAAGGTGGCCGAACTGTCCGAGCTGAGCCGTTCGTACGCCGAAAGGTATGAAGACTACGGCGGCCGCTACGTGTCCATACCACAGCTGGCCAAGGATGTCGGGATGATAGTGTCCGACCTGGAGGAGATATCTGCGAAGCAGAACTACTATATCCTCGAAGGAGAGCAGAAGAACACTCTGATTTTCTTCATCGACAGGTTCGCTCCCCAGACGCTCACCCCTATGGAATACAACGAAGAAAAGATAAAAGATGCCATCATAAGCATCAGAAAGCAGGAGATTTTGTCAAAATTGGAACAGGACTTGCTGAAGGAAGCCCTCGAAAATAAAAAATTGCAGAAATATGATTAAGCGTTTTGCAGTGCTGACGGCGGCTGTATTGCTCAGCTGCCTGACGGCATCAGCCCAGAGATATCAGAACGGTCTTGTTGACAAGATAGTGGCATTGGTCGGAAATGACGCCATAATGCTGTCCGACGTGGAAGGAGAGGTACAGATGATGAGGGTGAACGGTCTGGTCGCAGACCGCAACGCAAGATGCGAGATCCTCGAGCAGGCGATGATATCCAAGCTGTTCCTCACCCAGGCCAGACTCGACTCGCTGGTGGCTCCTGCCACCGAGATACAGGAAAACCTGAGCCAGAGATTCGCCAGCATCACAACCCAGCTGGGTGGCGAGAAGGCAATGGAGGAGTACTTCAACAAATCCCGCTACGACCTTGAGAGGATATGGCGCACCGCCATCGAAGAGCAGCTGCTCACCCAGAGGATGCAGCAGGAAGTGATCAGCAAGGTCCCCAAGATGACCCCGAGAGACGTGAAGACCTTCGCCGACACCTCGGCGGTAGAAGATATGCCTGTCATCCCCGACCAGTACAAGCTGCGCCAGATAGTCCTCTATCCCGACAAAGACTCGGCTGCGACCCTCGTGAAGGAGAGGCTGCTTGAAATCCGCGAAAGGATAGTCAACGGAGAGAAGTTCACATCCCTCGCAAGGCTCTACTCCGAGGATCCGGGCAGCGCCACAAGGGGAGGAGAGCTCGGTATGGCCAACAAGACAGTTTACTGGCCGGCATTCTCCGACGCCGCAACCGCGCTCAAGGTCGACCAGGTGTCGCCCATAGTAGAGACCCCGGACGGTTTCCATATCATCCAGATGATCGAGAAAGAAGGCGATATGTTCAACGCCCGCCACATCCTCATCAAGCCCAAGTACACGGCTGACGACCGCAACAAGGCTTTCGCAAGGTTGGACAGCATCCGTACCCTGATTGTCGAGGACAGCCTTATGACCTTCGAGCAGGCCGCCTGGGCGTTCTCCGAAGACTTCAAGACCCGCACAAACGGAGGTATGATGGTCGACGAGAATACCGGCTCGGCAGTGTTCGAGAAGGACCAGCTCAAACCCAACGACTACATCGTGCTGAGGGATATGAGCATCGGAGAAGTTTCATATCCGTTCGAGTCGGTGGACAACGAGGGCAGGGGCAACACCATCTACAAGATCATCAAACTTGAAGAGATAATCCCTTCGCACGTTGCCACCTATGACGGCGACTTCGACATCCTGACAACTGTGGCCAACAACCGCAACGCCAACAAGGCCATAGACGAATTCATCGCCGAAAAGCAGAAAACCACATATATAGTGATAGACCCGGTATTTTCCGGCTGCAATTTCACTAGACAAGGCTGGATCAAATAAAATATGCTGCGCAAGGCAATCATCTCAACTGCAATATTATTGCTGGTCTGCATTTGCCCTGCCCAGGCCCAGAGCCGTACTCAGACCCAGAGCCGCAACCAGCCTCCCAAGGCCGACAGCGTAATTTCGCTGCTCAATGCCGAGTGGGCCAAGCTCGTCAAAATGGGTTTCAGCAACTTCCGTCTGATCAAGGGTCCGGCGGCATTCTACCACAACGGCGCCTATCTGTTCTGCGACTCCGCAGCCTGGAACATCGACCGTGAGGTCATAAAGGCTTACGGCAAAGTCCGGCTGGTCCAGGACAATACCGTCCTGCGCAGCGACAGCCTGACCTATCTCATCGACCAGGACCTGGCCCAGTTCCGCGGGCCGCTGGTGGAAGTCTTCGACAACGAAGGCGACACGCTGCGCACCAACAACCTCGACTACAACACCAAGGACAGCCTGGCCATCTTCCGCAACGGCGGAGCTATGAAGGACAAAGACGGCAATGTGATAGAAGGCCTCACCGGCATCTACACTTCCTCCCTCAAGACCTTCTCCTTCCAGGAAAACGTCCAGATGTTCACCGATTCCATCTTCCTGACCACGACGAAGCTGGACTACCTGTCGTCCGAGAAGAAAGCCTTCTTCCGCGACAAGACCTATGTCTGGAGGGACAACGGCTTTATGAAGGCCCTGGCCGGGTGGTACGACACCGACAACGAGGTGATACATTTCAGCAACGACGTATATATAAAAGACCCGGATTACGAGATGTGGGCGGACGAAGTCTACTATTACCGCAGGATTCCGAGGTATGAAGCATATCACAACGTCATAGTGCTGGACACGCTGAACGAATCGGCCTTCGTGGCCCATAAGGCCATAGTGGAGACAGACTCCCTTAACAACCAGCATATGGAGTTCACCCAGGATCCGGCGGTGTTCTATTTCGGAGAGAACGAGGAACACGTCAAGGACTCTTTGTTCGTGGCCGCCGACACGCTCCGTATCTACACCGTGAGGAACTGCGACATACCCGAGGCCGACAAGGAAACCCGCCTGAAGGAGAGGGAGGACATCCTCTTCGACGCCATAGCCGAAGCCGAAACGAAGGCTGCAGAGGAGAGGGCCAAGGCAAAGGCCGAAGCGGAGGCCAAGAGGCCCGAGAACATAGCGAAGCAGAGGCGTGAGAAACTTGCTGCCGCCTCAACCATAGACAGCCTTGCCAATCTGGGAATCGCTGCTTCAGACTCCCTTTATAAAGTGGCGGGGCTTGACGCCTCCGAAGCCAGGCAGATGATATTCGAAAAATTCGGAGAAGTGAAAGAGATGGAGGGGACGAAGCCCGCAGAAAGCGATGAGGAGCTGCAGGATGGAACTCCTGAGGAAGCGGACGCAACGGCGGCTGCCGATACTCTCGGCACAGCGCTATCTGCCATAGACTCTGTCGGTGCGGAGGGTGGAGCCCCCCGTGCAGCCAGGGATACTACCAAGATAAAATACCTGCACGGCTGGCCGAACGTCAGGATTTTCCGCTCCGACATACAGCTGCTCTGCGATTCTCTTGCGTACAGCGACGTCGATTCGCTGGCCAGGCTTCACGGCACTCCTGTGATGTGGTACAAGACCCGCAACCAGCTCACTTCTGACATAATGATACTCCTTATGAAGGATGAAACCCTGAACAGGGGCAGTATGCAGCAGAATGCTATGCTGGTGATGCAGGAAGACTCCGTCCATTTCGACCAGATAAAGAGCACCGAGATGGTCGGCTACTTCCGCGACGACGACCTCTACCGCTATGATGCCCTGGGCGGGGTGAACGCTATGTTCTACCTCAAGGAGAAGGAGGAGATAACCACCATCAACATCAAGGAGTCGCAGTTTATGACGATGGCGCTCAAGAACGGTGCTGCCCAGCGTATCAAATATTACGAACAGACCCAGAGCGACGCTTATCCGGTATACAATCTCGAGATTGACAAGCAGCGTATCAAAGGGTTCCAGTGGCGCGGAGACGAGCGGCCCCTGAGCCGTTACGATGTCACGGCACGGAGCCTCAAGCCTTCTGAAAGGGAGGTATACGATGATGTCAATATGCCTGCGTTCCGCATTGCCGACCGCTATTTCAACAAGTATATGAGCAAGGTCTACGACGATATAATGGCCCGCGAAGAAGCCAGGATACAGGCCCGTATGCAGCGCGACTCAATAGAGGCCGCAGCCCGTGACAGCGCCCTGAGGGTCCGTCAGGATTCTCTGTTCCTGGTGCAAGACAGCCTTGCCGTCGTGCCTGACGCTCCGCAGGCAGTCGTCGATTCGACCGGCACTGACCGGCCCGTCGTCGAGCCGTCTGACGAGGCTGCTCCGGACCGTCTGCCAGCCGGCAGAAGACGCCGGCAGAACCAGGAGGCAGCCGAAGAAGCTCCTGCCGCTGAAGTGCCTGCACCCCAACCGCGCAAGGACGCTGACCAGCAGGCCGTCACCCCCGCCGTCTCAGAGCCTGCAGCGGCGCAGTCAGCTCCCACGGCGCGCGAACAGCGTATCCTGCGCAAGGCGGAACGTCTGATACAACGAAGCGACAAGCGCTTCTTCCGGAAACTCTACAGGGAAGTGATGAAAGGGAAGTCTTAGTACGCCCGTGGGGAATCGAACCCCAACCTAAGGAACCGGAATCCTCAATTCTATCCATTAAACTACGGGCGCGTAGCTGCATCGGCAAAAGTACAACATTTATTGTTAACTTTGACCGTTTCATTCTAAAACGATTCCAGATGAAAGCATACGTTTTCCCCGGCCAGGGGTCCCAGTTTCCCGGAATGGGCAAAGACCTTTACGAGAATTCGGCGGCTGCAAGGGCGGTTTTTGACAAAGCCGGCGAAGTCCTCGGCTTCGACATAGTGAAAATTATGTTCGAAGGGAGCGACGAGCAGTTGCGGGAGACTTCCGTGACCCAGCCCTCGATATTCATCCATTCGGTTGCTGCTGCCAGGGCCATCGAAGACTTCACGCCCGATATGGTGGCAGGCCATTCCCTGGGCGAGTTCTCGGCGCTCGTAGCCTCAGGCGCTCTCGGCTATGAAGATGCGCTGCGGCTGGTGGCTGCCAGGG
Organism: uncultured Bacteroidales bacterium; assembly: GCA_947169015.1. Taxonomy (GTDB): domain Bacteria; phylum Bacteroidota; class Bacteroidia; order Bacteroidales; family UBA932; genus Equibacterium. Next base: position 19,362 of record CAMVOD010000011.1, on the reverse strand, counting down.
CCAATGCAATGAACGAAGCCTGCAGACAGAATCCGGGCAAGATGGCTGCCATCATCAATCTCGACGACGCTACCGTCAGGAAGATTTGCGACGAAACCGAAGGAATCGTAGTTCCGGCCAACTTCAATTCTCCGGGGCAGGTGGTCATTTCCGGAGAGGCTGATGTTGTTGACAGAGCCTGCAAGGCAGCCAAGGCGGCAGGAGCCAAGAGAGCTCTTCCGCTGCCCGTTGGAGGCGCTTTCCACTCTCCGCTGATGGAGCCCGCACGCGCAGCCCTGGCCAAGGCCATCGACCGCACGCAGTTCAGGGCGCCAATCTGCCCTATCTTCCAGAACGTTGATTCTCTGCCCCATACCGATCCGGCAGAGATCAAGGCAAACCTTATCGCTCAGCTGACCGGCCCCGTGCTCTGGAGCCAGTCTGTGCTCAATATGCATCAGGCGGGGGCGACCGATTTCACAGAGCTTGGCCCCGGCTCAGTTCTGACCAATCTTATAGGCAGGATAATCGGCTGACAGCCATCATAGCTGCAAGTGGAAAAAAGTGATACGGCCGTATCACTTTTTTTGTCGTTTCACGAAATAAAATGCTAAATTTACGCGATTGTACGCCTATATCGTTCAATAACATAAATAACAATATATTAAACATTTAAAAGATGGCAAAAGAAAAGAAATTCATCACTTGTGATGGCAATTATGCCGCAGCTCACGTGGCATATCTCTTCAGTGAGCACGCGGCTATCTACCCTATCACTCCGTCCTCAACAATGGCAGAGCTGGTAGATGAGTGGGCAGCATTCGGAAAAAAGAATATGTTCGGCGAGACCGTCCAGGTCACCGAGATGCAGAGCGAAGGCGGCGCAGCCGGTGCTGTGCACGGTTCTTTGCAGGCAGGCGCCCTCACAACTACCTTTACGGCCAGCCAGGGACTGCTGCTGATGATCCCCAATATGTACAAGATCTCAGGCGAGCTTCTTCCTGCTGTGTTCCACGTTTCAGCCCGAGCTCTCGCAGCCCAGTCCCTCTCAATCTTCGGCGACCATCAGGACGTGATGAGTGCCCGCGCAACCGGCTTTGCAATGCTGGCTTCTGACAGCGTGCAGGAAGCAATGGACATCGCGGCAGTTGCCCATCTTTCAGCAATCAAGTCAAGCGTGCCTTTCGTGCATTTCTTCGACGGCTTCCGTACATCTCACGAAATCCAGAAGATCGAAGTCCTCGAGGCTGAGGACCTCCGTCCCCTCGTCAGCGAGAAAGCCCTCGCAAGGTTCCGCACAAGGGCCCTCAACCCCAACAAGCCTGTAACCCGCGGTACAGCCCAGAACCCTGACGTATACTTCCAGGCCCGCGAGGCTTCCAACAAGTATTATGAGGACGTTCCGGACATCGTAGCCCGCTATATGGGCGAGATCGGCGAGCTGACCGGCCGTTACCATCTTCCTTTCGACTATTACGGCGACCCGGATGCAGAGAACATCATCATCGCCATCGGCTCTGTATGCGAGACCATCAAGGAAACCATCGACTACCTGCAGGCACAGGGCAAGAAGTGCGGCCTTATCAGCGTCCACCTCTACCGTCCGTTCTCAGCCAAATACTTCCTCCGCGCCCTTCCGAAGACTGCCAAACGTCTCGCAGTCCTCGACCGCACCAAGGAACCCGGCGCCAACGGTGAGCCTCTGCTGCTCGATGTCAAGTCAGTGCTCTACGGACGCAGCGACATCACCATCGTCGGCGGCCGCTACGGTCTGTCTTCAAAGGACACTACTCCCGCCCAGATCCTCTCAGTGTTCGAGAACCTCGAGCGCAAGGAGCCCAAGACCGATTTCACCATCGGCATCGTGGACGACGTGACCTTCAAGTCTCTGCCCCAGAAGGAAGAGATATCACTGGCAAAGGCCGGCACCTACGAGTGCAAGTTCTTCGGCCTCGGTTCTGACGGTACTGTCGGCGCCAACAAGAACACCATCAAGATCATCGGCGACCATACTCCCAAATATTGCCAGGGATATTTCGACTACGACTCAAAGAAGTCCGGCGGATATACCTGCAGCCACCTGCGTTTCGGTGACAGCCCCATCAGGGCTCCGTACCTGGTGACCACTCCCGACTTCGTGGCCTGCCACGTTCCTTCATACCTGTCGAAGTACGACGTCCTTCGCGGCATCAAGAAAGGCGGCACCCTGCTTCTCAACAGTATGTGGAGCGTAGAAGAGACCTTCAACAGGATTCCTGATTTCGTAAAGAAGGAAATCGCTGCCAAGGAACTCAAGTTCTACATCATCAACGCCACCAAGATCGCCGGCGAAATCGGACTCGGCGGCCGTACCAACACCATCCTCCAGTCTGCATTCTTCAAGATCACCGGCATCATTCCTTACGAGGAGGCAGTCGGATATATGAAGAAAGCCATCGACAAGTCATACGGCAAGAAAGGCGAGAACGTCGTCAAGATGAACTACGCAGCCGTTGACCGCGGCGCTGAATACATCGAGGTTGAGGTTCCTGCAGAATGGAAGAACCTCGGCGGCAAGTTCGTCAATCCGAACTTCAACCGTCTCGCTCCCGAATGGATCCGCAACGTGGCCGACATCGTCAACGCCCAGTGCGGTAACGACCTGCCTGTAAGTGCCTTCGCATCTGAAGACCTCGTGGACGGTACTATCCCTGCCGGCACTGCAGCATACGAGAAACGCGGCATCGCCGTAACTGTTCCTTCCTGGGATCCTGCAAACTGTATCCAGTGCAACCAGTGCGCATTCATCTGCCCTCACGCTGCCATCCGTCCGTTCCTTATGACCGAGGAAGAGGCTGCTGCGGCTCCCGAGAGCGTCAAGAAGGTCCAGGGCAACGCCACTTTCAAAGCCTATACATTCACTATGCAGGTAAGCCCTTACGACTGTACAGGGTGCGGCAACTGCGTCGACGTATGTCCGGGTATGAAAGGCAACAAGGCCCTCAGTATGCAGTCTATGGATTCACAGGAAAGCGAGCAGGCCAACTTCGACTACCTGCACGCCAAGGTCGGCTATAAGGACACTGTGGCCAACAAGATGCAGAATGTCAAGAACTCACAGTTCAGCCAGCCTCTCTTCGAGTTCTCAGGCGCCTGCGCAGGTTGCGGCGAGACTCCTTACATCAAGGCCATCACCCAGCTCTTCGGCGACCATATGATGATTTCCAATGCAACAGGCTGCTCTTCTATCTACGGAGCTTCATTCCCTGCATCACCTTACTGCACCAACGCAGCCGGACACGGCCCGGCCTGGGACAACTCACTGTTCGAGGACAACGCCGAGTTCGGTCTCGGTATGAAACTCGGTTCAGACAGGGTACGCGCAACTGTCGCCGACCTTATGACCAAAGGCCTGGAATGCACGAAGTGCTCTTCAGATATCAAAGCCCTCTTCACCCAGTGGCTTGAAAACCGCAACGACGCTGCCGTTACCCGCGAGGTTTGCGACAAGCTCGTTCCTCTGATGAAAGAATGCGGCTGCGATACCTGCAAGCAGCTCCTCGCTCTCGAAAACTTCATCCCTGCCCGCAGCCAGTGGATCTTCGGCGGTGACGGCTGGGGTTACGATATCGGATACGGCGGACTCGACCACGTCCTTGCATCAGGCAAGAATGTCAACGTCCTCGTCCTCGATACCGAGGTTTATTCAAATACCGGCGGACAGTCATCCAAGTCAACTCCTGCCGGAGCCGTTGCCAAATTCGCCACTTCAGGCAAGAGGGTACGCAAGAAAGACCTCGGAATGATGGCTATCAGCTACGGCTATGTATATGTCGCCCAGGTAGCGATGGGTGCCTCACAGGCTCAGTTCCTCAATGCCATCAAGGAAGCTGAGGCTTATGACGGCCCGTCACTCATCATTGCCTACGCACCTTGCATCAACCACGGTCTGAAGGCAGGTATGGGTCACAGCCAGCTCGAGGAGAAACGTGCCGTCGAGTGCGGTTACTGGCATCTGTACCGCTACAACCCGGCTCTTGAGGAGCAGGGCAAGAACCCGTTCAGCCTTGACAGCAAGGAGCCCGACTGGAGCCTCTTCCAGGACTTCCTCAAAGGTGAGGTCCGTTTCGCATCGCTGCAGAAGACCTTCCCTGAGCAGGCTCAGGAGCTCTTCGAGCGCACCCAGGAGTTCGCCCAGTGGAGACTCGGCACTTACAAACGCCTGGCAGGCAAAGAATAAGTTATGAAACTCTTCAAGTCATTTGTAATCATATCGGCTCTCATCCTTGCAGTCTCAGGCTGCAAGGTTGAGAAACCCGCCGATACCGACGGTCACGACCTGTGGTTCCACAACCTCGAGAAGGTCAGTGATGCGACTCCTGCCGCTTATACCACGGAAGCAATCGCCCGCAACGAGATAGACTGCTATTGGAAAGGCTCCGCCGCAGTGGAGATCAAGGTCCTTGACAAGCAGGACGAGGCTCTGGGCCGTGACGGCTACAGGCTGGTGTTCTCCGGCAAGAAAGTCAGCGTCGAAGCCAACACCGCCATCGGAACCCTTTACGGTGTTTATGGCCTGCTGCGCCTTCAGCAGACAGACGCGCTTCCCAAGGGCAGCAAGACCATCACCGAGGTCCCTGCATACGAGTACCGCGCCTTCAACCACTGGGACAACCTGAACCGTTCGGTAGAACGCGGCTATGCCGGCAAGTCCCTCTGGAACTGGGATGAACTTCCCGACAAAGTTTCTCCGGTATATCAGGAATATGCCCGTGCGAACGCTTCTGTCGGCATCAATGCGACAGCCATCAACAATGTCAATGCGAACGCCCAGATCCTGACTCCCGAGTATCTTCAGAAAGTCAAGGTTCTTGCAGACATCTTCCGCCCTTATGGCCTGAAGGTGTTCCTTTCGCTGAACTTTGCCGCACCGAAGCACATCGGCGGGCTTGACACTTCAGACCCTCTCGATCCCAAGGTAGTCCAGTTCTGGAAAGACAAGACAGCTGAGATATATGCCCTGATTCCCGATTTCGGCGGATATCTGGTGAAGGCCAATTCAGAAGGTCAGTCAGGCCCTCAGGATTACGGCCGTACCCACGCTGACGGTGCCAATATGCTTGCAGACGCTCTCGCTCCTTACGGCGGAGTAGTGTTCTGGAGGGCTTTCGTATATGACGCCCAGGCAGAAGACCGCGCGATGCAGGCCAGCGACGAGTTCGTTCCCCTCGACGGCCAGTTCCGCGACAACGTGCTTGTCCAGGTCAAGAACGGCCCGATCGACTTCCAGCCGCGCGAGCCCATCAGCCCCCTGTTCGGCCAGGCTCCCAAGACCAATCTGATGCTCGAAGTGCAGATCACCCAGGAATACCTCGGTCACTCGAAGCATATGGTATACCTCCATCCCCTGTGGAAGGAATGTCTTGATACCGATACCTATGAGTTCGGCAAAGGCTCGACCGTCGCCGCAGTCACCGAAGGCAAGTTCCGCGACAACAAGCTCAGCGCCATTTCCGGCGTCACCAACATCGGAGACGATGCCAACTGGTGCGGCCATCAGATGGCCCAGATCAACTGGTATGCTTACGGCCGTATGGCTTGGAATCCCGACCTGAGTTCGGACGAGATCGCAGACGAATGGCTCCGCCAGACGTTCAGCAGCGATCCCAAATTCCTGAAGCCGGTCAAAGATATGCTCAACCGTTCGAGGGAAGTCAACGTCAGCTACGAGATGCCTCTCGGACTGCACCACATTATGGCTTCCAACGCCCACTTCGGTCCCGGTCCCTGGGAAACCAGCTACCGCAAGGACTGGTCGCCTCAGTTCTATCACAAGGCAGGCCCTGACGGCGTAGGTTTCGACCGTACCGTCGCCACCGGTTCCGGAGCGACAGCCCAGTACAACGAGCCGCTGGCTTCTACCTACGAAAACATCGATACTTGCCCCGAGAATCTGCTCCTTTGGTTCCACCACGTTCCTTGGGATTATAAGATGAAGGACGGCAAGACCCTTTGGGATGAACTCTGCTACACCTACCAGAGCGGTATCGAAGATGCTGAAGAGTATATAAAGATCTGGGAGAAGGCAGAACCCTATGTCGACAACCAGCGTTATCAGGAAGTCCGCACCAAACTCATCCGCCAGGCTAAGGATGCTATGTGGTGGAGGGATGCTGTAATCCTGTATTTCCAGACATTCTCGAATATGCCTATTCCTGACGACTGCTATCCCGCACAGCATACTCTCGAAGAACTGCAGCAGGTCGGAGTGTTCCGCAGACCTCAGATGCCTCAGGGCGGTGCAAGACCGCAGGGCGCTCCTCAGATGCCGCGCCAGCCTAGGCCCGAGATTTACGATATGCTGCCCGACTACACTCTTCCCGGTATGCCGGAACTCTAGCATCTGGCGTCAGACAATAAATAACCCCGGAAGCCTGAGCTTCCGGGGTTTTTATGTTACAGCCGGGATTGATTATTCCTCAGCCGGTTTTTCGCTCTTGTGTGAGTGCTGCGGGCGCTCTCCCCTGGGCTTGCGGTCGCTGTTTCCACGACGCTCGCCGGCGGGTTTGCGGTCGTTGCCGCGACGGTCACCCTGACCCTGGGGCCTGGGCTTGCGGACAGGCTCTACATATCCTTCAGGTTTGGGAAGGAGAGCTTTGCGGCTCAGACGGAGTTTGCCGGTCTTGGTGTCAACCTCGATGAGCTTGACGTCAAGCTCGTCACCTTCGTGGAGCACATCCTCGACTTTCTCAGTCTTGCCCCAGTCGATCTCAGAGATATGGAGCAGACCTTCCTTGCCGGGAAGGATCTCTACGAACGCACCGAACTCTACGCAGCTGGTGACTTTACCGTGGTAAGTCTCGCCGACCTCGGGAACTGCGCAGATGCCCATAATCCAGTCATAAGCTTTCTGCATAGCCTCTGCGTCGTTGGTAGCGATGTCAACGATGCCCTTGCCGTCAATTTCGTCGATGTTGATGACAGCGCCGGTTTCAGCCTGGATCTTCTGGATGGTCTCACCACCCTTGCCGATAACTGCACCGATGAAGTCTTTGGCAATCTCGAACGATTTGATGCGGGGAACGAAGGGTTTGTAGTCCTCACGGGGCTTGTCGATGGTCTTCATCATTTCGCCCATAATGTGCATACGGCCCTGACGTGCCTGCTCGAGGGCTTTCTCGAGAACCTCATATGAAAGGCCGTCGACCTTGATGTCCATCTGGGTGGCGGTGATACCGTCAGCGGTGCCTGTGACCTTGAAGTCCATATCGCCGAGGTGGTCTTCGTCGCCGAGGATGTCGGTGAGGATGGCGTAACGGTCGTTGGGGTGGATCTCGTCGGTGATGAGGCCCATTGCAACGCCGGCGACAGGTTTGCGGATCTGGACGCCTGCATCCATAAGTGCAAGGCAGCCGCCGCAGACAGAAGCCATTGATGAAGAACCGTTGGATTCGAGAATGTCAGAAACCACGCGTACTGCGTAGGGATTCTCGGGCATCATCGGGATGACGGGTTTGAGGGCGCGCATTGCGAGGTTGCCGTGGCCGATCTCACGACGGCCGACGCCGCGCTGGCTCTTGGCTTCGCCGGTAGCGAAAGGAGGGAAGTTGTAGTGGAGGACAAACTGCTGGTCGTCCTGGATGAGAACTTCGTCCATCTCTTTCATATCGAGCTTGGTGCCGAGGGTTACGGTAGCCAGCGACTGGGTTTCGCCGCGGGTGAAGATGGCTGAACCGTGGGCGCAGGGCAGATAGTCGACTTCGCACCAGATGGGGCGTACTTCGTTGCATACGCGGCCGTCCAGACGGATGCCTTCGTCGAGGATCATATTGCGCATAGCCTCTTTCTCGACTGCGTGGTAATATCTCTCAACAAGGGGAGTCTTCTCTTCGAGCTCTTCCTCGGGGATAGTAGCGAGGAATTCGTCCTTGATGGCTACGAAGCCGTCTTCCCTTTCGTGTTTTGGCTTGAATGATTTGGCGTGGGCATAGCACTTGTCATAGCAGAACTCGTGGACAGCCTTGCGCAGGTCTTCGTCCTCGACGTCGTGAGGATAGTCACGTTTTACGTCGTTGCCGAGCTCGGTGATGAGTTCTTTCTGTACGCGGCAATGCTTCTTGATTTCTTCGTGTGCGAATTTGATGGCTTCGAGCATATCGTGTTCGCTGACCTCGTTCATTTCGCCTTCAACCATCATAATGTTCTCTTCAGTGGCGGCGACCATCAGGTCGAGGTCGCAGTCAGCCATTTCGCTGAAGTTCGGATTGATCTTGAACTGACCGTTGATGCGGGCTACCCTTACTTCTGAGATAGGACCGCCGAAAGGCAGGTTGCTTGATGCGAGTGCGCAAGATGCAGCCAGGCCGGCGAGAGCGTCGGGCTGGATGTCTTTCTCAGCGGAGATCAGGTATACATTCACGAACACTTCGAGGTGGAAGTCATCCGGCCACAGAGGACGGATAGGACGGTCGATGAGACGTGAGATGAGGATCTCGTAATCCGATGATTTGCCTTCCCTTTTCATAAAACCGCCAGGGAAACGGCCGGCAGAGTAATACTTCTCTTTGTAGTCGACAGTGAGGGGCATAAAATCAGTTCCCTCTTTTACCTCTTTGGCAGCGGTGACGGTGGCCAGCAACATAGTGCCACCCATTTTGACAACAGCAGAACCGTCGGCCTGTTTTGCAAGCTTACCGGTTTCAATCTCAATTGTCCTGCCATCCGACAATTGAATTTCTTTCTTGATAACGTTCATTAATACAACAAAAAAATAATATCCAAAAAAAAGGGGCTGTACGGTATCGGCAGCCCCTCAATAAATTTCCTATGTGATTATTTACGAAGGTTGAGTTCCTTCACAATATTTCTGTATCTCTCAATGTCAGTCTCCTTGAGATAATCAAGAAGGCGACGCCTCTTACCTACGAGACGGAGAAGTGCACGCTGGGTGTTGTGGTCCTTGTGATTCTTCTTCAGGTGCTCGGTAAGGTGATCGATACGGTAGGAAAATAAAGCAACTTGACTCTCTGCTGAGCCGGTGTCAGTATTAGACTTTCCGTATTTAGCGAAAATCTCTTGCTTTTTGTCAGCTGATAAATACTCTGCCATAATGCAAAAAATTCGTTTTTGGTTAATCGGGGGGCAAAGGTAGAAACATTTTTCTCAAAATCAAATCCCTTCGTCACAAAAACTGAAATATCTGCTGTTTCCGATGATAATGTGGTCCATCAGGTCTATGTCAAAGAGCGACACGGCTTTACGCAGGGCCAGCGTCTGCCTTCTGTCCTCGCTGCTGGGCACCACGTTGCCCGAAGGATGGTTGTGCAGCAGGATGATGCTTCCCGCCAGTTTTTCGACCGCTTTCTTGGCGATGATCTTGATGTCCATCACGGTCGAGGAAACGCCTCCCATACTGATCCTTTCCTTGCCTATGAGGCGGTTCGCCCTGTTGAGGTACAACACCCAGCACTCCTCGTGCAGCAAGCCGCCCATATGGGGCTTCATCATATCGGCGACGGCTTTTGAACTGTAGACCGGCGGCAACTCCTCGCAGCTGTCCAGGGCGATGCGTTTGCCCAGTTCCACTGCGGCAGCTATGGTGACTGCCTTTGCCGGGCCGATGCCCTTGAGGCTGCTCATACGCTCCGGAGTCATATTCGCCAGGTCTTTCAGTGAGCCGCCGGCAAGCTCTATCAGCTCTCTTCCAAGGTCGACAGCAGTGCGGCCGCTGTCACCCGTGTGTAGTATTATGGCCAGTAATTCTGAGTTAGATAAGGCCTCGGCGCCTTTGGTGGCCATCTTTTCCCTCGGGCGCTCTTCTGCCTGCCATTGTTTGATTGCTTTCATAGTGGCGTAAAAAAAACTTTCCAGCCAAAGGTTGGAAAGTTTTTCTTAATCGAACGCTCGAATTGACAATTTATGCCAGTTTGCTGATATGGAGTTCGATTCCACTTTTCAGATTCGCTGCTTTGTTTTTGTGAATGACAGATGTCTTTGCAAGTTTGTCAATCATTGAATAAACCTTGGGGGCCAGAGCCTCGGCTGCAGCCTTGTCTGTTGTGTTCCGGATAGCCTTGATGGCATTCCGGGTAGTCTTTGCATAATACTTGTTATGCAATCTGCGTGTCTCGCTTTGACGGAAACGCTTGTCTGCTGATGCGTGATTTGCCATTACTAGTTTTTTTATAATAAAAGTAGTGGGTAGGAGAATCGAACTCCTATTGCAAGAATGAAAATCTTGAGTCCTAACCGTTAGACGAACCCACCGGTGCGGTTTCCTTCAAAAAGGGACTGCAAAGGTAAATTTTTTTTCCTCCAATGCAAATTTTTTGTTAAAAAGATTGGAGTTTTCTTTTATTCATCCCACTCAAATGAGTAAAGAATGGATTCAACCTGGCGCAGATAATTGCGTTTCGGGTATTTCGGAGCGTATACAAAAGCGTCAAGGACGACTATTTCATTGGTTTTCGGATTTACAAAAGAATGCGACACGTAGGGACCGCCCATAAAGTCGTTGTAAGCTTCCCACAGACCGCGCATTTCTGCAAACTCCAGAGATTTGTACTTCATACTCTTGTAGCCGGGCTCGATCATAGGGTTGATGATCACGTAGCTGTTCTCCCTCGTGCAGGGGATGTTCTCCTGGGTGACTTCGTTGCGCTTGTCGGCAAGGGCCTTGGCTGACAGGTCCTGGGGCGAAGTGTAAGGATATTTGTAAATCAGGATGCTCTGGTTGGTGAATGTGGTCTCATTCGAAATCCACATAAAGTCTGAGGTGATTTTTTTGATGCTGTATCCGGTAGGGAAGCAGGGCGAGCCGCCGATGAACTGGGATACCTGCTTGCGGATGGACAGATCCTCGAACTCGCGGGAGCTGTCGATGATGCGGTTGCGCTCGGCCTGTTCGAAGATTGCCAGCAGCGTTTCGGCATTGGCGCGGATAAGGGTGGCAGCGGCGCCCGGGTCCTTGGCCTCGAAGCGTACTACAGTCTGCGGTGCGGCCCAGACATCATTGTTGAGAACCATCTTGGCTTCGGGATAGTCTTCTCCGATATTGAGCCATATAATGTTGCGGTGCACCTCGAAGATCTTGTTGAACGACTGGGTGGGAACATTGAAAAGAGTGTAGAGGGGCTCCACTTGCGGGAGATAGGGGCAATCCTGGGCCATTATTTCCCTGATTGCATTGCCGGGCTCTGCCTCCCAGTCGCCTCTTGAGCATACGACTGCGACTTCGCCGGCTTTTCCGCTTATGGACGGCAGGATCTTTTCGCCGCCGCCGTTATTCTTGCACGCGGCAGACATCGTCAGGAGGATGGCAATCGCGCCAATCAGTCCTATGGTCTTTTTCGTTTTCATAATACGATGATTATTGTCATTTGAACAGGCTCCGTATGTCATTGCCGAAGGCCAGCACCATCAGGGCCAGAAGGAATATCATTCCTATGGTCTGGGCCACCTCCATAGCTTTGTTGCTCATCTTGCGGCCGGTGATCATCTCTATCAGCAGGAAGAGGATGTGCCCTCCGTCAAGGCCGGGGATGGGGATAAGGTTGAGCACAGCCAGCATTATCGACAGCATCGCGGTCAGGCTCCACACCCTGTACCAGTCCCAGGTGCCCGGGAATACGCGGCCGATTGAAATGAAACTGCCGACAGACTTGTAGGCCTTGGTCTTGGGCGAGAAGATGAGGCCGAGCTCCTTGATGTAGCTGCCGATGTAATTGCAAGCCTTGGCTATTCCGGCGGGGATGGCCTGCAGGAAGGAGTATGTGTGCTCGGTAATATGGAAGAACTTGTACGGGTCGCTCTCCAGCAGCACGCCGATGTGGCCTGCAGTGTCCACGGCCAGCGGCACGTCGAACACTTGGCCGGCGCGGTCGACAGAAGCTACGACTGAGTCTTCTCTGTGTCTGGCGAGTTCTTTCTGGATATCCTGCACAAGGAACATTTCATTGCCGTTGATGCCGACGAACTTGTCGTCGTTCTGCAGTCCGCTGCCGGCGTTGGGAGAATCGGCGGCGAGGCTGTCAACCACGAACGGGAAGGCCAGGCTGAACATTCCTGCGGAGTTGAGCATCGCAGGCATATAGACGGGGTCGATGGCAATCTGGATAGTGTCGTTGCCTCTGACAACCTGCGCTGTAGCGGCCCTTGAGCGGATCATATCGACCTGCAGCTGGGAGAAGTCGTCTACCGGCACGTTGTCGAAGCTCAGGATCTTGTCGCCGTTGCGGAAGCCCATCTCGTAGGCCAGGTCGTTCACGGCGACTCCGTAAGTCGCATCTTCATTCCTGATGTATTGTTCACCCCAGTGGTGCAGCACCGAAGCGTAGAGTATGATTGCCAGGATAAAGTTGAAAAACACGCCTCCGAACATCACGAGGAAGCGCTGCCAGGCGGGCTTTGTACGGAATTCCCAGGGTTGCGGCTCCTTGCTCAGCTGGTCGGCCTTGGTGGTCTCGTCGATCATTCCGCCGATGGCGCAGTAGCCTCCGAGCGGAACCCATCCGATGCCGTATTCGGTGTTGTCGGGGTATTTGTTCCAGTCATCATCGTCCAGCGCGCTGAGGTCGGCGTCTGCGGATACAGGAGTGACGTTCTTTGAGAAGAACTTGAAATGCAGTTTGCCATTGAACTTCTTGACCCTCATTATGGAGAACTGCGGATTGAAGAACATATAGAACTTCTCGACCCTTATCTTGAAAAGCTTGGCGAAAAGGAAATGGCCGAATTCGTGGATAAGGACCAGCAGAGAGAGGGCGAACAGGACTTGTACTATCTTGACTAAAACAATCATCTTTACAATTTGTTGACATATTCTTCGGCAGTCTTCCTTGCCGAATCGTTTGTTTCATAAATCGACTCCAGGTCCGGGGTGCGGACTATCTTGGAAACCGACATCGTGTGGTCAATGACTTCGGGGATTTGTCCGAAGCGGATTTTCCCTTGCAAAAATGCGGCCACGGCCACTTCGTTGGCAGCATTCATTATACAGGTGGCATTGCCTCCTTCCCTGAGCGCCGCGTAGGCATATCCCAGGCAGGGGAAGCGGTCTGTATCCGGCTTGAAAAATGTCATCGACGCCAGACTTGCGAAGTCGATGCGTTTTGTGTCGAGACGGCGGCGGAGCGGATAGCCGATGGCATACTGGATAGGTATGCGCATATCAGGCATACTCATCTGTGCCATCACGGTGCCGTCCTCAAACTGCACCATAGAGTGGATGACAGACTGAGGGTGGATGACAACTTCGATGTCTTCAGGGGCGGTGCTGAACAGCCAGCGGGCCTCGATCAGTTCCAGTCCCTTGTTCATCAGGCTTGCCGAATCGATTGTCACCTTGGCGCCCATTTTCCACCGGGGGTGGTTCAGGGCCTGTTCCTTCGTGGCGTTGTATATCGCTTCCCTGGAGGCGTTCAGGAAAGGACCTCCCGAGCCGGTCAGAAGTATTTTTTCTATCGGTGAGAAGTTCCCCGCGAGACATTGGAAGATGGCGGAGTGCTCTGAATCGACAGGCACTATCGGGGCCTTGAAGCGCTTTGCAAGGCCGGTCACTATCTCACCTGCGGCTACAAGGGTCTCCTTGTTGGCGAGGGCGATGGTCTTCGAGGCTTCGATGGCCGCGATTGTCGGCCGCAGGCCGCTGAATCCCACCATAGCGGTCAGGACTATGTCGATGTCTTCGCTGCGGACGAGTCTGCAGATAGAGTCAATGCCTGTGAAAACCTTGATGTCCAGCGGGTCAAGGGCGTTCTTCACCTCGTCATACCTGCTTTCGTCGCAGATGACGACAGCATTGGGGTTGAAGCGGGCAGCCTGCTCGATGAGCAGCTTGCTGTTGCTGTTGGCAGTGAGGAGTTCGACCTGGAATGCTTCGGGATGCTGGCTTATCACGTCCAGGGCCTGTGTCCCTATGGAACCTGTAGACCCTAGTATCGCTATGTGTCTTTTAGTTTCTCCCATTTCAGAATTTTATGTATTCGGTAGGATCGATAGCCTCTCCGTTGTGCCAGAGCTCGAAATGCAGATGGATTCCATAGCTCAGTTTGCCGGTGTCTCCTACCACGGCGATCGGAGTGCCAGCCGACACTCTGTCTCCTGTCTTCTTGAGCAGGCGGGAGTTGTGTTTGTAGATCGATACGAGATTGTTGCTATGCTGTATTTGTATCGTGTATCCTGTGTCGTCGTTCCAGACTGCGCTGATGACGGTGCCGTCGAGCACGGAATAGACTATTTCTTCTTCCGCCGCGGCTATGTCGATGTACGGATGTCCGATGGCGGCATTGTAGCTCTGAGTGACGATGCCCTTGACCGGAGTGAAGAAGTGGATGCCTTCGAGCTGCTCTATCTTGCGGTCGCGGGATGATATGTTGAAGGTCTCTTCGTTGACCACCTCGTTGCGGAGGATGGAGTCCTTCTGGGCGTACAGCTGCCTGTAAAGGCTTGTCGTCGAATCTTTCTGCATCACCCTCAGACTGTCCATATCGACGGGTTCGCGGCCGGTGACAATGCGCTGGATGTTGTTGACCTGGAAGGCCCAGAGGGACACCTCGTTCTCCAGGGAATCGATCCTGCGCTGGTTGGCCTCCTGGAGAGCCCTTGTCTCCTTGTTGGGATAGCCGGGAATGAGGTAGCGGACGGGAGTGTACGCAGTTATATAATAGGTGGCGGCAATCAGCAGCAATGCGGCGACGACGAACACGGTGATCAGGATGCCCTTCGTCGTCGTGCAGGAAAACACCTCGGAGGTGGTTTCAATCTCCCTGACGGTCACTCTCCAGTTGCGGCGGATGCGGAATTTATTTTTCAGTCGTTTGAACATAAATGTTAACTTTGCGGCCTATGGACAGAATAATCGGAATAGACTACGGGAAAAAGCGCACGGGGGTTGCTATGAGTGACCCGCTGATGATGTTCGCGTCTCCGATTGAAACTGTTCAAACAGCAAATATAATAGATTATCTTAAAAAAATGAGTCTGCAGGAGAGCATAGTACGCTTCGTGGTGGGCTATCCGATGAATATGGACAACAAGCCCAGCGAGGCGGCGGCCGACGTTGAGGTTTTCCTCAAGCAGCTGCGCAAGGCTTTTCCGGATATTCCTGTGACTCTGGAAGATGAGAGATTCACTTCAGTGCTTGCGCACCGCTCCCTCATCGACTCCGGAGTCAAGAAGATGGCCCGCAGGGACAAGGCGGCAGTCGACAAGGTGAGCGCCGCGCTGATCCTCCAGACTTTTTTAGACAGAAAAACTGACTGAAATATGATAATGCCGATTTTTCTTTACGGGTCCAAGGTCCTCCGGGAGGTGGCTGCGCCTGTAGACATCAAGAATGACGACCGCAATGCGGTGACGGAGCTTCTCAACAATATGGATGAGACTATGAAGAAGGCTGACGGCTGCGGCATAGCTGCTCCCCAGGTCGGTGTCAGCAAGCGTCTGATCATCGTCGACGGGCAGGACCTTACCGAGAAATATCCCGAACTCAAGGATTTCTACCGGAAGATGATCAATCCCGAAATCATCGAGGAGAGCGAAGAGACTTCGGAGTATAACGAAGGTTGCCTGAGCATTCCCGACGTCGACGCCGACGTGGTGAGGCCGAAGGTGATAACCGTACGCTACTACGACGAGAACTTCCAGCAGAAAGAAGAGACCTTCGACGATTTTGCGGCACGTATGGTGCAGCACGAGATAGACCATCTCGACGGCATTGTCTTCACCGACCACGCGACACCCATCCGCAAGAAGCTCATTTCGGGGAAGCTCCGCGGTATTTCCAAAGGGTGCGTGAATACACGCTACAAAGCCAAAGTGGAGAATTAGGGGCCTACTGGATAAGCCCTTCTGGGATTGTCAGGTAGATACGGCCTTTCTTTTCGTCGATGCTGTCGACCAGGTCTTCGTGACAGGGCAGCAGGACGCTGTCGTCTGTGTCCGCAAGTCTGACATCAAGGCACGGATTAGAAGGTATGTCGACGTATTCGACGACGGTGCCCACACGTCTGGATGTCTTCGCGTCGAAAACTTCCAGTCCGGCGAAGTCTGCGAAATCGTCATCCTCTTCGATGCTGAAGTATATCTCCCTGCCCACCAGTTCCTCGGCATCCTGCAGGCTGTCGACATCTTCGAGTTTCAGGAATGCCTTGGTGCTGCCGTGGGGCTTGAATTCTTCGATAAAAAAAGGAACCGGCAATTCATCGAAATCGATGAATACCGGTTCTGAAATTTCGAAATCTTCGGGAATCGAGGCAGTGCTTACTATGACGCCGCCCTGGGTTCCGTAAGATTTAAGAACACGCATGATTAAGCTTCTGCGGGAGCTTCTTCAGCGGCAGCTTCTGCAGCGGCTTCTGCTTCAGCGGCGGCTTTTGCCTCAGCTTCTGCAGCGGCCTTTGCGGCAGCTTCTTCAGCTTTCTTCTTGGCAATAGCTTCAGCACGCTCGGTGTTTACTTTGGCTTCTGCAGCTTTGGCAGCTTTGGCAGCCTCGATGCCGGCGTTCTTCACAGCGCTGATCTTGTTCGCGATCTTAGCATCCTTCTCAGCCTTCCAGGCATCCCATCTCTTCTGGGCCTCAGCTTCTGAGAAAGCACCCTTCTTCACGCCGCCGTCAAGATGTTTCTTGAGCAGTACACCTTCGTAAGAAAGGATACGACGGGTAGTGGGAGAGGGCTGGGCACCGCAATTGAGCCAATAAAGAGCTCTTTCGCTGTTGAGAACGATGGTTGCAGGGTTGGTGTTGGGGTTGTAGCTACCGATCTGTTCGATGAAACGGCCGTCACGAGGTGAGCGGACGTCAGTTACCACGATATGATAAAAAGCGTAATTCTTTTTTCCGTGGCGTGCAAGGCGAATTTTAACAGCCATAATGTGTTATTTAAAGTTAATAATGTGGTTAACTTCCTTATCTTCTCGAGAAAAGGTCTGCAAAAATACGCCTTTTTTTGAAATTACAAAACGCCGGAAGGATTTTACTCTTCTTTTTGGGCCGTAATCTTCACTGCCAGGAAGCCGAGGATGACGGCGATCGTAGAAGTCACAAGCACTGCGGCTTTGCCGACTGCCACCATTTCAGGATCGGTGAAGGCAAGGTTGTCGATGAACAGCGACATAGTGAAGCCGATGCTGCCGACCATACCCATAGCGAATAACTGCTTGTAGGTAGACTTGCTGGGCAGCTGTGCGAGCTTGAGTTTGATCGAAAGCCAGCTGAAGAGGAAAATGCCGACGGGCTTGCCGACCAGCAGGCCGAAGAATATGCCGAGTGCGATGTGGAAGTAGCCGGCTGAGAATATGTCGCCGCCGAAGGCGACTCCGGCATTCGCAAGTGCGAACAGCGGCATTATTATGTAGTTGACAGGTGTGCTGAGGGCAACCTGGAAACGGTCGGTCAAAGGGCTGATGTCATCCACACGGTTGTTGATCTGGTGCAGCAGGTCGAGCTGCTCGGGAGTGGTGTCGACTTCGAGCTGGCCGTGGCTTGCTGCCTTGAATTTGTTGAGCAGATGCTGGACGTTAGTGTAGAATCTCACTTCATTGATGCGGGTCTTGGCAGGGATGGTTATGGCCAGCAGCACACCGGCGATGGTTGCGTGGATGCCTGACTTGAAGACGAAATACCACAGGAACAGCCCCGGTATGATGTACATCATCGAATTGCGGACATTCAGGTAGTTGAATGCAAGCAGGATCAGCATCACGATGGCGGCGTAAAGCAGGAAGATGCCGTGGATGGCGTGTGTGGGATAGAATATCGCAAGGACGATGATGCTGCCGAGGTCATCCACGATGGCCAGGGCCGTCAGGAACACCTTGAGTCCTATGGGGCAGCTCTTTCCCAGAAGTGCGAGGACTCCCATCGCGAAGGCGATGTCGGTGGCCATCGGGATACCCCATCCATTGGCGCTCGCCGTGCCGGAGTTGAAGACAGTATATATAAGTGCAGGGAATATCATTCCGCCCAGAGCCGCAAATATCGGCAGCATAGCCTTCTTGGGCTGGGACAGCTCTCCGGCAAGAATCTCGTGCTTTATTTCAAGACCTACGTTCAGGAAGAATATAGCCATCAGTCCGTCGTTGATCCACTGGATGAAATCCATCTTGATGGAGAACTTGCCTACTTCGATACCCATATCCATATCCCAGATCCTGAGCAAATGCTGGAGGCTGGGCACATTAGCGACTATTACGGCTATGATGGCGCAGAAGAAAAGTATGAAGCCGCCGACCGAACCACTTTTAGTGAAGAGTTGGAAAGCGTTCCTCGTATATCTTCTTCCTGCGTTTAAGGCTCCTGTTTTCATGCAACGACTTTTCTGAAATATGGCACAAAAATACGATGATTTTATTTTATATTTGCAAAAATCATTTATCAACCAACATTATTCAAAACAAAGATGAAAAAGAATATCCTTTTCGCTGCATCTGCAGCATTGATCATGCTCTTCAGCGGTTCGGCTCTCGCACAGCCCCCTCAGGGCAATCCCAACAGACCTAACGGTGCTCCCCAGCAGCAGGGTGTGCGCACCCCTCCCAGCAGGGTCGGCGGTACCCAGCAGCCCAATGGCCAGGAAGCTCCCAGGATGACTCCCGATATGACCGAATTCTACGATCCGGTTCCCCCGACAGTGACTCCCGGTAAATTCGACGCAAAGAACCAGAACTGGGGCGCTCCCTCAGACGCTATCATCCTTTTCGACGGCACAAACCTTAACGAATGGGAATCAGCCCGCGGTGGCGGAGAAGCTCAGTGGACAGTAGCCGACGGCCTCCTCACAGTCAACAAGAGGGCCGGCGACATCATCACCAAACGTGAATTCGGCGATTTCCAGATCCACCTGGAGTGGCGTGTTCCGGAGGGAATCCAGGGCAGCGGCCAGAGCCGTGGCAACACCGGTCTCAAAATCGGTGGCAACACTGGCTATGAAATCCAGATCCTCGACGGTTACAACAACCCTACTTATGTGAACGGTATGGTAGGTAGTGTCTACAAACAGACTATTCCCCTTGCCAACCCTTCACGCCCCAACGGCGAGTGGCAGTACTACGACCTTATCTTCACTGCTCCTACTTTCAACAAGATGGGACAGTACAGGACCAAACCGAAAGTTACTCTTATATATAATGGTGTAGTCGTACTGAACGATGTTGAGATCATCGGTACCACTTCTTACATAGGCATCCCGCCGGTTAATCAGAACACCACTTACAAGCTCCTCCTCCAGGCCCACGGAGATCCCAGCGAGCCCGTAAGCTTCAGAAATATCTGGATTCGCGAACTCTAGAATCTGCTGTTTTCGATATATGGACCGGCGATTTTGAATTCGCCGGTCTTTTTTTTTGAAAATTTTTAATATTTTTTTGGAGATAAAAAAAGAAGGGCTATATTTGCAGCCCGTTTCG
>CAMVOD010000010.1:0-64832 GCA_947169015.1 uncultured Bacteroidales bacterium | reverse complement strand
CGAAACGGGCTGCAAATATAGCCCTTCTTTTTTTATCTCCAAAAAAATATTAAAATTTTTCGAGGAGAATCTAGAAAAGACTCGGGTAGTTCTCGTCCATATCTACCAGGATATGGCTGATGACGGCATTCCGGATGAAAGCGGACTTGGATTTAATGCCGTATTTCTTGCAATACCCGTCAATCGCCGCCTTCTCTTTTTCATTAAAAAGAATCGTTTTGCGAAAGGTACGGCGCAGCTGGACCTTCCGGTTGCGCATAGCGTCAACCGAAACGGAATCCTTTTTCTTTCTGGTAGATTTCTTCCTGGCCACAACTGCGGGTATTTGTCATTGTAAATATACATTTTTTCATTTAATAATCAAAATTTGCCATTGGATAATTTTTATAGTACATTTGCATCGTTCTATGAAAAAAGTATGCACATATCCTTCGATTGCGATACGACGTGTCCGACGTTAAGCCGGCGGCGTGATTTCAGCTCGCGTTTCGCACAGGCTTTTTTCAATTCTCCCGGGACAGCAGAATCCCACCCCCATTTTCCGATAATCAAAACTTTATTCATACCAAATGAATATCTCCATATTTGTGGCAGATAGCAGCCACGCCAAATACGCACAGGCGATTTGCGATGAGATATACCTCTCAGCGCAGGAAAGAGGCACCGGCATCGCACGCCGTACCCCGGAATACATCATCGAAAAAATGAATGCCGGCAAGGCAGTCATCGCCCTCACCGACGAAGGCGAATTCGCAGGCTTCTCATACATTGAGACCTGGGGACACAAGCAGTTCGTCGCCAACTCCGGACTTATCGTCAACCATAAATACCGCAAGATAGGCCTCGCCTCCAAAATCAAGGAGCGCATCTTCCGCCTGTCAAGGGAACTGTATCCGGACGCAAAGATTTTCAGCATCACCACCGGCCTGGCAGTGATGAAGATCAACACCGCCCTCGGCTTCAAACCCGTCACGTTCTCCGAACTGACCGACGACGAAGAATTCTGGAAAGGCTGCGAAGGATGCAAGAACTTCGACATCCTGACCAGGAACAATTATGAGAGGTGCCTCTGCACAGGCCTTCTCTACGACCCTATGGAACACATCAAGATAGACATCAAATAGCACGACCCGATATGGAAAAGAAGAAAAAAGTAGTAGTAGCCTTCAGCGGCGGGCTGGACACCTCATACACAGTAATGTACCTCGCCAAGGAAAAGGGATTCGAAGTACACGCAGTTTGCGCCGACACCGGCGGTTTCAGCGCCCGGCAGCTCAAGACCAACGAAGAGAACGCCTACAAACTCGGAGCCACAAAATACGTGACGCTGGACGTAACCAAAGAATACTACGCCAAAAGCCTGAAATATATGATCTGGGGCAATGTCCTGCGCAACGGCACCTACCCCATCAGCGTTTCTTCCGAGAGGATTTTCCAGGGTATGGCTATCGCCAAATACGCCCGCGAGATCGGCGCCGACGCCATCGCCCACGGTTCCACCGGAGCAGGCAATGACCAGGTGCGTTTCGATATGACTTTCCTGGTGATGTGCCCGGGAGTTGAAATCATCACCCTCACCCGCGACGGCAACCTTTCACGCAAGGATGAAGTAGACTATCTCAACGCCCACGGATTCAACGCAGACTTTGCGAAACTCAAATACTCATACAACGTAGGCATCTGGGGCACTTCAATCTGCGGCGGCGAGATCCTCGACAGCAAGCAGGGCCTACCCGAGTCAGCCTACCTGAAGCAGGTCAGCAAGCAGGGCAGCGAAATCCTCAGCCTCGAATTCAAGCACGGAGAGATCTGCGCAGTCAACGGAAAGAAATATGAAGACAAGATCGCTGCGATCCAGGCAGTCGAGGAGATAGGATGTGCCTACGGCATCGGCCGTGATATGCACGTCGGCGACACCATCATAGGCATCAAAGGCCGCGTAGGTTTCGAAGCCGCAGCCCCGATGCTGATCATCGCAGCCCACAAGTTCCTCGAGAAATTCACCTTGAGCAAATGGCAGCTGTACTGGAAGGACCAGGTAGCCAACTGGTATGGCATGTTCCTGCACGAAAGCCAGTACCTGGAGCCTGTTATGAGGGACATCGAGGCTATGCTCGAGAGCAGCCAGCGCAACGTCAACGGCACAGTCACCCTCGAGCTGAGGCCCTACGGCTTCTCGACCGTCGGAGTCGACTCGCCTGACGACCTTGTCAAGTCTAAGCTCGGAGAGTACGGCGAAACCCAGAAGGGCTGGACTGCAGAGGATGCCAAAGGCTTCATCAAAGTCACCTCCACCCCTCTTCGCGTCTATTACGGCAACCATAAAGATGAAATGATATGATCAGGGCTGCAATAGCGGGCGGCACCGGCTACACGGCAGGAGAGCTGCTCAGAATCCTCATCCGGCATCCCGAAGTGCAGGTGACCGACGTCCTAAGCACTACGAGCGCAGGCAAGCCTGTCACCAGTTTCCACCGCGACCTGCTCGGCGAGACCGACCTGGCCTTCACCGACAGCCTGAGCGGCGACGAAGACGTGATATTCCTCTGCCTGGGGCACGGACTGTCGCGCGAATTCCTCGACAGCCACGCCCTTCCGCAGGGCTGCAAGATAGTCGACCTCGGCAATGACTTCCGCACTGAGCCGGACTACAATGAGCTCCATTTCATATACGGACTGACCGACGTCTTCAAGATACAGATAAGCGGCTGCGACTATGTCGCCAATCCGGGCTGCTTCGCCACCTGCATCCAGCTGGCATCTGTGCCGCTGGCAGCTATGCACCTTCTGAAAGATGAACTGCACGTGACCGCCATCACCGGTTCCACCGGAGCAGGCCGCAAGCTTTCCGAGACGACCCATTTCAGCTACCGCAACGACAACATATCCGTCTACAAGCCGTTCACGCACCAGCATCTGGCCGAAATCCGCCAGACCCTCGGGATCCTCGGCGGCAACTGCCCGCAGGTGAACTTCGTGCCGATGAGGGGCGATTTCGCCCGCGGCATCTTCGCCAGCGTCTACACCCGCTGCGATCTGGACGCCGCCCAGCTGAACGAGCTTTACCAGAATTATTACAGCGACTCCCCTTTCGTCTTCGTCAGCGAAGAGCCCATAAGCCTCAAGGAAGTCGTTGGAACCAACAAATGCCTGCTGCACATCGAAAGCTATAACGGTTACGCCCACATAACTTCGATTATCGACAACCTCACCAAGGGAGCCAGCGGCCAGGCCGTGGAAAATATGAACCTGATGTTCGGCCTCGACCAGGCGACAGGCTTGCGGTTCAAAGCAAACTACTATTAAAATGGAATTATTCAAGACATATAAACTGTGGCCGATAGAGCCTGTAAAGGGCAGCGGCTGCCACGTCTGGGACAAGGAAGGCACTGAGTACCTCGACCTTTACGGAGGACACGCCGTAATTTCCATCGGACACTGCCACCCCGTCTATGTGGAGATGATGCAGCGGCAGCTGGGCAGACTCGGCTTTTACTCCAATGCTGTGGAAAATTCGCTGCAGGTGGAGCTTGCCCGCGAACTCGGCTTGCAATGCGGCTACCCCGACCACTCGCTGTTCCTGTGCAACAGCGGCGCTGAAGCCAATGAAAACGCCTTCAAGGCAGCTTCTTTCCAGACCGGGCGCAGAAAAATCCTGGCCATCGGCAAGGCTTTCCACGGCCGCACGAGCGGAGCCGTCGCAGCAACCGACAATCCCGCCATCCAGTCTGCCTTCAACAAGACCGACAATGTGGTCTTTACTCCCCTTAACGACATCGACTCCCTCAAGAGCCATCTGGCCACCGGAGAATATGCCGCACTGATTATTGAAGGCATCCAGGGCGTAGCCGGCATATTCGAGCCTTCGGCCGCTTTCTGGAAGGCAGCCCGCGAAGCCTGCGACGCCACTGGCACGCTGCTGATAGCTGATGAAATACAGAGTGGCTATGGCCGCAGCGGCTGCTTCTTCGCCCACCAGCACTCCGGAGTCAGCGCCGACATAATCACTGTGGCGAAAGGTATGGGCAACGGCTTCCCTATCGGTGCGGTCCTGCTCAGCAGCAAGATTGACGCCCGCTACGGGATGCTGGGCACCACCTTCGGCGGAAACCATCTCGCCTGCACCGCCGCCCTGGCTGTGCTCAAGGTGATGAAAGATGAGAAGCTGGTAGAAAACGCCGCTGCAGTCGGCCAATATCTGATGGAAGGCCTCAAAGGCAACAAGGCTATCAAGGAGCTGCGCGGCAGGGGTCTGATGATAGGCATCGAACTCTTGGAAGAATGGACCGACCTGCGCGACAGGCTTCTTTTCGAAAAGCATATATTCACCGGAGGCGCCGGCAAGAACGTGATAAGGCTGCTGCCTCCACTTATGATCAGCCGCAAGGATGCAGACGCATTCCTCGAGGCATTCAACTCACTTACGCTATGAGACAATTTATGGGACCGCAGGACCTGCCGGGCATAGCATACGCCCTCGAACAGGCCAGATACGTAAAACAGAACCGCTTTGCAGACCAGCATCTCGGGAAGAACAAGACGATGCTGCTGGTGTTCTTCAACTCCAGCCTCCGCACCAGGCTCAGCACCCAGAAGGCAGCGATGAACCTCGGAATGAACACCATCGTGCTCGACATCAACCAGGGCGCGTGGAAACTCGAGACCGAACGCGGAGTCATAATGGACGGAGACAAGAGCGAGCACATCCTCGAAGCAATCCCCGTGATGGGCAACTACTGCGACGTCATCGGAGTGCGTTCGTTCGCCGGCCTCAAGGACAAGAAATACGACTACAGCGAAACTATCCTGCGCCAGTTTATGGAATACTCCGGCAAACCGGTGATAAGTATGGAAAGCGCAACCGTGCATCCTATGCAGGCCTTCGCCGACCTCATCACCATCGAGGAGCACAAGAAGACCGACCGGCCCAAGGTCGTACTCACGTGGGCGCCCCACCCCAGGGCACTTCCGCAAGCAGTGCCCAATTCATTCGCACAATGGATGAATGCCGCAGGATACGAGCTCGTCATAACCCACCCCAAGGGCTATGAGCTGGAGCCGGAGTTCGTCGGTGACGCTGTCGTGGAATACGACCAGGACAAGGCCCTCGCCGGAGCCGACTTCGTTTATGCGAAGAACTGGTCGGCCTGTATGGAACCCCACTACGGCGAAATCCTGTCGACCGACCGCAGCTGGACCATCACGACCGAGAAGATGGCCCTCACAGACAACGCATTCTTTATGCATTGCCTTCCCGTGCGCAGGGGAATGATAGTGAGCGACGACGTGATCGAATCCCCTCAGAGTCTCGTGATCCCCGAAGCCGCCAACAGGGAGTTCAGCGCCCAGACGGTCATCAGAGAAGTTCTGAAATCACTTTAGTATGAAAACACTGTCAGTCATAAAGATCGGCGGGAACGTGGTCGATGACCCGCAGGCACTGGATGCCTTCCTCGACGACTTCACCGCCCTGCCGGGCAGCAAGATCCTTGTACACGGAGGCGGCGTGATGGCCAGCCAGACCCTGCTCAGGCTGGGCATCGAGCCCAAGATGGTGGAAGGCCGCAGGATTACCGACGAGCAGACCCTGAAAGTCGCGGTGTCGGTATACGCCGGATGGCTGAACAAGACCATAGTAGCGAAGCTCCAGGCCAGAGGCTGCAACGCAATCGGCCTGTCAGGAGCCGACGGCAGCGTCATAGACTCGGACATACGCCCCAAGGAACCCATAGATTACGGTTTCGTCGGAGACATACGGGCCGTGGACGTCAAATTCCTGGATATGCTTATGGAGCAGGGGCTGACGCCGGTCCTTTGCGCGGTGACCCACGACCGCAAAGGCACGCTGCTCAACACCAATGCCGACACCATCGCCTCGAGGGTTGCCAGAGCTATGGCGGCCGTACGTCAGGTGTCCCTCACCTTCTGCTTCGAAAAGAACGGAGTGCTTTCTGACCCTGAAGACGGCGACAGCGTCATACCCACTATCGATCGTGAGACCTTCCGCGATATGAAAGCCACAGGAGCCGTGTCGGCCGGTATGATACCGAAGCTCGACAATGCCTTCTCTGCCATTGATGCAGGAGTGAAAAGAGTGATCATCAAGAGCTCTGCAAACCTTGGCAGGGCAATAGGAACAGTAATAGAATGAGCGACATAAGCCAATACACACAACAGGCCTGCCAGCTGCTTTCAGATATGATAGCCATCCCGGCAGAAAGCTTCCACGAGACGAAGAAAGCTGACTTTCTGTGCTCCTTCCTCGAATCGGAGGGCCTCTCTGCAGCCAGATACGGCAACAATATCGTCGTAAGGCAGCCCGAGAACGACCCCGGCAAGCCGGTGCTGATGCTCAACGCGCACATCGACACTGTGGCAGCAGCGGCCGGATACAGCTTCGACCCCCTGAATCCGCCTGCCGACAGGACCAGGATCCTGGGGCTTGGCAGCAACGACGACGGCGCCAGCGTAGTGTGTATGATATTCACCTTCATCCATACGATGAAAGAGCGGCTCGAGCTGCCGGTCAACCTTCTTCTCGCCCTGAGCTGCGAAGAAGAGCGCTCGGGAGAGAGGGGAATGAGGATGCTCCGCCGCATAGTCGAGCGGGAAGCCGATTTCGCCATAGTCGGAGAGCCCACGGGAATGAAAGCCGCCGTTGCGGAAAGAGGCCTGCTTGTGGTGGACGCCAGTTGCGAAGGCCGCAGCGCCCACTGCGCCCACGCCGAACTCGGCGACAATGCCTTGTATAAGGCAGTCGAAGCGATCAGCGCCATACGCCGGCTTCAGTTCAGCAAAGTATCGCCCTCGATGGGTCCGGTCGGGCTTAACGTCACCCAGATAAACGCCGGCACGGCGCACAACGTCATTCCGGACAGCTGCAGTTTCGTGATCGACATCCGCACCACCGACAGTTACACCAACGAAGAGATAATGGAGCTTCTGCAGCAGGCTGCTCCGCAGTGCGGAATGAAAGCCCGCAATATGCTGAACCACGCTTCCGCGACTCCACAGGGGCATTCCCTGATCAGGACTGCCGCAAGTCTCGGCGTCGAGACTTACATCTCCCCTACCACATCCGACTGGATGAGGCTGTCGATCCCTGCCATAAAGATGGGCCCCGGCGACAGCAACCGTTCCCATAAAGCCGACGAATTCGTCTATCGCGGCGAAATCACCGACGGACTGAAAAAGTATTTGGACTTCATAACGAACATACAGTTATAATTATGCAGACTCTCTGGAACAAAGGCGTTTCGGCCACACAGATGGTTGAAGACTTCACGGTCGGAAATGACCGGGAGCTGGACCTCAAACTTGCGAAATATGACGTGCTGGGCTCCAAGGCCCATATAGCTATGCTGGCCGAAGTCGGACTGCTCGCAAAAGACGAGGAGCAGATTCTCAGCAAGGAACTTGACGCAATCCTCGCACAGATCGAAGCAGGCAATTTCGTGATGGAGGACGAGGCGGAAGATATCCATTCCCAGATTGAAATCCTTCTCACCCGCAAGCTCGGCTCCGTCGGCAAGAAGATCCACTCAGGCCGCAGCCGCAACGACCAGGTCCTGGTCGACCTGAAACTGTATATGCGCGACGAGCTTGACAGCCTGGCCGAAGAAGTGAAATCGCTGTTCAGTCAGTATCAGAGCCTGAGCGAGCAGTACAAAGAAATCCTGCTGCCCGGATACACTCACGCACAGGTCGCAATGCCCTCATCCTTCGGTCTGTGGTTCGGCGCCTACGCAGAAACCCTGGCCGACGATATGGTGATGATCCGTGCCGCCCGCCGGATCGTCGACCAGAATCCTCTCGGCTCGGCAGCCGGCTACGGCAGTTCCTTCCCTCTCGACAGGAAGATGACCACCCGCCTGCTGGATTTCGCAGACCTGCATTACAACTCGATAGCCGCCCAGATGAGCCGTTCGAAGGCCGAAAAAGCCGTCGCTGCAGCGATTGCCGCTGTCAGCAGCACCCTCAACAAATTCGCTGCGGACTGCTGTATGTATATGTGCACCAATTTCCGCTTCATTTCGTTCCCCGACTCGCTGACTACCGGGAGCAGCATAATGCCTCACAAGAAAAACCCGGACGTATGGGAGATGGTGCGGGCCAAGACAAACCGTCTGCAGAGCGTCCAGAACGAAATCGCCCTGCTGACCACCAACCAGCCCCACGGCTATCACCGTGACTACCAGCTGCTCAAGGACATCCTCTTCCCCGCTTTCGAACTTATGCATTCCTGCCTTCAGATGACTTCTTATATGCTCGAACATATCAGGGTGAACGAGCACATCCTCGACCAGGATGACCGCTACGACCCGATGTTCACCGTGGAGGTCGTAAACAACAAAGTGGTTTCCGGCGTTCCGTTCAGGGATGCCTACAAAGAGGTAGGGATAGCAGTCCAGGAAGGCCGTTTCTCCTTCGACAAGCCTGCTGCAGCGTCACAGCTTGCCCACACTCACGAAGGCAGTATGGGCAATCTTTGCACTGCGCAGATTAAGGAAAAGATGGATAAAGCCTCTAGATTGTGATGGCGACCTTGTCGGAAGCATCTGACCAGACATAGTCCACCAGATGCAGCTCGTTGTTGCTGATCACTTTCAGCGAACAGTTGTATTTCTTGGCCCAGTGGCGGCGGATGCTGTTGAATCCTTTTGTCAGATATGCGTACAAGATAGGATTGACGGTGAGGTGGAGCGAACTGTAGCCCCTGTCCCTCACCAGCATCTCAAGCTGGTTTTCGATCTGTTCGTCCAGCACGAGAGATGAAGCCACCTTGCCTGTACCGTGGCAGGTCGGGCAGACTTCGCTGGTATCGATCTGGGTCACCGGACGGACCCTCTGCCTGGTTATCTGCATCAGCCCGAACTTTGTCAGCGGCAGCACCGTGTGCTTTGTGCGGTCGGCAGCCATAAATTCCTGCATCTTCTGGAACAGCTGGTTGCGGTGTTCAGCCGAATTCATATCGATGAAATCGACGATCACTATTCCGCCCATATCGCGCAGCCTCATCTGGCGCGCTATCTCTTCGGCCGCGAAAATATTGACTTCCAGTGCGTTCTCTTCCTGATTGACCTGGGTATGACGGATGCCGCTGTTGACGTCTATCACGTGCAGGGCTTCAGTATGCTCGATTACCAGATATGTTCCTTTCTTCATAGACACAACCTTGCCGAAAGATCCCTTGATCTGGCGGGTAATGTCGAAATGGTCGAAGATGGGAGTCTTCGAATCGTAGAAATGGACGATCTTCTCCTGCTGGGGAGATATCATCGAGATGTAGTCGTGAATTTCGTTGCAGATGGACTCGTCGTTGGCGTAGATGCTGTTGAACGAATCGTTGAGCAGGTCGCGAAGGATGGTAGTTACGCGGTTGTTCTCGGTGAACAGGCGGCTGACCGTCTTGGCAGCCTTGAGTTTCTCCCACGAACCTTCCCATTTCTCGACCAGGCTGCGCAGTTCCGCATCCAGCACAGCAGCCCTCTTGCCTTCGGCCGCCGTGCGGATTATTACTCCGTAATTGTCTGGAAGGATGCTGTAGACAAGGCGCTCAAGCCGCTTTTTCTCGGTCTTGGAAGTAATCTTCTGGGAGATGCTTACCTTGTCGTTAAACGGAAGCAGGACCATATTCCTTCCGGCTATCGAAATCTCGGAAGTGAGACGTGATCCCTTGGTGGAAATCGGTTCCTTGACTATCTGCACCATTATCGGCATTCCGACAGTCAGGAAATCGGCAATCTTGCCATCCTTGGGCAGAACTTCATCGTTGCGGAATTTCCGGTAGAAAGCCTTCGTATCCGTCACCCGCTTGTCAATCTGCTGGACGAATTTGTCGAAGGCCCTGAAGTTCAAGCCCAAGTCAAGATAGTGGATGAAAGCATCTTTCTCATCTCCAATGTCGACGAACGCCGCATTCAGGGAAGGAAGGAGCTTTTTGACTCTTCCGATATAGACATCTCCTACAGAATATTTCTTTCCTTTGAGACTCTCGCTGCTATATTCCATCAGACGATGGTTTTCCAGCAAGGCTATGTTTATTGCATCCTGCCTGACATCTATTATCAGTTCTTTCTCCATTCAGAAATAATCAATAAAGGGCAATTTTCATTGCCCCTAAAGTTCTATTTCTTTTTGTGTCTGTTCTTGCGCAAACGTTTCTTACGTTTGTGCGTCGACATTTTATGTCTCTTTCTTTTTTTACCGCTTGGCATAATATTGAGTTTTTAAAAGTTATTTGAGCTTCTTAACCTGATCAACGAAAACTTTAGCCGGCTTGAACGCGGGGATCTTGTGAGCAGCGATTGTGATGGTCTGATTCTTAGATATGTTGCGGGCTGTTTTCTGAGCGCGCTGTTTAACCACAAAACTGCCGAAGCCACGAAGATAAACGTTGTTGCCTTTCTCCAGCGAACCCTTAACACTCTCCATGAAAGATTCAACTACATTCTGAACAGCGATCTTCTCAAGGCCTGTTGCTTTGGCTACTTCATTAACGATTTCAGCTTTAGTCATTGTTGTAAAATTTTATATAATAATAATGTATATAGTACCTTCTCTGAAATTGGGCTGCTAAATTATGCTTAATTTTTTAATATTCAAAAATGTATGTGATTTTTTTCTAATTTTCTGCCACTATAAGCTTGGCACAATCATTGACAATAATACCCCCATTGATTATATACTGACAAATTGGCATTAATATGAGCGATAATTTATTTTTTGGAGACGAGCAAGGGATGGAAATAGCTCCCGTAATCAGCATAGAGGCCATTAATGACCTGAATGAGCAGGAACTGCCCCACGTGCTGCCAATACTGCCACTGAGAAACATTGTACTCTTCCCCGACACTGTCATACCTATTCCGGTCAGAAGGGAGAAATCGATACAGCTGCTGAATGAAGCATACAAGTCGAACAAGCTGATAGGCACTGTCACGCAGAAAGATGCAAAAGTCGAAGACCCCACCCGCAGCGACCTTTACGAAATCGGCACTCTGGGCCGCGTCGTGAAGATCATCGAGATGCCCAACGGTCCTGTCACTGCCATAATCCAGGGAGTGCGGCGCTTCAATCTGGTATCCGTGGACATCAATGAGCCATATATGATGGCCAGGGTCACTTATCTGACAGACATACTGCCTGACAAGGATGATGCGGAGGTTGATGCGCTTGCAAAGGGCATCAAGAATGCGGCAATGCATATCATCAAGCTCAACCAGCACATCACCCAGGAGGCCGGCTTTGCCATAAAAGGCATTGAGGACCAGACGTTCCTGATCAATTTCGTGGCCACTACCATAGACATCGAGAACCAGCTGGAGAAAATCGACCTGCTCAGGGAGAACGAGCTCAAGAAGAGAGCCATCAAGCTCCTTGAGCTGCTCGACAAGCAGATCGAGCTGCTGAAGATACGCGAAGACATACAGAAAAAGGTGAAGAGCGAGATTGACCAGCAGCAGCGTGAGTATTATCTCAACAACCAGCTCAAGACCATTCAGGAAGAGCTTGGAATGAATTCCGACGACGAGGACATCGCGGAACTCAGGGAGGCTGCGAAAGGCAAGAAATGGCCGGAGCAGACTGCCGAAGTGTTCGAGAAAGAACTCAAGAAACTCGAGAAGCTGAATCCTTCCTCTCCCGACTACAACGTGGAATATGGCTATATTACCACATTGCTGGAGCTGCCGTGGGACGAGACCACCGAAGACAACCTCGATCTGGCCAATGCCCAGAAAGTGCTCGACAACGACCACTTCGGTCTCGAAAGCGTCAAGGACAGGATCATCGAATACCTGGCGGTGCTCAAGCTGAAGGGAGATATGAAATCCCCCATCCTTTGCCTTTGGGGTCCTCCCGGCGTCGGCAAGACTTCCCTCGGCAAATCGATCGCCTCAGCCCTCGGACGCAAGTACGGCCGAATCTCGCTGGGCGGTCTGCACGACGAGAGTGAGATCCGCGGCCACAGGCGCACCTACATAGGTGCTATGCCCGGACGTATCATCCAGACCATCAGGCGCTGCGGAGCTTCCAATCCGGTCATCGTCCTCGACGAGATCGACAAGGTTACCGAAGATTTCCACGGAGATCCCGCATCCGCCCTGCTGGAAGCCCTCGACCCTGAGCAGAACACCGCGTTCCACGACAATTACCTCGATATAGACTACGACCTGTCGAAGGTGCTGTTCATCACTACTGCGAACAACATCTCCACCATCCACCCGGCCCTCAAGGACCGTATGGAGATGATCAACGTATCCGGTTATCTCGCCGAGGAGAAAATCGAGATCGCACGCAGGCATCTGCTGCCCAAGCAGCTGCGCGACCACGGCCTCACCGGCAAGGACCTCAGGCTCACCAAGCAGGACATATCCCTCATCATCAGCGACTACACCAGCGAGAGCGGAGTCCGCGGACTTGACAGGCAGATTGCCAAGATCGCCCGCATCACCGCCAAGAAGATCGCCCTCGGCCAGGAGCACAACGTAACCCTCACGAAAGAAGACGTCAGCAGTTATCTCGGGCTTCCGACCAACCACCACGACTCGCTGAAAGGCAACCAGATGCCGGGAATCGTCACCGGTCTGGCCTGGACACAGGTCGGAGGAGAGATCCTCTTCATCGAGTGCAGCATCAATGACCGGGGCAAGGGCACTCTGACCACCACCGGAAATCTTGGAGACGTGATGAAGGAGTCCGCGACAATCGCGTTCCAGTACCTCAAGGCTCACGCATCCCTGCTTGGCGTAGACCCTTCTGTCTTCTACGAGAAGGACTTCCATATCCACGTACCGGAAGGCGCCATCCCCAAGGACGGTCCTTCTGCAGGTATCACGATGGCCACCGCCATAGCCTCGAGACTGATGGACAAATGCGTCCGCAAGGGCGTGGCGATGACCGGCGAAATCACACTGCTCGGCAAGGTACTGCCCGTGGGAGGCATCAAGGAGAAGATTCTCGCAGCCAAGAGGGCCGGAGTCAAGACCATAGTCCTCTCCAAGGAGAATGAAAGAGACATCAAGGACATAAACGAAATCTATATCAAGGGTCTGGACTTCTACTATGTTGAACGAATCGAAGAAGTTCTTAAATTTGTTTTCGACAAATAGGCCCAGATGGAAGTCCGTATCGAGCAAAGCTGGAAAGAAGTTCTCAAGGACGAGTTCGACAAGTCTTATTTCAGAGACCTGGCTGCCGCTTTGCACGCCGAAAAAGCTGCCGGAAAGACCATATATCCCCCCGGCAGCAAGATTTTCAACGCGTTCGCCCTCACCCCTTTCAACCAGGTAAAGGTGGTGATTCTGGGCCAGGACCCCTACCATAATCCCGGTCAGGCCGAAGGACTCAGTTTTTCTGTGCCCCAGGGCATACAGCCCCCTCCCTCCCTTTTAAATATATATAAGGAAATCGAGGACGACCTGGGAGTCAAGGTAGACAAGAGCAACGGCTCCCTGGAGGGATGGGCCAGGCAGGGCGTCTTCCTGCTGAATGCCATTCTGACAGTCAGGGCGGGCCAGGCTGCTTCGCACAGCGGCCTTGGCTGGCAGACATTCACCGACGCTGTCATCAAGGCTCTCAGCGACCGCCGCGAAGGCATAGTCTTCCTGCTCTGGGGCAATTTCGCCAGGAGCAAGAAGGTCCTCATCGACACCGGCCGCCACTATGTGCTGGAGGCAGCCCACCCGTCTCCCCTGGCCAGAGGCGCCTTCTTCGGATGCAGGCATTTTTCAATAACAAACGAAATACTCACTAACAACGGCCTCGAGCCTATTGATTGGACTAAATAGCGATGAAAACAGCTTTATTCCCGGGTTCATTCGACCCGTTTACCCTCGGACATCTGGACGTACTCCAGTCTGCGCTTAAACTATTCGACAACGTGATAGTGGCAGTCGGATTCAACTACACCAAGAAAGGATTCTTCCCACCTGAGATCAGGGCGGAAATCATCAGGGATGCAGTGAAAGACTTGCCCAACGTGTCTGTCTGCACCTTCGAGGGACTGACAGTAGATTTCTGCAGGAAAGTCGGAGCGAGCTGCATCATCAGGGGCATCCGCACCACCACAGACTTTGAACTGGAGAGCGTCGTAGCCCAGGCGAACAAGAAAATGGCGCCGGAGATTTCCAGCGTTTTCATCCCTTCAAGCCACGAATTTTCATTCATCTCATCTACAGTCGTAAGGGACGTGCTCGTGAACGGTGGAGACGCAAGATGTTTCCTTCCTAAGAACGTAGACATAGCAAAATACCTGAAATTGAAGAACTGATGAAACGCCTGTGCATTCTGACACTGTTGCTTGGCTTTGCGCTGACCTGCGTAGCGCAACCGGTTCAGAGTGCGACGGACGATAGTTCACAGGCCCTGTTCGGCGCCATCGAGAAAGAACTTCCAGCGATCAGCCTGATGCCTGCCGACTCCATAATATACCTGGCGGAGAGGCTCATATCCATTATGGAGACTAAGGAAGATTCGACCAGGATGGCCGGAGTGTTCTTCGATTATTTCTCAGACTGCCCGGTTATGGGAGCCGAAGCGGTCGCCGTACATATCGCCGACTCATATTTCCTGAACGGCAAACTGGAGTGGCCGGACAAGGACAGCTATCCGGCCCTTTATGCATTCGCTCAGTTCAACCGCAGCTCGCTGCTGGGGATGAGCGCCCCCGCGCTTCTGATGGAAGACATAAACGGCTCGTCGGTCGACGTGCGCGCAGTGCGGAGCCCGCTCAAGGTGCTGTTCTTCTACGAGGACGGCTGCGCGACCTGCGTCCGGCAGACTCCCCTGCTCGTTTCACTGCTCAACAACTACGATGGAGACTCTTCGATTGCTTTCTTCGCGGTATACACACAGAGCGAGCGCCCGCAGTGGGAAAAGTTCGTCAGGGAGAATTTCGACGCCATTGACAATCCGAAGGTCGAAGTCTACAACCTCTGGGATCCCGACCTGGAGAGCGACTTCCAGATGAAATACGGCGTCCTTACGACTCCGGCCTTATTCCTGCTCGACAGCGAGAACACAATCATCGGCCGCAAGCTGGACAGCGCAGCACTGGGCCAGCTCATCGACGTCAAGGACGATTACCGCAGCGCCCTGCTGAAACTTCTGGACACAGTCACGGGTGAACTCGGAGCGAACGAGGAGAGCGTCGTGCAGCTCACCGCAGCCCTTTTCCAGCGCTCCAACGGAGACGTCAACGCTTTCAAGACAACTCTTTACGAAATATTCAAGTACTACCGCAGCATCCCGCTGAGGGACGCCCAGGCCGGGGCGGCGCGTCTTGCCAATGATTTCATCCTTGCCACAGATGCTTCCTGGGCAGAAGAGACCATCGCGGAAATCCGCTGGAATCTCGGAAAGATGCAGCAGAATGACGTCGGCTCGAAGGCGGCCGACGAAATCCTCTTCAACAAGAGGGGGGCAAGAAAAAGGATGCTGGCCGGCCGCAAGCCGTATACCGTCCTGTTCTTCAACATAGCCCACTGCAATGACTGCCGGCAGTTCAAGGAAGACCTGCAGAATGCCTCAGCCCTCCTGAAATCGAAGAAGGTGAAAGTCGTGTCGGTGTATCTGAGCCCCGACCGGCTGCTTTGGCAGGACGACATAAAGAAGTATAACAACTGGACACATCTCACGGATGAAGGGCCCGAAAGCCAGCTGAGGGAAGATTACGACCTTGTCGTCGTCCCCAGGCTCTACCTGCTGGACAAGGACAAGCGGGTGGTCGCCAAAGACATCACCGTGCAGATGTTGTGTGACATATTGGAAAACAATGAACAATAAGGCTATCGAATCATTCATTCCGGAAGCTGACGGCCGCATCCGGCAGTACATTGCCGACACATTGGGCAACGACTTCAAGGTCAAGCCCGTGCGAAAGCAGCCGCTCTGCCATCACTCTGTCAAGTACAACGTAGATTTCGCCCAGACTGCCGTAGCGCAGGCCGAAAGCGCTGCCCTGATATGGAAAGAGCCGCTCAAGGGCCTGTACCGGATGAGCGGAATCAGTCTGCGCGTATGCGGCAAGGATACCCTTGCGATAAAAGCCGGAGCCGCGGACAAGCTGAGGGAAGACATTCTCAACGCCACTTTCCGGCTGCCCGTCGTAATCTGCTTCGGCGGAGATCCCGTCTACAGCGGACTGCATACGATTGAAGTCCCCGACCAGATAGACGCCTACTGGGTCTGCGGCTTCATCCGCGAGACCTCGATACAGGTGATTGACTGTTTCACCCAGGACCTGTACATCCCTACCGACTGCAGTTCGACTGCCGAAGGGTATTTCCAGCGCAACGAATTGCAGGAAACTGACGGCGGGGAACTGCTTTTCCACGCAAGCTGCTTCACACAACCACTATAAACACGCCTTTTTTGATTATATTTGCGGCTTGATTAAAAACACTATACGATGCTGACACTTAAACTCCTTCGCGAACAGCCCGATTTCGTTGTTGAAAGGCTTGCCGTCAAACATTTTGACGCACGCGAGATTGTAGATAAGATACTTGAAGCCGACCGCAGCAGGCGCGCCCTCCAGACTGAGCTTGACGCTTGCCTGGCGTCACAGAAGTCCCTCGCCGCCCAGATCGGAGCATTGATGAAGGCTGGCGACAAACAGGCCGCCGAAACCATCAAACAGGAAGTTGCAGGTCTCAAGGACCGCTCGAAGGCTCTTGAGGAGCAGATGGACAGTTGCAGCAAACAGCAGAACGACCTGCTCGTGCTCCTGCCCAACCTTCCCTGCGCAGAAGTGCCTCAGGGCAGGACTGCCGAAGACAATGTCGTGGTAAAGCAGGTTGGTGAAATCCCCGATCTCGGTCCCGACGCCCTTCCCCACTGGGAACTCGCGAAGAAATACGACATAATCGATTTCGACCTCGGAGTGAAACTTACCGGAGCCGGATTCCCGGTATACAAGGGTAAAGGCGCCAGACTCCAGAGAGCCCTCATTTCATACTTCCTTGATTTCAACACGGCAGCCGGCTACCTCGAAGTAGAACCGCCCGTACTGGTCAATGAAGCATCAGGTTTCGGCACCGGCCAGCTTCCCGACAAGGAAGGCCAGATGTACCACGCCACCGTCGACAATTACTACCTTGTGCCCACTGCCGAAGTTCCCGTCACCAACATCTACCGTGACGTCATCCTCCAGGAGAAAGACTTTCCCGTTAAGATGACCGCCTACACTCCCTGCTTCCGCCGCGAAGCCGGTTCCTACGGCAAGGATGTCCGCGGATTGAACAGGCTCCATCAGTTCGACAAGGTGGAAATCGTCCAGCTCAGCCTTCCCGAGAAATCTTACGAAGCCCTCGACGGAATGGTTGCCCACGTAGAGAAACTCGTCACCAGCCTTGGCCTGCCTTTCCGCATCCTCCGTCTGTGCGGCGGCGATATGAGTTTCACTTCTGCCATCACTTACGACTTCGAGGTTTATTCAGAAGCACAGAAGCGTTGGCTGGAGGTCAGCTCGGTTTCCAACTTCGAATCATATCAGGCCAACAGGCTCAAACTGAGATACAAGGACGCCAACGGCAAGATGACCCTCGCCCATACCCTCAACGGCAGTTCCCTCGCGCTTCCGCGCATCGTGGCAGCCCTGCTGGAGAACAACCAGACTGCCGACGGCATCGTCATCCCCGAGACCCTGCGTCCCTACACAGGCTTTGACATCATCGACTGATGCGGGCCTCACAGCGAATAATAATGGGAATTGACCCCGGAACCAATCTGCTGGGCTTCGGGGTCATTCTCGTTGATGCCAACAGCGTCCACCTGGTAGATATGGGAGTGGTCGACCTGCGCAAGGTCAAGGACCACTTCACCAAGCTGGAGCACATTCTGCGCGAGACCGGTGAGCTGATGGACAAATATGCTCCCGACGACATCGCCATCGAGGCCCCGTTCTACGGCAAGAACCCTCAGGTGATGCTTAAGCTCGGAAGAGCCCAGGGGGCCGCCATTTCAGCCGCCCTGGCCCGGCAGATCCCCGTGTACGAATACGCGCCCAGGAAAATCAAGATGGCCATCACCGGCAAGGGCGCAGCATCAAAGGAACAGGTCAAGGCTATGGTCGAAAGAACTATGGACGTAAAGCTTGACATCAAGCATCTCGACGCATCCGATGCAGTAGCGATAGCAATGTGCCATTTCTACCAGCTCACAAATCCCCTCAAGGACGACGGTGCCGCCACCAACTGGAAGCAGTTTGTCGAAATGCATTCAGAAAGGGTGAAAAAATCTTGATCCCCCTTTTAACTTTTGCCCCTCACGATAGTCTAAGAAGGCAAAAGTAAATTACAGCAACCATCAATTATGTCTAAGAAATTAAGATTTCTCATTACAACCATCTGTGTATTATTCTTTTCCACAGGACTGGCAAATGCACAAAGGTACACTCTCAAAGCCATCTTCATTGACGAAGAGTCAGGAGCCCCGGTAGAATTCGCAACCGTGAGCATCTATGACGAAGAGAAGAAAGAAACCTCTTCCTATGCACTTACCGATACAAAGGGAGCGGTAGAAGTCAAGAAAGTAAAACCCGGTAAATATACATTCAAGTGCGAGCTGCTCGGTTATCAGGCTTACACCAGCGAAATTGAAGTTACCAACAAAGACATCGATTTCGGCACTATCAAGATGAAAGTCGAGGTCACCTACCTCGAAGGTGCTACAGTCACCGATGTCGGCAACCCCATCATAATAAAGAAGGATACCATCGAGTACAACGCAGCTGCTTTCAAGACCACTGACAGCGATATGTTGTACGAACTGCTCAAGAAACTCCCCGGCGTGGAAGTGAGCAGCGACGGTACCATCACCGCCAACGGAAAGACCATCAACAAGATCACCGTCGACGGCAAGACCTTCTTTATGGATGACCCCCAGCTGGCTGTCAAGAACATTCCCGCCAAGATCATCGAGAAGGTGAAGGTGCTTGAAAAACAGTCAGAAGAGGCCGAATTCACCGGCATCAACGACGGCCGTGAAGAATACGTCATCGACGTCGGAGTAAAGCAGGGTATGATGAACGGCTGGATCGGCAACATCTCAGCCGGTGTCGGCAGCGACCTCCGCTTAGGCAACGAAATTCCTGACGGCAAGTCATTCAGCGACGTGAACGATGTCCGTTTCAACGGTAATGCAATGATTGCCCGCTTCGGTTCAAGCGACCAGATCGCCCTGATCGGCAACGGAAACAACGCCAACAATATGGGCTTCGGCGGCGGCGGAATGATGGGCGGCGGAATGGGCCGTGGCGGCGGACGAGGCGGAATGGGCGGCGGCGGTATCAGAACCACATTTATGGGTGGTGTCAACGCAAGCCACACTTGGGGCGAAGATAACGAGCTCGCAGGCAACTACCGCTTCAGCGGCAACAACAACCTGATCGAAAACCAGTCACACAAGACCACTTTGCTGAAGAATGGAACAACGATCCTCAGCGACGAGGCCGAATCCGACAAGACGACCCAGTACTCACACGGCGGTAGCGTCCGCCTCGAGTGGGACATCACAGAAAACACCTCAATCGTGTTCGAGCCCCAGATCAGCTACAGCTACGGCGACTTCCTCCAGCAGTCAGACTTCCTTACTGACAACGGCAACGCAGACGGAAGCGTAAGCACGGCCAAGGTCAACGACGGTTACACCAAGAACTTCGGCAACAACGACGCCCTCTCTACCAGCGGCAGCTTCCTGTTCCGCCAGAGACTCGGCAAAGCCGGACGTTCACTCACCTTGAATATGAACTACAGCCTGTCAAAGAACAACACTGACGGTTTCAACCAGTCAATCACCAATATCTACCACAACAACGTCCTTGACAGCATCTCGGCAGTAGACCAGTTCTACAACCAGCTCAGCAATTCTCAGAATATCGGTGGCCGACTCACATTCACCGAGTACCTCGGAAGCGACTTCTTCCTGCAGGCAAACTACTCGCTGAACTATCGTAACAGCGTTTCCACCAAGGACACCTGGAACAAGGATGCATCCGGCAACTACACCATCAAGGACTTTATGTACTCAAATGAGGTAATCAACAACAGCCTCGAACAGAACATCGGCGCCAACCTTATGAGGCAGACCGACAAACTGACCCTCTCTGTCGGAGCTTCAGTCATCCCGAGCAAGAGCGAAAGCAAGACTACCTACAGCGGAAAGACTACCACCATCCCCCAGAACGTCCTCAACTGGTCGCCCAACGCCCGTATCCAGTACGAAATCAGCGACTACAGCGACTTGAGGATCAACTACCAGGGTCGTACTTCACAGCCCAGCGTAAACCAGTTGAACCCCGTTGAAGACAATACCAACCCGCTCAGCATCAACCGTGGTAATCCGAACCTGACTCCGTCATTCACCCACAATATGAGCACTGAGTACTTCAAGAGCAATCCCGCCAAGTTCTCTTCATTCAACGCACGTATCGGCGGTACTTACACAAAGGACGGCATCGTGAACGGAACGTGGACAGTGCCTACCACCGGCGTCACCTACTCAGTCCCGATGAACTCAAGTCGCGGAAGCTACTCTGTCAACGGTAACTTCACCTTCAACTCTCCTATCGCAAGAAGCGACTTCTCGATATCAACCTTCACCAACGGTTCGTTCTCAAGTTCTGTCTCATATATAGGTAACCCCACCAAGCTGGATCCCAACTCAGCTACTTCTTACCTCAACAAGGCCAACTACGACGAGAACATCTACAACACCATCAACATCAGCGAGACTCTGCGCTTCACCTACCGCAACAACTACATCGAGGCTATCATCGGTGGAAGCACCAACTACCGCAAGTCATACTACTCAATGACTACCACCAACATCAAGCCGACCTGGGACAATGCAGTGACTGCAAGCTTCAATGCCACCCTGGGCAACACCAACCTCGTAACCAACGCCAACTACAACTTCTACTATGGTTACTCAGACGGTTACAACCAGCCGAAACTCATCTGGAACGCATCTATCCTCCAGACCATCCTCGGCGGCAGGGCAACAGTTTCTCTCCAGGTTAACGATATCCTCAACCAGTCGAAGAACATCACCCGTCAGATCACTGACAACTACATCCTCGACAGCAGCAGCAACACCCTCGGACGTTACTTCCTCGTAAGCTTCACCTACCGCTTCGGCACCTTCGGCGGCCAGCGTGGTGGCGGCTTCGGCGGCGGAAGAGGCGGCTTCGGCGGCGGTCGCGGCGGCCGTGGCGGAATGGGCGGCTTCGGCGGTGGAATGGGCGGCGGATTCCGCGGCGGATTCTAACCGACACCACCAATCAGACAACAAAAAGACCGGTTCCTGCGAACCGGTCTTTTTTATATGTATTATTTGGTCAGGATCAGTAAATCTTACCTACAATCCAGAGCATTAGCCTGGTCGGAAGCAGGCGGACAAGGAGGCCGATGGCCTTGTAATCGATGCGGGGAGTCGACGTGGGAGCCATCCTGCGACGCTGCAACTGTCTGAGGACTGCCTTTGCTATCTTGTCGGGGTTCATACCGTTCTGTTCGTCGTGCTCCATACGGCCTACGGACTCTTTTGTCTTCTTGAAATAGACTGAGCTTTCGTCATCGGAAGCCTTGACAAATTTGCGGGCTGCAGTGAAGCCTGTCTTGGTATCACCGGGAAGGATGCTGCAGCACTGGATGCCGAAAGGCTTGAGTTCGAGCCGCAGAGCTTTGGTGTAAATCAGCACGGAAGCCTTGACGGCGCTGTAGAAAGCCTGGAAAGGAATAGGCACCACCGCGGCTACTGACGAAATGGTGATGATGCGGCCGAAGCCTTGGGCTCGCATAGGCTCGAGGACTGCCCTGATGGTGCGGTGTGCACCCCAGAAACAAGTTTCGAACTGGTATTTCCCCTCCTCCACCGTAGTCTGCTCTATCGCACCTGCCACACCGTTGCCGGCATTGCACACAACTGCATCGATATGACCGTCAACCGCCAGGATCCTGTCGACTGCAGCCTTGACGCTTGCTTCATCGTTCACATCCATTACCAGAGGGGTCACGTTCGCCAGCGAGCCGTCTTCCAGAGTGCCGCGGCGTGAAGCGGCCCATACACGCATACCGGCATTGCTGAGCAGCCGGACGATGGACGCGCCGATACCGGAACTTCCGCCCGTTACCAGCACGACATTGACTTTGGTCGATGCCATTTTAGATTACTCCGTATTTCTTGAAAACTTTATGGATCTTCTCAAGGGCATAGTCTACGTGCTCCTGAGTATGTGTCGCCATCAGAGAGAAGCGGATGAGGGTGTCCTGGGGAGGAACCGCAGGAGCTACGACAGGATTGACGAAAAGGCCTACAGGCTCTTCTGCCAGCAATTCCTGGGTAATCATAAACGTCTTCTCGTTGTCGCGGATGAACAGCGGGATGATAGGTGTAGAAGTGTTGCCTATCTCGCAACCCATATCCCTGAACCCTTTGATTGCATAATTGGTCAGATCCCAAAGATGCTGGATACGCTCAGGTTCCGACAGCATTATGTCAAGAGCCGCATTGGCTGCACCGATGGCAGCGGGAGTGGCACTTGCGCTGAAGATATATGAACGGGCGTTGTGACGGATGAAATTGGCTATGTCGTGGTTGCAGGCAATGAAACCGCCGAGGGAAGCGAAAGATTTGCTGAAGGTGGCCATAACAAGGTCGATGTCTTCAGTGACGCCCTCGGCATAGCAGAGTCCTTGGCCATTGGGGCCAAAGACGCCCATACTGTGGGCCTCGTCCACCATTATCGAAGCTTTGTATTTCTTTGCCAGCTCAACCATCTGCTTGAGGGGCGCGAGGTCTCCCTCCATACTGAAAACGCCGTCGACTACTATCAGTTTCAACTTGTTCGGACGGCAGCGACGGAGCATCTTCTCCAGATGGTCCATATCATTGTGCCTGAACTTGAATATGGTAGACATACTCAGGCGCCTGCCTTCGATGATCGAAGCGTGGTCTCTCTCGTCGATGAGCAGGTAGTCCTCCCTTCCGGTAAGACACGAAACCACGCCGAGGTTAACCTGGAAACCGGTAGAGAATATGATTGCCTCGTCTTTGCCCACGAATTTGGCCAGACGCGCCTCGAGGGCTTCGTGTATATCGAGAGAACCGTTGAGGAAACGGGAGCCGGCGCAGCCGGTACCGTACTTTTTGACGGCTTCGATGGCGGCTTCCTTCACCTTGGGATGATTGGTAAGTCCAAGATAACTGTTGGAACCATACATCAGGACCTTTCGTCCGTTTATTATCACTTCACAATCCTGCTCACTGGAAATAGGCCTGAAATAAGGATAGATACCTCTGTCTTTTAATTCATTCGGCAAGGTAAATTGAGCCAGTTTATCAGACAAAAGACTCATATTCAATAGTTTAGGTTAAAATCGTTAGCTTTTAGTACACTTTAGTCCAGCAAATTTAGTTTTTTTTCTCTATTTATTAACTTTGCGCCGCTAAAACCTAAACACTATGACCTCTACTTCAAGTGTAACGATAGTCCCTGTAGAAACGAAGAAACAACTCAGGCAGTTCATCAACTTTTCACTCGATCTCTATAAAGATAATCCTTATTATGTCCCGGAACTGGCTATGGACACGAAAGCCAGTCTGACGACTAACCCGGCACTTTCTTTCTGCCAGTGCCAGCCTTTCCTGGCCTATAAGGACGGCAAGGTGGCCGGCCGCGTGGTGGCGCTGATCAACCCCCGCGCCAACGCTACCTGGAAGACAAATGACGTCCGTTTCAACTGGATTGACTTCATTGAAGATTACGAAGTATGCAAGGCATTGCTGGATGCCGTCGTAGCCTGGGGCAAGGAAAGAGGGATGGATGGTCTGGAAGGCCCCATCGGCTTCATCGACTATGACCGCGAAGGTTGTCTTGTCGAAGGCTTCGACAAGATGAGCACAATGTCCCTCGCTTTCTGCTACCCTTATTACTCCCAGTATTTCGACCGCTACGGTCTTGAAAAGAGCGTGGACTGGGTGGAATACCGCATTACGATGCCCGAGGAGACAGAGAGATTCACCCGCCTCGCAGAGGTCGTCGCCAAGCGTTACGACCTTCATCTCAAGATATTCAAAAACAACCGCGACCTTCTCAAGAACGGAGCCAAGGACATCTTCAAGCTCCTCAACGGCTGCTACGCCAAGCTTTACGGTTTCTCCCAGCTGGACGACGCCCAGGTCGACAACCTCATAAAGAACTACATCCCGTTCGTCGAC
Organism: uncultured Bacteroidales bacterium; assembly: GCA_947169015.1. Lineage (GTDB taxonomy): Bacteria > Bacteroidota > Bacteroidia > Bacteroidales > UBA932 > Equibacterium. The sequence goes on along the minus strand of CAMVOD010000010.1, from coordinate 40,610 downwards.
GTCAACCTGCTCCCTACCATCTATGACAAGGACGGCAATATGGTCGGCTGCGCTATTATGATCCCGTCGCTGGCGAAGGCCATACAGAAAACCAGAGGTAAGCTTTTCCCCTTCGGCTGGTGGCATCTGGTCAAGGCGCTCTACCTGAAATATGACGATACCATCGAATTCCTGCTTGTCGGCGTAAGTCCCGAATTCCGGGGCAAGGGTCTCAATGCACTGATGGTCAGCAGCGTGTTCCCTTACGCCAAGAAGAAAGGCTTCAAGTATTGCGAGACGAACGCAAACCTCGAGACAAACCATAGCATCCAGGCTTTGTGGAAGTCTTTCGACCACGAGCTCGTCAAGCGGCGCAGGGCCTACATCAAGCACATCTAGCCTTCAATCCAGCTATGGCACAGACCACCAACGTGATGCGCCTGCTTACTGCGGCAGGCATTGATTTCATCACCCGCAGCTACGACCCTTCCACTACGGACGGGATGCTGGTGGCCCGGGCCCTCGAAGAAAACCCCGAACAGGTCTTCAAGACCCTTGTGACAGAAGCTGACGGAGGCGTCGGCACGGGCGGCCACGGATGCCAGCATTTCGTCTTCGTCATACCTGTCAACTGCTCACTTGACCTCAAGAAGGCGGCCAGGGCCGCAGGAGTCAAGAGCATCCAGATGATTAAACAGAAAGAGCTTCTCCCTCTTACGGGATACATCCACGGAGGATGTTCTCCCATCGGAATGAAGAAGCCCTTCAAAACTTTTATCGAAGAGTCTGCGACTCTGTATGACGGCATTTTCGTCAGCGCCGGCCAGGTGGGGCATCAGATCGGAATCAACCCCCAGGACCTGAAAGACTATGTGGGCGCAGACTTTGCCGACCTGGTTTAGCTTATACTGAGAACTGCTTTACCAGAGCGTCCAGCTTGGCTGCGGGGTTGTCACCCTTTACTCCGAAATAGAACTTGATCTTGGGTTCGGTGCCCGAAGGCCTGACTGAAACCTTGCTGCCGTCAGCGCTGAAGAACTGGAGCACATTTGACTTGGCAAGGCCTGTCTTCTCGGTGTCGAGGTAGTCGATGACCTTCACTACGGGAGATCCTGCAAGCTCCTTGACAGGGTTGTTGCGAAAATCGACCATCATCTGTTTGATCTGCTCGAGACCTTCCTTGCCTTTGCGCACTACAGAGATGAGCTTTTCGGTATAGAGGCCGTACTGGGCGTATATTTCCTGCAGGAAGCCGTAGAGGGTCTGTCCCCTTTCGGCCAGCCAGGCAGCACATTCGCAGACGAGGCCGCAGCTTACTGCAGAATCCTTGTCGCGTACGAATTCGCCGGCATTGTAGCCGTTGCTCTCTTCACCGCCGCCGATGAAGGTCTTGCTGCCTTCGTTGTTGCGGACGATCTCTGCAATGTTCTTGAAACCGGTGAGAACCCTGTACAGATCCACGCCGTAATCTTCACATATGGCGGAAACCATCTCGGTGGTCACGATCGTCGTCACCATATATTCTTTGCCGGTCAGCTTGCCGAGGACCTTCCATCTTTCGAGCAGGTATTTGGTGAGGATCTCTACGATCTGGTTGCCGGTCAGGAGCTTCAGCTCGCCTTTGTCGTCGCGTACTGCCAGGCCGATACGGTCAGCGTCGGGGTCGGTGCCGAGCACGATGTCTGCTCCGACTTTGCCGGCCAGGTCCATCGCCATTTTCATAGCAGTGGGCTCCTCCGGGTTGGGAGACACTACGGTCGGGAAATTGCCGTCGCCTATGGCTTGTTCCTCGACAATATAGAGATTCTCGAAGCCCATCCTTGTGATGACTACGGGAACGGTTTTGATGCCGGTGCCGTGAAGAGGAGTGTAGACTATCTTTATGTCTTTGTGGCGGGCTACTGCTTCAGGGGTAACCATCAGTGACAGGACTGCGTCGAAGAAAGCCTCGTCAACTTCCTTGCCGATCATTATCGGCTTGGGAGCTCCTTCGGGAGCGAACTTCACCTGTGAAGGATCCTCGATCTTGTTGACTTCGTCGATGATGCTGGTGTCGTGAGGAGCGGTAACCTGGGCTCCGTCCTCCCAGAACACTTTGTAGCCGTTATACTCCTTGGGGTTGTGGGAGGCGGTGATCATCACTCCGGCTTTGCATCCGAGATGACGGATGGTGAAACTCAGTTCAGGAGTAGGCCGTATATCGTCGAAGAGATATACCTTCAGGCCGTTGCTCATAAGCACGCCTGCGGTGATGTCTGCAAAATAGCGGGAATTGTTGCGGGAGTCGTATGATATGGCTACTGAGACGCCCTCGCCGAAGTTTCTTACGACGTAGTTTGCAAGGCCCTGGGTCGCCATACCCACTGTATATTTGTTCATGCGGTTGGTGCCTGCGCCCATTATGCCGCGAAGGCCGCCGGTTCCGAATTCGAGATTACGGTAAAAACGGTCTTCAAGTTCCTTCTGATCGGTATTGAAAACCTGCTCAACCTCTTTGCGCGTGGCCTCGTCGAAGGCGCCACTCATCCATTTTTTAGCATTTGCAATATATCCAGCTTCCATTTCGATTAGTATTTGTTATCAAACAAATATAATATTTTTTTCTGATAAAGCCTTGTAAAAGTCATCTTTGACACTGTCGGATACAGCAATCTTCTCTTCACCGAAAACAATCCTGCCCCGCTCCATCGCGGAAACCTTGTCGAGAGCCACCATAAAGGAACGCTGGACGCGGAAGAAACGGTCTTCGGGAAGTATCTCAGCCATCTTCTTGAGGCTGACAAGAGACATCAGCACCCGACCGTCCGAGCAGTGTACCTTGACGTAATCCTTTACACTTTCGACATAGAGGATATCGTCGATGCCGACCTTGACCATCTGGCCATCCACCTTGAGGAAAACCGAGGCCTTGCCGCTTTCTTTCGCCGCGGCGTCGCCCATCGCCTCGAAATACTCCCTCGCCCGGTTGGCCGCTGCAAGAAAATCTTTGTAGCTGACCGGTTTGAGCAGATAATCAAGAGCCGAAACCTTGTACCCGTCTATGGCATATTGGGCATAGGCTGTTGTGAAGATGAATTTCACTCTGGGAGAGGAAGCCATCCTCGACAATTCCATCCCGGTCAGGTCCGGCATCTGGATGTCACAGAACACAAGTTCTGCCTTGCCCTCCCCTATCCGGTGCAATGCGCTTGCCCCGTCAAGGCAAAGGTCCGTCAGTTCAAGGAAAGGGGTCTTTTCTACATAAGAAGCGATCAACTTGCCGGCCAGCGGCTCGTCGTCAACTACCAGTGTACGTATCCTGTTCATCTTCTCAAAGGTATTTCCAGTTTTGTAGTATAGGAGTCTTCTTCCTGGGTCACAGTCATAGATGCCTGCTCCCCATATATGAGTTCCAGCCTTTTGCTCAGGTTGTCAAGGCCGATGCCGCCGCCTCTGCGGTCAGGCTCGTTCTTGGGGAAGCGGGAGTTGGACACCGTGGCGAATATCTTTTCGTCGGCTATGTGTATCAACACCAGGATAAATGACGGAGAGGCATTGCTTATGCCGTGCTTGAAGGCATTCTCGATCAGCGTCATAAAAAGCATAGGAGCTATCCTCCAGCCCTGGGCATCGTCGGGCATTTCCACCTTCAGGCTCAGCATATCGCTCGAAAAGCGCATCGACATCAGGTCGATATAGTCCTGAGTGAACTTGAGCTCGTCGTCAAGAGGCACCATCTCCTCATTTTTCTCGTTCAGCACGTACCGCAGCAGGTTCGACAGCGCGTGGGTCGCCTCCTGCGCCTTGTCCTGGTCCATTGCGATGAGGGCATAGATTGCATTGAGGCTGTTGAACAGGAAGTGAGGGTTGATCTGGCTCTTGAGCCCTTCGAGTTCGGCCTTGATATGCTCGTTCTCCAATTCCTTCACCCTTGCCTGCGACTGGTTCCAGAACCACGATGTCTTTATGAGGGAGCTAATCAGGATGAAGAAAAGACCGGAAGGCAGGTACGCCAGTGAAATGACTGATGACATAACCTTATAGTCGAAATCATCGGGCAGTTCCACTATCGGCCCGTACTTATCGAAAAGGAATATATAGCATTCATACTGGAAGAACATACACAACAGCAATGCAGCCATATTCAGAAGTACGAAGGCCAGATATTTCTTCCTGGTCCAGAACCTTCCGATAAGAAAACCGTAATTGAGATAGAACAGCGAGCAGGAGCAAATCACTGTCGGGATTCCCAGGAGAGTCATCGCACGGTTATCCGAAGGCATGAGCGAACCCATAAGCAGGTTGAACCCGGCGATAAACAGCCATACAGCCAGATGGATAGTCCAACGGGGAAGTTTCCTACTCATATCTCAAAGCGTCTATAGGGTCGAGGCGGGCTGCCTTGCGGGCAGGATACCAGCCGAAGAATATACCGGTGAATGTACATACGAGGAAAGCGACCACGATTGACTTGCCGGAAATGATCATACTCATCGCAGAGCCAGTCATCGACATAATCAGACTGATGAGTCCGTTGAGTATCACACCGGACAGGATTCCGATGATACCTCCCGTGACGCTGATCACGACAGCTTCGATGAGGAACTGCATCATTATCTGGCTGGATTTGGCTCCGATCGACATCCTCAAACCGATCTCTCGTGTACGCTCGGTCACCGACACATACATTATGTTCATAATGCCGACGCCTCCCACGATCAAAGAGATGAAGGCAATGGCTGCCAGCAGCAGCGTCAGCGTATTCATCACCTGGTCGATAGTGTCGAGAATCTCATCCATTGACATAACCCTGAAATTGTTCTTGGCGTCGCCCTTTATGCCGTGCTGCTGACGGAGGATTGCCGTGATCTCGTCGATGGCCTGGCCTGAATACTCTTCGCTGAGGCCGGAAGCCACGATGGAGGGCACGTAATCTATCGCCATCACCCTTTTCTGCACCGTAGTGTAGGGAGCGACGATTATGTCGTCCTGGTCGGATCCCATTGCGCTGGAGCCCTTTGACTTGAGCACGCCGATAACCCTGATGGGCAGGTTGTTGAACCTTATCACGCTGCCGAGGGCGGCCTCGTTGTCGCCGTCGAACAGTTCTTCCACCACTGTCTTGCCGAGCAGGCAGACCTTCGAAATTTCGCGGATATTCTCTTCAGTGAACATCTCGCCTGCCATAATCTCAAAGCCCTGTATCTCCAGATACTCGGTATTGACACCGTAGATGGTCGTCGGGGTGTTGTTGTTTCCGGCGATTGCCTGACCGCTGCGTGAAAATGAAGGAGAGATATACCGCAGGTAGCGGGCTTCCCGCCTCAGAGCCTCATAATCGCTCATCTTCATTGACTGCATATCAGAGGCGCTCCTTCGGGCTCCGCTCTCGTCGGTACTTGCAGGCCAGATATTGATCAGATTGGACCCTATCGATGATATTTCGCCCTTGATGGTGGATTTAGCTCCTTGTCCGAGCGAAATCATCAGGATGACGGCCGTGATACCGATGATGATGCCGAGCATCGTCAGCAGAGAGCGGATCTTGTTGTTGCGGATTGCCTTTATGGCTATCTTGAAAAGATTTGCATAATTCATAGCCTGTCCTCCTAATCCTCCTCCGGCGGCATAGCTGCCAGAGCTTCCACTGCCGACTGGATATTATCGTTGTATTTATCGTCTATAATACGGCCATCCTTGAGGACTATGTTCCTGCTGCTGAACGAAGCTATCTCGGGATTGTGGGTGACGAACACGATGGTACGCCCCTGCGCGTGCAGTTTCTGGAAGAGCGCGAGGATTTCATATGATGTCCTGGTGTCAAGGTTTCCAGTAGCCTCGTCGGCAAGGATCAGCACCGGGTCATTGACCAGAGCCCTCGCGATGGCGACCCTTTGCTGCTGACCGCCGGACATCTGGTTGGAACGGTGGTTCACCCTGTCTGAAAGGCCGACTGCCTCCAGAGCCTTCAGCGACCTCTGCTTGCGTTCGGAAGCAGACACCCCGGGGTTGTAGAAGAGCGGCAGTTCGACGTTTTCGAGGGCGGTAGTCTTCGGCAGCAGGTTGTATGACTGGAATACGAAGCCGATCTTTCGGTTGCGCAGCGTGGCGCGCTTGTTTCCGTCCATAGTACGGACTGATATCTCGTCGAGGTAATATTCTCCCGACGTCGGAGTGTCGAGGCAGCCGAGCAGGTTCAGCAGGGTGGACTTGCCGGAGCCGCTGCTGCCCATAATGGTGACGAACTCCCCTTCCTTGATGGTGAAGGAGACGCCGCGCAGCGCACGCACAGTCTCCTCGCCTACTATGAAGTTGCGGTGGACGTCCTCGACTCTGATGATGTTGTTAGCTCCCATAGCACTACCTGCCGATACTTATTGAGCCTTCAGCTCCTTCCCTCTTGCGGGCCAGGAGTTCGTCGAGGGACAGATATTCGGTGATTACCACGTCGCCTTCCTTGATGCCGTCGCCTTCCACCACGGTATTGATTCCGTCGTTGATGCCGACAGTGACCGTAACCGGAGTGGGCGTGCCGTCATTGTACAGCCACAGGGTATTGCCGTCGTTGGCGTCAGGGCTCTCGTTGGGAGCGAAGCGCAGGGCCTTGAGCGGAACGGTGAACACATCGTTGTGCTCGACAGTGTAGATGGTGATATTGGCGGTGAGGCCGGGTTTCAGCTTGAGGTCCTCGTTGGGAGCGTTGACTATTATCTGATATGTAGTCACGTTTGACGTCGTCTGGGGATTAAGCCTGACCTGGGACACACTGCCCTCGAAGACATCGTCGGGGAAAGCGTCCACCGTGAAGGCAACCCTCTGCCCTTCTGAAACCACTCCGATGTCCGCCTCGTCGACAGAGGCCACAACCTGCATCTGGGTCAGGTCTGCAGCAAGTTTGAAAAGGGTGGGCGTATTGAGTCCGGCAGCAACTGTCTGACCTTCGTCGACTTCGCGGCTGAGAACCACACCGTCGATAGGAGATGTGATGGTGGCGTATTCCAGATTGCGGCGGGCCTTGCTGATTTCCGAACGCTGGCGCTCAAGCTGGAGCTTGGAAGTCGAATACTGGTACTCTGCACTCTCATAGTCCGTATCGCTTATGAGGCCTTTCTCGTGGAGACGTTTGCTGCGTTCGTAGTTCTTCAGCTGATAGTTGTATTCCACTTCCGCCTGGTTGAGCATAGCGTTGACGGAATTAAGGTCAGCTATGAGGTTGGTGCGGTCCATCTCCGCCAAGAGCTGGCCTTTCTTTACTTCTGAATTGTAGTCTGCATAAAGCTTGTCGACTATTCCGGACACCTGAGTGCCGACTTCTACCTGGTTGATGGGTTCGATGGTACCTGTAGCCGTGACGCTTTTGGTGATACTGCCTCTCTGGATGGTGACAGTGTCGAAACCTGTCTTCTTTGAGCCGCCGAAGCAAGATGAAACGACTGCGATGACGGCGAACAAGGCAACTGCCTGTATTATAGTCTTTCTCATTTTGATGATATTATATTTCGATTGGAATGCCCTGATAGAAATTGAGGAGCTGACGGCATAGTATCGCCTGATACTTGGCCTGGAGGAGCTCCTGCTGGGCTGCAAGATATGTGTTCTTTTCAGTGAGCAGCTCCACGGGATTGACCATTCCTTCGTTGTACTTCTCACTGGCGAGGTTGTAGCTGAGTTCAGCGCTCTGAAGTTTCTTCTGCGCTGCCTGATAGCGGCTCTGAGCCGACACGACGTCCTGATAGAGGCCTTCGAGGGTTGACAGCAGATTCTTCTGTGAGCTGGCATAGTTGAGCGCTGCCTGCTGGGTCTGGATCTTGGCTCTTGCGACGGATGTCTTCACCGAACGGCCGTTTATTATCGGAATGGACAGGGTGACTCCCACCCCGCAGGCTATATTGTCGGCCAGCTGGTCGGCGAAAGGACGGTCAAGATTGTAGATATTACGGGTCGAAACCGAGGCTGAAGCCGATATCGACGGAATGGCTGAAGCGTGGGCGATGTCTTCAGAAAGCTTGGCGGCCTCGATGCTCAGACGCCCGCTCTTCATATCGGGAAGGATATCCTCGGCGACGCTGTACACCGACGACACCGTCGGCAGGGCTGCAATCACGTTCTCGTCGCCGATTTCGGGATAGAAGACCGAGAAGTCTTCATTCAGGCCGAGTTCCAGGAGCTGCTTGAGGTTCAAGGTGTACTGGGCGAGCGAAGACTCGTTGACTGCAAGCTGATAGAGGTCGCTGCTGTACTGGCTTTCCATCTGGGCATACTCGCTGAGGCTTATCGAACCTTCATCGTACATTGCCTTGGCTCTCTCCCACTGCGCTTTCGCAGACTCCACTGTATTCTGCGCGGTGGTCACGCTCTCTTTCGAGTACAGGATATTCAGGTATGCCTGCGTAACCGCCACCTCAATGCTGTTGCGGGCCGCTTCGATGTTGTATTCACCGGCCATAGCGTTGATCTCCGCCTGACGGATGCTGTTGTTTATCCTGCCTCCGTTGAAAAGGGTGACACCGCTCGACAGGGCGTAGTTGCCGGAATAGTACGGATCGACCCCGTTATTGAAAGCTATGTTCTGCGAAGATGAAGCGTTAAGGGTAGGAAACCTCGACGCCTGAGCCTGCAGCAGGCTCTCCTCAGCCGCAGCGTGATTCAGCTGCGCATTCTGCACCTGGATGTTGTTGGTACGGGCATAATCTATACATTCCCTGAGAGTCCACTGCCGGGCTATTGCAGGAAAGGCCGAAACGGCCAGGAAGCATAGTGCCACAAATAAAATCCGTCTCATTGCAAACTGTTGTTAATTTTTCCGCAAAATTAGCGAAGTTGCAACGCCACGAAAATAAAATAGACGAAAAGGGGGATTCTGTCGACGAAAAGGTTATTCTGCTCTCCGGGGCACGAGTACCATCACGACCTGAAGTACTAGATACCAGACGAAAACTATGAAAAGCATCAGGAAGAAGACGGAGAAGAAAGGCAGGCGGTCCTGCCTGAATATGATGCAGAGAACTATTGCAGCAACGACGCCTGCAAAGAAAATCCTCCTTGTGACGGCGACAGATTTCGCAGCCGCCTTGCCTTTGAGAGAGAACATCGGGACCGCACTGACAAGAAGCAGGGCCAGAACTACTGAGATAACAGGAATGAACCAGCTGCTGCGAAGCAGCGAAAGCACGACACCGTCAGCTCCGTGCTGCATACATACGTGGCCATACGCCACGGCCGCCCCGGCAATCATCGCGAGAGCAGGGGTCGGAAGTCCGATGAAAGACGTCTTCTGCCGTTCGTCCAGATTGAACTTAGCCAGCCTAACGGCCGACAGCGGGACGATGAGCAGAGCTATGAATGCCACCCAGGACGGGTAGCCGTCATTGATTTTATAATACCAGGAAAAGAGCATCAGCGCAGGAGCCAGCCCGAAGGTGACCAGGTCACTCAGCGAGTCCAGCTCCTTGCCGATGTCCGAATATGCGCCCAGGGCGCGGGCGGCGGCACCATCGCAGAAATCAAACACAGCCCCGGCCAGAATGAAGCAGAAAGCCGGCCACCAGTAGCCCCACAGCGTGAGGATGACAGCCGCGGCTCCACATACGATATTGAGACAGGTTATGATGTTCGGGATGTGCCTTTTCATAATTCAGCTATTTGATGCCGAGTTTGGTCTTGATCGCCTTGGGAAGAGCATCCTTGTGAACGAGGATGTTGAGAGTCTTGTACCTTACGAAAGAGTCTGATACGTACCAGATTCCGTCATATTTGCCGGTAACGCCCCAAGAGTTCTTGACCATAAAGTATTTGGTACCCCTCTGGTCGACTGCGGTGCCGTAGATGTGCATTCCGTGGTCGTCGGTAGTTTCCTTGTTGTCAAATGCTTTCTGGCGCATTTCCTGAGTGATGGTCATCTCGGGGACATTCTCCCTCATCGCTGCAAGAGCTTTGGCCTTGTCTTCGGCTGAGACGCCGACCCAGCGGGCCTGGTCGCTGCCGGCTTCCTCCACTACCTGCACGTCAGGCATAATGCCGAGTCCCTGACGGTCGAAGCCGTTCTCGCTGACATCAGAGCCCCACGCGATGGTGTAACCCTTATCGATGGCATTGTACATAACCTCCATCAGTTCGTCGATAGGAAGGTTGTAAGAAGGGGTCCAGCGCCAGTTGTCGGGAACCTCGATGGCGAACTGGGTGTAGAAAGGATGGTGTGTAAACGAAGTCAGAGACACATACTCGTCGAGGTTGCCCAGGCCGATCTCATCCCTGTACTGCTGGGGGGTATAGGTCTTGCCCTTGTACTGGAAAGTCTCGGGGCAGGCTCCGAGGTAAGCATCGACTATGCCGCGGAAACCGTCCTTCCAGGCAGTTGAAAGATGGCGGTTGGGAACCTTTGCTATGGCCTGGAGATATCCGGTCAGAGCGGCGGCCATCTCGCTGTGCATATGGCGGGTTTCGCCGTAGTTGAGACCGTCCATCACTGAATTGGGCACAATGCCGTAGGTCTGGATGGTTTCGATCACGTCTCCGAAATCACTTCCCTGTCCGAAATTGAGGACGCCGTCGAGACGGATGTATTTCTCAGCCTTGTCCTGGTAAGCCTTGCTGACCACGAACATTTCGCTCAGGTCGAGATCCGGGTCCTTGTAACCTTTGCGGAGCAGCTCGCTCTCAAGGAATGAAATTGTCGAGAAGCACCAGCAGGTGCCTGAGCTGGCCTGATTCTTCACAGAAGTGATTGGCAGTTCCTTGACAACCTTGAATTCGTAGGTCTTGGCCGGTGCGGGAGTGGCAGCGCTCTGCGCGAGAGCACCGAAGGAGATTGCGAACAACGCAACGATTGAGAGTAGTTTTTTCATTTCTTTATTCAATAAAATAATAATACTTGAGCCAATATTCGAAGAGCGGATCGATGAGGGACACATTGCCGTCGTCGTCCATCGTAATGATCTCTTTCTTGAGCAGGGAATCCCTGACCCTGGCCACGTGGGCCGAGCTGATCAGGTTGTATTGTTCCAGGATGTCCGCGGAGCAGAACCGCGACACCTTCTCGTTGACAGCCATCAGGAAATTGACCTGGTTGTTGGTCAGATCCCTCATTATATCCTTGAAATTGGAATCGTGGACATAGATGAGAGACTCCCTGGCCTGGGTTATTATTTTCTGGTTGATATAGCCGATGGTGCTGTCATAGCAGATAGATGCGAAGTGCTGGGTATACCAGGGGTGTCCCTTGCAGAAGTCATATATCTCTTCCGCCATATCCTGTTCGATGACCCTGCCTGTTCGCTGGAAGGTAGATATTATATAATTGGTGAACGGCTTGCGGTCTATGGCGCCGAGGCTTATCTTCTCGATGTCGCTTCCGAAACTGCCGAGCTCGTTGAAGATATACTTCATACGGTTGATGCAGGAGCCGGAAAAGATATACGACACGGAGCTGTGTCTGCGGACTATTGACGAATATTCCTCAAGGAACTTGTCTCCCATTTCAAAGCCCAGGATGTTCTGGAACTCCTTGAAGTAGATTACTATGTTCAGGCCGAAATGCTGCGCCATCATATCCGGCAGGTCCATCAGTATGTTTTCGGATATGTTCGACGTGTCGATGTCCAGAGGCAGCGGCGACAGGATGTTGTAACGGTCGAAGACTGGAAGCATCTCCCGGGAGAGGATCTCCAGGAACTGGGCCTTGGAGCGGATATTGAAAAGGTCGAAGACGATGACAAGATCCCTGTAGCCGCTTTTCTTCAAGGTCTGCAGCACATTCTTTACAAGGGATGTCTTGCCTGTCTTCGGCGAACCGTAGATGACGGCTTTCTTTTTATTTTTAACGCATTTGAGCAGCCTTGCTGTCTCGTCGTTGCGCGCTATGAACTGCGCCCCTTCAGCCGGCTTCTCATAAGCGAAGAGTATTTCCATATCAAAAATAACACTTGCGTTACAAAAGTAGCAAAAAAATTTGCGGGTACAAATAAAAACAGTATATTTGCACTCCCAAAGAAGGACGACAGCTGTTAAGCTTTTGAAAAAGAGATATTTAGTATTTGACAATATCCGCTTGCAGCTATAAATTTTTAAAAAATTTATTTTTTATGTACGCAATCGTAGACATTGCTGGACAACAGTTCAAGGTTGAGAAAGGCAACCAGATTTTTGTAAACCGTCTGGCAGCTGAGGAAGGTTCCTCAATCGACTTTGACAAGGTTCTCCTTACCGACAATGACGGCAACGTCCAGGTCGGAGCCCCCTATGTAAAGGGTGCAACTGTGAAAGCTACCGTAATGGAGCACTGCAAGGCTGACAAAGTTATCGTTTTCCACAAGATCCGCCGCAAAGGTCTCACCAAGAAAAACGGACATCGCCAGTACCTTACCAAAATTCAAATTGAAGAAATCGCATAATTAAAACGTTTAGATTATGGCTCACAAAAAAGGTGTCGGTAGTTCAAAGAACGGCCGCGAATCGGAAAGCAAACGCTTAGGCGTGAAATTGTTCGGCGGACAGGTTGCCAAAGCTGGCAATATCCTCGTGCGTCAGAGAGGTACTGTTCACAATCCTGGCCAGAACGTCGGAATGGGCAAAGATCATACTCTTTACGCTTTAACTGACGGTGTGGTAACTTTCAGGAAGACCAGGGAAAACAAATCATTCGTATCTGTCCTTCCCGTACAGGAAGCCTGACAGTTCTGAAGACTTAGAAAAGAGCGCTTGATTTCAAGTGCTCTTTTTTTTATATTTGTGTATTATGATGATTTGGTTAGTATTCATCGCCCTGACTTTACTCAGCCTGCTGGTTCAGGGCACACTCAAGAGCAGGTTCGCAAAGTATTCCCAGATACCTCTGAGTTCCGGAATGACAGGAGCGCAGGTGGCTCAGAAGATGCTTTACGACAATGGTATATACGATGTAAGCGTCGTACCCGTCAATGGCAGCCTCACCGACCATTACGACCCCACCAAGAAGACCATCTCCCTCAGTGAGGACGTGTACAACAGCTGCAGCATCGCGGCTGCCGCCGTCGCCGCCCACGAAACCGGCCACGCCATACAGGATGCCACCTCCTATGCCCCGCTGCGGATGAGGTCCGCCCTCGTGCCGGTGGTCAACTTCGCTTCAATGACTGTGCAGTGGGTCATTCTGGCCGGTATGCTGCTCGTCAATGTATTCCCCAACCTCCTCTGGATCGGAATAGCGCTGTTTGCCGTCACCACTCTCTTCAGTCTCATAACGCTTCCGGTGGAAGTCAATGCCAGCAGCCGTGCAGTCGCCTGGCTCACGAATGCGGGCATCGTCGACTACGACTCGAGACCAATGGCTGTCGACGCGCTCAAGTGGGCTGCATACACCTACTTCATAGCTGCCATCAGTTCTCTGGCAACCCTTCTTTATTACATAGGAATAGCAAGGAGATAAGCTATATGAAACGTTATATGACCGGCATTGTCGCTCTCGCTGCGATACTGTCATTCACTTCGTGCACCAAGACCGTCCTTTTCAACGGCCGCAATTTCAACAACTGGGAGTTTTTCCTCGTCGAAGACCGGTCCGGGCAGCAGGTGCCTTTCGAAAATGTATTCAGCATCACTGACGGCAAGGAGATCTACATCGTCGGCGAGCCATACGGATATATGAGGACAGCGAAGCCCTACTCAAACTATCGTCTGCACGTGGAATATATGTATCCCGAAATGCCAGGCAACAGCGGCATTTTCGTGAACGCACAGGTCCCGCCGGACAAGAAGTGGCCGCCCTGCCTCGAGAATCAGCTTTCTGCCAACAGCGCAGGTGATATGCTTATGATCGGCGGTACTGACTGCGACGAGATCACCGACGAAACCAGGGCCTGGGCGAAAGCAAACGGCCGCAGCCCCGTCCTTAAAAAGAAAGAAGCCCCCTCAGAATACATCGTAGGAGACTGGAACCTGGTGGACATTGAATGCGAAGGCAACCACATCACGACATACGTCAATGGTGTGCTTCAGAACGAGTGCACCGGCTTCACATACGACAATGGGTATATCTGCCTCCAGAGCGAAGGCACTCCCATAATGTTCAGGAATATATGGCTTAAGAAGCTGTAAACAGCTCCGGCGACAAACAAGGGCGCAGGGTTGTTCTCTATCTGAGAGCAGCCCTGTGTTTGTTTTCGAAAGCACCCAGGATCTTGCCCATTATCCTTTCGACATCGCTGTCGGTGAGGGTCTGGTCGGGATTCTGGATCACGAAGTTCATAGCATACTGTTTCTTGCCGGCAGGAATCTTGTCGCCACGGTATACGTCGAACAGCGATACGTTCTTGAGCATCTGCTTTTCTGTCTGGAAAGCTGTCTTGCGCAGCTCGCTGAAAGGAACGTTCTCGTCGAGGAGAAGGGCAAGGTCACGACGAACCTCGGGATAGCGGGGCATCTCTTTGTACTTAACCCTGTTGCGACGAACGATTTCGAACAGAACCGGCCAGGATATCTCGGCTGCAAACACCTGCTGCTTGATGTCGAAAGCCTTGAGCAACTTCTTGGATACGGTGCCGAGAGTAGCGAAGGTCTTGCCCTGGAGCTTGTACTGCATTCCTTCCGCGAAGATATCTTCGGGAGCAGGGACTGCCTCCATCGCGTAGAGGTCCATTCCGAGCCTCTTGACCAGCGTTTCGAGATAACCTTTCAGGAGGAAGTAGTTTCCAGCGGGAATCTCGTTCCTCCAGGCTTTCTCCGCGGGTGAACTCATCAGAAGCACCATACTTGTATGCTCGCTGTAGTTTGAAAGATTGTTGCCGCTGAGCGGGTCGTCTTCCTTGCAGCGGTAATTGTATACATTGCCTATCTCATACAGCCTGAGGCTGCCGCACTGGCGCTTGATATTGTATGACACCACCTCAAGTCCGCCGAAAAGAAGGGTCTGGCGCATACAGTCCAGATCGGCGCTCAGAGGATTGAGCAGCTTCACGAGACGGGCAGAAGGATAAGTCTCCAGATTGTCGTAGTAAGAACTCTTGGTGAGGGAGTTGTTCATTATCTCGAGGAAACCGTTGTGAGTGAAGAAGTCTGAAACTTCCTTGCGGATGACCTCGTTGTCGGGATGGCTGGTGGGGCTTACAGAGACCCTCATACCGTCCGGGAACTCGATATTGTTGTAGCCGTAAATACGCAGTACTTCCTCCACGACGTCGCACTCGCGGGTTACGTCAACCCTGTATGCGGGAACTGCCACCCTGCAGCCTGCCTCGTGGCTTGAAAGGATATCAAAGCCGAGATAGCCGAGTATTTCAAGTATCTTGTCAGAACCTATCTTCTTGCCGATGAGAGACTCCATCCTGGCGAAATTGAGTTCGACTTCGGCCTTCTCGCGCTTTTCAGGATAGAACTCCTGCACCTTGCCGACAATGTGGCCGCCGCCCAGCTCTGCGATCAGCATCGCTGCCCTCTTGGCTGCGAACATCGTGTTGTCAATGTCGATGCCGCGCTCATAGCGGAATGAAGCGTCAGTCTGGAGAGCGTGTCTCTTCGAAGTCTTGCGGATGTATACCGGGTTGAAATATGCGCACTCGAGGAATACGTCGCGCGTAGCTTCGGTTACACCGGAATCTTCACCTCCGAAAACACCTGCGATACACATCGGGCCGTCAGCATTGGCGATTACCATATCTTCTGCAGTCAGAGTCCTTTCTATGCCGTCGAGGGTGACGATCTTCTCCCCTTCTGCGGCCTTGCGGACGATGACCTTGCCGCCGCTGATCTTTGAGATATCGAAGACGTGCAGGGGCTGGCACATTTCATTGAGGATGAAGTTGGTCACATCCACAACATTATTGATGGGATGCTGGCCTATGGCGTTCAGACGTTCGCGCAGCCAGTCCGGTGAAGGACCTACCTTGACGTCCTTGATAGTGATGCCGATGTATCTGGGAGCTCCGTCCGGATCGACAACCTCAACCGGGACAGCCTCTCCTGCTTCTGTGGCGAAACCTTCCACTGACGGAAGAGTCCATTCAGCGGGGATGCCGTTCAGCTTGCAGTATGCATAGAGGTCGCGGGCGGCGCCGATATGCGAAGCGCCGTCGATACGGTTGGGAGTCAGGCCGATTTCATACACGGTGTCGCTCTTGAGATTCAGAGCGACGCGGGCGGGAGTGCCGGGCACGGCGGAATCGTCGAGCACCATTATACCCGAGTGGTCCTCACCGATGCCGAGTTCATCCTCGGCGCAGATCATTCCGAAGCTTTCAACTCCGCGGATCTTCGACTTCTTGAGCTTGAGCTCCTCGCCCTGGAGATTGACCAGTTTCGTACCGACAGTTGCCAGAAGCACCTTCTGGCCGGCAGCCACATTGGGAGCACCGCAGACTACCTGCAGAGGCTCACCGCTGCCCACGTCAAGCTTGGTGACGTGCAGATGGTCGGAATCGGGGTGCGCCACGCACTCCAGCACGTGGGCGACAACTACGCCCTCTAGCCCTCCGGGAATCTGTTCTACGGTTTCTATATGCTCGACCTCAAGGCCGGTTGATGTCAGTATTTCAGCTACTTTCTCAGGTTGAAGATCGAACTTCAGATAGTCTTTCAACCAATTGTACGAAACAGTCATATCTTATTTGAATAATGATTCTATAAATTCTTTCTTGTCGAAGGGGCGAAGGTCTTCTATCTTCTCGCCTACGCCGATGAGTTTGATGGGGATCTGGAACTGGTCGCTGATGCCTATCACGACACCACCCTTCGCAGTACCGTCGAGTTTGGTGACGGCCAGGCAGGTAACGTCTGTGGCCTTGGTGAACTCCTTGGCCTGGTTGAAGCCGTTCTGGCCTGTGGAACCGTCGATCACAAGCATAACATCGTGAGGTGCGTCAGGAATCACCTTCCGCATCACATTGCGGATCTTGGTGAGCTCGTTCATCAGGTTGACTTTGTTATGGAGACGGCCTGCCGTGTCTATGATGACCACATCGGCATCCTTGGCCACTGCGCTCTTGACAGTGTCGAAAGCGACGCTCGCGGGGTCGCTGCCCATCTGCTGCTTGACGATGTCGACTCCGGCACGCTCGGCCCAGATCGTGAGCTGGTCAACTGCCGCGGCACGGAAGGTATCGGCGGCGCCGAGGACGACCTTCTTGCCTTCTTTCTTGAGCTGGGAGGCAAGCTTGCCGATGGTCGTGGTCTTGCCCACTCCATTCACACCGACGACCATAATCACGTAAGGTTTCTTTGAAAAATCAAAGATATCGTCAGAATCGCTGTTGTCGGCACAGAGCATATCCTGTATCTCCTCGCAGAGGATCTGGTTGAGCTCGTCGCTGCCGAGGAACTTGTCGCGGGCGACCCTGTCTTCAAGCCGCTCGATTATTTTCATTGTGGTGTCGGCTCCGACGTCGGAAGCTATCAAAGCCTCCTCGATAGAATCAAGCACATCGGCATCGACGACGGATTTTCCCATCAACGCGTGGGACACCCTGTCGAAGAAAGACCTTCTGGTCTTTCCCAGACCTTCGTCCAGCGATTTTTTCTGTTCAGGTTCTTCCTGTTTGTTCCTTCTGAAAAAAAGCCCCATAGCAAATTCGGCGATAATCGTGCAAAGATACTAATTATTTGTGTCTTTTTGCGAGTTCTTCTTCGAGGTCTTCAATGCCGAATCCCATCTGTTCGCACAGGACGAGCAGGTGGTACACAAGGTCGCCTGCTTCATAGAGGAAACGCTCCTTGTTGCCGTCGACCGCTTCGATAACAGTTTCAACGGCTTCTTCGCCCACTTTCTGGGCAATCTTGTTGACCCCTTTGGTAAAGAGATGGGTGGTATATGAACCCTCGGGCATATCTGCGTGACGCTGACGGATGCAGGCCTGCAGCGTACCGATGAAACGTTCGTTCTCGCGGGTGTCGAAGCAAGCGGTGGTGCCGCGATGGCAGGTCGGCCCGTCGGGGATGGCCCTCACCAGCAGTGTATCCATATCACAGTCGGGATACAGGGCCACGACATTCAGGAAATTGCCGCTGGTCTCACCTTTTGTCCACAGGCACTGGCGGCTGCGGCTGAAAAAGGTTACTTTTCCTTCGGCAACGGTCTTGTCGAAGGCTTCGCGGTTCATATAGCCGAGCATCAGCACCTTGAGGGTGTTGTCGTCCTGGATAATCACCGGCAGCAGTCCGTCGGCACACTTATCGAGTTTAAAATCATCAAAGGTCATATTCTTACAGGTATGTTAAGTTTTTTCAATTCGCGTTTGAGGTCTGGGATGCGGATCTCTCCCAGATGAAATATGCTGGCTGCCAGAGCCGCATCTGCGCAGCCCTCAGCAAGCACGTCAGCAATGTCACGGATGCATCCGGCACCGCCGGAAGCTATGACCGGTATGCTCAGGAGCCTGTTCAGTTCCCGGTAGGTTTCTATCGGATAGCCGGCCTTCGTGCCGTCGTGGTCCATAGAGGTGAAGAGCAGCTCACCGGCTCCGCGTTCCTGGGCTTCGCGGGCCCAGCTGAAGAGTTCCTTGTCGGTGGGATACTTGCCCCCGTGCGTCGTCGCCATCCAGCGTCCGTCGACCTGACGCGCATCTATGGCAATCACGACGAACTGGCTGCCGTATTTCGAGGCTATGTCGCTGATCAGCTGCGGATTCTTGATGGCAGCCGTGTTGACGCTTATCTTGTCGGCACCGGCGTCCAGCAACCTTGCGGCATCATCCACGCTGCTTATGCCACCGCCGACGGTAAAGGGTATGTTGATGGCAAGGGCTATCTTCTCCACCAGTGAGCAGAAGGTCCTGCGGCCTTCGAATGTGGCGCTGATATCCAGATATACCAGTTCGTCAGCACCTTCGTCGCTGTAGCGGCGGCCCAGCTCGACGGCGTCGCCCACGTCCCTCAGCGAGACGAAGTTGATGCCCTTGACGGTCCTTCCGTCCTTGACGTCCAGGCAGGGTATTATACGTTTAGCGACCATCGTTCGATATCTTTCAAAGTTATGCGGCCTTCATATATAGCTTTACCGACTATTACTTTTCGAAGCCCTAATTCCTCTAACTTCTCTATGTCGGCCATTGAGCTGATGCCTCCGCTGACCGTGATGTCTATGGCGTCATAGCGTTGTTGCAGATCTTTATAAAGGTCGAAGGCAGGGCCCTGCAGCATTCCATCCCTGCTGATGTCCGTGCAGATCACATTGCCCAGTCCGTCTGCCGCGAACATATCGATCATCTCCTCTATGCCGAGCCGGGTGTCTTCCAACCAGCCGTTCACCGACACTTTGCCGTCACGGATGTCGGCGCCGAGGATTACCTTCGGGCCGAAGGCCAGCAGCCATTCACGGAACAACTCCGGCTTGAGAGCCGCCACGCTGCCGCAGATACCGTAGGCCGCCCCGCTGTCGAACACAGACCTCAGTGCATCGGCGGTCTTGATGCCTCCTCCCCACTCTATCTCCATCGATGTCCGGCCGGCAAGCTGCTCGAGCACTCTGAGGTTTGCCGGAGCGCTCTGCTTCGCCCCGTCGAGGTCGACCAGATGCAGTCTCACAATGCCGGCATCCTGATAGGCCAGAGCCATATCCAGCGGGCTGGCGTCATACACTTTCTTTCGGCCGTAGTCTCCCTGGCTCAGCCGGACACAACGTCCTTCTATTATATCGATTGCCGGAATGATCTGTATCATAGCTCGAGGAAATTCTTGATTATTGCAGCACCCACCTCTCCGCTCTTCTCCGGATGGAACTGGGTGCCGTAGAAGTTGTTGCGGGCAAGCGCGCCGCTGAAGGCAACGCCGTGGGTCGTTGTCGCTATCGTGTCGCCGCAAAGCTGCGGATAGAAAGAATGCACATAATAGACGAAGCTGCCTTCCTTCAGATCTTTGAACAGTCCGGTCTTCAGGCCGCTTATAGAGTTCCAGCCCATATGCGGTATCTTAAGTCCTTCGCAGGGCTGGAAACGGACCACGTCGGTGCCGAAGATGCCCATACACTGCACATCGCCTTCTTCGGAACGGCGGCACATCAGCTGCAGTCCGACGCAGATGCCAAGTACAGGCTGCGTCAGGGTGGGAATGAACTCCGCAAGTCCGCAATCCTTCAGGGCCGCCATCGCGCAGGAAGCGTCGCCGACTCCGGGCAGCACCACCTTGTCGGCCTTGAGCAGCAGGTTCCGGTCGGCAGTGAGCACAGGCTCCGCCACCCCCGCCCGGTTGAGGGCATTGATGACAGAACGGATGTTTCCTACGCCATAATCAACGATTGCGATCATAGAAGTCCTTTGCTGCTGGGAAGTTCATAATTGAAAGGAATGTGGGCGACGGCACTCCGCAGGCAGCGGGCAAAAGCCTTGAAGACTGCTTCTGCCAGATGGTGGTTGTTCTCTCCCCGGGCCTGGATGTGCAGGTTGCACTGCATTGCCGAAGCCAGGGATGCGAAGAAATGCCTGAACATCTCCGTGGGTGTGTCACCGACATATTCTCTGGTGAAGGTGACATCCCAGGCGAAGTCTATCCTGCCGCCAAGGTCCATCACGACGATGGTGTCGCACTCGTCCATAGGCAGGGCGAAGCCGTAGCGGGCTATGCCGGCCTTGTTGCCGAGAGCCTTGGCTATCGCAGTGCCGAGGGCTATGGCCACGTCCTCCATAGTGTGGTGCTCGTCCACCTCCAGGTCGCCTTTCGCAGCGATCTGCAGGCTTACGCCTCCGTGGTGAACTATCTGCTCCAGCATATGGTCGAAGAACTTAAGGCCGGTGGACACGCTGCTCGGCAGGCGTCCGTCGAGGTCGACTGTTATGCTTATCTGAGTTTCGCGGGTATTCCGCACGATAGTCGCCACTCTGCTGTCCCTTCTCAGGTATTCGGCTGCGTCCTGCCAGCTGCGGGCCACGAACGTGGCATCAGAATCTGCATTGCGGCCTTCGATGTCGAGCAGTATCGACTTGCAGCCGAGGTTTTTTGCGAGCTGCACGTCTGTGGCCCGGTCGCCTATTACATAGCTGTTCGCCAGGTCATAGCCTCCTGCCATATATTTGGTGAACATCCCGGTGCCCGGCTTGCGGGTAGGCGCATTGTCGGCCGGGAAGGTCTGATCGATCAGTTCGTCGGCGAAGCGGATACCTTCGCTTGCGAGCACTCTCTCCATCAGCCTGTGGGGCCCGATATAATCCTCATAGGGGAAACTCGGGGTTCCCAGCCCGTCCTGGTTGCTGGCAAGCACCAACTCATAGTCCAGGCCTGCGATGCTCTTGAGGGCGCTGACCGCACCTTCCACGAAATCCATCTTGTCGAACGAATCCACCTGCTCGCTGGGCATAGGCTCTACGAGTATGGTGCCGTCACGGTCGATGAAAAGGACTTTCTTGCTATCGTCTGTCATAATCGCTTATGATATCTATCAGTTTCTTGTTTTCTTCGGGAGTGCCCACGGTGATGCGCAGGCAGCCTTCGCAGCCTTTGGTCGTAGAGCGGTCTCTCACGATCAGTTCTGCCGCAATCAGGCGGTCATACAGCTCGCGGGCGCGAGTCACCTTCACCAGCAGGAAGTTGGCGTCGCTGGGATAGACCTTCTCGACGCAACGGAACTCAGGGAGGATGCGGGAGAGCATCTCGCGCTGCGCGATTATCTCCTCGATCTGGCCCCTTACATCCTTTTCCAGGATCTTGCCGGCAATGGTGAGCGTGTCGATACCGATGTTGTAAGGATATTTCACCTGCTTGAAAATCGAGACGACCTTCTTGTCAGCTATGGCAAGCCCCACGCGGAGGCCGGCCATCGCGTATGCTTTAGACAAGGTCTGAAGTACAATCAGGTTCGGGTATCTGTCGACATATTTCTTGAGGCTGCCTTTGGACGAGAAATCCACATAAGCCTCGTCGACGATCACCATACCGTTGAACCGCTCCACGAGCTGAAGCAGCTGCTGCGGATCATATGCGTTTGCGCTCGGGTTATTGGGAGAGCAGAGGAACATCAGCTTGGAATGCTCGTCGGCAGCCGCCAGCAGCTCTTCCACCGGCAGCGAAAAATCCGCGCCCAGGGGCACAGTGCGGAACTCGACGTCGTTGATGTCGGCACATACTCCGTACATTCCGTAGCTCGGGGCAATCGAGATGGCATTGTCGATGCGAGGCTCGCAGAACACGCGGTAGCACAGGTCTATGCACTCGTCGCTGCCGTTGCCCATAAACAGGTTTTCGGGCTTCACGCCCTTGAGGGCAGCTATGCGCTCGCGCACCTTTTCCTTCTGAGAGGGTGCGGGATAGCGGTTGTATCCGTTCTGATATGGGTTCTCATTGGCGTCCAGGAAGATGCCCAGGGCACCTTTGTACTCGTCTCTCGCCGTCGAATATGGCTTCAGGACTGCGATGTTCGCCCTGACCAGACCTGATATGTCAGTCATCATTCCTTCTTTCTATTTTATTGTTGTACAACCTTACCTTCACTGCATTGCCGTGGGCTGTCAGGCCTTCTGCATCTGCCATACTTATGATGACGTTGCTGAGCGACAGCAGACCTTTCTTGGACAGTTCCTGATATGTGATGTAATGCAGGAAGCTGTCGAGGCCGACTCCGCTGTATGAGGCTGCCCAGCCCATCGTGGGAAGGGTGTGGTTCGTGCCGGACGCATAGTCGCCCGCACTTTCGGGAGAATACGGTCCGATGAACACGCTGCCGGCGGCCGTTATGCGGTCGGCCACGCTCCAAGGGTCTTCCATATTGATTATAAGATGTTCCGAAGCATATCCGTTGGCGAAATCCACCATAGTGTCGACATCGTCGAAGACCACTATCCGGCTATTTTCCAGCGCTCTTTCCACTATCTCCCTGCGGGGCAGGGTCTCTGTCTGGGCTTCGACTTCCATATAAACTTCATTGGCCAGGATCTCGTCGTTGCAGACCAGTATGGCCTGGCTGTCGGGGCCGTGCTCCGCCTGGGACAGCAGGTCGGAGGCAACGAATGAGACGCGGGCGTTCTCGTCGGCCATCACCATCACTTCTGAGGGGCCGGCCGGCATATCGATTGCCACTCCGGCGGCGCTGACCATCTGTTTGGCCTTCGTCACGAAGCGGTTGCCGGGACCGAATATCTTCATCACCTTCGGAACGCTCTCGGTGCCGTAGGCCATAGCGGCTATGGCTTGTGCTCCGCCTATCTTGTATATCTTGCTGACTTCGCAGACTGAGGCTGCATAAAGCACTGCGGGATTGACTTGTCCGTCCTTACCGCAGGGGGTGCAGAGGACTATCTCCCTGCAGCCTGCTATCTTGGCCGGTATGGCCAGCATAAGCAGGGTCGAGAACAGCGGCGCGCTGCCTCCGGGGATGTACAGGCCCACTTTTTCGATGGGCATCGCCCTGCGTCGGCACATCACTCCGCTCATTGTCTCGATCTCCACCGGAACGGGACGCTGGGCCTGATGGAATTCGCGGATATTGCGGGCGGCGGCGTTGATGGCTCTCTGCAGCTTTGCGCTGACGAGCTCTTCTGCCGCTGCAATCTCTTCTTCGCTGACAAGGAAGCTGTCGGGACAGAAACCTTCCACTTCCGTGGCGATCTGACGGATTGCGGCGTCTCCGCCATTCTTTACTTTGTCCAATATGTCGTTTACTATTGCGGCTATGTCGTCATCATTCGTGGAGACACGGGCCATCAGTTCTCCCCACTGTTCTCTTGGGGGATTTACGAATATTTCCATCACGCGATTACTTTATCTAAGTGCAAAACGAGTATTCCTTCTGCCCCGAGGGCTTTGAGTTTTTCTATTTTTTCCCACATTCCGACTTCATCGACTACTGAGTGGAGGGAGCACCAGCCTTCTGCTGCGAGAGGCATTACGGTGGGGCTGCGCATAGCCGGGAGTATCTTGACGGCTTCCGACACCTTGTCGGTGGGGATGTTCATCAGGATATATTTCTTGCCGCGGCTGTCGATCACGGCATCGAAGCGGAAGAGCATCGAATCCAGCAGCCTGCGTTTGGGCGCGCTCATATTCTTGTTGGCGATGAGCACTGCCTGCGACTCGACTACCGTGTGAACTTCTTTAAGTCCGTTGGATATCAAGGTTCCGCCTGATGACACGATATCGAAGATGGCATCGGCTATTCCGGCGGCAGGTGAGATCTCGACCGAGCCGAGGATGACTCTGATTTCTGCATCCACGCCATTCTCGTCCAGCCATTTGCTGAGGATCCTTGGATATGAGGTAGCTATCTTTTTGCCCTGGAAGAATGAAGGGCCGGTGTATTCCTGAGCCTTGGGAATGGCAAGGGAGATGCGGCAATCGCCGAAGTCCATCTTGCGGACCACTTCCACGTCGGCCTCTGATTCAAGCACTTCGTTCAGCCCTACGATGCCGATGTCGGCGGAGCCGTCTGCAACTACTCCGGGGATGTCGTCGTCGCGGAGGTAGAGCACCTCCATAGGAAAATTGGCTGCTTTCGCAAGGAACTTGCGTTTAAGCTCATCGATCCTTATTCCGGAATCTTTGAGAAATTCCAGGCTGTCTTCGCTCAGACGGCCCTTAGCTTGAATTGCAATGCGCATGTCGTTCATTTTTCTATTTATTCTCTATTCAATCTATCTACGTCTTCAAACGTTCAACTCATTCGATTCTCTTTCACGATAAATACAAAAAAGCCTACTCAATGGAAGAGCAGGCTTTTGCGTATATGTTGGCGGAAATATGTGCAAACACCTACCCTTATCTGTCGATATGGTGATGGTGGTGCATATGAAGTCCGCTGATCATTCGTTTATTTTTCACAAAGGACGGGAATAATTTTGAATTTACAAAATGATGAATGGCCTAAAATCAGTTTCCTTCAGGCTTGAGGGTATCTATTCCCGAGAAAGTCCATACAAAGTCTTCGGGGTTATCGGGACGGGCCGGATCAAAACTGTCGAAATCTTTGATATGCTCTGCCAGCGGGAGCCGGTTGGCCTTGATGCCTTGCAGGACGCATTTGGCCACCTCGTATGCTCCGAATGGATTGAAATGGGTATTGTCCGCAAGTTCAGCGTCCTGACCGATAAAGCTGTTTGCCGGATAGTGCACCAGCAGTTTTTTTGAATTCTCGACGCCAAGGGCTTCATACATTGCAGTAACCATTTCAGTCAGGTCTATCATCGCGACCCCACCTTTTGAGGCCAGGTCTCTTGTCGCCCGGGGGAAATCCCCGTGAGTATTGACGCTGCGGCCGTCACTGTCGAAACTCCTTCGCGCTGTCGGAGTCAGCAGAACTGCTGTGCAGCCGGCCTTGGCGGCGCTGTCGACATACATCTGCATATACTTGGTGAAATGTCCGTATGCTCCGCTGTCGGGATCCCTCTGTTTTTCGTCATTGTGTCCGAAGCCGGAAAAAATATAATCTCCTTTGCGAGCCAACGACATTATCTTCTCCAGACGCTTCTCGAATATGAATGTGTTTGAACTGCGTCCGCTTTCTGCGTAATTGGCCACGGCTACCTTGTCGTCGAAGAATCTGGTTATCATCTGCCCCCAGCTGGCCCACGGGTCGTCATCCTGGTCGACTGTCGTGGAATCACCGCAGAGGTACAGGGTTATGACATCCTTTCCTGCCGGCTCGACTTTTATCGACTTGATCCTGGGCTGCGCCCCGGTGAATTCAAACGAAAGATTGCTGTCCCAGTCAAGTTTGTCGCGCTCACGGTCGCTGAGTCTGACAATGTTGCCTGGTGATATCACGCTGTCGCGTTTATTGACGACAAAGGTGCAGGTAACAAACTCGCCTGGCTTTGTCTCAAGATTCTCGACAAACAGCCTTCTTGTCTCGGCCAGTATCGTCGTTACTCCCGGCTCGGTCGGTGAACCGATGACTGCAGTTACTTTCCAGTTCCCGTCGGGAATATCTTCTATAACCAGAGTACCCGCGCCGGGGCGGGTACTCAAGTCATAATAATATTCTTCATTCTGGGCGCAAGATGTCACTATTACAGCCAGAAAGAAAAGTAATCTTTTCATCTTGACGGTTTACTTGTCATAGAATGCCATCACATCGGCCCAGATAGCCTCTTTGTTGACTTCAAGGAGAAGTTCGTGCTTGAGGCCCAGATAGATCTTGCTGTCTACGCTCTTGTAGCCTTGTGACTTTACAAACTCTACCAACTGCGCAAACCTCTCGGGGCTGCCGATGGCACGGTCGTTCTCACCGCCGATGAGCATCAGCTTGAGGTTGGGATTGTCGATGCCCCAGTCGGGCTTTGCAATCTCCTGAGACATACGTGCCAGGTTGTAATTGCCGTTGTTGGTGAAGGCATAGCCGCACAGAGGGTCAGCGTTGTATGCCCTTACGTTATCCTCGTTGACAGAAAGCCAGCTGTTCTGCAGGCCGCCGTCGTCCATATTTGCGAAAGAGCGGCTGCTGCGGGTCTTATGGGGAGCCCAGAAGTTTCTCCATTTGGTCTTGAAGTCAACCTTGCGGTTGCCGCCTGACGGAGGTCCGCAGAGAACGATCTTGTCAATCGATGAGTCATAGTCCTGAAGATACATACGGCCCACCATAGTTCCCATACTGTGGCAGAACAGATAGACCGGAAGACCGGGATACTGTTCCTTCATATAGAGTACCATCTGCTGCAGGTCGTCGCTGATAGCGCGCACCTTGTTGGTGCCGAAGTCGCCGAGGCCGGCCTTCTTGGTGATGCTGCCGCCGTGACCGCGATGGTCGTGCATCTCGCACACATAACCGTGCTTCGCAAGATACTGCATAAACGGATAGTAACGCTCCTTGTGCTCAGCCATACCGTGAGAGAACACAACGATAGCCTTGGGCTGACCCACAGGCTTGACAATAGCCATCGACAGCGGATGCTTGTCGACATTGGACGGAACGATCTGGGTCTGCATCGGAAGATCCGGCAGCATTGCCAGTGAATCAAGCGCAGCCGCAGCCTTCTCGGCACTCACCTGCACCTTCTCATCAGCCGCATTCGCCACGAACACGCACAACGCAGCAACAAGTAAAATCGAAAATATCTTTTTCATCTGTATAGTTTATTTGGTTTTCGGGGTGTAATGTAGGAATTTTTTTACGAAATTTGACAATATGATAAGGCAATGTGCTCTATTGTTTCTTCTTACGTTCGCAGTTCTCCTTGTTTCTTGCGAGGATAAAACGGGCAGCGAAGCATTCCTTACGCCCAAGATTCTGACTGCAGAGGCTGAAGCCGATATTGCCACAGCAAGTTTCACCTGTACCCTATCAGCCCCGAGAGCCCAGGAGTGCGGCATTGTCTACTGGACTTCTTCATCGGACGAAAAAACAATTATTGGCAAATTGCAGAGCTCTTCTTTCGTAGTGACGATTTCCGACCTCAACCCTTCCACCACTTATTCGTGGTATGCCTATGCCAAAGCTGGCATCAGTGAAGTGCGTTCTGAGACAAGAACTTTCACCACAAAAGACAAGCCACTGCCTCCGGTACCGCCAGAGCAATTAATAGAGATTTCCGACGTGGTTTTCAAGACCTATCTGGTTGAACATTTCGATACCGATGGCGACGGAGAAATCTCGGAGTCCGAAGCGCTGCGCGTGAAAAAGATTGCCGTAAAGACCGATGAAATCTTCTCCCTCGAAGGCATCGAATGTTTCATCAATCTTGACACTCTGATATGCCGCGGAGTCAGTCAAGAAATGGATGAGTATAGCTACGTCGGCCGGCCCGGCAAGCTACGTTCACTTGATCTATCCGCAAACACGCACTTACGACACTTAGAGTGCGACGGAAACTATATCGAAAAACTCATTCTTCCCGAAACCCCTTGGCTGGAATACTTGCGCTGTTCCCGCAACAGGCTTACCGAACTGGATCTTTCGAAGACGCCGAATCTACTGGAGATTCAAGCATTTGACAACAGATTCACCTCTTTAGACTTTAGCGAGAATCATGATCTCGAGTACATAGAGATAGACACAAATCCCATTGAAAGCATTGATGTCTCGGGATGTCCAAGGCTTATTTTATTGAATGTCGCAAGCCTCAACCTTTCCAAAATTGATATATCCGGCAATCCAAAGCTTAACTGGTTGAGCATTAGCAGCAACGTCGGCATATCTTCCATTGACTTGAGCCAGACCCCTGAACTGCGAGCCTTTTACTGCACAGAAACCAAGATTTCATCACTTGACCTTTCAAACTGCACGATGCTCTATGAGTTGGCGTGTGAGAGTTGCAATATCGAAGAGTTGGACATCAGCATGCTGCCAAATCTGGAGCATGTGCTATTGGCCCCGATGAACTCTTTGAAAAAGCTATATGTCCTGGACACACAGCGCATCGAAGGAGTCACCGTCAACCGCTCGGATGCTATAGTTCCCAATGGAACTGAGATTATCCTACGATATTCAGGAGCCCCGGATGGCAATATAATCTTTGAAGACCCGGCATTTAAGGCTTATCTAATAACCCGCTTTGATTCAAATGCAGATGGAGAGATCTCTATTGAAGAGGCAAGGAATATCTACAAGATTGATGTCAGCTCCATCGAATGGAACATCACTTCCCTGCAAGGGATAGAATATATGCCAAACCTCACATTCCTGGCCTGTTGGGGCAAATGGGTTGATAATAACGTCAACAATTATGAGCATTACTATATCAGTAAGAATTACCATTGGGACTACTGCATTGGGCCGATAGGCACTCTGAAGAAGGTAGATGTCACTCACAACCCGAAACTGGTCGTTTTGGATTTGTCAAACAACAGTGGCATCGGCGAGACCGGCACAGGGACTATCGACCTCTCTAACAATCCAGAACTGGAAGAGGTATATTTGAATATGTGTTATATCAAGTATCCTGATGTAAGTGCATGCCCTAAACTTCAGAGACTCAACCTCACCCATGGTCACGGCAATATTCCGGACTTTTCAAACAACACAGAACTTCGTTTTCTGGATATAGGCCACGAACAGCGCTCCCGCCTGCAGGCAGTCGACGTTTCAAACTGTCCGATGCTTGAGGATTTGAATGTCAGCGCAAGCGCAACGAGCCTTTCCGACTTATCCCATAATCCTAAGCTCAAGGCATTGAGGCTCAACTGGTGTATGTACGTAAAGCCCAACCTTTCAGCTGTACCTCTTTTGGAAATATTTGAATGCAAGGGCAACAGTCTTAGCTCATTGGACCTGACTGCTCTGAAACACCTGAAACAACTGATAGCATCTGAAAACCCTTTAAAAAATCTGGATCTGTCTAATTTGACTGGATTGCAAAGACTAGAATGCAATTCTTGCGAGTTGACTTCACTGGACATTTCAGGTCTTAAAGAACTGGAATATCTGGACTGTTCCGACAATGCTATAAATACTATTAATATTTCTGAGAATGAAGCCCTCCAAGAGCTTTATATTGCTCGCAACCCTCTGATTTCACTTGATTTGTCGCATAGCTCGAACCTAAGCACATTATTCTGCGATGAGACTAGTATACAAGATCTTGACGTTTCCAACAATCCTCAGCTTGGTGACCTTCGCTGCAACAGGAACAAGCTTGGCAAACTTGATGTTTCAACTTGTCTTCGTTTGCATTATCTGTACTGCTCAAATACCAATCTTGACAAACTGGATCTCTCGAAGAATTCTGTATTGGAGGAAATCGACTGTTCATCTAATTCATTGACAGATCTGAACACATCTAATAATCCCTTATTGCGCTGGATGGTATGTAATAATAACCATATTCGGACATTGGATGTATCAAAGAATCCACTTCTTTCAGGTCCGAGCAACAACATCACCGGACTTTATTGCGCGCCAATGGATGATGCTGATGGGAATAATGTGCTGGAAACCTTGTATATCAAGGCTGGACAATCCATTGAAGGTGTAACCAAGAACCGAAGTACAGAACACATCCCGGCTCAGACCTCGATAATACAAAAGTAGGAAACTTATTTGGACCAACTTGGACTTGACTGAACCATTCTGACTGGATACCTTCGCAGAACCATGGGAACACCTTTCATACCAGAGCTTGGAGAGCTTCTCCGTCAAGTCGAAGAGAAATTCGGCCGCCGTCTGTCCACTACCACCGATTACGAACTGCTTTCCTTTATTGTAGAGCGTGAAATCAATGAAATGATTTCTGCCTCCACTCTCAAAAGGCTCTGGGGATATGTTTCTTATTCTTCCACTCCCAGGATAGCAACTATGGACACCCTTTGCCGCTATCTTGGACATAAGGATTTCAAGGAATTCTGCAAGAAACTGAAAGAATCCGGCGCGATAGTGTCGACCTTCTTTACCTCCAAGACAGTCGAGGCCTCATCATTGAAAAAAGGCGACCGTCTGATGCTCGGGTGGGCTCCCAACCGCTTGGTGAAACTGCAGTTTTTAGGAGGAGACTCCTTTGAAGTGGTAGCTGCCGACAATGCCAAGTTACGCCCGGGAGACAAGTTTGAAGCATCAGAATTCATCCTCGGTGTGCCGCTGTTCATCAGCTCTGTCCGTCGCCCTGACGGCACAGTCACTCCACCCTACGTAGCAGCCAAGGCCGAAGGGTTGAACGTCTTGGAGGTACTTTCAGAATAAAGTTTAGAATCTGACTCCGACACCGACCTCAATGGTCGGTTTTTTCATTTTTATGGTGCTTACTCCGGCTGAAGCCGTAAACATACCTGCGGTCAGCATCAACCCTGCGTCGGCACTAATTCCCTTCAAACACAAATCATCCACCCTCGCCCATTTGCCGGCCGAGTCTTCCCAAAGAATTTGAAGACTGCCATAGCCGGAACCGGCATACAAGTTCAGTGGGCCTGCGAGACGGATTATCGCTCCACCTCCGACAGCCCATGACGAATGTCTTTCATTCCCTGTAGTCCAGATAATACCGCCGCCCGAAGTGCCGTTGCTGAGACAACTGTAATCCGCCATTCCGGTCACAAAGTTCGAGCGGCCCTTAAGATAAGCTCCTAACCGTCCGGCAATGCAGCTGACCATCGCGCCGTATGACATCGCTTCCGGTCGCCAGCCAGCCAACGCCATCACACCGATCTGAGCCCGAGGCCGTTCATACTTCTGTAAGCTGACTCGAGTGATACCTTGTGTGTCCTGCGTGTACGTGTCATTCAGACTACCCGTGTCATTCTGAGCGAAGCGAAGAATCTTTGCAGCTGAAGTCGGCACCGAAGGATATTCAGCCACCACAGGCGGCTTCCATCCTACAGTCGGCAAATCCAAAACCTCTCTGGACACAGCGGCTTGCGAACCACCTGATGCAGGCTGGAAAGCCGCCGTATACTTGCTGCGAATCCTTTCAAACCTCTGTCGCTGCGCCTGAGTCATATTCACAGCGCCTTCCTGTAATGTGGCGCGCAGACTCGACACCTGCTCCAGCAGAGACCTCAACTCCTCGGGAGCAATCTGCTCTCCGCGAAGAGAACGGTCGCGAAGAAGGATGCACCTGTCGCAAATCTGCTCGTATCGGTCAAGAGCGGTGTCAATCCTCCCGTTCTGAGCAAACGCCGGCTGCCCGGCAAGCAGGCACACGGCCACCACAAAGTATGACAGGAGTTTACGCATTAGTATTGCAAATTTAGCCAAAAACGCGGAAATTTGGGTATGGAAAATTCCTCTGAGTTCTTCGAAGCCCCTTCCTCAAAGCTGCCGAACGAAGTCCCCGCCAAGGAGCTAATTAGCCGTTCCCAGTCAGGGTACTGCGAGATTTGGCGCGTTGACCGCGGGGGAAGGTTCCGTGTCCTCAAGTGCCTCAAGAAGGAGTACCGAGGCAATCCCTTGTACGAACGGCTTCTCCTCAAAGAATTCGAGATTGGATACTCATTGAACCACAGAAATATCTGTGAATACTACTCCTTTCTCAATGATGCCGAGCTCGGCAACTGCATCGAAATGGAGTGGGTTGACAGCTGCGACCTTGAAGCCTTCCTGTCGGATGGGAAGCGAGACAACGCAGTCTGCGACAAGATTGTAGGCGAACTATGCTCAGCCCTGCAGTATATGCACGCCAAACAAGTGCTGCACCGCGACCTCAAGCCCTCCAACATCCTCATAACATACAGCGGCCACAATGTCAAACTGATTGACTTCGGCCTCTCCGACACCGACTCCTCTACAATCCTAAAGAACCCTGCGGGCACCGCCGTCTATGCTGCCCCCGAAGTCCGCGCGGGCGGCAAAGCCAGCATCGCCAGCGACCTTTATTCCCTCGGAATGGTACTGTCACTCTTCCCGGGCCGCAAGTATTCCAAGGTAGCCGCAAAACTCTGCTCAGCAAAGCCCGAAGACCGCTACACCTCAGTAGCCGAAATAGAGAAAGCCCTTGATGGAGGTTCTCATCCCCTACTCTGGGCACTGCTGCTCCTTATCGCTGCCATAGTTGCCATCTCTCCCAATATTTACAAGCGTTTGCGCAGCAGTAAGGACATACCCGTCCCCGCTTCCATCCAGACTCCGGATTCTGTCGCCACACCCCAGCCGCAGCCTGTTCTTGACACGATGGCTATACCCTCGGTAAAAACTAATGATTCTCCCACCCCCAAGCCTCAGCCCGCATCCAAGTCAACCGTCCAATCCACATCCAGCCCCACTGACACCACCCTCATCGACGAACTCTTCCGCCAAGCCACGGAGTTGTTTGAGTAAGCCACCGTCCGAATTCTCCAAGTAATTTATCATCATCTCAACCAGAGGCATTCACCCCTGGTTTTTTTGTACGCATTTGGACCATTGTGAACTTGACTGGCGCTGTAGCTTTCTTAAACTTTGTATAGAAAGACACTACTAATACTTATCGATATGGAAAAGAAACAATATGTATCTCCGGAAACGGAGGCTATTAAAATTGAAACAAGTTCCGTTTTATGCGAAAGCGGTGGAGCCGGTGGTGGCAGCCAGCCCGGCGGTGGAGATCCATTGACATCTTTCTTCCCTTTTTACTACGATCCTTATCAAGATCCCTATCAAGCTCCTCACGAATCATATTAGTCACTAATACTATTATTATGAGGATTTCAATAATACCTCTTCTATCTTTACTTCTGATTCTTACAGCATGTAATCAGGAGTTGTCGACGCTGGATGACCAGCAGGATGCCCAAAGCATTGTGTTTTCCCTTAGCCAGCCTGTTGGTGATGTTCTCACAAAAACCAGCTATGATGCTGGCAATAATCGGTTTCTATGGTCTGAAGGAGATGCTGTTGGCATTGTATCTCCACAAGGAGGTCAGCTAAAATTCACAATCAATCCAGAAGATTATGGAGAAATCGATGCAGATTTTGACGGTCGTGGATTTGCGTTGAAGGCTGGTAATAAGTATGCCAGTTACTATCCTTTCCTATCGGATTTCGATTTGGATCCGACTGCCCTTCCTATCAGTTTTATAGGTCAGGTTCAGACCGGTGAAAACGCCATGACACACTTAGGTGCAACCAACTTCTCCGTTGCACAAGGAACGTCCCCAAATGCAGGACGTCTTGATTTCACGTTTCTGAACGTCGGATCACCTCACAGGTATCGCCTCCCGGTTCTTGCCGGCACTTTTACTCAATTGACCGTTCAGGTCCCCAGTAATTATTTTACCCTTAGTGGAACTCTGAATCTTATGGCTGATAATGAGAGCGACTTGATAGCTATCACCCCAACCGAGATGACCGACAAACTTACTCTTGAACTGAGGAATACAACAATGTCTTCGACAGGCAATCTCCGCTGCTGGATGATAGTTGCTCCCGTCAATCTCGAAGGCTCTGTAATCACGCTTTTATTGCAAACTTCTGATGGACAGGAGTACATAGCTTCATTAACCGGAAGGGACTGTCCTGCAAATAACCGCAGGGTATTTGATGCTCTGTCTTCCGTTTTCCCCCGTGTTAGCGAAATAAGCGCCGATGGTGGCAGTGTACAAATCAAAGTGGTCAAATCCACCAACGATGTTGTAGTGACACCTTCAATCGGTGCAGGATGGATAACGGCAGCCGGCTCCACTACCGACGGCCTTGTTACCACTTATACTTACACCATAGCCGAGAATGAGGCTTCCTCCACTCGCGAAGGCACGATTTCTTTTACTGAAAGCAGCACGGGCCTGACAAACACCGCAACAATCCAGCAGGGTAAAGCCGGAACAATCATCGGCATCGGCAGCTGGGACAATGACAACCATAGTGGCAACGCACAATAACATCTTATGAAAAACAAACATATATTTCTGATATGCATGGCTGCCGGGTTGCTGGCAGCTAGCTCATGCCAGGTGCGGGATTCTTTCGATCTCCCTTCAGAAGACAGCATCAGCATTTCTCTGTCCGGCAATATCGACCAGCAGAATATTACCCGTGCGTCTGACAATTCTTTCGCATCCGGCGACCAAGTCGGCATCTGGGCCGTCAACTATGATGGGGACACACCTGGCACTCTTGAACTCAAAGGCAACCAGGCGACAAATGTCCGCTTTACTTTCGACGGCAACTCTACCTGGACTCCGGACTACGACATCTACTACAAAGACAAGAACACGAAGGTTGACTTGTATGGCATATACCCCTATACATCTGCCATTTCTTCAATCGATGCTCTTCCCTTCGAAGTGCGTGAAGACCAGAGCACAGTTTCAGCCCACGGCAATATGGGTGGCTACGAGGCCAGCGACTTCCTCTGGGCGAAACGCACAGCCGTAACACCTACACCCAGCGCTGTCCAGCTCACTTTCCAACATAAGATGAGCTGCGTTGTCGTGACGCTGGTTGAAGGTACGGGTTTCACCAGTGGAGAATTCGCATCGCTCAGCAAGTCAGTCCTGGTCAGCAACGTCAAGCGCAACGCGACCATCAACCTTGCGACAGGCGATGTGACAGCAGCCGGTTCGGTTTCTGCCCGCAGCACAGTACCTGCAGCCTACGAAGGAGGCTTCCGTGCCATAGTAGTACCGCAGACAGTAGCATCCTCTACCCCGCTGTTCTCAATCACCATCGGCGGTACGCCCTACACATACAGCGAAGCCACAGCCTTCACCTACTTGGCCGGCAAACAGCACAATTTCGCCGTTACCATCAACAAGAAGGCTGACGGCTGCTATGACGTCACCGTCAACACCTCCATCAGCGCCTGGACCAACGACAACTCGTCTCATGAGTTCACCGCGAAAGAGTATGTGGTAGTGAATGTCGAGACTCCAGGTACACTTAGTACTATTATGACATCATCAGGAGCTAATCTCAATAATGTAAGGAACCTGAAAGTCACAGGAACAATCAATGCTATTGATTTCTTTTTTATGAGAGATGAATTGAAAAACCTCGCATCCATCAATATGCAACATGTTAAAATTGATGCGGTTAGAGGTCCTGCATGGTATGCTAGATGGGATGCCCAATACGATCAAGATTATCCAGAAGATGCCATACCACAAAATGCCTTCTGGTATGGATGGGATGGCATATATGATGGGAAAAAAACAATTACTAGTTGTATATTACCTGAAGGTATTGTAGCTATACAAGACCAAGCTTTCAACAGTACTTCTCTTTCGGGATCGCTCATCATCCCCGAAGGTGTTACTGAGATTGGGACTGGAGCTTTTGGCGGAACTAAAATTGCATCTATTTCTTTCCCTCAATCTATTGAAGTAATTGGTGAAGCTGCTTTTGCTGGCTGTAATTATATTGTCGGATCCATATCACTTCCAGAGAACATCAGAGTGATTGGAAGATCTGCTTTTAGCGGTTGTAACGGTTTTTCTGGAGCGCTAATTTTGCCCGACAAACTTGAAGTATTAGGCGCTAGTGCTTTTGCCGGTTGTTCTGGTTTTACAGGCAATCTTACTTTCCCGACCAAAATTACTGAAGTTAACCAAGGAGCATTTCATGGTTGCAACTTTGGGGGAACACTTTATTTGCATGACGGTATTACAAAAATAAATAGTGATGCTTTCAATGGTTGTTCTTTCAAAGGAGAACTCGTTTTGCCCAAATATCTATCTTTTATTGGAGACGCTGCGTTTGCATCTAATTTATTCTCTTCTATGTCTCCATTACCCGAGTCTTTGTTGATGATAGAAAACTCAGCATTTGCTAATAATCCACGATTATCTGGCACTATAGTCTTTCCTGATGGGATTACGACTATTACAGATAATATGTTTGACCTGTGCCATAATTTGGAGGGTATTGTTCTTCCGAGGTTTATTGCAAGTATTGGCCATAATGCGTTTAGTGAATGCTTCCAGATGAATTCAATTGTGTGCTATTCCGAAGAGCCACCTGTTGTTCAAAATGGTGCCTTCAATGGTGTGCCAAAGGACAATTTTGCAGTTGAAGTTCCAGAAGCATCTGTGAATCAATATATATATGCAGATGGCTGGAAAGACTTTATGCGTATTACTGCCCACCGCGAATTCTCAATAAGCAGGAATCTTCTTAGAGTCCTGAATGCTAGTGAGAGTAAAACATATGTCTTAAGAGCCGAGGCCAATGCTGAATGGCACGTTGAAAGTAAACCGGATTGGGTAACTGTTACCCCTTCTTCGGGAACAGGAAAAACAAATGTTGTTGTAACTGTCAATAATCTTGCAGGAGGTGCGGATAATCGTAGCGGTGATGTTGTTTTCCTTCTTGATGGTAAAGATTACAGATCATCGATGAAAGTTGAACAATACAACTATTCTTACAGCGATGGTGATGTGGTCCACCTTCAAGAAAGTTCTGTGGGCAATGGTATTCCGCTTGTTTTCCTTGGAGACTGCTATGATGCTGCTGATATTGCAGCTGGAGATTATTTGGCAGACATCCAGCAAGCCATTGATTATTTCTTTGATATAGAGCCATATAAAACATATCAAAATTATTTCGACGTCTATATTGTATTCGGCAAATCCCCCGACAGTGGAGTCGGCACTGTCAATACCATCAAAGAATCCAAATTTGGGACCCAATACTCATTAACAGGTGGTTCATTAGAAAATGATGGTACGGTAGCATTCCAGTATGCCAAGATTGCAGATCCCAGCATGGACTTGACAAAAGCATTGGTCGTAATGGTTTTGAATAGCGAGGATTATGGCGGAATAACATATATGTGGAATGATGGCTCCTCTATTGCAATCTGTCCTAAGAGTTCAGATCCGTATCCATACGATTTCCGCGGTCTTGTTCAGCATGAGGCAGGTGGACACGGTTTTGGCAAATTGGGTGATGAGTATATCTATATGAACGCATTTATCCAGGCATGCTCATGTGGCAATCCCCATTTGGACCAGTTCCGTGCAGCCAAGGCAAATGGATGGTACAAAAATCTCTCGGAGACATCTGACAGAGATGATGTTCCTTGGAGTCATCTGATGTATCACCCCGCATACGCCAACACTGTTGATATCTACGAGGGTGGATATTTCCACACCCGAGGCATCTTCCGCAGTGAAGCAAACAGCTGTATGAACAACAATATCCCTTACTACAGTGCTATTTCGCGCCAGGCTATTGTTGAACGTATTATGGATTATGCAGGCGTTCCTTTTAATCTGGAAACCTTCTATGAGAATGATGCAGTAGCTCTGACAAAGGCATCCTTTACACCTGAGCCGATTTGGGTACCCTCATCTTCTACTCAAACCAACTTTAAACATCACCACCCCATTATTCTGGGTGACCATCCTACCCTTTAATTCGCAAAGCATATGAAAAAGATATTGATTCTTATATCGACTTTACTTCTGTTCATTTCTTGCCAGAAGCAAGAGATGGATATCACAGAAGGGCAAATGAATATCCAATTCATTCATCCAGGGGCAACTAAGGTGACTGATTCTGCATTTGAAAATGGAGATCAGATTGGACTGTATGTCGTAGAAGCTCCTGCTCCGCTGCAAGTGTCGGGCAACTATATCAATAACCTGCAGGCCACATACAACGGCACGAACTGGACAGGTGATTCTGGCTTGAAATGGCCCAGCACAACCAGCACTTGTGACCTGTATGCCTACTATCCTTATATGGCAGTGAGCAGCATCACGGCAGCACCATTCTCTGTCCTGCAAGATCAATCATCTGGGTACGGCCCCTGTGATTTCATGTGGGGCAAAGTAGCAGACCAGGCATACACCACCTCGGCGATTCCGTTGGCATTCCAGCATAAGTTGTCGAAAATAACGCTTCAGCTGGTGAAAGGTAACTCTTATGTCGGCGACCTTCCGGACAACGCAGTGTTCTACGTACATAGCACCGTCACCGATGCCACCGTTGACCTCACCACTGGTTCTGTAACGAAAGACAACTATGCTGCCGCCAGGACTATAACTTGCCACAAAGTTGCAAACGATACCTACGAAGCCGTCGTCATCCCCCAGCGACTGAGTTCTCGTACCCCTCTATTCGAAATGGTTGCCAACGGAGTCTCATACCTGGTTGAAGGAACCTTCAACTTCAAGCCCGGCATCAACCACACCTTTCAGGTAACTCTGAATACTTCAACAGAATCTATCCGTATAGAGATTGGTGGTGAAATAGACGACTGGAATTAAGGTTTAGCGTTAACTTGTGGGCAAGGTGTGCTGAAGTGGTGCATGCCTTGCCCGCTTTCTTTTTTATTATTGTTTGGCTAGAGCCACAATCACTTGCTCCCAGTCTGATTCGGGGTCGAAGCCGAAGCGGTCGTCGATGCCGACATTGAAGTAGAGTTTCTTGTCGAAGTTCTGGAAGGGGGTGTTTTCGACTTCGGGGTTTTCGTTGAGATATTCGAAGTTGATGTTGTCGGCAGCAAAGCGGGCCTGGTAGGTCGCAAGGATTTCCAGCGGGCTGCCGCTCCAGAGGATAAGGCATATATCGTCACGATAGGACATTATCTGCAGAGCTTCTTTGGCATAAGGGAAATAATCATAGGACTCGGCCTTGTCATAACACGCACGCAAAATAGTGTCGTGGATATCAACTACAACATATATCTTCTCCCAGCCTTTCTCCAGCTTGCGCTGAAAAGCATTTTCAAATGCGGTGGTTATGCTCATAATTATTCTCCCTTAATTATATAATCTTTTAAAGTTAGTAATTATTCGTAATTTGTATATTTGATAGCTCGTCGTATTGACCGGGCCATACAGTGACTTTATATTTCGGGGTTGGGGCTTCAACCATCACAGTAGCAGGCAAAGTGCCAGTTAATAAGGTTTTATTATGATTTTCGAAACATTCGGAGACACAAGGAATCCAAGTCTTCTGCTTATACCCGGGCTCGGAGTGTCAACTGAGATTTTCATTCCGCTCATCGAGCGTCTGAAGGATAGGTTCTACATAATCACAACTGGCATTGATGGTTTTTTGCTGGGGCAGGAATCGAGCTTCACATCGGTTGATGACCAGGCGATGCAAGCTATCGGCTATGTTAAGGAGCGTCTGGACGGGCGCCTGGATGTCGCATATGGGCTTTCTCTGGGAGGCAAGATCTTGTCGCGGATACTGGAGCGCAATGAGATCGTCATCGATCACGCTATCATGGATGCGGCGCCGCTGCTGCCGCTGCCGAAATGGATGGTGGATCCGCTGCGGTACTACCAGAGTTTGAACGTGTGGACCTGCTACCATTGGACCGGTTTCTGGAGATGGGTGTTCCATTCTCACTATTTCGATGTACTGCTGGATGAGTGCAGGAAGGTTTGGCCGTACGGGAAGGGCAAGGCAGTCCGCAATGGCTACAAAGATGTCTATACCCACAAGTTGGAGTCCATCCACGGTGACGATATCCACTATTGGTATGGCACTAAGGAAGCATTTGTTGCAAAGCCTCAGACCGAGCATCTGCAAAAGTTGTGTCCAGACGCACATATCACGGTTTCACCCGGAATGAATCATGGTCAGCTGCTGGTAGACCACCCGGAAGAAGTAGCGACAAGAATCATCAGCATAGTTGGCACTCTGCCAGATATCGGGTGATTATTATCAATATTATGGAGCAGAAGGTGTACAAGGTGTGCTGAAATGGCGTAGACCTTGTACACTGGGTTTTTGGTAATTTCTGAAAATCAGACATTTGTATCTTCATAATGTACAAGGTGTGCTACATTTCAGCACACCTTGTACGCTTAGTGGATATTTGACACTGTGACTACAGAAAAAGCACCGAACTTATCTCCCGCCAGGCAGGGAGCTCTGCCAAATGGCTCCCTTTTGCCTGGCGAGGATAAGTTCTGCATTTGAGCGGCTCACTGCTGCGTAAAGTGGCAGATGTGACGGAAAGAAAGCCTGTAGGGAGGCTGGTCACCCGTGACTTGCAAAACGGGAGGGGCCCGACGAATGCGAGTTCTGCGTAGCAGGACGATGCAGGCGTTGGGAGGGTTGGAGTGAGCGAAGCGAACGGAACTCCCCAAAGGCTTTCTTTCCGTCAGCATCTGCCCTTCGTCAATATTCTTTTATTGTTGGCGTCTTCAAACGAAAAAGCCCTGACCGTATCGGCCAAGGGCAGCGCGGCAGCGCTTCGGCGCCACGCGCCGCAGGGGTGTTAGGGGGCAGAGCCCCCTGTAAAGAAGGTCGGCGGCTCAGCCGCCAGTAGCAGCGTCAGCTGCCGTCGCTTGCGACGCGGGGTTTGGGGCGGAGCCCCATTGGAAAAAGCTGGCTTCCCAGGAAGCCGGCGTCTTATAAGGCCCCGTTAAAGGGCAAAAAAAAAAGCCCCAGGCTTTTGTTTGCCCGGGGCCTTATAAGACGGCGGCTTCCTACTTTCCCACATGGTATCGCAGTATCATCGGCGCAAGTG
>CAMVOD010000009.1:0-74718 GCA_947169015.1 uncultured Bacteroidales bacterium | reverse complement strand
TGAGAGGTAGAACAGGTGCCCGACCAGGAAGGCGCCCAGTCCAAGCGCAAAGAAGAGGAAGCCGTCGTCGCTGAACTCCAGAAACACGTCTCCCGCCCAGTGGAATGCCATACCTGTGACGAGCAGGGTTGTGAGTTTGCCCTTATGCTCTGGAAGCAACGCGCATAGCGCGGCAACCGCAAGGGCAGGGATGAGGAAAGGTTTGATGTACACGGGCGCCGTCTCGTTCCCGATGGCGAGCAGCAGCACGTCGACAAATGCTATTGCAAGGAAGATGATTCCGGCAATGCGGGCAGATTTTTTCATCAGTATCTGAGTGTTGTGAATTTTTTGCGGACGTCGCTCCAGCGGTAGTAAGGGCCGCTGACGGGTTCTACACCCATAAGGGCGGTCTCGCGCTCATTGACGAGGAACTTGACCAGGACATCGCCGCCTTTCTTGTTCTTGTAGAATATCATCTGGAGGTTGGCGGCGAAAGGAGTCATCCAAGGACCGAACCATTTCAAATTGACCTCTTCCGTAGCCAGGTTCTGTCCTATGCCTTCCAGGCCCATTGCGGAGCACATTGCGATGAAGGGATAGTCGTGGCCGAAGCGCAGGTCGGCGCAGAGGGCGTCCTTCGAAGTGTCGGCAAGGACCTCGTCGGCCTTGTCAACGATGTCTTTCACCGTGAGCAGCGCCGGCAGCATACGGATATGGCCGAAGGCTTTGGAGTTGGCCTGGCCGAGATAGAGGGAGATGTTGTTGCGCGCCCAGTTGTTGTAGATGCTCTCTTCGGGAAGCAGGGGGAAGATGTCCTCGAGTTCGAAAGAAGCGGTGATTCTCGCCACTGCGTACACCTGGCTCTCGAAGCGCGAGAAGCGGCCTACTATCTCCGAAGCCTTTTTGGTGTCGGTGAAGAACCGCGACAGGAAGGCGACAGAGTCGGTGCGGTCCATATCCAGTTTGGCAATCTCAGCGTACATCTCCCTGCTGAAGCTCGGAACCTCGGGGTCGATGTATTTCTGGTAGGTCTCGCCTGCGTCCCAGGAAATCTCAAACTTAGGGTCGAGCTCGGTGAGACGGTCGGTGAAGGCGGTCATACTGATAAGGACGCGCGGCACGGTGCTGGAGATGGCGCGGATATTCTTGCTGCCTTTCTTGAAGACGTCGGGGAAGCGCTTGTACATCCTCTCCGCTATGCCGCGGTGCTCGCGCGCACCGGGAGGCGTCAGGCGGCCGTCCATTCCGTTGTGGGCAGCCAGGCACTGTTTGGCCCTCTCGAGCACGGTCTTTCCGTCTTCTTTCAGGATTCCGGCGGCAGCGGCTCTCTCGAGGGATATGATAAGGGCCCTGTAATTGGCCTCATCCCAGTTGGAACGGGAGCCGTGGCGGCCGTAGTGGCTGATGTAGAAAGGTTTGTAGCCCTTTGGGGCAGGAGTGTCTGCATAGGGGCCGCCCTCATATCCGTCGGTGTTTATGCCGGAGCGGAAAGGGTTTTCACGCAGGAGAGCTTCGTATTCGGGATTGTGATTTTTCTGGGCGTCTGCTGTCAGAACAGCGAACACGACAGCAAGAGTCGCAACAAGGAATTTTCTGATATGCATCTCATTTAGCTTAGAATCATCTGTAAAGATAATAAAAATGCCTACTTTTGCAATTATGAGACTCTACAATTGCATATTTCTGCAGAGTTCCGAGGCTGCCAGAGCGGCGGCTGACGACCTGCTGGCAAAAGCCG
This sequence comes from uncultured Bacteroidales bacterium, assembly GCA_947169015.1. Taxonomy (GTDB): domain Bacteria; phylum Bacteroidota; class Bacteroidia; order Bacteroidales; family UBA932; genus Equibacterium. Next base: position 72,998 of record CAMVOD010000009.1, on the reverse strand, counting down.
ACGCAGCCAAGTCGGCCCTCGACGGCAAGTCTCCCGACGAGATTCTGCACACTCTGATGGATGCAGCCGTCCGCTTCGGGCTGAAACTGCTTGCCGCACTTGCCATCTTCATAATAGGCGCCTGGCTCATCAAGACCATCCGCAAGAGGGTCCACAAGAGCCTGCTGCAGCGCAAAGGACAAGACACCACCCTCGTCACATTCATCGACAGCTTCGTCGGAATGCTCCTGTGGATACTGCTCATCGCCATATCCATCGGCGCCCTGGGCATCAACACCACCAGCATCGCAGCCCTCCTGGCTGCTGGAGGTATGGCCATCGGTATGGCTCTCAGCGGCACGCTGCAGAACTTCGCCGGCGGCATTATGCTCCTTGTCTTCAAGCCTTTCAAGGCCGGTGACTTCATCGAGGCGCAGGGCCATTCAGGCACCGTCAAGTCGATGAACATCGTGGCCACTACCATACTGACCCGCGACAACCGCACGGTCATCCTCCCCCACGGAACTCTCGCCAACGGCAACATCACCAACTACTCCGCCCAGCTCGTCAGGCGCGTGGAATGGACTGTGAACGTGCCCTACGGCAGCGACAGCACCCAGGTGATGAACGAACTTATGAGCATACTGAAGGCCGACGGCCGCATAGTCGACTCGAAGGCCGAGCACGCCGACGACCCCTTCGTAGGGCTTTCGGCTATGAAGGACAGCAGCCTGGAGTTCACGGTAAGGGCCTGGGTCAAGACCGAGGACTACTGGGCAGTATTCTTCGACATCAACAACAAGATATACACTGAACTGCCCAAGAAGGGCATCAACTTCCCGTTCCCCCAGATGGACGTCCATATTTCGCAACAGCAATAAAACTGACAGCTATGATACCCACCCCGCACATCGCCGCCACCAAAGACCTCATCGCAAAGACAGTGCTTATGCCCGGAGACCCTTTCCGCAGCAAGGCCATCACCGACGTATTCCTCGAGAATCCCGTCCTGGTCAACAACATCCGCGGAGCGCAGGGCTACACCGGCACCTACAAGGGCAAGCCTGTGACCATTATGGCCAGCGGTATGGGTCAGCCGTCCATCGGCATCTACTCCTTCGAGCTGTTCGACTATTATGACGTGGACCAGATCATCAGGGTAGGGACTATGGGCGCCGTGAGCGACGCGACTCCCCTGCGCAGCATCGTCATCGGCCGCAGGGCCTACTCCAACACGAACTTCCTGAATTTCTACATAAAGAACGGCAACGCCCCTGGTTATGTCGCAGCCGACGAAGAGCTGACCGACAGGGCCGTGGCCGTAGCCGAGGCCGGAGGCTACACCTACAACTGCGGTGACATAATGAGCAGCGACACCTACTACGCCGACATCGACGAGGTGGCCATCTGCAACCGCCTGGGCCTGCTCGGCATCGAGATGGAAGCCGCCGCCCTCTACCTCAACGCCCAGCGCTGCAGCAAGAAAGCCCTGACCATCTGCACTATCTCCAACAACATCATCACGAAGGAAGAACTCCCCGTGGAAGAGCGCCAGAGCGGCTTTATGCATATGGCACGCATCGCCCTGGAACTGGTCTAGCCAGTATCTCCTTATTCTGAAATAACGACAGCCGCGGACTTGAGTCCTTTGGCGGAGGCCTTGAGTGTCGAAGGGCCTGAGCCTTTGCGCACTATGGCCATCACGAAGCCGTTGTGCATAGCCTTCGGGTTCACGTCGAACAGCTCGTCGGTGTAATGGTCCTGGTTGTCGACGGCCACGATCTGTGCGCCGCCCTCCAGGGAGAACAGCACTTCGGCCTGGGAATCGCGCACGTTCCTGCCCTTTGAATCAACTGCATAGACCCTGACGTATTCGAGTTCCCCGTCCAGATTCTCACGGACTGCCTTGAGAGCGACAGCCTTGCCGGTGGTCTCGATGCGGTGGCGTGCCACCTCGCGGCCGGCAGTACGGGCGACGGCCACTACGCTACCGCCGTTGCCATAGGGGACATCCTTCCAGAAGATGACATTGCGGCGCTCGATGCTGCTGCGGTCGTTGCTCTGTCTGCCGAGGGATTTCCCGTTGACGAACAGTTCCACCTCGTCGGCATTGGTGAAAGTATATATCTGCTGCAGGCTGCCCTTCTCGCGGTTCCACGATTCGCTCATCGGGGTCTTGCCGGACAGCACGTCGTTCCATTCGATCTGGCTCTTCGTGCCGTCGACTACCGCGATGTGCACCAGCGGGGTGTCGTCGAAGGCGCTCTTGATCAGATAGGCCTGCGGATACGGCTCGAGAGCGCTGTTGAAGAACGAGTAGTTCCATCCCTTCTTGGGCCAGCCGTCAGATTCGCCCCAGTACTCGATGGCTCCCCAGTAGGCCAGGCCTATCATCTGGTCGTAGTCCATATTGAAGAACGGCACCGCAAGCTCGCTGGTGGTGGCCTCGCTCTGATATATGTTCAGGTAAGGGTCGTGCTCCAGATATTGCCGGTAATTCATATGGCGGTAGTTGAACGATGCGAAGTCTGTGGCGCAGGCCAGTTCCGGTGCGTAGACCTCCACGTCGAAGCGGTCATCGTTCTTGTAGATGCCGCCGCGGCGTGTGGGATGCATCGCAGCGGTGTATGGACGGGTGTCGTCATAGCGCTGTCCGAAGGTCTTCATCACCCTCCAGGTGGTCACTCCCCAGTCGGAAGTTTCGGGAAAGCCGGTGCGGCGCTCCTCGTTCTGCGTCTCGTTGCCAAGGCTCCACGCTATCACACAGGGATGGTTGCGGTCTCTCTTGATCCATTCGCGCTCGTGGTTGAACCAGCTCGCGGTGAAAGGATAGCGGCCGATCCACCACTGCCCGGGCTGCGTCATCCACTTGTCGTAGAGTTCGTCCACCACCAGTATGCCGTATTTGTCGGCAAGGTCCAGCAGGGACTTCGAGTAGGGATTGTGGGAAGTGCGGATATGGTTGAAGCCGAATTCCTTGAGGCGGATGATCATACGCTCCAGAGCTCCGTCATATACGGCGGCTCCCAGCGCGCCGAGGTCGTGGTGGTTGGCGATACCCTTCAGAAAGACCTTCTTGCCGTTGAGCTTGAAGCCGTAGGGCTGGCCGAATTCTATCGTGCGGAAGCCGAAATGCTCGCTGACGCAGTCCAGCTCCCGCGTTCCGTTGCGAAGGGTGACTTTCGCGGTGTAGAGCCAGGGCTCCTCGCAGCTCCACAGCTTCGGGTTTTCGACGAATATCGGATAGATGTTGAATTCGACGTGCATCAGGTTGTTGCGCATCGGGGCTGCGTGGCTCGTCTCGGCCACCAGCTTGCCGTCAGGGTCGAAGATTTCCACGGTGGCATCGACGGGCACCACGCTGGCCCTGTAGCCGTCCATCGTTATCTGCAGGTTGACTTCGGCCTTCTGCTCGGAAATCATCGGGGTAGTTATGTAAATACCCTTTTCGGCTATCGAGATGGGGCTCTTCACTATCAGGTGCACCGGCCGGAACAGACCGCCGCCGGTGTACCAGCGCGAGCCTTCCGCCTCGCCCGTGAAGGTCTTGACGAGTATTTCATTCTCGGAGCCGTATTTCAGCAGCGCCCGGATGTCGAAACATCCGCCGATGTACCCGTAATCAATCTCTCCGGCCTGCTGTCCGTTGACCCAGATGTCGGCCTGCATTCCCACGCCCTCGAAGTCGAGCAGCACGCACTCTCCCTCACAGTCCTTGCCGGCGACGAAGGTGGTGCGGTACCAGCCCGTCTCCATCCGTTTGAATCCTCTCGCGCCCCCGGCTTCCTCTTCCCACGGCAGTTCCATCTGGAAATCGTGGGGTATAGTGACGCTCCTCCAGGTTTTTTCGGCGTCAAGCCGGAAATCCCATTTACGGATGTCGATGACTTCTCTTGAATAGGCAGCAGTGGCCAGCAGCAGGACTATGGCTGCGAAAAACAGTTTCTTCATATTATTGTTGTGTTCAGGCGTTTGCTTTGAGTTTCTCCTTGATGGCCCTGATGGTGTCGAAGGCGTCGAGGGGTGACATATTGTTGAGGTCCAGCTTTTGAAGGATGTCGCGGATCTCGGCCAGCAGCGGGTCGTCGAGCTGGTAGAGCGACAGCTGGACGGGAGCGGCGGCTGGTTCTTCGGCCGGGGCGGAGACTGAGCCGCCGCCGTTGAGGCCTTCAGCCCGGCTGCGTTCTTTCTCCTCGCTCTCCAGAGTGCGGAGCTTCTTCTCGGCGGCCGCCACTACTGCGGCGGGCACTCCCGCCATCTTGGCTACGTGGATACCGAAGCTGGAGGCCACTCCGCCGGGGGTGAGCTTGCGCAGGAAGATTACCTGCCCGGCCGCCTCGCGGGTGGCGATGTGGAAGTCCTCCACGCGGTCATAGATGTTCTCGAGCTCGTTCAGCTCGTGATAGTGGGTTGCGAAGAGGGTCTTCGGGGCTCCGGGGTATTCGTGCAGGTAGCTGACGATGGCCCAGGCGATGGACATACCGTCGTAGGTGCTCGTGCCGCGGCCGATCTCGTCGAGCAGCACCAGCGAGCGCTGCGACAGATTGTTGAGGATGGTGGCCGTCTCGCTCATCTCCACCATAAAGGTCGATTCGCCGCGGGAGATGTTGTCTGAGGCACCCACGCGGGTGAAGAGCTTGTCGATGACTCCCATACGGGCGCTGGCGGCCGGCACAAAGCTGCCGACCTGGGCCATCAGCATTATCAGGGCGGTCTGGCGCAGCAGGGCCGACTTTCCGGACATATTCGGGCCGGTGAGGATGATTATCTGGCGGCCGTCGTTGCTCATCGACAGGTCGTTGGCCACATATTCGCTGCCGGGCTCCATCATAGTCTCGATGACGGGATGGCGGCCGGCCTTGATGTCGATGTCGAGGGAGTTGTCGACCGTGGGACGGCAGTAGTTGTTCTCGCCGGCGAGGAATGCGAAGCTCGCCAGGCAGTCGATGCGGGCCACGAGTTGCGCGTCGCGCTGGATGGCCGCCACATTCTGCTGTATCTGTGCCACCAGCTCGCCGTAGATGCGGGTCTCGATGGCCAGGATGCGTTCCTCGGCACCCATTATGGTCTGCTCGTATTCCTTCAGCTGAGGGGTGATGTAGCGCTCGGCATTGACGAGGGTCTGCTTGCGGATCCAGTCCTCAGGCACCTTGTCGGCGTGGGTGTTGCGCACTTCGAGGTAATAGCCGAAGACGTTGTTGTAACTTATCTTGAGGCTGCTGATGCCGGTGCGTTCGCGTTCGGTCTGCTGGATGTCCAGCAGTATCTCCTTGCTGTGCGACAGCGTGTTGCGGAAATTGTCGAGCTCGCTGTCCACCCCTTCGGCGATGACGTCGCCCTTGCCCAGCTGAGCCGCAGCCTGCGGAGTGACGGTGTGCTCTATAAGGTCGCACAGGGCGCCGCAGCCGTCCATCCCGGAGCTCAGGGCCGCCACCTTCTCGAGCTGCGCCGTGAGGCTGACGATTTCTGAGATGCGACGCAGTCCGTTGGCCAGGGCAAGCACTTCGCGGGGGCTGATGCGGCCCACCGCAGCCTTCGAAATCATCCTTTCGAGGTCGCCTACGTCGGCGAGGGCGGTGCGGACTGCCGTCAGGATGTCGGGATTGTCGTGCAGGCTTTCCACCACATCCTGCCTGCCGGCTATGGCTGCAGGGTCCTTGAGAGGCATAGCGACCCACTCCCTGAGCAGGCGGGAGCCCATCGGACAGCAGCAGCGGTCCATCACCTGCAGCAGCGACGTGCCTTCCTGCACCAGCGGGGCGAATATCTCCAGGTTGCGGAAGGTGAAGCGGTCGATCCACACGAACTCGTCGCGGTCGATGCGGGAGATGCTGCGGATATGGTCGAGGCTGGTGTGCTCGGTCATCTCCAGATAGGAGAGTATGGCCGAGGCGGCCACGGTGGCGAACTGCAGCTGCTCTATGCCGAAGCCCTTGAGGCTGCTGGTCTTGAACTGGGCGAGCAGGCGGGCACGGGCGCTGGAGTAGCTGAAGGCCCATTCCTGCATCGGCGTTATGCAGGCGCGGCTGTGGCGGATGTGCTCCACCAGAGGCGCGAATTCGCTGTCGGAATTGCGGATTATATCTTGCTGAAGGAGGACTTCCTTCGGCGCAAAGTCGGAGATGAGTATGTCGATGTACTGGCGGTCGCCCTCAGCAACCTTGAAAGTGCCGGTGGAGATGTCGAGGAAAGCCACTCCGGCCTTGTGCTGCTCGAAGTAGCAGGCCGCGAGCCAGTTGTTCTCGCCGCCGGTGAGCAGCCCGTCGTTGAAGCTCACGCCGGGAGTCACGAGCTCGGTGATGCCGCGCTTGACGAGGGTCTTGGTGAGCTTCGGGTCTTCCAGCTGGTCGCAGACGGCCACTTTGTAGCCCGCCTTGACCATCTTGGGCAGATAGACGTCGATGGCGTGGTGGGGCACTCCGGCCAGCTCGGTGAAGGCTCCGCCGCCGCTGGCTTTGCGGGTCAGCACCAGGCCGAGTACCTTGCTGGTGATGACGGCGTCCTCCCCGAAGGTCTCGTAGAAGTCGCCGACGCGGAAAAACATTATGCAGTCAGGGTGCTGGGCCTTGATCTGGTAATATTGCTGCATCAGCGGCGAAAGGTTGGATTTGGGAGTAGCCATACGCACAAAAATACAGAAAAACGCGTATCTTTACAAGACCGTCCACGGAAAGCACCATTTGGGTGGACGGAATGTATGAAGAGATGCAGGTTAGAGCAAAGAAATATCTGGGACAGCACTTCCTGACGGACCAGGAGGTGGCGCAGCGTATCGTGGCCTCGCTGGACACTGCCGCCTTCGCGGAAGATGCGGCCAGGATGATGCCCCGGGCCGCCGGCGCAGTCCTGCCTGTCGAAGTGCTGGAGGTCGGCCCCGGTATGGGCGTGCTGACGCAGTACCTGCTGCAGCGCAGCGACATCAGCCTGCGCGCCGTGGAGATCGACGAGGAGTCGGTGGACTACCTGCGCGAGCATTTTCCCGGCTTCACCCAGTCCCTCTATCAGGAAGACTTCCTGGCGCTGAACCTTGCCAAGCTCTACGGCGGCAAGCCGCTGTGCATCATCGGCAACTTTCCCTACAACATCTCCTCGCAGATTTTCTTCAAGGTGCTGGACAATGTCGACAACATCCCGCAGGTAGTGGGTATGGTGCAGAAGGAGGTGGCCGAGCGCATCGCCTCCCCCGCCGGAAGCAAGACCTACGGCATCCTGTCGGTGCTGCTGCAGGCCTGGTACGACATCGAATATCTCTTCACCGTCGGAGAAGGGGCCTTCGTGCCGCCGCCCAAGGTGAAATCCGCGGTAATCCGCCTGCGCCGCAACAGCCGCACGGACCTGGGCTGCGACCCCGCCAAGTTCAAGGCAGTGGTAAAGACGGCCTTCAACCAGCGCCGCAAGACGCTGCGCAATTCGCTGCGGCCGCTCACCGAAAATGTCCCGGAGCAGTTCTCGCAGCTCCGCCCCGAACAACTCAGCGTGGAGCAGTTCATCGAGCTAACCAATCTGTTGTTATGAAAAGATTATTGCTGACCATCAGCGTGCTTCTTATGGCCTGCTGCAGCGCACCGGCCCAGAACGTGGTCGGCGAGATAATCAACGATGTCTTGAACGACGTCGTTTCCGAGGCGCTGGACGACGCTTTCGACGGAGTTTTTGAAAAGGCGAGAGAGAGGAGGCTCAAGCGCCGGGCCGAACGAGAGGCCCGCCGTGCGGCCGAAGACAGCCTCAAGGTGGTCATCTACCAAGAAGGCGAGGATGGTTACTACTATGTCGGAGATTCTGGATACTACTACAAAGACGGGGTGATTTTCGGTCCCGACGGTGAGGTATTTTACGATGGCCGCGACGATTCCGGCGAGGAAGAGTTTTATGACGGGCCGGAGGATGAGTACGATGAAGAAGATGAAGACTGGGACTATGAGAACCCCGAGTACCGCCACGGGCTGGGAGTGTACGGCGGGCATTACTATATGACCGGCTACAGCAACAAGACCGGGACTTCGCGCCAGACAAATTTCAACGACAAATTCCACCTCGGCATCAAATATTCTTTCTACGAAGACGATGATTTCGGATTCCTCGTCAAATATGAACAGAATACTTTCTGGGAGAGCTATCAAGGCGGTTATCCCATATCAGAGTCGGTATATGCTCCGGGCGTAGAACTCTTCTTCCGGCCGAATCCGGATTTGAAGTTAGTCATAGGCTATGAGTCCAGGACGAACGGCGGGGACGGCGATTATCTGAGGAAGATGAACTTCGCGCGCTTATCGCTGTACCGCTACTTCCCTCTGCGGGACGAGTCCTTCTTCTCGATGGGCTTCCAGACTTATCTCGGCGCAGGATTTGTCGGTGAAAACAGAAGCCTGGAGAATCTCTACCTGTACAAAGGCTATTTCACTGCCGGCGCGTGGTACCAGACTCCCGACTCCAACTTCAAGATCCGCGTCACTGCGACTCCCTACGACCACTTACGCCGCTGCGGCGTTGAGGTGAATATGTATTACCGCCCGTACTACAGCATACTTGACAACGTCTATTTTATGATCCAGTACGGTTACGGCCTGGAGCAGATGCAGCAGTACCTGCCAGCCGGCAATGACCTCCTGCCCCAGCACTACATCCGCTTCGGCATCAGCTTCTGTCCGGAATTCACCCTTTAGTATCAACTGATATCCCGCACTTTACAGATCACGTGCTGAGCGGCAGGCGCCTTAGCGGATGGCGGCGAAGGCCTGGTCGAGGTCGGCGATGATGTCGGCGGGGTCCTCGAGGCCGACGGAGAAGCGGATGAGGTCGGGCTGGACGCCGGCGGCGATCAGCTGCTCGTCGGTGAGCTGGCGGTGGGTATGGCTGGCGGGGTGCAGCACGCACGAGCAGGAGTCGGCCACGTGGGTCTCCATATTGATGAGCTGCAGGCTGTCCATAAATTTGATGGAGCGCTCGCGGCCGCCTTTGATGCCGAAGCACATCACGCCGGTGGTGTAGCCGTTGCGGCTCTGTTTCATTGCCAGTTCGTGATATTTGTCGCCTGGCAGGCCGGGGAACTTGATCCAGGCCACTTCTTCGCGGCTCTGCAGGTATTCAGCCACCTTGAGGGCGTTCTTGCAGTGGCGCTCCATACGGGCCGACAGCGACTCGAGGCCGAGGTTGAGGATGTATGAGTTGAAAGGCGACGGGATGCTGCCGAAATCGCGCATCAGCTGGGTCGTGGCTTTGGTGATGTACGCCCCTTTGCCGAAGGCTGTGGCGTAGGTCAGGCCGTGGTACGACGGATCGGGCTGCGTCAGGCCGGGGAACTTGTCGGCGTGGGCCATCCAGTCGAAGTTGCCGCTGTCGACGATTGCGCCGCCCACTGACGATGAGTGGCCGTCCATATATTTGGTGGTGGCGTGGGTCACGATGTCGGCGCCAAAATCGAAGGGCCGGCAGTTGATGGGCGTCGGGAAGGTGTTGTCTATGATGAGCGGAACGCCGTGGCTGTGGGCTATGCGGGCGAACTTGCTGATGTCAAGCACATTTACGGACGGGTTGGTGATGGTCTCGCCGAAGAGCAGCTTGGTGTTGGGGCGGAAGGCCGCAGCAATCTCCTCCTCGGAGGCGTCGGCATCCACGAAAGTGACTTCGATGCCCATTTTCTTCATCGTGACGGCGAAAAGGTTGAAGGTGCCGCCATAGATGGTGGAGGCGCTGACGAAATGGTCGCCGGCCTCGCAGATGTTGAAGATGGCGTAGAACGAGGCTGCCTGGCCCGATGAGGTCAGCATAGCCGCCACACCGCCTTCGAGGGCCGCGATCTTGGCCGCCACGAAGTCGTTGGTGGGATTCTGGAGTCTCGTATAGAAATAGCCGCTGGTCTTGAGGTCGAAGAGGTCGGCCATCTGGGCTGTAGTATCGTATTTGAACGTTGTCGTCTGGTAGATGGGCATCTGGCGGGCTTCGCCTGTTGCGGGCTCCCAACCGGCCTTCAGACACAGTGTGTCAGGACTGAACATTTTGTTTTCCTTTTTCATCGACAGGTTATAAACGGTTTCCGCAAAGGTAAAAAAACGTGTCAATATTGCATCATATCAGGATTTTCTTCTATCTTTGCGGCTGGTAAAATCGCTATGAATATTTCAGTCTTCATAAAGCCCGTGCGAATGCATCAGTAATGATGCTTTCGCTTCCCTCATACCATTACCTTGCGGGGTCGGAATTGCCCCCGGAATCATCCCAGACCAATTCCACAATCTTTTACCAACCTGAAATATTCAAATGTTAGAACACAATTATATCCATAAAGGCAAATTCGAACTCGAAGCGGGAGGAGTGCTTGAGGACATCAACATCCGCTACCACACCAGCTGCGAGAGCCCTGCCGGCAAGAAGGTTATATGGATATGCCACGCCCTGACCGCCAATTCCGACCCGTCGGAGTGGTGGGACACCCTTTGCGGTGCGGGCCTGCTGTTCGACACTGACAGGTATTTCGTCATCTGCGCCAACATCCTCGGCTCCTGCTACGGCACCACCGGCCCTTCAAACTACGCCAAGGCCCCTATGCGCCGGTTCCCGCTGGTGACCATCCGCGACCTTGTGGCGGCCCACGAAGTGCTCCGCAGGCATCTCGGCATCGAAAAGATCGACTTCCTGGTGGGAGGCAGCAACGGCGGCTTCCAGTCGATAGAATGGGCGGTGAGCAACCCCGGCATCATCGACAACCTCTGCCTGCTGGCCACCAGCGCAATAGTCAGCCCCTGGTGCACAGCCACCCTCGAGGCCCAGCGTATGGCCATTCGGGCCGATGCGAGCTTCGACGCCCAAAAGGACCTCACAGGCGGCGCCGCCGGCCTTTCCGCAGCCCGCAGTATGGCGCTTACCACCTACCGCAACTACGAAGGCTATACCGCGACACAGTTCGAGACCGACCCCGACTTCCTGCTGGCCCACCGTGCGGTGACCTACCAGCAATACCAGGGACAGAAGCTCGTGAACCGTTTCGACGCGTATTCATATTACTCGCTGACCCTCGGCGTCGACACCCACAACATCGGGCGCGGCCGCGGCGGCATCGAAGCCGCCCTGAAGAGAGTCAGCGCGAAAACCCTGTGCATCGGCATCGACAGCGACATCCTCTTCCCCGTGGAAGAGAGCGCCCGCATAGCCGACGGAGTCCGCGACGGAAGGCTCGAGGTCATTTCCTCCGCCTTCGGACACGACGGCTTCCTGCTGGAATACTCTCAGATCAGCGAAGCCATAAAGAATCATTACGAACTATTTAATTGAGACATATATGCAGGTTTTGAAATTCGGCGGAACTTCGGTCGCCAATGCTGAAAACATTAAGAAAGTCGTCGACATCGTGCTGAGCGAGCTCGAGAACGACAAGACTGTCCTGGTTTCATCGGCCATCCACGGCGCCACCGACTCCCTCATCGAAATCGGAAACAAAGCCGCAGCGGCGGACGTCAGCTACAAGCAAAAGCTCGAAGAGCTGGAGAAAACCCATTACAAGATAGTCGAAGACCTCAATATGGAAGGCTTCAGCAGCGCCCTGAACGCAGAGCTCGGCGAGCTGTTCGACGAACTGCGCGGCATCTGCGACAGCGTGTTCCACATCCGCGAGATCAGCCATTGCACCCTCGACTGGATAATGAGCTTCGGAGAGCTCCTCTCCACCAAGATCCTGGCCGCCAAGTTCACCTCCGTCGGCATCAACTGCAAGTGGCTGGACGCCCGCAGCGTGGTCAAGACCGACTATGAAGGCGGCAAGAACGTCGTGGACCAGGAGATGACTGAAGCTTTGATATCCGACGCTTTCAAAGGCTGCCGCTCGAAGCTGGTGATCGTCCCCGGCTTCGTGGCCAGCGACAAGGAAGGCCGTGTCACCACCCTGAGCCGCGGCGGCGGAGACTATACCGCTGCAATCGTGGCAGCCGCCATCTCCGCCCGCAAACTCGAGATATGGACCGACGTCAACGGAATGATGACCGCCGACCCGCGCATCGTGCCCGGAGCGATGACCATCGAGAACATCTCCTACCGTGAGGCTCTCGAGCTGTCGCATTTCGGAGCGAAGGTCATCTTCCCTCCGACCATCCAGCCTGTAGTAAGCAAGGGTATTCCCATCATAGTGAAGAACACCTTCGACCCGCACGGCAAGGCAACCCGCATCGAGCGCAACCCGCCCGAGGGGTCGAACTTCATAAAAGGCATCTCGAACAGCGACAACCTGGCCCTGCTGTCGATGGAAGGCAGCGGTATGGTCGGCGTACCCGGCTATTCCAGCAAGCTTTTCGAAGTGCTCAGCGCCAACTCCATCAACATCATCCTCATCACCCAGGCCTCTTCGGTCCACACGATGCTCGTGGTGATCTCCGAGAAAGACGCCGAAGTGGCCAAGAAGGCCGTCGACGAGCGCTTCGCCTACGAGATCAGCCTCGGCAAGCTGGAGCCCCTGAAGGTCGAGACCGGCTATTCGATCATCAGCCTGGTGGGCGACGATATGAAGAACCACGCCGGAGCCAGCGGCAAGATGTTCGAGGCTCTCGGCCGCGAGGGCATAAACATCCGCGCCATCGCCCAAGGCTCTTCGGAGAGGAACGTTTCGGCAATCGTGGCCACCGACGATGTGGAGAAGAGCCTCATCGCCATCCACGACGAATTCTTCTACGAGAGCCAGAAGCCTCTCAACCTGTTCATCATCGGCTACGGCAATGTGGGCCGCCAGCTCATCGACGTGATAACCCAGAACGGCAAGGCCATCAACATCGCCGGCATCTGCAACACCCGCAACCGCTATATGTGCAAGAAGGGAGTGGATGTGTCGAAGATCGCCGAAGTTCTCGGCGCAGCGTCAGACCGCCGCACCAACATCAACGACTTCATCAACGACGCCATCGAGATGCGCCTCCCCAACTCAGTGCTGGTGGACTGCACCTCCGACAAGGCGCTCGCCAACTTCTACCCCGGCATCCTGTCGAGCGGCATCGGCGTTGTCACCTGCAACAAGATCGCAAACTCCCAGGATATGGCCCTCTACCACCGCATCCGCGCGGCGGCACGCGGCGGCAAGGTTCCGTTCTACTACGATACCAACGTGGGTGCGGCCCTGCCCATCCTCAAGACCATAAGCCTGCTGCAGTCATCCGGCGACAAGGTGGAGAAGATCGAAGCCATAGTGTCCGGCACCCTGAACTATATCTTCAGCGAGTACTGCAAGGAAGGCTGCAAGGACAGCTTCGAGGCCATCGTACGCCGCTCCAAGGAGCTGGGCTACGCCGAGCCTGACCCCCGCACCGACCTGCAGGGCACGGACGTGCTGCGCAAGGCCATCATTATGGCCCGCGAAGCCGGAGCCGAGATCGAGGAGAGCGACATAAAGATCGAAGGCTTCCTGCCCGAAGAATGCCTGTCGGGCGATGTGGAAAGCTTCTTCGAGGCTCTCAAGAGAAATGAAGACTATTTCAGCGGCCTGCGCCGCAAAGCGTTCGACGCTGGAGCCAAACTGAGATATGTAGCCAAGATAGAAGGCAACGACGTGGTCATCGGCCTTATGCAGATCGACGCCGCCCACCCCTTCTACAACTGCGAAGGCACGGACGCCGCCGTATCCCTCAGCACCAAGCTCTACCCGACCCCCATCTTCATCAAGGGTGCCGGAGCCGGAGCCCGCATCACAGCCGAGGGCGTCTATGGCAACATCTGCGAATGCCGTTAACTGAACGATAACACAAGAAACACAACATCATATTATGAAAAAAGTCAAAGTAGCCGTCGTTGGAGCGACAGGTCTTGTAGGGACAAAAATGAGGGAAGTGCTCGAGGAGCTGAACTTCCCGGTAAGCGAACTCGTACCGTGTGCATCAGAGAAATCAGTAGGCAAGAAAGTAACCTTCCAGGGCAAGGAATACACCGTGGTAAGCCTGGAGGACGGAGTCGCTGCCAAACCCGACATCGCGCTGTTCTCCGCAGGTGCTTCCGTTTCCAAGGAATGGGCTCCGAAATTCGCCGCAGCGGGCTGCCGCGTAATCGACAACTCGTCCTGCTGGAGGATGGACCCTTCAGTGCCGCTGGTAGTGCCCGAGATCAACGCCTCGGCCATCGGCCCGAAGGATATGATAATCGCCAACCCCAACTGCTCTACCATCCAGATGGTGCTGGCCCTCGCCCCCCTGCACGAGCGCTATAAGATCAAGAGGATAGTGGTTTCCACCTACCAGTCCGTCACCGGCAGCGGTATGAAAGGCATCCACCAGATGCTCCGCGAGCGCGGCGAGCAGGCCCTGGACCTCCCCAACGCATATCCCCACCAAATCGACCGCAACATCCTTCCCCACATCGACGTATTCCTCGACAACGGATACACCAAGGAAGAGATGAAGATGGTCAACGAGACCTGCAAGATATTCGGGGACGACAGCATCAAGGTGACTGCCACCACAGTCCGCGTGCCCGTCACCGGCGGTCACAGCGAGTCCATCAACGTACAGTTCGAGAAGGACTACGACCTGGCCGACGTCAAGGCCATCTACGCTGAGGGCAAGGCTCCGAGCTGCGTGCTGTGCGACGACCCCGCCAACAACGTATACCCGATGCCTATCGACGCTTTCGGCACCAACGACGTGCTGGTGGGAAGGCTCCGCAGGGATTTCTCAGCCGAGAACTGCCTCAATATGTGGATCGCTGCCGACAACCTGCGCATCGGCGCCGCTACTAACGCTGTAAGAATTGCTTTCGCCCTTCTATGATCATAATGAAATTCGGCGGCACATCCGTAGCTGATGCGACCGCAATGCTCAGGACAATATCGATAGTCGAATCCAAGCTCGCACAGAAGCCTGTGATGGTGGTTTCTGCCTGCGCAAAGGTCACTGACGCCCTCTACAACGTCATCAACCTGGCCGAGGCCTGCAAGCAGGAAGAGGCGGCAGATGCAATAGCCGCTCTCAAGACCCGCCACTTCGGCATCGTGGACGACATCAACGCCACCCTGCCGGCAGTGAACGAGCGCAAGGACCGCGACGTGCGCGGCAAGATCAACCGCATATTCTCCACCCTGGAAGAGCACCTCGGCGAGGGGAATATGAGCGAATGCGACAAGGCGATGATCATATCTTCAGGAGAATACTTGTCTTCGACCATCATAGCCTATGCGATGAATATGCGCGGCACCAGGACCAACTGGGTCGACGCGCGACGGATGATCATCACCGACGACGACTACCTCAAGGCCAACCCGCTGATGGAGCTGCTTGAGGAGAGCGCCCCGAGGGTCGTCAAGGAAGCTTACGCCAAGTATTCGACCATCATCACCCAGGGTTTCATCGGCGCCACCGAAGACGGCAAACCCACCCTTCTGGGCCGCGGAGGAAGCGATTACACCGCATCCCTGATAGGTATGGCCATCGACGCCGACCGCATCGAGATCTGGACTGACGTGGACGGAGTGAGGACTGCCGACCCCCGCATCGTCAGCAACACCAAGGGCCTTCACAAGCTCTCTTACGAAGAGGCCACCGAAATGGCCCGCTTCGGCGCCAAGGTGCTCCACCCGCTGACCCTCGAGCCGGCGCAGAAGAAGAACATCCCGGTGTACGTCCTCAACTCGATGAACCCCGGCAACGAGGGAACCGCCGTGCTGAGCCGCGCCTGCGTGTTCGACGGCATCAAGACCCTTTCGTACAAGGAAAACATCCGCGTCATAAACATCTACTCTATGAAGATGATCAACACGGTCGGATTTATGGAGAAGGTGTTCAAGACTTTCGCAAGACATAACGTCTCGGTAGACCTGCTGAGCTCTTCGGAGGCCAGCATCACCGTCACCGTGGACGCCAACCAGAATGTAGAGGGAGCTGTCAGAGGCCTTTCGAACTTCGCCGACGTGACGGTCGACCGCGACAAGGCCCAGATCTCCATCATCGGCAAGAATATCATCGGAGTGCGCGGCCTGCTGGCCACCGTCTTCAACGCCGTGATCGACAGCAAGATCTATATGATTTCACAGGACACCACATACCTCAACCTCAGCATCGTCGTGGACAGGCCGGAGATGGCGGACGTGCTGAAGAAACTTCACCAGAACATTTTCGAAAATGGATATTTTAGTTAGCGGATACGGAAAGATGGGCCACATCATCGAGAAGATGGTGCTGGAAAGAGGCCTGCCCTACGCCGGCTGGAGCGAAGCTGTTACCGAGACTCCTGCCGAAGTTGCCAAGAGATGCGTCTGCATCGATTTCACGACCCCCGACGCCATCAAGGCCAACTACCGCTTCATCGCCGAGAATTTCGGCGCGGCTGTGATCGGCACCACCGGATGGAACGACATCGAGTCGGAAGTGAAGCAGTATTTCGCAGTGCAGGGCACCACGCTCATTTACTCTTCGAACTTCTCCATCGGAGTGAACATCCTTTTCGCCGCGGCTGACAACCTGGCGAAGATGGCTGCCCGCTTCGGCGGCTACAAGACTTCCATCGAGGAGATCCACCATATCCACAAGCTCGACGCTCCGAGCGGCACTGCCAAGAGACTCGCGACCATCGTCGACGCTGCGATGGGCGGCACGACCCCCATCGAGTCCAAACGCATCGGCGAAGTGCCCGGCATCCACACCCTCACGCTGGAGGGCCCCTGCGACAAGATCACCCTCAGCCACGAGGCTTTCTCCCGCGAAGGACTGGCCGCAGGCGCCATCGAAGCCGCCCTTATGGCCCAGAAGGTCAAAGGCGTCTATGAATTCAAAGAACTTATGTTCTCAAACAAGATATGAAAAGACTTGACATAAAAGGCTGCGGAACGGCTCTGGTTACTCCGTTTAAGAACGGTGCCGTGGATTACGATGCTCTGGCAGCGCTGGTGGACCGCCAGGTAGCCGCAGGCATCCATTTCCTCGTCCCGCTCGGCACCACTGCCGAGACGCCGTGCCTCAGCGACGAAGAGAAGGTCGAAATCCTCAAGCTGTGCCGCGCGCACGCCCCGCAGTTGACGCTGCTCGTCGGTGCAGGCACCAACTCCCTCACCGGAACCCTGCGCAACATCGACCTGCTCGCCCCTTACGGAGCCGACGCCTTCCTGATCGTGACTCCCTATTACAACAAGCCCACCCAGAACGGCCTTTATGAGTATTTCAAGGCGGTGGCAGCCCATTCACCCAAGCCGGTCGTGATCTACAACGTGCCCGGACGCACAGGTGTGAACATCAGCGACGTCACCACCCTCAAGATAGCCGCCGACAGCAAGGTTGCCGCCATCAAAGAAGCCAGCAGCAACTACGCCCAGATCTCCCGGATCCTCACCTCGGCCCCCGAGGGTTTCCAGGTGTTCAGCGGCAATGACGACGAGACGCTGTCACTGATGGCCACCGGAGCTTCCGGCGTCATCAGCGTAGTGTCGAACGTCGTTCCCGACAAGATGGCCGCGCTTTGCAACGCCATTATGGCGGGTGACTACACGACAGCCAGAGAGTTGTACCGTACCCTGCTCCCCCTCTGCAAGAACTGCTTTGCAGAGAGCAATCCCATCCCCGTAAAGGAAGCCCTCGCGCAGATGGGACTCATCCACAACGAGCTCAGGCTCCCGCTGACCAAAGCTACGGAAGCTACCGCTGAGCTTATGCATAAAACATTGAAAGACTTGAACCTGTTATGAAAAAGATCCGTGCAGCAATTGTCGGCTACGGCAATATAGGACAATATGCACTCCAGGCCCTGCAGGCAGCAGAAGATTTTGAAATCGCCGGCGTAGTGCGCCGCAATGCCTCAGACGTGCCGGCCTCCCTCGCCGGCATCCCGGTCGTGGCTTCTCTCAAAGAACTCAAAGACGTTGAGGTGGCCATCCTCGCAACCCCGACCCGCAAGGTAGAACAATATGCCCTCGAGGCTCTCTCCCTCGGCATCAACACTGTCGACAGCTTCGACATCCACACCAAGGTGCCTGCTCTGCGCGCCACTCTCGGCGAAGCAGCCCGCAAGGCCGGCAAGGTGTCCGTCATCTCGGCAGGCTGGGACCCGGGTTCAGACTCGATGGTTCGCGCCATCCTCCAGGCCGCCGCTCCGAAGGGCATCACCTACACCAACTTCGGCCCCGGTATGAGTATGGGCCATTCAGTGGCCTGCAAAGCCATCGAAGGAGTGAAGGACGCCCTTTCAATGACAATCCCTATGGGTACCGGCGTACACCGCCGTATGGTGTATGTGGAGCTGCTCCCCGGCGCTGACTTCGCAAAGGTGGCAGCCGCCATCAAGGCCGACCCTTATTTCGTGAACGACGAGACCTATGTCAACGAAGTGCCGTCGGTAGACGCCCTCAAGGATATGGGCCACGGAGTGAACCTCGTGCGCAAGGGTGTCAGCGGAAAGACCCACGACCAGCTCTTCGAGTTCAATATGCACATCAACAACCCCGCCCTGACAGGACAGATCCTCGTCGCCGCCGCCCGTGCCGCCACAAGGCAGGCCCCCGGCTGCTACACGATGATCGAACTTGCGCCCGTGGATATGCTTCCGGGCGAGCGTGACGAGTGGGTGGCCAAACTTGTATAAAATGAAGCGAGTAGCCATACAGGGACATTTCGGCAGTTTCCACGACCAGGCGGCCCAGACCTTCTACCTCAACAGGCTGGGCTATGTGCCGCAGATCATCGAGTGCCCCAATTTCGCTTCGCTCTACCCCGCGATGGAAAGCGGGAAGGCCGACGCCGCCATAATGGCCATCGAGAACACCATCTCCGGCGGACTGCTTCCCAACTTCGAACTGCTGCGCCTGCACGACCAGCGCATCAAGGGAGAGATATACCTGCCCATACACCAGAACCTGATGGCCCTGCCCGGCCAGAAGCTCGAGGACATCCACGAGATCCGCACCCACTATATGGCCATCAACCAGACCCGCGACTTCTTCGAGAAGAACTGCCCCTGGATGCAGCTGGTGGAGTCGGAGG
Source organism: uncultured Bacteroidales bacterium (assembly GCA_947169015.1). Taxonomy (GTDB): domain Bacteria; phylum Bacteroidota; class Bacteroidia; order Bacteroidales; family UBA932; genus Equibacterium. Next base: position 54,093 of record CAMVOD010000009.1, on the reverse strand, counting down.
ACACTGCTGCCAGCGCCATCGAGATTGCTGCCAAACAGCTCAAGGGCATAGGCGCAGTCGCATCGACAGTGGCTGCCCAGCAGAACAACCTGGAAATCCTCGCGGCCGGCATCGAGACCTACAAGGAGAATTTCACGAGGTTCCTCGTGCTCGACGACTCCCTGGAGCTCTCGGACGACGAGATCGACAAGGCTTCGATATGCTTCACGCTACCCCACAAACCGGGCTCGCTGGCACACATCCTGGCCATTATGTCGTTCTACGAGATGAACCTCACAAGGATACAGTCGCTGCCCATCCCGGGCAAGAAGTGGCAGTATTTCTTCTATATCGACATAAAATTCGACAACAGGGAACATTATCAGCAGGCCCTCACGGCGGTACGCCCGCTCATCGAGGACCTCAAGATCCTCGGCGAATACAAAGCCGCTATCTAACTTTAAAGCAAGAAAGATGAACATAGGAATTATCGGTCTCGGTCTGATAGGCGGTTCAATGGCGATTGACCTGCGCCGCCGCAAGTTCGCCGACAGCATAGTAGGTATGGACGCCGATATGATCAACGCTTCGGCCGCCCTGCGCATAGGCCTGGTGGACGAGCTGGTCAGCGAAGACGAATGTGTGGAAAAGAGCGACATCATCATTGTCGCCGTGCCGGTGAGCGCCGCGATGAAGGTGGTATGCCGGGTGCTGGACCGCTTCCAGAAGGAAGGCTGGACCGATAAGATCGTGATAGACGTGTGCTCTACCAAGGAGCCGATCGCCAAGGCTACGATGTACCACGCCTGCCGCAGCCAGTATGTAGCGACCCACCCTATGGCCGGCACCGAATACTCAGGCCCGTGGTCAGCCCTGCCCAACCTGTTCGACTCGAAGGTGTGCATCTTCGCCGACCAGGAAGAGTCGTCGCCCAAGGCTGTGGAGACTGTGTCAAGGCTCTATGACGCGCTGAATATGCGCATCAGCTTTATGAGCTCGGCGTCACACGACGTCCACACCGCCTATGTATCCCATCTGTCACACGTAATCTCGTTCGCGCTCGCGAACACCGTCCTCGACAAGGAAAAGGACGAAAAACACATATTCGACCTCGCTTCGGGAGGTTTCTCTTCGACTGTCAGGCTGGCGAAGAGCAACGCCGATATGTGGACCCCGATCTTCATCCAGAACAAGGAGAATCTGGTGAAGGTGACCGACGCCTTCATCCAGAAAGTGCAGGAGTTCAGGGACAACATCGAAAATATGGACGAAGCCGCCATCCGCAGCTTCATCGACGAAGCGAACCGTATCAAACGAATCATCAAATAAGAAAATGGCAAGACAACTGGACATAATTCCCGTAGAAGACTGGGGCTTCTTCACTCTCCCCAAACCGATGGTTATCGCCGGCCCGTGCAGCGCCGAGACTGAAGAACAAGTGTTGGAAACCGCCCGCGGACTGCGCGCCCTCGGCATCAATATGTTCCGCGCAGGTATCTGGAAACCCCGCACCCACCCGGGATGCTTCGAAGGCATAGGCACCCAGGGCCTGAGGTGGCTCCAGCGCGTGAAACAGGAGACAGGCCTGAAGGTCTGCACCGAGGTTGCGAACGAGAAGCACGTCTACGAATGTCTCAAATACGGCATCGATATGGTCTGGGTGGGCGCACGTACGACCGCCAACCCGTTTATGGTGCAGGAGATTGCCAACGCCCTGCGCGACACTGATATGCCGGTGCTGGTCAAGAATCCCGTCAATCCCGACCTCGACCTCTGGATAGGAGCTCTCGAGCGTCTCAATATGGCCGGCATCAAGAAGCTCGGCGTGATACACCGCGGCTTCACTTCGTTCCGCAAGCTGAAATACCGCAACGACCCGGGCTGGAAGATTGCCGTCGAGCTGCGCACCCGCTATCCCGAACTGCCGTTCTTCGCAGATCCCAGCCATATGGGCGGCGCCCGCGGCTACATCCTCGAGCTGTCGCAGAGGGCTCTGGACCTCGGTCTTGACGGTCTTATGATCGAAAGCCACTGCAATCCCGAATGTGCGCTCAGCGACGCTTCCCAGCAGCTTACCCCGGCTCAGCTCCACGACTTGCTGGGAGAGATCAGGGTCCGCGAGAAACAGAGCGACGACAAGGATTTCACCGAGAATCTGCAGCAGCTGCGTGCCAACATCGACGTTATCGACGAGGAGCTGCTGAAGCTGCTCCAGTCCCGTATGGAAATCAGCCGCCAGATCGGTGAGTACAAGAAGGCGCACAACGTGGCCATCGTCCAGGCTCAGCGCTGGGACGAAATCTTGGGAGAGATGGTGAAGGAAGGTGCTGCCCACGGCCTGCCGGAAGAGTTCGTGGCAGCAGTCTACAATGCCATCCACACTGCCTCAGTACAGGCTCAGAACGAAATCCTGGAAAGCGAATAGCTGTTTCTTACGCGCATCTGACAAGGTCCGCAAGGACGATCGCGGTCATTGCTTCGACGATGACCGGGGTGCGCAGCGCGAAGCAGGTGTCGTGGCGGCCGGGCACGGTCAGCTGCGTCATCCCGCCTGCAGCGAAGTCCCAGGTCTGCTGAGCTTTCCCTATGCTGGAAGTGGGCTTGAAAGCCACTCGGAACACTAACGGGGCTCCGTTGGTGATGCCGCCGTTCACTCCGCCGCTGCCGTTCTTGAGGGCCGCAGCCGCAGGGTTGCCGAAGGGGTCGTTGTGCTCTGAACCTTTCATACGGGCAGCCTTGAAGCCGTCGCCGAACTCAATGCCGCGCACGCCGGGTATCGCGAAGATTGCGTGCGATATCAGCGACTCCACAGAATCGAAGAACGGCTCGCCGAGACCTGCGGGAAGGATGCCTGTGCGGCACTCTACGATGCCTCCGACAGAATCGTGTTCCCTGACAGCATTCTCAAGGACTGATTTCCAGCCGTCGGGAGCGTCTGCAGCAGCCACTCCGCCTACTTCCACCAGGCGCGCTTCGATGTCGACGCCGGCCATCTTCTTGGCTACGACGCCGGCAGCCACGATCGGGAGGGTCAGGCGGCCTGAAAAATGTCCGCCGCCGCGGGGGTCGTTGAAACCGCCCCATTTGACAGCGGCCGTGCGGTCTGCGTGGCCGGGGCGGGGCACATCCTTGAACTGGCTGTAGTCAGCGCTGCGGGTGTTGCCGTTACGGAAGATGACGGCCAGCGGGGCTCCTGTGGTGAAACCCTCGTAGACTCCGCTGAGTATCTCCGGGAGGTCAGCCTCGATGCGGGGGGTGGTGCCGGGAGCTCCGCTCTTGCGGCGGGCTATGTCTGCCATAAAATCTTCCTGAGACAGCTTGATGCCGGGAGTCACTCCGTCCATCACCGCTCCGATGGCTTCGCCGTGAGACTCTCCGAATATCGATACCCTGAAAATTCTGCCGAATGAGTTCATACCACAAGTTTCGCAAGTCTATTATTGTTCGTTATCGTGATGCACTTTAAAAGTACAAAAATGATTCAAATAGTTTCAGAAATGTAGGAAATGACTTTGAGACACAATCTGTATCATCTATAATAATGGGGCCATCGGCGCCGAGGGATGCGACCTTAAGGGCCATCACCATACGGTGGTCGTGGCCGGAGGTGTAGCTGCCGCCCTTCAGCAGGTTTCCGCTGAGCAGCCTTGACTGCAGGGAGTGGCCTTCTATGTACATCGTGTCCCTCTCTATCGCTGCTTTTACGCCCATCTGCTGCAGCATCGTCAGGATGGCTGCCGCACGGTCGCTTTCCTTGCCGGCCAGGCGGCCGGTGCCGTTGATGGCTGAGACGCCTTCGCTGAAGGCAGCCAGCAGAGCCACTATCGGGAAGATGTCGGGGCAGTCGTTGGCGTCGGTCTCGAAGGCCGTCAGAGGGGCTTTCTGCACGTGGACCGTGCCTTCTTCGGTCTGATATACGATGGCGCCGGCCTCAGCGAGTATTTCGAGGATGGCGCTGTCGGCCTGCAGCGAGCCGAGCTCCAGGCCCGAGACATCCGCGCTGCCGAAGATTGCGCCCGCCACAAGGAAATTGGCGGCGGAGCTCCAGTCTCCTTCGATGCGGAAGTCAGCCGCGTGGTATCTCTGGCCGCCTTTCATCTCGAAATCTATGTCGCCGTCGGCCGTGATGCTGTCCACCTCTATGCCGAAGCTGTTCAGTACGTCCAGCGTCACAAGCAGATAAGGCACGCTGCGGGGGTCCTTCACGTGTATTATGGAGTCCTTGTCCAGCAGCGGGAGGGCGGCCATCAGGCCGGATATGATCTGGGAGCCGTCGCGGCCGGAAACGGTGGCTTCGCCGGGGGCCAGGGGGCTTTCGATGGTCAGCGGGACGGTGAGGGGGGCGTCTGCCCCGGGATCTGCATTGCGCAGCTGCGAACCGAAGGCTGCCATAGCCTGTGCGGCGCCTTTCAGCGGGCGGCCCACCAGCGTCTTCTCGCCAGTTACTTTCAGCGCCTTGCCGTTGAGTACGGCCATCAGCGGGACGGTCATCCTTGTCAGGAAGCCGGATTCTCCCACGTGCACGCTGTCGACGGCGAGGGTGCCGGGGCGTGCCGCTATGCCTTTTACTGTCAGGCGGCTGCCGTCACGCTCCACGCCAGCTCCCAGCGACTTCACCAGCGCAATCGCGCTCTCGTTGTCTCCGCAGGGAGAATAGCCCTCGAGATGCGACACTCCGTCGGCCAGCGCTGCAGCCAGGATGGCCCGCTGGGCATAGCTCTTCGAGCAGGGAATGGCGATGGTACGGCTGGCGGAAGCCACGCCGCAGCTTCCGGGGCCGGAAAAAGGGCTGATTTCCCGGCCGTGCGATGCTTCCTGTGGCGTTCTGTGCCCCGGAAAGGTCCTGCCACCGTAGACTGCTTCGGCCATATCTTTCCAGGCCCATTGGCCCGGGGCGGCGGCCTCTTCTTCTGTCAATGCACAGTAGGTGTAGGGCGCTCCTTTGACAAGGCAGGCGAGCCGCGTGGCGCGACCGGCCTCTCCCATACAGAAAGCCAGCAGGCTGCCGGGCGTGGCGGTCTCATAAAGCTCCATCACCCTGTCGCAGCAAGCGTCGTCGGTGGCCGTCGTGACTATCTTGGCAAGGTCTGCACCCTCGTCGAAGCAGCGCTCCATTACGGCTTTCAGCTCGCTGGCGGCAGGCGTTCCCCCGAAATCGTGGAACGAGCGGATATATCTGGCGCCGGCCTCTTCGGCTATCGAGCCTATCTTCTCGGCAAGGGCTGCGGAGGCTTCAATCTCAAGGTCGACATATCGGGCGCCGGCGCGGATGGCAGCTTCCAGACGCTTTCCGGCCTCCTGCTCGCCGCCGCATTCTGCAGCCCTGCAGGTCGCCACCAGCGGAATGTCGGTTTCACTGAACAGGGTCTCGATGTCTTCGAGACTCAGGGGGCAGCGGTCGAGACGAATCTCGGCCATCTCCAGCCCTTCGGCCAGAGCCTGCCTGATGCCGGCCAGGTTGCGGCCTTGTATGCTGACACAAATCATAGCTTTGCAATCGCTTCAGCGACCGTCATATCTTCGATGCAGACGTCGCCGATGCTTCTAATAAGGACAAAATGTACCTTGCCGCCCTCGGCCTTCTTGTCTTTGAGCATAGCGGCTTCAAGGCTCTTCGCGGGGAAGGGCAGCGCCGTGGGCAGGCCTGCAGCTTCGAAGTCGCTGCGCAGCTTGTTGGCAAGGCTGCTGTCGGTGAGACGGGCTGCAGCGATGATGCCGATGGCCACCGCCTCGCCGTGGGTTATGTCGCGCTGCTGCTCGCGGGCGAGCCACTCGATGGCGTGGGCGAAGGTATGGCCGAGGTTGAGCTTGCGGCGCTCGCCGTTTTCGAACTGGTCGCGGCTCACCACGCCGGCCTTCACCGCAGCGGCTGCGAATATCAGCCCTCGCAGCTCTGCAGCGCGGCTGGCGATGCTCGCGCCCGCGGCTATGTCGCCCAGCAGCGCGACGGCCTTTTCGTAGTTGCCGCCGTCTTCGATGATGAAGGTCTTGAGCAGCTCTGCGGCGCCGGAGCGGAAATCCCTCGCCGGCAGGGTCTCCAGCACGTCGGGGCAGATAAGCGTGAATTCAGGCTGGCGGATCACGCCGACCATATTCTTCAGGGATTTGAAGTTCACCCCGGTCTTGCCGCCGATGGCAGCGTCGACCTGGGCCAGCAAGGTGGTGGGGATGAAGGCGAAGCGGATGCCGCGCTTGTAGATCGAAGCGGCGAACCCGGCCATATCGGTGGTGATGCCGCCGCCGACCGCCAGCAGAAGGGCGTCCCTGTCGGCGCCGCTTTCCAGCAGCCAGTCTTCGATGTCCATCACGGTCTGTATGGTCTTGCTCTCCTCGCTGACGCTTATCTGGCGGACTGCGGCCAGACGGCCGGTGGCTTCAAGGGCCCGGGCGACCTTGCGGGCGTGGACGGCTGCATTGGCGTCATAGACCATCCAGATGCGGCCGTAAGGCGCTGCTGCAGCGGCTACATCCCCGACGCCTGCGCCGGAAAGCACCCGGCTCAGCAAACGGCCCTCTTCCCTTATCTCTATTACATCTTGCATAGTGTCACAAAGATAGGAAATAGTTGTAATTGATTATATTTGCAATACTTTGAAAGCGACTCTTATGAAACGTTATCTGTTACTATGCCTGCTGGCCGTGGTTGGCCTTAGCAGCTGCAAAGGGTTCGAAACTGTTCCCGCTGACGAGTTTGAAGCACGCATCGCTGACGGCAAGGCGCAGCTTGTCGATGTGCGTACCAGAGAAGAATATTATGCCGGCTACATTCCCGGCGCCATCAATATCGACAGCCGCCTGACCATCTTCCCCGACCTGGTCAAGACCTCTTTGGACCCTGCAGTGCCGGTGGCTGTATACTGCCGCAGCGGAAGGCGCAGCGCCGAGGCTGCCAAGACGCTGGCCAAAGCCGGCTATCAGGTGTTCGACCTTGACGGCGGAGTGCTCGCCTGGTCTGCCGCCGGCAAAGGACTGACCGACATCGACAACAATGAGGTTGACATCTTCACCACCCCTTCGGGCAAGGAAGTGTATTTCCACGCCCTCGCCCACGCAAGCTTCTATATAGTCTATGACGAGCTGAACATCTATGTGGACCCTGTCACCAGGTCCGGCCGCAAGGAGTTCAACTACCTGATGTTCCCCAGGGCCAATTATGTGCTCCTGACCCACGAGCACGGCGACCACTTCGACCGCAATGCCCTCGCCGTGATGACTAACGCCCAGCTTGTGACCAACGCCCGCTGCGCCGAGATGACCGGCTACGGCACCGTGATGGCCAACGGCGACGCGCTGCAGCTGCGCGACGACATCAAGGTCGAGGCCGTGCCTGCCTACAACTGCACCGAGGGCCGCACCCAGTTCCATCCCAAGGGTCGTGACAACGGCTTCATCCTGACTCTCGACGGGCTGCGCATCTACATCGCCGGCGACACCGAGGATGTTCCCGAGATGGCCGACATCAAGGACATCGACGTGGCCTTTTTGCCGTGCAACCAGCCTTATACGATGACTCCCGACCAGCTTGTGAATGCGGTTAAGATTGTCAAGCCGAAAACTGTGTTCCCCTACCACTACAGCAGCACAGACGTCAGCGTGCTCCCGGGACTCCTCCCCGGCACCGACGTCCGTATCCGCCAGTATCAGTAACAGCTAGAATTGCCTTCCGGCTTTCTTGAGCATACGCTTCACCTTGCGGTTGCGCATCGTCAGCCAGTGCTCGATCATCTCGTTCTCTATCTCCGCCTCGTCCATCACCACTTCCTTGTTCTTGCGGCGACGGCGGCGGAAGAAGCGCAGGTATGCGCCGACGTGGCGTCTCTTCTTCTCGTGATAGATGGCGTCGAAGGGTATCAGGATGCCCGTGTCCTCGATATTGTGCATCAGGCGGTTCACTGCCGTGCCGAACATCAGCATCTGGGATGTGGCAGAGACGTATGCGCTCACGTTGGGCGGGATGTTCACTCCCCTCATCCTCACGGCCGCGCGCAGCAGCTTGTAGTCCTCCACCTGGTCTTCCTTGTGCAATATGAGGTCCATCAGGGCTGGGTCTGAGTCAGGCATCACGGCCTGGTCGTCCCAGGGGCGCACAAGCTCTTCCTTGTCGCCGAAATGCCTCCAGAGGTAATGGTATATCAGGTCCCTGGAGATATGGTCGTACGAAGGGTATATGGTGACTTTTCCGAAATAATAGAGCAGTCCGGGATTCTTCATTATGACGGCGATGAGGCCGTCCCAGAGGTTGTCCATCGCGAAAATGGACTTCGAGCCGAGCTTTGAACTCTGGTACTCCGGGGCCACGAAGTTGCGGCCGAGCTCGATGGAATAAGGCAGGTACTCATCTATGAACTTCTGCGAGAAGCGGAACTGGTGGGAGCTTGCGAGCATAGGCTGTCCCTTGCTGTCCAGCACGGCGTCGGAGCCGAAGAGGAAGCGGTAGCCACCGATGATGGCCTCGTTGTCCGGGTCCCAGACGATCAGCTGCTTGTAGGGCTTTTCCATCTTGTCGTACTCGTCAAGGTCGATCTCGTTGCCCGTGGAGCCGCCGGCCTCGCGGAAGGTGATTTCACGAAGGCGGCCTATTTCTGTGACGACGTTGGGAGAGTCGTGCCAGGTAACGATGTAAAGCTCGTTATGCCCCTTGTTGGTGTCTTCCAGCTTCTTGGATTTGGTAAGCTCTGCCTTGAGCAGTTCGACTGGTACTGGATCTATTATCTTTTTCATAGGGTTGAGGGTTTCAATCGATACCTGCAGGCCAGGGGTTGGAGACTATTCCGGCCATATCGAGCATTGTCTTGTGGGCGAGGGAGCGCATCCTGGCGGTCTCTTCCTTTCTGGGGACTGCAGTGTCCGGGACGATCGGGTCGCCGACGTGGATGGTGAGCAGCGGCTCTCCCTTGCCGAAGAGCTTGCGCCATCCGGTGCGGGGCCTGAACGTGATGATCATCGGGATTATGGGGAGGGAATACCTGTAGGCCATATTGAAGGTGCCCATCTTGAAGGGGCGCAGCGGGGCGTAGAACTTCCAGCTGCAGCTCTCGGGGAAGAGATGTATCCACTGGCCGCGCTTGCGCAGCTCGTCCAGCGCTTCGTCGAACTTCCTCATTCCGCCGCGGTCCTCGGGGATCGCTATGCCGCCGACGGCTTTCATTATGCCGCCGTCCTTGCCCCGGAAAGGCTGGGAGTACATCGGTATCCAGGCTTTGCGGAAGCGCATCGCCTGCATCACGCAGATCATATCCCAGCGGTGGACGTGGTTGCACACGGTCATAACGCCGTTCGCGATGAGCTTGCGGTTGCGGCGGATTTTATCCCGGCCTTCTATCCTGAGTCCGAAGCGGATGCGGTTCAGGGGGAAGGCCACAACCCAGGTGGCGAAGTACGTGAGGCCGCGAACGATCTTGTACTTCAGGGACTTGTCGAGATAGGTGTAGCTTTCGTCGAATTTGATGTCCTTGAGCTGGCCGCGGATGGGAGCCATCCTCGTGAAGGGGTTGTCTCCGGAGAATTCGTCGACGGGCTCAGGGACGTAGACATCATCCCTGACCTTGAAATTCCGGTACGCCGGTCCGAGATATGAATAGTCTTTTGCCATTGACAGTCGTTACTTGCTGATCTTGTAGAGTGCGCAGGCGTGGGGAGCCAGCGTGCCTGCCAGTTCGCGCACCTTGCCGACCTTGCCGCCGTCCCACATCGTCACGACCTTGTGGGCGCCCTTGAGGGCCAGGGCTTCTTCCAGATTGTAACTGTAAGCAGCCTCCTCGTTGTTGCGGTTGAAGACGGCGAGATAGATGTCGCCGCTGCGGCTGTTGACCGATGTCACGGCCAGGATGCCGTTCATATCTGACAGCTCGCGCACCTGGGAGCCTTCGCGGTGCATACGCAGCACTTCTTCGTTGGTCAGCAGCGACAGCGTGAAGTCGTCGTTGCTCGGGAGGTCGCCGCCGAACATCAGCGGGCTGCGGAAGATGGTGAAGAAGGTCATCAGGCTGTACTGCTCGTCTTTCGTCAGGCGGGTGTCACGCTCGGCGCCCCGCTCTCCGCGGATGGAGATGTGGCCCAGGGGGATCATATCGCAGTCCGGCCAGGTGCCGTCGCCGATGTAGGGATACCATCTCTTGGCCACGTTCATCAGGTGGGTGACGTCCCTCCAGATGTCCCATACGTCATTGACCATACGCCAGAGGTTGGCGTGGGTACTGACGTGGTCGGCTGCCGCGATGGGTGTCGCTCCGGGCGAAGTGCTGAGCACGATGGGCCTGCCGCACTGGTCGATGGCCTTGCGGATGAGGTCGATCTCGTCCTCGTGGTAGAACGGAGCCGAAAGGTCGTCGATCTTGATGTAGTCCACGCCCCATTCGGCATACATATCGAAGATGGAGTTGTAATATTCCTGGGCGCCGGGCTTGGTGGCGTCGACGGTGTAGTTGTCACGCAGCCACGTGCACAGATGGTCGGTGTTGTAGATCTGGTCGGCGGTGATGCCGTCGGTGCCCTTGACGGGCATCTTGCCGTCCACTGCGATGCGGGGGATGCCGCGCATAATGTGGATACCGAACTTCAGGCCCTTGCCGTGGACATAGTCAGCAAGCTCCTTGAAGCCCTTGCCGCCGGCTGCCGAAGGGAAACGGTTCACGGCCGGCTGATAGCGTCCCCACTCGTCAATGACATAACGGGGGTCTGTCTGGTTGTAGCCGCCGGCCTTGTCGTTCTCCACGAACCAGCGGATATCCACCACGATATATTCCCAGCCATATTTGGCCAGCTTTTCAGCCATATAGTCCGCATTGGCCTTGACCTCGCTCTCGACTACTGTCGGACCGTAGCAGTCCCAGCTGTTCCATCCCATCGGAGGGGTGGGACTCCAGTCGCGGAAATCGCCGAATTGTTGAACTTCTACGGGTTTGGGAGTGCACGATGCCAGCGCCACCAGCGCTACTGCAGCAATCAGGATAGAAATCTTTTTCATAGCGGGAATGATAGTAAACACAAATATAACACTTTTGAATTATCAAAGTTATTGCTACTTTTGCAACTCGTTGACAGCGCATACCTGTCGCCACATCGCCCGGATGGCGGAATCGGTAGACGCGCTGGTCTCAAACACCAGTGGCTGTAATGGCTGTGCCGGTTCGACCCCGGCTCCGGGTACGAAAAAGCTCCTCCGCGGAGCCTTTTTTGTTTCTGCACCCCACCCGCATCCCTTCCTCCCTCTCCCGGCACCCGTCCGTCCACCCGGAGCCCGGTTTTGGTGGACAGACCATCTGTTTTCGGCGGTGCGTCCACCCAAAGCCCAGTTCCGATGGACGGATGCATAGTTTTCCCTTATCTGTCCACGGAGAGGCCGGTGCTGATGTACAGATTTTGATGTGGGTGTGTTCTCGCACTGTTTGGGTCCACGCCGGAGCGGAAGGGTTTTCCTCGGACGGCAGCAGGAGCCTCCCAGAGCTCCTGCTGTCGGACGGGAGGAAACCCGTTCCCAGCCCATCTTCCGCGCCTGCTTTTCCGCCGCCGGCATCAAGAACTTTTAGAGGTTATTCTCTGCTCTGCCGGGAAATAACCTCGATCCCAATGCCCAAACGCACAAAATGAATCTCTTGCGCATTTCTTCATTTTATGCGAGAAAAATGAGCTAGCAGGTGTTTTCATCGCCTCGTCGGGAGAAAACTACGTCTTCCCTGCCGTAGAATGAAATATACTGCCCATTCTTTCATCCTGAGGCAGGGAAATCCACAATTTCACGGAAAAACCTGTCTCAAAATGGAAAAACCAGCCACTTTGTACATTCTGAGACAACAAAGACAGATTTGGAAAAAAGACAAGGCCGGTTTTTGGGCAGAAGGGGCTGCGTGATGGCGAAGTTTCCTCCAGCGCAGCTGAGGCTGCACTAGGAAAACTTCTTTTTGGGGACCGGTTATTTCCCAGCAAAGCTGAGAATAACCTATAAATTCTTTTTTTGTCGGTGGCGGGAGATGGGGCTGGGAGAATCGGCGGAGAACGGGTTTCCTCCCGTCCGACAGCAGGAGCTCTGGAGGGGCTCCTGCTGCCGTCCGAGGAAAACCCTTCGCCACCCAGACACCCGGAAAAAAAAATGCGCAGGCGGAGCAATCTGAATCTGAAATAGGGGCTAGCGCTTCTTGCGGGGGGTGAAGACGTGGCTGGCCTGGATGCTGCCGTCTTCCAGGCTGTGGACATTGATGACCAGGCGCTTGTTTGCAACCAGACCTTCGATGACGGTGGCGTGGCTGCTGCCTCGCAGGTTCGGACCTCCGCCGACAATCTGCGCCCAGGGACGGGTCTTGTCGGGAGCGTCATAGCGGTAGCGATGCTGGTGGGCGGTGATGACCAGCTGGCAACCGGCCTTGGCGAGCAGCGGGCCCCACAGGTTTGCGCAGGTGCGCTGCCAGCTGGCATAGTCGGTGCGGTAGCGCGGGTCGTAGTCGGCCGGAGCTATGTCGCCGGGATTCTCGTCGGGCCTCGGGTCGAAGAGGGGGATGTGGCAGAAGGCGACGATATACGGTGCGGAAGCGATTTCCTTGCGCTTGAGGGCGTCCCGCAGCCACGCGGTCTGTGCTTCGCGGTACGCAGCGCTGTTGAACAGTCCGGCGAAAATCGGATTGCTGTCGAGCTTGTCCTCGCCCGTGTCCAGGCCTATCAATGCGATTTCTCCCATCCGCACTGTGAAATTGCGTCCGAGATCCCAGTCGCGGGAAGAGCGCTCTTCGGGCTGGCGGTACATCCACACGCGCTCCAGATGGCGGTTGGCCAGTCCTCGGAAATCGTGGTTGCCGGTGCAGAACAGATACGGTATTTCCGCCGCATAATCCTTGCGCTCCATATCCGGCGCCAGGAAGATTTTTATCTGGCTTTCGACCGTTTCTTCCGTATTGGATGCATCCCCGTTCCAAATGACGCAGGAAGGGGCCAAATTTGCGATTTTATCGGTGGCGGTAGAGATTGTATCCCAATGCACGTGCGTGTCGTTTATGACGCAGAAATGGGCATTTGAGGCCTGTCCCGCCGTAGTGAAGCTGTAGATGCGCGGATCCTCCTCGCTGCCGGTGATTTTCATATCGTAGCCGCCCTTGTATGAAATGCGGTCTGCGCCGATGGTGTACCAGTATTTCGTGGCCGGCTTCAGCCCGGTCAGGCGGATCTGCATCACGTGCTCGTTCATATCGGTGACACGGAAGCCGCCGCATTTGACAGTCACGGCGCCGTCCATATCCGGCCGGGTGCTGTAACGGACATAGCCGTTCGCCATATCCGACACGGCGAAAGCGACGCCCATCGACGTGGCGGCGTAGTTCTGCAGCATCGGCGCGGAAACAATCAGCTTGCCGGCAGCAGGGCCGTCCGCAGCCGCAGCTTCAGACTCGAAACGCGCCTGTCCGGAAGCCTCCTCCAGAGCCTGGAGCGCCTCGTCGGCCTTTGCAACATCGGGCAGTGCCGCCGCAGCCGCCAGCGCCGCCGTCCTCTTGAGAAAATCCCTGCGATTCATTGACTATAGGTTTTGGTGTATATACGAATATACTGAACTTTTTTCAACCTACCTCGGAAACATCTCGAAGAGCTTTTTGTAGTAGGGACGGAAGGGATCTTCGATGGTGACGCTGGCTGAGGAGGCGGGGCAGGCGACGAAGAAGCCCACGGCATCGCCGCCGGTGACATTGGTGGGGCAATTGGCGGGCTGGCTCTGCAGCATCGGCACGGCCGAGCCGACGGAGCTGGAGACGAAGCCCATATAGAAATCGTAATACTCCTTGGGGACAGAGTAGACATTGAGCTTGAAGACGTCGCCCGTCTCCAGATACTTGGCGCATTCGCCGTACTGGCGGCGCATCTCCTCAGTCTGATAGAGAGTTGTTATCGGGAAGCAGATGACCCGCTGCCCGTCGAAATACTTGTCGTCCATAGCCAGCGACATCTCAATCGGGAAGACAGCGTCGTTGAGGGTGGCGCTGACATAATAGTAGTTCGGACCCGGAGCGTCTTGGCCCCAGACTGCAATAGTCCAGAGGCTGTCGAGCTTCATCGTCGCATTGCCGGCATACATATAGTCCACGGCGTCCACCCTGAAGCCGGGCTGCTCCATCTTCGAAACCGCCTCATAGTGCCCAGCAGTCCCGCCGACAACCGCGTCGACCGACAGTTTGTAAGTCACCCCCGGAGTGCCGTGCAGCCCCTGCGGCCCTACATAGCAGCCGCTTCCGGCCGGAGACTCGCTGAATAGCCAGCTGTCGACACCGTCGCTGACCGTCACCACAGCTCCCGACACGACAGGCGGCACCTCCTCCTCGAAATAATCGACAGACTCGGTCAGCAGCACGCGCTGCACGTCGTCGGCGCAGTCGGTAAGCATCCCTTCCACCACGAGATAGCTGCGGTCCATACTCTTGGTGTGGACCTCGATCTCCTCGTTGCAGCCGCTCAGCACAGCGACGGCAAGGCACAGCAATGCGGGGAATATCTTTCTAGAAATAGACATTGTACGACACTGAAGGGATTATGGTAAACAAATATACTTTCATAGCCATCGGACGGTCCTCCCTGCGGCTGTAGAGGAAGGCCACCGACCAGGCGTTGTGGCGCGCATAGACATTGTAGAACGAGAAGTTCCACTCGCTGCCCCACGGCCGCCCTTCTGCCCTGCGGCGGCTCTTGAGCGTCAGCGACAGGTCCATACGGTGATAGTTCGGCATCGAATCCTCGTTGCGGTGGGCGTAGATGGAGGTATATGAGCCGCCGTAAGAAAAGCGGCCCGTCGGGAAGGTGGTCGGAGCGCCGCTGTAGAACACCCAGTCGGACGACAGCTCGACGCGCTTGCTGATGTCGTAGGACAACACGAAATTGACGGCGTGCTCGTGGTTGAGAGGCGAGCGGTAGGGCTTGCCCCCATTGAGCTCGGGAATGTCGTACATAGCCCGCGACCAGGTGTACGACAGCCAGCCGCCGAAGCGGTCGAAATCGTAGCGCAGCATCAGCTCAGCACCGAACGAATATGACTTGCCGAAGCGAAGCAGCCCCTCGCGGTCGACATCGTCGAACACGAAGCCGGGGTTCTCCTTGAAATCCATCGTGTTCTTGTTGTTCTTGTAGAAGCCCTCGACGGACAACTCAAGCGCCTGGTCGGCGAACAACGCATTCATACCGGCCGAGAACTGGTCGGAGCGCTGCGGCTCAATATTGGGAGAAGACATAAACCACGCATCCACCGGACTGCCGGAGATGCTGATGGGCACCTGCTGGATATACTGGAAGGAGCGCGAATAGGCCGCCTTGAGCGACAGGTCCGGCGTCAGCGAGAGTGAGGCGGAAACCCTCGGCTCCAGCCCCCAGTAGGTCTGGATGGGCTTGAGAATGGGGAAATAGCGCATCTTCGTCATCTCGTGACTGACGGGGTCGTAGTAGCGCTGGACAGCCTCCCCTATCGTCGAGAACGAAGACAGGCGGAAGCCGTAGCGCATTGTCAGCTTGCCTATCTTCTGCTCGTTCTGGGCGTAGAAAGCCGGCATTACGCCGTAGCTCTTGGGCATATGGAGAGCCTGCACGATGGATTCCTCGGTGGTGGGGTTGACATCGCCGGGGTCCATACGGTAGTACGAGGCATTAAAACCAGCCTGAACGGTGTTGGAAGGATTGATATACCAGGTAAGGCCAGCCTTGAAGCCGGTCTCGCGTATCGCGGTCAGATAGTCGAAGCTGGTGCTGGGCATCTCACACTCCATACCGGCGTTGTAGCGGGAATTGTAGAGCGAGGTGTTGAAGAACAGCTTGGGCGAGAATTCGTGGCTCCAGTGCAGAGTCTGGGTGTTGTTGGCGAAATTGAAACGCATCCGCTCGAGGTCGAATTCCTCCATCGACATACCGAAGACGTCCCGGCCGCTGAAGGCGCTCAGATAAACCCTGTCGCGGGGCCCTGCCACCCAGCTGAGCTTGCCGTTGAGGTCATAGAAGAACATCTGGGTGTTCTTGGGCACGCTGTCGCCGAACAGCGGCAGGAAAAGATCCATATAGGTCCTGCGTCCTGCCACCATAAAGGACAGTTTATCCTTGACTATGGGCCCTTCCAGCTCGAAGCGGGAGGTAATCAGGCCGATTGACAGATTGCCCTTGAACTGGCTGTTGTTGCCGTCGCGGGTGGCAACGTCCAGCACCGATGAAAGCCTGCCTCCGAAGGACGCAGGGAAGTCACCCTTGTACAGCTGCGCATTCTTGACCGCATCGCCGTTGAACATCGACATAAAGCCGAGGAAATGGCCGGAATTGTAGAGCGGAGCGCCGTCCATCAGCACCAGATTCTGGTCGATGCCGCCGCCACGGACACTGAAGCCCGTGGAGCCCTCTGACGGAGTCTGTACTCCCGGCATCATCTGGATGACTCTGATAACGTCAGCCTCGCCCATCAGTGCCGGCAGCTTGCGGATTATGTCGCCTGTGACCGTTTCCTTGCCGAGCTGTGGCAGCGTGAGCTGCTCTCTTTTGCTCTTTGAGAAGACTTTGGCGGCTTCAAGCACCTGCCGGTCCTCTTCCAGCTCGAAATCGTGTTTCACCGGCCCTGTAGGATTGATAGTTATTTCAGCGGTAACATAGCCGGCATAGGAGCATTTGATGACCTGAGCCTTGCGGTCGACTTGAAGGGAGTAGAAGCCGAAGTTGTTGGTGGAAACTCCGGCGCTCAGATCTTCTGTGAAGACGACGGCACCGATGAGTGGCTCGCCGCTGGACGCTTCTTTGACATAGCCCGACAGGACAGCCTTCTGGGCAGCTGCCGGGAAAACCCCTGCCGTAAGGGTCAGGATCAATAGCGATATTTTCACAAAAAAGCGCATCAAGGATATTCTGCCACAATAATTGCGCCACTTCAGGCGCCTTGAAACCGGGCCGCAAATATATAAAATAAAAAGCCGGCTGTATTGCAGCCGGCTTCTCATATTTTCTATGCGCAAAGCCTAGAAACGGAATCCGAGTTTAAGTTGCGGATACTTGAAAACGGATACGTTGTGGTTATCTGCGTAGTAAGGAGTTTGTCCGTTAATCTGCAAGTGCATAAGCGTATACTGGTAAAGAACCGGTGAGAACTCAATGCCCAGGATAAGACCCGGCATCAAAGAGTACTGAACACCGAAATCGATACCACCGCCAAAACCGAGCATCTGACCTGCCCTTCCGAACTCGCGGAAAGTAGCAATGTCCACAACATCAATGTTTGTGAAATCAGTTGATGTTACGAAGGGGTCAGCTGCGCCATAAACCGGAACACCTACGGTCTGTCCGGTATATGCGGGATACATAGCGCTGATACGTGCCCATTTAACCTGGCCATAAATACCGATGTAAGGATTGATACGCTCGTTGGGAGTTGTGAAGTAATAATTCATACCAAGCTGACCGATGGCTGAATTCTGCACAGAAGCAAGAATTGACTTGTGTGCGAAAATGTCACCGACAGTGTAATTATCACTCGGCAGAAGTCCGATCACAGGCTCTGTTGCTGCAGGAACAGGAGCAGATTCTGTAAGACCGAAAATCGTTCCCTCGATGAAATTCTTACTAGGCTGCAGATTGACGTTGTACGAACCCATAAAGTTAATATCAAGCCTATTGGTGATAAAGTAACGGGCCTGTATGCCAATCATATTAGCCAGATTGTTGGTATTCAGGAAACCAATGTTAATTGTTTGTGTCAGATCAGTGATCATGAAGTCCTGGTCCTCAGCTACTGAAGAGCCGATGGTTGAGCCAAGGGGCTGACCATAGCTGTTCGGCAGCAGAGTCATACTCAGGTCACGTTCGTTGCCGAAGAACTGATTCTGTCCGAGGACAAGATCAAATTCCCACTGACCGGCACGAGGGGCAAACATACACTCGCAACTCTCCTCGGGTTGTGCCATTGCTGGCACAACCATAAGGATCGTCAATAGTAATATGCTTAGTTTTTTCAACATATCGTTGTTTTTATTCTTCGATGTATTGAGTCTGATTATTCAGCATATCTTGCAACTGCAGCCTCGTAAGCAGCTTTCCAGTATTCATACCAGAACTCGAGGTCGTAGTACTTATCCCAATCCATTTCGTCAAGGATTCCTTCAACGAGCTGGATGGCTTCCATAATCTCATCAAGGGTAGGATCCTCGATTTCGATCATACCGGCAAGATACTTGAGGGTAGCAATCTCGTTCTCGATAGCATCAGCTGCCTCAAGAGCATCCTCATACTTGTTATTGAGGTAAGCCATAAGAGCATCTACGTCAGGAGCACCATCTGCCCAGTAAGTAGCGTATGCACCGCGGAGACCTTTAGCAAGATTCATCAGGTCGTTGTACTTGTTGCGGAGTTCAACATACTTGGCTGAGATAGGATCAAGGATTTCTTCCTTAGCAGCATCGTAAGCGTCATTTGCAGCCTTGATTGCAGCGTCGCGGGTATCCTTAACGTCCTTGGTAGCAGCCCTGTAGGCGTTGAGAGCCTCATTGAACTTAGCAGCGAGAGCGTCGTTAGCAGCCTGTGACTTGGCGGCTGACTCGAATACAGCGTCCATATCGGCCTTAACCTGTGCGAGAACTTCGCCGAGAGCAGCCCAAATTTCGCTTACTGACTTCTCACCGTTTGCAAGAGCTACGAGATAATCAGCTTCGAGAAGTTCGAATACCTTAGACTTCATAACCATATCGTTGGCGAAATCAACATAGTCATAAGCCTGATAAGCAGTACCGTCATTGTCCTTGGCGATGTTAGCCTCGATAGTCTCAGCTACGAATTCGTACTGATAAGTCCAAGGTTTAACAACGTCAACGCGACCGATTCCGGTAACACCCTTCTTAGGATCTACAGTGTAGGTAGGAATACCCTGGAATACAGCTACAGCAGTAGGCTCAGTGAAGGTCTCGTATACGAAGAATACTTTCTCACCGAAACCAGCGAAGCCTTCTACGCCGAAGTATTTCTCGCAAGCGTCCATCCAGTTGGCAACAGCCTTGCCTTCATCTGACATCTGAGTGTATTTCTTGAAGTCAGCTGCGGTGTATGCACCGAATACTTTCTTGAAGCCGTCAAGATTCTCAGCAGTATTGTTGTCCTTGAAATCTTTAACGTAAGCTGCATAATCTGCTACGCCAGAAGTAGTGGCTGAGTAAGCAGCGTCATCAGCAGTGTAGAAAGGAAGAGTCAGAGCGTCACCGTGTACATAGTGGTTGAAGAGCTGCATCAGGTTGGTGAATGCATCAACATAGTTGGCAACTGCAGGAGCAGCGTCAAGAGTGTTGATACCCTTGTTGTCATAAGCAGCAGCCCTGTGGAGTCCGAGACCATCAAGATATGTGTTGGTCTTCTTCATCTGGATGCCAGCGAATTCGATCTTGTCAGCGCGAACTGAATCAACTTTGAAAGTACCTACACCTTCACCTGCGATGAACTTCAGGTAAGGAACGGCTTTCGGGTTGACAGAAGCGATTGCTGTGAAGTAATCTTTGATAGCGTTGAATACGAGGGTAGAGTCAGCCTTGGTGGGAGCGATGGTCAGAGGCTGAGCAATAGCAGCGTCAAACCAAGGAGTTGCAGGAGCATCAAGGATGAAGTGAGTAGCATCGTCAGTTGCCTGAGCGATGGTACGGCCGTCATAAGCATAACCAATGATGAGGCGAGGACCCTGGCCATCTGAAGGGATGACCTTATCTTCATACCTGTATACGTTGTTCTTAGCAACACCGTCACGGTTGTCATACTCATCAATCTTCTTAGCAAGGTCTTCAATGCTCTTGCCAGCGTCAGCGACTTTCTTTGCCCAAGCGTCTACGAGTTTCTTACCATTGCCTTTAGGAGCTGCCTGGAGGATCTTGAGAAGGCTGTCATATTCGCCTTTCACTTTCTTTGCATAAGCCTCGAGGATAGCCTTGTCAGCTTTGATGCCTTCAGCGTCGAGGTCATACAGATATGCACGGCTAAAGTCTTCGTATACTGAATTCAGACCGGTCTTCATCTTGAGAAGTTTCTCAGTAGCCTGGTTACCGTTCCAAACAGTATCAACGATGGTTGCGTAAGCAGCTGAATCTTTAGCAGCTTCGATAACAACTTCCAATGAATCGGGTTTGCCTGCGGTCTTGATGAACTTAACGTTCTTTGCAAAACCGTTGATGCCGGCCTGAGTTTCATAGAGGTCAACAACGTCACCAGCTACGTGCTCAGGAAGAGCATATTTACCTTTGAAGCTATAGCCGACTTTCTTAGCAGTCCATTTCTTTGCAGGATTGTCGATGTCAGCATCAGCAAGTTCGTTTACCTGATCTTTCCATTTCTTGTTGGCTTTCTTGAGAGCATCGATAGCTTTGTCATATGCCTCTTTGGGAGCGCCGATAGCCTCATCGTAAGCATCGTTGGCTGCGTTGATAGCGCGGTCACGGGCAGTGCCATATTCATTCTCGAAGAGAACTGAGTCACGGAGAACGTCAGCGAAGAGGGGAGCCATTGCTTCAGCCTCATCTTCGTAAGCCTGAGCCTCAGCAAGATAGTCGAACTCCATATCGTTCATAAGGCCCTTCCAGAATTCAGCTTCAGCTTTCTTTGAGGCGAGCTCATATTCGTCGATCAAGAGTCTCTCCTGGAGCCAGTCATCCTGATTGTCCTTGAAGCCAATATCAAGACCAAGCTCGTTCAAAAGATAATCATAGAGATCATCATTACCCCAACCAACAGCCTCGTCATAAAGCTTGCCTAAGAGCGTGTAATACTGATAGTACAGACCATCCATATCATACAGATAGGAGTTATACCATTCTTTCAGGTCATTAGCTGCCTTGTCATAGTTGGCTTTGATAGCTGCGAGAGCAGTAGCCTCTTCGGTAGAAATAGCGAGCTTCTCGATCTCGATAGCTGCGAGAGCGTCCTCGAGGTCTTTCTGAGCCTGTGCCAAAGCGGCCTGTGATGCAAGAAGAGCAGCCTGGTTGTCGAGTCTGTCTTTCTCCATATTATCAAGGATATTGGCAATCTGCCTGTCGGCGTCTGCCTGAGCAATTGCGTTAGCGATTTCTTTAGCAACAGCGTCAGCAGTTTTTTCTCTAGCAGCAGCCTGCTTTACAGCAGCTTTAGCCTGGATGAAAGCAGCGTCAGCAGCTGCAACAGCTTTGTTAGCTTCTACCAGCTCGCCCAGTTTGTCGAGATAACGGGCGTGAGCCAGTCTCATCTCAGTAACACCCTGGGGCTCGGTGTTGGGAATACAAGAAGTGATGATGCCACCCATAAATAGCATCGCCACCAATGAATAAATAATCTTTTTCATAAAAAAATTGTTAAGTGTTTGTATTTGGTTAAACAATAATGCCAGTAAATTGCCTCAAATATAAATATTAATTTTTTTACAACAAAATATTTTTGTTAATAACTATGTTCATTAATAAAATCTTGCACGGTTGTCTTTCAGCCCGGCTTCCTCGGAAATCACTGAGCTGAGGAACTGCTGGCGGTACTGAGCCTCCTGTGAAGTGCGCATAGCGATATCTTCCTCGGTGTAGTATGCACCGGCCTCGCTGTCGAGCACCTGGAACAGATAGACGCCGATCTGGCCTTTGACAGGACCGCATATCTTGCCTTTGGGAGCAACAGACACTGCGCCGATGAAGCTCGGGTCGAGACCGCCGCCGGTAGAGCCGAACGAAACTCCGCTCTGGTGGCTTACGGTCGTGCCAAGGGCATCCGCCATCTGCTCGAGAGTAGCCAGACCCTGGGTCTTGGCCTTGACGTCGTCAGCCGCGATCTGCAGCCGCTTCTCGAGGGCAAGCTCATTATATATATCGGTGCTTACTTCGTTGATCGGCACATAGCCCTCCTTGCGGGCCTTTGTCAGGGCCGCTACGAAGTAATACTTGTTGTCGACGGTAATCACGTCGCTCACCTGACCCTCCTTGGCGTCGAAGGCCCAGGAAACTACTTCGCGGGCATTGTCGACCGTGCCTATGCGGCGGGTACCCTCGGTTATGCGGGTGGCCGGAGTGACGGGGAGGTCGTCCTCCCTGACTGCGGCGGTGAAGTTGTCATATTTGCCGTCAGCCTTGTCGGCAAGCGCGGTAGCCTTCATCAGATAATCACGATAGGTATCGTCGCTCGCTGTAATGTTCTTGGTGAGGGTAGCCAGCTTTACGCGCTCGCCCGGCTTGGTGCGGTCGGTGACCTTGAGCACGGCGATTGCCTGGAGTGAAGACAGGCGCACTGCGACAGCCTTGCCTACAGGCAGGTCGAAAGCGGCATTGAACTCGTTGAAGTTGTTGGCTTCGTTGAAGGCCTGGGTCAGCCAGCCCATCTCGCGCAGGTCGTCATAGCTGCGGCCGGCGTTGATGACGGCGGCTACAGAGTCAGCCTTGGCAGCATTGTCCGGGTCGAAGAGTTCATACCATACATATATAGAGTCAGGCATAACCTTGCGGTCTGCTACGCGGACTGCCGAAAGGACGGTGCCTTCCTGAAGAATTTCGCTTACAGGGCCTACGGTGACTCCCCTGGCAGGGAAGGCATAGTCCTGGAAAGCAACGGGGATGTCATCCTTGCCGACATAGACCTCGCTCCAGCGGCTGTCTGAATTCAGGGAGATGAAGTTGCGGGGGTTCTCAGCGTCTGCGAACTCGGCGACGAGGGTTTCGAACTCAGCCCTCTGGGTGTCGATGTCTTCCTGTGAAGGAACAACCTCGAACATCACGTATTCGATGTCGCGGTTGGCAGTCTGCTTGAGCTGCTCCTTATGTTTATTATAGTATTGCTTGATTTCGTCGTCAGTGACGTTGAGCAGGCTGTCGTCTGCGAAGCCTACAGTAACCATCACGAAATCCACGTCGCTGGTAAGGTTGTTGGCCTCGATGGCGAGGTCGCTCTGCAGCTTGTTGAATATCGAGCTGTTGTAAAGCAGTGCGTCATACTTGCCGTAGAGCTGCTGCTTGTAGATCTGGTCGCGGAGATAGTCCCAGTAAGCGGCGTATGAACCGGTGGCGTCATAGTCGATATTCTGGATGAACTGCGACAGGGCCTCGCGGCTGAAGTTGCCGTTCTCGTCGAGGAAAGTGGTCTGTGAAGTGAGGACCGGAGAGATGTTGGTGCCCTGGGTGAGGTCGTACATCTCCTGGTCGCCTACTGCCAAGCCTGCGTCAGCAGCCTTGGGCTCGAACACGTAGCGGTCGAAATAGTTCTGCCAAGTGTAGTCGCGCACCTGTGAGAGCTGCTCTTCTGATGAAAGGCTCTGGCCGTAGAGCATCTCCATAAGGTTCTTGTTCTGCTCAACGGCGGTGTAGTATTCCTGATAAGTGATTGTCTTTCCGTTCATCGAACCGACCTTGTTGTCGGCGGACATTCTCTGGAAAGTGGTCGAAAGGGTTGAAGGGTCGATAATAAACGACAATAGCGAGAGCGCTATAAGGATTGTTATGAACACTCCGAGCTTTACACGGATGTTTTCAAGTACAGCCATCTATTTAGTTAAGTTTAAGTTTTAATATTTTCATTTACAGCGGCTTATGAGCCTATTTGCGGCGATCATACCACACACAAGGACGCAAAAGTAAACAAAAATACTCTATTTAGATGCTTCTTTTGTTAAAAACGTTGCAGCGGACCGACAAAATTAACGCTGTCAAAATAAAACCAGGTGCTGTCGCGGTCGATGCCGTAAGAGTCGAAGGGGTGGCGGATGATGGCGTTCTCTGCTTTTTCGTCGGACTCCATTCCATAGCCCTGCATCAGGCCCTGGGGAGAATACATCTCTATATAACAATCGGTATAGATTTTTTTGGCGTCACGGTCCCAATAGATAGTGTCGGTCAGGGTGTGTTCGCCTTTGGTGTGGTTCTGGATGTGGACATTGCCGAAGGCAAGCCACTGTTCCTGTCCGGCGAGGGTGGTGTGACGGGCCCCGTCGGAATTGAGCTGCGTCTCGAGCAGCCCGTCGGCCGTATATCCGAGCACTTCGAAACCTCCGCTGTAAAGTTCGTAGGCCTGCATATTGCCGTCTGCGTCCTTATAGTCGAAGCGCTCCATCTTTGCGGCACGCATATCATAGGTGAGGTTGTCCCGCTGATAGCGGCGTGCAACCATCCCCTCCACCGTCTGCACGGGGACAACCGTGAAATCGATGGGCGGATTATCAACATCGGTGCCTTTGCACGAAGCAAGGGCACCGATGACAAGGATTATGAGGGCAGTCCTTTTCAATTATTTGAGAGTACGGACTGTTGTGCTTTCGCGCATACCTGAGCAAGAGACGGTGTAGCTGTTGCCGTCCTGGACGTCATACATAAAGGCGTCGGCCTGCTGAGGGAAATATCTGCGGTACTGGCCTGCGAGCTCGTTGGCTTCTTCGGCAAGGCTTGCGTCAGCTTCGCGGGCCTTTGTCATAAAGTCAACTGCAACCCAGTATTTGGCGCGTTTCTCAAGCTCGTTGCCGCCGCAAGGGGCGCTGGCCCAGATAGTGCCGAGAAGCAGGTAGCATTTGCCGGCGAGCTTCGGATTGAGGTCGATGGCCTTCTTGGCGGCGCTGGCAGCTTCTGCATATTTCTGCTGTTTCTTGAAGTAGAATGAGCCGAGCTCGAAGCAGTAGTCGGCAGCTTTGTTCATATCGTCGCCGCAACGCTCGATGGCGTCAACCAGTGTAGCTGCAGCCTCGTCGTTCTGGTCGCGTGATGAATAGAGCTTGTAGAGGTAATAAGCTGTGTTGGCAGAAGGCTCCATACCGTGCAGCTTCTCAACTGCTGCGAGGTAAAGGTCGCTGTCGAGGCACTCGCTGTTGCCGAGGAGTTTCACGATGGTGTTGAGAGTGGCCTTGTCGTCAGGGTTTGCCTGATAACGGGGGGTGAAGAGGCCTACGAGGTTGTCGCAAGATGCAACGCCTGACTCACCGAGCTTGTTCTCGATGTCCTGCTTTGCACCTACCATCTGACCGTCTGCGTTCTCTGCAAGGGCTGCGTCAACATAGCCGGCGATGTCGGTGTAAGTGTTCATAAGGCTCTCGGCGTCGAGCAGACCGTTCTTGTAGAGGTCTACGCCTGACTGCATAAAGTTGGCAAGAACCATAGGAGAGCTCTTGGCTCCGACTTTGTCGACGATCTTCTTCAGCTCAGCGAAGAACACGTCGGGCTCGTTGCTTTTCCATTTGTAGTTGATCATATCGATCGCCTTGTTGTTCATTGCGGTCACGGCATTCTTGGGATATGCCTGTGCGCGGACATCGTAAAGATTTACGAGAGAGTCGAGGATCTCGGCCCTGCGGGTAGCGTCCTTAGCCTGGGTGTAAGCCCAACGCATAAGGCGGCAGCCGTCGATAAACATATTCTGGCTTGCAGAAGGCGGGCATTTGGCAATGGCCTTCCTCCAGGGAGTGATGGCGTCTGCCATATCGTTCTGCTGGAGATATTGCCTGTAGTAGTTAAGATTCGTTACGCAATCAACACTGTCCTGTCCGCTTCCGTACTTGCCCTGTGCAAAAGCAGGAAGAACTGCAACCAGTGTCAGGATTAATGTAGCTAACTTTTTCATCGTCTTTATGGTTATTTAGCAAATTTATAAAATAGTATCAGTTGTACAAAACTTTCTGGAACCACAGGTCGTAGAGGTTGAGGCCCATCGAGATCTTCACGAAACGCTCACGCACGTTGCCGGGGGCGGTGAGGTCTTTGACTCCTGCAAGCGAAGTCTCTCCGACATCCACGGCGACCGAAACGGAGGTGCGGCGGTTGTAGACGGGCAGTGCGAAACCTACCGTGATGCCGTTGGTCGTGACCTGGTGACCGTCTATCATTATATATTGTGTCTTGTGATAAGCTCCGAGGCGGTATGTTACGGTGCGGAAGTAATAACGCACGTCATATCTGTTGGGGATGTACTCGATGCCGGCGTTGAACGACTGGGTGACTCCCGTCGAGAAGTTGACGCCCGGGGTGGGATCGAAGACGCTCTTGGTCCAGTCCTGGCGGGTGTAGTCGAAACCGAACATCCAGGAATCGCTCTTGCGCAGGGTGAAGCCTGCGGCTATTTCCTGCGGTATCGAATACTTCACGGTGTAGCTGTTGTTGATGGTGGTGTCGGTATAGTTGCCGCCGGTGGCGTATGCCATATCGCTGTAATCACCCTTGAGGGTTGAACCTATCTTGTAGGTGGCTCCGACTGTCAGACTCAGGTTATTGCCGAGCGGCTGCTCGTACTGCAGGCCAAGTTTGGCAGAAAATCCGCGGGGAACGGCCTTCCAGGTGCGGGTGGCCGTGCGCTGGTTCTCGTTGGTGTTGAAATAGGTGCTGGTGCTTCGCTTGATGGTACCCAGATAGAAGATAGCGTCCGCGCCGAGGCTCAGACGGTCGAAGAGGGTTACGCCGGCTCCGGCGAAGAGCTGGTTGATGCCGCCCTGTCCGCTGCGGAAATACTGCACGTCACCGAGGTTGGCGAGCACTTCGTCCTTATATTCGTGGAAGGTGAAGGCATAGCCGGTGTTGCTGTAAGGCATAATTCCCACCTTGAAGGCGGAATGCTTGAAGATGGGGAAAGATGCGACCACGTGGTCTATGTTGAACAGGTTCTTGGCGCTGCGGGCCAGTTTGCCCTCGGCGTCCGCACCGGTAAAGATCACGTTTGACTGCTTCACGCCGAAATCAAGCATAAAGGCGTTTTCCTCGCGGGCAGTCACAGCTGCGGGATTGAGGAGGTTGATGAGGCTGGGGTCGCGCAGGCCGACTCCGATCCCTCCCATAGCAGCGGTGTTCTGGTCTCCTACCGATTCAATCTGGCCTATTCCGAAAAGAGAATAGGGAGAGTAGGCAGAGTAGGCTTCCTGAGCCGCCACCGGAAGTGACAGCAGAAGGACTGCGGCATATATGAAAAGCTTTTTCATCTTCTTTTTCATAATAATTCTATAATCGCCTCCAAGCCTATCAGGACCAGGTCCTGCTCCACCGTCGCACGTCCGTCCAGACCTTCCGCAAAGCGGGCTGAATTGCCTCCCGTGAGGATCAGCTTGCGGTGTGGATGAGCTGCGACGTAGCCCTTTATCTCAAACACTATGCCGAGAATGTTTCCGGCCGCCAGGGCGGTGTCCAGGTCGTAGCCTATGCAGTCTATGTCCCGGATGGCGTGGCTGTCGAGAAAATCGTCGGGATTGAGGTAGGGAATCTTGGCGGTATAATGGCTCAAGGCGCGGTAGCGGGTGCGCAGGCCCAGCGATATGGAGCCGCCCCGGTAGTAGGGGTAGACCACCGACGGATCGTCTGCGGCGCGGGCAGCATCGATGAACTCCACTGTCGTGGCGGTGCCGAAATCGAACACCAGCTTGTCCTGCAGCGGGTAGAGGACCTCGGCTCCGAAGATGGCGGCCATACGGTCCGCTCCCATACCGAGGGGCATATGGGCCAGGACGGTCAGGGGGTCGGCGGGGGCGGGAGCCTTGCTCTTCAGCAGGTCGGCGACGAAGTCTTCGTCGAAATTGACGAAGCGGCTGCACATACGTTCGAGCATTTTCTCGAGGTAGACGCTGCGGCTGCGCACATTGCTCAGCACTATGGTGTCGGCTTTGCGGCGGGCCATACGCTTGCGCACATAAGATATGGTTTCCTTTTGCGTGGAGAAACGCATCACGTCGGCTCCGGCCAGACGCTCGCTCGGATGGGCGGGACAGAATGCTACCTTGCAGGAAGTGTTACCGATATCTATTAAAATGTTCATAATGCGGCTATGAAACGCAAATATAATAATTTTTATATCTTCGCGGCCAAATGACCGAGGGTCAGAACACTTTTTCTCAGGCAAATGCCTACGTTAATCTCGAAACTGTGCGTGGTACGGTTTCGGCGAAGGCCGTTTATTTTTCAAAAATAGCCAAGCAGCTTAAAAACAAAGCCTTGCACCTGGTCGTGATGGAAACCAAGAAGCAGGCGCTGTTCTTCTCAAGTGACATTTACAATTTCTTCAGCGACGAATCTGTATTTTTCCTGCCCGTTTCAGGTGGTAAGAATTCGAAAGAATCGCTCAAGGGAGTGTCGGAGAAGGTGCAGCGTACGGCTGCCCTGACGGCCATCGAGAACTTTTTCAGCAAGACGCCGGCCGACGACCTGCCGCAGCTGCTGGAAGACTGCCGCACGGTGGATGTGACGCCGCAGCTGCGCGACCGCAAGGCCGGCCGCGAGCAGACCATAGTCGTGTGCTACCTCGAATCCCTGAGGGAGAAGGTGCTCAGGAAAAAGACCACCCGGGACAATGTGCTCTCAATAGGCGTCGGCCAGCGCATCGGCCACGAAATCCTCAAGGAACTGCTGCAGGGCATCGGTTTCACCAAGGCGGATTTCGTCACCAGGCCCGGAGAGTTTGCACTGCGCGGCTCCATCATAGATATTTTCTCTTTCGCCGACAACCGTCCCTACAGGGTGGATTTCTTCGGCGACGAGGTGGAGAGCATCGCCCATTTCGACGTCGACAGCCAGCGCAGCGCCGACAGCCTGCAGCAGGTGGAGATATGCCCCGACCTTTATGAGAACTTCGAGGAGAAGGACTATGTGGGAATAGAGGACGTGCTGCCCTCGAAGGCCATAATCTGGATGGAGAACGACTATGTGGAGCAGCAGATCGGCTGCAGCGGATACCAAAAGCACTTTCTGCCGCAGGAAGTCAAGTCGCTGCCGCAGCCTGTCTTCAACAAGAATTTCGAGATACTTGTGAGGGACATCGCCGAGAAGCAGGGCCAGGGATACAAAGTCAACATCCTTTCGGTCAATCCCAACCAGGTTTTCCGTATGCAGCAGGTGCTGCGGGAGTTCTCTTCGTCGCAGGCGCTGATCCCTCCTGCATTTCTGGACCTGTCGCTGCACGAAGGATATGTGGACTGCGTGTCCAGGAACTGCTATTACACCGACCATCAGATATTCGAACGCTACCACAAGATAAAGGTGCGCCGCGAGGTGGCTCCGGCCGAGAGACTGACCATCAACGACCTGATGAGTTTCAACATCGGCGACTATGTGGTCCACATCGACCACGGCATCGGGCAGTTCGGCGGCCTAGTCAAGACCGTCATCGGCGACAAGGTGCAGGAAGCCGTGAAACTCATCTACAGGGACGGAGACGTGATTTTCGTGTCTATCCACGGCATCCACCGCATCAGCAAATACAAATCGGGCGACGGCACTCCGGCGAAGGTCAACAAGCTCGGCACCAAGGCCTGGGAGACTCTCAAGCACAAGACCAAGTCCAAACTGAAGGACATTGCCGCGGACCTTATAAAGCTGTACAGCGAAAGGATGGCCTCGAAGGGCTTCGCCTTCAGCCCCGACACATATCTGCAGCAGGAGCTCGAGTCTTCATTTATGTATGAGGACACCGCCGACCAGCAGAAAGCTACCGTGGCCGTCAAGGAAGATATGGAGAGCCCGCACCCTATGGACCGCCTCATCTGCGGCGACGTCGGCTTCGGAAAGACCGAAATCGCGGTGAGGGCCGCCTTCAAGGCTGTCGCCGACAGCAAGCAGGTGGCTGTGCTGGTGCCTACCACCATCCTTGCGCTGCAGCATTACCAGACTTTCAGTGGCAGGCTGAAGGATTTCCCCTGCAATGTAGAATATGTCAGCCGGCAGAAAAACGCACAGCAGATGAAGGAAATCGGCGAGCGGCTGGCCGCCGGCAAGATAGACATACTCATAGGTACCCACCGCATCCTCAACAAGAACCTGCGCTTCAAGGATCTGGGACTGCTGATAGTCGACGAGGAGCAGAAGTTCGGCGTCTCGGCCAAGGAAAAACTCCGCAGCCTGCGCAGCAACGTCGACACTCTGACTCTCTCTGCAACCCCCATCCCCCGCACCCTGCAGTTCTCGCTGCTCGGAAGCCGCGACCTTTCGATCATCAGCACCCCTCCCCCCAACAGGATTCCGATATCCACCGAACTTATAGATTTCGACGAAGACACCATCCGCGACATAATCCGCACCGAAGTGGACCGCGGCGGCCAGGTATTCTTCATCCACAACAAGGTTGAAGACATACTGTCGGTCGAAGATATAATAAGGCGTATCTGCCCCGGCATCCGCACCTGCGTGGGCCACGGCCAGATGGACGGCGAGGAACTGGAAAAGAGGCTGATCGATTTCATCGACGGAGACTATGACGTGCTGATATGCACCACCATCATCGAAAACGGCATCGACATTCCCAATGTCAATACTATCCTCATCAACCAGGCCCAGAATTTCGGTCTGAGCGACCTCCACCAGCTCAGGGGTCGTGTCGGACGCAGCAACCGCAAGGCTTACTGCTATCTCATCGTGCCGCCGATGACTTCCATTTCCGACGATGCAAGGCGGCGTCTGAGGGCCATAGAGACTTTCAGCGACCTCGGCAGCGGCTTCAACATAGCGATGCAGGACCTCGACATCCGAGGTGCCGGAAACCTGCTTGGCGCAGAGCAGAGCGGCTTCATCGCCGAAATGGGCTTCGAGACTTATCAGAAGATACTCCAGGAGGCATTGATAGAGGCCAGGACCGAGGCCGGAGTCTATGAAGAATATGAAATGGCCCTGGAAAAAGCTGCGGCAGCCGACAGCAAGAAGAAAAAGTCAGTGCGCACGGAATTCATCTATGACTGCCACATCGACACAGACATCCAGGCTCTCATTCCTGACACTTACATAAACATCCCTTCAGAGAAAATAAGGCTCTACAAGGCTCTTGACTCTATGAAGACCGAGGAGGAACTCAAAGGCTTCAGGGAGGAGATGGAAGACCGTTACGGGCCGCTGCCGACTCAGACGGAAGAGCTGATAAACATCATCCGTCTGCGCAGTCTGGCCATATCTCTCGGTTTTGAGAAGATAGTGCTCAAAAAAGGCATAATGCTGGCATATTTCGTCAGCAACCAGCTGTCAGCCTATTACAAATCTGATGTTTTCGTGTCGATTTTGAATTTCATACAGCGTCCCGGCCTTCATTTCACACTTACGGAAAAGGACAATAAGCTGTATATGAAGTCGTCGCCTGTGAAAACCATTTCAGAGGCTGTGTTCCTGCTGCAGAAAATCAACGAGAACGTCTAGTCGAAAAGTGATGCTCCGCCGTCCTTTGAGCCTCTTGTCAGGCCGAGGTGGGAGTATGCCAGCGTTGTGGCTTCACGGCCGCGTGGAGTGCGGTTGATGAAGCCTTCTTTTATAAGGAAAGGTTCATAGACTTCTTCGAGAGTTCCGACGTCTTCGCTTATCGCCGTAGCTATTGTTCCGGCTCCTACCGGTCCGCCGCCGAATTTTTCTATGATCGTGGTCAATATCTTGTTGTCGATGGCGTCCAGGCCGCGTTTGTCGATGTTCAAGGCGTCGAGGGTGATGCGGGTGATGGCAAGGTCGATGCAGCCGCTGCCCTTCACCTGGGCGAAGTCCCTGACGCGACGCAGCAGACTGTTGGCGATTCGGGGCGTGCCGCGGCTGCGCATAGCTATTTCGCGGGCTGCATTGTCGTCTATGCCTATGCCGAGTATCTCAGCGCTGCGTACTATAATATTCGAGAGCACGTCGCTGTCGTAATATTCAAGGTGTTCCTGGATGCCGAAGCGGGCTCTAAGCGGAGATGTAAGAAGGCCGCTGCGGGTGGTCGCTCCGATGAGCGTGAAAGGGTTGAGGTTGATCTGCACGCTGCGGGCTCCCGGGCCTTTGTCAATCATTATGTCGATGACATAGTCTTCCATCGCAGAGTAGAGATACTCCTCAACTATAGGGCTGAGACGGTGTATCTCATCGATGAACAGCACATCTCCCGGATCGAGGGAAGTGAGCAGGCCGGCAAGGTCGCCCGGTTTGTCAAGCACAGGACCTGAAGTGATTTTCATATTCACTCCAAGCTCGTTGGCCACTATATGCGCAAGAGTAGTCTTTCCCAGGCCGGGAGGGCCGTGAAAAAGAATATGGTCCAGCGCCTCACCCCTCATCATAGCAGCTTTGACATATATTTCAAGCTTGTCAATTATCTTCTGCTGCCCGTGAAACGAAGTGAAATCCTGCGGCCTTATCTTATTCTCAAAGTCCTTGTCCTTGACCTGAGACTCTTCCCTGGGATTATAATACTCTATAGCCATAGATACACCTATATGTCCACAAATTTACTGAATAATTATTATTTAATGTTATCGTATTAAGGCTGAGGATGCAATTATCTGTATGCTGGAGGGCTGGTCACCCGTGACTTGCAAAACGGGAGTGAGCGCAGCGAACGGTATTCACATTTTTAACAAAACATAATTATCAATATTTCTTTTTTAAAAAAGACTTTATGATGATTATTAATGGCTGTTGAAAGTGTTTATAAGTATTTAAAACGGCTCTGCATATAATTGTAGGGCCTATTTTGAATTTTAACGATGTTGATTGCAGTGTTTATAAATATCAATAACTAGATTTTACTTTTCAGAGGATATTTTTATGTTGTTGAAAAAGTCCGTGTTTTTATCAGAATTTATCCACATAATATCAGCACAGTTTTAACAACTAATCAACCTTAAATTAAAAAAGAAGGCAGGTTCGCAACCCGCCTTCCTTTTTAAAGTTGAAAACTCGTAAAAGCCTTAGTCTTTGAACTTTGCCTTGAGGAATTCACGGTTCAGACGAGCGATATGGCTGACGCTGATCTTCTTGGGGCACTCCATTTCGCAGGCACGGGTATTGGTGCAGGCGCCGAAGCCGAGTTCGTCCATCTTTGCAACCATAGCCTTGGCACGGCGGGCTCCCTCGACCTTACCCTGAGGCAGCAGAGCCAGAGAGCTGACGCGGGCAGCGACGAACAACATCGCAGAACCATTCTTGCAGGTAGCAGCGCAGGCACCGCAGCCGATGCAGGCAGCAGCATCCATACTTTCCTCAGCATTATCCTTGTTGATAGGAATGACATTGGCATCCGGCACGCCACCGGTGTTGACATTGATGAAACCGCCGGCCTGCAGGATCTTGTCGTATGCACGACGGTCAACCACGAGATCCTTGATGATGGGGAAACCGTTGTTGCGCCAAGGCTCGATGGTGATAGTGCTGCCATCCTTGAATTTGCGCATATACATCTGGCAGGTAGTCACGCCGCTCTCAGGACCGTGGGCACGGCCGTTGATATAGAGTGAACAAGCACCGCAGATACCCTCACGGCAGTCGTGGTCGAAGCTGACGGGACCTTCCTTGCTCTTGCAACCCTTGTCGAAAGATACGGGATCTATATCAGCGTTCACAAGCTTCTCGTTGAGGATGTCAAGCATTTCGAGAAACGAAGTATCGGGCGAAATGCCGTCGATATTGTAAGTCTCGAAGTGACCTTGTGACTTGGCGTTTTTCTGACGCCATATTTTTAATGTGAATTTCATAGCTTAATCTTTATAGTTACGGGTTGCAACAGTGCAATATTTGAATTCAAGCGGTTCTTTGTGGAGTTCAGGCTCTTTGTCCTCGCCCTTGTATTCCCAGGCAGCGACATACATAAAGTTCTTGTCGTCACGTTTAGTCTCGCCGTCTTCAGTCTGCATCTCCTCGCGGAAATGACCGCCGCAGGACTCCTTGCGGTTCAGGGCGTCGATAGCCATAAGTTCTCCGATCTCGAGGAAGTCGGCAACGCGGAGAGCCTTTTCAAGCTCCTGATTGAAGTGTGAATTGTCGCCGTCCACGAAAACATTGGTCCAGAACTCTTTCTTGAGATCCCTGATCTTCTGGATGGCAGTCTTCAGACCAGCCTCGTTGCGGGCCATTCCGACATATTCCCACATAATGAGACCAAGCTCCTTGTGGATGCTGTCGACAGTGCGTTTGCCCTTGATAGAGAACAGCTTGTCGATTCTTTCCTTGACTTTCTTCTCAGCCTCGGCGAACTCCGGAGCGTCAGTGTTGACCTTGGGCTCCTGGATCTTCTTGGCCAGGTAGTCGCCGATGGTGTAAGGAAGGATGAAATATCCGTCTGCAAGGCCCTGCATAAGGGCTGAAGCACCCAGACGGTTTCCGCCGTGGTCGGAGAAGTTGGCTTCACCGATGGCGTAGAGGCCGGGGATAGTGGTCTGCAGGTTGTAGTCAACCCAGAGACCGCCCATCGTATAGTGGATAGCCGGGAAAATCATCATAGGCTCCTTGTAAGGATCTACGTCGTTGATTTCCTCGTACATCTGGAAGAGGTTTCCGTATTTCTCCTCGATATATGCCTTGCCTTTCTGCTCCATACAGGTCTTGAAATCCAGGAACACGGCCAGACCCTGCTCGTTTACGCCGTAGCCGGCGTCGCAGCGCTCCTTGGCAGCCCTTGAAGCCACGTCGCGGGGAACGAGGTTTCCGAAGGCAGGATATCTGCGCTCGAGATAGTAGTCGCGGTCTTCCTCAGGAATGTCGCTGGGTTTCTTGGCACCCTTGCGGATGGCAATCACGTCATCCATCTTCTTGGGAACCCAGATGCGGCCGTCGTTACGCAGCGACTCGGACATCAGGGTAAGTTTGCTCTGCTGGTCTCCGTGGACGGGGATGCAGGTCGGGTGGATCTGTGCGAAGCAGGGATTTGCGAAGCAAGCACCCTTGCGGTAGCACTGCATCGCGGCAGAACCGTTGCTGTTCATAGCATTGGTGCTGAGGAAATAGGTGTTTCCATAGCCGCCGGTGGCCAGAACCACAGCGTGTGCACCGAAGCGTTTGATTTCGCCGGTAGTAAGGTCACGGGCGATGATGCCTTTTGCCTCACCGTTGATAACTACCAGATCAAGCATTTCGTGGCGGGGGAAGCTCTGCACCTTGCCTTTGGCAACCTGACGGTTGAGGGCGGCATAGGCTCCGAGGAGCAGCTGCTGGCCGGTTTGTCCGCGGGCATAGAAAGTACGGCTTACCTGGGCACCTCCGAATGAACGGTTGTCAAGCAGTCCGCCGTAATCCCTTGCGAAAGGAACACCCTGCGCTACGCATTGGTCAATGATGTTGTTGCTCACTTCGGCCAGACGATATACGTTGGCTTCGCGGCTGCGATAATCACCGCCCTTGATGGTGTCGTAGAACAGACGGTAGATGGAGTCATTGTCGTTCTGATAGTTCTTGGCGGCATTGATACCTCCCTGGGCTGCGATAGAGTGGGCGCGGCGGGGAGAGTCGCTGATACAGAAAATCTTTACGTTGTATCCAAGTTCTCCAAGAGTGGCGGCTGCTGATGCGCCTCCGAGTCCGGTACCGATGACGATGATGTCGAGTTTCTTCTTGTTGGCAGGGCTGACGACTTTGATGTGAGCCTTATGGGCAGTCCATTTCTCAGCCAACGGTCCATCGGGGACTTGTGATTTCAATTCAATCATTATGGTAGTTTTAGTTTGTATTTCGATTCTTACAAATATCCTAACTTTTTTTGAATAATTTGTAATTTTGCGGCGAGAAAAAGGACTATTATGGAATTTTTTGCAACAGCAGGCAACGTTCCCGTCCACATCAACGATACAAACGCTGGTGAAAAGACGCTTATATTGCTTCACGGATATCTTGAAACAATGTACGTATGGAACGAATTCGCCGATGTGCTGAAGGATTTCTGCAGAGTTATAACCATCGACCTTCCAGGACACGGACTTTCGTGCGGCGCCCCCGTCAATACTATGGATTTTATGGCTACGACGGTCAAGGGCGTGCTGGACAAGTGCGGCGTCGAAAAAGCTTATGTTGCAGGCCACTCGATGGGCGGATATGCAGCCCTGGCGTTCTGCAGGCTGTTTCCCGAAGCCGCCGAGGGCCTTCTGCTGATCCATAGCAATCCATATCCCGATCCGGCCGAAAAGGCAGCTGACAGAGCCCGTGAGATTGAAGATATAAGGGCCGGCCGGCTGATGTCTCTTGCTGAGGCAGCGGTGCCCAAGATGTATTATTCGGAGAATCTGCGGCGCTGTGACGACAAGATCATAGAGACCATCGAACTGTGTGATACGCACGACCCCGAAGGTATAATATCGTGTCTGAAGGGTATGATGCAGCGTGGCGACAGCTGTGAGCTGATGCAGAATCCGCCGGTTCCGATCCTTGCAATTATGGGTGACCACGACAATTTTATGCCGATGGCTAAGATCGAGGCAATGAAGGAAGAATTCCCGAAAGTGCGTTTCGAAATAGTGGAGAATACCGGCCACAACTCCTTCATTGAAGAGCCCGACAAGGTTGTTCAGATCGTAAAATCGTTTATCCGTTAGAAATAGATGGATACAGGCGTATTAGCTGCGGTAATCAGGGACAAGGACAGCGAGCGCACGGCGACGGAATACCTCGACGAGCTTGAATTTCTCGCCCTTACGGCCGGTGTGACCACTCTGCGCCGTTTCACCCAGCGCCTGGACCATCCCAACAACCGTTTTTATTTCGGCACCGGCAAACTCGAAGAGATCAAGAGCTACGTCCAGGAGCACGAGGTCGACTACATCATCTTCGACGATGAGCTGACCCCTTCCCAGATGCGCAATATCGAGAAAGAGACCAAAGTGAACGTCATCGACCGCACCGGTCTGATCCTCGACATTTTCGCGCAGAGGGCGGCTACCGCTTATGCCAAGACGCAGGTCGAACTTGCCCAGTATCAATATCTCTATCCCCGTCTGACTGGTATGTGGACACACCTTGAGCGTCAGCGCGGAGGTATCAATATGAGGGGTCCCGGTGAGAGCCAGCTGGAGACGGACCGCCGTATCGTCCTTGACAAAATCACGCGCCTGAAAGAGCAGCTGCGCAAGATAGACCGTCAGATGGAGTCCCAGAGGGGCAACCGCGGCGGCCTGGTGCGCATTTCCCTGGTCGGATATACCAATGTGGGCAAAAGCACGCTTATGAACCTGCTGGCCAAGAGCAACGTGTTCGCCGAGAACAAATTGTTCGCAACCCTGGACACGACCGTGCGCAAGGTTGTGATAGAGAATCTGCCTTTCTTGCTGAGCGATACCGTAGGTTTCATCCGCAAGCTGCCGACACAGCTCATCGAGTCGTTCAAGAGCACGCTGGACGAGGTGCGCCAGAGCGATATCCTGATGCACGTGGTGGACATCTCACATCCCGGCTTTGAAGACCAGATAGCTACTGTCGAGCGCACTCTGCGTGACATCGGGGCCGGCGACAAGCCCTGTCTGATGGTGTTCAACAAGATAGACGCCTATCAGCACGAGGAATACGACGAATTCAGCCTGGACGAGAAGACGCTGCGCAACTATACTCTGGATGAGATGAAGAGTATGTGGATCGCGAAGGAGCACACGCCCTGCATTTTCATCAGCGCCAAGGACAAGATAGGCATCGACAAACTTCGCAATGACCTCTACAAGATGGTTGCGGAGATCCACGCAGGCCGTTATCCCTTCAACAATTTCCTGTGGTAAAGCACAAAAAAAAGAGGTACATCGCTGCACCTCTTTTTTCTTTTCCGTTTCCGACTAGCGGAGCTGGAAGATTACGGGGAAAGTGTAGGTAACGCGGACGGGTTTGTCGCGCTGCATACCCGGTTTCCACTTAGGAGAGCTTGAAACCACCCTGACGGCCTCTTTGTCGAGAGATGAGTCCACACCACGGAGAACTTTCACATCGCTCACTGAACCGTCGGTGTTAACCGTGAACTGGAGGGTTACACGGCCCTGGATACCGTTTTCCTTGGCGATCTCGGGATACTCGAGACGAGAGTTCACCCATTTTGAGAAGGTGTTTGCATCACCACCCTGGAACGTAGGTTTGTTCTCAACCAATGCGAACGGAATAGCTTCTTCCTCAACCTCTTCCTCTTCTACAGTCTCGATATAGTCCATAATTTCAACACCGAGGGTTGCGTCGTCCTCGAATGAGAACACTGCGTCGTCAACCTGGATGTTGTCATCGACGATATCGATGGCGTCTGAAAGGACAGGGATCTTGGGCATCTCAGGCGGAGGAGTTTGCTCTTCCTGAGTGATAGGGATGATTTCTTCCTCGATGATCACAGACTCCTGCTGATCGAAGATAGATTCTTTTTTCTCTTTGCTCTGCCATTCAAAGGCCAGCAGCACGATACCAAGAACGATGATGAAACCGATTTCGCGGAAAAGGGTCACGGTCTTGGTGAGATCTGCTTTAGGTGATTTTTTAACTTCCATCGTATATAATTTTTTCTTTTTCTAAAATTGTACGGTGTGTAAAGTTAGAAAGAAATATTTTTTCAACAAAAAAATTGTTGATAAAATGTTTTGAATAGCTAACCGTCGTTATTTGACGAGGTTCATGTCCTTGAGCACTTTGTTTGTCTTCGAAACAGCTTCGGCGCTCTTATCGAAAGCTGCTTTCTCATCGGCAGTGAGTTCAATTTCAACCACTTTCTCTACACCGTTCTTGCCGAGAACTGCGGGCACGCCGATGCAGATGTCGTTCTTGCCGAATTCGCCTTCGAGAGCTGCGCAGCACGGGAATATCTTCTTCTGGTCGAGGATGATTGATTTGACCATAGTGGCTGCTGCTGCACCGGGGCCGTACCAGGCGCTGGTTCCGAGAAGGCCGGTGATGGTGGCGCCGCCGACCATTGTATCGGCAACGACCTTGTCGGCTGCTTCCTTGCTGAGGAGCTTGGTGACAGGCTGTGACTTGTAGGTGGCCTTGCTGATCAGAGGGATCATCGTGGTGTCGCCGTGGCCGCCGATTACGATTCCTTCAACGTCGCTCGGAGCTGCGCCGAGAGCCTGGCTGAGGTAGTATGTGAAACGGCTGCTGTCGAGCTGTCCGCCCATTCCGATGACTTTGTTCTTGGGAAGACCTGATGTCTTGTAAGTCAGATAAGTCATAGTATCCATCGGGTTGGCGATGATCATAAAAACTGCGTTGGGTGAATACTGAAGTGCGTTCTTTACTACAGAATTCACGATGCCTGCGTTCACGCCGATGAGTTCTTCGCGGGTCATTCCGGGTTTGCGGGGAATTCCTGAGGTGATGATGACTACATCTGATTCTGCTGTTGCAGCATAGTCGTTGGTCACGCCTTTGATGCGGGTGTCAAAGCCGTAGAGCTTTGCTGTCTGCATCATGTCGATGGCCTTGCCTTCAGAAAGACCTTCTTTGATATCAATCAATACGATGTCGCTTACACAGTTGAGGTGAGCGATTGCGTTTGCGCAGGTGGCACCCACATTACCGGCGCCGATTACAGTTACCTTTGACATTTCTATTCTTATTTTTTATTGTTGATCTAACTTCTGCTTGTTATCTATCCTTCGGTTCTTTTGCAACCGTCAGCTCCCACCGCACTTTTTGTTTTTGTCTTCCCCATCCCTAAATCCCTTCCCCAGGGAAGGGACTTGATCCACGCATGACGATAGTCAAAAAATTATTATTTTTGTCCGTGAATTATATGTTCATTATAATTCAGAAGAGCAAAGATACAAAACTATTCGAAACTTAAATCAAAGTATTAATGATCTGTTTCTTTTCGGAAGGAATTACTTTCAATCTTCGTTCCAAACTGCTTATAAAAAAGTGGTTAAAGCTGCTTGCTGCGAATAATGGCTACACTGTCGGAGACGTCAACTACATTTTCTGCAGCGACGACTATCTTCTTGAAATGAACAAGCAGTACCTCGGTCACGATTATTACACTGACATCATCACTTTCGACAACCGGGAGGATCCCGCGTCAAAGAAAGTCGATGCAGACATCTTCATCAGCGTTGATACGGTGCGTGCAAACGGTCAGGAATATGGAGAAGGTTTCGAGAGGGAACTGCACCGCGTGATTGCGCACGGGCTGCTGCACTTGACAGGCTATGACGACACGAGCGAAAAGGAGCAGAAAAAGATGAGGAGCGCAGAAAACGCCTCCCTTGAATTGCTTGATACACTCGCCGCACAGAAATGAGCAACGATTACGACATAATAGTCGTCGGCGCCGGCCACGCAGGATGCGAGGCTGCAACTGCAGCTGCGCGGATGGGAGCCAGGGTTCTGCTCGTGACGATGGATATGCGCAACATAGCGCAGATGAGCTGCAATCCTGCAATCGGCGGCATTGCTAAAGGCCAGATTGTCAGAGAAATAGATGCTCTTGGCGGCTTTTCTGGCATTGTTACTGACCGGAGCACAATCCAGTTCCGTATGCTCAATATGAGCAAGGGCCCTGCGATGTGGAGTCCCCGTGCCCAGTGCGACAAGACACTCTATACTTTGAACTGGCGCCAGGTTCTAGAAGATACCCCCAATATCGATATCTGGCAGGATGTAGTAACCAGGCTGACCATCCGGGATTCCAAGATATACGGAGTCGAAACCCAGCTCGGCACTTCGTTCACTGCTGCTGCAGTCATCATCACAGCAGGCACCTTCCTCAACGGAAAGCTCTTCATCGGCCAGCAGACCACAGTCGGCGGCCGTATCGGCGAGCTTTCGAGCTTCGGACTGGGCGAACAGCTTGCAGCCGAAGGCATAAAGGTGGCCCGAATGAAAACCGGAACCCCGCCACGCATCGATACCCGCTCCATCGACCTCAGCGCCCTGACGGTTCAGAAGGGAGATGAGTCACCGGCGCGTTTCTCCTTCCTGCCGGTTCCTTCGGCCATACAGCAAAAAGGCGTCCAGAAGGACTGCTACATCGTACATACCAACGAGCGCGTCCACGAAATCCTCCGCAGCGGCTTCGACCAGAGCCCGCTGTTCACCGGCAAGATAGTCGGGATAGGGCCGAGGTACTGCCCGTCTATTGAAGACAAGCTCCGCACCTTCGCGGGCAAGGACAGCCATCAGCTCTTCCTCGAGCCGGAAGGGTGGACTACGCACGAATATTATTTGCAGGGCTTCTCCTCTTCGCTGCCGTTCGACGTGCAGATCCGGGCGCTCAGGCAGATTGAAGGATTCGAACATATCAAGGTCTTCAGGCCGGCCTATGCCGTGGAATATGACTACTTCGATCCGGTGCAGCTGAACGCCACGCTCGAAAGCAAGGTGATTTCCGGCCTGTATCTGGCGGGGCAAGTCAATGGTACAACTGGCTACGAAGAAGCTGCTGCTCAAGGGCTTATGGCCGGAATCAACGCTGCTCTGGCAGTTCACGGCCGCGGTGAATTCATATTGAAACGCGACGAGGCTTATATAGGCGTCCTTATCGACGACCTGATCACAAAGGGTGTCGATGAGCCTTACAGGATGTTCACTTCAAGAGCCGAGTACAGGATACTTCTGAGAGGCGACAATGCCGACTACCGTCTGACAGCTAAAGGCTATGAAATAGGACTGGCCAGCAAAGAGCGATACGAGAATATGCTTTCCAAGTATTATGCTGTCGGCCAACTCAAGGACGAAATCTGCACGACTTCGATAAGACCGGAGGATGTGAACCCTTACTTGGAGAGAGTAGGGTCTGCTCCGATTGAGAACCGCAAGAAAATAGCCGAGCTTCTGACACGGCCCTTCGTCAGCATCCAAGACTTGGAAAACAGTGTTCCACGGGGAACATTCGTAGATGTCGACAGCATCCTTGCTTCCTGCGGAATCGAAGAGGGCAGAAGAGACGAGATTGTGGAGGCTGTAGAGATCGCTGTCAAGTACCAGGGTTACATCGACCGAGAGAAGAAACTTGCCGACAAGATCCTCCGACTCGAGAACATCCGCATTCCGGACGATTACGATTTCTCGAAGATTACTGCCCTGTCGATCGAGTGCCGCATCAAGCTCGACCGTTACAGGCCGCGCACCATCGCGCAGGCTTCGCGAATCTCCGGAGTCTCGCCGGCGGACATATCAGTCCTCTTGGTCCACTTTGGTCGGTAATCAC
Organism: uncultured Bacteroidales bacterium; assembly: GCA_947169015.1. Taxonomy (GTDB): domain Bacteria; phylum Bacteroidota; class Bacteroidia; order Bacteroidales; family UBA932; genus Equibacterium. The sequence continues at coordinate 12,393 of CAMVOD010000009.1, read as the reverse complement.
GACGAGCAGATAGATGGAAAGCAAGGTCTTCGGGAAGCTCGGACGCACTCTGCTCCCGGAGGCGTTATCCTGTCAGCCACTAATAGTCAGTATACTTATAATAGGTAAGGTTTGCCGTGTTTCCAGGCGACCCGTGTCTTGGAGATCTCCCAGCTCCGTGCGGCATTGTTGTAGCCCTGGTAGAAAAGCCAAGTGCGTCCGTCCGTATCCTCGAAGATGTCCGGATGTCCCGACTCCATCTCGTTCCAGCTGCCCGGCTCCCCATTGCGGAGGAACGGCTCCTGCGACATACGCTCCCAGTGAATGCCATCCTTGCTGGTGGCAACTCCGATCATCTGGGGCGAACGATTGTATGCTCCGGCATAGAACATATATAAGGTATTGCCGCGGACGATGGTCGTAGCACCCTCGATACACTTGCCTTCCCAGTCAAGCTCCGGCTTCAGTATCGGTTCGTTGAGCTGCAGCGTCCAGTCGCCGGCGTGCAGACCAGAATTCTTGTTGGCGGCAGCCACACCCTGGAACTGGATTTCCTGAGCAGGGTCCCGTGTGGCAAAATACATAAAGTACTTGCCGCCAAATTCCACCACCTCCGCATCGATAGCCCTTCCGCAGTTCCAGGCGCCTGTCGCAGTGAACACCGGGTTGCTAGGGTCGTGTTCGAAATTCACGCCGTCCACCGAAGTCGCGTGGCAGATGGCCTCAGTTCCGAAATTGCCATAAGACTGATAGAAGAGGTGGAGAGTGTCGTTGAGGATGATAGCACCCGGAGCGCAAATTGCATTCGTCTCTGCTTTCTGCTGAGGGAGAATTTGTGAAATTCTTTTCCAGTTCGTCAGATCGTCGCTCTCCGCAATTCCTACGCAAAGACGGTTTACACCGGCACTGTCGGGGTAGTATGCAGAATAATACATAAAATATTTGCCATTGAACTTGACGATGTTTTCGTCCTTGGCAAAGGGATCAGACGTATACGTAGTGTCTATGAAAAGCATCTCTCCGTCGCGAGAATCGGGTCTGTGGCTACATCCAGAGGGGGTAAGAAGTGATACAACTGTAAGCAGAGCGATGAGAAAAGTTCCACGTGGAACCAATATAAACATAGCTATTGATAAATTTCTTTTATGGTATCCTTGTATTTTGCGTAGATGTTAGCTCGCTTGAGCTTGAGCGTCTGGCTCAGCATCTTGTTGTCGACAGTCCATTCGGCATTGATGTAGCGCTCGCGTTTGATCTGCTCGTGAGGAGCGAGGGTTGCGTTGACCTTGTCTATCTGGCGGTGCAGAAGATTCTGGACGTCGGGATTCTTCAACAAGTCATCATTGTCCTTGAATGAAATCTTCTTGTATTTGGCATAAGAAGCCAGCTTGCTGAAAGAAGGGATGATGATGGCTGATGCAAATTTCTCGTTTTCGCCGACAACCATACAGTTCGAAATGAAGTCTGATGTCTCTTTCAGACGGGTCTCGATGGCCTGCGGAGCGACGTATTTACCGTTTGAAAGTTTGAAAATCTCTTTCTTGCGGTCAGTGATCTTGAGGTATTTTCCGTCCTGGAGATAGCCGATGTCACCGGTGTGCAGGAAGCCGTTTTCGTCAATAATCTCCGCAGTAAGTTCGGGAGCCTTGTAATATCCGAGCATCACGTGGGGGCCTTTGGTGAGAATTTCACCGTCGCTGGCGAACGCGAGTTCAGTGCCTTCGATGGGGGTTCCTACGGTGCCGAGCACCTGGATGCGGTGTCTCGGATCGTTCACTGCAATTACAGGAGAAGTCTCGGTCATACCGTAGCCCTCGTAGCATTGTACATTGGCTGCAGTGAGACAGCGAAGGATACGGGGCTGGATCGAACTGCCGCCCGAAATCACCTGCATTTCCTTCTGTCCGCCCAGATTGTCGCGCCATTTGCTGTAGACAAGCTTGTCGAAAATCCTGCGGCGAAGCTGGTAGATGGGCTTCTTGTTGTAGTTGTCGTAATTGTTTGCGAATTTCCAGGCGCGGCGATAGATGAAAGCTTTGATGCCTTTCAGGCTGGTGCGGGCTGCTTCCAGCTTGCCGTACAGAAGTTCCAGAACCCTCGGGACAGCGCAGAACCCGTCTGCGTGGCTGTCTTTGAGGTCTGCGGCGAAAGTGCTCATCTCCGCATAATAGATGCTGATGCCTTTCTCCTGATAATGATAGTTCATCGAACGCTCGTAAGTGTGGCAGAGCGGCAGGAACGAAATCATCTTGTTCTCCTTGCCCAGATACTGGCGGACAGCGTGGCCGTGCGAGTCGAACACCAGGTTGTAGTGGCTCAGCATCACGCCTTTCGGCTGGCCGGTCGTTCCTGAAGTATAGATGAGGGAGAAGAATTCGTCCTTGGGAGTATTTTTGATGTTGTCGCTGATGACAGCTTCGAGAGCCTCTTTGTCTTTCTCGCCTTCTTCCAGCAGCTGCTTGAAGCAGTAATGGCTGTCGCTGTCATCGATGAGGATGATTTTAGCGGGGTGGTCCATCTCCTCGACAGCAGGGGCTATCTTCTTGTATAACAACTCATTACCGATGAAAACCAGCTCGGCTTCAGAGTGGTTGAAGATGTATAGGTAGTCGTCGTAGCTGAGGGTGGGATACACCGGCGTGTGGACCATCCTGGACAGGGCGCAGCCCATATCGATGAAATTCCATTCAGGACGGTTGCTGCAGATGCTTATGATCTTTGTGCCTGGCTTGAGGCCGAGGGCGAGAAAACTCCTAGCGGTAGCGTGAGACAGCCGGACATAATCCTTCGTGCTATACTTAACCCATTGATTATTAATACGTTTGGCAAGTATATCCGGCTTGTAAGGACAGATTTGCTCCAGGTTGGTGAGGAGATCGAAAACGCGGGTTAGTGCCATAAAACAACCAATTAGCAACGCAAATATAATAAAAAACACAGACCGCGATAAAGCAGCCTGTGTTTCAATAAAATCACTTGATCAAAAGGTCGCAAGGACCATTTGTCATTATTCTTTGGTTTTGTCAACAATTTCAGCGGTCGGGGCGTTCTTCTTTACAGAAGCGATGCCGTTTTCCATATTTGAATTGTTGGAATACATCTCACTTGTGCCGATAACCTGTCCGTTGGTAGCTACCAGGTTGAAGAAAGGTTTGCCGTTTTTAGCCTGTTTGCGCTCGAAACGGGCGTCATCGAGACTGTTTTTCTTTACAGAAGCGATGCCGTTGAGGCAGCTGTCCATTGATTTGTAACCCTGGCTGGTAAGGATCACCTGGCCGTTAGCGGCCTTGAGGTCGAACTGAACATCTCCATTTGTGCGGAGCTTGATAACGAATTTGCCCATTGTGAATTTGTATTTAATTGGTTTGTAGTTATCTGATTTCTACAAATATAAAAAACAAATTAATTTTTAACAAGAAGACTTGTCATCGAAGTTTCGCGCTGAAGGATCTCGTGGAGTCTGTCGATTGCGATCCTTTCCTGCTTCATACTGTCGCGTTCGCGGATGGTGACGCAGTTGTCATTGAGGCTGTCGTGGTCGATTGTGATGCAGAAAGGCGTTCCGATGGCATCCTGACGGCGGTAGCGTTTGCCGATAGAGTCTTTCTCGTCGTACTGGCAGTTGAAGTCGAACTTGAGGATATCCATAATCTCGCGGGCTTTCTCGGGCAGGCCGTCTTTCTTGACCAGCGGAAGCACGGCGGCTTTCACGGGTGCCAGGGCTGCGGGGATGCTGAGCACTACGCGCTCCTCGCCGTTTTCCAGCTTCTCCTCGTGGTATGAGCTTGAGAGCACTGCGAGGAAGCAGCGGTCGAGGCCGATTGAAGTCTCGATGACGTAGGGGGTGTAATTCTCGTTCTTTTCAGGGTCGAAATACTGTATCTTGCGGCCGCTGTACCTCTGGTGGTTGCCGAGGTCGAAGTCGGTGCGTGAGTGGATGCCCTCGAGCTCCTTGAAGCCGAAGGGGAATTCAAATTCGATGTCGGTGGCTGCGTTGGCGTAGTGGGCCAGCTTGTCGTGGTCGTGGAAGCGGTATTTCTCGTCGCCGAGACCCATTGCCTTGTGCCATTTCAGACGGGTTTCTTTCCATTTTGCGAACCAGTCGAGTTCCGTGCCGGGCTGGATGAAGAACTGCATCTCCATCTGCTCGAACTCCCTCATTCGGAAGATGAACTGACGGGCCACGATTTCGTTGCGGAAGGCCTTTCCAATCTGTGCGATGCCGAACGGGATTTTCATACGGCCGGTCTTCTGGACGTTGAGATAGTTGACGAAAATGCCCTGTGCGGTCTCGGGACGCAGGTAGATGGTGCCGTCTTCGCCGCTGATGTTGCCCAGCTGGGTGGAGAACATCAGGTTGAACTTGCGCACTTCCGTCCAGTTCTTGGTGCCGCTGATGGGGCAGACGATGTCGCAGTCGATGATGATCTGCCTCATTTCGGCCAGGTCATTGTCGTTGAGGGCCTTGACCATACGGTTGTGGACTTCGTCCCATTTGGCCTGGGTGCGGAGCACGTTGGGGTTGGTGTTGCGGAACTGGACTTCGTCGAAGCTGTCGCCGAATTTCTTGCGGCCTTTCTCGACTTCCTTGCGGACCTTGTCTTCCAGTTTTGCAAGATAATCCTCGATGAGGACGTCGGCGCGGTAGCGCTTCTTGCTGTCGCGGTTGTCGATCAGGGGGTCGTTGAAGGCAGCTACGTGGCCGCTGGCCTCCCAGATGCGGGGATGCATAAAGATGGCGCTGTCTATGCCCACGATATTCTCGTGGAGGCGTGTCATAGCTTCCCACCAGTATCTCTTGATGTTGTTCTTGAGTTCTACTCCGTTCTGGCCGTAGTCATAAACGGCGCTCAATCCGTCATAAATCTCGCTGCTCTGGAAAACAAAACCATATTCCTTGCAGTGAGCCGTAAGATTTTTGAAAACTTCTTCCTGTGTCATATTGTCGAATAATTGATAATTTTCTGTATTTACATCATTGCCAGCAGCTCTTTGACGAACGGGCGGCTGAAAACCTGGGGATGGGGGATGGTGAGGTCCGCTCGCTTCATACACACGCCATTGAGGTGCAGGATGTCGATGTCTATGATGCGCGGGCTGTAGATGCGGCGGCCTTCACTGTCGTATTCGGCCTCGTGGGGCTTCCGTCCCATTGCCGCTTCAATGGCCTGGCAGCGGCGCAGCAGGTCGTATGGCTCTGCGTCAGCATCGAAAGACACTACCTGGTTGAGGAATGCAGGGCCGTCGAAGCCGATGGCAGCAGTCTCCATCAACGGAGAGCAGTGCAGGCTGACGCCGATCTCCTTGCCGAGAAGCTCGCAGGCGCGGTCCAGATTGGCGCGCCGATCGCCCATATCGGTTCCCAGCAGCAGGTAGATCATAGCATTCCCAGTTCAAGTTTTGCCTCGTCGCTCATCATATCCTTGTCCCATTCGGGCTCGAAAACGAGCTGGATGGCCACGTCTGTCACTCCGGGCACGTCGCGAACGGCAGTAGCCACACTGTCGACCACGATGTCCGCTATGGGGCAGTTCGGAGCCGTGAGGGTCATAGTTATGTCGACTTTGTTGTCCTTGTCGACATTTATTTCGTATATCAGGCCCAGGTCGTAAACGTTCACGGGAATTTCAGGGTCATAGACCTGACGGAGCGCCATTACGATGTTTGCTTCCAGGGCGGTTTTGCTAGTGTTCATTTTCTTCTTTCTGCAAAAAGGCAAGCGCATAGGCTTTTATTTTCGTTATCATTGCCACAAGCCCGTTGGCGCGGGTCGGCGAGAGATTGTCCTTGAGACCGATGCGGTCGAGGAAGGACAGGTCAGCGGCGACGATATCAGCGGGCTTCTGACCGTCGAACACCCTTATAAGCAGGGAGATGATGCCCTTGGTGATGACGGCGTCGCTGTCTGCGGTGAAATGCAGCAGGCCGTTTTCCTGCCGGCAGTCCAGCCAAACCCTCGACTGGCAGCCTTCGATGAGGTTGTCAGGGGTCTTGTCTTCCTCTGCTATAGCCGGCATCTGCTTGCCGGTCTCGATGAGGTATTCATATTTGTCGAGCCACTCGTCGAACATCGAGAATTCCTCGACAATCTGCTCTGATATCTCTTGTATAGTCATTTTTAAACGTTTATAAACGCTTATCTAAGCATTTTTATGGCCCGTCGGAGAGCTTCCATAAATATGTCGACCTCGTCGGGCGTGTTGTAGGGCATCAGCGAAGCCCGCATCATACCGTGTTCTGAATATTTCCTGATGAGCGGCTCGGCGCACATAAAGCCTGTCCGCACGGCCACGCCCATCTTGTCCATTATTTCCGCAGCGTCGGCAGGGTGTACGCCGTCGATGCAGAAGCTGAATATGCCTTTGCGGCGTGGGTTGGCAAGGCTGGGGCAGTGCAGGCCTTCGACCGTCGCGAGCCGGGCTGCCAGCAGTCTGTCGGTGGTTTCCAGATTGTCCTGCAGCGTGGCGCTGTCCTGCACTTCGCCGGCCAGCTTGAGAGCCGGGGCCAGGCAGGCTGCAGCCGCGATGTTCTGGGTTCCGGCCTCGAACTTCAGCGGCAGGGGGCCGTAGGTGGTCTTTGCGAACGTCACCCGGTCGACCATATCGCCGCCTCCCATATAGGGCGGCATCTCCTCCAGCAGCTCGCGTTTGCCGTAAAGGATTCCGATGCCGGTCGGCGCATATATCTTGTGGCCCGAGAAGGCATAGAAATCGCAGTCAAGACTGCCTACATCCACACGGCTGTGCACAATGCCCTGGGCTCCGTCCACAAGCACGCGGGCTCCGGCCTGGTGGGCGGCTGTTATGATTTCGTGCAGCGGATTGACAACTCCAAGCACGTTTGTGACGTGGGCCACGGCCACCAGCTTCACCTCGCGCTCGAGCAGTTTGCGGAAAGCGTCCATATCGAGGCTTCCGTCTTCGCTCACCGGAGCCACGAGCAGCTCGGTGCCGTACATCTCGCAGGCCAGCTGCCAGGGCACCAGGTTGGAGTGGTGTTCTGCCTCAGAGATGAGGATGCGGTCGCCCTTGCGCAGGAAACGGCGGGTGAAGCAGCTTGCCACCAGGTTGATGGCTGCCGTAGTGCCGCTGGTGAAGATTACTTGCTCGGCGGCGGGGGCTCCGATGAAGGCGGCGGCAGCTTCTCGGCCCTGCTGGTACAATTCTGTAGCATCCAGGGCAAGACGGTGCACTGCGCGGTGGACGTTCGCACAGGTGCCCGCCGTCATCCTCTCCTGCAGCTCGATGACGCAATCCGGCCTCTGGCTTGTGGCTGCATTGTCGAAATAGACCAGCGGCTTGCCGTATACCTGCTGTGATAGGGCAGGGAAACGATTGCGGAAATCAACTACCAATTTGTCCATTTTTCGGAATACCCCTTAAGGTATAATCGGCAAAAATAATATATTTTTGTATTAGTTAATATTTAAGCGCTTATGTATGACTACATAAAAGGCCGTCTGGAGGAGTTGAACCCTGCCCAGGCGGTCGTTGAGGCTGGCGGCTTCGGCTACCGCATCCTCATCAGCCTGCAGACCTATTCGGCTCTCGAAAGCAAGCTTGGCAGCGAGGTCAAGTTGTTTCTCTATCACTATCTGCGCGAAGACGACGAAGGCTTTTTCGGCTTCGGCACCAAGGACGAAAGGAGTTTGTTCGAGCTGCTCATATCAGTGAGCGGGATAGGCCCTGCCACTGCGCGGATGGTGCTCTCGTCGATGACCAGCGACGAACTCAGCGCGGCGATCGTGGCGGAAGACATCAACAAGATCAAGAGCATCAAGGGCATAGGTCTCAAGAGCGCCCAGAGGCTGGTGCTGGAGCTCAAGGACAAGATTGTCAAGGGCGGCGGCAAGGATGCGGGCTTCATAGGTGCCTCTGCAGGCAATCCAAACCGCGAGGAGGCCGCGACTGCCCTCGTGCTGCTCGGATTCCCGAAGGCAGCGGTCGAAAAAGCTCTCGACAGGCTCGTCAAGGACGGAAAGGACACTTCATTGGAGGACCTTATCAAACAAGCATTGAAAATACTTTGATATTATAGTAAAAATTGTTATATTTGCCGGGTACAAGAATAATTGCGTAATGAACATTCCTGAGACACTGAAATACACCAAGGACCACGAGTGGGTCGCCCTCGACGGCGATGTAGCTACTGTAGGTATTACCGATTTCGCCCAGAGCGAGCTCGGTGACATCGTTTTCGTAGATATCCCCACGGTCGGCGAGACTCTCGCGCAGGGTGAGAAATTCGGTGACATAGAGGCTGTAAAGACAGTTGCGGAGGCTTATATGCCGATGAGCGGCGAGGTGCTGGAGCAGAACGAAGAGCTGGACGGCGCTCCCGAACTGGTGAACAGCGATCCCTATGGTCAGGGATGGATGATCAAGATCAAATGTTCCGACCTGTCGGAATTTGATAAGCTTCTGAGTGCTGACCAGTACAAGGAAATAATCTGATTTTTAAAAATGTGATGTGTGTGTAAGGTCGCTCCCCACCAACCGGAGCGACCTTTTCATTTATTGCTATATTTGTACTGCAAACTAACGTACGTCAGTATGAAAAAATATGTTTTCCTCGTAGCGACAGTTATTCTTACTATGTCTTGCAATAATGTGAATTATAAACTTGCGGCCGTGGACCAGCCCCTGGCAACAGCCGCCACAGACAAAATTGTAAACGCTCTTTATGAGAAGATGACTCAGGATGAGCGCATCGCCCAGCTCTACGGCATCCGTCCGGGCGAGCTTATGGGCCCCGACGGCCATCTCGACCCCGCGCTCTGCGAGCAGAAGATCCCTGCAGGCGTCGGCCATATCTGCCAGTACGGCAGCGGCGAGGTGCGTGACCCCGAAAACCTTCGCGATATGGTGGCTGAGATCCAGCAGTGGCTGATGAGCAGCACTCCCAGCGGCATCCCCGCCCTCTTCCACGACGAGGTCATCAGCGGCATCGCGACTAAAGGTGCAACGGCATATCCCCAGCAGATCTGCTATGCCGGCTCCTGGAATCCGGCCCTTGTGGAGCTGAAGACCCGCCAGACTGCGGCTGATATGCGCAAGATCGGCGGCTTTCTGGCCCTCTCGCCTATGCTTGACGTGGTCCGTGACCCTACCTTCAACCGTCTTGAAGAAGGTTTCGGCGAGGATGCTTACCTGACGGCCCGCCTGGGCGTCGCTTTCGTGCAGGGACTGCAGTACGGCGGTCTTGCGAACGGAGTGGCGACGACCAGCAAGCACTACCTCGGCTACGGCGGAGGCGGCAACAGCGAGCAGAAGGAGCTGATGGAGGAAATCCTGATGCCGCACGAGGCGGTGATAAGGATTGCCGGCAGCAAGTCTGTAATGACCGGCTACCACGCAGTGCACGGCGTCAACTGTGTTGCCAACAAAGAGATAATGGGCGATATCCTGCGTGATTACGTCGGCTTCGACGGTATGTTCGTCAGCGACTACAGCGCAGTGAACCAGATTCCGCTGGACCGCGGCGACTATGTAGGCAAGGCGGCTGCGGCGATCAACGCAGGCACCGAAGTGGAATTCTCCGAGGGAACCTGTTTCTCCCATCTTCAGGAAGCCATCGACCGCGGGCTTGTCAGCCAGGAAACCCTGGAGAAGGCTGTCAAGAGAGTGCTGACGATGAAGGCACGCACCGGAATGCTCGACAAGGAGCCGAAGCTGTACGAGGAAGGCCGCATCGTGTTCGACACCGCAGAGGAGCGCCAGACAGCATACGATATGGCCGCACAGTCTGTCGTGCTGCTCAAGAACGACGGTGTGCTGCCGCTGAAGAAGGATGTCAAGGTGGCGCTTGTGGGCCCGAATGCCAATTCTCACTGGGCTATGCTCGGCGACTATACCTACCACAGTATGAAATATTTCTGGAACAGGGTGGACATCGACCCTGTGAATCCTGACATCATAACGCTGCTCGCGGGTCTGCAGAGCAAGCTGCCCGCAGGTATGAGCCTGACTTACAACCGTGGCTGCGACTGGGTGAGCGACACCAATCTGGCCGGCAATGCAGCCGGAGACTCAAGGGCTGCCGCATCGCTGCGTTACTTTATGCGCCGCCGCGTTGAGAGTCCCGACGAGACTGATATGGCCAAAGCTCTTGCCGCTGCTGCGCAGAGCGATGTGATCGTGGCTGCTATGGGTGAGAACGTGCTGCTGTGCGGAGAGAACCGCGACCGCGGCGGCATCCGTCTGCCCGGCGACCAGGAGGCCTTCGTGGAGGCTCTTGTGGCTACCGGCAAGCCGGTGGTGCTGGTGATGTTCGGCGGTCGCGCGCAGGTCATCGGCTCCCTCAAGGACAAGTGCGCCGCCATCATCCAGGCCTGGTATCCGGGTGAGGAGGGCGGCAATGCCGTGGCAGACATCCTGCTCGGCAATGTCAATCCTTCCGGCAAGCTGACCGTCAGCTATCCGGCAGTGGAAGGCACCGGGGCGCTCTGCTACAACTATTCTTGCGAGCAGAATCCGGACGTGGCCTGGCCCTTCGGCTTCGGCCTCAGCTACACCCGCTTCGAATATTCGAATCTCAAGGTGACACAGAAAGCGTCTACCGGAGCAAAGGCCATCAAGATCAGCTTCGACGTGCGCAACGCCGGCGATGTGGACGGCGACGAAGTGGTGCAACTCTATGTTTCTCCGACCGACAAGTCGCAGGCACTCAAGCCTATCCAGCTCAAGGGCTTCGAGCGCATCAGCCTGCGCAGCGGCGAGACGAAGACAGTGGAGATGGTGATGTCGCCCCAGGCCTTCGGCCATTTCGACGACTGGCACTGGACCATCGCGCCGGGCGAATACATCGTCAAGGTGGGCGCTTCTTCGATGGACATCCGTCTCGAGGCTCCTGTAGTGCTGACAGGAAAGGAGAACACAATGCGTATAAGAACAGTTTATTTCACAGAAACCATCTGATATGAAACGATTATTAGCAATTATACTGGCAAGTATGCTGTCGGTGACGGCATTTGCCCAGAGCATATCTTCCAAATACATTCCCGACAAGAGCAAGCCGGTGCTGGTGGTGTTCACTGCCGACTGGTGCGCTCCGTGCCAGGCGATGAAGCAGAATGTTTTCAGCATCGACTCCGTGGCTGCGGCGATGAACGGCTACAATGTGCTTATGGTGGATGTGGACTCTCCGATTGGAGCTACATACCAGGAGCGCTTCTGCCGCAAGGAGGTTCAGATTCCATATTTCGTGATTCTGGACCGTGCCGGCGCGGTGAAAGGCCGTCATCTGGGAGCAATGCAGGCCGATGATTTTATGAGGTTCCTGCGCGAAAGCGGGACCCTGCAGTTCAGTGCCGTTTCAGCAGGCCCCGTGAAGTATGTGAACGTGCCTGACCGCGAGGCTTTCGACAAGGGCTGGGAGTTTGAGGCCGGCGCAGGAGCTGCACTGGTGACTACCTCCGAAGACAAGGGATTCAAGCCGGGTGCCGTCGTTACGGGCGCGGCAAGGTACCGCAAGAGCCGCCTGGTGGCGTTCAGGATGGGAGCGGACGTGCTCTTCGCTCCGGGTGCCGTCGATTATATGCCGGGCATCAGCGTCGCAGTGCCGGTGGACCTCGAGCTTTACCTGCTGGATCCGGCGTATCTGTCGCTGGGCGCTTTCTGGGCTATGCACAATACGAAGAAGGTCAAGCTGGCCAACGATGCCGGAGTCCGCGTAGGTGCCGGCTACAAATTCGGCGCCTTCGACGTCAGCTTCCACTACAACGTCGGTGTGCTTAATCTCCACAAGGGCGACATCGTCAACCGCGTGTCAACCAGCGCACTGACCCTCACGGTAGCCTACTGCTTCTAATATTTTTTGCGCAAAAGGATTATTTGCCTATCTTTGCAATCCCCCTCGTGGGAATCCGCGATTTGAGGGTGTTTGGTGAGGTGGGTGAGTGGCTGAAACCACCAGTTTGCTAAACTGACGTACGGGTTTACCGTACCGGGGGTTCGAATCCCCCCCTCACCGCAAAAAAGAATGCAGCTGGTCGCATTTGCGACCGGCTGTTTTTGGTTTTCATCCCGTCGAAAGCTATCTTTCGTAAGGGATGGAAGCCAGAAACAGCCAGTTGGCCCGAAGGGCCAGCAGCTGCATTCTATGCTTTGCAGGGCCCCTCCGGCGAGGAGGTGGGGATGTCAGAGGGCGAAGCCCGAAGAAATCCCGGTGAGGGAATAAAAAAAATCACTACCTTTGTCGCGTCCGGGATGTGGCGCAGTTGGTTAGCGTACTTGGTTTGGGACCAAGGGGTCCTCCGTTCGAGTCGGAGTATCCCGACACAAAAAAAGGCTGATGATGAATCAGCCTTTTTCTGTATCCGGAGCCTTAAGGGCTACTTCTTCGCGATATTCTCGCGCATCTCGGTGTCGGCCTGGATGTTCTTGAACTTGTAGTAGTCCATAATGCCGAGATTGC
>CAMVOD010000008.1:0-109139 GCA_947169015.1 uncultured Bacteroidales bacterium | reverse complement strand
TCGGTGTCGGCCTGGATGTTCTTGAACTTGTAGTAGTCCATAATGCCGAGATTGCCGTTGCGGAAAGCTTCGGCCATTGCCAGCGGCACTTCGGCTTCGGCCTGGATCACCTTGGCGCGGGCTTCCTGAGCCTTCGCCTTCATCTCCTGCTCCTGGGCGACAGCCATCGCACGGCGCTCCTCGGCGCGGGCCTGGGCGATGTTCTTGTCGGCGTTGGCCTGGTCCATCTGGAGCACGGCGCCGATGTTCTTGCCGACGTCAACGTCAGCGATATCGATGGAGAGGATCTCGAAGGCGGTGCCTGCATCGAGGCCCTTCTCGAGCACTACCTTGGAAATGCTGTCGGGGTTCTCGAGCACTTCCTTGTGGCTCTCTGCGCTACCGATTGACGACACGATACCTTCGCCGACACGGGCCAGGATGGTCTCTTCACCGGCACCGCCGACCAGCTGCTTGATGTTGGTGCGCACAGTCACGCGGGCCTTGGCGATGAGCTGGATACCGTCTTTGGCGACAGCCGAAACGGGCGGAGTGTTGATGACTTTGGGGTTCACCGACATCTGCACGGCCTCGAATACGTCACGGCCTGCCAGGTCGATGGCGGCAGCCATCTTGAAATCGAGGGAGATGTTGGCCTTGTCGGCCGAAATCAGCGCGTTCACGACCTTCGGCACGTTACCCTTGGCCAGGTAGTGGGCCTCGAGCTCGTTGGCGTTCAGTTTCAGGCCGGCCTTGGTGCCGGTGATCATAGCCATTACGATGACTCCCGGAGGAACCTTGCGCCAGCGCATCAGGATGAGTTGGATGAGAGAGATCTTGACTCCGGAGATCAGGGCCTGGAACCACATAGTCACAGGGAACAGCCAGAGCAGGAACAACAGGCCTACAAAGCCTATCGCAATCCAGATGAAAATAGATGTCATTGTCTATGGTTTGTTATTGATTATTCTTCTTTACAAAGCTTGACGAAGATTTTCTCCTCTTCGATCTGTGAGACGACCACCTTGCTGCGGGCCTCGACCAGGCCGTCGAGCGAGTGGACTTCAGCTTCCTCGCCGTTGTCGAAGCGCACGCGCCCCATAGGGTTGAGGCGGGTCGTAGTGGAGCCCTTCATTCCGGCCGAGATGCCTTTGTCGAGAGGGCGCTGGTCCACGGAAGCCTTGATTTCGGTGTTGAGGGTGGCCTTCTTCCACGTCTTGGAGCGGAGTATCCACACCATAAATGCGGCAGCCACGGCCACGCTGATGATGACGGTGACGATGCCCCCGGTATTACCGAAATTCACGAAGCCGAAGTAGCAGGCCGCCGCGAGAGAAAGCACTCCCAGGATGCCGGTGAAAAAGAAACCGGGGAGCAGCAGGGTCTCGACGAGCAGCAGGATAAGTCCGAGCAGAATCAGTAAAATAATGGGTCCCATATCTTGTTATTTTATAATATCGGTAGAAATGCCTTTGGCGCCGGCCTCACGGAGCTTCGCGGCCAGGCTTTCGGCCTCGGCGCGGCTGTCGAAGGGCGCTATGTAGTATATGACCTTGCCTTCATCCGAGGTGCGGCGGGCGATGTCCTTGCTGCTGGCAGCGCGGATCACCTGCATAATGTCGGCAGGAATGCCGCCAGGGTATTCGTTGAATACGACCTGGTATTTGTCGGTGCCGGCGGCCTCGGCCTTGCGGGCATTGACCACGCTCATACTCTTGCCGTTACGGAAGGCCACCACAAAGGCAGAGCTGTAGTATTTCTTGACGGTGGGCAGGGCTTTCTGGGCGTCGGCATACCTTGAGAACTTGCCCACGCAGTAGACGTATTTGCCGTTGGACTGTTTCTTCTCGAAGACGGGGCTGAAGCCGTGGAGTTGCCTCGGAGCGACCTTGCCGCTGCCCGCGAGAATCTGTATCTGATAGATCAGCCCCTCGTTGAGGACTTCGTTGTCGGCAATGACAGCCTGGTCAAGCACTTTGAAGGTATAGTCGAACTCCTCCTCGGGCTCCTCGAACACTGCGTTGAGGTAGGCCGGAGCCATAAGGCGGACGAATTCATAGTCGGGGAGCTGCACTTGCTCATCCTCGGCCTGCTGCGGAGCCTGGGTGAAGCTGCTGCGGTCGATTTCGACCCCCTTCAGTATGCACTCCATCTCAACGGCCTGCACGGCTTCCGAAGCAGTGCGGAGTTGCTGCTGCTTTTCGAACATAGTCTGTTCTGCCGCGGCCAGGTTGCGCTGCAGCAGGCCCCGGTCGGCGTCGTCAGTGGCTGCGGAGATGCGGCCTTGCAGTTCGAGCTGCCTGAGAGTGAGTTCCTCCAGATCCTTCTTGAGAGTGCTGTATGCGGTCATTGCTTCGGCGTAGCGGCGCTGCAGCGGGTCGTCGTAGCTCTGCTGCTCTTCAGCGGCGGAAGGTTGCCCTCCCTGCGGCTTGCTGACCTGCAGGGCTGCAATCTTTCGGGCCTCGGCGGCCGATACTGAAGATTTCATAGGAGCATTCTTGAACTGAAGGACGTATATGGTGACCGAGTCGGCACCGCAGCCGCGGTTGCTGGCCAGAATGGAGAAGTTGCCGTCTGGAGTGTCGCTGTACAGGAAATCATCGCCTACCGAAGAGAAGGGGAAGCCCAGGTTCTGAGGCTCGCCCCAGGATTTGGTGGCCTCGTCCCATTCGCACACGAACAGGTCGTAGCCGCCCATACCGAAAAGTCCTTTCGAAGAGTAGTAGAGCTTCTTGCCGTCATAAGAGACGACCGGCATCACTTCATCCCCGGTGGACATATGGCTCTCGCCGAGGAGGACCGGAGTGCTCCAGAGGTTGTCCTGGACGCGGGTTGAGGTGTATATGTCGCTCTGCCCGCCGTTGTCGCGCTCGAAGAACATCCTGTCCAGCGAAGGGTTGAATGCCGCGACGGTGCCGTCGGCCATCCTTGCCCAGCGTTCGGCAGGGATATGTTTATAATATAGGAAGAAATTGTTGGCAGGGACGGTCTTGGAAGCTACGACCACAGGCTTGCAGGCGAACGACAGCATACCCAGCCCGTTGTCGCACTGCGTCATCTTCTCGACCATACGGTTGCGGAAGGCCGCGTCGCTGCTGGCTTCATAGGCCTGGCGGTAAAGCTGGCTGGCCGCTGCGAAGTCGTATTCGCGGAGCTTAGAATCGGCCTGACGCTCAAGGACGGCAGAGGTTTGCGCCGCGCAAGTCAGGCTGGCTGCAAGCAATAATAACAGAAGTGTATGTACTTTATTAACAATCATAGAGCCTTCCGGAACAAACAAAATTACGAAATACTTTAAATATTAGGAAAAAATACTATTTTTGCAGACTATTTTCGGTGAAGGAAAATTGTTAATAAATTATTATATTTCAAATTATGCAAAGTAAAGGCGCCATTCGTTTAGTGGCAATTCTGATTGCTCTTGCATGTCTGTTCCAGCTTTCATTCACTCTGGTAACTGTCCTGCAAGAGAAAAAGGCTGCAAAGTACGCCGACCAAGTAGTCAGCTCAGTACAGCAAGAGCCTTCATTCAGCGCAGTTTCTGATATGGACAAAGCGTTCTATCTCGACTCTGTCCGCACAGCTGCCAACAACACTTATCTTGACTCGATATCAACCGAAAAAGTTTATTTCGGTTATACTTACAAGAACGTCAAGGAGAAAGAAATCAACCTCGGTCTGGACCTCAAAGGCGGTATGAACGTGATGCTTCAGCTCGACCTTGCTGAGCTGATCCGCAGCTGCGCACGTGAGAAGACCACCGACCAGTTCAAGCAGGCTCTCGCTCTCGCAAGCGAAAGGGCTGCCACCGACCACACCGACTACATCACCCTCTTCGCACAGGCGTGGGATGAGGTAGCTCCCGGTCAGAGGCTTTCTTTCGACATCGACCTTGACAAGCTCAACGGCGAGATCAAGAATAAATCAAGAGCAACCAACGAAGATATCATCGACCTCCTCAAGCAGGAAGCTACGAGTGCTATCGACAACTCATACAATGTAGTCGAGCGCCGTATCAACCAGTTCGGTGTTTCTCAGCCCAACATCCAGAAGATAGCAAGCACGGGTCGTATCCTCGTCGAGCTTCCTGGCGTGAAGGAGCCTGAGCGTGTGCGCAAACTCCTCCAGGGTACCGCATCCCTCGAGTTCTGGCACACCTATACATATAACGAGATCCTCCCTTATCTCCAGGAGGTGAACGACGCAGAGCGCGAAAGGATCTCTTCTCTGAAAGCTGAAGGTGAAGCCCAGGGTGCAGCTGTCGATTCAATCGCAGCAGCTCTCGGCCAGAACGCCTCAAACGATGCTTTCGCAGAGAGCAGCCCTCTGTTCTCGAAGCTCCAGAGCCTCGGCAGCAACACTGCCTGCCTCGGTCTCGTGCACTATCGCGATACCGCTGAAGTCGGCCGTATGATCCGTGAAAGCCGCGTGGCCTTCCCGAACGATTTCGTTCCTGCCTGGTCATTCAAACCCAGCCAGTACGCATCAACTCCCGTATATTATGAGCTCGTTGCTTTGAAGAGCACAGCCGGCAAGGGCGCTGTCCTCGACGGCGGCGTGATCACTTCAGCCCGCGTGAACTACAACCAGATCAGCGGCAGCGCTGAGGTAAGTATGACTATGAACAGCACCGGTTCAGCACGCTGGGAAGTGATTACCGAGCAGAGCATCGGTCGTCAGATCGCCATCGTGATGGACGGAAGCGTTTATTCATATCCTAACGTACAGAACAAGATCAGCGGCGGTAGCAGCCAGATCACCGGTAACTTCACTCAGGAAGAGGCCGACGACCTTGCCACTGTCCTCAAGTCTGGTAAGCTCAACACCCCTGCCCGCATCGTTCAGGAGCAGGTTGTAGGTCCGTCACTCGGTAGCGCTTCTATCCGTGCCGGTATGCTTTCATTCCTGATCGCATTCTGCCTCGTGCTTCTCTACATCCTCATCTGGTACCGCAAGGCCGGTCTCGCAGCCGATATCGCCCTGCTGTGCAACGTTCTCTTCCTGTTCGGTACCCTGGTATCGTTCGGCGCCGTGCTTACCCTCCCCGGTATCGCCGGTCTCGTGCTGACTATGGGTATGGCCGTGGATGCGAACGTCATCATCTATGAGCGTATCAAAGAGGAACTCCGCGCCGGCAAGTCCCTGCGTCTTGCAATCAGCGACGGTTACAAGAATGCATACTCAGCCATCATCGACGGTCAGGTGACCACCTTCCTTACCGGTGTCATCCTGTACATCTTCGGCAGCGGTTCAGTCAAAGGTTTCGCAGCCGTGCTGGTTATCGGTATCATCACTTCAGTCTTCACTTCAATCTTCATCACCAGGCTGATTTTCGAAGGCTGGCTGAAGAGAGGCAAAGACATTACTTTCGACTCACCTGCTACCAGGAACTTCCTCCAGAACACCAAGATCGACTTCATCGGCAAGAAGAAGATATCTTACATCGTATCCGGCGTTCTCTGCCTTATCTGCATCGTATCGTTCTTCACCAAGGGCTTCAGCCTCGGCGTTGATTTCAGCGGCGGCCGCACCTATGTAGTTCGTTTCGACACTCCGGTTACAGCTGAGGAAGTGCGTGCAGCTACCATCGACGAGTTCGGTGAGTCTGCAGAGGTTAAGCAGTTCGGCGGTGCCTCACAGATGAGGATCACAACCAAATACAAAGTTGACGACCAGACCCAGGAGACTGACAAAGAGATCGAGGGTATGCTTTACAACGCTCTCGGCAAGTTCTTCGCAACTCCGATGACTCTCGACCAGTTCACTTCTACCCTGGAGAACCCGAATGGTATCGTTTCATCCGACCGCGTGGATGCTTCCATCGCGAGCGAGATGCAGCGTGACGCCGTGATTGCGGTGATCCTCGCGCTGATCGTAATCTTCGCTTACATCGCAATCCGTTTCAAAGGCTGGACCTGGGGTCTCGGCGGTGTGTCATCACTTGTACACAACACCATCATCCTCGTCGGCTTCTATTCACTCTTCTCAGGAATCCTTCCGTTCACCCTCGACGTCGACCAGCAGTTCATCGCTGCAGTGCTGACCATCATCGGTTACTCTATCAACGATAACGTGGTGATCTTCGACCGTATCCGTGAGTACAGGATGCTCTATCCGAAACGTGACCTTAAAGAGACTGTGAACGGTGCGTTGAACGCAACTCTGAGCCGTACGGTGAACACCTCACTGACCACCCTCGTCGTTTTGATCGCAATCGCAATCTTCGGCGGTGAGTCAATCCGCGGTTTCTCAGTCGCTCTGGCCCTCGGCGTTATCGTAGGTACCTACGCATCAATCTTCATCGGTACCCCGATTATGTACGACCTCAACCAGAAGAGACTTGCAAAACAGGCTGCTGCTGCCACCAAGAAGTAACAGCAACTGCATATTGAACAGAGCGCCGGAGGTCGATTCGATCCCGGCGCTTTTTTAACAGAAAGCAGATATGAAAACACTCAGTTATTCGATCGTCCTTGCAGCGCTTGCCCTGACGCTGACCTCTTGCCGGGGGAAGGAAGATATCATTCCCGACACACTGCCGGGCTATCTCGATTTCTATTTCTTGCAGGTAAGTTTCAAGGATGCCGACGGCAACGACCTCGTGATGCCTCTCGGCGAAGAGTATTACATTTCGGACAAGAGCAGCACCGTCTACCGCGGGGAAGTCAATCCCGAGCATTACAGCCTCGATATAACCACTTTTTCGGGCGGTCTGGACGACAAGCCTGTCTACTTTGCTTCGAAATATGACGCCCAGCACAATCTGTTGAAGACCGGTCACGACGGAAAATACATCGGTGAGGGCACGTGGTACCTGGGCAGCACCTTGGTATGCGGCTCAGCCGTCACCAGGCAGTCTCTGCAGGAGACCATCAAATATAAGTTCAAATGCCCTATGGTCTTCGGCGACGATTATGTCCACGAGATAATCACCTGGTGGGAAGAAGACGTGCAGCAAGGCGAGTATACCCGCTATCCCAAGTGCGTCAAGGCCACGATCGACGGCAAGGAAGTCGCCCCCGCAAAAGGTCTCATCTACTTCAAGCAGACAGACAGCCCCTTCAACGCCTATTTCCTGGACATAGTCCTCTAGCCGGGACGGGTTTGGGCGATAGCAAACAAAAAAGACTGGCCGCAAAACGTGGTCAGTCTTTTTTTTGTGTTATAGCGGATGAATTACATCATCGGGCCCTGCATCGGGGGAGTGGGCGGAACGGGCTCGGGGATGTCGGCGATCACGCACTCGGTGGTGAGGAACATACCGGCCACTGAAGCGGCGTTCTGGAGGGCGATACGTGCCACCTTGGTAGGATCGATGACACCGGCCTCGAAGAGGTTCTCATACTTGTCAGTGCGGGCGTTGTAACCGAAGTCACCTTTGCCTTCCTTGATCTTCTGGACTACTACGCTGCCCTCAACACCGGCGTTCTCTACGATGGTGCGGAGCGGAGCTTCGATGGCGCGGGCCACGATGTTGATACCGGTCTGCTCGTCCTCGTTGTCGCCTTTGAGCTTCTTGAGAGCTTCGGTAGCGCGGATGTAAGCAACTCCGCCGCCCGGGACGATACCTTCTTCAACAGCAGCACGTGTAGCGCTCAGGGCGTCTTCCACGCGGTCTTTCTTCTCTTTCATTTCGATCTCGCTGGCTGCACCTACATAGAGGACTGCAACACCGCCGGCGAGCTTGCCGAGACGCTCCTGGAGTTTCTCGCGGTCATAGTCGCTGGTGGTAGTCTCGATCTGCTTGCGGATTGAAACGATGCGGTTGTGGATCTCTTCCTTGTCGCCGCAGCCGTTCACGATGGTAGTGTTGTCCTTGGTGATGACAACCTTCTCGGCCTGGCCGAGCATATCCATAGTGGCGTTCTCGAGGGTGAAACCACGCTCCTCGGAGATAACCTTGCCGCCGGTGAGGATGGCGATATCTTCCATAATGGCTTTACGACGGTCGCCGAAGCCCGGAGATTTGACTGCAGCAACTTTGATGGTGCCGCGGATCTTGTTCACTACGAGGGTGGTCAGCGCTTCGCCGTCAACATCCTCGGCGATGATGAACAGAGTCTTGCCTTCACGTGCGATGGGCTCGAGGATAGGCATAAGGTCCTTCATTGTAGAGATCTTCTTCTCTGAAAGCAGGATGTAAGGATTGTCGAGGACAGCCTCCATCTTGTCAGGCTCAGTCATAAAGTAAGCTGAGATATAGCCGCGGTCGAACTGCATACCTTCAACGACCTTGACCTCGGTGTCAGTGCCTTTGGCTTCCTCAACGGTGATCACGCCGTCGTTCTGGACTTTCTCCATAGCCTCGGCGATGAGCTTGCCGATGAAGTTGTCGTTGTTGGCTGAGATAGTGCCGACCTGCTCGATCTTGGAGTAGTCGTGGCCGACGGTCTGGCTCTGTTTCTTGAGGTTCTCTACGACAGCCTCGACAGCCTTGTCGATACCGCGTTTGAGGTCCATAGGGTTGGCGCCTGCGGTAACGTTCTTCAGACCTACGTCAAGGATTGCCTGTGCAAGCACTGTAGCGGTAGTGGTACCGTCACCGGCCTGGTCGTTGGTCTTGGCTGCTACTTCCTTCACCATCTGCGCGCCCATATTCTGGAAACGGTCTTCCAGCTCAACTTCCTTGGCTACGGTAACACCGTCCTTGGTCACCTGGGGAGCGCCATATTTCTTGTCTATGACAACATTGCGGCCTTTGGGACCGAGGGTCACCTTCACCGCATTCGCCAGTTCGTCTGCACCTTCCTTCATCAGGTTGCGTGCATCGATGTCAAATTTGATCTCTTTTGCCATTTTATTATACGTTTTTAAATGTTAACAAACGATTGCAACGACGTCGCTCTGACGCATAATCAGATAGCTCTTGCCGTCTGCAGAAATTTCAGTGCCTGCGTACTTGCCGTAAAGAACGGTATCACCCACCTTGATCTCCATAGGTTCATCCTTGGTGCCGTTGCCGACTGCAACGACTTTACCCTCCTGGGGCTTTTCTTTTGCGGTGTCGGGGATATACAATCCGCTCGCTGTCTTGGTCATCGCTTCTTTGGGCTCGACCAGCACTCTGTCTGCTAAAGGTTTAATGTTCATAGTAGTAGTATTTAATTATTTATTTGTTTATTTTTTCCGATGCCGGCATACGGCAAATCGAGTGCCACCCGGCACAATACTGACAAATTGACATTACTTGATGCCACTTTTCACCGGCAGCTGTGCCATTATTGCACCTATGGCGGCTACGATCACGAAAACCAGCGTCACGTCACCCCACTGCACCTTCACGGGATAGGCGTCAACCACGAAGTTGCCGGGCAGCTTGACCAGGCCGTAGCGGGCCTGCAGGAAGCACACCAGCAGCCCGACGGCAATGCCTACGACAATGCCGAGCAGCGATATCATCCAGCCTTCGAGCCGGAAGATGCGGCGTATGCGCTGCTTCGTGGCTCCCATCGACTTGAGCACTTCTATGTCCTCCTTCTTGTCGATTATGAGCATCGACAGCGAGCCCAGAGCATTGCAGGAGATGATGAGCATCACGAACACAAGTATGAAATAGACCGCGAGCTTTTCGTACCTCATCACCTTGTAGAGGCTCTCGTTCTGCTGGTAGCGGTTGCGTACGACATAGTCGTCGCCAAGGGCCTTCGCTATGCTTTTCTGGACTGAGGAGGAGACTATGCCGTCGGATGTGAGGACCTGCGGCACGAAGCGCAGCTCCACGCTGCTGATCTCGTCGTGGCCGGTGAGACTTCCGAGCACTTCGCGGGGCATAAAGACATATTTGCCGTCGAAATTTTCATCGACGGATATTGTTCCGGCCGGGAATAATTTCTCCGTCCTGAGTATCGAAGCCGGATTGAAGATGTTGAGGGTGTCGGTGGTCGAAGGATAAATGGCCGACACAGGTGTCAGGAAGCGTATGTTGACCCCCAGCTGGCCTGAAATCTTGGCAGCCAGTACCATCCGCGGCGAGCCGCCCTCCCACACGGCGAATTCACCGCTGGTCATATAACCGTCGAGGCCGGAGGCACGGCCGTAGAGGCTGTCCACCCCCCTCGCGGTCACAACCGTGTGGTTGTCGCCGTACATCAGGAACACATTCTCTTCGAGTATCTCGCTGTAGCTGGCGAGGGCAGCGTCGCTGCGCAGCGCGTCGAAAGCCGCCGTGCTGGTGGAGAAGGTCTTGCCACGGGCGGGAGTAATCAGCAGGTCGGGGCTGGTCGAGTCGTAGAGATCCTTGACCAGGGTGTCGAAGCCGTTGTAGATAGACAGGATTATCACAAGCGCAGCGCAGCCTATCGCTATGCCTGCCGCAGAAATGATCGAGATAATGTTTATGACATTATGCGACTTGCGTGCGAACAGGTAGCGCTTCGCTATGAAGAAATCCGGCTTCATAGGGTGCTACATCTTGAGCAACTCGTCGATATGCTCCACGTAGTCCAGAGAGTCGTCTACATAGAAAGTCAGCTCCGGAACGATGCGCAGCTGCTTGGCGACGCGGCGTCCGAGCTCTCCGCGCAGCGAAGATGACATCTGTTCTATGGTCTGCATCACGCCCTGTGTCTTGGACGACGGGAAAATGCTCAGATATACTTTAGCTACCGCCAGGTCGGAGCTTATCTTGACTCCGCTGACTGTCACCAGCGCGCCGTCGAAGGCAGCCATTCCGCGGCCGCGGATGATTTCCGCCATATCGCGCTTTATCTGGCCGGCAACCTTCAGCTGCCTGGTACTTTCATTGCCTTCCATAGTTGTGGACTATTCGAATTTGAGGATATAGTAGTTCTTCTTGCCTTTCTGCACGAGGATGTACTTGCCGTTGAGCAGCAGGTCTGCAGCCATCACGGCGTTGATGTCGGTGACTTTCTCCTTGTTGACGGACAGTCCGCCGCCCTGGATCATCTTGCGGCATTCACCCTTTGACGGGAAGATGTCGGTCGAAACGGCAAGCATATCGAGGACAGGGCTGCCGAGAAGGGCCTTGTCGAGGTTGTACTGCGGCACGCCGTCGAACACGCTCAGGAAGGTGGCCTCGTCGAGATTGTGCAGCACTGCAGAGGTAGAATTGCCGAACAGCACTCCGGAAGCCTCCACTGCCTTGTCGTATTCCTGCTGGCCGTGGACCATCACAGTGATCTCGCGGGCAAGGGCCTTCTGCAGGGGACGCAGGTGCGGGGCCTGCTCCTGCTCAGCCACGAGGGCCTCGATCTGCTCCTGGTCGAGCATAGTGAATATCTTGATGTATTTCTTGGCATCCTCGTCGCTGACATTCAGCCAGAACTGGTAGAAGGTGTAGGGAGAGGTGCGGGCAGGATCGAGCCATACGTTGCCTTTCTCGGTCTTGCCGAACTTGCCGCCGTCGGCCTTGGTGATGAGGGGGCAGGTCATAGCGAAAGCCTCGCCGCCGAGTTTGCGGCGGATGAGCTCGGTGCCGGTGGTGATGTTGCCCCACTGGTCGCTGCCGCCCATCTGCAGCTTGCAGTTCTCGTGCTCATACAGGTACATAAAGTCATAGCCCTGCACAAGCTGGTATGAGAATTCGGTGAAGGACATACCTTCGCGGTCCTCACCGTTAAGGCGCTTCTTCACTGAATCCTTGCTCATCATATAGTTCACGGTGATGAGCTTGCCGATGTCGCGGATGAAATCGAGGAAACTGAAATCCTTCATCCAGTCGTAGTTGTTGACCATTATGGCGGCGTTTGAGGCGTCGCTGTCGAAGTCGAGGAAGCGGGCCAGCTGCTTCTTGATGCATTCCTGGTTGTGACGCAGGGTCTCAGCGTCCAGCAGGTTGCGCTCGGCCGACTTCATCGACGGGTCGCCGATCATTCCTGTAGCTCCGCCGACCAGCGCGATGGGGCGGTGGCCGCAGTTCTGCAGGTGCTTGAGCATCATAACTCCTACGAGGTGTCCTATATGTAATGAATCTGCCGTAGGGTCGATGCCCACGTATGCAGAAACTTGTTCTTTCATCAGCAATTCTTCGGTGCCCGGCATGATGTCGTGGATCATCCCGCGCCATTGAAGTTCCTTTACAAAATTCTTCATTATGTCTGTATCGTTAATTTACAATGATTTCACTTTTTCCATCATCTGGTCGGCGAAAGCTTCCTCGCCGTAACCCTTGAGGATGCTGTTGACGTAGTAGATGTATTGCAGGTTGCTCTTGACTTTGTCTTCGCTCAGCATTCCGCTGTCGGAAGGCCAGCCCTGTCCGTAGTATTTGGTGACCTTGACGGTCTCGTCGACGAATTTGTCGGCAAGATCCTTGGCCTTGTCCGCCTGGCCGCACTTGAAATAGAGCTCGATGATGTTGAGTATGCTGTACTCGTTGATGCTTGCCAGCATCGATATGTTGTAGGGGAAGTTCTTATACGGAAACTTTTCCATACACATTTCTATGATTTCCAGGGCCTTCTCCTGCTCACCGGCCACGAGCAGCGCCTCAGCGGCATTCACGAAATGGCTCCTGATCGGGCAGACTGCCAGGAAGGTATAGAGGTTCTGGTAGTCCACGTGGAAGTCCTTGCCGAAGGAATCGAAGCGGAAAACATTCTTGAAGCGGTCGTACATCATCTCATAGTCCATCGAATCGGCAGTTCCGAGAGCCTCGCAGTCCAGCGGGACGAGTTTGTATGCGAAACCGTCCTCACGCAGGTACTTGGCGTTGCGAAGGTTGCCCTCGCCGCTTGAGCTGATGTAGTAGATGGGCCTGTCCCAGTTGTAGTTGCAGAGCAGGTCGAGGATGATCAGATCGCTCTTGTCGATGGCCGAAGCGTCGATGCGGATGTCGATGTAGTCGAGTATCTGGTCGAAGTGCTTTTCGTCCACGATGCCGTATTTCTTCACGTTCTCCTTGTTCACGGGGATGCGGATGGTCTTCGAAACGATGATGCCGTCGTTGGTGCCCTGGCGGTATTTCGGATCCTTGAAGATGTCCATCACATAACGGCCGTCAGCAGGACCCTGAAGCACGTCGGCCACCGGCACGTAATCGTTAGTTCCGTAGAGATAATCGATCCTCGGAAGGTCGATGTCCAGCGGCTCGGATTCGTACATCTTGCATTTCATCTGGTCGATGTACCAGTCCATACCGAGCAGCGAGGTGTTCATCACGCGGATGTCGGTGCGGACTCCTTCCACTTCCTGAGCGTACCACAGAGGGAAGGTATCGTTGTCGCCGTGAGTTATGACTATGGCGTTGGGGTCGCAACTGTTGAGGTAGTTGTATGCTATGTCGCGAGCCGTGTAGCGGTTGCTGCGGTCGTGGTCGTCCCAGTTCTGGCAGCCCATCAGCACGGGCACTGCAAGGCAGAGGGCGCAGGCCACAGTGGCAGAAACGAGGGCCTTGCCGCGGCCTTTCTCCTCATCGGGTTTGAGAACTTTGTCGAGCAGCTCCTTGAGCCACATCACCGCCAGTCCGATCCATACTGTGAAGACATAGAACGAGCCGGCGTATGCATAGTCCCTCTCGCGCACCTGGTACGGCGGCTGGTTGAGGTAGAGAATGATCGCTATGCCGAGCAGGAAGAACAGCAGGAAGTTGATCCAGCAGCCGCGGCCGTCCCTGTTGAGCTGGAAGAACAGGCCGATGATGCCCAGCAGCAGCGGCAGGAAGAAGTAGTGGTTCTTCGAGCGGTTGTGGGCGATATAGTCGGGCGCGATGCTCTGGTCGCCCAGCCGCGCTTCGTCTATGAAGCCGATGCCGCTCTCCCAGTTGCCGTTGGTCACGTCGCCCGGGATCTGGCCGTGGAAGTCGTTCTGACGACCCACGAAGTTCCAGAAGAAGTAGCGGAAGTACATATAGTTCAGCTGGTAGTCGAAGAAGAAGCCCAGGTTGTCCTTGAAATATGGCATCTTGTTGTTCTTCCACTCGCCGTTGGACATACGCACCTTGCCGGTCTTGAACTTGCCGCCGGTGTAGGTGTCGTAGAAGGCTTCGTGGGCAGGGCTCTGGGTGCTCCACATACGGGGGAATATGGTCTTGGCCCCTGACGGATATTTGCCGGACAGAGGGCTGTCGGTCTTGATGTACTTGTCGCCCAGCTCGGTGTAGTAGGTGCCTTCCTTGGCCTCGATGACTGAAGTGTACTGCTGGCCGTAGATGATGGGGGCGCTTCCGAACTGCTCACGGCTGAGGTAGCGGATCAGGGTGTAGGGGTTGCGGGGGTTGTACTCGTTGGTCGGAGTGCCGGCAGAAGCCCTGATGAGCACGATGGCGAAGGTGGAGTATCCAATTATGATGGTGGTCAGCCCGAGCACTATCGTGTGCGCCATTACCTTGTTCTGCTTTCTGAACCTGGAAAGCAGCAGGAAGCAGGCCACGAAGATCACCAGCATCATAACGGTGGTTCCGATGTTGAACGGGCAGCCGAGGGTGTTGACGAAGAAGCGGTCGACCACTGCCAGCAGCTTGGGCAGGAGCGGGACGATGCCGTACAGCACCACTGCCACCAGCACGCCGCCGAGGCAGAGTATCAGGAAGGACTTCCAGAAGGTTACTTTCTCGTTCTCGTGCCTCTTGTAGTATACTATGTAGGCAATCACGGGGATTACCAGCAGGTTCAGCAGATGCACGCCTATGGAGAGGCCCGTCAGGAAGCAGATGAGGATGAGCCAGCGGTTGGCATAAGCCTCGTCGGCTTCTTCTTCCCACTTCAGGGCGGCCCAGAAGACTATGGCGGTCAGCATCGAAGACATAGCGTAAACCTCGCCTTCAACGGCGCTGAACCAGAAGGTGTCGGAGAAGCAGTATGCCAGCGCTCCCACGACTCCCGCACCCCACACGGCCACCGCATTGCCGAGGTCCATCCTGCGGCCTTTGCGCTCGATGATCCGGCGTCCGAAATGTACGATGGTCAGGTAGAGGAAGAAAATGGTGAAGCCGCTGCAAAGGGCGCTGAAGCAGTTCACTGCCGCTGCCGCGTGTTCAGGTCCTGTGAACATAGTGAACATATGGGCGAACAGCTGGAAAACAGGGTTTCCGGGAGCGTGGCCCACTTCCAGCTTGTACGACGCGGCGATGAACTCACCGCAGTCCCAGAAGCTGACTGTAGGCTCGATGGTGGCCAGGTACACGAAACTTGAAAACGCCAGAACCACTATCGCTATGATTCTGTTTATCTTGGTGAACTTGCTTTTTTCCATATCAGAAATGATTCCGTAAAACGGCAAATTTAGTAATATCTTTTTTTATACGTAACTTTGCATACCCATAAAACCCTTTTACGAAACAAGACTATGCAGGACTGGAAGGACAGACTCGGCGTCGTATACTCCACCAACCCGGATTTCAAATACGAAACCCCCGTGGAGGAGGAGGTTCAGACCTTGCCCGCAGCGCAGCAGAAGCTCATCGTGACCATCGACCGCCGCGCCCGCGCAGGCAAGCAGGTGACGCTTGTTTCGGGTTTTGTCGGAAAGGAGGAGGACCTGGCCGCCCTGGCCAAGACCCTCAAGACGAAATGCGGTGTCGGCGGCAGCGCCAAGGACGGTGAAATCCTCATCCAGGGAGACTGGAGGGACCGGGTGGTCGCGCTGCTCAAAAGCCTGGGCTACAACGCTAAAAGGGGGAACTGACGGCGGATGACAACATTCCTGCAGACACTTGATGAAGTATGGCCGGGCAGCTCAAAGATAGCCGCCTATGCCGATCCTCTCGCTGCCTCAGCCGAACCCGGCTACACCTGGCTGACGACGATACTCGTGCTTGCGGCGCTTTTGTACGGCATCTATTTCTTCCATCAGATAGTCCTTGCCTCGTCGCTTTCCCTGAAGACCTTCTTCGGCAGCAGCAACAAGCTCCAGAATATATGTGAGAACCAGACGTCGCTCGCCTCGGTCAATGCCACAAGCATAGTATGCCTGCCGGTGCTCGCGATGCTGATATATGCCAGGGACTGGTCTTCGATGAGCATACCGTACCTTTTCCTGGCCTTTGCCGCATATCTGCTGCTGAGGGTCATCGGATTCGAGATTATGGCCTGGTACAAGGGCACTAGGGGAGTCTTCGACACCATCCGCAGTTCCGGAAGGGTGACTCTCGTGGTGGCTTCGCTGCTGAGCGTCCCTGCCTTCCTGATTCCGCTTTTCTTCGGTCAGGGGACGGCGCAGTTCGCCCGCATATACTTCATAGCCGTCGTCGCGGTGTGCTTCGCTATGTACTGCATAAGAGCCTGCAAGTACCTTCTGGAGGCAGGTTTTTCTATTTTCTTCTGTTTTTTGTATCTTTGCGCACTTGAATTTTTGCCGGCAGGCTTACTGATTAGTGCAATTATTTCATTATGAGCATTGTAGACAGCAAGAAGAGGATTTTGATCTCACAACCTGCGCCCACGACGGGTTCCCCCTATACAGATCTAGTCAACAAATACGGTCTCGACATAGATTTCATTCCGTTTTTCAAGGTTGAACCTGTCAGCCTGAACGATTTCCGTTCGCAGAGGGTCAATATCCTGGACTACACGGCTATCGTCTTCAGTTCCCGCACCGCCATCGATTCTTTCTTCAATCTGGCGAAGAAGATGCGCGTGACAATCCCCGAGACTATGAAGTATTTCTGCCAGTCGGAAGCCATCGCCCTCTATCTTCAGAAATACATCGTCTATCGCAAGCGCAAGATTTTTTTCGGCAACGGCACTTCCGCATCGCTCGTCGACAGCATCGGCACCAAGCACAAGAACGAGAAGTTCCTCATCTCCTGCACCGATTCCCTGCGCAGCGACGTGAAAGCAATGTTTACCAATGCCAAATATGATTTCGGCAGCGCCATCCTCGTCCGTACGGTCTGCAGCGACATCAAGCAGAACGTCGACCTGTCGAAATACGGTATGGTGGTTTTCTACAGCCCTTCAGACGTGAAGTCGCTGTTCCAGAACTTCCCTGAGTTCACCCAGAAAGACCTCCTTTTCGCTACCTACGGGAAAGGCACCGCCAAGGCTGCCAAGGACGCTTCCCTGTCCATCGAGATTGAAGCTCCCACTCCCGAATCTCCTTCAATAGCTGCCGCTCTCTCAAACTATTTCGCAAAATAACCGGCAGGAGGCACGCGCTATGGCTCCGCTGTCATATCCCAAGAGCGTCAGGCTGCATCATCGCAAGGCCTTCCAGGCTCTTCTGGACAGTGGCAACACGCATTACAATGCCGTCTATAAGGTTTTCTGGCGTCTGAGCGAGGCTGATGCCGCGCAAGGCGGGACTGCCGGCTGCCGTTTCGCCGTGTCCGTGCCCAAGAGGAATTTCAAGAGGGCAGTGAAGCGCAATCTGCTCAAACGCCGCACCCGCGAGGCCATCCGCCTCAACCGCGC
This sequence comes from uncultured Bacteroidales bacterium, assembly GCA_947169015.1. Taxonomy (GTDB): domain Bacteria; phylum Bacteroidota; class Bacteroidia; order Bacteroidales; family UBA932; genus Equibacterium. The sequence continues at coordinate 91,851 of CAMVOD010000008.1, read as the reverse complement.
CTGCCTGCCGGAAGGCTTCACCGCCGATTTCCTGTTCTTCTACCGCCCGGCCGAAGTGCTGGACTACGCCGTCATCGAGAAGGCCATCGTCGAAACTTTCAGTGCAGTAGCCGCGAAAGTCGCCCCCTGCGACGCTCCCTCCCAGCAAACCTCCCTTTTACAGGACGAAAGAAATGAATAAGCTGCTGCTCACTGTCCGGAAGGTCTTTGCGTGGCCGGCGCTGAAGCTCATCCGCTTCTACAAGATATGCATCTCGCCGTACCTCGGCAACCACTGCCGCTACACCCCCACCTGCAGCCAGTATGCCTACGAAGCCATCAGCAAGTACGGCATCTTCAAGGGCGGCTGGCTGGCCCTGCGCCGCCTTCTGCGCTGTCACCCCTGGGGCGGCAGCGGCTACGACCCCGTGCCTTGACAATCGCCTGCGGCCAGTCTTTTTTGTTTGCTTTCGCTTAAACCCAACTTTCACGGATTTTTCGGACATGCCCTGCAGCGCATTGTGGGGCACATTGGATAAATCCGTGGCAGGAAATCGTGCCACGGATTTGCGACGGACCCTCTGGAGGTGCCTGCAGTGGGGGTAGCGCCAATCCGTGAAAGTTGGGTTTGGGGCAGCAAGGTCATCCGGCGATATGTTTTGCGTCGACACGGCAAAAAAAAGACTGACCACGCTTGCGGCCAGTCTTTTTTGTTATACCCTTCAGAAATTAGAAGGTGTATTTGATGCCGAGGTTGGCTACATAGTGGTCCCAACCGAAAGAGCCGTGGACACCATTGGCGATAGCCATATAGTAGCCAGGGTTCCAGTCGACAGAGATTGCGAAAGGAATGGCGCTGAAGGCATACTCAAGACCAAGGTTTCCGAAAACGGCTGCCTGGAATACAGAGGCATTTGCGAAAGTGGCACCAACACCGACACCAAGTCCATAGAAGAACTGCAGACCGCCGGTGATAGGAACGTTCCAATCGAAAGTATCAGTTACCAGAATGCTGGTGTAACCTTTTCCGAAACGGAGGTTGGCTTTGTAGTCAAAGAAGTTTGACGGGCCGGTGAACTGTTTGTAGGTAACACCTACGCCACCCCAACCACCTTCAAGACCGAAGGCAGCCTTGTAGGGCTGAGCCTGTGCAACAGTCAGAGACAAAAACAATACAGAGATTGCAATAATAAGTTTCTTCATTGTTTTTTGGGTTTAGTTAATTAATTTCGACGGCAAATATAGCAATTTTTTATTACCCGGTTAATTCCTGTCTGATATGACCCGACGCAGCATACTCGTCATAGCTTTGTTAGCAGCACTTGCAGCTCCTTCCTGCAAGGAAAAGATCGGTCCCCAGCCTTTCCCTATGCCCAAGGTTCCCTCAATGATCTCGACGGGACAGGAATATGCCAACTATATGGTATCGCATTTCTGGCAGCCATTCTTCAGCGAGGACAGAGTCTATTCGAGAGATACGTCCCTGGTCGGCGGAGTGACCAAAGATGCCTTCTCGAAGGCCTTCACCGACTATGCGACATATCTTATGATGGCTGACACGAAGAAGTGCCTGCAGGCGCAGCAGGATCTGATGGCCAAGGCCGAGAAGATGACCGAGGCCGACCCCGCCGGCAACTTCTTTGAGACGATTACGTCTATCAGCGACGCTTTCCTGTATAATCCCAACTCGCCCCTGCGCAACGAAGAGATGTATATCCCCGTGGAGGAGGCGAAAGTCGTTTCCAGGTTCACAAGCGACGACGAGAAGGCCGACGCTGCGGCCCTGCTGCCGAGGCTGAAGCTGAACCGTGTCGGCACGCCAGCGGCCGATTTTGCCTTCACCCTTCGCAACGGCAGGAAGATGAGGCTTTACGACGTGCAGGCCGACAACGTCATCCTGTTTTTCTCAAATCCCGGCTGTGAAGACTGCAAGGCCGTCATCGACCAGCTGTCGTCCCTGCCTGACCTGAACGGAGCCATTGCGACCGGCGTCCTTGCCGTCGTCAATGTCTATCCTGATGAAGACCTGTCGCAGTGGCACGCCTACGCCCCGGTATATCCTGACAACTGGTACAACGGCTACGACCAGGACCTCGCCGTCGGAGCGGGCCTGTACAATCTGCGCGCGATACCGTCGCTCTATCTGCTGGATAAAGACAAAAAGGTGGTCTTCAAAGATGTCGACACGTCTATTCTTCTGCAGTATCTGCAGGCTGTTCTTGCCGGTCAACCATCTTCTTCCACTCAATCTGGCCTCTGATTGAATTGATGAGGTAGAAGGTCCACATAATCACCATAGGGCCTGAGTGCGGCTCACCCTTGATGAGCAAGGCTACCCACATAGCCAGGAACAGGCCGTTCGAGAGGTTCCAGAGCACCCACTGCTCCATATAAGCCTTCACCATAAGGATCATCGCAATCACACAGAGCATCGTGCTGGCGCCGTCCTGCCAGGGCTGTGCATCGCCAGCCTTCACGAGGATCAGCGAGCAGGCCACGATGGCCACAGCGCAGATCACGCCTGTCCAGATGCGGCCCTTGGCTCCCATCTTGCGCGGAACCACCAGAGTGCTCTGGCCGCTCTGCATACGCTTGCGCCACTGGAAGAATCCGATGAACTGCATAGGGGTGTAGTACAGTCCGTTGAGGGCTGCTGCGCCCCACAGCTGGCTCTTGTAGCAGATGTAGGCGTAGAGGGTGATGTTGATCAGTCCGAAGAGATAGTTGACTATGCTGCCGTTGGCGCAAAGCACTACGCACACAATGCCGGCGACCGATGATATCGTGCCGATGATGTCGAAGCTGTTCGTCATTATGGAGTTGATGACGTTGCAGGCCACTATGCCGACCAGCAGGAACCAGTCGAAAGGGCCGAGCAGATGTTTCTTAGCCATTTTCTGTTACAGTTTATATGAGGTGATGAATTGGAAATTGTTTTTCCACAAGCCCGTGGGCACATCGAGGTAGCGGCTCCAGCGCACACCCAGCTGCAGTTCGGCACCGATGCGGAAGAAGTGGCCCTGCAGGGTGGCCGAAGTGCCGTATGACCAAAGGTGCACCTTGTTGTCGCTGCGGAGGTTGTCTATCGCGCAGTCGACGAAGGGAATCAGGTTGATGCGCATAAAATAGAACAGGGTGGTCGGCTGAAGGTCGCCTATGTAGATGGGCAGGGCATAGTCCACCGACAGCTTCGCGTAGTCGCGCAGGATGTAGGACTGGTAGCCCCTCGGCATCTTGGCGAGGTTGGTGATGGAGCCGTTGTTGCCGTCGCCGGTCTGGTACTGGTATTCCACGTCAAGCTTGAATCCCTGCTGCTTGGTGATGCCGGGCAGATAGCCGTAGGCGTGCATATATCCGAGCAGGCCGGAGTTGTTGAGGTTGCCCTTGGCGTATGAGCCGCGGAATTCGACGCCTACACCGAGCCTCGGCATCAGGGCCGTCCTGGTCTGGGGCAGCATCCTGTAGTAGCGGATGCCGTACTGGAAGTCCATATTGTAGTGCGACTTCTTGCCGGAATACTCGATGACGTCGTTGGTATAGTTGAATTCAACCTCGGGGATGAGGCCGCTGTTGATGCCGCTGCGGCCGAGGTTGATGGGGATGTACATCCTTGAGGAGAGTTCGAGGGCCGACTTGCCGGTCGTGTCGATGGTCGAAAACATACTCCCGTCCTTTTCCTGCACCCGGATGATGTGCTTGTTGCGGTCGTTGTAGTCCACCGACAGCTCGAAGGCGGGGTAGAGGCCGTTGTATACGAAATGCAGGTGACCTGCGTGGAAGCCTCTGTGGTAGGAATATCCCAGCTGGGTCTCCGCCGTGCCCAGCAGGTTCTGCATCAGTATCGTGGCTCCCGGGGCTGCGAGCTGGTAGTACTGCTCGTAGCTGAGGTCCATAATGCGGTTGACGCTGAAATAGAGCGGGGCCCACGAATGGATGTGGAACAGGTCGGCGGTCTTGCTGAAGCGCTTGGGCTGGATGGTCTCTATGGAGTCTTTCAGCTGCGCCTGGGCCTCTTCGGACATCGGGGTTACGTGCGAAAGGGCCATATCTGAGAAGTAATCGGCGAAATAGAAGCTGTAAGGCTTGTCCATATCCGCACTGGTGTTGACCAGCGAATCGGCCGGAGTGCGCACGGGATGATAGCCCTTGTTGTCGTAGTATGTGTAGTAGAGCATATTGCTCTCGTCGTCATAGTAGGGAGAGAAGGCGCCGTAAGGCACGTTGGTCAGCTTCGTGACGGTGGATTTGGCGGGAGAGTAGCTGTATAGGTTGGTCACGCCGTCCAGGTCGGTCTGGAACACGATGTCTTCTCCGAAATTGTTGAGGTTGAGGATGGTGCGGGTCTGGTCAGGAATCTCGCAGCGCCAGGCGTCGACTCCAAGGCCCCGGGAGATATCCTCCAGGCTGATGGAGTACAGCCCCCATCCGTCGTCAGTCACGATGCCTGCGTACATCCTTTCCCCGACCCATACGGTATGCTTGATCTGGCCGTTTTTGGCGGCTCGCACGGTCGCAACCCTGCTGCCGTCGGTGCGGTTGATGATGACGAGGTTGGAGCAGCCCTGCAGGGGGTATTCAGTCACTGAGATGAGGTCGCCCGCAAAAGTGAAGGCCGGGTTGTAGTAGCGCGTGCCGGCGGTGATGTTGCGCACCTTGCGGGTGTTGATGTCATACTCCCTGATGATGGAGTAGTCCTTGAGTTCCCAGCGTTCGTCGGGGATGATTTCACTCCACATCAGGCTGTGGTCCGAAGAGGGCTTGAGCTGGCTGACGCGGCCTGCGGCTGCGAAGGGGCGGACCAGCTTCTCATTGCCCTCGGCGTCGATGGCGACGAGCTGGCTGTAGTCCTCATATCCGGCTTTCACGACATACAGGTTGCCGTCGGGCATCGGTATGGGTGAATGGTATGTCGTATAGTAATTGTTGGGGTTGTTGCTCAGCCACTCGGTGTAGTTCACAGGGCCGCGCTGCTCCAGGTCCTGGCGGAAGTACTCGCGGAACAGCTTGATTCCCGAACGGAAGTGCTTTCGGGCCGTGTTGTTGGAGTAGCGCATAAAGGCGACGTTGTAGATACCGAGGTTGAGGACTTCGTGGGTCCAGGCATTCAGTATCTGGCCGGGATAGTAGTAGTTGTCGCTGTAGTACATCGCCGTGGAGTGCATCAGATAGCCCAGGGTGTACTTGTTGGGAGAGTAATTGCGGTAGGAGCCGTATCTCCAGTTGTCGTAGCTGCGGTTCTCCCCCTCCATAATGGAGGCCTTTATGTCCATCAGGAAGTCCGGGTCGCGGCCGCGGCCTACCTTGCTGAAGTTGGTCTCGTTCTGCACGGCGTCACCTTCGAGGAACCAGCCGGAAGGGTACATACCGACTCCGAGGCCGGAAGACTGCTCGCCCATCAGGTAGTACAGGAACTTGAAGAAGCCCTTGGTGTAGTGGGTCATCTGGTCGATGTGCCTGGCTTCGTGCAGCGACAGCTGGGTCTCCCAACTCTGCGCGTAGCCGCCCTTGAATTCCGGGGTGGAGAAGATGTCCACCCTCTTGGGAGCCCACACGACGGTGGCGTTGCTCAGCGATGTGTAGGGATGCAGCACGAGCGGGATGTTGACCATCTCGACGCCCATACCCTCGTTGGTGAGGTTGCGGTTGCGCTCGAAATTGTAAAGGTAGACTCTCGCCACAGAGTCCATATAGTTGGGGTAGACGATGCTGAAGTGGGCGGACTTCATCTTGTTCCACTGCACGAACGACGGGTCGGAGCCGAGGGTGTAATACTGCGCCATAGCCTGGCGGCAGGGGAACAGAGCCGTCAGAAGGATGACTGCGGCTGCGATTCTGGCTATTCTGTGGATGTGTCCCTTCATGTGCAAATCACAAAAGTAAGAAATATTAGGAAATTCCCTACATTTGTATAATGCAGTCCTCTTTGGGATCTTTGGTTTATTGCCGTTCGGACCGACGCTTCGCGTCTCCCTCCCACGCTGCGCGTGGGCCCCTCCCTCTATCAGCCGAGGGTGGCTAGGGTCCTCTCTTTCCAATAAACCAAAGATCCCAACGCTGTCAGATATGAATATGGAAGTTCGTGAAAAAGTCGAATATCTGCCCCATTCCCCCGGGGTCTACCGCTTTCTGAACGAGGAAGGGACGGTGATCTATGTCGGCAAGGCGAAGGACCTCAAGCGCCGCGTGTCGCAGTATTTCCGGCCGCCGGAGTCGCTGGACCGCAAGACGCGGGCTATGGTGAGCAAGATCGCCGACCTGATGCACACTGTCGTAGCTTCCGAGGAGGATGCCTTCCTGCTGGAGAACAACCTCATCAAGGAGCTCCAGCCCCGCTACAACATCCTTCTGAAAGACGGCAAGACATATCCCTGGATATGCATCAAGAACGAGCCTTTCCCGAGGGTGTTCCTGACCCGGCGTTTCGTCAAGGACGGGTCGCGCTACTTCGGGCCGTACAGCTCGGCGACGTACGCCCACTCGCTGCTGGACCTGTTCGGCGCCCTGTATCAGCTGAGGGACTGCAAGCTGGCCCTCACCGCCGAGGGCATAGCTGCCGGCAAGTTCAAGAAGTGTCTCAACGCCCATCTGGGCAAATGTGCCGCGCCCTGCGTGGGCCAGATATCAGAGGAAGCCTACAATGAGCAGATAGACGCCGTCACCGCCATCCTGAAGGGCGGGGTGGCCCAGATCATCAGGGAGAACAAGGCTGCGATGGAGGCTGCGGCTGCCGAGCTGCGCTTCGAGCAGGCCAATGTCTATAAGGAAAGGGTGCAGCTGCTCGAGCGTCACTACGCCAAGAGTCTTGTCGTCAGTGCTTCCATCGACGAGGTGGATGTCTTTTCTATTGTGGAGGAGGCGGGCGACGCCTACTGCAACTTTTTGAGGGTGAAGGGAGGCTGCATCGTGCAGTCTTTCAATATGGAACTGCGCAGCCGCATCGAAGAGACTCCGGAGCGCCTGCTGGGACTTTTTATGGCAGAGATGGTCAGCCGCTTCGGCGCCCTGTCGAAGGAGGTGGTGGTGCCGTTCCTGCCGGAGGGCGATTTCGAGGGACACAACGTGCATATCCCGCTGAAGGGCGACAAGGCGGCGCTGATGGAGCTCAGCCGCCGCAACGCCGCCGCAATGAAGGCCGACAAGCTCAAGCAGGAGGAGCATCTGCATCCCGAGGAGCATCAGCAGCGGCTGGTGGCAGTGCTTCAGAAGGACCTCGGAATGGATGTGGCGCCGCGCCATATGGAGTGCTTCGACAACTCGAATATCCAGGGCACAAATCCGGTGGCTTCGTGCGTCGTTTTCCGCGACTGCAAGCCCAGCAAGAAGGAGTACCGCCATTTCAAGATAAAGACGGTGGTCGGGGCCAACGACTTCGCTTCGATGAAGGAGGTGCTGAACCGCCGCTATTCGCGTATGCTGGCCGAGGGCGAGGACCTGCCGGACCTGATAGTGGTGGACGGCGGCAAGGGACAGCTGCACAGCGCCCTGGAGGCTCTGCAGGAGCTGGGCATCGAGGACCGTATCAAGATCGTGGGCCTGGCCAAGCGTATGGAGGAAATCATAGTCCCCGGCGATCCGCACCCGCTGTTCCTCGACCGCAATTCAAGTTCGCTGAAGGTGCTGATGCACATCCGCGACGAGGCGCACCGCTTCGGCATCACTTTCCACCGTTCGCTGCGCAGCAAAGGTCAGATCCACAGCGAGCTGCTCGACATCGAGGGGGTCGGCGAGGCCACTGAAGCCAAGCTCATCCGCCGCTTCAAGAGTGTAGCGCGCGTCAAGAAGGCCTCACTGGAAGACCTCACCGCCGCCGTCGGCAAGAAGATGGCGCAGACCATCTACCAGCATTTCAACAGTTGACAGGGCTTGCTACAGAGTTGAAGCCGCCATCGAGATTGGGAGTCCCAAACGATGCTTCCCACAGGTTACATACCAAGGAGCGGTGCACTGTCACCTATCTCATAGAGATATATCCGCTCTCGTCTATGATGTCCTTGGCTTTGGGGGTGGAGAGCCACTTGTAGATCTGCCTCGAAAGGGAATTGTCGGGTTCGTCTGCGCGGATTGCTGCATAGATTTTTGAGAAGTATGGATATGCCCCTTTCTCGCCGTTCACGGCTTTCATTATGGTCTCCGTTGTGGGATAGGCTCCGTCTACGGCGATGACCTTGACGTCGTGAAGATCGCGGACCATACTTTCACAGAAATAGTAAGGAGTATAACCGATGCCGCAAGGATCCATCTCGATGGACAGGTAAGGAGAGAGCATCGCGCCGCCCATATATACAGGATTGTCAATCATCTTGAGCCCCTCCATCACAAGCGTCTCCATCTTCTCCTGGCTGCCGGAGTCCACATTGCGTGTGTAGGCGTGTATCTCCAAATCGTCACCTCCCACCATTTTCCAGTTGGTTATCTCACCTGTGTATATCTTGCGTATCTGGTCCTGCGTAAGCGACTTGACTTTATTGCCGGGATGTACGACAAAAACCAGAGCGTCCCACGCCAATGGTTTCGTCTCAATCATTACGTGCTTTTCTTCGGCATAATTTCTCTCATTGCGGGAAATGTCGCGGGAATCGATGATAACGCCTGTTGCTCCGTCGATCAGATTGACGTAGGCTTCGTGAGAGCCGCTGGCCCGTCTCAATTCGTGTATTTTTGCCGCAAACGCCTTATGTTCGTCGCTCCCCGTCTCCATTCCTTCCGGAAGGTGGAAAAAGATCTCGTATTGCGACCCTGTCACGACATTCATTCCCCACCCATACGGAATGCCGAGCAGATTGTACATAACCATATCCCGCAGAGGGCCGGTACTCGTCGAACAGTCCATAAAAGGGAAATTGTCAAGAGTCAAACCTTTGATTTCAAAATCTTCGACGGCGTTGGGATCGACACCATTCCACTTTTCAGAGCAAGTCCAGACAAGTAATAAAACCAGCCCCAGACAGAAATAACGCTGAATAAGAGTCTTCATATTTAAAGTTTAATATACTACAGGCCCGTCGATAATTATGTCCACGAAATATCCGACGTAATATGGTTCGGCTTTTTCGTTATATGTGATTCCCTTTGATACTTGTACTTCCTTGCCGTTAAAAGTGGCTTTTACACATTTAGGAAAGTGTTGTCCGGTTGCCTTATCTACTGTTCCTTCTTCCCACCAGGTAGTGACACTATGGACAGCTCCGAAAAGAACTGAACTTGAAATCTTATATCTCAGTGGACTGTACGGAGACCCATCATTCTTTGTCTTGATGACGAAATCGTTTGAGAAGTACCACGTTCCCCAGTTTGGATATACTCCATTCTTGTCGGTACGAACCCAGCTGTGAAGATCATCGAATTTCGCCAGAGTAAAATGATGGTATTCCTGTGGAAACATGTATGATGATACCACTTGGAGTGTATACTTTTCGGGATCTATTTCTCCCAGGTATTTCGGATTGGTAGGATCGGATCTGTAATTAGCAAACTGTTCCAGCAAATCGAATCCACTTGGGTACTTGAAGCTGATATTAATACGATATATATCCCAACCCGGGTCCGGGTTGCCTACTGGACTAGTTCCTTCCGGTTCGACAGAAGAACAACCTGTCAACAGCAAGACAATAAGCGCAAGCCCTATTGTATATCTTTTATGGTTCATAGTACAACGAGTTTTATCATTACAAATCAAAGCGGAGGCCGGCGTGAAGCGCGAATCCCAGCGGGTGTTCAGTACGGTAGGTGATCAGATCGGTCTGGGTCAGATACCACTCCAATTCCGGCTGGAGATAAAGATTCACCCGGTCCCACAGATGATATTGGATACCCCCGGCCAATTCGGCAGACCATTGGAGCCGGGGCTCATCGCACTTAATCCGCCCCAGGCTGGCAGAGACGCATTTCTCCGCTTTTCCTCCCAGAGCAGCATAAACTTCAAGCAGCCTGTTCGACCAGATTATAGCATCCATCCGGACAGGTATTCCGATAAAATGCAGCCTCTGTTCCTGAGTGCCAAGATAAGAATCTGCAACTGAATGCAGATAGGTGTATTCAACTCCGCTTTCCACTCCCAGCCAAGGCAGCAAGCTGACTCTTGCCAGCATGCCGAAAGAAAGTGGCAGGTCGTGCCTGTACTCGATATCGCTTGGTACAAAAGCGTTCGCCAGATATGAATTCGATGCGGTTTTTGTCAACAAATCATTATAATACTGCCTGTTGATATTGGCAGCACTTATCTTAACATCCGTTTCATATCTTACTCCTAAGTTCATATAGGCAAGCTTAGTATAATACGGTGCAGACATTGTGTTGAGTATCATATTGCGCTGAATGGCGCCGGCGCCGGCACTCACGCCGACAGAAATTTTCCGGCGCTGCCTTGGCTCGGGCTCGGCGAAAGCCAGCAGGTCATCGGGGATGAGTTCCTGTGACCGGCGGGGCGTGGGCTGTCCGGAAGGAGCCGGGGCAGAGTCGGCAGTGCTGTCAGCATTTGTGGTTTCAGTATCGGCAGAAGGGGTAGAGGGTTGCTGAGTATGGGACATATCTTCAGCCACAGGGAACTGTTCGGGCTTGGCGATGAGTACGGTCTGCCATGCGGCCGGCCTATTATTGTTTGAGGCAGGTGAATCGTCGGCAGCGGGATAATCCTGTCCGCCAGCTGTCTCTGCCGTTGACTGCCCGGCAGCAGGCGTAGCTTCAGGCGCTTCTTCAGTAATTGCAACAGGGCTTACTGGAGACGGAAGGGTCTTCTGCCATGGACTCCAAAGCAGCAGCGCCGCAAATGGCAGCAAGACAGCAGCGGCAGCGATGATGCTGCGCCGCACTACTTCAGTCCTGTGGACTCGACGGCGGACAGTCTCCCACCCCGCAGGAGAGAAAGCCTCTTCCTCAGAGAGATATTTCTCCCTGACGGCATCGGTCCATTCTTTTTTCATTTCCTGATTGTATCCCATTATTCAAGCCTCATAAATATAACTTATTCTTTACTACTTTACTGCGTTTTATCTTTCAAATACTGCCGTATAGTGCGTGCAAGAGATGCACGGGCACGAGCCAGACTTGCCGAGGAACTTTTTTCCTTGATTCCCAGCAGGGCGGCTATTTCCTTGTGTGAAAAATCGTCGATACAGTAGAGCTTGAAGACAGTTCTGGATCCCTCCGGAAGCGCTTCGACCATCGATTTGAGCACCTCCATCGGAACAGTCGTTGTCTCATCATACTCCGGCTCGTCTTCCTCGGCATCGACCAATGATTCCACATCCGCAATGTCTTTGACAAGTTTGCGTTTTTTCTTTGTAGAGTCGAAGACCAGATTGACTGTTACGCGTGCCATCCAGGAATATAACGAACCTGGCCTTGTCCAGTTGAAACGCCCTATTACACGGAAGATTTTTATGAAGGCGTCCTGCATCAGGTCCTCAGCCTCGGTGGCATTGTCAGCATAGCGCCGGCAAAGTGCAAGCAGCCTGGGGCCGTACGTTATGTACAACTCCTGGCGTGCTTCATCATCACCTTTGGCACAGCGGCTGGCCAGTTCCTGCTCGGTCATTATATATATAACGTCGAATTACCGAAAATACTGCAAATTATTCCGGAAAACCGCTCCTTGGTATGCGTCCTGTGGTCTATACTCGCATACCGTGGGGTGCAAAAAAAGGGAAGCACCGTGAAGCGCTTCCCTTTTTCATTTATGCGAAACAGGTTATTCTGCCCTGCGTGAATCACGACGCTGGCCGCGACGGTCGCCACCGCGACGGTCACCGCCACGACGCTCACGACGCTCACCGCCGCGCTCGGCTGAAACTGCAGATGCAGAGACGCCTGCGTTGGGGCTGAGGTCACGTTTGCCGTAAACTTCGCCGTTGCAGATCCAAACTTTCACGCCGAGAACGCCGACTTTGGTGTGAGCCTCTGCCAGTGCGTAGTCGATGTCAGCGCGGAAAGTGTGAAGAGGAGTACGACCCTCTTTGTAGAGTTCGCTGCGAGCCATTTCGGCGCCGCCCAGACGACCGCTGATGAGAACCTTGATGCCTTCGGCACCAACCCTCATAGTAGAGGCGATGGCCATCTTGATGGCGCGACGGTATGATACGCGGCCCTCAACCTGACCGGCAATGTTGTTGGCAACGATGTTGGCGTCAACCTCGGGGCGCTTAACCTCGAAGATGTTGATCTGGACATCCTTACCGCAAACCTTGCGGAGTTCTTCTTTCAGCTTGTCCACTTCCTGACCACCCTTGCCGATGATGAAACCGGGACGGGCGGTATGGATAGTAACAGTGATGACCTTCAAAGTGCGCTCGATGACGATCTTGCTCAGGCTGGCCTTTGCGAGACGTGCATTCAGATATTCGCGGATCTTTGCGTCATCCTGGATTCTTTCAGGGTAATTACCACACCAGTTGGAGTCCCAACCACGGATAATACCAATACGGTTGCTGATAGGATTAGTTTTTTGTCCCATAATAATTATTCTTCCTCCTTAACTGGTTGTTTCTTGGTATCGAGAACGATGGTGACGTGGTTGCTGCGCTTGCGGATGCGTGCTGCACGACCCTGGGGGGCGGTGCGGATGCGCTTCAGAGTGCGGCCTTCGTTGACCATAATGGTCTTGATGTACACGTTGCCATTCTCAAGTTCTTTACGGTTGTCTTCGTTCTTGGCTTCCCAGTTTGCGATAGCGCTGCGGAGAAGTTTGCCAAGACGGTTAGACGCCTCTTTCTTAGAGTACTTGAGCACATCGAGAGCGTGGTTGACTTCCATACCACGTACCATATCAGCCACAAGGCGTGACTTGCGGGGAGAAGTCGGAACGTTGTTCAGCTTCGCGATGGCTGTCTGTTTCTTTATTGCTTTCTGCCTTTCGGCCATTTCTCTTTTTCTTGCTCCCATAGTAGTTTCTTTTTATTAACGGTTACCACTATGACCTCTGAATGTACGTGTAGGAGCAAACTCGCCGAGTTTGTGACCGACCATATTTTCAGTTACATACACCGGAATAAATCTGTTACCGTTATGCACTGCGATAGTGTGGCCGACAAAGTCAGGTGAAATCATGCTTGCACGCGACCAGGTCTTGATTACTTCTTTTTTCATTGTACCCTCATTCATCGCAAGAACCCTTTTTTCGAGAGCTTCCTGAATGTAGGGACCTTTTCTAAGTGAACGACTCATAATTTCTCAAAAAATTTATTCCGTTATTTCTTTCTTCTTTCGATGATGAACCTGTTGCTGGTCTTCTTGGGATTACGAGTCTTGTAGCCTTTAGCCGGCAGGCCCTTGCGGCTGCGAGGATGTCCGCCGGAAGCACGACCTTCACCACCACCCATAGGGTGATCTACAGGGTTCATAACAACACCACGGTTGTGAGGACGACGGCCGAGCCAACGGCGACGGCCAGCCTTGCCGTGAGATTCGAGGTTGTGTTCAGTGTTGGATACGATGCCGACTGTAGCACGGCAAGAAACCAGCACCATACGGGTCTCACCTGAAGGGAGACGGAGGATAGCGTGGTTGCCTTCACGTGCGGTGAGCTGAGCGTAAGCACCGGCTGAACGGGCCATTGCGGCACCAGTGCCGGGACGGAGCTCGATGCAGTGTACGAGGGTACCCAGAGGAATTTCACCGAGAGGAAGAGAGTTTCCGATTTCGGGAGCGACACCGCTTCCTGAAGAAATCTTCTGACCTACTTTCAGTCCGTTCGGAGCAATGATATAACGTTTCTCGCCATCTTCATACTGTACCAGAGCGATACGTGCCGTACGGTTCGGGTCGTACTCGATGGTTTTAACTGTTGCAGAATATTTATCTTTATCGCGAAGGAAATCTACAACGCGGTACATCTGTTTGTGTCCACCACCGATATAACGCATTGTCATCTTACCCTGATTGTTACGTCCACCGCTCTTGCGGAGGGGTTTCAGGAGGGATTTCTCGGGAGTAGTGCAAGTGATGTCATCATATGCACTGATAACTTTATTTCTCTGACCGGGAGTTACCGGTTTGAATTTACGAACTGCCATGACCTTTAAATGTTACTGTAGAAATCAATTTTATCATCAGCGGCCAAAGTCACGAAAGCTTTCTTGTAGTTATTAGTGCGGCCTGTCAACATACCTGCTTTTGTGTAGCGGCTTTTTACTTTACCGTGGTATCTTACGGTATTGACTGACAATACAGAGACACCATACATCTGCTCGACCGCTTTCTTGATCTCCACCTTGTTGGCGTTGCGGTCAACTATAAAACCGTAACGGTTCATCTTATCGCCTAGAACCGTCATCTTTTCAGTTACAACTGGCTTAATTAATATTCCCATCGCTCAAATTATTTGCGTCTTTCAACAAGGATATCCTGAACGCCGTCAACCATCACCAGATGATTTGCATTCATAATGGTGTAGGTGTTGATCTCGTCAACAGTGATGACTTTTACCTCAGGAAGATTGCGAGACGATAAGTAAATGTTGTTTGAATTTTCAGGGAGCACCACGAGGGTCTTGCGGCCGTTAGCCTTGATTGCATCGAGAATCTTGATGAAATCTTTGGTCTTCGGGGCTTCCATTGCGAAAGGTTCAACCATTGTGATGGCATTTTCCTGAGCTTTGTAGGTGAGGGCTGAGAAACGTGCCAGCTGTTTAACCTTCTTGTTGAGCTTGAAGCTGTAATCACGAGGTTTGGGACCGAAAACGCGACCGCCACCTACGTAGATGTTAGCCTTGATGCTACCGTGACGAGCACCGCCGCCGCCTTTCTGGCGACCCATTTTCTTGGTGCTGTACGATACTTCCCAGCGCTCCTTAGACTTGTGAGTGCCCTGACGCTGGTCAGCGAGGTATTGTTTCACGTCAAGATAAATAGCGTGATCGTTGGGTTCAATCGCGAAGATTGAATCGTCAAGGATGGCTTCCTTTCCAGAAGCTGATCCGTCGATTTTGTATACTGCTAATTTCATAAGACGTTAATCCTCCACAATTACATATGAACCTTTAGCACCAGGAACAGAACCCTTCAAAATGAGAAGGTTGCTTTCAGGAACGACTTTCATTACCTGAAGATTCTGTACCTTGACGCGGTCGCCACCCATATGGCCACCCATTCTCATACCAGGGAATACCCTTGACGGCCAAGAAGATGCACCCAGAGAACCCGGCTTGCGGAGTCTGTTGTGCTGACCGTGGGTAACACCGCCGACACCCTGGAAACCGTGACGCTTGACAACGCCCTGGAATCCCTTGCCTTTGGAGATACCTGTTACGTCAACCCAGTCGATTTCCCCGTCGTTAAGATCGAGGTCACCAACGGTGATAGTGTCACCCAAATTCACCTTGGTCAAGTCAAAACCCTTGAACTCGACAAGTTTGCGTTTGGGAGTGGTTCCTGCCTTTTTGAAATGGCCTTGGAGGGCCTTGCTGGCGTGTTTCTCAGAAATTTCGTCATAGGCAAGTTGTACAGCGGCATAACCATCTTTTTCTACTGTACGAATCTGCGTAACAACACACGGTCCAGCCTCAATGACGGTGCAGGGGATGTTTTTTCCGTCTGCATCGAAGAACGAAGTCATTCCGACTTTCTTTCCAATTAATCCAGGCATAGATAAATTGTTATATATTAATAATTTATAAGCCCCGCGCATTTTTGCGGGGCTGCAAATGTACAATTAAAATAACAAATAGCAAAAATTATTGCCTGAAATTCAGGACTATCCCACAATCCAGACCATCACGTAGTTCTCGAAGACCATATATTCGAGCTCGAATTCGTCTTCCGTGCCGTCCTTGTGGTAGAAGGTGGCTTCGAGCCAGCCTTCGTCGTGGGCCCTGAACTTCTCCACCTCGATCTGCTCGGCGAAGTCCACTTCCATAAGGGACATCCTCTTGAAGATGGCCTCTTTGGCGCACCAGTATATCGCGAGCTGCAGGTTGCGCCTGTTGTCGGGAAGGTCGTCGATCTCGTCATCCGACAGAGCCTTGGCCTCCACGGCTGAAAAGTCGCGGTCGAGGCACTCGATGTCGATGCCGAGGTCTTCGCTGGGATGGGTGATGATAGCCACGAACCGGCCGCTGTGGGAGATGCTCAGCTCCTGGGCGGAATTCTGCAGATAAGGCTTGCCGTTGTCGTGGTGGCCGAGATACACTTTATCCTCGAAGATGGTGTTGAGAAGCGCCCTTTCGGCCAGTTTCTCCTTGCGGCGGGCTTCACTGCGCAGCAGGCTCAGCTCTTCCAGCTCCTCGCTGGGGATAGAACCTAATGCAAGCAGTTCTTCCTCGGTCTCTGTGATGTCCCACACGTAAATCGATGCGCCGTTGTCAAGTTCTTTTGTAAGGTAAAGTGCCATATAATTAAATGTGTTGAGATACGAGGATTCGAACCTCGACAGACAGAACCAAAATCTGTAGTGCTACCATTACACCATATCTCAGTGCCGCGGCAAATATACAAAGATTTTGATATTTAGTAAATTCTATCTCTTTGATTTGAAGAAATCGGAGACAAGGGTGCTGCACTCCTCCTGCAGCACGCCCTTCTCGAACTGGGTCTTCGGATGGAGCAGCGACGGGGTGAAGAGGGTGAAGCCGCGCTTGGGATCGTCGGCTCCCCAGACCAGCCTGCCAAGCTGGGCCCAGGCCAGTGCTGCCGCGCACATAGGGCAGGGCTCGATGGTCACATAGAGGGTGCAGTCGGTCAGGTAGCGGCCTCCGAGGTAATCGCAAGCCATCGTTATGGCCTGCATCTCGGCGTGAGCGGTCGGGTCGTGGAGCGGCAGGGTCAGGTTGTGCGCCCGCGCGATGACCTTGCCGTTGCAGACCACCACGCAGCCGATGGGCACTTCATTGCGTTCAAGGGCCGCGTGCGCCTGGTCAAGGGCGAGTTTCATATATCTTATATCGTCTTCCATAACTGACAAAAAAAAGGGCCGATCCTCTGCCAGAATCGAGCCCCTTCTCGTGTACTAAAACCTAAACCTGTATTAATGATGCAAAGTTGGGCCGAAACGTTGCAGCGAAATGTAAAAAAATCGCATTTAAAGCGCTTTTATTTCAATTTCCGCTCCTTCCGGAGTAACAAGCTGGCACCCTACGTCAGGCTGGCACAGGTGTCCGATTATGTCGTATGTCTGGATCTCCTTGCTCAGCAGCTCGTGTTTTTCGATGGGAACTGTGAACAGCAGGCGGTAGTCGTCGCCTCCGTTCATAGCTGCGGTGAAGACGTCCATATTGATCTCTTCGGCCATATCGAAAGTGTGCGAAGAGATGGGAATCTTGTCGACATATACCTTGGCGCCGAGTCCGGTCGCCGCGCTGAGCTTCTTCACGGCTTCAGCGAGGCCCCTGGTGACGAAAGCTCCGGCGGAGGGCACTATGCCCTGCTCCAGGAAACGGTCTATGGTGTTGGCCTGCACTTCGGGGCAGAGGTACTGGGCCAGTATATATTTGTATTTGCTGAGGTCGGGCTGCTTGTCTTCGGAAGAGGCCGCCACGAACGAAGCCTTCTCCCTTTCAAGAACGTGCTGTCCCATATATGCCGCACCGACATTGCCGCTCAGGCAGATGAGGTCCATCGACTTTGCGGCCGGCCTCGAGTCGAGGACCTTCTTCTTCTGGCTGCCGAAAGCGCCCAGGCTGATGCAGAGCCCGTTCACCGAAGGATTGAGCTCCAGCGTCAGGCTTTCCACCGAATGTTCCTTGGCTGCAGCCACGACTCCGGCCCACAGCTCGGCCACGTCTTCGAGGCAGAAGCGCGCAGAGATGCCGAGCACCACCGAAATGGCCTTCGGCCTGTAGAAAGCGGCATAGACCTCTCCGAGTACATTCAGAGCGGCTTTATAGCCGAGGTGACGCAGAGGGTTGTAGACGAGGTCGAAGTCTACGCCCTCGCTCATTACTTTGTGGGTGAAGAAGTCTCCCTTGCCCAGCGTAGCCGGCTTGTTCTCGAAACCGCTGTCCTTGAAAAGGGCTTCGACAGCCGCAGCCCTCCCTATCTGGGAAAATTCAGTGCGCTTGCTATCCTTGTCCGCCATAACGACCATTTTTTACAAAAATAGCGGAAAACAATTAACTTTGCCCCTCTATGGGCAAAAATCAGCAGATAATAAAGGACTTCACCGCCAAGGAATATGCCGAAGGCTTCGAGACCGACATCGAGCAGCATCTGCTCGAGAAAGGCCTCAACGAAGACATAATCCGCCAACTGTCCGCCCTCAAGGAGGAGCCCGCCTGGCTGTTGGAATTCCGCCTGACCGCCTTCCGCAAATGGCAGAAGATGACAATGCCGACCTGGGGGCATCTGACCATCCCGCCCATTGATTTCCAGGACATAATATATTTCGCCGCGCCGCGCAAGGCCAAGAGCCGCGACGAGATAGACCCCGAGCTTTACAAGACCTTCGACAAACTGGGCATTCCGCTGCACGAAAGGGACGTGCTGAGCGGAGTGGCCGTCGACGCAGTGTTCGACTCAGTGTCTGTCAAGACCACGTTCAAGAAGACTCTGGCCGAGAAGGGCATCATCTTCTGCTCGTTCAGCGAGGCTGTGCGGGACTGCCCGGACCTCGTGAAGAAATACCTGGCCAGCGTGGTGCCTTCCGGCGACAACTACTACGCCGCCCTGAACTCCGCCGTCTTCAGCGACGGCTCGTTCTGCTACATTCCCAAGGGAGTGCGCTGCCCGATGGAGCTTTCGAGCTATTTCCGCATCAACGCCCGCGGCACCGGCCAGTTCGAGCGCACGCTGATCGTGGCCGACGAGGGCTCGTACGTGAGCTACCTCGAGGGCTGCACCGCCCCGATGCGCGACGAGAACCAGCTGCACGCCGCTGTGGTGGAGATCGTAGTAGAGAAGGATGCGGAGGTCAAGTACTCGACCGTGCAGAACTGGTACCCCGGCGATGCGCAGGGCCGCGGAGGCATCTTCAACTTCGTGACCAAGAGGGGGCTCTGCAAAGGTGAGGGCAGCCGTCTTTCCTGGACCCAGGTGGAGACCGGCAGCGCCATCACCTGGAAATACCCGAGCACCATCCTCAAAGGCGACAATTCCTGGTCTGAATTCTACTCTGTGGCCCTGACCAACAACTGGCAGCAGGCCGACACGGGTACTAAGATGATACATATAGGAAAGAATACCGTCAGCAACATAGTCAGCAAAGGCATCTCCGCAGGCCACAGCCAGAACAGCTACCGCGGCCTGGTGAAGGTGGCCCGCGGCGCCACAGGAGTCCGCAACCACTCGCAGTGCGACTCCCTGCTGATCGGCGACAAATGCGGCGCGCACACTTTCCCTGTGATAGAATGTGCAAATGAAAGCGCCGTGCTGGAACACGAGGCGACAACTTCAAAAATAAGCGAGGACCAGCTCTTCTACTGCCGACAGAGAGGCATCACTGAAGAAGACGCGGTAGGTCTGATTGTCAACGGATATGCCCGCGAGGTGCTGGAGAAACTGCCGATGGAATTCGCAGTTGAGGCCCGCAAGCTGCTGGCATTGTCATTGGAGGGCAGCGTAGGATGACAGACTGGATCAATTATTCTCTTTTCACTCTCGGCAACGACTATCCGGTGCTGCTGATCGACCTTATAGCGTCCGCCCTCGGCCTGACCTGCGTTTTTCTGGCGGGCCGCAACTCAAAGTACAATTTCTGGGTAGGATACCTTTACACCACGGCCCTCTTCCTGATGTTCTGGAACAAGAACCTCTACGCGAGCCTGCTGCTGCAGCCCGTGTCGCTGGCCATCAACATCCTCGGACACTGGAGGTGGACTCATCCCAGACAGAACGAAGAGAGCTCCGAAGACAGTTCAGCCCTCAAGGTAAGTATGCTCAGCTGGCCCGAGCGTATTATGTGCACGCTGTCGGTCTTCATCATCGCCGGCCTCTGGGGATGGACGCTCAACACACTTTTCCCCGAAGATCCGCACCCTTACCTGGATTCCTGCGTGACAGTGCTGATCCTGGTGGCCCAGCTGCTGTCCGCCCTCAAGAAGTGGGACTGCTGGATAGCGTGGCTGCTGGTCAATATAACCCAGATATTCCTGCACCTGTCCGTAGGCCACGTCTTTATGCCGATAGTCTGCGCGCTGTATCTTGTCAACGGACTATGGTCCCTGTCAACCTGGATGAAACTGTATAAGAAAAAAGCCTGATGAACACATTGCTCAAAATAGAGAATCTGCACGCCGCAGTCGGAGAGAAGGAAATCCTCCGGGGCATCGACCTTGAAATAAGGGCCGGAGAGGTGCACGCCATAATGGGTCCGAACGGAGCCGGCAAAAGCACCCTGGCCGCAACCCTGGCCGGAAGGGACAACATCACGGTGACGGAGGGAACCATCCGCTTCGAGGGCGAGGACCTCGTGCCGATGAGTCCCGAGGAACGCTCGTGGAAAGGAATCTTCCTGGGCTTCCAGTACCCCGTGGAGATTCCCGGCCTGACGAATGCCAATTTTATGAAGGCCGCCGTCAACGAGCACCGCAAACAGCGCGGCCTCGGTCCCATATCGGCTGTCGAGTTCCTGCGGATGATGAAGGAGAAGATGGCGCTCGTGGAGATGGACGCGAGCTTCTCGTCACGCGCCGTGAACGCCGGATTCTCAGGCGGAGAGAAGAAGCGCAACGAGGTGTTCCAGATGGCTATGCTCGACCCTAAGCTGGCTATCCTCGACGAGTCCGACTCAGGCCTCGACGTGGATGCCCTGCGCATTGTCGGAACCGGTGTCGACAAACTCCGCCGCCCGGACAATGCGACTATACTGATCACCCACTACCAGCGTCTGCTCGACTACATCGTGCCTGACTATATACACGTGCTCTACAAAGGCCGCATCGTAATGACCGGCGACAAGGCTCTCGCCCGCGAGATCGAGGACCGCGGCTATGACTGGATCACCAATACCCTGTAGTATGGAGACTCTTGAACTCAAGGAAGGCACTACGGCGCTGCGCATTGCGGCGGGCTCTTCGAAGAGCTGGCTGGTGATGCAGCGCGCCGGCGGCGACTTCCGGCTGGACATCGCAGTGGAAGAAGACGCGTCGCTTGAGCTGGCCTTCATAGTGCTCGGGGACGTGCGCGTCGCAAACAGCCTGAATGTGAGCCTGACAGGCAAGGGTGCATCCTGCCGCCTGAGAGGACTCTGGCTGCTCTCAGGCGCCGCCGACGTGAAGTTCGACGTCAGGATGAACCACGAAGTGCCTGCCTGCACGTCGGAGCAGATGTTCAAGGGTATACTCGGCGGCAGCGCCCGCAGCAATTTCTTCGGCCTTATCAAGGTGGCGCAGGACGCCCAGAAGACCGACGCCCGCCAGCAGTGCCACAACCTGCTGCTGACCGGCGAAGCGAGGGCCGACGCCCGCCCGCAGCTTGAGATATATGCCGACGATGTGGTCTGCACCCACGGAGCCACGGTGGGTCGTCTTGACGACGAAGAACTGTTCTATATGCGCTCGCGCGGAATCTCTCTTGACGAAGCAAAGAAAATCCAGCTGACGGTGTTTGCCGCCGCCGCGCTGGATATAGTTCCTGAAGATGTCTCAGCCGGTCTGCAGGGCTGGATAGACGCTATAACCCTTTAAGGATAGATTTGAGCACCTCGTTGGTGATGGTGCGGGTCACGGTGTTAGCCGCTGACTTTGTAGCCTTTTCCAGGACTGTGCTTCCGCTCTTCTTCGACGAGCTAGACTTCTTGCTGCTTGACGAAGAAGTCTTCTTGCCGCCGATGGTTATCGACTTGGCGGCCGAATTGGCGAGGCTGCGCGCGAAGGTGGTGGCGGCAGCTGTGGCCAGTGTGCCGAGGATGGTGCGGTTGATGTTTTTCTTCTTCGAGCCGCTCTTTGCCTTTTCTTTCTCTTTGGCAGCCTTGGCTTCTTCCTTCTCTTTCTTCTCGAGGGCCTTCTCCTCCTCGCGTGCCTGCTCCTCATACTGGGCTGTCAGGACTTCATAGGCGCTCTCGCGGTCGATCATCGTCTCATATTCCTTGATCTTTGCGGGCGCTGCGGCCTGCACGTCGAGGCGCTGGCCGTCGGTGATGGCGCCGATCTGGCTCAGAGGGAAGAGGATGCGGGCGCGCTCTACCACTGAAGGAGCGCCCTTTTCGTCGAGGAACGACACAAGGGCCTCACCGGTGGAGAGCTCGGTGATGACGTCGGCAGTCTTGAAGGCGGGGTTGGCGCGGAAGGTGTCGGCCACTGTGCGGACAACTTTCTGGTCCTTCGGGGTGTAGGCACGAAGGGCGTGCTGGACCCTGTTGCCGAGCTGTCCAAGCACATTGTCCGGCAGGTCTGTGGGAGCCTGGGTCACGAAGTAGATGCCGACGCCCTTGGAGCGGATGAGGCGGATGACCTGCTCAATCTTGTCGGTAAGAGCCTTGGAAGTGCCTTCGAAAAGGGTGTGGGCCTCGTCGAAGAAGAACACCAGCTTGGGAAGGTCCATATCGCCGACTTCCGGCATCTTTGAGTAGAGATCGGTGATGAGCCACAGCAGGAAGGTGGAGTAGAGCTTCGGCTGCAGCATCAGCTTGTCGGCCACGAGCACGTTCATCACGCCGCGGCCGTTCTCAGTGTCGAGCAGGTCCTCTACGCTGAAGGCCGGCTCGCCGAAGAACTTCTCTCCGCCCTGGTTCTCGAGGGTAAGGATGGAGCGCTGGATGGCGCCCACGCTGGCAGAAGAGATGTTGCCGTACTGGGTGGTGAAGCTGGCTGCGTTCTTGCCCACGAAATCCAGCATCATACGCAGGTCCTTGAGGTCGAGGAGCAGCAGGTCGGCGTCGTCGGCTATCTTGAAGAGGATGTTCAGCACGCCTTCCTGGGTGTCGTTGAGGTCGAGGATCCTCGAGAGCAGCTGGGGACCCATCGCGGACACGGTGGTGCGCATCGGGAAGCCTTTCTCTCCGAAGACGTCATAGAAACGGGTGGGACAGCCCTCGAACTTCGGGTCTTCGATGCCGAACTCGGCGCAGCGCTTCTCGATGAAGCCGGACATCTTGCCGGTCTGGCTGATGCCCGACAGGTCGCCCTTCATATCGGCCATAAAGCAGGGGACTCCTGCCTGGGAGAAAGTTTCTGCAATAACCTGCAGCGAGACTGTCTTGCCGGTTCCTGTCGCACCGGCTATGAGGCCGTGCCTGTTGGCCATCTGGCCGGTGATGTATATCGGGCCGTTAGAACTGTGGGCCACGTACAGTTTTTTATCTTCCGTAAGCATAAGCGATGGTTTGTCTATTACTACAAAATTAACAAATCTTGCCATATATCTTCCATGGATTCTTAACTTTGTACCATTATGAAAAAGATATTGTTATTGCCGGCGCTGCTTATCTGCACCTGCGCCTTCGCCCAGACCATCTCCCCCAGGGAGCTGAGCCAGATACAGTCAAGTTTCGTGAAAGACGGCCCCACCGCCGCCCTCCAGAACATCCTCGTCCAGAACAAGAGCATCAAGGCCCTCGCCCTGAACCATTCGGCAGAGCCTGTTGACAACTTCTTCAAATACACCACTTCGGTGAAGGGCATCACCGACCAGATGAGTTCCGGACGCTGCTGGATGTTCACTTCGATGAACCAGCTGCGCCCCATCGCGATGAAGCGCTACAATGTAAGCAGCTTCGACTTCTCGCACAACTTCAGCTATTTCTGGGATATGTTCGAGAAGGCCAACCTCTTTTTGGAGGATATCATCGCCACTGCCGACCGTTCGTTCGACGACCGCGAAGTCGTGACATATTTCAAGAGCCCTGTCAGCGACGGAGGCGTGTGGAACCTCTTCTACAACATCGGTGAGAAATACGGCGTAGTGCCTGCCGAGATAATGCCTGAGACCGAACACTCCAACAACACCAGCCAGATGGTCAGCATCCTCAACGAGCGCCTGCGCGCAGGCGGATATGCCCTCCGCGAGATGTGCGCCGCCGGCAGGAAGATCGATGCCGTCCGCGCCGAGAAGGTCGAGATCCTCAAGGACATCTACCGCATCCTGGCGCTCTGCCTGGGCGAACCCCCGGCAGAATTCACCTGGCGCTACAAGGACAAGGACGGCAAAGTGCAGACCGTGAAGACCACCCCCGCCGAGTTCTACAAGAGTGTGATTCCGGAGAACTACAACCCCGAGACCTACGTAATGATAATGAACGACCCCACCAGGCCTTACTATAAAGTCTACGAGATAGAAAACTACCGCAACAGCATCGAGGGCATCAACTGGTATTACCTCAACCTGCCCAACGACGTCATCAAGGTCGCCGCCCTGAAGTCGATCAAGGCCGACGAGCCGATGTACGCATCCTGCGACGTGGGCAAGCAGAGCAACACTGCTTCCGGAGCCGGCAAGCTCGATGTCGGCACATACGACTATGAGAGCCTGATGGGCGTGAGCCTGGCTATGGACAAGAAGGCCCGCATCCTGACCCGCCAGAGCGGCTCTTCGCACGCTATGCTGATCGTGGCCTGCGACACCGACGACAAAGACGTGCCCGTCAAATGGCAGTTCGAGAACAGCTGGGGCGCAGCTTCGGGCGACCACGGCTACCTCACTTTCACCGACCGCTGGTTCGACGAGTACCTCTTCCGCATCGTCATCAACCGCAAATATCTCGACAAGAAATCCATCGACGCCCTTTCAGGCGAGCGTGTGATGCTCCCCTGCTGGGACTATATGTTCTAAGCCGGAATGGCCACAAGGATTTCCAACACTCTCGGGCTTGACGCCTTTGCTGCCAACTACTTCGAGTACGACGGGGCTGAGCAGCTGGCAGACAGTCTGCAGCATGCCCCCAAGCCCTGGCTGCCGGTAGGCGGAGGCAGCAACCTGCTGTTCTCCAAACCCGTGGTGGAAGGCAGCGTCTTCCGCTGCACCGACGCCGGCTGGGAGGCTTCCGAGGGCCACGGTTATGTGCGCGTACGCGTCGGAGCCGGAATGGTCTGGGACGACTTCGTCAAACTGTGTGTCGACAAAGGCTGGTACGGCGCAGAGAACCTCTCCCTGATTCCCGGCGATGTGGGAGCTGCAGCCGTGCAGAACATCGGGGCCTACGGCACTGAGGCCGGCAGCCTCGTCAGCTCGGTGGAGGTCTACGACACCGTCGAAGGCCAGCCCAGGGTGTTCTTCCCCGACGAGTGCGGCTATGCCTACCGCTCCAGCATCTTCAAGCAAAGCGGCAAGCGGTATTTCGTGCTCAAGGTGGTGTTCAGGCTTTCACTGCAGCCGTCCTTCAACCTCAGCTACGGCAACCTCGCCGCCCGCATAGAAGGCGAGCCGACACTGCAGAAAGTGCGCGACGCCGTCATCGCGACTCGGCAGTCAAAGCTGCCCGACCCGGAAGTGATCGGCAGTGCCGGCAGCTTCTTTATGAACCCGGTGGTCAGCCGCGAGACCTTCGAGGCCCTGCTGGCGGAATATCCCGATATGCCGCACTACCCCGCTCCGGACGGAGATGTGAAACTCTCCGCCGGATGGCTCATCGACCGCTGCGGCTGCAAGTCAATGTCGGTGGGTGACGCCGCAGTCTACGACAGGCACGCCCTGATCCTGGTGAACCGCGGACACGCAGCGGCAGAAGATATCCTCGCGCTGGCCTCTGCCATCACAGACAAAGTTGAAGCAGCCTTCGGCGTCCGCCTCCGTATGGAAGTGGAAATAGTCTGAATCTGTTTCGCGCGTGATTTGTTAACGCCTGATTATAACCGATTTACAAATCACGACCAGACGAGGGCAGTACTGTTCACTGACGTACTTTTACGTACTGTTTCAGGATATGGAAGGCGGGTGTGGCCATCGCGGCGTGGCTGTAGCCGTCGAGCTCGTAGATGTAGGTCTGCTCGTGACCTATGAGTTTCATCATCCTCCACATATAGGCGTTTTCTTCATAGCGGCCGTAAAGCTCGAGGTTGCGGTCGCCTGAAACTATCACGTAGGGCGGTCCGTCGGCACGCAGATGGGCGATGGGAGCCGTGTCGTCTATGGTCGGCTGAAGGGCGCTGCCTCCGTGGCGGGTGCGGTATTCATAATGGGTCATAACCTGCCCGCTGAAGGGGATCAGGGCGGCCAGACGGTCGGCGTCTATGCCGTATTTCGACAGATAAGCCTTGTCGAGCCCGATCATACTGGTGAGATAGCCTCCGGCGGAGTGGCCGCTCACATAGATATTGTCGGGGTCGCCGTTGTATTTGCTGATGTTCTTGAAAACCCAGGCCACCGCGGCCGCCGCATCGTCGATGCACTGGGTCACTTCGACTCTGGGCATCAGGCGGTAATTGGCTGCGACAACCACATATCCGCTGTTCTTGAGCTGCTCGGGGATGAATTTGTTGCCGGAAGTCAGGCCGCCGCCGTGGAACCACACTATCACCGGACAATTTGCCATCTTGGTCGGATAATACACGTCCAGCACGCAGCGGTCGAGGGAGTAGGCATCGGTATTCTGGGAGTAGAAAATATTGTCGTCGGTGAGATAGTCCGCCGTCTGCTGGGCCTGGACGCGCTGATTGCGCTGTGAGCGCTGGTTGCGCTGGGCGAAAGCAGTCGTCACTGTCAGGACAGCCACGAGGCAAAGGAGCAATTTCTTCATGTTTTGCAGTGATTTCGGTTTGTTACAAATATACTTATTTTGTTAATTTTACAATTCTAACAGAGGAAGGTATGAAAAAGGAGGAAATAAAGATAGAAGGGAGAAAATCTTATAATCCAGAGCATATCAATTATGCTTTGGTAGAGGACACTCGACCCGCAATGTATCGGGCGATGAAGTATTGGGGGAGGAAACCGCATAATATCTGGAGCGATTATATAAAACACTATTGTCCTGAGGATGGTGTAGTCCTTGATCCCTTCATGGGAAGTGGAATCTCAACCTTTGAGAGTTTGAAGCTGGGAAGAAAGATTATATCGACAGACTTAAATCCATTATCTGCTTTTGTCGTGGAGGTATTATCCTCGGAGTTCAATGAGCAGAAATTCAAAGAATATGTCGAGTATATAGAGCAGAGTGTAGAATCTGATGACATATATCAGAAATACTACACCAAAAACGTCAATAACAAACAAACGATCATTTATAACTACATCTGGCTTAAAGGTAAAGTCAGTATGGTTCGTCTCAAGACAGAAGAAGGAAAAGGAATTTCAATAAATGCTGACAAGGAAGATTTCCAGAAAGCGGAAGACATGTCAGGCATAGATATTCCATATTGGTTTCCCACAGATGCCTTTCCAAAGAATCCATCCATCAATGTCAATTTTATTAAAAATATCGGAGGCGTAACATTTGACAAATTATGGACACGCCGCAACCTCTATCTTCTTGCTAAGATGTTCGACTTGATACAGCAGGCAGATAAAGGCATAAGGCTTCATCTGATGTATGCCTTTGTTCATACCCTTCATTTAGTCAGCAAAATGGTTGTGCCTCGTGGGGAATCCGGCAATAGGGATTTTTCTGGTAGCTGGGGGCGCGCAGACTATATGATAAGAAATCGTTCGATGGAACAGAATCCTCTGATCGTCTTCCATCGTTCGTGCTTTGAAAAGCAAGGTGTTTTGAATGCCATGCTTGACGCAAAAGAGTCTCTTCCGACAAAGTTCAAAATCAATGACATAGGTAAAGGTAAAAAGATAAATAGAAACGCTGATATTAATTATGGTGTTGTCGATGTGGCCGACTTGTGCGATTTCATAGAAGACGACAGTATAGATTTTATCCTCACAGACCCTCCTTACGGAGGACTCGTACAGTACATGGATTTGAGTCTTGTGTGGTTGGTTTGGTTGCAGCACTTTGATAAAAGATATACACCAGATGACTCTGGAGAAATCACATATAAGAAAAATATAACCGACCGCATTAGTTACTATGTGAAGTTGGTGAATGCTTTCAGTAATATGTACAGAGTGTTAAAACCGGAGCACTATATGGTTGTTACTTTTCATAATCAAGATATAAGAGAGTGGAACGATTTTGTCGGTGCTATCAAGGAAGCGGGTTTTATATTCGAAAAGGTAACACATCAATATAACAAGCGCTCGGGAGAATCCAATGTCGCCAATCCTTATGGAACTACCAGTTCGGACTTCTATATCAGATGTAAGAAAGCAGAAGCCCCGAACTATTTTGGAGACAAAGTAGAATTGAAAAGATTTGTTATCCAACGGACCATAGACCTGTTGGTAGAGCGGTCAGAGCCGACACCGTTCTCATTCATTCTAAATGGCTTGCTTCCAGATATGCTTCAAGCGGGATATCTGGAGCCTGAAGAACCTTCAGAAGAATTGAGCACTATTCTCTCAGAAGAAGTTGGAGAAGGCAAAATCTTCACTATCATCGAGGAGTTAAAGGACAAAGCAGGCAACTATTATTGGTTCAATAAGCCATCTAATTACATAAACCATCGCAATATTCCTCTTACAGAAAGAGTTGATACTACAATCAAAGCTCTTTTAAGACGAAAGGTGTCAGTGCGATATGATGATATAGTAGCAGAAATCTTCCGCGAATTTTCCAATGGACTGACTCCGGACATGCAACGTATCAAAAGCGTAGTCAGCAAGTATGCGGTCCAATCCGGAGGAAAATGGAAGATAAAAAGTGAAGTAGAAAGAGATTGCTCGCTACACACGCATGTCATTTCCACTCTTTGTAGAATGGCGCGAAAAGCTAAAAATGAGCCGTTTGTCGGGCGACGGGAGCAGCGCGAGTATGTTGATTCCATGACAAAGCTGGCGTCTTTTTCTGCGTATTTAGATTTGGATGGCATATTAGATGGATATACTGAGCAGCAGTTGTCACGAATTGAAATGATGGACTGCGTGTGGATTAAAGATGGAATCATTTCGGCTATATTTGAAGTAGAAAATTCTACGAATTTTGTAGAAGCAGTCGTTCGGGCCTCCAATATCGAAGCGGGTATACCCAAATTCATGATTATTCCAGAAGATCGTAGGCAAGAGTTGATGAACTATAGAGACAAGATGTTTATAGATGCTTTCAGGTCCCAGTCTTGGCGTTTTATGACATACGAAGACGTAAGGAAATTGGCTGCTTCACGTAATCTGAATATTGATGACATCAAGGAGGTTTCAGATACTATATGAGCGAAATAAAGAAGAACAAAAGGCCAAGGAAGCCCAAAGAGCTCGAAAACCAACCAGGGAAATATGATGAGCGGAACACATTGAATGACCTTGATGGAAGGTCTTGGCTATTGCTGTCAAAAAGCTTTTGGACATCTGAATCATCTCCTGAAGATAAGGCAGCGTACAAGCATCCGGCTCCGTTCATGATTAAGGATATCGAAAAGCTGATCAGCCTGTTTACCAAGCGGGGCATGACTGTGCTTGATCCTTTTGTCGGAAGCGGCACAACTCTTATAGCTGCCGCCAATCTTGGACGTAAGGGTATAGGCATGGACTTGAATGAAGACTATCATCAATTGTATCTTCGGCGAATAACTGATGAAGATAGATACAATGATTGTGAATACATGGTTGGAGACAGCCTTGCTTTGATGGATAACATCGGCGAAGTAGACTATATAGTTACATCTCCGCCTTATCATAACATTTTGAGGAATGATTCGAAAGGAACCCGCAACAACAGTGGCAAAAATTATCGTATGTCAGCCCGTGATGGAGTCGAATATTATAGCGAGTTCAAAAACGACCTTGGAAATTATGACGAATATGATGATTTTATTAAAGCGCTGAAGGAAATAATGTTGAAAGCGTACAATTGTCTCAGGAATAAAAAATATGCGACGATTATCATAAGCGATTTCACGGTTAACAAAAAAGAAGTATGTGTTCAAGCAGACATTGTTAAACTGATGCAAGAAATCGGTTTTCATTTTGTTGGGACCACTGTCCTCATGCAGACGGTAAAACCGCTATATCCGTTCGGTTATCCTTTTGCATACAAGATTAATCACCATCATCAGAATATCATTAGTTTTAGAAAAGAGTTATAACTTAAATCAAATGTTCAGCAGAAATATTTACGTCGCACGC
Organism: uncultured Bacteroidales bacterium; assembly: GCA_947169015.1. Lineage (GTDB taxonomy): Bacteria > Bacteroidota > Bacteroidia > Bacteroidales > UBA932 > Equibacterium. Next base: position 61,909 of record CAMVOD010000008.1, on the reverse strand, counting down.
AGACAAAGACTGATAAAGAGCGTAAAGGATGGCATCCTGCTTTTCCTGGGCAACAGCGAGGCTCCTTCTAACTACGCTGACAACCAATACATCTTCCGTCAGGACAGCACCTGGCTCTATTATTTTGGCATTGACCAGCCCGATATGGCGGCCGTAATCGACGTGGAAAGCGGCGAGGAGACCATCTTCGGCAACGACGTCGACATCGACGACATAATCTGGATGGGCCCCCAGCCCCTTGTGGCCAGCAGGGCCGATGAAGTCGGAGTGGCCAGGACAGCCCCTCTGGCTGAGCTTGACAAGGTGGTGAAGGCCGCTCTCGCAAAGGGCCGCAAGGTGCATTTCCTTCCGCCCTACCGCTACCGCAATATGATGCTCCTCAATTCGCTGCTCGGCATTCCCTTCGACCGCCTGAAAGCGGAAGCCAGCGTGGAATTCATCAAGGCCGTCGTGGAGATGCGCCTTGTCAAGGAGCCGTGCGAGATACAGCAGATCGACATCGCCTGCAACCTGGGCTACGCAATGCATATGGCGGCCACCCAGATAATGAAGCCCGGAATGCTCGAGCAGGACATTGTCGGCGTGATGGAGGGTGTCGTCATAAGCGGAGGCTATATGGTCTCGTTCCCTACGATCCTGTCGCAGAACGGCGAGACGCTGCACAACCACTCGCACCATCAGGTCCTCACCGAAGGCAGGCTGACAGTCATCGACGCCGGAGCCGAGATAGCGAGCCATTACTGCTCTGACTTCACCCGCACGCTGCCCAGCGGAGGCCGCTTCACCCAGCAGCAGAAAGAAATATACACGATAGTGTCCGAAGCCAACAATCTCGCCCTGGGACTCGCACGTCCGGGCATCAGCTACAAGGATGTCCATCTGGCCGCCAGCCGTCTGATGCTCCAGGGCCTCAAGAACCTCGGCCTGGTCAAAGGCGATGTAGACGAAGCCGTGGCAGCCGGAGCCGCCGGGCTGTTTATGCCTCACGGCTTGGGCCACAATATGGGCCTTGACGTGCACGATATGGAGAACCTTGGCGAGAACTACGTGGGCTACGACGACACGGTCACTCGCTCAAGCCAGCTGGGCCTCGGGTCGCTGCGTATGGCCCGCGTCCTCAAGCCGGGCAATGTGGTTACCGACGAACCGGGCATATATTTCATCCCCGCCCTGATCGACAAGTGGAAGGCTGAAGGTACCTGCAAGGATTTCATCGCCTTCGACAAGCTGGAAGCCTACCGCAGCTTCGGCGGCATCCGCATCGAAGACGACCTTCTCATCACTGAGAACGGCGCAAGGCTTCTCGGATCCAAACGCCTGCCGAGAACAGTTGAAGAAGTTGAAAACGCAATGGCACAAGAATAGAACATGAAAAAAGCACTTATCATAGCCTCGATTATGGCAATCTTATCAATGACAGCCTGCAAAGACACGCAGACAGACGGCGGCGAAATCGCCAAACCTGAAAACATAGCGGCGCAAGGCCACTTCACGGCAGAGATAATGCATCAGCTGGGCAAGGTTTCCGACCCCCAGGTGAGCCCCGACGGCAGCCGCATCCTTTTCGGAGTCACTTACACCAGCATAGAGCAGAACAAAGGCGTCCGCCAGCTGTTCGTGATGGACATCGACGGCTCCGGCCGCACCCAGATAACCCACTCCGGCAAGAGTTGCTCGAACGCCCGCTGGCTGGATGACGACACTATCGTCTACCTCTGCGGCGGCCAGATGTACAAGATGGCGGCCAAGGCAGGCAAGGCTGTCCAGATAAGCGACGTCGAGGGGGGAATGTCCGAGTTCAAGCTGTCCCCCGACTGCAGCAAGGTTATGTACATCAAATCGGTGAAGAACCACACCGCCCCGACCGACGTATATCCCGACCTTGACAAGGCCACCGTGCGCACCATCGACGGCCTGATGTACCGCCACTGGGACCATTTCGTCGAGGAGATTCCGCACACTTTCGTGGCTTCATTCGAGGGCGGCAAGGTCGCTGCCGGCAAGGACATCCTCGAGGGCCAGCCCTTCGAGCTGCCCACCGAGCCTTTCGGAGGCCTCGAGCAGCTGAGCTGGAGCCCCGACGGCAGCAAGATCGTCTACTCGTGCCGCAAGCTGACGGGCATCGACTATGCCTTTTCGACCAATACCGACATATACCTCTATGACGTGGCTACCGGCGCCTGCGAGAACCTCACCGAAGGTATGCCTGGCTACGACACCGAGCCCGTGTTCAGTCCGGACGGCGACTGCATCGCGTGGTGCAGTATGGAGCGTGCCCGCTACGAGGCCGACAAGGTGCGCCTGTTCGTGATGAACCTCGAAAACCGCAACAAGTTCGAAATCACCTCCGACTTCAAGTACAACGCTTCGATCCCCGTATGGAGTGCCGACCAGAGGTACATTTATTTCGCATCCCTGGTCGAAGGCGTGCAGGAGATATGGCGCTTCGACCTCGAAGCATACAAGATGGAGAGGGTCACCCCCGACCACGAATGGTATGACTTCGACACCCCGACAGTGCTCGCCGACCGCCTGATAACCACCAACCAGTCTATGATGAGGCCTTCCGAGATAATCTCTGTGTCACTGGCCGACGGCAGCTGGAAGCAGCTCACCCACGAGAACGACGACATACTAGCGAAACTCGAGCAGCCCACCTGCGAGGAGCGATGGATCACCACCACCGACGGCAAGAAGATGCTCACCTGGGTGCTCTATCCCGACGGCTTCGACGCGAGCAAGACCTATCCGGCCATCCTCATCTGCCTCGGCGGCCCTCAGGGCACGCTCAGCCAGGGCTGGTCGACCCGCTGGAACTACCGCCTGATGTGTTCGCAGGGCTACATAATGGTTCTCCCCAACCGCCGCGGCACGACAGCCTTCGGACAGGAATGGACCGAACAGATATCAGGAGACTACATCGGCCAGAATATGCAGGACTACCTGCGTGCGGCTGACGTTATGCTCGCGGAGCCTTACGTCGGCAAGATGGCCGCAGTCGGAGCCAGCTACGGCGGCTATTCTGTCTACTACCTTGCAGGCATCCACCAGGGCCGTTTCAGCGCCTTCATAGCCCACGCAGGCATCTTCAACGAGGAGCATATGTATGAAGTCACCGAAGAGATGTGGTTCCCCGACTGGGACAACGGCGGCATCGCCCGTCCCGACGAGGTGCAGGCCGGCGCGCCGTGGAGCGACAACCCTGTGGCCCGCCGCCACTACGCCAACTCCCCGCACACCCTCATCAAGAACTGGGACACCCCGATTATGGTGGTGCACGGCGAGATGGACTACCGCGTGCCGGTGGATCAGGGTATGGCGGCCTTCAACGCAGCCCAGATGATGGGCGTCCCGTCGAAGATGCTGCTCTTCCCCGACGAGAACCACTGGGTGCTCAAACCCCAGAACTCCGTTTACTGGCACCGTCAGTTCTTCGACTGGCTCGACCGCTGGTGCAAGTAGGCAACTTGCCGCAGTGGCATACTTTTGGCTGATAGCGGCATTCAAATAAAAACGATTTGGATATGGTAACTCTTTATCTGCTTCTCGGGCTGGTATATAACGCCCAGAATCCTTCTTGGAACACGACACAGTACGCAGCGCTGTGGTCTAAAGTAGAAAAGGCCCTCGATGCCGGCAAACCCCAGACTGCCGCCGGCTATCTCTCCGAACTCGAAACTATGACCCGCGAGAAAGGGGACGACCTCGAAAGGCTGGAAGTGATGAAACAGAGATATGAGTGCCTGTCCAGATACAACTGGAAGGATGCGCGCGATTATTATACCCGTTACTCCGCGCTGCAGGATTCCATCTTCCGCGACCTGAACGCCAACATCGAAAAATATTGCAGGCACCCGAGGGTGATAATGCTCATCACCGAGAAGATCGAGCGCACCAAGCGGGAGCAGGACTACAAGTCCGACGCCAACAAGGACGAGGCGGTCTACAAGAAAGTCCGCGAGATGTGCCAGGCGGCCATCAAGGCTTTCCCGAAGAGCAGCTATGCCAAAGAGCTGAAAAGCCTCATCGACGAGATGGATTCCAGAAGGCTCAATTCCAGGGGCAAGGATAAAGGCTATCCCGGAGGGGAGATTACCTACATAGTCAACTCCAAGAATGTAGCCTCCGCCGACTTCAAGGTCTACAAGCTCAGCGGCCGCTATCAGATAGGCGACTACGATAAGTTCATAAAATATGACAGCGGTTCGACCCGCTGCGTGCTGGTAGGAGAGAAGAAGCTGGACGGCTTCGCCAACAAATACAATGTCGGCGAGGAAATCTCCACCACGTGGAAGTTCGACGAAGAGGGCATCTATGTGGTCAAGGTAGTGTCCGGCGAGCAGGCTTCATATCAGTACGTGTACATCAGCCGCGTGGCCGCCGCGCTGCGTGAAGTGGGAGAAAAGCACGAGGTATATGCCGCTGATGCGATGACCGGCAAGCCTTATGAAAACATCACGGTGACCAGCTACCGCGAGGGCAGCGGCAAGGGGACGTTCCTCTCTCCTTCAGTCTTTTCAACGAAAGAGTACAGGCAGGACGGCTTCACGCCTCTCGACCAGAGACTCTTCGACTCTCCCGGCTACTATTCGCAGCTGGCCATAGCTGCCGGCGGCGACGACTTCTCGGAGGCGATGGGCATCAGCAGGCCCTACCGCATCCGCAACCACGATTATGTAAGGGTAGACGAAAGGACTTACGTGTATACCGACCGCCGTCTCTACAGGCCGACCGACGAAATCCAGTTCAAGGTCGTGGCCTTCAAGTCCGACGGCACCACAGGCTCTGTCATCGAGGGCAAGGAGATGAAAGTGAACCTGCTGGCTCCCGCGCAGCAGGAACCGGTGGCTACGGTGACGGTCGTCACCAATGAGTGGGGCTCGGCCAGCGGCTCTTTCAAGATTCCGGAGGGCAGCCGCAACGGCAGCTACACCATCAGCACGGCCGGCGGCTCGGCCACCGTCAGGGTCGAGGAATATGTTACTCCCGATTTCTTCCTTGAAATGCCCGTGCCCAAGGGTATGTTCACTTTCGACGACGTAATAACCCAGACCGGTACGGTGAAGGGCTATGCGGGCGTCGCAATGGCAGGGGCGAAGATAGAATACACAGTGCACCGCAGGTCGTTCTGGATGAGGTGGACGCCGAGCCTCAGCTGGAAGCTGATTGACGAGGGCAGCGTGACTGCCGACGAGGCCGGCAATTTCAGCATCTCCTTCAAGGCCGAAAGGCCTGAGTTCGACGAGAGGGAGGAAGACCCCAGGGTGGCTTATGTCGTCGAGGTCAAGGTCACCGACCGCAAGGGCGAGACCCACGAGGCTTCGACTGACATCATCGTTGCCGACATCCCTCTCCAGATGAACACGGCCTTTGCCAGCGAGCACACAGTCAATGACAGCGTCATCGCAGTCAACCGCGATGTCGAGAAATATATCCTCATCGAAGGCAGCAACCGTAACGGCGTGCCTCAGAGCGTCGAAGGCAGCTACCGCCTGCTCAGTGACGGAAAAGTGCAGGCGGAAGGCATCTTCACCACCGGCGTGCGCGAGCCGCTCGATTTCAGCACCCTGCCTTCCGGCAGCTACCGCCTGGAATATGAGGTGATGTGGCGCGGCCGCACCATCTCCGGTCACAGGGAAGTAGCCCTGTTCTCGCCCTCTGACAGCAAGGCGCCTGTTCCCAGTATGCTTTTCTTCTATCCCGTCAAGAGCGAGGGCGGCATCGATTTCGTCGTCGCAACGACAGAAGACGACCTCTATCTGGAAGTCGAGCTCTTCGACCGCGACCAGAAGCTCTACCGCCTGCCGCTGCACCTGCGCAATGAGGCAAGACACATCAGCCTTCCCTATCTCGACAAGTACAACGACCGCGTGGAGCTGAGCCTTTTCACCTTCCGCGGCTACAAGCAATACCACATCACCCACGAATTCAGCAGGCCGACGGCTCCGACCACTTTCGACCTCAGCATAGAGTCGTTCCGCGACAAGACAGCTCCCGAGACCGAAGAGAGCTTCACTGTGAAGGGCGCTCCCAGCGAGCTGACCGTGTCTGTATTCGACATAACCACCGACCGCTACGGCGCGAACGCCTTCCGATTCTCGCCCTTCTCGGCCTACACGACCTACAGTCCGTCGATCAGCACTAATATTTCCGACTACGGAATGGTCTACGGCGAAGCCCTTGCCTATGGAAGGATGGCTTCCCGCTCTGCCTTGAACGGTGCGATGATGGATGAGATGGTGATGATGAGCAAGGCCGATATGTCGATCGGACCCCAGGCGGAGATGGAGGAAGCTGCGTACGATACCGCAGATGAAGAAGAAGGCGCAGGTGAAGACGACGCAGATGTTCGCAGCGACTTCGGGGAGACCATAGCCTTCTATCCTCACATAGTCATAGGCCCTGACGGCAGCGCCGAGGTGAAATACACCACCCGGCAGGCCTTCGGCACATACAGAGTGCTGATACGTGCTCACGACAAGGCGCTGCACAGCGGTTCTGCCGAGCGGCAGTTCATAGTCCAGAAGGAACTGATGGTGCAGCCGCAGCTGCCGCTGTTCGCCACCGAGGGTGACGAAATCGTCCTCAAGAGCTCTGTCGCCAATGTAGGCGCCCGCGAGTTGAAAGGCACGGCAAGGATCGTCATCGAAGATGCCGTCACCGGACGCAGGCTCAACCTCGGCACGAAGGACAAGAAGCTGACCCTGACGGCAGGAGCCCAGACTGAAGTCGCCTGGACGGTGAAGATTCCCGCCGCGCAGAAGATATTCGTGACGATAAGCGTTGATGCCGGCGATGTGTCTGACGGCGAGAAGAACGCCATAGAAATCGTTCCCGAGGTGCAGGAGATCACCGAGACCGCATCGTTCGTGCTCGGAGGCCCGCACGGCCGCAAGTACTACGAGAATCAGCTCCGCAACCGCATCGGCGCCAAGGATGCAGTCATCAGATATGAGGAATACAGCACCCTCGACGCGGTACGCAAGGCTCTCGAGGCCCCCGCGCGTCCCGGCAATATGAATATGATCGATTGGCTGAACGCCCTCTACGTCAACCAGACGAGGAAGAAGATCGGCGAAAGCTGGGATGCGGACCTGACGAAGGACGCTGTCGCCAAGCTGCTTTCGATGCAGCACGCCGACGGCAGCTTCAGCTGGTTCCCTTGTATGTACGGTTCAGACGTGCTGACGATGCTCTACCTCGAAAAGATCCGCCAGCTCGAAAGGATGGGCGTCGGCCCCGAAGGTCTCGATGCCAGCCTCAGCCGCGCGCTCAAGTACCTGGACGGCCGCATAGCAGCCATATCGGACACCAAGAACTGGAGCTATACCTCCCTGATAGATTATTTCGCAATCCGCAGCCTCTATATGGACGTGCCTATGTCGGAGAAGGTGGCCGGCGTCTTCCGCCAGTTCCTCACCAAATCCGAAAAAGACTGGCAGACGCTGCCGATACTGGCCAAGGCAAGGCTTGCCAACACCCTGCTGCGCACCAAGGGCACCGTCTACCACTCCAATCCACTGGACGGACGGGTTGAAAAACTCATCGCTTCGCTGGTGGACCACGCGGTTGTCAACAGGACTGTCGGCTGCTACTTCCCGAATGCAGTGATGCCGTTCAGGGGCCTGATGAATTCTGAAATATACGCTCACGCCGAACTGCAGGAGCTGTTCTGGAAGGTCGGTGAGGCTGCGACAGTCAAGGGTCTGCAGCAGTGGCTGCTGCTCCAGAAGCACAACCAGGCCTGGGAGAGCACTATGGCTACCGCCGACGCGGTGTTCGCCCTGCTCAGCCACGATGCCGAAGACCTGAAGATCGGCGCGGTATATTACACCTACAAGGCCCCGATGAAGGAAGTCAAGGAATTCGGCAATGATATGACGGTCAGGAGGAGCTTCTGGCGTGACGGCCGCGAGCTGGCCGAAGGCGACGTGCTGCACGTCGGCGACAGGGTCGAAGTCAGATATGACATCTGGAACGGCGAGAACCGCTCGTTCGTGCAGGTTCACGCGATGCGTCCTGCCTGCTTCTATCCCGTCGACGAACGCTCATACGGCTCGTCTTACTTCTACAAGGAGCAGACGGCCACTGGCACAGAATACTACTACCAGCTGCTGGCTGAGGAAGACACACATCTCGTGGAGTCATTCTACGTGACTCAAGAAGGTATGTTCGACAAAGGTCTCGTGGAGATCGAGTCGCTGTACGCCCCCGAATACAGAGGCCATACGGCAGGCGGAACTGTCAGGAGTGAGTAGGCGGGTCGTCGATGCGGCGTATCTTCGCTCCCAGGGCTGAAAGCCTTTCTTCGATGTTTTCATAACCGCGGTCGATCTGCTCGACGTTGTGGATGAGGCTTCGGCCTTCTGCGCCCAGCGCTGCGATGAGCAGCGCTATGCCGGCGCGGATATCCGGCGAGGTCATCTCCCGGCCCTTTAGGTTGCGGGTGTGGTTGTGCCCGATGACGACGGCCCTGTGCGGGTCGCAGAGGATGATCTGGGCTCCCATATCGATCAGTTTGTCGACGAAGAACAGTCGGCTCTCGAACATTTTCTGGTGGATTAGCACGCTGCCCTTTGACTGGGTGGCGACGACCAGCATCACGCTGAGCAGGTCGGGAGTCAGGCCCGGCCACGGAGCGTCGGCTATCTTGAGTATGGAGCCGTCGATATAGGTCTCCACCGAGTTCTGCTTCTGGGCGGGGATGTAGATGTCGTCGCCCTTCTGGATGACCTTTATGCCGAGACGGCGGAAGCTGTCGGGTATGATGCCGAGGTTCTTGTAAGAGACGTTCTTGATGGTAAGCTCGCTGCGGGTCATTGCAGCCATACCGATGAAGCTGCCGACTTCGATCATATCGGGAAGGATGGTATGGGATGCGCCGTGCAGGGTCTCGACTCCTTCGATGCGGAGGAGGTTGGAGCCTATGCCCTCGATCTTTGCTCCCATTCCGACGAGCAGCCGGCACAGCTGCTGCACGTACGGCTCGCAGGCTGCGTTGTAGAGCACGCTGCTGCCCTTGGCGGTCACGGCCGCCATTATGATGTTGGCGGTGCCGGTGACGGAGGCTTCCGACAGCAGTATGTCTGCCCCCTTGAGTTGTTTGGCGGTGATGACGTAAGTAGCCTTTTCAACGTCGTATACGGCTTTCGCCCCGAGTTTGGCGAATCCTTCGAAATGGGTGTCGAGGTGGCGGCGGCCGATCTTGTCTCCGCCCGGCTTGGCGGCGATGGCGAAGCCTATGCGGCTCAGCAGCGGACCGACCAGCATCACGGAACCTCGCAGGGCGGCGTTGTCCTTGCGGAACTGCTCGCTGCGCAGGAAGTCCATATCGATGTGGTCAGCCTTGAAAGACCATTTCTTCGCGCCGACCTTGGCTGCCTTGCAGCCCATCTCCTGCAGAAGTCTGATGAGATTGCGGACATCTGCGATGTCGGGGACGTTGTCGATGATGATTTCTTCCTTTGTGAGCAGCACCGCGCACAGCACCTGCAGCGCTTCGTTCTTCGCCCCCTGGGGAGTGATCACGCCGTGCAGGGAATGTCCGCCTTCGATTTCAAAAGATGCCATTGTTAATACTGTTGATAAAGATTATCCAAAGATAACTATTTTTGCTCTTATGAAAATCGGTGATGTCGATTTAGGGGACAAACCCCTCCTTCTGGCGCCAATGGAGGACGTCACGGACGTGTCTTTCCGTTATGTCTGCAAGAAGTTCGGCGCCGATATGATGTACACCGAATTCATCTCTTCCGACGGCCTTGTCCGCGACGCTGCGGGCTGTCTGGCCAAGATGCAGGTTTACGATTACGAACGGCCGATAGGTATGCAGGTCTACGGCAACATCCCCGACGCGATGGTGGAGTCCGCAGTGCGAATGGACGAGGCGGGGGCCGATGTGGTGGACATCAACTTCGGCTGCCCGGTGAGCAAGATAGCGCGGCGCGGGGCTGGCAGCGGTATGATGAAGGAGCCGGACAAGATGGTGGAGATCACCCGCAGGATCGTCGAGGCCGTGAAAAGGCCGGTGACGGTAAAGACCCGCCTGGGCTGGGACGAGAATTCAAAGATCATAGTGGAGCTGGCGGAGAGGCTGCAGGACGCAGGCATAGCCGCACTGACGATACACGGCCGCACCCGCTGTCAGATGTACAAGGGCGAGGCGGACTGGACGCTGATCGGCGAGGTCAAGAACAATCCCCGGATGCACATCCCCATCATCGGCAATGGCGACATCAAGACTCCGCAGGATGCCGCGGCCGCTTTCGACCGTTACGGTGTGGACGGGATAATGATAGGCCGCGCGAGCTTCGGCCATCCCTGGATCTTCAGGGAGATAAGGCACTATCTCGAAACGGGGGAAGAGCTGCCGCCGATGTCCGTGGCTGACCGTGTGGCCCTGGCCAAGGACCACCTGGCCAAATCAGTCGAGGTGAAGGGAGAACGCACCGGCGTGCTGGAGATGCGCCGCCATCTGAGCTGCTATTTCAAGTCGCTCGACAATTTCAAGGAGACGAGGCTGAAACTGGTGACAACTATGGATATAGATGAGATCAATTCTATTTTAGACTACATACAAGAACGCTGGGGATAATGTCATCTTTCGTTAACAAAGTTCTTCTTTTTCCATACTACGCCCTGCTGTCGGCGCGCAACCGCGCCTACGACAAAGGCCGTCGCAAGACGGCGGACTACCGCAGCTACGGCGACAGGGTTATATCGATCGGAAACATTGCGATGGGAGGCACGGGCAAGACTCCGCACGTGGAGATGTTCATCCGCCATTTCCTCGCCGAGGGCAAGACCGTGGCCGTGATTTCGAGAGGCTACAAGCGCAAGACCAAGGAGCAGATTGAAGTGCAGGTCGACTCTTCACCCCTGGAGGTCGGCGACGAGCCGCTGCAGATCAAGCGCAAGTTCCCCCAGGTGCGCGTATTCGTCGACAAGAAGAGGGAAGTCCCCACCGAGCAGCTCATCAACCCTCCGCTCGGCCAGCCGGTCGATTATGTCATCCTCGACGACGCCCACCAGTACCGCAGGCTCATCCCCGGCCGTTCGATCGTACTGATCGATTACAGCAGGCCGGTCTTCAAGGACAGCCTCTTCCCCTTCGGAAGGCTGCGCGACCTGCCGACGCAGATCAAGAGGGCGGATACCATAATAATAACGCGCAGCCCCGCGTGGCTCGACGAGTGGCAGAAGGAGAAGATACGCACAGCCAACCGCATAAACCTCAGCCAGAGGCTTTTCTTCACGACTGTGGACTACCTCAAGCCCGTCCAGGTGTTCGAGGGGGCCGACGGCCGATTCATCTACAGCCAGGAAGCAATCCTGTTTACGGGCATAGCGGACCCGATCGAGCTCCACAATTACCTCACGACCAAATATGCCGAAATCTACGAGGTCAAGTATCCCGACCATCATCTATATACTAAAGGTGACCTCAAGGCTCTGGCGCGTCTGGCCAGAAAGCACCCAGCCGCCGTGCTCCTCACTACCGAGAAGGATGCACAACGGCTGAGACTTGTCGAAAACGCCTGCAAGGCTGTCAGCACCCGGCTGTTCTATGTTCCCATAGAGACCAGGCTGATAGAGGGTGAGAGCGACCTACTTCTCTACAAAAGTCACAATTGAGTGAGCCGGAATCTTGAAGGTCAGCGATGACCCGTCGACGCTGAAGGCGCTGAATGCTTTGGTTCCCACCTTGTCGGGGACGTCGAAGGAGTTGTAATCCTTGATGTCCGGGCTTGTCAGTATCTCTGCGGTGAAGGCTTTGCCGCTGCCGCCGAGGTTGACGGTCACGTCCACGTCATTGTCAAGGTTGACGTTGGTGACTGAGATGCTCAGCTTGCCTGCGTCGGAGATTGAAGTGGTGGAACTGATCGAGTGTACGTCGGCCAGTTTGCCGTCGGCGCTCTGGAGCAGGTCTGATTTCACGTCGGCCGGCACATATTTGTTCCTGCGGTGGGTGTTGTACATCTTGTAGACGAAATAGGTGGGAGTCTTGACCATCTTGTCGTCGCGGGTGAGGAGCATCGCCTGCAGCACATTGACCATCTGGGCGATGTTGGTCATATTGATGCGTTGGGTGTATTTGTGGAAGATGTCGAAAGAGGTGGAAGCCACGATGGCGTCGCGCATCGTGTTCTGCTGGAAGAGGTGGCCCGGGTTGGTGCCTTCCTCAACGTCCCACCAGGTGCCCCACTCGTCGATGAGCAGCTTGACGTGGCCTTCAGGGTCATATTTGTCCATTATGGCGATGTGCTTCTGGATTACAGGCTCGATGCCCATTGACTTGGCGACGGTCCAGTAGTAGAAATCAGAGTCGAAATCGGTAGCGGAGCCGTGGCTGGGCTTGCTGAAGTCGGTTGAGTAGTAGTGCACGCCGACGCCGTTCATCTGCTGTCCGATGCCGGACATCAGGACTTCGGTCCAGTTATAGTCGTAGTCGGAAGCGCCGCTGGCAATCTTGAAGAGGTGGTTTCCGCCGTAGTCGCGGCAATACTCGGCATAGCGGCGGTATTCGCCGGCATAGTATTCCGGAGTCATCTGGCCGCCGCAGCCCCAGCTTTCGTTACCGACGCCGAGATATTTCACCTTCCAGGGCTCCTTGCGGCCGTTCTTGGCGCGCAGGTCAGCCCACTTGCCTCCGTCAGCGGTCATATAGAGCACCCAGTTTGCAAGCTCCTGCACGCTGCCGCTGCCGACGTTGCCGCTGATATAGGGTTCACATCCCAGCATCTCGCACAGGTTCAGGAATTCGTGGGTACCGAAGCTGTTGTTCTCCACGGTGCCTCCCCAGGAAGAGTTGACCATCGTGGGACGGTTGTCGCCGATGCCGTCTTCCCAGTGGTAATAGTCGGCGAAGCAGCCGCCCGGCCAGCGGATTACCGGCACTTTAAGCTCGCGCAGAGCTTCCAGCACGTCGTTGCGGTAGCCGTCGGTGTTGGGGATGGATGAGTTCTTGCCCACCCAGATGCCGCCGTATATGCCGCTTCCCAGATGTTCGGCGAACTGTCCGTACAACTCGTCGGGGATGACGTTAGCCGCCTGGTCGGGATGGATGGTAATGGTCGCGGTGTTGGTGATTGCCTCTCCGGCCTGGTTGCCCGAGCAAGAGACAAGGACGGCTGCACACAAGGCAGCGAGAGATGCTAAGAATAGTTTTTTCATAGTCTGTTGAGGTTTACAGTCCGTAAAATTAGGAAAAAACGGCGATAACGAGAAAACGATATAAACATAAGTATATAATTTGTTTGTTATGAGAAAATGTCTATCTTTGCAGCCCCCAAAAAAGTGGGGAATCGCAACATTTAAGTATTAACTATTTAACAATCAAGACTGTGGACACACTTAGCTACAAAACACTGTCGGTCAACAAAGAGAACTCCTCTAAAGAGTGGGTTGTCATCGATGCTACCGATCTCGTCCTCGGCCGTCTTGCTAGCAGGGTAGCGATTTTGCTCCGTGGCAAAAACAAACCCAACTTCACTCCGAACGCTGACTGTGGTGACAACGTCATCATCCTCAACGCAGACAAAGTCCGTCTGACCGGAAAGAAGCTCACTGACAAGCAATACGTCCGCCACACCGGTTATCCGGGAGGTCAGCGTTTCACAACGCCCAAGGATTTGTTCGCACGCAAGCCGTTGGCCGTTCTCGAGCACGCCATCAAAGGTATGCTTCCCAAGACACGTCTGGGTGAGAAACAGTTCCACAACCTGTACCTTTACACAGGCAACGAACATCCTCACGCAGCTCAAAACCCTAGAACTATTACATTAAACGAAATCTAAACAGAGCATGGAAGTAATCAACGCCCTTGGAAGACGTAAATCAGCAGTTGCTCGCGTTTATGTAAACACTGGAAAAGGCAACATCACGATCAACGACCGTCCCCTCGAAGAGTACTTCAGGGAGGACACTCTCCGTTACATCGTGCAGCAGCCTCTGGAACTCACAGGTACCCTTTCTTCATTCGACATCAAGGTTACCCTTGACGGCGGTGGAATCAAAGGTCAGGCTGAAGCTCTCCGCCTTGCAATCGCCCGCGCGCTTTGCAAGATCGACAAGGAAGCTTATCGCCCTATTCTCAAATCAAACGGCTTCCTCACCCGTGACAGCCGCGAGGTCGAGAGAAAGAAACCTGGTCAGCCCGGTGCTCGCAGACGCTTCCAATTCAGCAAACGTTAACATTTATTACGATTTACGACTCATTGCACAGGTGGTTTACAGTAAAATGATCGGACCCGCTTTTAGCTACCAATCGTTTGACCATCTGCGGAAAATCTGAAAGACCGGGCAGACCCGCTACTTTCAGGATTGACAAAAAGAGAATCCTTCGCACGAAGGATCACAGAAACAAACAAAAACAAACCAAAATGTCTAGAACAAATTTCCAAGACTTACTCGATGCAGGTGTTCACTTCGGACATATGAAGAGAAAATGGAATCCTAAAATGGCTCCCTATATCTATATGGAGAAAAACGGGATTCACATTATCGACCTGCATAAGACTGTTGTCAAAATAGATGAAGCTGCAGCAGTTATGAAACAGCTTGCCCGCGCAGGCCGCAAGATACTGTTCGTAGCCACCAAGAAACAAGCCAAAGAAATTGTCGCCGCCCAGGCACAGGCAGTCAATATGCCGTATGTAACAGAGCGTTGGGCTGGTGGCATGCTCACCAACTTCCCGACCATCCGCAAGGCTGTCAAGAAGATGAATACCATCGACAAGATGATCAGCGACGGTACCTTCGAGACCCTTGCCAAGAGGGAACGCCTCCAGATCACCCGTCAGAGGGCCAAACTCGAGAAGAACCTCGGTTCTATCGCCGACCTCAACCGCCTCCCTTCAGCACTCTTCGTAGTTGACGTACAGAAAGAGATCAACGCTGTCAAGGAAGCCAACCGCCTCAACATTCCCGTAATCGCTATGGTTGATACTTGTTGCGATCCTACCAACATTGATTATGTGATTCCGGCAAATGATGATGCTGCAAAGTCTATCGCCCTTGTTACAGAAGTTCTCTGCAAGGCCGTAGCTGAAGGTCTGGAAGAGCGCAAACTCGAGAAAGACAAAGCTCAGGACGAAGCCGGTGACGAAGCTGAAGCAGCTCCCGCTCCTGCAAGAAGGGTACGCACCCGCAGGGCAGCTCCGAAGGCTGAGGCCAAAGCCGAAGAAGTTAAACAGGAAGAGAGCGCTCCCGCTGAAGCTGCTCCTGCCAATGAATAATCCTTAAAACTTATTGACATGGAAATAAAAGCAGCAGATGTCGCTAAATTGCGCAAAATGACAGGTGCAGGTATGATGGATTGCAAGAATGCACTTGTAGAGGCTGAAGGTGACTTCAACCGTGCCCAGGAAATCATCCGTGAAAAAGGCAAGCTCGTCGCAGCAAAACGCGCTGACCGCGAGACTACCGAAGGTGCCGTAGTTGCCCGCATAAACGGCAACAAAGCTATCCTCGTAAGCCTTGGTTGCGAGACTGACTTCGTTGCAGCCAACGCAGAGTTCAAAGCTCTTGCAGAGGGTATCGCCGACGCAGCTATCGCAGCTTTCCCGGCTGACAAAGAAGGCCTTATGGCAACTAAGATGGCTGACGGCCGCACAGTTGAAGAAGCTATTACCGAACAGACCGGTAAGAGCGGTGAGAAGCACGTGATTGCTTACTATGCTACTCTCGAGGCTCCCTGCATCGGTTCTTACATCCACTTCACCCACAAGGACGGCGCCCTCGTTGGTTTCAACAAGGAAGTTCCCGGCGACCTCGGCAAACACATCGCAATGCAGGTTACTTCAATGAAGCCCGTTGCTGTCAACGCTGAAAGCGTTCCCGCTGAAATCGTTAAGCAGGAACTCGAAGTTGCCACCGAGAAGACCAAAGAGGAGCAGATCCAGAAGGCCGTTGACGCAGCTCTCAAGAAAGCCGGCATCAACCCCGCCCACTGCGACAGCGAGGACCACATCGAGTCCAATACTGCCAAAGGTTGGCTCACTCCCGAGCAGGCAGCTCAGGCCCGCGAGATCATCAAGACCGTCTCAGCTGAGAAGGCCGCCAATCTTCCCGCAGCTATGATCGAGAACATTGCGAAAGGCCGTCTGGCCAAGTTCTTCAAGGAGCAGACTCTCGAAGAGCAGGAGTTCGTGATGGAAGGCAAGATCGCTGTCAAGGATTACATCGCAAGCATCGACAAAGACGCCAAGGTAACGGCTTTCCGCCGCTTCTCTCTCAGCGACTAAGTCGTCAGGTATAAAATTGAAAGAAGGTGTCCGTGAGGGCACCTTTTTTTTGTTACATTTGTGGGAGTGATAATTACACAATTCTAACAACTGATACAATGAAGAAAATATTATTGACAATCGCTGCGGCTCTCGTGTCTCTTTCGTTCGCCGCAAATGCCCAGGAGCTCTCGAGTGCTCCCGGCCCCGTGGATTCACCCCAGATCAATCCCGACGGCACCGTCACTTTCCGCTTCCAGGACAGGAAGGCCGTGAAAGTGCAGGTTACCGGCGACTTCCTGCCCCCTCAAAGGGTAGGCAGACAGGAAGTGCAGGGCGTCGCCGATATGAAAGAAGGCGAGAACGGAGTGTGGGAATACACCACCGACAAACTGGCTCCTGAATTCTACGGATATAAGTTCATCGTTGACGGAGTGACCATTCCCGACCCGGCCAACCTCGTAGTCTGCAGGGACGGTTCCACTCTCACGTCAAAATTCCTTATCCCCGGCGAAAGGGCAGACCTCTATGCCATCCACGACGTTCCTCACGGCACAGTAGCCCACGTGTGGTATCCTTCTCCGGTGGCAGGTTTCAACCGCCGTATGGCAGTCTATACTCCCGCCGGTTACGAGACCAGCCCCAAGACCAGATATCCGGTGGTCTATATCCTCCACGGCATCGGCGGTGACGAGGACTCCTGGCTCACCCACGGCCGTGCAGCCCAGATCCTCGACAACCTCATCGCTTCCGGCAAGGCCAAACCGATGATCGCTGTCTTCACCAACGGCAACATCTCACAGCAGGCTGCCGTACACCAGACCGGCAACGGCTATATCCATCAGTCAACAATGCTTCCCAAGACTATGGAGGGCACTTTCGAGACTTCCTTCAACGAGGTAGTCAATTTCATCGACAAGAACTACCGCACCATCGCCAAGAAGCAGTCAAGGGCTATCTGCGGCCTGTCTATGGGCGGACACCACAGCCTCTATATCTCTGCCAACAATCCCGATGAGTTCGGATATGTCGGCCTGTTCTCCGCAGCTGTAGGAGTCGCCAACGCATCAGTCTCTCCGATGTACCAGGACAGGGAAGCCAAACTTGCCAGGCAGTTCGCCGGCAAGCCGCTGTATTTCATCGCCTGCGGCAATTCCGACTTCCTCTTCCAGGCCAACAAGGACTTTATGGCCGAACTCGACAAAGCCGGCTATCCCTACAAGTTTATGGAGACCGACGGCGGCCACATCTGGAAGAACTGGCGCATCTACCTCACCGAGTATCTCCCGATGATATTCAAGTAGCGGCTATTCCACGCAGGCAAGTGTCGCTGCTGACAGGCGGAAGTCCGACGGAAGGACAGAAGCTGCGGCGGCGATGGTGCTGCCGGTGGTCAGTACGTCATCAACAATAAGAATTCGGAAGGACCCTGCGGCGCGAAGACGTTGCAGGGCCTTTTCATTCAGGGAGAAGGCTCCGGCCATATTGCTGCGGCGGTCTGCCGCCCGGGTCTGGGTGCGGGTGAAGCGGCGCCGGCGGATGAGTTTCGGCTCGAAGGCGGCTCCGAGGGCTGCGGCAAGTTCCCGACCGATGACATCGCTCTGGTTGAAGCCGCGGCGGAATTTCTTCAGCGGGTGCAGCGGCACGGGAACTACCGCGTCTATACCGGTGAAGCGACCTTTCTCGACCATCTTATCTGCCAGCGTTGCGGCCATCCAGCGGCCCAACGAGATGTCGCCGCCGTATTTGAATTCGTGTATCAGGCGACAGTAGGCGCTGTCGCGGCGGTAGAAGAACAGGCTGCAGGCCTGCTCTACGTGGGCTCCGGCCAGCCGCTGCTCCGCCGGATTGCCCTCCCAGCCCCAGAAGTAGGTAAAAGGGATGTCGTCCGCGCACGATGCACAGATATGCCTGGTCCCGATATCGAGCTTGGACCCGCATACAAGGCACATACGCGGAAAAAAAAGGTCGCCCAGGGAGGCGACGCAGAGTCTGAAGATATGTCTTACCCCGCTGCCCATCACTTTCTTTTTCTCAAAGATACTTATTATCTTTGATAAATTATGTGTAATCTGCTATGATAGATTTCGTCAACATAACGTTCATAGACGTCCTCGACATCCTGCTGGTGGCGCTCCTGATTTACGAGTTCTACAGGCTCATCAGAGGCACTTCGGCGATGTCCATTTTCATAGGCATCATCTTCCTCTACGTAGTGTGGATAGTGGTCAAGGCCCTCAATATGAGGCTGCTTTCGACCATCCTGGGACAGGTGCTGGGAGTGGGCGTCATAGCGATGATCGTCATATTCCAGCAGGAAATCCGCCAGTTCCTGCTGCATTTCGGCAACCGCTATTTCGCAGGCCGCAACAAGCTTAAGAACCGCCGCAGGGCGTGGTTCCGCAATGAAGTGGCCATCAGTCAGGAAGCCCTCGAGGAGATTACGGCCGCCTGCCAGTACTTGTCCGAAACCCGCACTGGCGCCCTGATCGTCTTCAGGCACAAATCCTCGCTCGACAATTTCATCGAGACCGGTGACCGTATCGACGCGGCAGTGCACCGCCGCCTCATCGAGAACCTCTTCTTCAAGAATTCACCCCTTCACGACGGAGCCCTCATAATGACCCAGAACAGGATCGTGGCAGCCCGCTGCATCCTGCCCCTCACTGACCGCGCAGACATCAACCCGAGCTACGGAATGCGCCACCGCGCCGCCATCGGCATTTCTGAAGTGACCGATGCCGAAGTGGTCGTGGTGTCCGAAGAGACCGGCGTAATATCATACGTGGCAGACGGCCAGATAACTCCTATGCAGAGCATAGCCGAGCTGAGGCTGAAGCTTGAAAATTCATACAGCAAATGATAAGCGAACAGAAGATAGGCTTTGACAAGGTCCGCAGCCAGGTGCGCTCCAAATGTCTGTCGAAATACGCGCTTGCCCGTGTCGACGGCGAGCAGTATTGCGCCGACAGGCAGCAGATACTGCACCGCCTGCAGCTCACCGACGAGATGAGGCTTATCTGTATGTTCGAAGATACCTTCCCCTCAGAAGGCTTTACGGACTCCAAGGAGCTGCTGCTGCCGCTGACATCGGAAAGCACTTCCATCACCCTGCCGTCCCTCGTGATACTTCGCACTACCCTCGACACCGTTCGTAAGGTGGTGACATTCTTCGACCGCAGCAAGGACGGAGTCTACCCCAATCTCAAGGAGATGTCGCGCCCGGTGGCATATTTCCCCGAAGTGGGCCGCCGCATCGACTCGATAATCGACCGCTACGGCAATGTGAGGGACAACGCCTCCGACACGCTGGCCAGCATCCGCCGGCTCATCAGGGAGAAGGAGAAAGCGGTCTCGAAAGTCACTGCCGCAATCCTCAAAAAGGCCCAGGGCGACGGCTATGTGGAGGAAGACGCGGGCGTGGCGATGAGGGACGGCAAGGCGCTGATCCCGGTGGCTGCGGCAAACAAGCACCGTATCCCCGGCATAGTCTACGACCAGAGCGCCAGCGGCAAGACGGTCTTCATCGAGCCGATAGAGATAGTGGAGATGAACAACCGTCTCTACGAACTGCATCAGGACGAGCAGGCCGAAATAGCCCGCATCCTCGCCCAGTTCACCGACTTCTTGCGTCCCTACCTGCCGGAGCTCCTGCAGGCCGCCGAATTCCTCGGCGAGATTGACTTCATCCGCGCCAAGGCCCTTGTGGCCCTCGATATGATAGCCGGAATGCCGGTCATTTCGGAAGACGGAGAAGTATGGCTGCGCAAGGCCCGCCATCCGCTGCTCGAGAAGGCTCTGGCCCGCGAAGGCAAAAAGATAGTGCCGCTCAACCTCCATCTCGACCGCAGCAAGCGCATCCTGGTCATCTCCGGCCCGAACGCCGGCGGCAAGTCGGTCTGCCTCAAGACCGTCGGCCTGCTGCAGTATATGTTTCAGTGGGGCCTGCTCGTCCCTACGTCGGAAGTGTCGGAATTCGTGATATTCGACGATATGTTCATCGACATCGGCGACGATCAGTCGCTGGAGAACGACCTTTCAACCTACAGTTCCCATCTTCAGAATCTCAAGGAGATAGTGCTCCGCTCCGGCAAGAAGTCGCTGGTGCTGATCGACGAGTTCGGCAGCGGCACCGAGCCGGCCGCCGGAGGTGCCATCGCCGAGGCTGTGCTGGCGCAGATAGAGGAGAACGGAGCCTACGGTGTCATCACGACCCACTATACCAATCTGAAACTTTACGCTGAGAACAGCCGTGGCTGCGCCAACGGTGCAATGATGTTCGATGTGGAAAACATACAGCCGCTCTTCCAGCTGGAGCAGGGCCTGCCCGGCAATTCTTTTGCCTTCGAGCTGGCCCGCAAGATCGGCTTCCCCGAATTCATCGTCAAGAGCGCCCAGGAGAAGGCAGGAAGCGACTTCGTAGATATGGAACGCCAGCTGCGCAAGATCGCCCGCAACCGCAAGGCGCTGGACGAGAAGCTCACCAAGGTCCGCTCAGCCGACAAGACCCTCGAAGGCCTGACCGACCGCTACCAGAAAGAGCTGGCCGAGATCAAGGCTCTCAAGAAGAGCATCCTCGACGAGGCGCGCGCCGAAGCCAAGGAGATAGTGAAGGAGGCCAACAAGCAGGTGGAACGCACTGTGCGTGAAATCCGCGAGAGCCAGGCTGAGAAGGAAAAGACAAAAGCCGCCCGCGCCGAGCTGTCGCAGTACGCAGCCAAGCTGGAGGAGGAGAACGTTTCAAAGAGCGACAAGGCCATCGAGAAGAAGATGGAGCAGATTGCCGCCCGCAAGGAGCGCGAGCGCAAACGCAAGGAGGCCCGAGCCCGCAGGCAGGGCATCCAGGAGGCTGCGGAGGCGGAAAAGCAGGCCAAGGCTGCCGCCGAAGAAGCAGCCCGCCCGCTGGCTGTCGGCGACAAGGTTAAGGTCATCGGCAGCGACCTCATCGGCGAGGTCACCAAGCTCACCGCCCGCAAGGTGTCGGTTTCAATAGGATCTATCACATCCACGATGGCCCGCGAAAGGGTGCAGAGGATTTCCGCGACGGAATACAAGACCGCGATGAAGACCAATGCCGCCGGAGCAGGCCACGCGACATATTCGTCAGATATCTACAGTAACGACTCTGTGAACCAGCGCAGGCTCAACTTCACTCCCTCGATCGACGTGAGGGGCGAGAGAGTCAACGACGCCATCGACAAGGTGCTGCATTTTATGGACGACGCCCTGATGGTGGGTGTAGGGCAGGTGACCATCCTCCACGGCAAGGGCAACGGCGTCCTGCGTGAAGAAATCCGCAAATATCTCAAGACCATCGGCGGCGTAGAGTCCTTCGGTGACGCGCCCCTCGACCAGGGTGGCGCCGGCATCACGGTCGTCAAGCTCCTCTAACTGCAAAAACAGGTGAGTCGCATCCTCCAGACGTTGGGTTTGGTGAGGATGGGCCACTGGGCGATTTCTTTCCAGAATCCAGACTTAACAACAGCCCGCTGCACAAGCTTATCTGTCAAGAACAATCTTGATGATATTATCGAAAATGCCATCGAATTCTTGAATGACAACCTCACATTCTTTCCCTTCGAACAATGCTTTTATGCATTTCATTTCTGCCCATAACCCTTGGACATTGTCATTATCCCAATAAACCACTAATTCGTGAATGGTATTGTCATTGAAAATTGTAGGGCAGAATATCCTATACTTGACATATTCTTGCATAGGGTTTTCAACGACTGAATCGTAGTTGTCATCGGCATATTGGTATCTGAAATAATTGAAAACATTTGACAGATAATATGTATCTTGTTGATAATCGCTGATCCAGAAATACGATCCTGAACCGTCACGTATAGGCTGTGGACTATGATAACGCTTAAAATCGGCAGTCGGTTTTGAAAGGGTAATCTCCAGTGAATACTTATCAGGATTGATTTCCCCCTCCCAATTATTACCCCGCGAGTTTTTAATATATCGTTCTGCAGCTAACGGAGCAACCAGATCATTTCCCTCCTTATCAATGAAACTAACAGAAATAGAATAATCGTATCCCCCTTTATCAAACAGATTATCTTTCGCTGTGAATTCTGGTTCAGTCTCCATCTTTGAATTACAAGCAACTATGCTTACACACAACACGCATAGCAGCACCAAAGCATTCATCGTTTTCATCTTCTTCATAGGCTTATAAAGATTAAGGGACAGAAACATAAATATTAGTTCTTAAGTACTGGGGATTCCCCTCTTCGTACTCTACATCATTAGATGCAAACCAGCCATTATATGTTGCATTTGGATCAGTATTACGTCCAGCTCCCCAATTCATATAAAATAACAAACAGGAATGCTCCCGCGACCCATAGATGCTATTAGAAAAGTAATGACATCATTTGTCAAGGACAATATCAACGTAGTAGATATAATAGTTACCTTCTCTAGAAGTTGAGAATCGTGCCAACTTTTTCAAATCTAACTCTTTGCCATCAAAAACAGCCTTTGTGCATTCGGGTTTCAGACTGTAATGCTCTTTATCAGGAGAAAGACGAGGATCGTTACCCCAAAATGTTTCGATTTCGTGATTTAATCCATCTCCGAATATATCAGGGAATGTGATTTGGTAAACAATTTTATCTGCCTTACCATTTCTTTGAAAAAAATATGTAAGGTCATGATAAAGATAATAATCGTCCTCGATGCGAGTTACCACAAAGTATGGTAAATACGATTCATTATTTAATTCGGGAGAGGGAGACACAAGAACATCAAGTGTATACCCTTCCGGTTTTGTCCCCACAACCGGAGGTTTCATGTCTTGGAATGGCAGCACCAAATCATTTCCGGCAGCATCTTTAATATTTACTGCGAAGAAGTATTGATAGTACTTCGGACTATAGCTTCCGTCTGAATTGATATCTGCTATCTTGCTACACCCAAATAAAGATATAGCTATTATGGCAAGTAATAATAAATCAATCTTTTTCATTATTTCTTTCTTTTATAAGAAATGATGCGCAAATAACTCTATTTGTTGCATCAATAATGGATAAATGGATATAATCAATTACTATGGAGTTGGATATGAAACAAAGACCATCTCGATAATCCTTACCGAGAAGACTCCAAATTCCCTGGACGCAAAGAAAAGC
This sequence comes from uncultured Bacteroidales bacterium, assembly GCA_947169015.1. GTDB lineage: Bacteria > Bacteroidota > Bacteroidia > Bacteroidales > UBA932 > Equibacterium. The sequence continues at coordinate 38,544 of CAMVOD010000008.1, read as the reverse complement.
CGCCTCAAGAAAATGATTATGGAATCCGACGCAAAAGACAAGGAGGAATACCTCAAATACTTCTGACAAGCTAAAGAATTTGCTATTGCGTAAAAATATACTACCTTCGCGGTGACATTCGAGGAGGACAGATTTGACTGCTTGCAACCTCCACCTAAAAAAATGCTAAAATGAAAACAAACTATCTCTTTACATCCGAGTCCGTTTCAGAAGGACACCCCGACAAAGTCGCCGACCAGATTTCAGACGCCATCCTTGACGATTTTATGCGCCAGGACCCTGCAAGCCACGTGGCTTGCGAAACATTCGTGAGCACCGGCCTGGTGGTGCTGGGAGGTGAAGTGTCGTCATCAGACGCTTACGTAGACATCCAGAAGGTGGCCCGCGACGTCATCCGCCGCATCGGCTACACCAAGAGCGAATACAAATTCGATTCAGAGAGCTGCGCGGTGATCTCCGCCATCCACGAGCAGAGCGCCGACATCGCCCAGGGCGTGAACAAGGCCGAGGCCCTCGACCAGGGCGCCGGCGACCAGGGCATTATGTTCGGCTACGCCAGCAACGAGACTGCTGACTATATGCCGCTGCCGCTGACTCTCGCCCACAAGGCCCTTATGATACTTGCGGATATCCGCCGCGAGAACCCGAGCCCTATGCCTTACCTGAGGCCTGACGCAAAGAGCCAGTTCACCATCGAATACAGTCCGGAAGGCAAAGCCCTGCGCGTCCATACCTTCGTGCTTTCAACCCAGCACGACGAGTTCGACGAAGAGAAGGCAATGCAGCGCCGCATCCGCGAAGATGTGCAGAAAATCCTCATCCCCCGTCTGAAGGAATGTATGGGCAGCGAGGTGGCAGCCCTCTTTGACGACAAACTCATACTCCACGTCAACCCCACCGGCAAATTCGTCATCGGAGGTCCTCACGGCGATACCGGCCTTACCGGCCGCAAGATCATCGTCGACACCTACGGCGGACGCGGAGCCCACGGCGGCGGAGCTTTCAGCGGCAAAGACGCCAGCAAGGTTGACCGCAGCGCAGCATACGCAGCCCGTTACATAGCCAAGAATATGGTGGCCGCAGGTGTGGCTGATGAAATTATGGTGCAGCTGTCATACGCCATCGGCATCGCAGAGCCGGTGAGCATATTCGTCAACACCTTCGGCAAGAGCCACTCTCATCTCGACGACAGCGAGCTGGCGGAGCGCATCGGCACGATGTTCGACCTTCGTCCGGCTGCCATCATCGAGAAGTTCGGCCTGCGCAATCCCATCTTCCTGCCTACCGCGGCATACGGCCATTTCGGACGCGCTCCCTACAAGGAGCAGGTGGAACTGGTGCGCGGCGGCAAAAAAACAACCGAAGAAATCCAATTCTTCGGCTGGGAGCTGCTCGACAGCGTAGATCTCTGCAAGAGCCTTCTCTAATAAAGTTCCCTATCTCTTCGGGTGCTGGGTAATGATGAAGTACCTGGTGGAAACGTCACTGTCGTACTTCGCCTGAAGCTTGACCTTGAAGGTCCTCTCGACATCCAGGGTCGAGGCGGGCACCGTCACTGTGATGGTGTTGACTCCAGCTATGCCGGAATCGGGAGAGAATGTCACGCCGGCATCTTCGCTTGAAGCAGTCCATTTCGCATTTGAGACGAAAGTGGTCGTGAGCTGTCCGCCTTCGGGTCCGATCTCCTGAAGAGCGGGGTAGATGTTCGTGTTGACGTCATAATCCTCGACGCAGGAGCTCAGCAGGAGCGCCGCGGCGATGAAGGCGAAAACGAAAAAGCGTTTGAATGACACTGCTATAATGATTGATTCAGGTGAGCAAAGTTAAGATATTAAATGATATCTTTGCAAAAATTCTGCCGCGTATGAAAAAAGTGATGATGGCGTTGCTGGCCGCAGTCGTGGTCGTCGCCGCAGTTGCCGGCACGGCTTCCTGCGAGAAATATGTCCTCCCGGCCCTCACCCTGGGTCAGGATACTATTGCCGTGAACTGCAAGGCCCAGGAGGCGAAGCTGGTCATCGACTCGAACGTTCAGTGGGATTTCAAAGTCAACGAAATCAAGGCGGAATGGCTCAGTTTCGACCCGGAATGGGCGGAACTGGGGCTGACGGCGACAATCAGCATCGAAGAAAACACCACCGGCGCTCAGCGCAGCGTCACTGTGCCCGTCGAGTCGCAGACAATAGCCAGGAAGCTGTTCATCGTCCAGTCGGCGGACGAAAAAGTGCCTGTATTCTAGGGCATTTCCCTCAGACGTACTTCAATTCCGGATCCTTCCAGGTCGGCGCACAGCTGCTCCAGGTCGGTGACTTCTTCGACCTGTCCGTAGTGGTAGGGGTAGAAGATGCGTGGCTTGATGATCCTGGCCGCATTCACTGCCTGCCGCACGGTCATCGTGAAGGGCTGGTTCACGGGCAGGAAGGCGATGTCGAAGTTCCTGCCGGCGAGGCGCTGGATGGCCGGAACGTCCTCAGTGTCGCCAGCTACGTAGACGGTGAGCCCGTCGAAGGTCAGGATGTAGCCGTTGTCGCGGCCGGCGGGGTGGAACTGCTCCCTCATAAGGTAGTTGTAGGCCGGCACTGCCTCCACCGCGAATCCTTTGCGGAAATTGAGGGAATCCCCGTTCTTCATTATTTCGATATCCCTGTTTTCCCTGTCCGGAATCTGCTCGGCCACGGTCTTGGTGCATACGATGGTGGTGTCGTCAGTGGCAAGGTCCTCCAGCGCCTTGAGGTCGAAGTGGTCGCTGTGGTGGTGGGTGAACAATATGAAGTCGGCTTTCTCGCAGCCGCTGTAATCGGCGAGGGATGAGGCGGGGTCGACGTAGATGACTCTGTCCCCAAATCTGAATTTTAGGCTCGCGTGGACTATGAAGGTGATTTCCAGCTTCTTACCGGAATCCGTTTCGAAGGTATCTGTGACAAGGTTTTTCATAATTGCGATGGTTTCTCCTACAATGTTACGAAATAATGCCGGAATGTTAATAACATATTGAATGTTAGTCGGGCAGAAATGAAAAATATTTTTATTTTTGAGCCGGAATTTCCATTAAAATACAAATAAAAAACTACCTATGAAAAAAGCTATTAAATGCTTGCTTGCAACAATGGCAGCCCTCTTCGTTTCGGCGTCTGCCTTTGCGCAGGTAACCAATTCATCTCTCGGTGGTTCTGTAGTTGACGAGATCGGTCTGCCCGTTGTCGGCGCAGCCGTTATCGCTACCCACGAGCCTTCGGGAACTGTCTATGGGGCGGCTACCAACTCACAGGGTCGTTTCACGATCAACGGTATGCGTCCCGGCGGTCCTTACAGCGTTGAGGTTTCAAGCCTCGGCTACCAGACTGCCACATACACGGGCGTTACCCTTCAGCTTGCCGAGACCTATGCTCTCAATGCAACCCTGAAAGAAGAAAATCTCACTCTCGGAGAGTCCGTAGTAATCGCAACCGCTTCTTCAAAGTTCGCAACTGAGAAGACCGGTGCGGTAACCAACGTGAACAACGAACAACTGGTGGCACTGCCTAACGTAAACCGCAGCATCACCGCCGTCACCAAGGTTTCTCCTTACGGCGGCAACGGAATGGGTATCGCAGGTGGTGACAGCCGTACATCAAGCTTCACCGTCGACGGCGCCAGCTTCAACAACAACTTCGGTCTTTCAGGCGCTCTTCCCGGCGGAGGCAACCCTATCTCAATTGACGCCATCGAAGAGATGCAGATCGTGGTTTCTCCCTTTGACGTACGTCAGACCAACTTTATCGGAGGTGCTGTCAACGCCATCACCAAGTCAGGTACCAATACCTTCAAGGGAACTGCCTACATCTACCACCGCAACGAGAATATGCGCGGTGACGTGGCTGCTGGCGAAACCATCGCAACAGCCCGCGACCGTGACCGCAACACTACCTACGGTTTCACCCTCGGCGGCCCGATCATCAAGAACAAACTCTTCTTCTTCGTAAACTTCGAGAAAGCTACTACTCCCACCCAGATCACTCCCTGGCGTCCTTCTACCGACGGCGTTATGGATCCTGAGAAGAACATTTCCCGCACTACCGTGGCCGATATGCAGAGAGTTGCAAAATACGTCAAGGACAATTACGGTTATGACGTAGGTTCATACGACAACTTCTCAGCTCAGGAAGGTGACACCAAGGCTCTTGCCCGTCTGGACTGGAACATCACCGACAAGCACCACCTCGCAGTCCGCTACAACTACACTTTGAACAGGGCCTGGACACCTACCAACAACTCTTCTTCAAATGCAGGTCAGCGTACTACCTTCGCCCGTCTGTCCCAGTACTCGATGGCCTTCTCAAATTCAGTATATTCTTCAGACAACGTTGCCAACACCTTCTCATTCGACTTGAACAGCCGTTTCAGCAACAACCTTTCAAACCAGTTGCTCGTGACCTATTCAATCCTCGATACAAGGCGTGGTTCTCCTTCGCAGCCGTTCCCGTTCGTGGACATCCTCGACGGCTCAGGCACCATAATGCCGTATATGTCTCTCGGATATGAGCTCTTCACCTGGCACAATGGTTACCACAACCGCAGCCTCACTGCCAAGGACGACGTAACATACTATTTCGGCTACCACAAACTGATGGCAGGTATCAGCTACGACTATCAGATGGTGGACAACGTGTATATGCGTAACGGTACAGGTTACTACCGCTACAACTCTCTCGACGACTTCCTCAACAAGGCAGCCCCCGAGACTGTAGCCCTGACCTACGGTTATGACGGAACGGAAGCTCCCGGCGCCCGCGTTCGTTATCACAAAGCAGCCATCTACGCCCAGGACGAGTGGAACCCGACAGCCAAGCTGAAACTCACCGCAGGCCTCCGTCTCGAGACTATCATCTATGACAACAGGGACGTCATCCGCAACAACGCCATCTACAACATCGACTACAACGGTTATCACGTAGATACAGGCACCTGGCCGACTCCGAAGCTCCAGTTCTCACCGCGCATCGGCTTCACATACGACGTCCTCGGCAACGGTGACCTCAAGTTCCGCGGCGGTACCGGTCTCTTCACCGGACGTCTCCCGCTCGTGTTCTTCACCAATATGCCGTCAAACTCATCTATGTACCAGAACGTAACGTCTGCTACAACCAGATATAAAGACGGTGCCGTCAACCCCGGCGCATCAGACCTTGCCATCCTGAATGCCTTCCAGGGCAAATTCATCACCGACAAGGATGAGCTCCTCAAATATCTGAACAGCCTCAACCCTGAGAAGTACCCGCTTACCATCACTCCTGACAAGGGTACCGTTGGTTCAAGCTTCGCAGCCGTAGACCCCAAGTTCAAGATGCCGCAGATCTGGAAGACCTCTTTCGCAGTGGACTACAACCTTCCGTTCTCATTCCCGTTCAGCATCACCGCTGAAGGTATCTTCAACAAGAACGTCAACGCTGTTTACATCCAGGACATCAATATGAAACCCGTGAACGGTTTCTCACGCCTCAACGGTGCTGACAACCGTCTCATCTTCCCTGCCGACTACACTTACACAGGTACTTCAGCTTACCTGCTCCAGAACACCAGCAAGGGTTACGGTTTCATAGGCAGCTTCCAGATCAACACCATTCCGGTTGAGGGTGTCAACCTCTCAGCTGCTTACACCCACACCGTCCAGAAGGAACTCACCGGTATGCCGGGCAGCGACGCTGCATCTGCATTCACCTACATTCCTTCAATCAGCGGCCCGAACAATCCTGTCCTCCACAATTCAGAGTATATGACTCCTGACCGTTACTATGTAAACCTCACTCTCAACGACAAGAGCAACAACCACTACAGCTTGTTCTACGAGGCTTGGCGCGGCGGTTACAACTACTCTTATATGTATGCCAACGACCTTAACGGCGACAACTACAACTACGATGCTATCTACATCCCCACCGAAGCCGAATATAAAGACGGCCAGGTAAGGTTCGCATCTGCAGATGACGCCAACCGTTTCTTCGCATACGCAAAGAAGGACAAATATCTGTCTAAGCATATGGGTCAGTACGCAGAGGCCTACAGCGTATACTCTCCTTGGGTACACCGCCTCGACCTCCACTACTCACACGATTTCGTAGTCCGCGTGGGTAACACCAAGAACACCCTCCAGCTCAATTTCGACATCCACAACCTGCTCAACCTCTTCAACAGCAACTGGGGAGTAAGCAAGTGGATGAACCCCGACCTCAAGAGCGGCCGTATCCTCAAAGTGGAGAGCATCGCTGCTGACGGTATTCCTGTTATTTCTACGATTCCTGCCGTAACTCCTGATGTTGAAATCTGGAAATACAACGTAGGCATCGGTCAAGTCTGGTCAGCACAGATCGGTCTCAAATATTTGTTCAACTAATAATGCTCAACTAAGATGAAAACAAGATATTTCTTACTCTCGGCAGCATTAGTAATCGCAACCCTTTTCACAGGGTGTACTACTGAAGGACTCCTGAAACTCAACAATATACAGGTTTCTAAATCTATAGTTGGGCTCGAGATGGCTGGCGGAAGCCAGAGCATCGACGTCACAGCCAACGGCTCCTGGGCTATCGAGCCTTTCGATGCTGACTGGCTCACCGTAAGCCCTACCAGCGGCGGTGCCGGCAAGACTTCCGTCACTTTCTCTGCAGGTGGTTCTGCAAAGGACCGTTCCGTAGAACTCAAACTCACCTGCGGCGGCGAGACTCAGTACATCAGGGTGTCACAGCCCGGCGACCCTTCTCTCAAGCCGAAATATGACGAGTTCAAGGAAGGTGACTACTGGATTATGTTCAATAATGCAGGCACCTGGATCGCAGCCCTTCCTGTTCCTGACGGAAGCTCATACGGCTACCTCTACGCAACAGAAGCCAAAGGCGAACTGCCCAATCTGACAAGTGCCGCAGCCAACGCTTTCACTTTCAAGAAGGTCGACGGCGGTTTCACTATCCAGGACGCATCCGGCAAGTTCTATTATATGACAGGCACATACACCAGCTGCAACGTAGCAGCCGAGATGCCTGCCGAAGGCGCTGTCTGGACAGTAGAACAGACGGGTGACTACGAATTCTACATCACCAACGCTTCCAATGACAAATGGATGCAGTTCAGCACCGGTTATTCATCAGCCGGCGTATACGATGCACCTCAGGCCGGCGGCCTGCTGCCTTACCTCGTAGAGATGGGCGAACCCCCGGTTGAGCCTCTCGTCCTCCAGACGGAAGACGTTGTCGATATGCCTCAGGGCGGCGGAGCATTTGCAACCCGCATCCTCTGCCTCGGCGACGGCCTCGAGTTCTCAATTCCTATCGAGGCTCAGGACTGGCTCGGCGTAGTAGTTTCTGAAATCGAAGCCGACACAACTACCGTTATCGTAAACGTTGCTGAGAACACCGGCAACAACCGTTCTGCTGACATTACCTTCACCACAAACTACAACGGCAGTGCATACGAAGCAGTCGTTACTGTGAACCAGACTGGTGCAGTCACTCCTGCTACTGTAGCCGAAGTCTTCGCCGCCGCTGACGACGAGTCCAAGCTCTACCGTGTCGAGGGATACATCTCAAGCGTGAACAATCTCGCCAAGGGCCGTTTCAACATCAAGGACTTCTCAGGCGAAATCTACGCTTACAACATCGCAGCTGAACCGGGCGGGTCTACCGACCTTTCAGCCATCCTCCACGAAGGTGACGTCGTTACCATCGTTGGTTACAAGACTTCTTTCAACGGCACCAACGAAATCGTTGGTTATCTCGATGATTACTATCACGTAGAGCCTGTCACCGCTGCAGAATTCCTCGCAGCTGACGATGCCAGCGACGTATGGTACCGCCTCACAGGCGTTGTGACCGACGGTTCAGGCACTACCGAAGGTGGCGTGACCAAGAAGTTCGACCTCGAGACCTACGGTAACTTCGACCTCGTTGACGAGACTGGTGCCGTATATGTATATGGTGTCAAGACCGGTCTCAACGGCGAAGCCAAGAAGTTCGGAACCCTCGGAGTCAAGGAAGGCGACCTGATCACCATCGTGGCTGCCAAGAAGACCTACAAGGACCTCGTTGAAGCCGATCCCACCTGGTATGTATCTCACCAGCCCGCCGACAACCCCGAGCCGGAGCCCGAACCGGAACCCGAGAATAAAGGTACCCTCGAGAACCCGTTCTCCCCGTCTGAGATAGCAACAGCTCTCCTCGGCGGAGCTACCTTCGAAGAGGATGTATATATCAAAGGTATCGTTTCTACCATCCTGTATTCTTACAGTTCTTACGATGGAACAGGAACATTCTGGATCTCGGATGACGGCAAGGCATACGGCATCAGCGAGGACAAGAAGATGACAACCGAACCCACCAAGGACTTCGAGTGCTACAAAACCTATTGGTTCGATGGTTCTGAGTGGGTTGAAGGAAACGGCAACATTTCAGTAGGTGACGAAGTAGTTGTAGTCGGTAAAGCCACTACCTACAAAGAATTCACTGAGACTGTCAGCAAGGAATCCCGCATCTACAGCATCAATACTGCCACCAGCGAGAAGAACGGTCTCGGCAGCGCCGATTTCCCGTTCAACAACGCCGGTATCCACGCTTTCATCGATAAAGCTGAAGCAGCCAAGGCAGCCGCCAAGGAAGCAGGCGTGGACGCTCCCGTATTCCCTGATGTATGCGTGAAGGGTGTCGTTTCGGAAGTCCTCTACCCCTTCAATGCAGAAAAGGGTACTGCTACTTTCTGGATTTCTGACGATGGCAAGGCTTATGGCATCAGCGAGGACAAGAAGAAAACCACTGATCCTGCCAATGACTTCGAATGCTACAGTGTCAACTATTTTGAGAACCAGCCGTGGGCAGAAGGTGATGACCAGATTGCAGTAGGTGATGAGGTTATCATAAAAGGCCAGTATACCATTTACAACGGCACTTATGAGACAGCAAGCAAGAAAGCCTGGCTCTATAGCCTCAGAGTAACAGATTCAGAGGAAGATTAAATTAGGTACGATATTTGATTATGGAGGAGCGCTGGCTTTTTATGGCCGGCGCTCTTTTGTTTTTTATTTATATTTAGTACTTTCGCGTAAACACATATGATTAGGCGAACTTTCATACGTATTATGGTGTCGTTAGCGGTGCTGACGACCCTCTGCTCTTGCGTTACAGAGATTCAAGATGCAACACCAAGCAAGCAAAGAGTCGGTTTCAACATTTCGGTAACCCGCGAAGGCGAGACCATAGCCAAAGGCCGGGTAGGTAAGACCAAAGGCGCAGTCGACGAGTCAGAGAATATGATCTCGACGATGGACAAAGGCATCCCGTTCGGACTTGTGGGTATCGATTATGAACATAACGCCCTTGTGCTTGACAATACTAAAGTAAATTCAGACAACGGTCAGTACAGCACTTTCCTCGGTTCAATGCTCTGGGGTGACCTCAAGACTGAAAATCTCACCTTCAGCGCTTATTATCCCTTCGTGGAGAGCCTGATGTACGAAGACAACTATTCAAGGTATTCAATCCCTTACACCGTTGAATCCACCGATGCCGGTCCCCTGGTGTCGAAGACTGTCGAGGCGGCCGTTTCCCAGCTCAACTCCATTCCGCTGGAGTTCCAGCACATCACCAATGACATCGGTTATTGTATCTGCGACGTAACTCCCGACGAGGGCTTGCAGGGCCTGGTGCATCTGCGCAAGATGACTGCATACAACGTTGCTTCTGCCGGCGTGTTCGTGAACGAACTTTCACGCTGGGCCGTGCGCGGTTCCTGGAAATGGCAGGGTTATTATCGCGACATCGTCATCTTTGAAGGAGACGAAAAAGTGGGCGTGGGCTCTCAGAACGAAAAATTCGTCGGTTTCTCAACCCTCGAGGACCATCTGGCAGACTCTCATCGCTACTATGCGATTCCCGATGAGATCGAGATGGGCAAACAGTTTGTCGAAGTCGTCTATGACGTCGAGGGTTTCACAGTAGAGAACTTCTACTACAAACCCATCGAGGGCGTAGTGATGCGCTATCCGCTTTACGGTCTGCTGCCCGACAATACCTTCGTATATGGCAGGCAGTACACCTTCCACATCGGCATCGACCTCAGCAGCATCTACAAGCAGATTACCTTTACTGCCAGCGTAGCAGGTTGGGAGACCAAGATTTACGAGAACAACGACGCCTTCTAGTCTTTTCCGGTTCCCTTTCTAGATGTGCCCGCCTCCCTGGGCTTTCAACTGTTCATCCACTTTGTTCTTCTCTTCCATCAGAAGAGTGAGAAGCCAGTCTTTCTGCTCGTCGCTCAGGCCAAGGTCGCGGCACGCGCTCTCATAGCGGTTGATGACAGCTTCCTGGTAGCGGTGGTATACCATTGATTTGCGAATTTCTTCCTCGATGGTCTCGTGTTCAATTTCGAAACTGTCTTTGTAGTAATTCTTGTAGGTTCTCTCGGAAGTGAGAGACAGGCAGAAATAGAACATTGCTGAAGACAGGATGGCGATGCCGACTATGCCTACGACAAGCGGCACGCGCTGGATGAGACCCAGCAGGCTGAGAGTGGCTCCGGCTATGAAAAACAGCAGGGCCAGCAGTTCGTTCTTATAATATTTGGCAAGTTTCAGAGGTTTCGAGGTCATAGCTTGAAAGTATTGGATTTGCGGTTTTGGAGAATCTTGATTTTGATGTTGTTCTCGGACTCTTTGGCATCCAGGGCCTGGCGGTATATGCGGCGGGCCCGAAGGGTTTCGGCGTTGCGTTGCTTGAGTCCCTCGAGATTTGAGCGCAGGTGCCACTGCTGGTACAGCATTGAGAAGAAGGCTATTCCGAACATCACGAGGAAGCCGATAAGTATGGTGTTCTGGTTGCGTGTCTTCAGCTGCTGGGCTTCATAGCGCAGCTGGGCGTTGTTCATCTCGGCGTCGAGGATTGCGAGGTCTTCGTTCTGCACCTTGATGTATATCGAGTCTTTCTGGACCATAAGAGAATCCAGCTGGCGATATGCGTTTTCATATTCGCCTATCTGGGCGAGCAAACCGTGCATCTGGGTGTGGCGGCCGATGTCCGTGCTCAGGGAGTCTGCCTTTGCGAGGGCTTCGTGCGGGAGATCCCTCAGCCTGAGGTCGAAAATATCGAGTTCCAGGCGTGAGTCATTATCTGAGAGGTGGCGGTACAGCGGGTCTTCCTCAAGCCGGGAGTAGCACTCCATAAACTTGTCGATGTTGTTGCGGGCGAAATAGTAGTACGCAAGAGTCATCGTGACGTTTACGCGTACCTGCGTTGAAAACTGCTGATAATCGCTCGCCAGTGTGCAATAATCGAGAGCCTTGGGGAAGTCGCCCATCTTAATGCATTCACGGGCGATGAGCAGGTAGATGTTCGGAAGGTCCTGCTCGTTTTTGGATTCTTTGCAGAATCGGACTGCATTGGTTAGATTCTTTACCGCCAGATAGTGGTTGTTGCGGTAGCTGTGGATAAGTCCGACAATGCGGTAGGCGTACATCTTGCCGAGGGGCCTCTGCTCGGACTCGGCCATACGCTCCATAGCACGGGCTTCGAGCATAGCGTCGGAGGCTCTGCCGATATGGACCAGATACTGGCAGTACTCGTGCATTACGGAGTAGTAGAATGAACGGCAGTCCTTTCGCTCGCCGGTGAGCGCCTTGATCTCAGCAACAGCTTCATCCATCCGGTCATACTCGCCAAGGGCATAGCGCACCGGAAATTCCAGGGCGAGGCCCAGGCATTTGATGCGGAAATTGTCCTGGCGCACGCCTTCGGCATAGAGCGAATCCGCCAGAGGCAGGTTGACAGGGTTGTACTGCTGCATACGGCCCCAGGCATAACTCTGAAAGGTAACGGGGTCGACATTCAGACGGTTCACTATCTGTGCCTCGCAGACAAAGACCGCAAAGCAGGCAAGGGCTGTCAGAACAATTTTTCTAAAGTTCAGCACTATTTGTTTCTTGCGCTGACAATCTGCAGCTGGGTTACTACGCATGTGAGGAGTTTCTCCATTATTATAGGCTTCATAATGAAGTCGTCGGCACCCATATTGAATCCTTTTACAACATCTTCATTGGAGTTCAGGGCGCTCAATATTACAATTCTGATATCTGCAGTTTCGGGATTTTCCCGCAGCCTCTTGATGACTTCGAAGCCGTCAATGCCAGGCATCATAAGGTCGAGCAGGATGAGGTCGGGTTTCTGCTCGGCCACTGCATCCAGCGCCAGCTGGCCGTTGGCCGCAGTGCGGATCTTGAAGTTGAAGCGTGAAAGCATTTTCTGCACGAGTAGCAGATTGAGAGGGACATCGTCTACTGCAAGCACGTTGTATGCCGAGTAGTCTTGTTGTTGTGCGTATAAAGGAATCATATCTTGTTATTCTTTTAATTCATCGTTTTCTTTCTGGAGCCTGGCTATGCTGGCTTCGTCTTTTTCGTGAGCTTTTTTAAGGCTCTTTACGTGAAGTTGTGCGTAAGTAAGGGCAGACAGCAGCAACAGGGAGAGCAGCACTGCTATCCAGATTGCGGTTCGTTTGGCTTTATGAGAGGCGGCTGCCAGTTCGGCCAGAAGATGGTTGTTTTCGTACTCGGCCGACATCTGCCCCAGGCTCTGCCGGTTGATGCTGAAGATGTCTGCTTGCAGCTTCACCGTATATGCCAACAGAATGGTTGCTGCGGTCTCCCACTGCCCGTTCTTGTAGGCCAGACTGGCTGCATAGTTCAACTGCTCGTGGAAGTACAGGGAGTCCAGGTCATTGCGGAATGAACTCGTCCGGCTGCCTATGAGAATATTGTCGATGCAGTCGAACAGGTGGTTTCCGGCACGTATAAGGGTCTTGAAAGTATCAAAGGAGTAACAGTAGTCCCTCAAGCGGTGGTACTCGGCGATGTCTCCGTCCCAGGCCGCCAGTTGGGCCTGGTAGTATGCCACTTTCAGCGAATCCTGCCTTATCACTCTGTGTCGGGCGGCTTTGTCGAAGTACAAGCGTGCAGAATCCGAGCCTACCGCATAGGTGCAGGCGAGGTCGCAGTAAGGGTCTGTCATACTCTGTCGCAGTATAGTCTCGTCGGAGGTGTTTTCATATATTTTCACCGCTTCGCGCAGATATAACTGGGTGTTGTGCTGGTCGTTGATGCGCTTGTACAGCAGCGACAGAAAGATGAGTGATTTCCACATACCATATTCGTCGCCGGATAACCTGGCTTCCTTCATCATAGACATCAGCATCTCCACGGCAACAACATCCTGGTCGGTATTGAAATAGTATGTCTGGCAAAGGTCAGATGCGTAGTAATAATATTGCATATACCCGGTAGCCTTGGCTACGTCCATAAGCGTCTTCCTCTGCTCGTCGACCAAAGAATTCCAGTACTGGGCATCCCATTCCACACGGTCGCGTATGTTCTGTTTCCTTATGTTCTGGGCAAGATGAGACGTGTGCTTGAGCTGCTGGACATAATAGATGGTCTGGGCCTTCGTGTCCTTGTGGCGCAGGGACAGTTCCAGAAGATTTTGCTGGGCCTGGTCAAAGGTGTCGGACTCGAAGTCGTCGACAGCTTCGACCGAAGCGAGATACCAGACATAGCACTCATCGTCGAGTTCATACGGGTTGTTCTGGCCGTATGAGACGAGGGCTGAAGTCAGCAGTGACAGTATGAGGACTATTCTTTTCATTGTTGCGGCTCCTCTGGTTTGCACGGCACTGCGAACACGAAACGCGCACCGCCGGCCGTGTAGGTTGTGTCAAGATAAACTTCCGCTCCCATACGTCCTGCGATGTCGCGGCAGATGCTCAGGCCCAGGCCTGTGCCCTGCACGAAGTCGTTCAGCTTTGTGAAGCGCTCGAAGATTTTCTCGGCCTGCTCGGGAGGGACTCCAGGGCCGGTGTCTGTAACGGAGTAGGTCACGAATCCCGGCTTCTCTGTCAGCGAGCTGGCCAGTTTGATCTCTCCCTTGGTTGTATGTTTGCAGGCGTTGGTGAGCAGATTGATGAGAATCTGCTGGACGCGCCTGGGATCAGTCCGGAAAGTATATGGATCTGTGCTCTCGGGAGCGTAGTACATACGTACTCCCGGCTGCAGCCTGTGTTCAGCGCTGGAAATGGCAGCTTCTGCCATATAGTTCACTTCGCCGTCTTCATAAGTGATGCGGTAGTCGCCCTTGTCCATCGCGGAAGCATTGAGGATGTCATCCAGCAGCATCGTCAGCATCTTGGTGTTGTTGACGATGTGTCCGGCGAACTCTTCCTTCTCTTCTTCAGGGAAAGAGCCGTCGGGCAGGCTCAGAAGCTGGGAGAAGCCGACGATCGCGTTCAGCGGCGTGCGGACTTCGTGGCTCATATTCTGCACGAAGCGGGTCTTGGCTGCATCTGCCAGCCGGACTTTCTCGTTAGTCTTTTTCAGTGAGCGGGTGTATATGATGAAGAAAAATATGATGACTGCGAGAATGATTATGGTCAATATAAGCGCCAGGAGGGAGGCTTTCCTGGCACGCATTGTTTCCTGGTCTACCTGCGCAGAAAGGACGTCATTACCCATCCTGGCCTCTATTTCCGTCAGCTTGGACTGGTTTGACTCGGCGAGCTTTTTCTCATCATAGGCTACCAGGTTCTTCTCTATGTTGAATGCAAGCTCCTTGCGACCGTACTTTTCCGCGATGTTTGCGATGTACTTGACCTCCCTGAGGTGCTGTGACATATAGTTGATGTCTATTTCTTCCAGTTCCTCCCCATATACCAGCTTGTCTATATAACCGAACATTGTGGGAGAGGTGGCGCTGATTATGTACAGGGAAGGGTCTGCCAGGCAGTAATCCCTTGCCTGCTCGTACCTCGCGACATCCCTCTTGTAAGCGGCGAGCTTTGCGTGGTGATATTCGCAACGGAGACTGTCCAGGTGCTGCAGGCGGGCGGCGTCAGCCTTGGCGAGATAAAACTGGACAGAGTCGTTGCCGATGGGGTAGGTGTCGGACATTTCGCAGTACAGGCGGGTGGCAGATTCGCCTTTGATGAGGGGGTCATCCGAGGCCTCATATACCCTGATGGCTTCAAGTATGTACTTCTTGGCGGAGATATAGTCGTTCTGGGCGATGTACAGGGAGATGATATAGCGGTTGCCCATCCAGATGCCGTATGGTTCATTGCGGGAAACGGCCTGCTCTCTCATATCCTGCATAAGCTCCATCGTCTGGAGCAGCTTGTCGTGGTAGAAGAAGTAGTTCTGGGCGATGTCATAGGCGTAATAGAAGTATTGTACCTGTCCGAGGTCCGATGCGACTCTCTTGAGGTCTTCCATATACTCCAACACCTCGGCGTCATCTTGACTGGTGGTCTTCTGGTCTTGCCGCAGTTCGACGGCATTTTTCAGGCGCTCGACATAGTAGAGAGTCTGGGCTTTGGTGTCCTTCTTCTGGATGGCTTTGCTCAGAAACTGGTTGTTGATGCTGCTGAAGCCGGCTGTTCCCAGGGCGGATTCGACCTTGCGGTAGATGACGTAGCATTCATCATCTATCCCGTAAGGATTGTTCTGGGCCGGGAGCGCCAGAGACAGGAACAGTAAAGAGGTTATGAGCCAGAACCTTTTCATAAACCCAAATATACAAAGTTTTTTTTGTATATTTGTTAGAATCTGTACTTGCGGGATCCCTATAAAAATGAAAAAATACGCAAATTATCTGATTGTGCTGGCTTCCGTGCTTGTTGCAATGTCCTGCGGAGAGCCTGAGGCTGCTCCTTATCTCAATATCAGCTTCCCCTCAGTTTCTGCCGGGGCTGAAGGTAAGGTGATAGATCTTACAGTCATTTCGAACCAAAGCTGGACGGCTTCCGCCGATGTGCCGTGGCTGACCGTTTCCCCGTCATCAGGGACAGGGAACGTCGATGTCAAGGTGACTGCCGCACAAAATAATGACGAAGCCCGCAAGGGTGTCGTCACGTTCTCGTGGAGCGGCACGCCGGTGACGCTGACGGTGCAGCAGGCTTCCGGCAAAAAAGAAGATCCGAAGCCAGAGGACGGGACTGTCTCCATCGCCCAGCTGCGCAAACTCTATGACGAAGGGCAGAAAGGCGACAAGTACAACACGACTGCGAAGTACATCATCCAGGGCTCGGTCATCAGCGACTATCGTCAGGACGGCATCGACAATTACACGACCTCCAGGGCGATGGTCATCAGTGACGGCACGGCCGGCATAATGCTGTATCTCGACGCCAACAACACTGAATTCAAACCGGGTGACGAAGTGAAGGTGACAGTCGTCAAGGGACAGGAGCTGAGCCGCTACAACAAAGGCCCCGTGCAGATCAACGGCCAGAAGATTGCCGGCGTTTCCAAGGTCGGCGAGAAAGCCCTGGAGCCCGTGGAAATTTCTGCGGCCGAACTGCTGACCAACAAGTACGAGTCGATGTACGTTGCTGTCAAGGACGTCCAGTGCCAGGCCTCAGAGATAGGCAAGACCTTCGTGATGAAGGATGCCCACACCTCCATCATTATGGAAGGCAAGGACGGCGAAGTGTTCGACATCTTCACCAGCAAGTACGCAAGTTTCGGCAAGGACAAGGTTCCGACCGGCAGCGGCACCCTCAAGGGCATCGGCAGCGTTTACGGCGAACGCATCCAGATCTGCATCGCGAAACTGAGCGATTTCGCCGGACTGACAGGCGAACGCTTCTCGGGCGCAGGCTCGTTCTCGCTGTTCTACTCCGAGTTCACCGGCAAGGGAGACAAAGGCTCCTATGTGATCCAGGTTCTCGGCGACGTGGACTGGACTGCTTCCTGCGACAACGATGCATTCACTCTCTCCGCCACTTCCGGCAAAGGCGCAGGTGAAGTTACCCTGTCCTACGGTGACAACCCCAGCACGACACAGAACAGAGTGGCGAAAGTCACATTCAGGACCGAGGCTGCCGTGCCGCAGAAGGAACTGGTTTTCACATTCACCCAGCTTCCCTATCAGGAGCTCAAATCAGACAAGGTTCCCTACCGTCTGGAAATCCCTGCCGTAGAGGCTCAGGACAGCGTGGTGTTCATCACCCACGACTTCGACCTGGCCGGTGAGAAGGTCTACAACTATTCACTTTACTATGATGCCCGCTACAAAGTGTCGCACTGGGTGGCATACCCCCTGTATGAAGCGATGCTCAGCGGAACCCAGCGTACTGACGCCTGGGGCTACGACCCCAAGGTGCCAGAGCGCGACCAGGCCCGCATCCTCAAGGCATTCTCCGGCTACAGCCGCGGCCACCAGCTGCCGTCTGCCGACCGCCTTGTCAATGCAGCCGCCAACGCCCAGACCTTCTATGCCACCAACATCACGCCTCAGGTCGAGAGTATGAACTCAGGGGTGTGGGAGACTCTGGAGAAAGACCTGCGTGTGGTGGCCCGCAACTGCGACACGGTATATGTCGTGACGGGATGCGTGGTCAAGACTGCCGGCGACCAGACCGTCAAGTACATCAAGGACAACAACGGCGCTGACGTCGCCGTGCCCAAGGCTTATTACAAAGTCTGCCTGAAATACAAAGCCGAAGGCGGGGTTGGCGGCGGCTACAACGCTATCGGCTTCTGGATGGAAAACAAAAACCTCGGCGGCAGCGTCAAGGATTATGTGAAGTCCGTCGACGAGATCGAGAAGCTCACCGGCTTCGATTTCTTCCATAACCTGGACGATGCCATCGAAAACAACGTAGAGAAAAACAAGAACACCGACGGGTGGAACTTGTAAACCGACAAAAAAGATTTGTTATGAACGATAATTTTTATGCAATAATAATGGCGGGAGGCGTCGGAAGCCGTTTCTGGCCCGTAAGCAGGAATGAGATGCCAAAGCAGTTCCTGGATATACTCGGCGTCGGAAAAACCTTCCTCCAGATGACTGTCGACCGCTTCGCCAAGATAGTTCCCCGAAGCAACATACTGATTGTGACTGCTGCCAAATACAGGGCCCTGATTAAAAAGCAGTTGCCGGATATAGCTCCCGAGAACGTTCTTTACGAACCATACAAACGCAATACGGCTCCCTGCATTGCGTATGCCACGTACAAGCTCATCAGCCGCAATCCCGACGCGACTGTGGTGGTCAGCCCTTCCGACCATTTCATCGCCGATGAAAGCCTTTTCATCGACACTGTCTCCGCAGTCTTGAAGTACGCGCAGACGAATGACCAGCTTTTCACCATAGGCATCAAGCCCACAAGCCCGAATGTCAATTACGGCTACATCCAGGCCAACAAGAAGCGAGGCTTCGAGTTCGCAGGCCACAAGGCGTATGCCGTCAAGACCTTCACCGAGAAGCCGGACGCAGAGCTTGCGAAGGTATTCCTCGATTCCGGCGAATTCCTGTGGAATTCCGGCATTTTCATCTGGAACCTGAAGACAATCCGCAGCGAACTGGAGAGCTGTCTGCCCAATGTCGCCAGCTTGTTCGCCGGCGGAGAAGGCATCTATTACACCGACAAGGAGCCGGCCTTCATCAATAAAGTCTATGAAGACAGCACTTCGATATCCATCGACTACGGCGTGATGGAGAAAACCAGGAAGGCCCACGTGTTCGAAGGTCTCTTCGGCTGGAGCGACCTCGGCACCTGGCAGTCCCTGTATGAGCAGGCGCCGCACAAAGACGCCGACGGCAATGCCGTCCGCGCCAGTCACGCGGTTCTTGCGAAGATGGCTGGAAGCATCGTCTACGAAGGAGACAGCCGCAAACTTGTCGTGGTCAAAGGGTTGAAGGACTATATGGTGATAGACACGGCAGACGCCCTGATGGTCTGCCCCCGCGATGACGCGGCAGTCAAGGATATCCTGGTCGACCTGGCCGTCAATGATAAAGAAAGCTATCTGTAACGATTTCTGAGGAATATTGTTACATTTGCAGCTCAAAGCACAAGAAAAATGATTGACGACAAGATTATCGAGGACCTTCAGAAACAGATTGACGAGTTGAAGGCCGCCTCACAGCAGCAGGTTGAAGAAATAAGGGTGAAGATGCTTGGAAAGAAGGGAGAGATCACCCGTCTTTTTGAGGAATTCCGCACCGTACAGGCCGACCAGAAGAGGCTCTACGGTCAGAAGCTGAACACCCTCAAGAACAATATGCTCGCCAAGATGGAAGCCCTCAGGGCTGCATTGGAGAGCCAGGAGGGCCCTCAGGGCTCGACCGACGACCTGACCCTGCCCGGCGACCGTATGCCGCTCGGCGCCCGTCATCCCATTTCCATCGTCCGCGAGGAAATCCTGTCCATATTCAAGAAGTTCGGTTATTCTGTGGCCGAAGGCCCGGAGATCGAGGACGACTGGCACGTGTTCAGTGCGCTGAATTTCCCGCCCGAGCATCCCGCCCGCGATATGCAGGATACCTTCTTCATCAATAATCAGACAGCCAACAACATTCTCCTGCGCACCCACACTTCATCCGTGCAGGTCCGTACTATGGAGAACCAGTCTCTTCCAATCCGTGTGGTATGCCCCGGCCGCGTGTTCCGCAACGAAGCCATCAGCGCTCGTGCACACTGCATATTCCATCAGGTAGAAGGTCTCTATATCGATAAGAATGTCTCTTTTGCCGACCTCAAGCAGTCCATACTTCTTTTCGCCCAGGAAATGTTCGGCGCCGACACCAAGATCCGTATGCGTCCGAGCTATTTCCCCTTCACGGAGCCCAGCGCTGAGGTTGACGTAAGCTGCAACATCTGCAAAGGCAAGGGCTGCAGCATCTGCAAAGGCACCGGCTGGCTGGAAATCCTCGGCTGCGGCATGGTCGACCCGAACGTGCTTATAGCCAACGGCATCGATCCCGAAGTTTACAGCGGTTTCGCCTTCGGTATGGGCATCGAGCGTATCGCTATGCTCAAATGGCAGGTCAACGACCTCCGCCATTACTTCGAGAATGACGTCCGTTTCTTGCGTGAGTTTGAGACAGTTCTCTAAAACACTATAAAATGAAAATATTAAGTTTCTTCAAACTCGCAGCCATTGCGGGCTTGGCAGTCATTGCCGTGTCCTGCTCGAATGGCAACAGGTCGTCATTCGATTACGACCCTGACGAACAATTGGTTTTCATCGGCGAGGACATCGCCGTGGCACAGACCCAGTACGGTAAGGTGAAAGGTTACATTATGAGGGATGTCTACACATTCCTCGGCATCCCCTACGGTGCCAGCACCGAGGGCAAGAACCGCTTTATGCCTCCTCAGCCGCCCCAGCCCTGGGACGGTGTCCTTCCCACAGTCTATTTCGGCGCCTGCGCTCCCCAGGCTCCCGGCAACTGGCAGTCTACATCCTACAAGACCTTCCAGGACGAATGGAACTATGCGTATATGAGCGAGGACTGCCTCAAGCTCAACGTATGGACACCGGCCATCGACAAGGCCAAACGTCCTGTGATCGTATGGATCCACGGCGGCGGATACAGCTTCGGCTGCTCATACGAGCAGAAGGGCTACCTCGGCGAGAATTTCGCCCGCAGGGAAAACTCAGTCTTCGTTTCGATCAACCACCGTCTGAACTGCTTCGGCTTCACTGACTTCGCTGCCGTGGGCGGGGAGAAATACAAACACTCCGGCAATGTCGGTATGCTCGACTGCGTGGCTGCCCTCCAGTGGGTGAAGGACAACATCGCCAATTTCGGCGGCGACCCTGACAACGTGACCATCATCGGCCAGTCTGGCGGCGGCGGAAAGGTCTGCATCCTCGCTTCTATGCCTTCTGCCAAAGGCCTCATCAGCAAAGTCGTTCCGCTCAGCGGCAGCGCTACCAGCGCAGGTGACCAGGCCTATGCAGAGGCTCTCGGCGCAGAGATTCTGAAAGCCGCAGGCCTGAAGCCCGGCGAAATCGACAAGCTCCAGGAGATGCCTTGGGAAGAATACTACGAACTCGCTTATTCAGTGTCACGTTCGTTCAGGCCCGAAGGTATGAATGCAAGAGGCGCCTTCAGCCCTGTAGCTGACGACATCGACATTCCGAAGGGTACATTCTTCACCCTCGACCGCGACGATCTGCCCGATGTTGCGATGCTGCTCTGCACCACGACCAATGAATTCGTGTCAGACCGCGACGACCCTTCAAAAGAGCTGCTGACCAAAGCTGAAATTGTAGACCAGCTCAAGGCTAACTTCGGTGACAACGCCGAGGCTGTCTACGACGAATATGACAAACTCTTCCCCGGCAACAGCCCCTACGGCATTTACACCATCGTGAACACTCCGAGGACGAGCGTGCTGAACACTGCCAACGCCAAGCTGCACCAGAAATCTCCGGTATACCTGGCCTGGTACAACTGGTATCCGCCTATGTTCGATGGCCGCTACCGTTCGTTCCACAACATCGACATCAGCTTCTGGTTCTACAACACCGACGTAATGCTGTCGCACTCAGGCGGCGGAAAGGTGCCGCGCGCCCTTTCAGCCAAGATGGCCGATGCCCTGCACGCCTTTATGCTGACCGGCGATCCCAACACCGGCAAGAAAGACGGCCTGCCGAAATGGCCGCAGTATACCAAGGAAGGTTGCGAGACGATGATTCTCAACAACGTCTGCGTCGTCAAGAATAATCCTGACACCCGCGCCCGCGAGCTGATGGGCAGCAACGTTCCTTCGCTGCTCCCCGCTCCCACACCGGCACCCGCTCCGGCTAAATAGGAGTGTCCGCACAGATGAATGAAGGCCGAGGGTTCTTTCCCCCGGCCTTTTTCGTGTGATCGCAGGTGCTTGCCAGGCCTATTCCTGCCTGGCGGCTTCCACCTTGGCCCTGAACGGTATGACGGGAAGTCCGTTGCCGCCGATAAGTGTGCCGACCTCAAAGTCCTTGAAGCAGTAGCGTACCTCGACAGGGTTGGGGACGAGGTCGCACCAGACTGCGACTACTCCGCCCGGCAGGATTTCGGCCTTGGCCGGATGGAAAGTTCCGCCGCCGCCTGCCACTTCGAAACCTTTGATTTCGTCGGTGCCCATAAAGCCCAGCCTTGAATTGTCAAAGCGTATGAGGACGCGCCCGTCGCGCACTTCAGCCGACCTGAAGCAGGGATTGAGTGCGGGCAGCTGGTCGTAGCCGTAGGTCTTCAGCATAGCCATATAGCACAGACGCTCTCCGATCTGCCGTTTCTGCGAAGCGTGGATCTGCTTCTGCTCGTAAGGGTATGCAAGGTCGTTGGTGCCGATGATGGCTGCGTTGGGGATGCGTTGCGATGCGATGAACTGCTGCTCCCTCACGATGGGGCCGTGCTCATCCTGGAATCCGTAGGGGCCGTCGTAATAATCGTAGGGGGTCAGCTCCACGATAAGGAAGGGTATGTCGCCGCGGCCTATGTCTTTCCTCCACAGTTCTGCCATAGCAGTCAGGCGGTCGGCATACTCGAGGTAGGAGATGCTGATGTTGGATTCTCCCTGGAACCACAGGATGCCGGCAATTGAGTAGCGGCTGGCCGGACGGAACATAGCATTGTACATAATCATCGGCTTGTACATTGCGTTGACCTTGCTGTCGGAGGCGTTGGCCAGGTCGACGTCCGGGCAGTCTTTCAGCAGCCCTTCGCTCATCCACGCCTCGATGACCGAGCCGCCCCAGCTGGCATTGATTATGCCGACGGGGACTTCGAGTATTTCAGAAAGCCTGGTGGCGAAGAAATAGCCGACTGCCGAGAAGGAGGGAGAATTGGCGGGGTTGCACTCTTTCCATTCTCCGCCAGCATCGTATTCGGGTTCGAGGGCCTGGGCCTTGCGCACTTCGAAAAGCCGTACGCCCTTGTACTTTCCGGAATGAGCTATTTCCTGCAGGGATCCTTCCACTGGCGTGCCGTTGCCTCCGGATAGACGCATCTCCATATTGCTCTGGCCTGAGCAGAGCCACACTTCTCCTATGAGGACATTCTTGGCCGTCACTGTTTCGTTGCCGCTGCGGGCTTTCACCGTCTGGGGAGTGAAAGTGGCTGCAGGGGTGCGGAGCATCACTTCCCAGCGGCCTTGAGAGTCAGCTCTTGCATTGACCGAAGAGGAAAGCCACGAGGCAGACACGGAAACGTTTGAACCGGGGTCGGCGAAGCCCCAGATGCGGGCCTGCGCAGATTGCTGCAGCACCATATTGTCACCGATGAACGAAGAGAACTTGAGATTGCCTGCAGCGGCGGACATTCCGGCAGCAAGCAGCAGGCAGAGCATTGTGAGCAGACGCTTTTTCATAATTGCAGAAATTGTTTCACTAAAGGTAGTGTTTTTTCCGTCTCGCGGCAAGCGCAGGGCGTTTGCGTGCCTCCGGGCATTTCCGTACCTCCGGACGTTTCCGTGCCTTCGGGCATTTCCGTGCCACAGTATGGATGTGGGGCCGTGTGGTTCATACTGCCGCCACAATCCCGGCGCGGGAAAAATACGGCGCAAGCAGCGGGCGGCGGCGACAGGAAAATGCATATCTTTGTATGTATAACACATTAATGCCCCTATGAAAAAATATATTTCTCTTTTCATTCTGCTTGCGCTGGCTGCGTGCACGCCGAAGGCAGCCGTCTCAGAGTATCTCGCGGAACCCGTGGACAAGAGTCTGCAGACACGAGTGCTCATCACTACCGACCTGGAGGTCGACGATATGAACGGACTTATCCTGAGCCTGATGTATGCCGACCAGTACGATATAGCTGGCATAGTCTGGACTGCCGGAATGTACCACTTCAACGGCGACGGAGGCCTGCACACGCTCGGCCAGATCACTCCGAACTTCCGCTGCAACGCCCAGCACTGCGAACACCGCGTCAAGACTGCCGCCGACCTGACCGAGTACCGTCCGGTCGACCCTACCTGGCTGCCGCGAATCCTGGACTGCTACGAGGCAGACTACGCGCTGATGAGCAAGAACAACCCCAACTATCCCACTCCTGAATACATCCGAAGCATCACCAAGGTGGGCAACATCGAATTCGAAGGCGACTACCGTTTCGAAACGGAAGGATCCAACTTCATAATGCAGCTTATCCTGGACAACGACCCGCGACCTCTCATCATCCAGCACTGGGGCGGCATCAACACCACCGTCCGAGCGCTGTACAGCATCTATGAGCGCTACCACGGCACTCCCGAGTGGGACCGCATCCTCAAGAAGGTGACTGACAAGGTACGCATCGGAGGCAGCGGCGAAGACAACTGCCGCGCCGACAGCAAGATCGACCAGATGTTCCCGGGCCTGCAGAACGGAGGCTACGGCCTCGGCGGCTTCTTCAGCTACGGCACGTTCTTTTCCGCCAGTGACTCTCCGCGCCGTGCGGCCGAAGAGCTCCAGCCCTATATGCACGCTCCCTGGAACCTTGAAGCCTACAAGCGCAACCACGGCAAGCTTCCGGAGCAGATATGGCTTATGGCCGAAGGCCGGGCAGTCTATGGCGAGCCGCTCATCTACAACTATGGGCTTATCGACTATATGGACTGGGGCCGTTCCGCCGAGCTGGGATGGGGTCCTGAGAGTCTGAAAGGCTATCCTCGCGCCAACTACGAGCCGTACTCGTGGGCATTCTGCCAGTTCGGCTGCGCCAGCTTCATCAACATCGGCCTTCGCAGCGACGTCAACAACCGTGGCAACAACCACTACACCATAGTTATGTGGGAAGAGCTTGCAGCCCGCGCCGACTGGGCTGTCTGCGAGCCTGAGGACTGCAACCACGCCCCGATAGTTGAAGCAGGACAGTTGGACTTCACGGCAGCGCCCGGCCAGACAGTCGAACTGAGCGGCTCCGCAAAAGATCCTGACGGCAACCGCCTGACAGCGCAGTGGTACGTCCCGGCAGCATCCTGCACCTACAAGCAGGGCAAGGCCGAGGGTCTCAGCGTCTCTGTCAGCAAAACCTGGAATGCGGCTTTCACCGTGCCGACCGATGCCGAAAAAGGTGACAGACTGGTCGTGAACCTCGAGGTGCGGGATGACGCCGAGCGGCCTATGACCCGCTTCGCCCAGTATGTGATTACGGTGGAATAGCCGCCACGCCGCCGATGGGGGTAATCCCTACTCCCGGCTGTAAATGAATCTTTTCACAAGGTCTTGCGGCCCGAAGCAGCTCCTGGCTCCGGCAGAGCCGCCGCAAAGGAGGTGCTTTGAAGCAAAGGCTTTGTAGTCGGCCCATTCCAACGGTTTCCGTTTTGGGGAAATATCGCCTTCCAGCGGATCCCAGTCGCGGATATCGTCGTAATGGCGCAGCTTGCGGTAGTCTTTCTCTCTGAGCTGCCCGAAGGCCGGATACTCCGCATTTGCTTGCCCCTGGAGCCGGATTACATAGATGTACCGGATCAAATCCAGCGGGAGTTCTCCGATCGTCACGCCCTCCGCCAGCGTTTTCGCCTTCTGCAGACAGGCGGAGCCCTGGCCGATGGGAGGGAATTGCAGCGGGGCTTCTTTCAGCACCTCGATATAACTCCGTTCAGCCGCGTCGATCTGCACTTCCTGCGGGCCCCACTCATTGACGGTATGCCAGATCATTCCGCAAAAATCGCCAGGATAGTAGGTGCGCCCCGTGATTGAAGACAAAGTCCTGCCATCTGCAAACAATTCCAGCACGAGCGACGTATCGAAGGCATTGTGTATCGTCGTCACGCCACCGTCGGCCCGCGAAATATAAGTGCACGGCTCATACGGCTGGCTCGTCAGGCGCAGCGACGTCCCGTCGACATCCAGCCACGCCAAGCCATCCCTCTCCCCAAGAGTATAGCTCCCGTCCTGATATATGATACAGTCCATACTGTTGCTCCGCTACTGCACCAGCTGGGGATTGATGAAGTCCTCGCCGACTTCGAGCCGGCCGCCGGGAGTGAAACCGTAGCTGCCGATGTGGATCACGCGGGGCTGGATGCGCCCGCGGCTGTTGTGGGAATGGAAGACTATCCTGCGGCGGCCGGAATTGTCGGTGAAGAGCGCGTGGTGGCCGGTGCCGTCAAAGCCGCCCGCGAACTGCAGCACCGGATTGCCTTCGTATTTGGTCCAGGGTCCGCGCATAGAAGTTGCGGTGGCGTAACCCACACCGTAGGCGGGGCTTTCGTAGCTGTTCGCCGAATAGGTCAGGTAGTAGACTCCGCCGTGCTTGACGATGAAAGGACCTTCGTTTACGGCAGGCCACACTTTCTCCCACTCCTGGCTCATCTTGAGCAGCAACTTCCCGGTGCCTGGTTTCAAGTGCAGCAGGTCTTTTTCCAGCTCTGCGACCCATATCTCGTTGCCGTTGTCGAAATTCACGAAGAGCAGGTAGGGAGTGCCGTCATCGTCGATGAACAGCGAATTGTCGATGCCCTTCTCGCTGCGCATCGGAGCCTTCTGCCGCTGAACGAAAGGGCCGAGCGGAGAGGTGGCCGTTGCCACGCAGAAATGTTCCTCCGCAGAATAGTACATATAGTACAGGTCGCCGATGTGGTAGACCTCGGGCGCCCAGAACCATTTGTCTCCATAAGAATCCTCCTTCGACAGGGCAAGGTACATCGGCTTGCCGTCAGGCCACTGCCACTGCATAAGGTCGGTGGATGTGCACACCGCGATGCCGTCGGCAGCCCCGGTGCCGTAGAGGTAATAGATGCCGCCTTCACAGAGGATGAAAGGGTCTGCCAGGGGGATGTTGCCGCCGGAGCCCTGCGCCGACAGGATTGAACAAGCTGCAAAGAGAGAGCAAAGGGTAGCAATAACTTTTTTCATAGTAGAACCGATTTGTCGCGACAAGTTAGTGAAAATAATGGTAACTTTGAAGATGGCGTTCCGGAGCCGATAACCGGACTTGACAATGAAAAAAGTACTTCTGATCACAGCTTTATTGTTTGCCTGCCTCTCGGTGCACGCAGAACTTCGTCTCAAATATCCCACCGGCGACCATATGGTCCTGCAGCAGAATTCCCAGGCTGCTGTTTTCGGGTTTGCCACCCCAGGCGCAAACATCACTGTCACCCCTTCGTGGGACAAGGCTTCATACACGGCCAAGACCGACGGCAAGGGTCATTGGACAGCTTATGTGCCGACTCCTGCAGCTGGCTACAACGCCTACACCATCAGCGTCAAGGGTGACGGCGGGTCCATAACCATCAATGATGTGCTGGTCGGCGAAGTCTGGCTGGCTTCCGGACAGTCCAATATGGAGATGCCCATCAAGGGTTTCGACAACTGCCCTGTCAAAGGCTACAATGAAATAATCACCCAGGCCCCGGCCCCGGAGCGCATCCGTATGCTCTATGTCCGCACAGTGCAGGCCGACGAACCTCAGGAAGAAGTGACCAATACTGACGGCTGGCTTTGTGCCGACCCCAACAGCATTCCGGAGATGAGTGCTGCCGCCTATTTCTTCGCCCGCAAGCTCAATGAAGTGCTGGACATCCCTGTCGGAGTGGTTGCGTTCGCCCGCGGCGGTGCCCGCGTGGAGGGCTGGCTTCCCAAGGAGACGGTAGCCGCCTTTGGTGAGGACGTTTCTGCAGAGGCCGTGAAGCAGAGGATGGATATGCTCCGTCCCTATGAGATGTACAACGGTATGCAGGTTCCCCTGCAGGGCTACACCGCCCGCGGATTCATCTGGTACCAGGGATGCTCCAACGTAGGCCACGAAGATGAGTTCGTCCCGAGGATGGTCGAGCTCGTGCGCCAGTGGCGTGAAGACTGGAAGGACGTCGGCAACAAGATGCCTTTCTATATGGTGGAAATCACTCCGTACAGCAACCACAACGGCACCGGCGCTGCACTGCGCAAGGCTCAGCACGATGTGGCCAAACTTGTGCCCAACTGCGGCATCATCTGCACCAACGACCTCGTCGCTCCCTATGAGGCCGCCAACATCCACCCCTGTGACAAGGAGTCTGTTGGCAACCGTCTCGCCTACCTGGCGCTGAACCGCGACTACGGCTTCACCCGCATCGCCTGCGACGCTCCCGAGGCTGTATCGCTCGGCAAGATGCAGGGCTTCGGCTTCGGCCCTGGCAGCCGCAACCCCTCAGCTCCGGCTCCCGCCCCGATGACCCGCATCGAGATTGTAAACTGCCCTCACGGCATCGACCGCACCCAGGAAATCGAAGGTCTCGAGGCCTGCGGCCCTGACGGAGTATGGCACAAGGTAGACCGCGTGATGTACTTCAGAGGCAGTATGATCATCCCGACCAACGACGAGCTGAAGGAAATCAGCGAGGTGCGCTACGGCTGGGCCGACTTTATGCCCGGCAACATCCACAGCATCGAGGGGCTGCCTCTCGTGCCTTTCTGGCTTAAAGCAGACAACACACAATAATAACATACTATGAAGAAAATTATATTGATCGCCACTTTGGCCGTGATGTCCCTGTCCCTGTCTGCACAGAGGGGCCCGAGGACTCCCAACGACACCTTGCGTTCCGTCATTGTACAGCCGGACGGGAAGGTTCTTTTCCAGATCTATGCTCCGAAAGCCCGCACCGTTTCACTCGGCGGCGACCTTGGCTACGGACACAATGTTGTTTTCAAAGAAGCCCCGAACGGCGTATGGCAGGGCGCCTCTGACAAACTGGACGCCGGGTTGTTCCGCTACCATTTCATCGTCGACGGAGTCAAGGTGCAGGACCCTAAAAGCGCCCTGGCCGGGGAGACTTCTGCAATCCTGACTGTGGGTGAAGGATATATCAAGGATGTGCCTCACGGAGCTGTCGCCCAGCGCTGGTACTATTCAAAAAATCTGAAGGAGATGCGCCGTATGCACGTGTGGACTCCTGCCGGATATGAGAACTCGAAGCAGAAGCTGCCCGTCCTCTATCTCATCCACGGCGGTGGAGACAATGACGCCGCGTGGCCTACAGTCGGTGCCGCAGGCTGGATTCTCGACAATCTGCTGGCAGAGGGCAAGATGGTTCCGATGGTGGTGGTGATGCCGAACGGCACCATCAACGTGCCGGACGAGGTTCCTCCTTTCGCAGAGGACCTCTTCAGCTCTATCATTCCTTTCGTGGAGCAGAACTACCGTGTTCTCGCCAACCAGAAAAGCCGCGCTATCGCCGGCCTTTCGATGGGCGGAATGGAGACGATGGAGGCTGTCTTCACCCATCCTGAAATGTTCAGCTACGCCTGGGTGCTGTCTTCAAGCCTGAAGCCGGGCGTCGATCCGAAGAAAGAGGCTGAGCGTCTCGGCATCGCAGGCAAGATCGCCCAGATCAACAAAGAGTACCGCCAGTTCTACTTCACTCAGGGCGGTCCTTCGGACATCGCTTACAACAACTGCATCAACACCCGCAAGGTGATGGATGAGCTCGGCCTGAAATATATTTATCAGGAGAATGCACAGGCGGGCCACAGCTGGCCGACCTGGCGCGCCGACCTCGAGGTCCTGGCCCCGATGCTCTTCAAATAGCCGCAGACCTGCAGATGCAGCCGCATCCTTGCAGATGTACAGAAGGCCGGAGGATCTCCCTCCGGCCTTTCCTTTCAGCCGCTTCCTGCCGGCGGCGCTGCTTAGCACAGACTTGTTTTGCGGCGACCTCCGTTGTACATTACTGGGGCGCTGCCCCAAACCCCGCCGCTACGGCCTGCTATCAGCACAAGCCTGCACGCACGGCCTCCGCTAGCGGCTGCAGCCGCCAGTTCGTCCTGCTACGCAGAACTCGCATTCAATCGGTGCCCCCCTCTTTACTACCGAGGGCGGTAGTATCGCCTGCAAAACAGTCTGTTGCGGGCGGCTCCGCCACGCCTGCTCTGCGCCCGGCGAGCCATCCGGCGACGAAATGAACCTGATGCGCATTTTTTCATACTGTCGCCGGAAAACGGCTTTCCACGGCGGGATTGTGGCGGCAGTATGAACCACACGGCCCCACATCCATACTGTGGTGCGGAAATGCCCGAACCATTCGGGCGCGGCAACGGGGTCGAGGCAATGGGGTCGCTCGTGCGAACCTCGTCCTCCTGCAAAACAAAAACGACAGCCAAGAAGACTGTCGTTTGTGTTTAGAGCGGAAAACGAGACTCGAACTCGCGACCCCGACCTTGGCAAGGTCGTGCTCTACCAACTGAGCTATTTCCGCGTAACCCGAATGGGATGGCAAAGATATGGATATTTTTCATTTGTGCAAACAAAAAAGGTGATAAATTTGCCGAAACAATTCATTGATGAGAAAAGCAGCCTTCATATTATTGTGCCTGACAGCAGTCGCAAGCTTGACGCTGAATGCACAGATGCGGATGTATTACAGTGCCGGCAGCGATCCTATGACCAAGTGGAGAAGCCTTGATACAGAGCACTATCAGTTCATTTATCCGGCAGGCATCGACTCTCTGGCCAGAGTCTATGCGGCAAATATGGAGGCAGTCCGCAACGACGCAATCGTAAAGCCGCTGAAAGTCAATCCGGCCCGCACGTCCGTGGTTCTGCATCCGTACACTTTTTCTGCAGACGTCACCAAACGCAGCAACAGCCCCCTGAGGCTGGATATGTATACATCCCCGGATATGTACGACTTTATGTCAGAACCCTGGGAATACACGACAGCAATCTCCGGCAGCCGCCACCTTGGGCACGCGTACCTGCTGGACAGAGGTCCTTTCCATATCGCCTGGTATGTCATCGGTGACAATATGCGCGTGGTTGGCGACGCTATGTGGTACAACAAGTATTTCTGGCAGGGAGACGCGGCCACGACAGTGACCGACCTTTCTCACGCCGGAATCGGCCGTAACGCAGATATGCTGAGAGGATACCGCGCCTCCTTGACCAGCGGCGACCTGCGCGATTACAACCGTTGGAAACTGGGCTCCTACGAATACTATACTCCCGACGCCGATGCGTTCGGATACATCCTCGAGTCCAATTTCCGCTACCAGAACGACTATTATGCCTTCGGCCGCGACTGGGCCGACAATGTAACCGAGCATCCCATCAAATCTTTGCTCACAGGAAAGCGCGATGAGCCTACTGGTGCGCTCAAGAACCGCGCTTTCAAAGAATACCGAGATTCGATAGCCGCCTTATTCCAGAGAGATTACGACGCCCGGGAGCCTTACACACCGGTATCCGCACTTTGGCCGGCCGAGAATTACACCGAATACGCGAATTTCGTTTACATTGCGAGAGAGAACGCAATCTATGCTCTCAAGGACAGCTTCAAGGAGGCCCGCCAGCTTGTCAGAATCGATCTTGTCGAAGGTACCGAGCAATTCCTGATGTTCTTCAGCCAGAACTCTTCGGAATTATCGGAACGGGACGGCAAACTGTATTGGACGGAAACTGTCCACAAAGGCCCGTGGGAGCTCGAGGACTTCTCGGAGCTGTTCAGTTATGACATTGCAAGCGGCAAGGTGGAAAGGCTCACCAGGAACACCCGCTACTTCCATTCCGCCCCCAAGCCGGGAAGCGACGTGATAGCCGTCGGCGAGAATACAGCCGAAGGGGACACATACCTTACCATATTGTCTGCAGCCGGCGACAAGGATCTCAGCATCAAAACTCCCGGGAACGGCTCCATCAAGACGATGGTGTGGTCGGGAGATGTCCTCTACTGCCTGATCGTCACCGGTGACGGCCTCGGCCTTTACAGCATCGGCGATGACGGGTGGAAGTCCTGCATTGCACCGCAGTGGCAGAATATCTGTGATCTGGCAGACGCACAAATCGAGCTGAACGGACGCCTCTCAGATGTGATCCTTTTCACCAGCGACGTCGACGGAGTGACGAACGTCTATGCCTATGATACGACGAGCGGCGGTGTCTGGCGGATCATCAATTCGCCTTACGGCACGGCGGAAGCCCAGCTCTACAGGGACGGAGGGCTGATATACAGCAGATATGGCATATCCGGTTATTCGATAGTCAAGACATCGGCAGCCGACTTTGAGATGACACCTGTCGATATGTCGTCGCCATACAGTTTCCACCTGGCGGATAAAGGCTCCCAGCTCTCGGGGAACGCTTATCCCAAGCCTGACGAAGAAATGCTGGCCGGCTATCAGGATGCCGCCAGATATCCTTCAAGGCCTTACCGCAAGGCCGGCAATATGTTCAATGTACACAGCTGGGCACCTTTCTATCTGGATATGAAAGCTACCAGCCCCAGCGGCAAGACCAAAGCCTCACTCGGTGTGATGGCAATGTCGCAGAACAAGCTCGGCACAGTGTCGGCCAAAGCCGGCTACTCATACGGAAAGAGTCACAACTCAGCCAAATGGATGCACGCAGGCCACGCCGCCATAGAGTTCCGCGGCGTGATGCCGAGAGTGTCGCTTGCCGCTGAAGTAAATACTTCCGAGCGTATGGAGTATGCGCACCACCTCGACAAGGACGGCAAGGTTGTCAATGATTTCCGTTTCACAGACAGCAGTAAGCCCTTTTTCGACATCGCCCTCAACATCTATCAGCCTTTCGAATACAGTATGCTCGGGATGAATGCAACAGTGCTTCCGGCGCTGAGCCTGCATATCAACAATAACCGTGCGATCGACTACATCGGCCGCCGCAGCGGCACCGCCAACTACTTCCAGTTTGGCTTAGCCGGTGCATTGGAGACGGATGTCGCCTATGCGGCCATCTACCCCCGCTGGGGCGTCGGCGCCTCTGTCAGCCACATAGCCCCGGCTGCCTTCGGCGATGCTGCCAGACTCTCTACTTCCCAGACCGCGCTGTCGCTGTCCGCATACCTTCCCGGCTTCGCGGCCACGCACGGCATATCAGTGTCGCTGGATCTTGTCAATCAGGATTGGAAGAGGGGTGAGGCTGTATTCCCCACCGAAAGCCTCATCGAGCTGCCCAGAGGTTTCGTGAAAGTGGATGCAGCGCAGTTCAACAGCCGCAATTACGTCAAGGGCGGGCTGGATTATGCACTGCCCGTCAATCTCGGCGACTTCAGCTGCCTCGGCGGGATGTTGTATCTCCGCAGGCTCCAGGCCATACCGTTCTTCGACTATGCAGCCAGCTGGCAATACAGCGGCGGCAGGAAAGAGTTCTACAGCGTTGGCACCGACCTGATGCTCGACATCAACCTGCTGCACATCGGCGTGGGACTGTCCGCCGGCGTCCGCTACGCATACAACAATGGCTCCCCGGAAATGCCGGGAAGCCATACGTTCCAATTCTTGTTCAAAGCAGGCCTGTAATCAGACGCTCAGGATCTTGGTGACCTCATAGAGGTCGCGGTTGACCTGGTTGTGGCGGCTGCACGCCTCCTCGAAGGGGGTGAAAGTCACTTCTCCTTTGTGGCTTCCCACCATTACGCCCTTGCGGTTGTCGAGCAGCGCTCCGACAGCTTCGTATCCGAGCATACTTGCAAGCACGCGGTCGCTGCAGGTGGGGCTGCCTCCGCGCTGGATGTGTCCGAGAGTAGTCACGCGGGTGCTGTAGTCAGGAATGTGCTGCTTAACCTGGGCGGCGACTTCTTCGGCGCTTCCCATCTTGCCTCCTTCGGAAACGATGATGATGCCGGAAGTCTTGTTCTTGCGGCGCTCGACCACGAGATAATTGCAGAGGCTGTCGATGTCGGTCATAATTTCAGGCACCAGAGTCACCTCGGCGCCGGTGGCGATACCGGTGTTGAGCCCGATGAAGCCCGCGTCGCGGCCCATAACTTCGACGAAGAACACTAGGTTGTGGCTCTGCGCGGTGTCACGGATCTTGTCGATGGCTTCCATTGCTGTGTTGATGGCGGTGTCGAAGCCGATGGTGTAGTCGGTACCATATATATCATTGTCTATGGTGGCCGGAATTCCTACGATGGGAAAGTCGAAATCACCGCCGAGTGCCATCGCTCCGCGGAACGAACCGTCGCCGCCGATGACTACGAGGGCGTCGATGCCGGCATTGACAAGATTGTCATAAGCGGTCTTGCGCACTTCCTTATCCTTGAACTCGGGGCAGCGGGAGGTCTGCAGGATGGTGCCTCCGCGGTTGATGATCTTGGATACAGACTGGGACTGCATCGGCACAAACTTCTTCTTGAGGATGCCTTTGTAACCCTCCTGGATACCTACTACTTCAATTTTATAAAAAATGGCTGTACGGACGACAGCCCTGATGGCTGCATTCATTCCGGGCGAGTCACCGCCGGATGTGAGAACGCCGATTTTTTGTATTTCGTGCATTTCAGTGTGGTTTTTCTGCCGTAAAGATAGTGATTTTGAAATAGATTTTTATTTATAAATAAATTTTTCATACCTTTGGACGTTACTATACGCCAACTGACGAATGTTATAATCAAATATTTACTCTATGAAAACTTTGTTCAAAGGATTTCTTATCGCTTCGCTGATGTTTATCGGCGTAGCTGCCAATGCTCAGACCAAGATCTACAGCAATGTTGGCACAATCGACGTAACCAAGGCAGAACTTAACGGAGACCAGATCGATGTGGCTTACACCGTTACCATCGACCCTGACATCCAGAACATCATCGGTCTCAGAGGCAACAAAGCCGTTGTCCTGACGACTGCTCTTGCCGAGGGTGAATACAAGCAGCTCATCGAGTGCCTCGTAATCAGCCCCGCCAACGGCAATGCCCGCACTCCCTGGCTCGAGGCAAGGTGCGACGATGTTACCAACAACGTACGCTGGTTCAACGCCAAGGCTGACGAGCCCCTCGTAATCAAGTCAAACTACACTCTGAAGGCTAAAGACTGGACTTCTCCGAGGACTGTGATGACCATCACTACCCAGGAATACAAGAGCGAGGAATGCCTCGTCCGTCTCGCAGGCCCGAAGAACATTGCCAAACTCGATGTCAAGGACCTCGTTCCCGCTTGGGCTGATGTGGCTGCTTCTGGCGACGGCCCCGTTAAACGTCTTGCAACCAAACTTTACTATCCTGTAAACGTTACCAAAGAAGTTGACGACTATCTCGAGAACTCACAGGCTCTGTCACTCCTCAGAACTCTCGACTCTCCGAACTTCGAAGTTACCGATATCACCATCAACGGTTGGGCTTCTCCTGAAGCTACTGTTGCTTACAACCAGAAACTTTCTGAGCGCCGTGCCGCTACTATGAAAGAGATCATTTCTTCAAGGTACAGCTTCCCTGAGTCTGTATACAATGTAGCAGGTAAAGGTGAGTACTGGGAAGGCGTTGAGGAATATGTTGCTGCAAGCAACGATGCCGCTCTCAAGAAATGGGCTGAGAAGTCATTCTCTAACCTTGATGCACGCGAAGCCGCTCTCAAACAGCTGAGCGCTTACAAAGACATCTTCAATACTGTATATCCTCGTTCACGTTTCGCTGACTGCAACGTTTCTTACAAACTCGTCAACTACGATGAGGCTGCAGTCCGTTCAATCTACAACCAGTTCCCTGAGCAGGTTCAGGAGTCTGAATATGTAGCTCTTGCAACTGCAAACGACAAGCTTGACAAGGCTGTTATCGAGAAGGGTCTCAAGTACTATCCTGAAAGCGCAGCTCTGAACAACCTCGCAGCCAAGGCTGCAGTTGCAGACGGCCAGTACAGGCAGGCTATCAGCTACCTGCAGAAAGCCGGCGACAGCAAGGAAGTATTCAACAACCTCGGTGCTTGCTATATGCTCCTCGGCGACAGGAACGCAGCCGCTTCTAACCTCCAGAGAGCTTACGGTCTTCCTGAGGCAGCTCAGAATATGCAGATGCTCAGATACATCCAGTAATCACTTACCAAGTATATATATAAAAGGTGACTGGCCATCCCGCCAGTCACTTTTTTTTACTACCTTTGTCCCCACAGACGCCTTGGTGGTGGAATGGTAGACACGAGGGACTTAGACAAAATTGAGTGCACTCTCTGAAAAGAGAGATGTAGAATGTCGTAAATTCAAGGAAACCTTAACGGGTCATGCTGATGGTAATCTTGAGCCAAGCCTCTGAAAGGAGGAAGGTGCAGAGACTAGACACGACACACCTAAAGATCTCAGATCCATGGTGAAGGAATAGTCCGGACCACAAACGTAAAAGGTGGCGAAAGCCATAGTGGTAAGAAAATCCCTTGGGCAGTAATGTCCGTGCGGGTTCGAGTCCCGCCCGGGGCACCTAGAGATGTTTTTGAGGTTTTTCAAGCATTTCTTAAGATTGGAAAAGTCTAACAATTAGCGAGTTGCTGTTGTTAGACTTTTTTAATTGGTGCTTGCTATTTCGGAAAATAGCTTGTATTTTTGTCTTGTAAGAAAAATTTACAAGCTATGGCTGTAACATTCTATCTTTTCACGAGGCCGGACAAGAAAGGCGATCACCCCATTTACACATCCATCTATCTCAATGGGTGCAGGTTCTGTTCCAGTATTGGGTACAGCATCAGCCCGGAAAAGTGGGATGACGAAAAGATGAAAGTGAAGCATGGCGCGAGCAATGCCCGCAAAGTGCCTTTCAATACCATCAATTCCAGGATCGCAGCTATTTCGTCCAGGTTCGACACCCTTGAAGCGAATAACGCCAAGTTATCCAAGGAACAGATCAAGAGGCAGCTTGCAGAAGTGGTCGGTCGTGCAGCAAAAGAGTCGGACACACCAGAGAAGTATGGCCCTGTCAATTTCTTCCACTATTTCGATGCTTTCATCCTTGATGGTAAGTTGAATCACAAGTGGGCGCTGAATACGGTCAAGAAGTGGGGAACGCTCCGTGCCCATATGAAGAAATTCAACCCGGACATTACGCTGGATGACTTTGATAAGGAGACTCTCGATGCCTATGTCCGCTTCGGCGCGACGGAAATCCACATGTTGGATGTTTCGATCAGAAAGGAACTAAGCCTTCTTCGCTGGTATCTCGGCTGGTGCGTTGACAAGGGATACACTACGAATCAGACCTTCTCCAAGTACCGGGCAAGATTGAAGGATACGAAAAAGCCTGTCATATTTCTTGAGAAAGATGAGCTCCTGAAGTTGTATGGTTTCAAGATCCCAAAGAACGGAACAGAGGTGGTTCTCCATGATATGGATGGAGAGGAATACAGGAAAGTTGTAACGGAGAAAGCGTCCATGGACAAAGTCCGGGATCTGTTCTGCTTCTGCTGCTTCACTTCGTTACGCTACTCAGACCTTGCCCAGTTGCAAAGGACGAACATTCAGGACGGCTACATCCAATTGACTACGATCAAGACCGACGACACCGTAAATATTCCCATCAACGAACAAGCCCAGGCTATCTTGAACAAATATGCAGCCTTTGACTTCGACGGACTGGCCCTTCCTGTTATCAGTAACCAGAAAATGAACCAGTATCTCAAAGATATCTGCGAGCTGTGCGAGTTCACAACACCTGTAACCATTGTCCAGTACATTGATGGAAAGAGAAAGGATATCTGTCAGCCGAAATGGAAACTGATGGCTACTCACGCCGCGAGGCGGACATTCATCTGTACCGCTCTGGCAGCAGGAATCCCTCCCCAGGTCATCATGAAAATGACCGGCCATTCTGACTACAAAGCAATGAAACCCTACATCGAGGTCGCGGAGAGAACCAAGGATGATGCAATGGTGAAGTTTGCCAACTTTCTTAAATAGAGCGAGCTATGAATATACTTCTTATTATTGCCTATTCGCTCCTGGCGATCCTTGCCGTGTGGGCAGCCTATTGGTTCTTTAAGGATCCAGGGCATTTCCTTCTCTTGGACAACAAATATAGGATGATGGTGAGAATCCGCGAATGTTATTTAAAGGGACAGAAGGCTCAGCCTCGGGACAGCGAAGATTACTTCCTGAGAAAGGCGACAAAGATCATCAACGACTATAGGCCAGTCTTCGGGCCGATTGAGATAAAGGCAGATCTCCAGTTCCACAAGGAGACCGTCGCCAATATGCTTTCCAGAAGGGAATATTATCAGTACTATTTCACGCAAGGACGATCCAACCTGCAATGGTTCCGACAGATGTATGAAGACTACCGATCCGGGGTCTATGCGACTTACCCATATGATCGGGAAAGCAAGCTTGAGGCTGTTTTACCAGAGCCAATCAAGAAAAATAAAACGCTCGTCAGCGATATCACCAAGTTCATCGATGCCGGATGGCTGGATGAGAATGGTCGGCCTGTTCCCGGTGCTAAAAAGGAACAGCAACTGGCTTTAGCCGCATCTATGATGTGTGACCATGCCGGGGTCAATAAGTATTCTGAACTATTCGGCTCTTACTGGGGAATAAAACCCTCAACGATGAGATCGAACAAGCGGAATGCGCTGGAAAGTGTTGACGGGGCGTCAATAATGATGGAAATCAAAGGAATTCTGGGATAATCTCGTACGATATGATATGGTTTCCTATTTCTCGAACTGAACATCAATGACCATTACCCTTCATAATTGGAAAACCGATGACAAACTAGTGCTGATGGCGCTGTGCAATGCCGTGGACAGAACTTTCCTGTCGGACCGGCTGCCGTATCCGTACACTGAGGCCGATGCCGACTGGTGGCTGGGGATGGTTGCAGCGAATGAGGGGAAGGAAGGTGTCTGGCGGGCCATCGTCGTGGACGGACAGATTGTCGGCAGTATTTCCGTGGAGAGGAAAGCCGATGAGAATTACGCCATCGGGGCGATTGGCTATATGATCATGACGCCATTCTGGTCCCAGGGTATCGGCACAGAAGCCGTACGGCAGATCTGTGAGATTGCTTTCCGGAAGCTGACGCTGGAGCGCATCATCGGCGAGGTGTTCCCGGAAAACCTGGCATCGGCCCGGGTGCTGGAGAAGAATG
>CAMVOD010000007.1:0-121676 GCA_947169015.1 uncultured Bacteroidales bacterium | reverse complement strand
TGCGCCGATGATACTGCGATACCATGTGGGAAAGTAGGAAGCCGCCGTCTTCTAAAGCCTTCGGCCCAAAAAAGCCGGAGGCTTTTTTTGTATGGGGCCGGGCTTTAGAAGCCGGCGGCTGAGCCGCCGACCTTCTTTACAGGGGACTCTGTCCCCTGAGACCCCTGCGTGCTTCGCACGGCCAGCATAGCTGGCTGACGCCGGCTTCCCTGGAAGCCAGCTTTTTCCAATGGGGCTCCGCCCCAAACCCCGCGTCGCAAGCGCCGGCAGCTGACGCTGCTGGGAGTTGTTGAATCTGTATTGTGCGTGATTTGTAATTGGGTGTAAATCAGAATATTTGCGATATGTCATACCCTTGATTTGAGGGTGAGATGTATGCGTTATTGTTTGGTATATAGTCTTTTACAAATCACGCGCAATGTGAGTGCTTGCTTCACTTGAGACGGTTTGACATTCTTATCGGCTTTACTCGTTTCAGATTAGTAAAGCTATTATTACTTGATTCCAGTTTTGTCGGTAACCTGGATGAACTACCCGTCGCAGCAGGAATAAGGCCTTCGGGGGGCTGGCCACCCGCGGCGGCAGAGCGGGAGGGACCCGACGAATGCGAGTTCTGCGAAGCAGGACGAAGCAGGCGTTGGGAGGGATTGGAGTGAGCCGAAGGCGAACGGAACCCCCCGAAGACCTTATTCCTGCTGTGACGGGCAGTTGCTGCGGTCACACCTAGAATGGGCAAGGTCTGCGTTGATTTTGCAGACCTTGTACACCTAGACGGGTTTTGAGCTGTGGCCTGTATCAATATTGTACACAGTAATGCAAAATGATACTGCTTCTTTTCACTGATGGACAATTGATACTGGAATGTATCATATAATTGTTTCAAATTATTTATTAATTGTAATAAAGTGTTGCGGAGAGTTGATTATTCTCTATCTTTGTGACAACAAAACAAAGCAAGAAATGATGACTCGTTTTTCATGGTGGTGGCGTGACTCAAGGATTAAAAATTCGTGAGACGCTGCAGCCGTGTAAACTAATCAAATACCATCGAAGGCCTGTCGTAATCACGACAGGCTTTTTTTATACCCGAACGAAAACAACAATAAAACCAAAGATATGAGTTACCAAGTAGATGAAAACGGATTCTACGGCGAATTTGGAGGAGCCTATATCCCCGAGATACTCTACAAGTGCGTAGACGAACTGAGGAAAGCCTACCTGCCGGTAATCCAAAGCGAAGAGTTCAAGAAAGAGTACCATCGGCTGCTGCTGGACTATGCAGGCAGACCTTCGCCGCTGTACTATGCAGACCGGATGAGCCGTAAGTACGGCTGCCGACTCTACCTCAAACGCGAAGACTGCAACCATACAGGAGCCCACAAGATCAACAATGCCATCGGACAGATCCTGCTGGCCCGTAAGATGGGCAAGACCCGCGTGATAGCCGAGACCGGCGCAGGACAACACGGAGTCGCGACAGCCACAGTGTGCGCCCTGATGGGAATGCAATGCGAGATATTTATGGGTAAGACCGACGTAGAACGCCAGCATACCAACGTAGAACGAATGCGTATGCTTGGTGCAAAAGTCAATCCGGTGACGACAGGCAATATGACCCTCAGCGACGCCTGCTCCGCCGCCATCCGGGACTGGTGCTGCCATCCTTCAGACACATATTACCTGGTAGGCTCGACGATGGGCCCCCATCCATATCCGGACCTCGTAGCAAAGCTCCAGAGCGTAATCTCAGAAGAAATCAAGACCCAGCTGCTGGAAAAGACAGGCCGCGACTACCCCGACTACCTGATAGCCTGCATCGGCGGCGGCAGCAACGCAGCAGGAACCATCTATCACTATATGGATGACGACAGAGTCAAAATCGTCCTGGCCGAAGCCGGAGGCCACGGCGTAGATTCAGGCTACACGGCAGCAACCATCCACCGCGGCCGCACAGGCATCCTCCACGGCTCCAAGATGCTCGTAATGCAGACCCCCGACGGCCAGATCGAAGAAGCATTCTCAATCTCCGCCGGCCTGGATTATCCCGGAGTAGGACCGATGCACTGCAATATGGCAAAACAGGGCCGCACGAAGGTGCTCGCCATAAACGACGACGAAGCAATCTATGCAGGCTACGAAATGACCCGCCTCGAAGGCATAATACCAGCAATCGAGAGCGCCCACGCGATAGCGGCCCTGAGCAAGATAAGCTTCCGCCCCGACGACATAGTCGTCCTCACGGTAAGCGGCCGCGGCGACAAAGACGTCGAGACCTATCTCAAGAACAAAGAAATGGCTGCAGAATATGGAAACTTTTAAATACACCACCAACGCCCGCAAACGTCTGGCAGACCTCCATACGCCAGTTTCAGTATATATGAAACTCCGCGACCTTTATCCCCAGTCGGCCCTGATGGAGTCAAGCGACTACCACAGCGGCGAGAACTCCAGGTCCTTCATCGGCATCGCCCCGATAGCAAGCGTAGCCGTGGAACACGGAGTAGCAGTAGCAAACTATCCCGACGGCAGCAGGATGCGCAAGCCCCTGGCGGACGACTATACGGCAGATATGGCAGTCAACGAATTCATACGCAGCTTCGACGTGAAGGGCGAATACAGCAATATGTGCGGTCTGTACGGCTATATGACATTCAACGCAGTGCGCTATCTCGAAAACATCCAGGTCAAAGACGAGACCCAGGCCAGGAACGACGCTCCCGACATCCTTTACATACTCTACAAGTACGTAATAATGTTCGACCACTTCAACAACACGATGGTGATGGTAGAACTGATGAAAGAAGGAGAGAAGAGCGGCCTGGCGAAGATAGACCAGGAGATGAACCGCACCAATGTCAATCCCTACGGCTTCCATCCGGTAGGAGAGACCACGTCCACAATAAGCGACGAAGAACATAAAGCCAACGTACGGAAAGGAATAGCCCACTGCCTGCGCGGAGACGTATTCCAAATCGTGCTGTCACGCCGCTTCGTGCAGAAATACGAAGGAGATGACTTCAAGCTTTACAGGGCGCTGAGAAGCATCAATCCCAGCCCCTACCTTTTCTATTTCGACTTCGGAGGCTTCCGCATCTTCGGCTCATCCCCCGAAACCCACTGCCGCATCGAAGGCCGCAGAGCCTATATCGACCCTATAGCCGGCACGACAAAGCGGACTGGAAACCGCGAAGAAGACGCAGCAGGCGCAGAATTCCTGCGCAACGATCCCAAAGAAAACGCAGAGCACGTAATGCTGGTGGATCTGGCGCGCAACGACTTGAGCCGCAACTGTCACGACGTGAAAGTCGAATTCTACAAGGACCTCCAGTACTACAGCCACGTCATACACCTCGTATCACGCGTGAGCGGCGAGCTTGACGACGATGCAGACCCCGTGAAAGCGTTTATGGACACATTTCCGGCCGGCACACTGAGCGGCGCTCCGAAGGTGAGGGCGATGCAGCTCATCAGCGAATACGAACCCCACAACAGAGGCGCGTACGGCGGCTGCATCGGATACATCGGCCTTGACGGAAGCCTCAACCAGGCGATAACCATCCGGACCTTCGTCAGCCGCAACAACGAACTCTGGTTCCAGGCCGGAGGCGGGATAGTCGCCCGCAGCAACGAAGAATATGAACTCCAGGAAGTCAACAACAAACTCAACGCGCTTCGCAGAGCGATTCTGATGGCCGAAAATATGTAAGACAATGAAAATAGTTATCATAGACAATTACGACAGCTTCACCTACAACCTTTCCCATCTGGTGAAGTCCCTGGGAGCCCAGGTGACGGTCTACCGCAACGACCGCTTCGAGATGTCCCAACTGGAAAAGTTCGACAAGATAATCCTCTCGCCTGGCCCGGGCATTCCTTCGGAGGCGGGTCTGCTGCTCGACGTAATCCGCAGCTACGCAGGTCGCAAGCCGATGCTGGGCGTTTGCCTCGGCCATCAGGCCATAGGAGAAGTCTTTGGCGGAAAACTCGAGAACCTGAGCGACGTATTCCACGGTGTAGCCACCGAAGGCAGCCAGGCAGGCAACGACTACATCTTCAGCGGCCTTCCCGAAAGAATAGTGATGGGCCGCTACCACAGCTGGGTGGTCAGCAAAGACAACTTCCCGGACTGCCTGGAGATAACGGCGCAGAGCGACGAAGGTCAGATAATGGCCCTGCGCCACCGTCAGTACGACATCCACGGCATCCAGTTCCACCCCGAGAGCGTCCTGACCCCTGACGGAACAGTAATAATCAAGAATTTCATCGATAAACAATAACCTGCTATGAAAAAGTACCTGGAAGAAGTACTCAACCACGAGTACCTGTCACGCGAAGAAACGCACGACATCCTTATCAACATCACACAAGAAAAATATCCCAGTGAGCAGCTGGCCTCCCTGATGAGTATGCTCCAGCTCCGCGGCATCACCGTAGACGAACTGCTGGGCTTCCGCGACGGCATCCTTGAGACCGGCCTGTCCGTAAAACTCGATGCAGACCGGTATGTCGACATCGTCGGAACCGGCGGCGATATGAAGAACACCTTCAATATCTCCACCTGCGCCTGCGCAGTAGTGGCCGGAGCAGGTTACAATGTGGCCAAGCACGGCAACTATGCCAGCACCAGCACCTCCGGAGCAAGCGATGTGATGGCGATGCACGGAGTGCAGTTCTCTTTTGATGAAGACCGCCTGAACCGCTCGATGGAAAAGACCCATATGGTATATCTCCACGCCCAGGTATACGCCAAGGCGATGAAATTCGTCGGCCCTGTCCGCAAGAAACTCCCCTTTATGACATTCTTCAACCTGCTAGGTCCGCTGGTCAATCCCTCACAGCCGAAATGCAACGTGATGGGAACGGCGACGCTGGAGCAGATGCGCCTCTACAACAACGTCTTCCAGAAGATGGGAGTAGACTATGCCCTTGTGAACAGTACCGACGGCTATGACGAAATCTCACTGACAGGAACGTTCAAGATCACCACCAACAAGTACGAGAAAGTGTTCGACCCGTCAGACTTCAACCTGCCGCAGACGAATGATTTCGACCTCTTCGGAGGCCGCACCAAAGAAGAGGCATCCGGCATATTCGACGACGTCCTTGAAAACAAGGCGACCGAAGGCCAGAAGAACACTGTGCTGGCCAACGCGGCAGTCGCAATACAGTGCGTAGACCAGGGCCTGGACATACTTCAGGCGCTGGATATCGCCCGCGAAAGCCTGGAAAGCGGCAAGGCCCTCGCCAATTTCAAGAAATTCGTGGAACTGAACAGCTAAGGCACAATGGATATCCTTGATGAAATAATAGCCCACAAGCGTATCGAAGTTGCGGCCCAGAAGCAGGAAAGGCCTCTTGCAGCCCTGCGCCGCGATGTAGAAACCGCAATGGCCGCCGGCCCACAGCCGTCGATGGTGGCGGCTCTGCTGGCCTCCGGGAGCGGCATAATAGCCGAATTCAAACGCAAGTCCCCTTCGAAAGGCTGGATAAAGGAAGACGGCGACGCAGCCGTCATACCCCTGAGCTATCAGCGCAACGGAGCCGCAGCCGTCAGCATCCTGGCTGACGGAAAGTATTTCGCGGGCAGCCCGGAATATATCGCGCAAGCCCGTCGTAGCGGAGTCACCCTGCCCATCCTTTACAAGGAGTTCATCGTGGACGAGTACCAGTTATACTTGGCACGGCTCAGCGGCGCCTCTGCCGTCCTGCTGATTGCGGCAGCGCTGACCAAGGCTGAATGCGGCAGTTTGCTGAAGACTGCGCACTCCCTGGGCCTCGAAGTCCTGCTGGAGATGCACAGCGAAGCGGAACTGGAATATGCGGAGCTGGGACCGGATATGTGCGGCATCAACAACCGTAACCTCGGCACATTTGTGACGGATGTCGGAAACAGTTTCCGCCTGGCTGAAAAACTGCCTTCAGGCGCCGTGAAGGTCAGCGAAAGCGGCATCAGCAGGCCTCAGACCCTGAAAGAACTGAGGGAATGCGGATTCAGAGGCTTCCTCATCGGCGGGATGCTTATGAAGGAGAATGACCCCGGGGCGG
Organism: uncultured Bacteroidales bacterium; assembly: GCA_947169015.1. GTDB lineage: Bacteria > Bacteroidota > Bacteroidia > Bacteroidales > UBA932 > Equibacterium. The sequence goes on along the minus strand of CAMVOD010000007.1, from coordinate 115,631 downwards.
CACTCGGACAATTGATCGCGGAACTATGAAAATCAAGGTATGCGGAATGCGCGACGCAGACAACATACGCGCAGTGGAAGCTCTCGGTGTAGACATTATGGGATTCATCTTCTGGCCCGGCTCCGGCCGCTATGTCGACAGCCAGCCCGTCTACCTGCCGGAAAGCTGCCTGAGGGCAGGAGTCTTCGTGGATGCGGCCCCCAGGGACATACTGGCAGTCGCGAAGGCGTACCGTCTGGACTGCATACAGTTTCACGGCCACGAAACGCCGGAGTATATAGCATATCTCAGGAAGCAGACCGACCGTCTGAAGGCCGATATGCGCTTTATAAAGAGCATCCCGGTGACTACGGCGGAAGATCTCGGACAGACTCAGCAGTTTGAAAACGTGTGCGACCTCTTCCTTTTCGACACGAAAGGAAAACTGCCGGGCGGCAACGGAAGCCAGTTCGACTGGGGACTGCTGCAGGACTACACCGGGCGACTGCCGTTCCTTCTCAGCGGAGGAATAGGCCCCTGCGACGCGGAGCGCATCAAGGCATTCCGTGCCCCCGGATGCATCGGAATCGACCTTAACAGCCGCTTCGAGACTGCGCCAGGGATGAAAGATGCAGAATCTTTGAAAACCTTTATAGACAAGATAAGACAATGAACAAGATAGACAGACTTTTTGAAGGTCGTGGCGACAAAAAACTGCTTTCGCTCTATTTCTGCGCCGGCGACCCCACATTTGATGGAACAGCAGACGTGATACGCGCAATGGAACGCCGCGGCATCGCTATGGTCGAAGTGGGTTTCCCCTTCTCGGATCCGCTTGCAGACGGTCCGGTGATACAGACGGCGGCGACAAACGCCATCCGTGGCGGAATGACCATCAGCAAACTCTTCGCTCAGCTGGAGGAAATCAAGGATGAGGTGTCCATCCCCCTTGTGCTGATGGGCTACCTGAACGTGGTGATGCAGTATGGCGTGGAAGCGTTTTTCCGCAGCTGCGCGGCCAGCGGGGTGAGCGGGGTGATAATCCCCGACCTGCCGTTCAAGGACTATATGGAAGAAGTGCGGCCGGTCGCCAGACGCTACGGCATATATGTCATTATGCTGATCACTCCCGAGACAGAAGAAGAGAGGATACGGTTTATCGACGACAACACCGACGGCTTCATCTATATGGTGAGTTCAGCGTCGATAACCGGCACCCAGAAGAGCTTCGACGAGCGCAAGCAGGAATATTTCCGCCGCATCGACGCGATGAACCTAAAGCATCCGCGTATGATAGGCTTCGGAATAAGCAACCGTCAGACTCTGGAGGCCGCCCAGAAAAACGCCGCCGGGGCCATCATCGGAAGCAAATTCGTCACTCTGCTGGAGCAGAGCGGCAGCCCCGACGAGGCCCTGGACAGACTGTTTGAAGCGCTGGCTTAGAGAGCGATCTCGAAAGGAGAAGCCGGCATTCCTTCGGCGTTGTAGAGGGTTACATCTTCACGGACGTAGTTTTTCCACAGGAAGCGGACTTTCTTGGGATTCTTGATGCCGCCGACATAGAGGACAACCCTGTTGCCAAGGATGGTGGCATTGACGCGCTGGTAGACCCCGTTTTCGTCAGATACGGCGAAGCCCTTGATCTCGTCTCCCTTGATGACAAGGCCGTTGCCTATTTCACTGAAAGTGAGGTAAACCCTTCCGTCCTTGAGTTCAGCCTTGGTGCATTCCGGAGAAAGGACCACTGTCTCACCGTAGGCAGTCCTCATCGCAGCCTTGGCGACTCTCTCGGCCACCGGTTTCTTGTTGATGGGGTGGATGTTGTTCCACGTACCGATGTCGCACGCTACTGCCAGTGCGGCGTTGGGAAGCATATGGGTGGCAAGCCTCTGTCCCTCACGGACGTTGGCCCAGCCGTCCTGCACGGGCAGGAAGGTCTTTGCCTGGTGGCTTGCGAGCTGGCAGATGATCACCGGCATATTGTTGTTGCGGAAATCCTTGCTCCAGGTCTTCATCATCCTGGCCAGGAAAGTGCCGTATTCCGGAGTATTGCCGCTGTTGGTTTCGCCCTGATACCATACTACACCTTTCACGTTGGCATTTGTGACAGGTTTCAGCATACCCCAGTACAGACCGAAGGGGGTGCGGACCATAGAGGAGTGCTTAATCTCCCTTTCAGTGTACTGCATTACGACAGGACGTTCCGCAGGAGCTCCGCCGGGCCTTGCAAAGTTGCTGGGAATGTCTTCTTTGAAGAACTTCCAGCCGTCATTGAGAGAGATGGTGTCCTTGTCGAGGCGGAGACGGTACTGCTCGTCCTCATAGAAGCCGCCGTTGGCATTGGCACCGTTGATTTTGATACATATCACATTTTTGCCTTCCTTGAGAATGCCTTCGCCGAAAGCGTAGTTGCGCGGCGGATATTCATATCCGGTGGTTCCGACCCTGACGCCGTTGATGAAAGTCTCGTCGGCCTGGGTGATGGTTCCGAGCTTGAGCAGATTGTTCTTGGATGCAGCCTGCTCGGCAGTCAGCCAGAGGTCGTGTCTGTAATAGATCAAAGCGCTGCCGGTGATGCCGACCTCCCTGAAGTAATGAGGCAGATAGGCCGGAGCCCACTCCGAGTCGTCGAAATCAGCAGCATAATAGGCAGGATTCTCTACCGGACGTTCCGCGGCAGCTCCGCCGCCCGTCGGCCTGTTCCCGAACAACGCCCCGAAAGCAGGGCCGCTCCTCGGCTGGGGATTGCGCTGGGCTTCGAGGGCCTCAGCGTACTGAGGATAGTCCTTCAGGTCGTCAGGGCTCATCCAGCTCTCGATGGCAGTACCGCCGACAGCACACTGGATGATGGCTACGGGCACCTGGTAGGTATCGTATATCTTGCGGGCGAAGAAATAGGGAATCATCGACATCTTGAGACAGTTGACAGGGTCGACTTCCTTCCACGTACCCGATGCGAAATCCTTCTGGGGACCGTCATAAGCATATTTCTCACCAACGAGGAACTCGCGGATGAGAGGATTGGTATAATGCAGGACATCGTCGCCGTAGAGGTCCAGGGCACGCTCCAGCGGAGTCTGCATATTAGACTGGCCGGAAAATACCCAGACATCTCCGAACACGACGTTGTGCACTTCGATGTCATTGACTTTTATGGTATATGTCTTCCCGTCCCAGGAAGTTGAGGGAAGGACAACGAGCCAGTTGCCGTTGCGGTCGGCTCTGGCGTTGTAAGTGTTCCCGTCGAATGTAACGGTGACTCTTTCCTGAGGGTCGGCAAAACCCCAGATGCGTGCGGGCTGGTCACGCTGCAGGATGAGGCCGTCGCTGATCATCTTGGGGAGTGTGACTTTTGCGTTGACGCTTTGAGACAACAGCATAGCTGCCATGCTCAATACAATGAGAACATGTCTTTTCATAACAAGATATAAAAAGGGAATGATGTAATAATAAGAGAAGAGCCTTTCACGGGACTCGAACCCGCGACCTGCTCATTACGAATGAGCTGCTCTACCGACTGAGCTAAAAAGGCTTTTTGCATTGCAAAAGTAACAAAAAAACTATTTCTGCAATGCTTCTTTGACTGCTTCTTCGATGCTGTCGCCGCGCAGGTTCCGCTTGGCTATGGTACCGTCAGGAGCGAATAGTATCAGGTGAGGTATAGTGCTGATGCCATATACCTCAGCCGGAGTAGAGTCGTGACCGACAAAAATCTGGTCATATTTGATGCCGAGATCCTTCAGCGCCTTGTCGGTGTCCTCCCTTTCGTCAGAAATGGGGATGCCGACAACGGTGAAGTCCTTGCCTGCATACTTCTTGTAAACGGCGATTATCCTGGGAATCTCTTCCTTGCAGGGGCCGCACCAGCTTGCCCAGAAATCTGCGAGCACCCATTTCCCCTTGCCGACATAGTCGGAAAGGGAGACAGGCTTGCCGTTGGCAGTTTCGCCCTTGAAGTCCGCGAACATACGTCCGACAGAAGTGCTTTCCATCTTTTCAAGGCCTGCGCGGATATTCCTGAACGGCTCGTAGTTCACGATGAAGTCGGCAGCTCCTTCGAGGGCCTTGTCAAAATCAGCCACCGTCGCGAAGTCGTAGGCCATATCGGTCAAGGCGTAAAGGCCGATGACATTGTCCTTGTTTGCGTTGAAAGTATCCATATTGAGCTCGCTCAATTTGGACTGGGCATCGTCGGCGACCTCATTGATGGCTGCCTCCAGCTCAGCGCCTGTCAAGTTGCCGCTCAGTTCCCTTGCCTTCGAGGTGTAGCCGTTCACGATGGCGGTGACAGCCTCGTTGTAAGCTTGGAACTTGTCGTTCAGGACGCCGCCCTGGATAACCTTGGGCGCCTTGAAATCAATTTTGATATTCCCGGCCTCGGGAATCAGCGTCACTGCGCTCGGAGTGTCCGGCACGCCGCCGTCAACAAGCATTATCTGTTTAATGGTTTCGTTGGAGGCCGGGCAGGTGAAAGTGAAGGATCCGTCGGAGGCTAATGCGGCAGTGTCGATCTGCTGCGTCAGGTTGTCGACCATTATCATAAAGTCGCCTTCATTGAAATCCAGGTAGGATTCAATCGACCCTTTGACGGTACACTTGTCTTGTGCGCAGGATGCGGACAATGCAGCTATCGCAAGTATGGCAAGGGCTTTCTTCATATTTGAGGCAATTACCAGGCAAGGGCTCCGGCGCCAAGGATCGCTGCGTCAGACTCCTTGAGGGCAGAAGGGATGATGTCGATCTTGTCTTTCCAGATTGAGAGCAGGTTGGCGTTCATTGCTTCGCGCATAGGCTTGAAGATGAATTCTCCGGCCCTTGCCAGACCTCCGAAGAGGACGATAGCCTCAGGAGCGCTGAATGCTACGAAGTTGGCGCAAGACTCACCCAGTATCCTGCCAGTGTAGTTGAAGATGTCGATGGCGAGCTGGTCTCCTTTTACGGCAGCCTCATATACATCTTTTGATGTTATTTCCTGGATGGAGGCAAGGGAACTGTCGGCATATTTGCCGCTCTCAAGCCATTCGCGTGCAGTCTTGGCGACGCCGATGGCAGAAGCATAGGCCTCGAGGCAGCCGTCGTGGCCGCAACCGCAGCGGCGTCCGTTGTGACGTACGGCACGGGTGTGGCCGAGTTCTCCTGCAAATCCGTCGTGGCCGTAGACAAGGGATCCGTTGATGACGATACCGCTGCCGACACCTGTTCCGAGAGTAAGCATAATGAAATCCTTCATTCCGCGGGCAGCGCCGTAGGTCATTTCACCTACTGCAGCGGCATTGGCGTCGTTGGTCACGGTGACGGGGATGTTCAGCTTCGACTCGATATATTGCTTCAGGAACACCCTTTTGCCGTTGGCCCAAGGCAGGTTGGGGGCATCCTCGATCATTCCGGTGTAATAGTTGCCGTTAGGTGCGCCGATTCCGATGCCCTGGATCTGGTCAAGCCCGATGTTGGCTGCAAGACTCTTGATGGTTTCGCACACTGAGTCCATAAATTTCTCGCCTTCGTCCGGGCCGAATTTAGAAGAGATGACGGTTTGCGCGGGAATTTCTCCGCGACGGTCGATGATGCCGATCTTGGTGGTCTGTCCGCCGACGTCTACACCAACAACATATTCTTTGTCCATATTCTGTTTTTATAAAATTAATCTACGGGAATGTCTTTGTTAACGTTCTTGCTGCCCCAGATTGCATAGTAGAGCAGGTAGGCGAGCATAGCCACTACCAGCCAGTAGCTGGGGATGGCACCTGCACGCTGGGCTATGGCCTGCTGGATGAGCGGCATTATGCCACCGCCGACAACCATCATCATAAAGATGCCGGAAGCCTGCTCGGTGTATTTGCCGAGACCCTCGACTGCGAGGTTGAAGATTGCACCCCACATTATCGAAGTGCAGATACCGCAGAGGGCGAGGAAGATACATTTCATAGGAACGGCAGAACCCTTGACGGTCATACTGACGCTTTCGGGCAGGAAGATGGCGATGAGCAGCAGCAGGATGGCCAGTGACGACACTGAAATCATCTGGGTGCGGGTGCTGATCTTTCCGCTGAGAGTACTGCTGAGGAAGCGGCCTATCATCATCAGGAACCAGTATGAAGCGGCGAGGAAGCCGGCGACTGCGGCAGAACCCTCGAAGCCGAGGTCGGAGATGTAGAAGTTCAGCTGGGCGGGGATGCCGATCTCGATACCTACATAGAAGAAGATGGCGATGACGCCGAGCACGGTGTGGCGGAAACTCCAGGCGCTGTGCTCATAGGTAGTGGTCTTGCGCTCCTTTGCAGGCTCGGGAATATTGACGAATGATATGATGATGAAGGCAAGAGCGAAGACGCCCATTGCGATGAAGAGCAGAGGAACGACGTCAGACATTGCGGTGTTGTCGGTAACGGTACCGATGAGCACGCCGACGAGCAGGGGAGTGAGGGTTCCGGTCAGGGAGTTGAGGGTTCCACCTGTCTGGATGAGCTGGTTGCCGCGGTTGCCGCCTCCTCCGAGGATATTCAGCATCGGGTTGACGACGGTGTTAAGCATACATACGCAGAATCCGCAGACGAAGGCACCGAGGAGATAGACGTAGATGGCGCTTTCGCCAAGGAAGCCGAAGCTTGAAAGGTACTGGATGCAGATGCCCACGAAGCCTGTGGCAAGGGCGATGAGGGTTGTTTTCTTGTAGCCGACCTTGACCAGCATCTTGCCGGCGGGGATACCCATAAACAAGTATGCGGCGAAGTTCATCATATTACCCATCATTGCAGCCCAGCTGTACTGGCCTTTCCAGATGTTGCCGAACGGAGCGGCCATGTTGGTGACGAATGAAATCATCGCGAAGATGAAGCACATCGTGATAATCGCGACAAGTCTTCCATTCTTGTTGGTTGTAGTAGTGTTTGACATATTTTAAAAGGTTTATTATTGCCAAAGTAATGATATTCAAATTTAGCGTTTTTAATGAAAAAACTCTAATTTTGGAGTAGTTCTTGCAATACACGCTATTCAAAAACCGATTACGATGAAAAGATTATTAATTGCAGTTGTTCTCGTACTTTCTTGCGGCCTTTGCGGCCTGCAGGCAAACGCCCAGTCTAAACTTGACAAAATGATCGGCACCTGGCTGATCAAAGTCGATATGAACGGTGAAGAAATGGAATTCACCTACGATGTCGTCAAGACCGACGAAGGAGTCTTTGCGGTGATGGAGATGCCCGGAGCCCCCGAGCAGAGGCTTCAGATCAAGGAAGTCAACGGCAAGCTCTGCAGTCAGCTGGATATCCCGGAATTCGGTTCAGTGATTGACATCAACTATGCTGTCGTAGATGATGATAACATCAATATTGCGATTGATGCCGGCGGGTTCTTTATGGAATCAGCTATGACCCGAGTCAAGAAATAAGACACAGCCCCTGATATGAAAAACTATGCTATGAACTTCATACTTGCAGCCTTGCTGCCGGTATTTCTTTGTGCAGGCGCCGGTTGCTCCCGCACGGTCACTACTTCCAACCCCGTAATCTATGGTGACGTCCCCGATCCCGACGTTATCAGGGTGGGCAATGATTATTATATGACCAGCACCACGATGCATCTTCTGCCCGGTGTGCCGGTGATGCACAGTACCGACCTCGTCAACTGGGAGATTGTCTCCTACGTCTATGACCAGCTCGAAGACAATGACAAGGCGAATCTTCTGAACGGTGAATTCAGCTACGGTGGCGGTTCGTGGGCATCGTCCATCAAATATGCCGGCGGAGAGTATCACGTATGCTTCATCGCCAACGAGCAGCACAAGAGCTATATCTACCACACGAAAGACCTGACCTCAGGAGAATGGACCAGAAGCGACTTCGACGTTGTCTTCCACGATCCGGCCCTGTTTGAGGATGAAGACGGCACGGAGTGGGTTGTCTATGGCAACGGTGGGCTTCATATCACCCAGCTCACAGACAATTTCCACGCAATCAAGCAAGACGGCATTGTCGACAGTCTGCTGCTCAACCTGCGTTCGCGTGAGTTGCAGCTCCAGCCCGAAGGCAGCCACCTCTACAAGCGCAACGGATACTACTATCTGTTTGACATTGACTGGCCGCGTGGAGGCGTACGTCGCGAAATAGTCAACAGAAGCACGAACCTGATGGGACCCTACGAGCAAAGGACTGTCCTGTATACTACCTTGAACGAGGGCCGCGGTGGTTTCTCTGCCAATGGCGTTGCACAGGGTGGAATCGTTGATACCCCGACCGGCGAATGGTATGCCTTCCTCTTCCAGGACCACGGTCCGCTCGGCCGCTGCCCGGTGCTTGTGCCTATGGAGTGGGTCGATGACTGGCCGGTGATGGCAGGTGGCGATGCTGCAGGCGCTGCGACCGGAAAGACCTTCGGTATGGCGAAGCTGCCCGAAGTGGGTGTTATGCCCGCAGAGGTTGGCGTAAAGGCGAAAACTGTCACCGTGGCCAACTGGTTCGGCAGCGATGACTTCGATTATAAAGAGAACAAGCTTGGCCTCGCCTGGCAGTGGAACCATAATCCTGTCGCTGCGGGATGGAGCCTTACCGAGCGTCCCGGCTGGCTGAGGCTGAAACCCGTTTCACTTGCTCCCAACATCCTCAGGGCGCGCAATTCACCGTCACAAAGGCTTCCAGGCCCTCGTTGTGACACTGAAGTGCTGCTGGATTTCAGCGGGCTCAAGGCTGGCGACAGGGCGGGTATCTGCGCATTCCAGAGCAATTATGCCTCAGTGGGAATTGCTGTAGGCGAGAATGGAGAAAAACGCCTGAGCGTGATGCAAAGGACCGGCGGCGGAAACAAGCGTATGCTCGGTGCTGAAGATGACGGTTCGGTTGAGGTCCTTTCCCAGCCGGTTCCCGATGGCCTTTCTACCGTGGCCCTCAAGATAAGGTATATCTTCGACCCTGCCGACGACAACGATACCAAGCGTGATTTTGCGACGCTCGCATACTCGTTTGACGGGGGCAAGAACTGGGTTGACTGCGGAATAGAACTTCAGATGCGTTATACCCTCGACATATTTATGGGTTACCGCACCTTCCTGTATTGCTATTCAACTCTGGCTACCGGCGGACACGCTGACTTTGATTACTACCACGTGTCAGTGGATTAAGACTGAGCCGGATCATCTGCCTGCGATTCCAGGTTGCGCTTCTGGTAATCTTTGGCTGAAAGGCCGAAGAATTGCCTGAACGCTGTAGAGAAGACAGAAGGGTTGCTGTAGCCCACGGAGTAGGCTATCTGTGCGATGTTCTTCTTTTCGCCCTTGAGCAGCTGTGCTGCCTGATTCAGGCGGATGGTGCGGATATACTCTCCGGGAGACATCCCTGTAATCTCCTTTATCTTCCGGTGCAGATGGCCTCTGCTTATGCCGATGGCACCTGCAAGCATCTCGACGTTAAGGCCCGGGTCGGACAGGTGCTCGTTTATGATTTCGAGGACTTTCTTGATCAGAGCGTCGTTGTTGCCCTCAAGTTCGACGGGCTGGAGCGTCTCTCTTGATATCTGCATCTCCTTGATGTGGCTTGCCAGTCGTGACCGACTCATAATGAGGTTGTTGCAGCTTAGCATAAACTCTTCTTCGTTGAACGGCTTCGATATGATGGCGTCCGCTCCGGTCATAAGGCCTTGTACTCTGATCTGGTCTCCAGGCAGGGCTGTCATCAGAAGCACTGGAATATGGGCAGTATTGGCATTGCTCTTAAGCCGTTTAACCAGAGATATTCCGTCGATCTCGGACATCATTACTTCAGCGATCACAAGGTCGGGCATCTCTGAAATAGCGGCATTCAGTCCTTCGGTAGGATTGCTGTAGGTCGTGACATTGAAACGGGGGCTGAGCAGCATATAGAGGTAATGGCAGATATCAGGATACTCGTCGATGGCGATTACTGAGTATTTATGGCCGGACGAAGATCCTTTGTCAGAGCTGCCGTCATCAGAACCTTCACCTGAGTTGATGCTGCCCCACGTCTCGATAAGTTTGTCGCTTCTGCTTGTAAGCTGCTCTTTCGGGATATGGGCGTTCCCTTGAGGAAGCTTGATAGTAAGGCTGTATCCATCACCGTCGGGGAAGTTTGAGACTGTTATTGTGCCTTTGTGCTTGCTGATTATATCCTTGCACAAGTAAAGTTCCATATTGGTGCCGGTGACAGCGCCGGAGTCTGACCGTTCGAACAGTTCGAAAAGGTGTGGGATACGCTCTTCTGAAAGTACCCTGCTGTTGGTGTTGATTACGATATAGGCGTATCTGTCGTCATTTGATACTTCTACGTCAAGCTTTCCGCCTTCGGGAGTGTGTTTGATAATCACCCCCACCAGGTTTACGAACAGCTCGTCGAACCTGTACCTGTCCAGCCAGGCGGTAATCCTGTCCTTGTTGCAGTGAAAAGCCAGCTCTACATTGCCTATTTTGGACTGATACCTGAAAACGGACAGGAAATTACTTATGTATTTTACAAGATTGATTTCCCAGAACCTCATACTGCTGCTGTCTTCGTCAATCTTGTCGACACTCATCGTCTTGTTGAGAAGCAAAAGGGCCTTTTCTGTATTCTGCTGCATCGCATTCAGTTCTTTTTCGGTCTCTTCGTCGTAACTGTTCTCGGTCAGTTTTTGTAAAGGGGTGGTGACCAAAGTCATCTGCGAGCGGAGTTCGTGGGTCAGATACGTGAGGTATTCCAGCTTTTTTTCGACAGTTTCTTTCTGTGCGGCATTCTTTTTTGCCGATTGTTTATATGAGAACCACACGGCGATGCCTGAGATTGCCGCGGCTGCACAGCAGGCAAGAAAAACATAGAGGACGTTGAGTCCGGATGTTAGAAAATGTAAAGTAAATAGATGTCGCATAGGGCGAAGATATACAATTACTAACATCAATTGTAGCAATTGTTACAAATATAAAAGTATTTGATACAAATAAGAGCCGCTATGAAACACTATAAATAGTACATGAAGTAAAATCTAAAGTGCATTTCGGGTGCCCTGATTACCTTTGCATTGAAACAAATGAGCCCGCGTTGTCAGGCAATAATAGTGTTTAGGTGGGTAGGGGTGATGCCTTGAGCATTACCCCTACATTTTTTTCCAGACAATCGAATCATCCCGTCCCCAGTATGACATCTGGCGTTTGGCATAATGTCTGGTGTTGCGCTTGATGGCTTCGACTGCCTCATCGAACGTGCAGTCTCCGTCGAAGTATGAGAAGAGTTCCTTGTAGCCGACAGTGTTCAAGGCTGTGAGATTCCGCAGCGGCAGCAAGCCTCTGGCTTCTTCTTCGAGCCCTTGCTTCATCATTTCGTCGACGCGGCTGTCGATGCGTCCATAAAGGATGCTGCGCTCTCTCTGCAGGCCGATTTTTTCTATCTCGAAGGGGCGTTTCTTTGCCGTCGCGGTTTTGAAGTCGGAGAACTTCCGTCCGGTGGCGATGGTCACCTCCAGGGCCCTGACTACCCGCTGCCAGTTCGCTATGTCGATTGCGGCATAGCTTTCCGGATCCATCCTCTTGAGGTCCATCCTCAGCGATTCGACACCTTCCTCCCTTACGCGCCGAGTGAGTTCTTCACGGAGCTGCGGATCAGCAGGGGGAAAGTCGTCAAGGCCTCTGCATAGGGCGTCGATGTAGAAACCCGAGCCGCCTGTCATCACGACCGTGTCGTATTTCTTGAACAACTCTTCCAGAAGAGCCATAGCGTCCAGTTCGAACATACCCGCCGTGTAAGGTTCCTTGACGGAACGGCAGGCTATGAAATGATGCTTGACACGGCTGAGCGTTTCTGCGTCCGGGCGGGCGACACCAATGGACATCTCCCTGAATATCTGTCGGGAATCGCAGTTGACGATCTCTGTGCCCAGACTTTCTGCAAGGCAAACGGCATAGTCCGTCTTGCCCACAGCCGTGGGGCCGAGCACTATCGTCAGTTTTTTAGGCATTAAGGGACGGATTAATCTTCTGAACCGGAATCAAGCCCGTCTTCAAACTCGCTGAAGGCGTTGTCGTCGTCCTTGCCGTCCTCTTCATCGTCATCATCGTCATCATCCTCATCATCGTCGTCGACAACGGGACTGCTGCCGCTTGCGCGGGGGATATACACCTGGGGATCCTCGTATTTGGCTGAGAACTGGTCGGGGTTGTGCCCCTTCTCGAGGACGGTCTGGGGATAATGGCTTCTGGGGTCTTCAGGCTCTTCGGAGAGAATCGTGATGACTATGCAGCTGTTGTTGTGCATATCGTAGCAGAACTGAAGGACATTCTGGCCTTTCTGTGCCAGCTGCTCGAAAGTGACCTTGTCCATTGAGCCGTATCCGAGGTCGAACAGGCCGTACACTGCGGTCATAGCTCCCTTCTCATCCAGGGCACGGTAGACCACTATCTGGTCTGAAGAGAAACACAGATCGTTGATGATGAACTTGTTGAAATCAAACAAACTAATCTTGGCAGGGACTTCATATTCCCTGACGAACACCTTGCTGGAAGGGATTGTCGCTCTTAATCTATAGATCATATCAGTAAGCCGGGGCTTGTTTCATCTTTGCAAAAATATAAATAAAAGCCTACTTTTGCAATCGGTAATGGATTCAGTTGCAAAACCGGTCACAGATAGCTACAAAAGCATCGCTGCCCCCTCAAGAGGCCTTTATAAAGACAAAGGGAGCAAATTTCTTTCATTCGCTTATCCGGTTTCCTCGCAAGAACAGGTAAAAGACATCGTTTCCTCCCTCAAAAAAGAATATTTCGACGCCCGGCATCACTGCTACGCATACCGTCTGGGCCTGAGCGGCGACTGCTGGCGCGCCAATGACGACGGAGAACCCTCTTCGACCGCCGGCCGTCCCATCCTCGGACAGATACTGTCGGCGGAACTGAGCGACATCCTCATAGTAGTAGTGCGTTATTTCGGAGGTATACTGCTGGGCACGTCAGGCCTGACGGTGGCATATAAAACTGCTGCAGCTGACGCCATTGCCAACAGCAGGATAGTGGAGAAGGTCGCCACCGAGCTTTTTGAGATCCGGTTCGACTACCTGCAGATGAACGACGTGATGAAGGCGCTCAAGGAGCTGCAGATCGCTCCACTCGAGCAGAGTTTCGACGAAAGATGTCTGATTGCTGCCCCTGTCCGGCTGAGGGACATAGACAGATTCAAGGAAATGCTTAAAAATACAGATATATGCCAAAGAGCCTGATATCAATCCACGATTTTTCGAAGGATGAGATGCTGCACATCCTCGATGTGGCTTCAGAGATGGAGAAGAACAAGTCCCAGAAGATACTGGACGGCAAGGTGGTCGCCTGCCTGTTCTTCGAGCCTTCGACCCGCACGCGCCTGAGTTTTGAGACTGCCGCCAACCGTCTCGGAGCTAGGGTGATCGGTTTCAGCGACGTGGGCAATACTTCCATCAGCAAGGGAGAAAGCCTTAAAGACACCATCAAGATGGTTTCAAACTACGTCGACATAATTATTATGCGTCACCCTCTCGAAGGAGCGGCCCGCTATGCCAGCGAAGTCTGCAACCTGCCGGTGGTGAATGCGGGAGACGGTGCGAACCAGCACCCCAGCCAGACGCTGCTGGATATGTATTCGATCCGTCAGTCGCAGGGCCGCCTGGACGGCCTGACCATCAATATGGTTGGCGACCTGAAGTATGGACGTACGGTGCATTCGCTGCTGCAGGCGATGAGCCACTTCGACCCGAGCTTCGTATTCACGGCTCCGCCCGAGCTGCAGATGCCTGCCGAGTACAAGCAGTTCCTCTGCGAACGGGGCATAGCATTCAAGGAGACCACTTCCCTGAACGAACATCTCAACGACTGTGACATCCTGTATATGACAAGGGTGCAGCAGGAACGCTTCAGCGACCCTATGGAATATGAGAAGGTCAAGGATGTGTACAGGCTCGACGCAAGTATGCTCGGCGGCGTGCGCAGCAATATGAAGATCCTCCATCCGCTGCCCCGCATCAACGAGATAGCCCAGGATGTGGACGACACACCTTATGCATATTACTTCAAACAGGCCGAGAACGGAATGTATGTCCGTATGGCCATCATAGCCTGCCTGCTCGGCTACAGATAACGGAGGAACGCAATATGACAACATCAGCAAGACAACTCATAGTCAACGCCATCGAGAACGGCACCGTGCTTGACCACATCCCTTCTGAAAATCTTTTCAAGGTGGTGGAAATCCTGCATCTGGCAGAATCTTCCAACCAGATCACTATAGGCAGCAACCTGGACAGCAGGAGCTTCGGCCGCAAAGGCATCATCAAGATCGCCGACCGTTATTTCGAAGATGACGAACTCAACCGCATAGCCCTTGTCGCCCCCCGGGCCACAATCAACATCATAAAGGACTACAAGGTCATCGAGAAGCATAAAATCACCATTCCTGAAGAGGTCGTCGGCATCGGCAGATGCGCCAATCCGATGTGTGTGACGAACCATCAGAAGATCGCCACGAAGTTCAAGACGATAGTCGCTCAGGACAGCATCAAACTTCTCTGCCATTATTGTGAAAAGACCACAAATATTATAAATTTGTAGCCCCTTCCGGAAGAGACGGAAGCAGCACTTGAATCAGCAAAAAACCAACAATATAAATGAAAAAAGCTTACAATTTTACCGCCGGCCCGTGCGTCCTGCCGCAGCCAGCCATTGATGCAGCCATCGAGGCTCTCAAGGATTTCGCAGGAACGGGTGTCCCTGTCGTTTCAATCTCTCACCGCACCAAAGAGTGGACCGCCGTAATGGACGAGGCCCGCAGTCTGTGGAAGGAACTTCTGAACATTCCTGACAACTATGAAGTCCTTTTCCTCGGTGGAGGAGCATCTATGCAGTTCCTTTATGTTGCAATGAACTTCCTGGAGCATAAAGCTGCTTATCTCGAGACAGGTGTGTGGGCAAAGAAAGCCCTCAAGGAAGCCAAAGGTCTGGGTGACGCCTATGCTCTCGCATCCAGCGCCGACAAGACTTTCAGCTATATCCCCAAAGGCTTCGAAATCCCCACTGACATAGATTATTTCCATATCACCTCGAACAACACTATCTACGGCACGGAGATCAGGCACGACATCGACAGCCCGGTTCCCCTGATCGCGGATATGTCGTCTGATATCCTCAGCCGCCCGGTGGATGTAAGCAAGTATGCCCTCATCTACGGTGGTGCGCAGAAGAACGTAGGTCCTGCCGGCCTGGCATTCGCCATCGTCAACAAGGACGCTCTCGGCAAGGTAAGCCGCTACATCCCCACGATGCTTGACTACCGCACCCATATCGAAGGCGCATCTATGTTCAACACACCTCCGGTATTCCCGATCTTCGTGATGACTGAGACCCTCAAGTGGCTCAAGGGAATCGGCGGAGTAGAGGCTATCAACAAGATCAATGTCGCCAAGGCTGAAAAGCTCTATGCTGAAATCGACCGCAACAGCCTCTTCCGCGGCACTGCAGCCAAGGAAGACCGTTCGATTATGAACGTTTGCTTCGTGATGGCCGAAGGCCGCGAAGCTCTCCAGGACGAGTTTATGGCTTTCGCCCAGAGCAAGGGTATGGTCGGCATCAAGGGCCACCGCTCAGTCGGCGGTTTCCGCGCTTCCATCTACAATGCCTGCCCTATGGAGGCTGTGGATGCGCTGGTCGCTTGTATGCAGGAATTCGAAGCAGAACACAAATAACAGATTGCCGCGATGAAAGTATTGGTAGCAACAGAGAAACCTTTCGCAGGCGTGGCCGTGAAGGGTATCCGCGAAATTGTAGAGAGTGCAGGCCACACATTCGCCACACTCGAGAAATATACTGACAAGAAAGACCTGCTCAAGGCAGTCAAGGATGCTGACGCCCTTATCGTCCGCTCGGACAAGGTTACCGCCGATGTCGTTGAGGCAGCAAAGAACCTCAAGATCGTCGTCAGGGCCGGTGCCGGTTACGACAACCTCGACCTCGACGCCCTCAGCGCAGCCAAGGTTGTGGCTATGAACACTCCCGGCCAGAACTCCAATGCGGTAGCAGAGCTTGCAGTAAGCTTTATGGTGTATATGTCCCGCAACCAGTATACTCCTGCCACCGGCAGCGAGCTGAAGGGCAAGACCCTCGGCGTACAGGCCTATGGCAACGTGGGACGTCTGGTGGCCAACATCGCCAAGGGCTTCGGTATGAATATAATGGCCTTCGACCCGTTCATTCCGGCCGAGAAGATCGAGGCTGACGGTGTGAAGGTTGCTTCATCTCTCGAAGAGCTCTACAGCAGCAGCAACTTCATCTCCCTGCATATCCCTGTCACTCCGCAGACCAAGGGTTCCATCGGCTACGCCCTTCTGAGCCGTATGCCGAAAGGCGGCTGCCTTGTGAACACTGCCCGCAAGGAGGTCATCAACGAGGCTGAGCTGGTGAAGGTGCTCACCGAGCGTGAAGACCTCAAGTACATCACCGACATCGCTGCCGACAACCAGGCTGAGCTGAACGAGAAGTTCGGAGTGCGCGTGTTCGCCACTCCCAAGAAGATGGGTGCCCAGACTTCTGAGGCCAACATCAACGCCGGCTTGGCTGCAGCCCGCCAGATCTGCGACTTTTTCGCAACAGGCAATACCCGTTTCCAACTTAACAGGTTCTAAGATTTCTAAATATGGTAAAAGTAAAACCCTTCGCCGCTATCAGGCCTCCCAAGGCTCTTGCAAAGGAAGTGGCGAGCCGTCCCTATGACGTGCTCTCATCTGAGGAAGCTAAAGCCGAAGCCGGCGAGAAGTCGCTGCTTCACATCATCAAACCTGAAATTGATTTCGACCCCATAGCCGAAGAGCAGGAGCCGCGCGTCTACGAAAAGGCCGTGGAAAATTTCAAGCTCTGGCAGAGCAGGGGCTGGCTTGTGCAGGATGAGAAGGAGTGTTACTACGTATATGCCCAGACTATGGGCAGCCGCACCCAGTACGGCCTTGTTGTCTGCGCCAACATCGAGGACTATATGAGCGGTGCCATCAAGAAGCACGAGCTGACCCGCAAGGACAAAGAGGATGACCGTATGAAGCACGTGCGCATACAGAGCGCCAATCTGGAACCCGTGTTCTTCGCTTATCCTGACAATGCCGCCATCGATGCCATCGTGGCCAAATATACCGCCCGTCCCGCTGAATATGATTTTGTGGCGGATGACGGCTTCGGCCATAAGCTTTGGGTCATCGACGATGCGAAGGATATCGAGGCCATCACTGCCGCTTTCGCTTCAATCCCCGCTTTCTATGTTGCTGACGGCCATCATCGCACTGCTGCCGCAGCCCGTGTGGGAGCTGAACGCAGGGATAACAATCCTGCCCACGACGGCACGGAAGAGTACAACTACTTTATGGCAGTCGTATTCCCGCAGAGCCACCTCAAGATAATGGAGATCAACCGTCTGGTCAAGGACCTCGACGGCCTGACTCCGGAGCAGCTCATTGATGCGCTCAAAAAGAATTTCGTTGTTGAGGAGGCTGAGGGCAGCGGTCCCTACCGTCCCTGCAGGCTTCACAACTTTGCGATGTATCTCGACGGCAAGTGGTATTCACTGACCGCAAAAGAGGGCACTTACGACGACAATGACCCTATCGGCAAGCTCGATGTGACAGTGCTTTCGAACCTTGTCCTTCAGGACATCCTGCACATCGGCGACCTGCGTACTTCCAACCGCATCGAGTTCCCCGGCGGAATCCGCGGCCTCGAAGAGTTGCAGCGCCGAGTGGACAGCGGCGAGATGGCTGTCGCCTTCGCCCTCTATCCTGTGACGATGGAGCAGCTTGTGAGCATTGCCGACACCGGCAACATAATGCCGCCGAAAACCACCTGGTTCGAGCCCAAGCTCCGCAGCGGTATAACTATACACAAATTCTAAATCATCGATATGACAGATTACTCTATGAACGCCAATCTGCTGGAAAGGGCGCTCGGCAAGCCTTGCAGCGCTTTCACCAGGCAGGACCTGATTGATTTTTGCGTAGCCAACAAAGTTGAATTCGTCAATTTCCACTATTGCAGTTTCGACGGGAAGTTCAAGACTCTTAATTTTGTGATCCACAGTCTGGAGCATCTCGAGAATATCCTGACTGCCGGAGAGCGTGTGGACGGGAGCAATCTTTTCCCGTTCATCAAGGCCGGAGAGAGCGATCTGTATGTCATTCCCAAATACAAAACCGCCTTCCTGAATCCCTTCAGCGAAGTGCCTGCCCTCGACCTTCTCTGCTCATATTATGGACGTGACGGCAAGCCCTATGAGAGTTCTCCGGAGTATATCCTCCACAAGGCCCACTGTGCGCTCAAGGCCGCTACCGGCCTGGAGATGCAGGCTATGGGTGAGCTGGAGCATTATGTCATCAGCGACAAGGAGGATATGTATCCCGTGCCTGACCAGAAGGGCTATCACGAGAGCGCTCCTTTCAACAAGTCGTCAGAATACCGCAACGAGGCTATGAGGCTCATCGCACAGTCCGGCGGCAAGATCAAGTACGGCCACAGCGAAGTAGGCAATTTCTGCCAGGACGGCAAGAACTATGAGCAGAACGAGATTGAGTTCCTGCCTGTCGACATAGAGGATGCTGCAGACCAGCTTGTCATCGCCAAGTGGATTATGCGTGAACTTGCCTACAGGCGCGGGCTGACCATCACTTTCGCCCCGAAGATTACTGTGGGCCAGGCTGGCAGCGGACTGCACGTCCATATGAAGTTCACCCGCGACGGCCGCAGCGTGATGGTCAAGGATGTAAACGTTCCTGCCGATGCCGGTGACGGCAAGGTCAATCTGACCGAAGAGTGCCGCAGGGCTATAGCCGGGCTTATGATGGCCGGAACTTCGCTTCCTGCCTTCGGCAATCCCAATCCGCTGTCATATCTCCGTCTGGTGCCCAACCAGGAGGCTCCGACGTCTCTCTGCTGGTCGTTCAGCAACCGCAGTGCGCTGGTGCGCATCCCTCTGGGCTGGGCAGGCTGCAGCGATATGGCCGAGCAGGTCAACGGACCGCAGAAGGCTGCCGATGTGGATTTCAGCAAGAAGCAGACCTTCGAGTGGAGGGCTTCCGACGGATGCGCCGACATCTATATGCTTATGGCCGCCCTTTGCGCAGCCGTACGTCACGGATTCGAGGTTGAAGACGCTCTGGCTGTCGCCGACAGGACCTATGTGGGCCTGGGCGTAGACATCCACGACAAGAAAAACACTGCGCTGGCCAACTCTCTGGAGCAGCTTCCCGATTCCTGTGCAGGCGCCGCTGCCGAACTTGAAAAGGACCGCGCCATCTACACTGCGAAAGGAGTGTTCTCGGACAGCATCATCGACTATCTCGAGCGCTATCTGCGCAACTTCGACGACGCGCGCCTGCGCGAAGCCATCTCAGGCAACAAATCCCTCACGATGGACCTCGTAACCAAAAACCTGCACGTAGGTTAGTCCCCTATTCCTGGCTTTCAAGTTCGTGCGTGACCAACGGCTATCCGGCGCATCAGGAACTTGTAGAGCCAGTAGCAGACGGCGGCGAAGAGCACGCCGCAGAGGATGCCGCAGAGCACGTCCAGGGGGTAATGCCGTCCCAGATACATACGGCTGTAGCAGACCAGCAGGGCCCATACGACAGCGAAGACGGTCCAGGCCTTGCGGCGGAATATCAGCGATGTGATTACAGCGAAACCGATGGTGTTGGCGGCGTGTCCGGAGAAAAAACCGTAGAGGTTGCCGGCCCCGTCGATGAGCCTTACCGTGCTGCCTATGACAGGGTCGTGCCCGGGCCTGAATCTGCAGACGGTATTCCTCACTATGTCAGACACGTGGTCGGTCAGCAGGTAGCAGAAGAGCACTGCCACAAAACCGGCCATACCGACCAGCCATACCTTGGCACCGTCGCAGTCTCTGCGGGCGATGCTGCCGCGGGAGTACAGTTTCGGGATGAAGAGGGCTACGGCTACGAGCAGGTACAGCGGAAACCAGAAACTGACCTTGGACATCGTGACCATAAGGGCATCAGCCCACGGCGAAGTCCAGTGATTGATGGCCAGAAGCAGTTGCTTGTCAAGCTCGATAAGCCGTTCCATAGGGAGCCTTACGCCCTGTAGAAGGGCAGCTTCACGACTTTAGCCTTCAGCAGGCGGCCGCGCACGCTGATGAAGATTTCGCTGTCGACAGCCTTGTGGGCAGCATCGACGTAGCCAAGGCCGATGGCTTTCTTGACAGAAGGGCCCATCGTGCCTGAAGTGACGTGACCGATAACGGCTCCTGAAGCGTCGCAGATATCATAGCCGTGGCGGGCGATGCCTTTGTCCACCAGCTCGAAACCTACCAGGCGGCGTTTGATGCCGTCGGCCTTGAGAGCCTCCATATAGGCGCGGTCGATGAAGTCGCCTTTGGCGTCATTGAATTTTGTTATCCATCCAAGGCCTGCTTCCAGAGGCGATGTGGTGTCGTCGATGTCATTGCCATAAAGGCAGAAGCCCATCTCGAGGCGGAGGGTGTCGCGGGCACCGAGGCCTATGGGCTTGATGCCGAACTCGGCTCCGGCCTCAAAAACAGCGTTCCACAGCTTTTCGCCGTCTTCATTGGCAACATATATTTCACATCCGCCGCTGCCGGTATAACCGGTGGTGGAAAGGATTGCGTCGTGGATGCCTGCGATGTCGACTTTCTGGAAGGTGTAGTATTCCATCGACAAGATGTCCTGCTTGCAGATTTTCTGCATAGCTTCCATTGCCTTGGGACCCTGCACGGCCAGCTGGCAGATTTCGTCAGAGGCGTTGTAGAGTTCTTTGCCGGGAGCCATTCCGAACTTCGGGCCGATGCTGCACAGATGCGTCCAGTCCTTGTCGATGTTGGCCGCATTGACTGCAAGCAGATATGTCTGCGGATCTATGCAGTATACGATCAGGTCGTCGACGATGCCTCCGCGGCCGTTCGGGAAGCAGGTGTACTGGGCTTTGCCGGGGTAGAGCACAGACACGTCGTTGCTCGTTACATACTGCAGGAAAGCAGTTGCGGAAGGGCCCTTTACCCAGATTTCACCCATATGGGAAACGTCGAAGACGCCGACGCCGCTACGGACGGTGGCGTGCTCGTCGTTGATTCCGGTGTATTCGATAGGCATCAGGTAGCCGGCGAAAGGGGCCATCTTGGCTCCAAGGGCGATATGTTTGTCGGTGAAAACAGTTCTTTTTTCCATTATCTATTCGTGGATTGCGGTTTTAGTATCATATATCCAGATGTCGTAGGGGCACGTCTTTTCATATTCCATGAATTTGTACATACTCCTCAGGGCTTCGTAGTAATTGTCAGTTCCGCTGGTCAGCAGCACGTCGTAGCCGGTCTTGAACCGGACGGCGAGGATGTCGTACCCCTGCTCTTCGAGGTAGGCTTTGTAGTTGACGGCATTGGAAGGGACCTTGAAGCCTCCCAAGGCTACATAATACCGCGACGATACTTTTTGGGCGGCAGCTTCCTGCTCGGCTGCGATACGCTCCACTTCAGCCTGAAGGGCAGCGATGGAATCTTCCCTTGCCTTCGCCCTTGCAGCCTCCTGCTCGAGCCGCAGTTGCTCCAGATCCTTCGAAGTCGGCTTACCCAGCATAGAGCGGACCGCATCGCAGCCGGTAAACAGCATACATACGGCGAGAAGTATGGCGGACAGTCTGAAAAGTTTCATTTCGACAGGCTTTTTGTATCTTCACAAAAGTATACAATTGCCACATCAAAGGCAAAAAAATCGTATATTTACAAAAAACACACAACAGCTCCCGAATGATAGAAAAAACACTGACGCTTGAGCATTTCGATCCTGTAGAAATCTATGGAGTCAACAATAAAAACCTCAATCTTTTCCGATATCATTTCCCGAAGGTCAAGGCGGTTGCCAGGGGTTCCCAAATTACAGTCGAGGGTGCCCAGGAGGATATTGAAGCTTTTGAAGCGGCTTTCAACGCCCTCCTTTCAATCAAAGAGTCCAAGGGCGTGATCAATGAATATGACATAGACTTCCTTTTCGAGGAGAAAGGCCGCGAGGCCGAGGTCGGCAAGGTGGATATGCAGTCCGGCGACGACTATATCATAGTCTACGGCAACGACGGCAAGTGCATCAAAGCCCGCACGAAGAATCAGAAGCGGCTTGTCAAGGAATACTATGACAACGATCTTATATTTGCCCTCGGACCTGCCGGAACAGGCAAGACTTACACGGCGATTGCACTCGCTGTCAGGGCGCTTAAGAACCGGGAGGTGAAGAAGCTGATCCTGACAAGACCGGCTGTCGAAGCCGGGGAAAGGCTCGGCTTCCTGCCGGGCGACCTGAAGGAGAAGCTCGACCCGTATCTGCAACCGCTGTACGATGCCCTGCAGGATATGATTCCTGCCAAGAAGCTGCAGGCATTTATGGAGGACGGCACCATCCAGATTGCGCCGCTGGCCTATATGCGAGGCCGCACCCTGGACCGCGCCTTCGTAATCCTGGACGAGGCGCAGAACACTTCGCTGGGCCAGCTGAAAATGTTCCTCACCCGAATGGGCTGCGATGCGAAGTTCATCGTCACGGGCGACGTCACCCAGATAGACCTGCCCCGCAAGAGTGATTCAGGCCTTGAGCGCGGCGTCGAGCTGGTACGCGGCATACGCGGCATCAGCGTTATCGAGTTCGGCCGCGAGGACATAGTCCGCCACCCGCTGGTCACAAAGATCGTCGACGCCTTCGAGAAGGCATCTATCGCCGATCAGAGTCAAGAATAAGTCCGGGAGTGTGCCAGACGCGCATATCGTCCTGCTCGCCGTATACGAGGTATGCTTCGACACCCTCACCCGCCAGCCGGGATGAGATGACCTGCTTTGCGGCTTCGGTACCGATGACCATAAACCAGGTCGCATAGGCGTCGGCAGTGGCTCCGTCGCAGGCTACGACAGTTGCGCTGAGCAGTGAATGCTTCACCGGAGCGCCTGAAACCGGGTCCACCGTGTGAGAGTATTTCTGTCCGTCCTCAACGTAGAATTTGCGGTAGTTGCCGCTGGTGACAAGGCCGCAGTCGCTGATGGACACAACATCCTGTTTCAGCTCTCCTGATACGTAGTTGCCGTCCTCCGGCTTGTCGATCCAGATTCGCCAGGGGCCGCCCTGCTCGCGCTGTCCCTTGCAGACAATCTCTCCGCCCAGCTCGATGATGTAGTTGCGGCTGCCGAAACTTTCCAGTATGCGGGCCACTGCGTCGCAGCTGTAGCCCTGGGCGATGGCGTTGAAATTGAGCCGGCAGCGGCTGTCAGTCTTTGTCAGGAAAGTTCCCTGCGGAGTCTCCTCGAAGCCGAAGAGGTCCATCCCGATGTATTCTTTCATCGAGGCTGCCATCAGAGCTTTCCGGTCGGCGGTGGCTGTGCTGTCGGCAAAGCCGAAGCCCCAGAGGTCGAACAGCGGTCCTGCGGAAGGGTCGAAGGCTCCGCCGCTCTTGAGCCAGATGTCCTTCGATATGTTGAAGATATCTACGAATATGTCGTCGAGAGCCACCTGTTCTCCGTTGTTGACGCGGGAAAGGATGGAGCCTTTGTTGTAGCCCGAGATGGAATTGTCGATGCGAAGGAGGACGCTGTCGACTGCATCCTTGACTTCCTGCGACAGGACGGTGGACGGCAGGCTGCATTTGATGGAATATGTGCCGCCCTGTGCGAAACCCTGGATGTTGACGTAGCGGTCCATACTGCAGGAGCATACAGACAGGAGCATCAGCAATGACAGCAATCTTTGTTTCATAAGGCCCGGTGGCATGATTTTGGCTCCACCGCCTGCAAATTTACAATAAATACTTATATTTGCATTTTACAGACCAATAGCCACGATGAAGAAGATTAGAGGATTTGCCCGCCTTATTGCGGTTTTTGCAGTTTGCCTTTCATTGGCATCCTGCAAAAAGAACGTCGACCCGTCATATACGCATATGGTGGGCTCGACCGATTTCGAACTCGAATCTTTCCTTCCCTGCTCCCAGCTCATCGACCTGAAGGCAACAGGAGTGGTCTCTCCCGAGAAGTTCGTGGTAAAATGGCTGATTCCAAAAATATACGAAGATACCCTCACAGGCACTCATCTCACTATCCGTACTCCTGATGAGCCCTGCAACCTGTTCGTAACAGTTATCACCAATGCTTACGGCTACTATGAACTGACTCAAAGCAGGACGGCAGTCATCATCGATCCTGAGGAGTCCCTTACCGGCCGTGTCTTCAAAGGCGGGCTGATTACCGACCCCCGTGACGGACAGCAGTATCATACGACAACTGTCGGCGACCTCGAGTGGTTCGCTGAGAACCTCAAGTGGGGTGGAGCCGGCATCTGCTATGACGACTGCGACGTGCTTCAGGATCTCTTCGGCAGACTCTACACTTGGAATGAGGCTACCGGAGGAGAAGATGGCTTCGGGCTTGCAGGCGGTCCTCAGGGAGCCTGCCCCGAAGGATGGAGCGTCCCTACAGCCGAAGATTGGGAGAACCTCGGCGAGGTCCTAAACAAAGGCGTGGAAGTGCCTTTCCTTTCGAACTGGGCCGGACTCGGGCAGAAACTCACTGTCGAAGCGTTTATGAACGGCGAGAAACTCTGGCCGATATCTCCCGACAACAACAAAGCCAACACCGTGAACTGGAATGCCCTCCCGGCTGGTTACTGTATGACTTCCGGCGACATATTCCGCGATATGAGGGCATACGGTATGTGGTGGAGTTCTGCAAGAAGGTCTTCCGACCGCGCATATTACCGATATATCTACTTTGATGCTGACTATTGCGGCGTCAATTATGCTGATGTCGATGATATGGCCTTCTCTGTAAGATGCGTAAGGCTCGCCGACGGCGCTGGCAGGTAGGATGAATCCGATACCCATACTTGACAAAGAGCAGCAGCTCAGGATAGTCGAGGCCATTGTAAAGGCCGAAGACTGTACCAGCGGCGAGATACGTGTTCACGTCGAGCCCAAGTGCAAGACGGACCCGGTATCCCGTGCAATCAAAGTATTCAACCGTCTTGAAATGTACGATACCGCCGCCCGCAACGGCGTCGTGATATATCTGGCATATCAGTCCCG
Organism: uncultured Bacteroidales bacterium; assembly: GCA_947169015.1. Taxonomy (GTDB): domain Bacteria; phylum Bacteroidota; class Bacteroidia; order Bacteroidales; family UBA932; genus Equibacterium. Next base: position 90,601 of record CAMVOD010000007.1, on the reverse strand, counting down.
AGCCTGCGCCATCGTCGGCGATGTAGCCATCAATGAAGTGATTCCTGCCGGCTTCTGGGACGGCATCCTTGCCGATATGAAAGCCGCATTCGCTTCCGGTCTTTACACCGAGGGCATAATAGCCGCAATAGAGGCCGTCGGCAAGGTACTTTCGCAGTACTTCCCTTATCGGAGCGACGACGTTAACGAGCAGCCCGATGAAATTTCTTTCGGAGGAGATGAGGATGAAGAGGACTAGGACGCTGGCTGCGGCATTACTGCTTATTTGTGCCGTCGCCGCGATGGCGAAGATACCCGAGCGGCCCTACCCGCCGCGCCTTGTCAATGACTTTGCCGGCATTTTCAATGACTGGCAGAAGGCGGCTCTGGAACAGCGCCTTGTCGCTTTCGACGACACGACTTCCAACCAGATAGCAGTCGTTACTCTTGAAGAGCTTGAAGGAGATCCGGCGATGGTTGCCTATGAAATAGGTGAGAGCTGGGGTGTGGGCGGCGAGAAAAACAACAACGGCATAGTAATCCTTATCAAGCCGAAGACTGCGTTCAGCAGCGGGCAGGTGTTCATCGCAGTAGGATATGGCCTCGAAGGGGCTATTCCTGATGCTATGACCAAGCGGATATTCGAGAATGAGATGGTTCCCCACCTCAGGAACGGCAACGACTATTACTCTGCAGTGAATGCGGCCCTGGATGTGCTGATGCCGCTGGCCTGCGGGGAATATTCTGAAAGCAGGGAGTTTGACGGAGAAGATGTGCTTGCCCTCGTCTCATTCGTAATGTTCCTGCTGGCTGTCCTGGTAATAGTTCTCATCCTGGCTTCTATGAATGGAGGAAGCACCAACATCGGCAGTGGCAAACATCATCTGGATCTGTGGGACCTGATTGTCCTCAGCAATATGTTCGGCTCTTCCGGAGGCTCTTCATCTAGCGGCAGATCTTCTTCCGGAGGATGGGGCGGCGGTCACTCAGGCGGATTCGGCGGTGGATTCGGCGGTTTCGGCGGCGGACATTTCGGGGGCGGCGGAGCCGGCGGAAGCTGGTAGCGGCTACATCAGCTTGTTCAGCATAGCATAGACGGTCAGACCGGCGATTGACTTTATCCCTGTTTTTGCAGTTATGTTCTTGCGGTGGGTGTTCACTGTGTTCATCGATATGTTCAGCATATCTGCTATTTCCTTGCTCATATAACCCTTCGCCACAAGCACGAGGATTTCAGTCTCCCGTTGGGTCAGTGCCTCGTCAGCCATCCCGCTTTGCGAATCATCGGATTTCTTTCTTTCCTTGGAGTGCCCGGCTCCGTGGTCGTCGGTGAACACGGCCTCTTCCAGCACCGTGTGACGGCCGAGGTCTTCGGCAAGTTGGAAAATGTCGAAGGTCAGCTCTATTATTTCTTCCGATGAGATGTTCTGCGGCAGGAACTTGAAGATGATCTTGGTAAAGTCGGAGAGTTTTTCCTCTATGCTGTCGTGGGCTCCGGTGAAGGCTTTCTTGCTGCGGGCGATGTCTTCAACGACGATGGGGAAGATGTTGGCCTCCTCGAATGCGAAATGGTCCTCGACTTCCTTGCGGTAGTCGTCGAAGAACTTTTTCAGCAAGTCTCCGTAGGGGGAGCCTGCCTTGTCGGCCAAATCGTTGAGGTGCCGCTCGATGTGGGGGAGCCGTTCTTCCAGATAATAATGGTGGGAGGCCCGCAGGTAATGCAGCAAGGCAGGAAGGTCCTCGTCACAGATGCTGTCGCTGCCGGCCGTGAACCCTTCATAGCAGTATACGTTGCATACGAACAGAAAGAGCCTGACGCTGACTCCGTGCTCCTCGCACACCTGGGCTATGGTCTTCCCTCCGAAACCGACGGGGATGCCGAAACGGGGAAGCAGCAGGAGAAGGTTGCGGTTCTCGAACAATACATCCGAGAGCTTCATCGATGCTGAGAACGGCGTAGTTGACATCTGTTTCTTTTGATTTTGTGGCAAAAATATTAAAAAAAACTGCCAAAAAGTCCACAAATATGACGATTCGTCATATTCTGAGCCGTGGGCACAGCGTTTGCCTATATGAGGTTTCGAAACACAAAAGAACAACTTAATCAATAGGAGGTATTAAAAATGACACTAGTTAGAAGAAATCAGAATTGGTTGCCGTCATTTTTCGATGACTTTTTCGACAACGATTGGATGGAAAGAGTCAATGCATACAACAATGCCGTAGCTCCTGCCATCAATGTGAAAGAAAACAAGAACGCTTATATCCTTGAGGTCGCCGCTCCCGGTATGACAAAAGACGACTTCCAGGTACACGTCGACGAAGATGACAATCTGGTAATCGCTATCGAGAGCAAGAAAAAAGAAGACAAGGAAGAGAACAAAGACACGCGTTACCTGCGCCACGAGTTCTCATACGCAAAGTTCCAGCAGACTATGCTGCTTCCTGAAGATGTCGACGCTGACAAGATCGACGCCAAAGTCGAGCACGGCGTGCTGACCATCGACCTGCCTAAGAAAGCTCACGTTGAATTGCCTAAGGCAAAGAAGCAGATCTGCATCAAATAAAACTGATTGTTTGGTAAAAAGGTTTATGAAAGAAAAACCCCGGGTGCTTGGGCATCCGGGGTTTTTTCATATTTTTACGCGGTTGAAAGATGGCAGCGAGCAAAGAGATACTTTTGGGCAGAATCCGAGACGGAGAACCACTTGCTCTGGGGCAGCAGGTCCGGTTGACTATGTATCTGTGCGGCCCGGCCATAATGGCGCAGGTGGCTTCAGTGCTGCTGCAGTTCATCGACGCATCGATGGTCGGCAGCCTCGGAGCCAATCCATCAGCTTCCATAGGCCTCGTTTCGACAACGACCTGGATTTTCGGCGGATTCGCAATGGCAGCCGCGCAAGGCTTTTCGGTGCAGGTGGCCCATCTTATCGGCTCGAACGATTTCGTCCAGGCGAGGAAGGTGATGAGGCAGGGGCTTGCAAGTGTCATCATTTTCAGTGTCTGCCTGTCGATGGCCGGATTATCCGTGGCCGGGCCTCTGCCGGGCTGGCTTGGCGGAAGCCCTGAAATCAACGGTGCGGCATCAGCTTACTTCCGGACGTACACGATGTTCCTGCCGGCTATGCAGCTTGGATTCTTTGGGGCTACGATGCTCTCGTGCAGCGGCAATACCAAAGTACCGGCCATACTCAACGTTATGATGTGCTTACTCGATGTCATCTTCAATTTCCTGCTTATCTTCCCGACGAGGGAGATCAGCATCTTCGGCTCGCAGATAACGATGCCTGGAGCCGGAATGGGCGTGCGCGGAGCTGCGCTCGGCACTGGCCTCGCAGAGGCAGTGACTGCCGTCGTTATGATTTACTTTTTGCTTGTGCGCTCCAGGGAGCTCAGAATCGTCCACGAGGCAGGCTCTTTCAAGCCGACGGCGCAATGTCTTAAGAATGCCTTTGGCATCTGCGGGCCGATGTGGGTGCAGAATGTCATAATGCGAGGAGCGCATATCGCCAGCACTGTCATCGTTGCTCCGCTCGGCGCAGTGGCCATAGCCGCAAACTCATTTGCAATAACGGCAGAAAGCTTCTGCTATATGCCCGGCTACGGTATGGGTGATGCTGCCACGACTCTTGTGGGCCAGAGCCTGGGAGCGAAGCGGCGGGACCTGGTGAAGAGTTTTTCCCGCATAACGCTGGGCCTTGGTATGGGAATGATGTCAGCCCTGGCCGTGGTGATGTACTTCATCGCCCCGCAGCTTATGTCCCTGCTGAGTGTCGACCCTGACGTAGTGGCGCTTGGAGCAAGGGTGCTGCGCATAGAAGCGTTCGCGGAAGCCGGCTATGCCGCTTCGATAGTGGCTTACGGCGCCTGCGTCGGCACCGGAGATACGACGGTCCCGAGCATCATCAACCTCGCCAGTATGTGGCTGGTCCGCATCATACCGGCCATTTTCCTCACCAGGGTCTACGGCCTGGTCGGGTACTGGATTTGTATGTGTGTGGAACTCAATGTCAGGGGACTGCTGTTCATCGGCCGCATCAGCGGAGAAAAATGGATGAAGAATATGATAAAAACGACATAAAGCTATATGAAAGAAATCAAGAATCAGGAATTTGGCGGCGAAAGACCGTTATATTGTGAGCACGACCTTTATCTCGAAAACGTGGTCATTCACGCCGGCGAATCCGCAATAAAAGAGACTTCAGACATCACTGCGGTACGTTGCCGCTTCGAAGGCAAGTACCCGTTCTGGTGCTGCGACCGTTTTACTGTAAAGGACTGTATTTTCACCGTGGGCGCCCGTGCCGCGCTTTGGTATTCACGCGACCTTCTGATGGAAGACACTATCGTCGACGCTCCCAAGATGTTCCGCGAGATGGAACGCCTCACCCTGCGCCGCGTCATAATCGATTCGGCGGCCGAGACCCTCTGGCACTGCGGTCACGTAAAACTTGAAGATGTGCGCGCCGACCGTGCAGACTACATTTTTATGCATTGCCACGACGTAGACATAAAGAATTTCAAGCTGGGCGGCAACTATTCGTTCCAGTGGGCGAAAGACATTGTGATCCGCGACTCAGTCCTCAACACCAAGGACGCATTCTGGGAGGCTGAAAACGTCACTGTCTACGATTCAGTCATCGACGGAGAATTCCTCGGCTGGCATTCCCGCGGCCTGCATCTGGTGCGTTGCCACATCGGCGGTTCCCAGCCCCTCTGCTATGCCGAAAACCTCGTGCTCGAAGACTGCACCTTTGCAGCCGACGCTGACCTGGCTTTTGAGTACAGCGACGTAAAGGCAACCATCAAGGGCCATATCCCGTCGATCAAGAATCCCCGCACAGGCTATATCAAGGCTGACAGCTGCGGCGAGGTGATTCTCGATGCCAACATAAAGGCGCCCGGCGACTGCGACATCAAGATCGGATAACGGCTATGTACGATTTCGACGAAATAGTCAACCGCAGGGGTTCCGGTTCCGTCAAATGGGACTCCCGGCCTCCTTTTGGAATCCCTGGCGATGATGTCATACCACTTTGGGTCGCCGATATGGATTTCAAGGCTGCACCGTTCATACTGGACGCCTTGAAGAAACGGGTGGAACACGGCGTGTTCGGCTATGTCAACGTGCCTGACAGCTATTATGACGCTGTCATAAACTGGTTCGCAGCAAGGCACAGCTGGAAAATGGAAAGAGAGTGGATCCTGTACACCACAGGCGTGGTGCCGGCGCTGTCGGCAGTCATCAAGGCTTTCTGCAAGCCCACCGACAAGGTCATTGTCCAGACGCCGGTCTATAACTGCTTCTTCTCATCGATACGCAACAACGCCTGCGAAATCCTCGACGTCCCGCTGCTGTATCACGACAGCACCTACAGCTTTGATTTCGAAGGACTGGAGCGTGCGTGCGCTGACCCGAAAGCCCGTGTACTGCTGCTGTGCAACCCCCACAATCCGGCCGGAAGGGTATGGAAGGCAGAAGAGCTGGCAAGGGCGGGAGAGATTGCCCGCAGACACGGCGTCGTGGTCGTGAGCGATGAGATCCATTGTGAGATTGTAATGCCAGGACACCGTTTCGTGCCTTTCGCTTCGGTTTCGGCGGACAACCAGTCTTGCTGCGTCACCCTCTGTTCTCCAAGCAAAAGCTTCAACATAGCAGGGCTCCAGATTGCAAATATCGTCACAGACAACGCCGGCTGGCTCAGACGCATTGACAGGGCTGTCAACGACAATGAAATCTGCGATGTCAATCCGTTCGGCGTCGTCGCCCTGCAGGCTGCCTACTCTGAACAAGGCGCCAGGTGGCTGGAAGAACTCAATGAGTATATATTCACAAACTACAAGCTTCTGAAAGAGAAGATCGCGGACTTCCCTGTCTGCAAGCTGGAAGGCACGTACCTGGCCTGGATCGATGTGAGCAGCCTCGGGATGCCGTCGCAGACGCTCGAAGAGGAACTTCTGCGCAGGGAGCGGGTCTGGATAAACGCAGGGACGATGTATGGCACGGAAGGATTCATAAGGGTGAACCTTGCCTGTCCCAGAGCCTTGCTTTCACAAGGACTGGAGCGCCTCAGCCGAGGCCTTGCCTCTTTCTGAACTATTTTGCAGAGAGCTGGTCGCTGATCTGTTTGGCAAGTGCCTGCCAGTGTGCCTGTGTGACTTTGTCCGAAGACTTGGCCTTGGCCATTTTTTTCTGGAGGTCTGTCAACTGGGCAAGAAGCAGGGTGCGCACATCTGAAGTCTTGGCCGCATCGCTGGCAACGACAGTGAGGGCTGAAGTGATGTAGCGGCGCTGCAGATAGCGGCGGTAGCTGTCGACCTTGCTGCCCTTGCCGAGCTCCGAGAAGATCTTGCCGCTCAGGTCTGAGAGGTACTCCTCGGGACTGTAGTTCGACGAGTCGTAGAGCGAGAACTGCTCAAGACGGGCAAGTTTCGAAGTGCTCAGCAGGTTGGTCGGGCTGACGACATTGTTCACCAGCGTGTACAGATAGCTGTCCGGACGGTCGGTGAGGTCCCAGATGTAGGGAACGTCCACCAGCCACTCGGGCTTGTGGAAAAGATTGTCGTCCAGCCAGTCGAGGGCGCGTTTCTGCTTGTCTTTCGGGACGGGTGCATACTTGACTGCGCTGGTTTCCTCGATGCTGTGGTTTGTGATGTAGCGGCCTCCGATGTTGGCTGAAACGTGGCCCAGATAGCGGTTGAACTGGCTTACGACTGCTGAATACATCCTTGACACATTGGTGAACATATCAGCCTCTTCCTTGTTCCATTCGGGAATCTGGGGAAGGGTACGCTGCAGGTTGGCGATGCCGTAGCTGCTGGCAACCATTGCATCGTCGCTGAGGTCTTCGGTGAGGGCGCGGGGGTCCTCGTCACGGCCTTCGCCGCCGAACCACAGGCGCGGATTGGCTGACAGGCGGTCGATTATGACCTTGTTCCAGTAAAGGTGGTCTTCCTTGGCCGTCTTGAAATAAGTGGGGGTGTAGCCGAACTCGATGGCCCACTTGTCATAGTCGTTGATGCGGGGATAGAGGCCGGCCTTGGAAATGTTGTCCTCCGGCTGGGCTACGTAATTGAAGCGGGCGTAGTCCATAATGCTGACGGTGTGGCCGTGGGCTTCCACCCACTCTTTGTCGCGGAGTTTCTCGACGGGTGTCTGGCTGCTGGATCCCATATTGTGGCGGAGTCCCAGGGTGTGGCCGACTTCGTGTGAAGAAACGAAGCGGATGAGGTCTCCCATCAGTTCGTCGTCATATTTGATTTTGCGGGCGCGGGGGTCTACCGCTCCTGCCTGTACCTGGTACCAGTCGTGCACGAGCGTCATAACGTTGTGGTACCAGCCGATATGGCTTTCAAGGATTTCACCTGAACGCGGGTCGTGCACGTTCGGGCCGTAGGCATTGGCGATGTCGGATGCCAGATACCTGATGACTGAGAAACGGGCGTCCTCGAGACTCATCGTAGTGTCGTTCTCAGGCCATTCCTCTGCGCGGATCGCATTCTTCCAGCCGGCCTGCTCGAAAGCTGCGTTCCAGTCGTTGACGCCGGCGATGAGGTATTTGCGCCACTGCTTCGGAGTCGCAGGGTCGATGTAATAGACAATAGGCTTGACGGGTTCCACGAGCTCTCCGCGTTTCTGGCGCTCTACGTCCTCGGGCCTGGCCTCAAGACGCCATCTGGTGATGTAGCGGATGCTCTCGACGCCCTGCTGCTCATCGCTGAACTGGGTGTATCCGCCTGCGAAGAATCCGACCCTGGGGTCGAACCATCTCTGCTGCATAGGCTCTTCGGGCAGAAGGACGATTGAAGTGTTGAGGACCATAGTCACAGTCCCTGCCTCACGGCCTGCGGGCAGATTCCTTGCCTGCTGTCCGCCAGCTGCAGGGCCGCCTCCGGTCGGGGCGTTATAGTTGAAAGTCTTGGTAACGGTGATTTCGGTATTGATGGGGTAGGTCCTGATGCTGTTGATGAAGCTGGCATCAGCCTTTACTCCGCCCAGATTGAAGGATCTCTTGTCGCCGGGGGTCAGAGAGAACACCTGGAGGTCACCTTCGAAAAGACTGTTGGCCTTGATCCTGGTCACTCCTTCGGGAGCGTCTTTCTCGGGCTTGAACGATGCTACTATAGGATTTTCGGAGCTGATGTCGACAGCTTTGCGGATCACCTGGTCTTCATCTGCCTGGATGCTGAGTACGTCGGCTCTCAGCAGCAGATTGCCGTTGGAAGCCTTCTCCCAATATATCATCTTCTCGTTGACCTCTTCGCCGCCGTATTGGCCGGCGCCGGCAGTGATGCTTGTGAATCTGGTCACTGCCAGCATCCTTCTGCCGAGCAGGCTGTCGGGCACGTCGAAGTACCAGTCATTCTCGTTATGGGCCACTCCCACCATTCCGGGGGTGACTTTCAGTTCAACTTTTTTTTCTTCTTGTTTGTCGTTGTCTTTGGGCTCTGCAGCGGGTTTGCGGGGCTGGGCTCCGGCCAGTGTGCAGATGGCAAGCAGGCTTACTGCTATGAAGGTGATTTTTCGGAACATAATAATTGGTAACTGGAAAAACTGACCGTAAGGTAAGCAATTTGCATCACTGGACGCAAAAAAATATAGCCGCTAGTCGTCTCCTTCTTTTTCTTTGTCTTCTTTCTTGAAATCCAGGGAAGACCTGACGACCGGCAGGGAAAAAACGAACGCAGCCGCATCAGTGGCAAGACCTTCGTTTCGGTAGACGCTTTTCATAACTTCGTCCTTGATGTCTGAAGGAACAAGGATGAGTATCATTTCTTTATCAGGCTGGATGGGGATGTTGAAGAATTCCTCCGCCTCGGGATTGGCGGTTCCGCGGCCTCGGATAATAGTGCCTCCCTTGGCTCCGGCTGCGCGGGCTGCCGTCATTACATTCTCTGAATAACCCGCATTTACTATGCAGACAACAAGCTCGTTTTTAGTTGCATCAGACATTTTATACTTCCTCCTTGAATCTTTTTTCGTTACTTAAGAAACCATAAGCCATCGTGCCGATCATACTGCTGAACGGGATGGTAAAGGCGACGCCTTTATAGTTTTTGCCCTTGCTGAAGTTCTCGTTCAGGACTTCGAAGAGACCGGGAGCTTCGTCGGAACGCACGACGCTCATTATGATGTTCTTGGGACGCTCAGTCAGGCCGAGGTAGCCAAGCAGCAGATGGGTGCTGCCCTTGCAGGGGAGAGTCAGCTGCATATTGGCCTGGTGAGACTGTATCAGGCTGGAATAATATGCCGATTTGTCGTCGTGTACTATGGCGACCAGCAGTTCCAGCTTCATAGGGGCTATATTCCGTGTTTCTGACATAATTATTCAAAATATATGATAGTGTCCTCCTTGGCTGCAAGTATGCGGCGGAATGCGGCATTGCGGCGACGGCGGGTAGCTATGACAGATTTGAAACCAAGGCACTGGATAGTGATGAGGGGAGTCATAGCGACCATTGCGACTACGCCGAAAGCCAGCTCCATCACATTCGATTCGCCCTGCATACATACGCAGGAACCGATGACCAGGGGCAGTATGAAACTTGAGGTGAGCGGACCGCTGGCCACGCCGCCGGAGTCGAAGGCGATGGCCGTATATAGTCTGGGCACGAAGAGTGAGAGCCCGAGAGAGATGACATATCCGGGTATCAGGTAGTACAGAAGCGAGAAACCGAAGTAAACTCTGATCACTGAAAGGCCGATCGAGGCGCCTACGCCGAGAGAGAGTGCAGTCATCATCTGCTTGCGGCTCACTTCTCCTCCGGTGATTTCGCTGACCTGGTTGTTGAGTACGTGCACAGCCGGCTCGGCCAGCACTACCACCATACCTATGATGAATGAGAAGACGATCAGTATTATGGGGTTCGCCTCGGCCAGCTCGACGCCGATGCGGTAGCCTATGGGCATAAAGGCCATCTCAACTGCAGCCAGGAAGAGCACCAGGCCTATGAAAGCATAGATGATGCCCACGATGATCTGGAGAATTTTGGTCTTCGGAAGCCTTAGTATGGCAAACTGCAGGATGAAAAAGAAGATCACGATCATCACCAGAGACTTGCCTACATTGGCCATAGATCCGAAAAGGATGTCGTCGAACCCTTCAGCCAGGATGGCGGACATCGAATAATCCGGCACGGCATAATCTGGAACGCCAGTGGAGAGCATTGAAAGGACGAGCACTGCGGCGACCGGGCCGATCGAGCACAGGGCGATGAGGCCGAAACTGTTCTCGTTGGCATTGCGGCCGCCGATGGACATCGCGATTCCTACGCCGAGAGCCATTATGAACGGGACGGTGATAGGGCCGGTAGTGACGCCGCCGGAGTCGAAACTCATAGCCAGCAGCGGCCAGGTTTCATCGTTGTCCATCAACAAGGCAGCCAGGCAGAACAGTATCATATAGCCATAGAGCAGAATGCTGGTCAGATCAGCGTGTGTCAGGATTTTTATCACGCCGAGGAGCAGCATTATGCCGACACCCACACCTACGGTGAGTATGAGGACCGTGCTGTTCATAACTGCGCTCACCTGCGAGGCCAGAACTGACAGGTCAGGCTCGGCCACGGTGATCAGCAAGCCCATAACAAAGGCGATAGGCAGCAAGATGCTTGATTTCTTCGAGCGGGTCAGACCTTCTCCTATATACTGGCCCATCGGTGTCATTGCCATATCGGCTCCCAGGTTGAACAGGCTTATTCCCACAATCAGAAGGATGGCCGCTCCCAGGAAGACGCACAGGTCGTGTGTGGAAATATCAACCCAGGGAGTCAGTGAAAGGATGACTACCAGCGCGCTTACCGGAAGGACCGACACCAGCGACTCTTTCAGCTTCTCCCAAAGGGATTTCCAGACATCTTTGAATATTGCAGAATTCTTACTCATTTATCAGGATAACCAATCGTGCAAATTTAGCTTTTTTTAACATTGTTTTACGGTTTGTAACATATACTTTCGTGTTATCACCACAAATAGTGATACATAATTGCGTGTAATTGCCGACATTTGCACTTCGAAGATGGAAGAAAACAACAAACAGAACGAAGTGACTGTGCTGACCGATATCCCTACCGGCAGCAGTTGTATCATCTCCAAGGTGCACGGCCACGGCGGTTTCCGCCACCGCATAATGGAGATGGGTTTCATCAAGGGCGAGAAAGTGGACGTCATCAAAAACGCCCCCCTGATGGACCCGATAGAATACAGCATAATGGGCAGCCACGTCTCCCTCAGGCGCTCTGAGGCCGACAAGATCGAGGTGGTGTCGCTGGAAGAGGGCTTCCATCCGGACTTTGATTTCAACGGTACGATCGAAGCCCACGTGGCGCGGGAAGTCGAGACGAGTTCAAAGACGATCACGGTGGCACTGGTTGGCAATCCCAACTGCGGCAAGACATCCTTCTTCAACCTTGCCACAGGCCTCCGCGAGAAAGTGGGCAACTATTCAGGAGTGACAGTGAGCAGCAAGGTGGGGACCTTCTACCACGACGGCTATACGATCAACCTGGTAGACCTGCCCGGAACATATTCCCTCACTGAATATTCACCCGAAGAACTTTATGTGAGGGACTATCTGCTGAACCACCATCCCGACCTTGTTCTGAACATAGTCGACGCCGGCAACCTCGAGCGCAATATGTACCTCACCGCGCAGCTTATCGATATGAACCCCAGGATGCTGATGGCTCTCAATATGTACGACGAGCTCGAGAGGTCCGGGGACCAGCTTGACGTGGAGAGCCTCGAAAAGATGCTCGGTTTCCCCATCGTGCCTGTAGTTGCGCGCACCGGTCGGGGCGTCGAAGACGTGCTGGAGAAAATCGTGCACATCTACCGCGATGAAGAAGGCTATACGAAGCATATCCACATCAACTACGGAGAGAACGTAGAAGACTGCATTTCATCCGTCAAGAAGCTCATCGACGCCGACCAGTCCCTCCGTGACCGCTATCACGGACGCTACCTTGCCCTCGAATTGATACAGGGCGACAAGGTCATCACGAAATCCATCGAATCCGTTCCGGCATTTGCACAGATTAAGGAAGCCGCGGACTCTGCCCGCGCCCGCCTCGAAAAAGAATATCGCGGCGAAATAGCCGACATCATATCCGACATCCGCTACGGGTTCATCCGTGGAGCGTTGAAAGAGACCCTGACGCCGGCCAAGGAGGACAAGCGCAAGCTGGCCTATGCCCTCGATACGGTCCTTACCAACAAATATCTCGGATTTCCCCTGCTGGTAATATTCCTGTGGGTGATGTTCCAGACGACATTTACCCTGGGCGCATATCCCCAGCAGTGGCTCGAGGCCGGCATTGCCGCCCTCGGCAACTGGATAGGCGGCCTGCTGCCCGAAGGAATGCTGAACGACCTGCTGGTGGACGGCATAATCTCCGGAGTGGGAGGGGTGCTGGTGTTCCTGCCGAACATCATCATCCTGTTTATGTTCATCTCCTTTCTCGAGGACACCGGATATATGGCCCGCGCGGCCTTTATTATGGACAAGCTGATGCACCGCATAGGCCTGCACGGCAAGTCGTTCATACCCTATATCATCGGCTTCGGTTGCGGAGTGCCTGCGATAATGGCCACCAGAACCCTTGAGAACCCGAAGGACAGGATTCTGACGATCCTGACGATTCCGTTTATGTCCTGCTCTGCAAGGCTGCCGGTGTACCTGCTGTTCGTGGCAGCGTTCTTCTCGCGCAACCAGGGCCTGGTGCTGATGAGCCTGTACGCCGTAGGAATCATCTTCGCGATACTGACCTCCGTGATTCTGAACAAGACTGTGTTCAAGAATGCATCCGACCAGTTCGTGATGGAGCTCCCTCCGTACCGTTTCCCCACCGTGCGCAATATCCTCGTGCATATGTGGGACAAGAGCGTGCTTTACCTGAAGAAGATGGCGACCGTGATTCTGGCAGCTTCAGTCCTGATCTGGGCACTTGGCTATTTCCCGAGGCCCAAGACCGAAATGACTCCGGCAGAGCAGGCGGAACAGTCTTACATAGGCCGCATCGGCCACGCCATCGAGCCGGTAGTCAAGCCGCTGGGTTTCGACTGGCGAATGGGCGTCAGCCTCGCAACCGGTCTGGCAGCCAAAGAAGTTGTAGTATCGTCTCTCGGAGTGTTGTATGACGCCCAGGAAGTCGAGGGCGAGGAAGATACCGCAGGCCTGCAGGCCAAGCTGCAGTCCGTGACGGACGAGAACGGAAATGCCTTCTTCTCTCCTCTGAAGGCTTATACCTTCCTGCTGTTCATCCTGCTCTATTTCCCCTGCATCGCCGCTATCTCGGCCATAGCCAAGGAGGCTGGGCGCAAATGGGCCGCCTTCAGCGTAGTTTACACTACCTGCCTGGCCTGGATAGTCTCATTCATTTTCTGGCACGTAGGGTTATTGCTTTAGAATATGCAGACAGTAATTACATATACCATAATTGCAGCGGCCGCAGCCTTCTTCATCTGGCGCGCAGTCAGGCGTGCGAAGGGCTCAGCCGGTTGCTCCTGCTGCAGCGACGGAGGGTGCAACGGCAATTGCGGCAACTGCTGCAACGAGTGCGATTGTGGCTGCAACTGCAGCCATAAAAAAAGCTGAATTCCATTTTTTAAGTGTTATTGCAATGATGAAGCGCTCTCCGGCCTAACGCGGGGAGCGTTTCTATTTCTCTTCGTATTCGCGAAGTGCCTTGATTGCCTGGGGACTGAGGATGAGGATGGCGATGACGTTGATCCAGGCCATCAGGCCTACGCCGATGTCGCCGAGCTTCCAGATGACGTCGGTCTCGCGGACGGCGCCGAACACCACCGAAGCCAGCAGCAGGATCCTGAAAGTCCAGATGAAGAAATCCTCCAGCTTGCGGGAGTATTGCTTATTGTGTTTTCTGGCCACCTCCCGGCAAATATAGATTATGCTGGACTCTGAATAGAAATAATATGCCATCAGGGTGGTGAAGACGAAGAAGATGAGGGCGATGGTCACGAACTGGCTTCCGAAGCCTCCGAACACTGAATCTACGGCTGACTGGGTGAAATACACGTAGTTGTTGCCGAGCTCCGGAGCGTTGGCAACGAGCATTTCTCCGGTCTTGGAGTCGAATACGTTGTAGGTTCCGGCGGACAGGATCATCAGAGCTGTGGCCGTGCACACCAGCAGCGTGTCAACATACACCGAGAACGCCTGGACGAGGCCCTGCTGGGCAGGATGTTTCGTGTTGGCGGTAGCTGAAACTATCGCACCGCCACCCTGTCCGGCCTCGTTCGAGAATATGCCGCGCTTGACACCCATCATAATGGTCGAACCGATGATGCCGCCGGCGACAGGATTTATGCCGAAGGCATTGGTGACAATCTGTCCCAGAAGGAAGGGAATCTGCCGGGCGTTGCAGATCAGCACGACAAGAGCTATGAGGATATAGCCCAGAGCCATAAAAGGCGTGACGACGGAAGCTACGTCGGCTATGCGCTTCACACCTCCGATAATGACAATCGCAAGCAGCAATGCCAGCCCTATGCCAGTTGTAAGGGGAGAGATGTTGTAAGAATTGAGGAATGCCTGAGACGCACCGTTAGCCTGTACTGTAGTGAGGAACATACCGTAGCCGATGATCCCTATGATGGCGAAAGCGATTCCCAGCCAGCGCTGGTGCAGCCCTTCCTGGATGTAACAGAACGGGCCGCCCCGGAAACTCGAGTGGTGGGGGAAGCGGTAAATCTGAGCAAGCGTCGACTCGACGAATGCGGTGGAAGCCCCGAAGAAGGCTATGATCCACATCCAGAACACTGCCCCGGGGCCGCCGAGCGCGATGGCTGTTGCCACACCCACGATGTTTCCGGTGCCAACACGACCGGAAAGGGCCATACAGAAGGCGCTGAAAGAAGAAACTTTGTTTTTGGGAATCACTGCCTCCGCCGTCTGGCCGGTGTTCTCTGCAGATGGATCGTCGTGTTTCGTGAACAGTAGCCTGACCATCAGACCCAGCCTGCGGACCTGCACGAAGCGGGTGCGGAAGGTAAAGAACAGGCCGGCAAAAATCAGAAGCACCACAAGCGCGGGGCTCCAGACGACATTATTGACCGCTTCTACTATTTTTGAAAACACGTTCAAATTTACGCAGAAAAAAGCTAAATTTACCAAAATTATACTCGTATGAAAGGCATCGTTCTCGCCGGAGGCTCCGGCACAAGGTTGTATCCCATCACAAAGGGCGTCAGCAAGCAGCTGCTTCCCATCTACGACAAGCCGATGATCTATTATCCTCTGAGCGTGCTGATGATGGCCGGCATCCGTGACATCCTTGTCATAAGCACCCCTTATGACCTTCCCGGATTCAAGCGCCTTCTCGGCGACGGTTCGGCCTTCGGAGTGAACCTTTCGTATGCGGAGCAGCCCAGCCCGGACGGCCTGGCGCAGGCCTTTATCATAGGGAAAGAGTTCATCGGCGGCGACAGCGTCTGCCTTGTGCTCGGAGACAACATCTTCTACGGCGATTCCTTTACGCCTAAGCTGGCCGCAGCAGTGGCGGAGGCCGAGCGTAACGACAAGGCCACCATCTTCGGCTACTGGGTGAGCGATCCCCAGCGTTACGGCGTGGCCGAGTTCGACCGTGACGGCAACTGCGTGGGCATCGAGGAGAAACCTGCCGAGCCCAAGAGCAACTATGCCGTGGTCGGCCTGTATTTTTATCCTAATGAAGTGGTAGGCATAGCGGAGAACGTAAAGCCTTCGGCAAGGGGCGAACTAGAGATTACATCGGTAAACCAGGCCTTCCTTGGGGCCGGCAAACTGAAAGTGCAGCTGCTGGGCCGCGGCTTCGCCTGGCTCGACACCGGCACCCACGATTCGCTGGCGGAGGCTTCCACTTTCTTCGAAGTAATCGAGAAGCGGCAGGGGCTTAAGGTAGCCTGCCTGGAAGAGATAGCATACCGCAACGGCTGGATAGATGCCGACAAGGTGAGGGAAGACGCCGCACCGATGATCAAGAACCAGTACGGACAATATCTGATGCGGCTGATTGAACAGTGATGTCTAAGAAAAAAGGGATAATAACGGCACTTCTGTGCGGAATCGCGGTCGGTTGCGCGTTTATGGCGGGATTCCACTATACCTACGCCAAGACGTCGACCAACGAATACTGTATGTCCTGCCACGTCCATACCCAGGCCGACGACAGCTGGAAGCAGTCTGTGCACTACAGCAACGGCTCAGGCACGGTCACTGACTGCGTAGCCTGTCACCTCCCTCCCGAAGATGTCCCGATGCACCGCTTTGCGGTAAAGACCCGGATGGGCGTCAAGGATATGTTCGCGAAGATGTTCAAGGACACCGACAAGATAGACTGGGATGCCAAAGGCGAATTCGAGCACGCCCGCAAGATAGTTTACAACGAGAGCTGCCGCAAGTGCCACACCAATCTCTATCCCGAAGGCGTCAGCGACGAGGCCGTCGTGGCCCACCTCTATTACGAAGAATATGAGAAGAAGCTGAACCTGCAGTGCATCAGCTGCCACCTCGATGCCGGCCATTTCGATCCGAATTACAAGCACGAGAGTATGAAGTCGGCCCCCGTGACTGCAGGGCCGGTGCATCAGACCCGTGCCGAAGTCTCGGCCTTCGAGGATTTCACGGAGACTGTGCCCGGCACTACCGCTTCCATAAGGATGATAGCCATCCCCGGAGGTAGCTTCACCATCGGCTCTCCGGCAGGCGAGCCTTTCCGCAAGGATGACGAAGGTCCGCAGCGTAAGGTTACGGTGTCGCCGTTCTTTATGGCCGAGGTCGAGACGACCTGGGACCAGTTCTGGGCTTTCTACAATGAGACAATGTCCGAAGGCCGCACCCCTCCGGCAGTGATATATGCCAACAATACTCGCGAAGACATAGATGCGGTCAGCGGCCCGACTCCGCCGTTCGGCGCTCCGGACCAGGGTTGGGGAATGGGCTCCCGCCCTGCCATTACTATGACCCACTATGCGGCGCAGACCTTCTGCCAGTGGCTGTCGCTGAAGACAGGCAGGACCTACCGCCTGCCGACCGAGGCCGAATGGGAATATGCCGTCCGCGGCGGAACTGACACCCCCTACTGGTTCGAAGGCAGCCCGAAGAAATTCTCACAGGAAGGATTTATGAGAGGCGTATTCAAGGCCGACACGGCAGTTATCGCCACCAACGTGGTGTACGCTGCCAATAGCGGCAACCGTACGCAGGAGCCTTCGCGTGTGGCTGCCAACCCCTTCGGGCTGAAGAATATGCTCGGCAACGTGATGGAATACTGCTCTGACTGGTATGCCGAAGATGCCTACGCCTCCCTGCAGGACGGAGCTGTCGATCCGCAGGGGCCGGCTGAAGGCGCTGAGTATGTGGTTCGCGGCGGCAGCTATGCCTCCGATGCTGCGCAAGTGCGCAGTGCGGCCAGAGGCAGCACACACCACGACGACTGGCTGCGCACCGACCCCCAGAATCCCAAGAGCATCTGGTGGTATTCAGACATAAAGGGGATAGGCTTCCGTGTGGTATGCGAAGTGCCCGAAGAGTTGAAATGACAAATAGACAATAAAATACATAGCTATGAAAAAACTTTCAAGAAGAGAATTTTTCGGCTGCAGTGCAGCTATCGGAGGAGCGGCAATAGTTGCTTCGACACCCATCCTGTCTTCGTGCAGCGGCAAAGGCGGGGACGCAAAACTTGTTCCTCTCAAACAACCCGGTGAATACTATATTCCTGACCTGCCCGACAAGGCAGCGGACGGCCGTGAACTGAAAGTCGGCCTGATCGGTTGCGGAGGCCGCGGAAGCGGCGCCATCGACAATCTGCTGGCAGCTGCCGACGGCATCAAGGTCACTGCGGCCGGCGACACCTTCAAAGACAAGACAGATGCCTTCCTGAAGAAGATGCAGGAGAAAGGCCAGGCCCTTACTGCCGACAACTGCTTCGTGGGTTTTGACGCATACAAGAAAGTCATCGACTCCGGAGTGGATATGGTGATAGTCGCTACACCTCCCGTATTCCGCCCTTATCATTTCCAATATGCCGTATCCAAGGGTGTGCACTGCTTCCTGGAGAAACCTATCGCAGTTGACGCCAAAGGATACCGTCTCATAATGGCGACCGCCAAGCAGGCACAGGCAAAGGGCCTTGCAGTTGTGACCGGCACGCAGCGCCATCACCAGCGTCCCTATGTGGCCGCTTTCGAGAAGATCCAGCAGGGCTATATCGGTGAGATCACCGGAGGCAACGTCTACTGGAACCAGGGTATGCTCTGGTAT
Source organism: uncultured Bacteroidales bacterium (assembly GCA_947169015.1). GTDB lineage: Bacteria > Bacteroidota > Bacteroidia > Bacteroidales > UBA932 > Equibacterium. Next base: position 72,359 of record CAMVOD010000007.1, on the reverse strand, counting down.
CGCGAGCGCCAGAAGGGCTGGAGCGATATGGAGTGGAACATCCGCGACTGGGTGAACTGGAAATGGCTCTCAGGAGACCATATCGTCGAGCAGCACGTACACAATATCGACGTCTTCCTCTGGATGGCCGGCGGCATCCATCCTGTCAAGGCTACGGGAGTGGGTTCGCGCCAGCGCCGCATCACGGGCGACCAGTACGACAACTTCAGCATCGACTTCGAGTTCGAGAACGGCATCCATATGCATTCGTTCTGCCGCCAGATAGACGGATGCTCGGGCAATGTAAGCGAGTACGTACAAGGCACGAAAGGCTCCTGGAACAGCGTGGAGCACGCTATCAAGGACCTTCAGGGCAATGTGATATGGAAGTTCGACGAGGAGGCTGCGAAGGCTCAGTTCAAGCAGCACGATCCCTATACCCTCGAGCACGTCGACTGGGTCAACCATATCCGCAAGGGTGAGATGCTTGATGAAGCAACACAGTGCGGAATGTCAACCCTGGCCGGCATAATGGGCCGCGAGGCGGCATACACCGGCAAGACCATAACTTGGGACGAGATGAGCGCGATGGACCAGGACTACCTGCCCGCAGATATGGACAGCCTCAAGATCGGTCCCCTCGATCTCAAGAAATACACCGTTCCCGTTCCGGGCGAAGCTAAAAAGTAGACTATGGACAGGAGGAGTTTCTTCAAGACGACGGCCGCCGGAGCAGCTGCTGTCGCCCTGGCCTCAGGCCCCGCAAGTCTTCTGACATCCTGCGCACCGAAGCCTAAAAAGGCAGATGTCCCCTTGAACCTCTCGTTCCAGACCGGAATCGCCGTCGGCGAGAGCTATGCCGAGAAATTCGATTATATGGAGAGCCTCGGCGTGGTCGGTTACGAACCCGGCGGTCAGGAGCTGGTGCGCCGCTATGATGAGATAGCCAAGGCCCTGGAAGGCCGCAACCTCAAAGTGTCTGCCATCTGCGCGGGCTTCCGCGGTTTCATCCTTGCCGAGGATCCGGCCGTAAAGGCTGAGTTCGACAGCTCGATGCGCGAAATCATCGACGCGGCCGGGCAGATAGGCTCTACCGGAGTGATAATGGTTCCAGCTTTCAACCATCAAAAACCCTGTATGCCTCATACTATCGAAACAAGAGATTATCTTTGTGCCCAGCTTCACGAGCTGGGAGAGTATGCCCTCAAGAAAGGCACTGCAGTGATCCTCGAGCCGCTGAACAGGGCGGAAGCCTTCTATATGAGGCTTGTAGCCGATGCGGCGGCCATCTGCCGTGACAGTGAAAGCGAAGGAGTGAAGTGTATGGGCGACTTCTGGCATATGAAGGAAGAGACCAGCGATTATGCTGCACTGATGGCAGCGGGCAAGCAATACCTGCGTCACGTGCATATAGCCAGCCGCGGCCGCAGGGTGACTCCGGGCGAAGACGGTGAGAAGGATAATTATATTGACGGTTTCCGTGCGATGAAGGCTCTGGAATTCCCGTATTATATGTCCTTCGAGTGCGGATGCGCCGGCGACCGCAAGGAAGCCAATGCAGCGGCTCTGGAGTTGCTGCGCAACCAGTGGGAACAAGCTTAAACTGATAAACTTAACATAATGAAGATACTCGTCACCGGAGCTGCCGGTTTCATAGGTTACTACGTTTCAAAACGGCTCATCGAAAGAGGAGATGAAGTGGTCGGGCTGGACAACCTGAACGACTATTATGACGTGCGTCTGAAGCACGCCCGTCTTGCGGAACTGCCGGCTGGATTCCGCTTTGTCAAGATGGACATCGCAGACCGCAAGGCTCTGCCGGAGCTATTCGCCGCGGAGCATTTCGATGCAGTGGTGAATCTTGCCGCCCAGGCCGGAGTGCGCTACAGCATCGAGAACCCCGAAGCCTACATCGACAGCAATCTTGTGGGCTTCGCCAATATTCTGGAATGCTGCCGCCACAATCCGGTGAGACATCTGGTATACGCAAGCTCCAGCTCGGTGTACGGCGGAAACGAGAAGGTTCCTTTCGAGGAAACGGACTTCGTGGACAATCCGAAGAGTCTCTACGCTGCTACCAAGAAGGCCAACGAACTGATGGCGTCCTGCTATTGCAGCCTGTATGGAATGAAGGCTACCGGCCTGCGTTTCTTCACAGTCTACGGTCCCTGGGGCCGTCCCGATATGGCCCCGATGCTCTTCACCGACGCAATCCTGGCGGGCAGACCGATCAAGGTGTTCAACAACGGCAATATGCGTCGCGACTTCACCTATGTGGACGACATAGTGGAAGGAGTGATACGTGTCCTTGACAAGGCTCCGGAGAAGGGTCACGAGGTTTACAACATCGGCTGCTCGAATCCCGTGATGCTGATGGATTTCATATCCACTCTCGAGAAGGCCCTCGGCCGCGAGGCAGTCAAGGAGTTCCTCCCTATGCAGGCCGGAGATGTGCCGCAGACCTACGCCAGCACGGCGAAGCTCGAAAGGGATATGGGTTACAAGCCTGCCGTCCAGCTTGCTGACGGACTGCGCCAGATGGCTGAATGGTATATGTCGGACAAGAATCCGTTGAGGTGATTATGAAGATAAAAGTCAGGCAGACGTCTATAAAAGGACTTATAGTCATAGAGCCGCACGTCTTCCGTGACGGCAGGGGCTACTTCTTCGAAAGTTTCAATGCACGTGAGTTTGCTGAAGCTACAGGGTTGCAAGTTTCGTTCGTCCAGGACAACCAGGCACTGTCGCAGTACGGAGTGCTGCGCGGCCTGCATTTTCAGCTGCCCCCTCACAGCCAGGCAAAGCTTGTCAGCGTAGTGCGGGGCAAAGTGCTCGACGTCGCGGTCGACCTGCGCAAAGGTTCTCCCACTTATGGGAGATACGAAGCGGTGGAGCTTTCTGAGGACAACCACCTGCAGGTGTACATACCGCACGGCTTCGCCCACGGCTATCTGGTGCTGAGCGAGACGGCACTGTTCCAGTATAAGTGCGACAGTTTCTATGCTCCCTCATCGGAAGGGGGCTTGGCGTGGGACGACCCTGACATCGGCATCGAGTGGCCGATTGACAGGCGGGAAATCCTGCTTTCCGAAAAAGACAGCAAGCGGGGCTTGCTTATAGATTTTGATACACCTTTTAAATATTGATACAATAATGGCTTACAAAAGGAACATAATGATTACTGGCGGCGCCGGGTTCATCGGCAGTCACGTAGTACGTCTCTTCGTCAAGAAGTACCCTCAGTACCACATCATCAATTTCGACAAACTGACATACGCCGGAAACCTGGCCAACCTCAAGGATATCGAGAATGGGCCCAACTACAGTTTCGTAAAGGGAGATATCTGTGATTTCGATCTTGTAAGCCGCCTGATCGCCGAAGAGAACATTGACGGTATCATCCACCTGGCAGCAGAAAGCCACGTGGACCGCAGCATCAAAGATCCTTTCACTTTTGCGAAGACGAATGTGCTCGGCACGCTGTCACTGCTGCAGGCGGCCCGTCTGCAATGGGAGAAGACCGGCTACGAGGGGAAACGCTTCTACCACATCTCTACCGATGAGGTTTACGGTGCGCTTGAGTTGACGCACCCCGAAGGTATCAAGCCGGAGTTCTCGGCCCACGAAGTCTACGGCGACAAGTTCTTCACCGAGGATACCGCCTACAATCCCCACAGCCCCTACAGCGCTTCCAAGGCTTCTTCGGACCACTTCGTGAGAGCCTTCCACGACACCTATGGAATGCCTACCGTCGTCACCAACTGCAGCAACAACTACGGCCCCTACCAGTTCCCGGAGAAACTGATCCCCCTGTTCATAAACAATATCCGCCACCGCAAACCTCTTCCCGTATATGGCAAGGGAGAAAATGTGCGTGACTGGCTGTATGTCGAGGACCACGCCCGTGCGATCGACGTTATCTTCCACGAAGGGAAAGTGGCTGACACCTACAACATCGGCGGCTTCAACGAGTGGAAGAACATCGACCTGATAAAGGTCCTCATCGCAACAGTCGACAGACTGCTGGGCCGCCCCGCAGGAGCCGACGAAGACCTTATCACTTATGTGACCGACCGCGCCGGCCACGACCTGCGTTATGCGATCGACAGCCGCAAGCTCAGCCGCGACCTGGGCTGGACGCCTTCTCTCCAGTTTGAGGAAGGCATAGAAAAGACAGTCCGCTGGTACCTTGACAACCAGCAGTGGCTGGACAATGTCACCAGCGGAGACTATCAGAATTATTACGATGCAATGTACGGCAACCGTTGAGTCCGACTAAAGGACTGACAGGATATTGTCGAATATAAGGTCGAGTTCTTTCTGTGCGACGCGCGAATTCGCTGTGCACGCTATCACCACGTCCTTGTCGGGGAAGATGAGGATGAACTGGCCCATAGCTCCGTCTGCCCTGTAGCCGTTGTGACGGCTTCTCCACATCTGGTATCCGTAGCCCTGTACAAGGTCACTGTTATCCTTTGTTATATTCCTTTCTGCCAGTTCCTCTTCGCGGATGCCTGCGGGGAGGCTGTATATCTGCTTCTTGGAGGCTTCGGCTATCCATCCCGCGGGAATCAGCTGTTTACCGTTCCACACGCCGTTGTTGAGGAAGAGCTGTCCCATCTTGGCCATATCTTCTGTCTTGAGGAAGAGGCCCCAGCCGCCGTGGTTGATGCCGTCAGCTGTTTCGCTCCAGTGGATGCCTGAGATATGGAGCGGTTCGAAGAGGCGGGGCTGCAGATAGCTGAATACGTTCTCTCCGGTGACTTTCTGGACGATGGCTGAAAGCATCAGCGTAGCGATGCTGTTATAGCAGTAGAAGGTGCCGGGCTTGTGCTCCACCGGGTATGCCAAAAAATCCTTTACCCAGTCAAATTCGGCATTCTGGCTGTTGGCGCCGGAAAGCGCATTGCCGCCTTCCTTGCGCATCGCATCAAAGGTGTGGTCTACGTCGTGGCCGCAGCTCATAGTAAGAAGGTCCCATACGGTCATAGCTGCAAGGTTGTCGCTCACCTGTTCGGGAAGCTTGTCGGGGAAGAATGAGATTACTTTGTCGGTGAGGGCGAGCTTGCCGTCTTCAATTGCAAGTCCGACCGCCGTGGCGGTGAAGGTCTTGCTGACAGAGTACATAATGTGGAGACTGTCCGGGGTCCAGCCGTTGAACCAGCGTTCTGCGAGTACCTTGCCGTGCTGCATCACCATAATGCTGTGCATAGTTACACCTTGGGCTGTGTCGAGGGCTGCGTAGTATCGGTCCATTGCGGCTGAAAGTTCAGCTGACGGTTCGGCTCTCTCCAGGGAATCGCCGATTTCTTTGGTCTGGTTGCAGGATATGGCCGCTGTCAGAGCGATGGCTGAAAGCAGGCAGATTATTCTTTTACTCATATAGGTATTGGATAATTAATTATTTATAATGTCTGTCGCGAGCAAATATAAATAAAAATAAATTCGTCCATAAAAATAGTGCTTGAGTCTGAAAATTATATTTTTTCTAATAGTACCCCCTGAAAAATAGGGGTGTCTTTTGAAAAAATGCAACTTTTGTTGTTTCTTTGCTGAAATTTCAAAGAGTTATGGCAGATTCTACAAGATTCAGGGCTCTGGAACAGATGCAGACCCGTCCGCCCGTGGAGTTCACTCCCAGCGACAGACAGATTTCAGAATATTTCGGAATTGACGTGTTCGGCAAGGAGCAGATGCGCGAGTATCTCTCAAAAGATGCATTCGCCAGCGTGATGGAAGCCATCGAAGGCGGCAAGCGCATCGACCGCAAGATAGCGGACCAGGTCGCGGCCGGAATGAAGATGTGGGCCATATCCCGTGGCGCCACCCATTATACCCACTGGTTCCAGCCTCTCAACGAATCTACCGCCGAAAAGCACGACGCCTTCCTGGAGCCTCTTCCCGGGGGCAAGTCATTCGAGTCGTTCAGCGGCAATGTGCTCTCGCAGCAGGAACCTGACGCCAGCTCTTTCCCCAGCGGCGGCATCCGCAACACCTTCGAGGCCCGCGGCTACAGCGCCTGGGATCCTTCTTCTCCGACTTTCGTTATCGACAAGACCCTCTGCATTCCCAGTATCTTCGTGGCCTACACCGGTGAGGCTCTGGACTTCAAGGCTCCGCTGCTGAGGGCGATGGCTGCAGTTGACAAATCTGCAGTGGAAGTCTGCAAGTTATTCGACAAGGACATAGACCGGGTGGTTACGAACCTCGGCTGGGAGCAGGAGTATTTCCTGGTGGACGAGGCCCTGTTCAATTCGAGGGCCGACCTGCAGCAAACCGGCCGCACCCTGATGGGCCACCCTGCTGCGAAGGACCAGCAGCTCGAAGACCATTACTGGGGTGCCATCCCGGGCAGGGTGGAGAACTTTATGAAAGAGTTCGAGGAGCAGGCATACAAGCTCGGCATACCTCTCAAGACACGCCATAACGAGGTGGCTCCCAATCAGTTCGAGTGTGCTACCGTATATGAGGAGGCCAATGTGGCGGCAGACCACAACATCCTTCTGATGACTATAATGAACAAAGTGGCTCCCAGGCACCACCTAAAAGTCATTTTCCACGAAAAGCCGTTCCAGGGAGTAAACGGCAGCGGCAAGCACTGCAACTGGTCGTTGTCGACCAACACCGGAGTCAATCTCATCGCCCCGGCCCACAACCCCAAGGGAAATATGCTCTTTCTGACATTTTTCGTCTGCACCCTGATGGCGGCCGAAAAATACGGGTCGTTGCTGATGGCCTCCATAGCCTCCGCCACAAATGCCCACCGTCTGGGCGGCAACGAGGCCCCGCCTTCAGTGCTTTCCGTCTTCTGCGGAAGCACTATGACAGCGATGATGGACGACATTGAGAAAAGTGCCGCCAGCAAGTTCACCCCCGAGGGAAAGACAGCCATAAAACTCAACATCGGCAAGATTCCCGAGATTATGCTCGACAACACCGACCGTAACCGTACGTCTCCCTTCGCTTTCACCGGCAACCGCTTCGAGTTCCGCGCCACCGGTTCCTCGGCCAATTGCTCTATGCCCATCATAGTGATAGATACGGCGGTGGCGGAACAGTTGGACTCTTTCCGCGCCGAGGTGGAGAAGCTCCTTGCCAAAGGGATGAAGAAAGACGAGGCCATACTGAAGACCATCCGCAAGTTTGCAATAGCTTCCAAGGACATCCGCTTCGAGGGCAACGGATACAGCGAGCAGTGGCTCTCCGAGGCCTACAAGAGAGGTCTCAAGGACATCAACTGCGTCACCGAGGCCTTCAAGGAGTACCTCGACGAGAAGAACGTCGCTCTCTTCGAGAAATACAAGGTTATGAACCGCAGCGAGATCACGGCCCGTTTCGAGATAAAGGAGGAAACCTACCTCAAAAAGATACAGATAGAGTCCAAGGTGCTGGTGGATATGGCAATGAACCACGTGATCCCTACGGCCATCAAATATCAGAACATCCTTCTGGAAAACGTCCGCGGCATCAAGGAGTTCTTCCCCGACAAGCTTCAGGAATATGCCGGCAAAGAGATGGAAACTCTCAGCCGTATTGCCGAGCTGTCGAACATAATCAACGAGACGGCCGGCCGGATGACTACCATCCGTCACGAGATCAACCGCATCGCAGACATCCCCCGCAGGGCAGGACAGTATGAAGCCCGGATAGTGCCCATTATGGCTGAACTGAGGGCTTCGATCGATGAACTTGAACTGATAGTCGACGATTCCCTGTGGCCGATGACCAAATATCGCGAGTTATTAGCGTCTTTGTAATGCACTAAGTCAGCAAATTATTATTAAATTTGTTTGATTCAAATCTGTATTAACCTCACTAAAGCTATAAACTATGCAACTCGAAGGCAGAAGACAAAGCACCAATGTCGAAGACCGCAGAGGTTCTTCGACAGCCAAGACCGTAGGTGGTCTGGGTCTCGGCGGAATCGTTATCGTAGGTATCATCTATATGCTTCTGGGCAGGAATCCCGTCGAAGTGCTGCAATATGCCAACGGCCTGGGCGGCGGAGTCAGCGGCACTGAATACGTCGAAACCGAAGAAGACCGCCAGCTTTTTGAATTTGCAACCAAGATCCTGGCCGGCACCGAAGATGTATGGACCGATATCTTCCGCCGCAACGGTATGACCTATGTTCCCCCGAAACTCGTTATTTTCAACGATGCGGTGCAGTCCGGCTGCGGCGGGGCTACTGCTTCTTCCGGCCCCTTCTACTGCTCTGCAGACCAGAGCGTATATCTCGACCTGTCATTCTTCAAGGATATGCAGCGCCAGTTCGGCACATCAGGCGATTTCGCCTGGGCATACGTCATCGCCCACGAGGTCGGGCACCACGTGCAGTATCTGCTCGGCACCCTCGACAAAGTGCACCAGCAGATGGCCCGCTCGTCCAAGACCGAGTCCAACCAGCTCAGCGTAAGACTTGAACTGCAGGCCGACTTCTTTGCGGGCGTATGGGCATACCACGACAACCAGAAATACCGCTCGCTGCAGGACGGTGACATCAAGGAAGGCCTTGACGCTGCTTCAGCCATCGGCGACGACCGTCTCCAGAAACAGTCATACGGCCGTACAGTGCCCGATTCCTTCACCCACGGTACTTCCGCACAGAGGATGAAATGGCTCAAGAAAGGCCTGAGCACCGGCAATCCTGCAGACGGCGACACCTTCTCTCCTGCATACTCGGCTTTGTAATTTGTATGCGGCAGGAGGCTTTTTGCGGGCCTGTTTTTTGGAAAAATATGCATTCCCCGGACTTTTTGTCTCGGGGAATGCTGTTTTCAGTGTCAATATGGCGCGACGATATCTAAATTAATGTATATCTTTGCCGCTTGTAAACACTATCGAAAGTTCCTATGAACACTCTATTTGATAAAATCTGGGACAGACACGTGGTCCAGCAAGTTGAAGACGGTCCGGTGCAGGTCTATATCGACCGCCTCTACTGTCACGAAGTGACCTCTCCCCAGGCTTTCGACGGCATGCGCAGCCGCGGCATCAAGTGCCTGCGTCCGGACAAGATATTCTGCATGCCCGACCATAACACCCCGACACACGACCAGGACAAACCCATAGCAGACCCCGTGTCCAAACAGCAGGTTGACGCACTTGCTGCCAACGCCGCGGAGTTCGGCCTGACCCATTTCGGAATGATGGATCCCCGCAACGGCATCATCCACGTCGTAGGCCCTGAGAGAGGCCTGTCGCTGCCGGGTATGACGATAGTGTGCGGCGACTCCCACACTTCCACCCACGGCGCTATGGGTGCGGTTGCATTCGGCATCGGCACTTCGGAAGTGGAGATGGTGCTCGCCTCGCAGTGCATCCTCCAGCAGAAGCCCAAGTCGATGCGTATCAGCGTTGAAGGCAAGCTCGCAAAAGGCGTGACCGCGAAGGATGTTGCGCTTTACATAATGAGCAAGATGACGACAAGCGGAGCGACCGGTTATTTCGTGGAATACGCAGGCAGCGCCATCCGCTCCCTGAGTATGGAAGGCCGTCTGACCCTCAGCAACCTCTCGATAGAGATGGGAGCCCGCGGAGGTTTCATCGCTCCCGACGAAGTCACGTTCGAATACCTCAAGGGTCGTGAGTATGCCCCCAAAGGCGAGGCGTGGGACAAGGCCGTCGAAGAGTGGAAGACCCTCAAGAGCGGCGACGACGCCGTCTTTGACAAAGAGATACTTTTCAAGGCAGAAGACATCGAACCTATGGTCACATACGGCACCAATCCCGGTATGGGTATGGGTATTTCCAGCACTATCCCCGCCGTTGAAGATATTCCCGAGTCCGGCCGGGAGTCTTTCCTGCGCGCGCTGGACTATATGCAGTTCGCTCCCGGTGATTCGCTCAAGGGCAAGAAGGTCGATTATGTGTTCTGCGGCTCCTGCACCAACGGCCGTATCGAAGATTTCCGCGCTTTCGCATCGATTGCCCGCGGACGCAAGAAGGCCGACTGGATCACTGCCTGGCTGGTTCCCGGCTCGTGGATGGTGAAGAAGCAGATAGAAGACGAAGGACTGGACAAAGTTCTGGCCGCCGCCGGTTTCGAAATACGTCAGCCCGGCTGTTCTGCCTGCCTGGCGATGAACGACGACAAGATCCCTGCCGGCAAGCTGGCCGTCTCTACGTCCAACCGTAACTTCCAGGGCCGTCAGGGTCCGGGCTCAAGGACTGTCCTTGCAAGCCCTCTTATGGCTGCAGCCGCTGCCGTCACCGGTTACATAACAGATCCAAGAACTCTCCTGTAAAGCGCGACCAAGATGAAACAGAAATTCAACATAATAAAAAGCACCTGCGTGCCTCTGCCTCTGGAAAACGTCGACACCGACCAGATAATCCCCGCACGTTTCCTGAAAGCTACGACCAAGGACGAAAAGTTCTACGGTGACAACTTGTTCTGCGACTGGCGCTTCAACGCCGACGGCACCCCCAATGCCGATTTCGTGCTCAACAATCCGCTTTACGGAGGCGAGATACTCGTTGCCGGCAAGAACTTCGGCAGCGGAAGCAGCCGTGAGCACGCTGCCTGGGCTATCGCAGGATATGGATTCAAAGTCGTGATATCCAGCTTTTTCGCCGATATCCACAAAAATAACGAACTCAACAACTTCGTGCTTCCGGTAGTCGTCAGCGAAGCTTTCCTGGCAGAGCTTTTCGACAGCATCGCCAAGGACGCTGCGACGGAAGTTACCGTGGATGTCCCGGCTCAGACCGTAACCAATATGGCTACTGGCAGCAGCGAGCATTTCGACATCAACGGATATAAGAAATACTGTCTGATGAACGCTCTGGACGATATCGATTTCCTGCTTCAGAGCAAAGACAAGATAGAAGCCTGGGAGAAAGCAAACGCATAGTACCGCTATGAGAGTAGAGATAATGGATACGACTCTGCGCGACGGCGAGCAGACGACCGGGGTGAGTTTCCTCGCCCACGAGAAACTGCTCATCGCACGCACGTTGCTGATGGACCTCAAGGTCGACAGGGTTGAGGTGGCGTCGGCGCGTGTTTCCGCAGGGGAGAAGGATTCCGTAAAGGATATATGCGCGTGGGCTGCCCGTCACGACAAACTTGACCGCATCGAGGTCCTCGGTTTCGTGGATGGCGGTGCGTCGCTGCAATGGCTTCTGGACTGCGGCTGCCGCACTATGAACCTGCTTTGCAAAGGTTCCCTGCGCCATTGCACACAGCAGCTGAGAAAGACTCCGGAGCAGCATTTCGCGGACATACGCAATGCTGTGGCGGACGCTACCGCCCAAGGCGTGTCAGTCAATCTCTATCTCGAGGACTGGAGCAACGGAATGAAGGATTCTGCCGACTATGTCTTCAGCCTGATGGATGCCCTTGCGGACAGCGGTGTCAAGCGCTTTATGCTTCCTGACACGCTGGGAGTGCTGAGTCCCTGCCAGGTGTCAGTCTTCATAAAGAAGATGGTGGATGCCTACCCCGGAGTGCATTTCGATTTCCACGCACATAATGATTACGACCTTGCCGCAGCAAATACCCTTGCTGCAGTGAAAGCCGGAGCGAAAGCTGTCCACACCTGTGTCAACGGGCTGGGAGAGAGGGCAGGCAATGCGCCTCTGGCCAGCGTCCAGGCCATACTCAAAGACCTGGCTGACGTTGAGACCGGCATAGACGAAGGCCGTCTGCACGAAGTCAGCCGTATGGTGGCGAGCTATTCAGGAGTTCCTATCCCTCCGAACCGCCCCGTTGTCGGAGAATATGTGTTCACCCAGGTGGCTGGAGTCCACGCCGACGGAGACAAGAAAGACAATCTTTACTGCAACGACCTTATTCCCGAGCGTTTCGGGCGCAAGAGGGAGTATGCCCTTGGCAAAAACAGCGGCAAGGCCAATATTCTCAAGAACCTCGAGAGCCTGGGACTCGAGCTGACCCCCGAGCAGACCCGCCGCGTGACGGAGCGCATCATCGAGCTCGGCGACAAGAAAGAAGTGGTGACTGCAGACGACCTGCCTTACATCGTGAGCGACGTGCTCAAGCACGACAGCGCAGTGGAAGACAGGGTCAAGCTCCTGAGCTATATGGTTACCACTGCATACGGCCTGAAGCCTATCGCGAGCGTGAAGCTTGAGATTGACGGCGAGATATACGAGGGACAGGCGAGCGGAGACGGTCAGTACGATGCCTTTGTGCGTGCCGTGCGCCACATCTACAAGGACAATATGCATACTGCCTTCCCGTGGCTGACGGACTATGTCGTGTCGATTCCTCCCGGAGGACGTACCGACGCCCTGGTCCAGACCACGATATACTGGGACTGGAACGGTCGCGTGATACATACCCGCGGCCTTGACGCAGACCAGGTTGAGGCTGCCATCAAGGCGACGCTCAAGATGCTGAACATACTGGCCAGCGAACATAAAGACAATAATTAAACAAGCATAGATATGGATTTCAAGATAGCAGTACTTGCCGGCGACGGCATCGGACCCGAGATTTCGAAACAGGGTGTCGACGTTATGAGCGCGGTTTGCGCAAAATTCGGACACAAGGTGGCTTTCAAGGATGCGATCTGCGGCGCCGCCGCGATCGATGCGGTAGGTGACCCCTTCCCGGAGGATACTTTCCGCACCTGTATGGAAGCTGACGCAGTCCTCTTTTCAGCAGTAGGCGACCCCAAGTTCGACAACGACCCTACGGCCAAGGTGCGTCCCGAGCAGGGTTTGCTTGCAATGCGCAAGAAACTTGGCCTTTTCGCCAACATCCGTCCCGTCGAGACCTTCGACTGCCTTATCCACAAGTCTCCGCTCCGCGAAGACCTGGTCAAGGGTGCCGACTTCATCTGCATCCGCGAGCTCACCGGCGGTATGTATTTCGGTGAGAAATATCAGGACGACGACAAGGCCTACGACACCAACTACTATACAAGGCCCGAAATAGAGCGCATCCTGAAGGTCGGTTTCGAATATGCCCGCCGCCGCAACCGCCATCTCACGGTGGTTGACAAGGCCAACGTGCTTGCATCAAGCCGCCTGTGGCGCAAGATCGCCCAGGAGATGGAGAGCAGCTATCCTGATGTCCGCACCGACTATATGTATGTCGACAATGCAGCGATGAGGATGATCCAGGAACCTACTTTCTTCGACGTGATGGTGACCGAGAATACTTTCGGAGACATCCTTACCGACGAGGGCAGCTGCATCACCGGCAGTATGGGCCTGCTGCCTTCGGCATCCACCGGAGAGCATACTCCCGTATTCGAGCCCATCCACGGATCCTGGCCCCAGGCCAAGGGCCTCAACATCGCCAACCCCCTGGCCCAGATACTCTCAGTGGCTATGCTGTTCGAATACTTCGACTGCAAGGAGGAAGGTGCGCTCGTCCGCAAGGCTGTCAAAGCCTCTCTCGACGCCAATGTCCGCACTCCTGAAATCCAGGTAGAGGGCGGAGCCAAGTACGGCACTAAAGAGGTCGGAGCCTGGATAGTGGATTACATCAACAAAGCTTGAGCAAGCTTGTAACATTCCTGAAAAACTGGGCCCTGCCTGTGTCTATGGCGGCGGGTGTGGCCGCGTATTTCATCTTCGCGGCGCTCAATCTGCCTCCGGCCGCCCACGTTGCTGCCAATAAGCTGGTGGGCTTCCTTCAGCCCGCTCTGCTTTTCTGTATGCTGTTCCTGTCGTTCAGCAAGATCGACCCGGCCACGGTGCGTTTCCGTCCGTGGCACGCCTGGATGCTGCTGATACAAGGCGGCACGTATCTGCTGATGGTGCTGCTGCTTGTCCTGACAGATTTCAGCGAGTCGGTCGACATCCTCATCGAGAGTTTTATGCTCTGTATGATCTGCCCGACGGCAACCGCCGCCGTAGTTGTGACCGACAAGCTCGGCGGAGATATGGCTTCCACCGTAACATATACGATGCTAATCAATGTGGTTACCGCCTTCCTCATTTCGGTCTCAGTGCCGCTGCTGAATCCTGACACCACGATGAGTTTCGTCCAGGCCCTGGGTACTATGATGGGCAAGGTGTTCTCGATACTGGTGCTGCCGCTTCTGCTGGCAGTGCTGGTGCGGTATTTCCTGCCGAAGCTGAACAAGCTGGTCTGCAAGCCCAAGGACCTGGCGTTCTACCTCTGGACCGTCTGCCTTGCCCTGGCACTTGCCATCACCACCCGCTCGCTGGTGCACACCGACATCGCGTGGTACTACATAGCCGGTATCGGCGTCATTTCGGCTGCGACCTGCGTGCTGCAGTTCGCCCTCGGTCACAAGATAGGAGAGCGCTACAGCGACCGCGTGACTGCCGGCCAGTCCTTCGGCCAGAAGAACACGATGTTCCTCATCTGGGTCGCCTACACCTTTATGAACCCGGTAACCTCCCTCGCCGGCGGCCTCTACAGCATCTGGCACAACCTCTACAACTCCTGGCAGCTCTACAAGGAGCGGCAGAAATAGCCGGCTTTGACAACTGATATTTGTTTGCCCTTTGAGCATTTTTCGATACATTTGCGACATATACATTAATCCAATTACTACGATGCAGAAACGTTTCATTCTTCCGGAGGATCAGATCCCTAAACAATGGTACAACATCCAGGCTGAGATGCCCAACAAGCCTCTGCCTATGCTCAACCCCGGTACCAGGCAGCCAGTTACTGTAGACGAACTCAGCCACATCTTTTCGAGAGCGGCATCAGAACAAGAACTCAACACCACGGACGCGTGGATTGACATCCCTGACGAGGTCCGAGAAATGTATAAATTCTATCGCTCGACACCTCTTGTGCGTGCATACGGTCTCGAGAAAGCTCTCGGCACACCCGCCCACATCTATTTCAAGAACGAGAGCGTAAGCCCGGTGGGCTCGCACAAGCTCAACAGCGCCCTGCCGCAGGCATACTACTGCGCCAAGGAAGGAATCACCAACGTAACCACCGAGACCGGTGCCGGCCAGTGGGGTACGGCCCTGTCATACGCAGCGAAGGTGTTCGGCCTTGAGGCAGCTGTCTATATGGTGAAGATTTCTTACGAGCAGAAGCCTTACCGCCGCAGCATTATGCAGACCTACGGCGCCCAGGTTATCGCCTCTCCGTCAATGTCGACCCGTGCCGGCAAGGATATCCTTACCGCACAGCCTAACTATCAGGGCTCTCTCGGCACTGCCATCAGTGAGGCTGTGGAGCTTGCAATGAACACTCCCAACTGCCGTTATTCCCTCGGCTCTGTGCTCAACCACGTCGTGCTTCATCAGTCCATCATCGGTCTCGAGGCCGAGAAGCAGATGGAGATGGCCGGCGAGTATCCTGACCTCGTAATCGGATGCTTCGGCGGCGGCAGCAACTTCGGCGGCATCTCGTTCCCGTTTATGCGCCACGTCTTCTCAGGCAAGAAGAACACCAAGTTCCTGGCAGCAGAGCCTTCAGCCTGCCCGAAGTTCACAAAGGGTGTTTACCACTACGATTTCGGCGACGAGGCCGGTTATACTCCGCTGATTGCTATGTACACCCTGGGCCATACTTTCCAGCCGGCAAACATCCACGCCGGCGGTCTCCGCTATCACGGTGCAGGAATGATCATCTCACAGCTCTACAAGGACGGTTATCTGTCTGCAGTTGACATTCCGCAGACCGAAACTTTCAAGGCCGGACTGCTCTTCTCGCAGACCGAGAGCATTATTCCAGCTCCGGAGTCTTGCCACGCCATCGCCGCAACCATCCGCGAGGCCGAGAAATGCAAGAAGACAGGCGAGGAGAAGGTCATCCTCTTCAACCTCAGTGGCCACGGCCTGATCGACATCGCAGCATACGACAAATATCTGGCAGGTGATCTGACTGACGCTACCGTGTCTGACGAATATATCCAGAAGAGCATCGCCGAACTGAAAGCTAAATTAGGATAATAGCCTGATGGAAGAAAACAGCCACAAGGTAAAGCAGAGCCAGAGAATCCAGACCTCCATTCTCAGCAAAGCCGAGAAGAAGGCTCTCAACTGGCTTGCCGCAAGGCAGCCGGCCTGGGTTACATCCGATATGCTCACTGCAGTCGGGTGTGTGGGCACTGTCCTCATAGCGTTGGGATATGCACTGTCCGGCAAGGATGTCTATTTCCTCTGGCTCGCAACCTTGGGCCTGTTCGTCAACTGGTACGGAGATTCGCTCGACGGGACCCTTGCACGCTATCGCGGCACACAACGTCCTACGTATGGCTTCTTCGTAGACCATATGGTCGACTGTATGAGCGAAGTCGTGATGTTCGTGGGGCTGGGCCTTTCTCCGCTGATCCATTTCAACCTGGCTATGCTTGCCCTTGTGAGCTATCTGCTGATGTCCATCTACGTCTATATCACGGCACATCTCAAGGGGCAGTTCAAACTGACCTATGCCAAGCTCGGGCCGACGGAGCTTCGCGCACTGGCAGCCATAGTCAATACCGTGCTGATTTATGTTGCTGCCATCAGGGAATTCTCCCTGGGTGTGACCGTTCTCGGCCATAGTGCAGGCCTGTCGCTGCTTGACCTGGTGGCGATAGCGATAATCCTTGTCCTGCTGGTGTCGCTGGTCATTAACTTCTTCAGGGATGCAAAGGAATATGCCAGGCTCGAACCCAAAATCAAAAAGTGGAAGTGAGCCGGCCAACGTGATTCTCGGCATAGACGAGCTGTGCCGGATGTCACCGTTGTTCCGCGGACCTATCGGCAGGGGCCTCGCCCGGTTGCTGATGGATGCCTTCAGTGTATCCCGTATCAACAGACTCTATGACGGCGCAGCAGGCAGCCGTGGTATAGAGGCGTGCTCCCGGGTCATCGACGGGATGGGCTGCAACTACCTTGTCGGGAATGTCTCAAACCTCGCAAAGATTCCTGCGGAAGGAGCATTCATCACGGTCAGCAACCACCCTTACGGAGGGCTGGACGGGCTCATCTGCATCGAACTGGCAGGCTCCAGGAGGAAAGACTACCGTTTCGTGGTGAACAATATCCTTGCCCGGGCGAAATCGCTTGGCGATGCCTTCATTACAGTGACTCCGACCACTACTGAGAAAAAGGCCCCGGACTCGGTCACGATGAGCGGAGTAAGGGCAATTATGAAGCAGGTGCAGGATGGCCACGGCCTCGGATGCTTCCCTTCGGGAGCCGTGTCGGACTACAAGCCGAAACTGCGCAAGCTCCAGGACCGCGAGTGGCAGGAGAGTATGCTGCGCATAATCCAGAAGGCGAAGGTGCCGGTCATTCCCATCTACTTCCCTGACCATAATTCCGGATTCTTCTATTTTCTCGGGCTCATCAGCTGGAAACTGCGCCTGCTGAAGCTCCCGTCGGAATACTTCAACAAGCATAAGGGGAGGCACCGGGCCATCGTCGGGGAGCCCGTCTCAGTCGAAGAGCAGTCTTCATTAAGGGATGTCAGGGCGTACGGTGAAATGCTTCGAAGGAGGGTATACGAAATGCCCGTCCCTGAAGAGTATGTGTCCAGAGACGAGCTGTTCGGTATTGTCCGGGACTAGATGTTAGGCTCTTCCCAGACCTTTGTGTCGGTGCAGTTGACAAGTACTCCCTGTCCGCCGCAGGAGATGCGGAACTCTCCCTTTTCCAGACGCCACTTGCCGTCAGCGCCTACGAAAGCGAGTTCATTGGCAGGCAGTTCGAAAGTCACGGTCTTGCTTTCACCAGGGGCGAGGGATATCTTCTCGAAGCCGCGCAGGCGTTTGACATCGGGGATCAGTGAAGCTACAAGGTCTGAACTGTAGAGCAGTACAGCCTCCTTGCCTTCTCGGTCCCCGTTGTTTGTAACCTTCACCGAGAACTTCAGCACATCCCCGGCCTTGAAGTTGTCCGGAGTCAGCAGCTGGAAGTCGCTGTAGCCAAAACTTGTGTAGCTCAGGCCAAAGCCGAACGGCCACTGCACGTCCATAACTGCGTCGTAGTTGTAGACGCCTTCCATCACTTCGCGGTGCTCGGACACTTTGTAGTCGTAGGTGTGCAGCGCATTGATATGTTTGGGATATGTGAACGGCAGCTTGCCTGAGAAGTTCTCGTCGCCTGCAAGCAGGGCTGCCAGCGCGTCACCACCATAGTTGGACGGCAGCATCACGTCAACGACGGCTTTGGCCAGCGGCTCGATGTCGCCGATGATGCGCGGACGACCCTCGTTCAGCACGAGGATTATGGGCTTGCCGGTAGCGGCGAGAGCTTTCACAAGATCCTTCTGGTTGGCGGAGAGGTTGAGGTCGTCGGTGTTTCCGGGAGTCTCGCAGTAACTGTTCTCACCCACACAGCAGACTATCACGTCCACGGTGCGGGCCACGTTCACGGCCTGCTGGATGCTGGCTACGATGTCATTCTCCCACATACCGTAGCGCTCGTCGTAGACAACGCCGGGAACCCAGGTCACCTTGCCCGGGAAGCGGTTGCTGAGAGCTTCCTGGATGGTGTTGTACTGCGGCACGAAATTGTCGGCGCTGCCCTGCCAGGTATAGCTCCATCCGCCGTTCAGCGTACGCAGGCTGTTGGCGTTCGGGCCTGTGACAAGGATGCGCTCGGTGCCCTTGAGAGGCAGGATGCCGCCCTCGTTCTTGAGCAGCACTTCAGACTCTACTGCAGCTGCGTATGACTCCCTGCCGAAGCGTTCGCAGGCGAAGTCTGGATAGTCGTGCTCCCAGGTGGGATTGTCGAACAGACCCAGGCGCACCTTCAGGCGCAGGATGCGGCGTACAGCGTCGTTGATGCGCGACAGCGGAATCTCCCCGTCTTCAACCAGAGATACGATGACGTTTACGCATTCCGGATCGTAGGGGTCCATAATCATATCAATGCCGGCATTGATGCCCATCGCGACGGCCTCGCGCTTGTCGGCGGCCACGTGGTCGCGGGTATACAGATTGTCGATGTCAGCCCAGTCGGTTACCAGCATACCGTCCCAGCCCAGCTGCTCCTTGACCCAGCCGGTAAGCAGAGTCTTGTTTGCGTGGGTGGGGATGCCGTTGATCGAGGCGGAGTTCACCATAGCGGTGAGGGCGCCGGCCTGGAAGCACTCCTTGAACGGGCGGAAGAATTTCTCGCGCAGGTCGCTTTCGATGATGTAGGCGGGTGTGCGGTCCTTGCCTGTGTGCGGCACGCCATAGCCCATAAAATGCTTGATGCTGACGGCAGCGTGCTCCAGGTCTATGTGGTTGGGGTCGTCACCCTGGATGGCAAGAGTCTCTATGCGTGCCATCTCAGCCTGCAGGTAGGGATCTTCGCCCCAGCTCTCCCACATTCGCGGCCAGCGGGGGTCGCGGCCGAGGTCCATAACGGGTGAAAATACCCAGGGCACCTGAGCCGCCCTGGTCTCGTAAGCCTTGGCCTCACCCATCATACGCGGATATTCGCGGTTGAAAGTCGCAGCCAGGTTGATCTCCTGAGGATAGAGAGAGCCTTCGATCAGGTAAGATGCCCCGTGGATCATATCCAGGCCGTAGATGCAGGGGATGCCGATGGCTTCCATAGACTTGTCCTGGATCTGCTTCACCATAGCTGCAGTGTGCTCGCGGGAATGGGCGGCATCGTGCATCACGTTCAGGATGGAGCCGACCTTGTACTCTCCGATTACTCTGTCGAGTTTTGCAGGGTCTATGGCTTCCCTGGTGGCATCCTCAAGGACGGAGATATTGATCTGAACCATCTGCCCGGCCTTTTCCTTGAGGGTCATTCCTTTCAGCACGCTCTCTACTTTTGCCTCGACCTGCCGGTCTGTGGCGATAGCCTTTGGTTGTTTGCTGTCTGCACAGCCGGCGAGCAGGACGACTGCCAGCGCCGCGGCTGCGACTTTCATCGCGATGTTTTTCATATTCTTATCTTTCAAGTATTATCAAAGATAAGAATAAAACGTGAAATCAGCTGTTGTAGCAAGTCTCGCCGTGTTCGTAAATGTCGAGGCCCTCTTCTTCAATCCGGGGCTCAACGCGGATGCCGTGCACTTTGTCCAGCAGCTTGAAGGTGGCAAAGCCCAGCGCGAAGGCCCAGATTATGGTGACGGTGACGCCGAGGACCTGGATGCCCAGAAAATGAGCTCCACCGCCATAGAACAGGCCCTCTTCCGTGGCAAACAGACCGGTCATTATTGTGCCGAGAATGCCGCAGGTGCCGTGTACGGAGACTGCGCCCACAGGGTCGTCAATCTTGCAGACCTTGTCTATCAATGCGACTGAGCCAACCATTGCCAGACCGCATACGGTACCTATGATAGCCGAACCACCTATAGAAACCAGGTCACAGCCTGCCGTGATGCCGACAAGACCTGCCAGGATGCCGTTGCACACCAGAGATAGGGACGGCTTTCCATAAACCAGCCAGGTCAGCAGCAGGACTGACAGTCCGCCGGTGGCCGCCGCCATATTGGTGGTACACATTACGTGCGATATGGCAATGGCATTCTTGGCCCCTTCGGCAGCCAGTTGAGAGCCTGGGTTGAAACCGAACCATCCGAACCAGAGTATGAAAACTCCCAGAGCTCCGAAGGTGAGGTTGTGGCCGGGTATGGCTCTGGATTCGCCTGTCTTGGAGTATTTGCCTATCCTGGGGCCGAGCACTATAGCTCCGGCAAGCGCGATGACGCCACCGCAGGAGTGGACTACCGTAGAGCCTGCGAAGTCGTGGAATCCGAGTCCGCTCAGCCATCCGCCTCCCCAGGTCCAATGTCCCTCGATAGGATAGATTACTACGGATATGATTATTGAAATCAGGATGTACATCGAGAATTTGGTCCTTTCCGCCATTCCGCCCGATACTATGGTTGCAGCAGTTGCGCAGAAAACTGTCTGGAATATCAAGGTGCACTCCGCAGGTATGTTGCTGTCGCCGATGAACGACCAGTCGAAAAGATGAAGGCCGCCGATGAAGCCGTTTCCGCTGCCGTGCATCAACCCGAAACCAATCATCCAGAACAGGAAAGAACCGATCATAAAATCGACGAAGTTTTTCATAAGGATGTTGGCAGTGTTCTTGGAACGGGTGAAACCTGCCTCCACCAGCGCGAATCCAGGTTGCATAAAAAATACAAGCATAGCTGCTATAAGTACCCAGACCGTATCAAGTCCGCTTATTCCAATTATCTCTTCCATTGTTGTAATCATTTAAGGGTTATTTCTTGTCTGCCAAAACTGTGTCTCCGTGCTCTCCCGTGCGGATTGACCAGGTGTCATCGACAGGACTGACGAAGATTCTGCCATCACCCACGCTGCCTGTCCTCGCGGCGCCCATAATGGCATCGATTGCGGGCTGGACGAACTGGTCTCGGCAGATTATGGTGATTTCAATCCTGGAGATGATGTCGGTGCTGTACATCACTCCCCTGTAAATCCTGTCTTCCCGGTCCTGGCCTATGGCCTTGACTTCGGCGTAGGAAAACCAGTTGATGTCCGCCTCGAACAAAGCTTCCTTGACATCTTCGAAACGGGTTTTCCTGATGATTGCTTCAATCTTTTTCATTGTTTTGAGTTTGGTTATAAAAAAAAAGACCGGCCTTGAAAGGACCAGTCTCTGTGTTACTGAATTATGTCGTTATTTGATTACCAACCGTCCAACTGGTCCAAAGGGGTGGCATTCCGAACCTGATTGCTCTGGTTCTGATTCTGGCTGTTCTGGTTGCCGTTGAGGATTGCCAAACCTTTAGTCATAGTTGCTCCGTTGGTTTTCGGGGCAAAGGTATAATACGGATTTCTATTTGCCAAATAAAATGGCAAATATTTTGTCAATTTGACAATGATACCTTATAAAATAAGATAAATTGTCAGTCGTCGATAGGGATGGAGCGCTTGATGCGCTGATCCAGGGATGTGAGGGTCTCGGTGCTGACGATGCCGGGGATTTCCTGTATGCGTCCGTTCAGGAGTTCCATCAGGTGGTTGGCGTCGTGGGCGTACAGTTTGATGAGGATGGTATATGCGCCCAGTGTGAATTGGGATTCGACTATCTCGGGAATCTTTTCAAGTTCGGAGACCACGCTGTTGTAGAGTGAGCCCTTTTCGAGGGTTATGCCCACGTATACGCACATATTGAATCCCAGTTTCTGGGGGTTGACGTGGAATCCGGAGCTTTTGATGACGCCCAGTTCGGTCATTCTCTGCACTCTCTGGTGGACTGAGGTGCGGGAAATGCCAACTTGTTCGGCCACGTCCCTGAACGGGATGCGTGCGTTGAGGGTGATAATTTTAAGAATCTTGCGATCGATAGAGTCGGTCAGTTCGTTTACTTCCATTGTCAGGTTTTTAGTGTCTGATGTAAAGATAATAAAAATTTTGACAAAATGTCCAGAAAAGGACAATATAAAATGAAAAATGTCAAAAAGATACTGCGGTATAGGTGGATATTGGACAAAAAGACGCGAATATTGTTAAAACAGTTTCTTTAAGACGCAATATTATATTATTCAAAAGACAAAAAGACAAATAAATTCTTGTAATTACGATAAAATGTCATATCTTTGCGGCAAAGTTCGACCAAACGATGCGTACGATCCACTTCACTAAAATGCATTCAGCCGGTAACGACTATATTTATGTCTACGGTCAGGACTTCCACGCAAGGGATGCCGTCAGGCTTGCGCCCATATGGTGCGACCGGCACAAAGGCATCGGAGCGGATGGCATCGTCCTCATCAATCCTTCGCATAAAGCCGATTTCAAGATGGAGATGTTCAATGCAGACGGCTCCCAGGGTATGATGTGCGGAAATGCAGCCCGCTGCATTGGCAGCTATGTCGCCAGCAGGGGTTATGCAAAGGACTTCGACATTACTTTGGAAACAGCCTCGGGCATAAAGCTCCTTCATATAGACGATGAGGCCGGCACTATTTCGGTCGATATGGGCTGCCCTTCATTCGCCGAGCGCTCTCAGTTCCTTCCGGATATGGAAGATGTTATTCCGCCGTCATTCAGGGGCTGTTTCGTTTCGATGGGGAACCCTCACTACGTGATATTCGTAGAAGATATTGAGGCTGTCACTCCCGAAGTAACCGGGATGATGCTTGAGAAAGCAGCTTGCTTCCCTTCAGGCGCAAACATCGAATTTGCCCAGATTCTTGGGAACGGCTGTATCCGTATGAGAGTGTGGGAGAGAGGCAGCGGTGTCACCCTTGCCTGCGGTACTGGAGCCTGCGCGACTGCTGTTGCAGCCATCAGCCGCTTCGCGGTCGACAAAGAACAGACGATAATAATGGATGGCGGCAGCGTAAAGGTTTGCTGGAGCGGGGAGGAAGTTACCTTGACCGGTGATGCCGTCGAAGTTTACAGTGGAACGATAGATTACAAGAGATGATACGCGTCAATGATAATTACCTCAAGTTGCCGGGATCCTACCTGTTTGCAACAATTGCAGCGAAAGCCAAGGCTTTCAGGCAGACCCTGGCGGTCGACGATGTCATCTCCCTCGGCATAGGCGATGTCACTCAGCCCCTGTGCGAAGCTGTCGTCGCCGCGATGCACGACGCAGTCGAAGAACTGGCCCGTGCGGAAAGTTTTCACGGCTACGGTCCTGAGCAGGGCTATGAATTCCTGAGACAGGCCATAGCCGCCGGTGACTATGCTGCAAGAGGCGTTAAGGTCAGCCCCGACGAAATCTTCGTCAGCGACGGAGCAAAGAGCGACACAGGCAACATAGTGGACATTCTCGGCAGCGGCCGTGTGGCAGTTACTGACCCTGTTTATCCCGTGTACGTTGACTCGAACGCAATGGCTGGCCGCGCCGAAGACTACACCGGCACGAAATGGAGCGGCATCACCTATCTTCCCTGTCTGGAAGAGAACGGCTTCGCGCCGCAGCTGCCATCAGGAAAAGTAGATGTGGTCTACCTCTGCTTTCCCAACAACCCTATGGGCACTATCCTGACTAAAGACGAACTGGCCAAGTGGGTGGATTGGGCCATCGCCAACGATGTTCTGATACTATACGATTCTGCCTACGAAGCCTTCATCACCAACCCTGCGGTGCCTCACAGCATATATGAGATTGAAGGGGCAAGAAAGGTGGCAATCGAGTTCCGCTCCTATTCGAAGACAGCCGGCTTCACCGGGGTAAGGTGCGGCTATGCAGTGCTCCCGGACGAACTGGCTGTAGAGGCGTGTGGCCGTAGGGTAAGGCTGAATGAACTTTGGAAGCGTCGCCAATGCACAAAATTCAACGGAGCCAGCTACATCTCGCAGCGCGGAGCGGCAGCCATCTACACTGAGGCAGGCCGCAGGCAGACAGCTGCCACGATAGAATACTATCTGGGCAATGCCGCTTATCTGAAGCGGGCGCTCGAAGAGATGGGATTCAAGGTTTTCGGCGGGACTGACGCTCCTTATCTGTGGGTTGCGACTCCCGCAGGCATTCCTTCCTGGGATTTCTTCGATATCCTCCTGCAGCAGGCGCACCTCATCTGCACTCCCGGATCCGGATTCGGTCCTTCCGGCGAAGGATTCGTGCGTCTGACGGCTTTCGGCCGCAGGGAGTCGTACATAGACGCAGTGGAAAGACTGCATAAACTGGAAATGAAACAATTAATCAATAAAAACAAGTAGCCATGTCAAGTTTGAGATTCGATGTTCTGGGCGAGGCCTTCAAGAAACATCCAGTGGAAGTAAAGTTACCGGACGGACGTCCCGACGATTATTTCGGAATGAACGTATTCAACAAGGAAAAAATGTTCAAGTACCTGCCTTCTGACGTATATGCCAAGATGGTGGATGTAATGGATAAGGGCGCCGTGATGGACAGGGCCCTGGCCGACAAGGTTGCAGAAGGAATGAAAAAGTGGGCGATGGATATGGGCGCAACCCATTATACCCACTGGTTCCATCCCCTGACAGATACGACGGCGGAAAAACACGATGCTTTCATAGAACATAACGGAAAAGGAGGAGTAATCGAGGAATTCCAGGGTAAACTGCTTGCCCAGCAGGAACCTGATGCCAGCTCATTCCCGAGCGGCGGCATCCGCGCAACCTTCGAAGCCAGAGGCTATTCGGCCTGGGATCCGACCTCTCCCGCCTTCGTGATGGATGACACTTTGTGTATCCCTACCATCTTTATTTCTTACACAGGGGAGGCTTTGGATTACAAGGCTCCTTTGCTGAAGGCACTCCACGCTGTCGACAAGGCGGCGGTCGATGTCTGCCGCTATTTCGACCCAGATGTGAAGAAAGTATTCTCATATCTCGGCTGGGAGCAGGAATATTTTCTGGTAGATGACAGCCTGTATGCGGCCCGTCCCGATTTGCTGATGAGCGGCCGCACCCTGATGGGCCACAACTCAGCCAAAAACCAGCAGCTCGACGACCATTATTTCGGCGCGATACCTGAGAGGGTGCAGGCCTTTATGAAGGAGCTGGAAATTGAAGCAATGAAGCTTGGCATTCCTACGAAGACACGCCATAACGAAGTGGCTCCCAACCAGTTCGAGCTAGCTCCCATATTTGAGGAGACAAACCTGTCCTGCGACCACAATATGCTGGTGATGACACTGATGCGCAAGATTGCCAAGAAACACGGTTTCCAGTGCCTGCTTCACGAGAAACCCTTCGACGGAGTCAACGGTTCGGGAAAGCACAACAACTGGTCGCTCGGCACCGACAACGGACATCGTCTGATGTCGCCCGGCAAGACACAGACTGACAACCTGATGTTCGTAACTTTCGTCGTGAACACCCTCACGGCCGTATATCGCCACAACGCCTTGCTCAAGGCCTCCATAATGAGCGCGACTAACGCACACAGGCTCGGTGCCAATGAGGCTCCGCCCGCAATAATATCAAGTTTCCTCGGCAGACAGCTGACTGATCTGCTGGATTCACTCGAGAAATCTTCCGGCGACGAACTGTTCAAGATCGCGGGCAAGACCGGCAAGAAGATGCTCGATATGCCTCAGATTCCCGAGTTGCTGATAGACAATACCGACCGCAACCGTACCTCGCCGTTCGCTTTCACCGGCAACCGCTTCGAGTTCCGCGCCGTCGGTTCGGAAGCCAACTGTGCAAGCGCAATGATCGCCCTCAACACGGCGGTCGCAGAGCAGCTTATGGATTTCAAGAAGGCGGTCGACAAGCTGATTGCTTCAGGAATGGACAAGAAAGAAGCGATAATCAAAGAGCTTCAGAAGCTGATAACCTACAGCAAGCCTGTCCGCTTCGACGGAAACGGCTATTCAGATGAGTGGAAGGCCGAAGCCGCCCGCCGCGGGCTTGACTGCGAAACTTGTCCTCCGGAGATATTCAAGCATTACACCTGCCACGACAGCGTGCAGATGTTTGAGTCTACCGGCGTGATGAACCTTGCCGAGCTGGCGGCGCGCAATGAAATCAAGTGGGAAATCTACACCAAGAAGATCCAGATCGAAGCCAGGATTTTCGGCGATATGGCCATCAACCACATCATTCCGGTTGCCACTTCCTACCAGAGCAATCTGATTGACAACGTATACAAGATGAAGGGAATCCTCGGTTCGGAAGCCGACGAACTGGCAGCCACCAACATCGACCTCATCAAAAAGATTGCAAGACACGTCAAGGCAATAGAAGTCGGTGTCAACCAGCTTGTGGAAGCCAGGAAAGTGGCCAATGTCATAGAAAACGAATACGAGAAGGCAATGGCTTATTACAAAACGGTAGTTCCGAAGATGGAAGAAATCCGCCACGACATCGACAAACTCGAGGAGATAGTCGATGACAGGCTCTGGCCTCTTCCCAAATATCGCGAATTGTTGTTTATATGCTAATCAGGATTATTAAATGAAGGAATATTATCAGCAGGAGGGACTGTATGACAGCGCGTACGAGCACGATGCCTGTGGAATTGGTATGGTCGCCAACATTCACGGCAACAAATCTCACGCGCTGGTGGAATCTGCCCTTAAAGTCCTGGAGAATATGCGGCACCGCGGAGCAGAAGGTGCAGACGGAAAGACGGGTGACGGTGCCGGCATAATGGTCCAGATTCCTCACGAATTCATATTGCTTAACGGCATCCCGGTCCCTGAAAAGGGCCATTACGGCACGGGCCTGGTCTTTATGCCCAAGGACGAGAAGGCTCAGAATGCAATACTTGCCACGATGATTGAAGCAGTCGAGGCGGAAGGGTTGTCACTGATGCGTGTCAGGGACGTCCCGGTCAATTCTGATTGCCTCGGCGAGACCGCACGTGAGACGGAACCTGCCGTAAAGCAGATATTTATCACAGGGGTGAGCGGAGATGAACTGGAGGGCTTTGAGCGCAAGTTGTATGTCATACGCAAGAAGATAGAAAACAAGGTCGCAGGAAAAGACTGCTACATTGTTTCGCTGTCAAGCCGCAGCATAGTCTACAAAGGAATGCTGACAAGTATGCAGCTGCGCGAATATTACCCGGACCTGACAGACGCTTATTTCACTTCAAGCCTGGCGCTGGTGCATTCCAGGTTTTCGACCAATACTTTTCCGGCCTGGCCTCTGGCCCAGCCGTTCCGTTTCCTGTGCCACAATGGAGAGATAAACACCATACGCGGCAACCGCAACTGGATGAAGGCACGCGAAAGCGTCTTAAATACCGGACTTCTGGGCGATATCAGCGGGTTGCGACCCATAATACAGCCCGATATGAGCGACTCGGCGTCGCTCGATAACGCCCTGGAGTTCTTCGTGATGTCCGGACTTTCGCTTCCCCACGCAATGGCTCTGCTTGTGCCCGAGTCATTCAACGACAAGAATCCCATCAGTGACGAACTGAAGGCATTTTATGAATATCACTCAATCCTGATGGAACCTTGGGACGGTCCTGCCGCACTTCTGTTCTCTGACGGACGATATGCGGGAGGTATGCTCGACCGTAACGGTCTTCGTCCCGCCCGCTACCTGATAACATCGGGCGGTGATATGGTGGTTGCCTCAGAAGTAGGAGTGCTGGATCTCGATCCTGCCGAGATAACGCAGAAAGGCCGTCTCGAACCCGGAAAGATATTGCTTGTCGATACGCAGGAAGGCAAGGTCTATTATGACGGAGAACTCAAGGCCCAGCTCGCTGCCGAGCATCCATACAAGGCCTGGCTGGCCGACAACCGAATCCAGCTCGAGAACCTCAAGAGCGGCCGTAAGGTGGAAAACTCGGTGGAAGGCTACGCCGGCAAGCTGATATCCTTCGGCTTTGCACAGGAAGATATCGACAAGACCCTGATCCCTATGGCAGTGAATGGTTCGGAGCCTGTGGCTTCGATGGGCAACGACACCCCGCTGGCAGTAATATCGGATCGTCCGCAGATATTCTTCAACTATTTCCGCCAGCAGTTCGCACAGGTCACAAACCCTGCAATCGACCCCATCCGCGAGGAACTGGTGATGTCCCTTACCGAATACATAGGCTGCGTGGGCAACGGCATCCTGACTCCTGACGAAAGCAACTGCAAGATGGTGCGGCTTCCGCATCCCATCCTGAACAACACCCAGCTCGATATACTCTGCAATATCCGCTACAAAGGCTTCTATACTGTCAAACTGAACATTTCCTTCGAAGCCGCAAGAGGTGCAGAGGGACTTCGTGACGCATTGGACGATCTCTGCCGCAGGGCGGAAAAGAGCGTGGACGAGGGCATCAACTACATCATTCTGTCAGACCGTGACATAGAACCCGGCCGCGCCGCCATTCCCAGCCTGCTGGCAGTCTCGGCAGTACACCATTTTCTGATTTCTGTCGGAAAAAGGGTGCAGACGGCACTGATTGTGGAGAGCGGCGAAATCCGCGAGGTGATGCACGCCGCGCTGCTGCTAGGCTACGGTGCATCAGCCATCAACCCTTATATGACTTTCGCAGTGCTGGACGACCTGGTGAAGAACCACATCATCCAGGAAGACTACAAGACAGCCGAGCACAACTACATAAAGGCGGTCTGCAAGGGTCTCTACAAGATAATGTCCAAGATGGGCATATCCACCATCCGTTCTTATCGCGGTGCAATGATCTTTGAAAGCATCGGTCTGGGAGAGTCCCTGCTGCATAGCTATTTCGGCACCGACGTGTCGACGGTGGGAGGCATCGGCCTCAAGGAGGTCGCTGCAGATGCAGTGCGCCTGATGGAAGCCGGCCAGAAGGCCGGAGCGGATTCTCTGCTGCCCAACACCGGCCTGTTCGCTTACCGCAAGGACGGCATCCAGCACGCCTGGAATCCTGAGACTATTGCTACCCTGCAGATAGCGACCCGCACAGGCGACTACAAGAAATATAAAGAGTTCGTCAACTATGTCGACAACAAGCCGCAACCCGCGTTCCTGCGCGACTTTATGGATTTCAGGAAGGCTGCGAAACCTCTGCCGATAGAGGTGGTCGAACCCGAGGAAAGCATAGTGAAGCACTTCGTGACGGCAGCTATGTCGTTCGGAGCAATTTCGATTGAAGCTCACGAGGCCATCGCACTGGCAATGAACAAGCTCGGCGCCCGCAGCAACACCGGTGAGGGCGGCGAGGACAACGCCCGCTATCACAGCGAGGTGGACGGAATATCTCTGAGCTCGAAGACCAAGCAGATAGCTTCCGGCCGTTTCGGCGTGACCGCAGAATATCTCGTCAATGCCCAGGAGATTCAGATCAAGGTGGCCCAGGGAGCAAAACCCGGTGAAGGCGGTCAGCTCCCGGGCTTCAAGGTTGACAAGATCATCGCCAAGACCCGCAACTCGATCCCGGGAATCTCGCTGATCTCTCCTCCGCCTCATCACGACATCTATTCTATCGAGGACCTCTCGCAGCTCATCTTTGACCTGAAGAACGTCAATCCGAAGGCCGCGGTCAGCGTGAAGCTGGTGGCTGAGAGCGGAGTGGGTACGGTGGCGGCCGGAGTGGCCAAGGCCAATGCCGACATCATCGTCATATCAGGCGCCGAGGGTGGAACAGGAGCATCTCCGGTATCGTCTATGCGCTTCGCCGGCATCTCTCCCGAAATCGGGCTGGCGGAAGCACAACAGACTCTCGCCCTGAACGGTCTTCGCGGCAAGGTACGCCTTCAGACGGACGGACAGATCAAGGACGGACGGGACGTCATCCTGATGGCCCTGCTGGGAGCCGACGAGTTCGGCTTCGGCACTCTGCCTCTGATTGTGCTTGGCTGCGTGATGATGCGCAAGTGCAATACCAACACCTGCCCGGTCGGAGTGGCCACCCAGGATCCCGAACTGCGCAAGCGATTCCGCGGCCGCTACGAATACATCGTGAACTATTTCACCTTCCTTGCAAGGGAGGTGCGTGAATATCTCGCAGAAATGGGTTTCCGTAAGCTGGACGACATCATCGGGCGCACCGACCTGGTGGAGATGAAGCCTCTGCCGGCTGGCTCAAAGCAGTCTACCCTCGATTTCAGCAGGCTTCTTCACCGTGTAGATAGCCACGACCTGCACTGGGACGGAAGACCTTTCACCGCAGTTGGCAGCGTCAAGGACCGCGAGATAATCGCAGCTTCACAAGCCGCTCTCGAAAGCGGCAGGGAAGTCAACCTGAATCTCGACATCCACAACACCGACCGCGCCTGCTGCACTATGCTTTCGGGTATGATAGCGGAGAAATACGGCGCCGACGGTCTGCCGGATTCTACGATAAACATCTATTTCAAAGGATCGGCCGGCCAGTCGTTTGGCGCTTTTCTCGCAAAAGGTGTGAACCTTAAGCTTGAAGGCGAGACCAACGACTATTTCGGCAAAGGACTGTCCGGCGGAAGGATAGCGATAATGCCTCCTATGCGCAGTACATATGTAGCCGAGAAGAATATGATCGCTGGCAATACCGGTCTCTATGGAGCCACTGCAGGCGAAATGTATATCAACGGCTGCGTGGGCGAGCGTTTCGCCGTCCGCAACTCGGGCGCCATCGCCGTCGTCGAAGGCGCCGGGGACCACTGCTGCGAGTATATGACCGGCGGAAGGGTGGTAGTGCTTGGCTCGACCGGCCGCAACTTCGCAGCAGGTATGAGCGGCGGTATCGCCTATGTATGGGATCCCGTTCACAAGTTCGACTATTTCTGCAATATGGATATGGTCGAGCTCAGCCTCATCGAAGAGTCCGGCTACCGCAACGAGCTGCACGACCTCATCCGTCGCCACTGGCTCTATTCAGGCTCTAAGCTGGCGCGCACTATGCTCGACGACTGGAATCACTATGCCGGCGAATTCATACAGGTTATCCCTATTGAATACAAGAGGGTTTTGAAGGAAGAACAGTTGCGCAAGTTGCAGGATAAACTTGCCGAAATTAAAGCAGAATGACGTTATGGGAAATCCTAAAGCATTTATGAGTGTGCCTCGCATAGAGGCTGGCTACAGGGCCGTAGAAGACCGCATCCGCGATTATGGAGAGGTTGAGCAGACCCTCAATTCAAGGGACCGTCAGCTGCAGGCATCCCGCTGTATGGACTGCGGAGTGCCGTTCTGCCACTGGGCCTGCCCCCTTGGCAACAAACAGCCTGAATGGCAGGATGCCCTCTACAGAGGCGAATGGGAGAAGGCCTACAAGATACTCTCTCTAACAAACGATTTTCCGGAGTTCACCGGCCGCATCTGTCCCGCA
This sequence comes from uncultured Bacteroidales bacterium, assembly GCA_947169015.1. Lineage (GTDB taxonomy): Bacteria > Bacteroidota > Bacteroidia > Bacteroidales > UBA932 > Equibacterium. Next base: position 40,889 of record CAMVOD010000007.1, on the reverse strand, counting down.
CTCTGCGAGAAGAGCTGCGTTTTGAATCTTACCATCTCAGAGCCGGTGACCTGCCGGGAGAACGAATGTGCCATAATCGAAAGGGCGTTCCTCGAAGGATACGTGCCTGTCAACGAGTATGCGCGCAACGGGATGAAGGTGGCAGTCATAGGAGCCGGTCCTTCTGGATTGTCAGTCGCAAGCCAGTTGAACAAGATGGGATATGAGGTGACAGTCTACGACAAGAATGAGGCGGCAGGCGGCTTGCTGCGCTTCGGCATTCCCAACTTCAAACTCAACAAGTCCGTAATAGACAGGCGCATAAAACTGATGGAAGCCGAAGGCATCAAATTCCTCTACGGCCATACCGTTGAAGAAGACAAGCTTCCGGAAGGTTACGACGCATATGCCATCTGCACCGGTACTCCGACTGCCCGCGACCTGAAGATTGAAGGCCGTGAACTGAAGGGCGTCTATTTCGCCCTGGAACTGCTGGGACAGCAGAACCGCGTGCTGGCCGGGCAACAGTTCAGCGACGAAGAACGAGTCAGCGCCAAAGGAAAGAAGGTGCTTGTAATCGGAGGTGGCGACACAGGGTCCGACTGCATAGGCACTGTCATCCGCCAGGGTGCAACTTCCGTCTGCCAGATAGAGATTATGCAGGAGCCTCCCGAGGGCTATAACCCGGCAACGCCGTGGCCGATGTGGCCCAACATCAAAAGGACCAGTTCATCGCACCACGAAGGTTGTACCCGCCGCTGGCTGCTGAATTCCAACAAGTTTATAGGCAAGGACGGCAAGTTGACCGGCGTTGAGGTTGAAGGTGTGATATGGGAGCCGAACCCGGCCGGCGGTCGTCCGTTGATGAAACTCGACGGCAACAAAGAGGTAATAGAATGCGATATGGCCCTGCTGGCGATGGGCTTCCTCAAGCCGGAGCACAAGCCTCTCGCCGATAACGTCTTCCTGGCGGGAGACGCCGCCAGCGGTGCCAGCCTCGTAGTGCGTGCCCTGGCTTCGGGCAGGAAAACAGCATCACAGATTGATACTTACCTTAAGAGCAGGTAGCTATGTGTGGAATTACAGCGATATTCAATGTAAAGGAACAGACTCCGGAACTCAGGGATAAAGCCTTAGAGATGTCCCGCAGGCTTCGCCACAGGGGCCCGGACTGGAGCGGTATTTATTGCGGCGGAAGCTGCATTATGACTCACGAGCGACTCTCCATCGTCGATCCGCAGTCCGGGCGGCAGCCACTGTTTTCCCCGGACCGCAAGCAGGTGCTCGCAGTGAACGGTGAGATATACAACCATCAGGCTATCCGGGAACAACTCAAGGATGAATATGAATTCCAGACCGGCAGTGACTGCGAAGTGATCCTTGCCCTGTACCTCAAGAAAGGCATAGACTTCCTTGAGGACATCAGCGGCATTTTCGCCTTTGCGCTTTATGACGAGACTGACGATTCTTTCCTGATTGCCCGCGACCCCATAGGCGTAGAGTCACTCTACATCGGTTCTGACGCAGCAGGGATGGTCTATGTGGCCAGCGAACTGAAAGCTCTCGAAGGGCAGTGCGACACCTACCGTCCGTTCCCTCCGGGATACTGCTACAGCAGCAAGGAAGGACAGATGAGGCGTTGGTACAAGCGGGATTGGATGGAATACGATGCCGTAAAGGATAATCCTGTAGACATAGATGACCTGAGGGTATCTCTTCTGTCGGCAGTGAAACGCCAGATGATGAGCGACGTGCCTTATGGTGTGCTGCTCTCCGGCGGTCTTGACAGTTCGATAATATCCGCAATCGCAAAGAAATACTCCCGCAAACGTATAGAGACAGACGACGCCCACGATGCGTGGTGGCCCCAACTGCATTCATTCGCCATCGGTCTCAAGGGAGCTCCGGACCTGGAGAGAGCCAGGGAGGTGGCGCAATACATCGGCACTGTCCATCACGAGATAAACTATACCGTGCAGGAAGGTCTCGATGTTCTCAAGGATGTAATCTATCATATTGAGACCTATGATATCACGACAGTACGTGCCAGCACCCCGATGTTCCTGCTGGCTAGGGTGATCAAGAGTATGGGCATCAAGATGGTCCTGAGCGGAGAAGGTGCCGACGAAGTGTTCGGCGGCTATCTGTACTTCCACAAGGCTCCGGATGCCAGGGCGTTTCACGAAGAAACTGTCCGCAAACTGGGGAAACTGCATCTGTATGACTGCCTGAGGGCCAACAAGTCGCTGATGGCCTGGGGAGTCGAGGGCAGGGTGCCTTTCCTTGACAAGGAATTTCTCGACGTGGCGATGAGGCTCGACCCGAAGGCGAAGATGTGCCCTGGAGAAGTCATCGAAAAGCGGATACTCAGGGATGCCTTTGCCGATATGCTGCCGGAAAGCATACTGTGGCGTCAGAAGGAACAGTTCTCAGACGGAGTAGGTTATTCCTGGATTGACAGCCTGAAAGCCCTTGTCGAGACGCAGGTCTCAGACGACCAGATGGCGGCAGCTGCCGAGCGTTTCCCCATAAACCCTCCCAGAAATAAAGAAGAATACTATTATCGGAGTATATTTGCGGCGCATTTCCCGAGTGATTCAGCGGCGAGGTCTGTCCCGAGCGTCCCGAGCGTGGCCTGCTCTACGGCCGAAGCCCTGAAGTGGGATGCAGCATTCGTCGGCAGGAACGACCCCAGCGGACGTGCAGTACAGATGCACAATGCAGCCTATAGACGCTGATGGAAGACATAAGAGACATATCCTTGCGTGAAGAATGTGGAGTATTCGGGATCTTCGGATCTGCGGATGCTGTCGGAATGACCTACTACGGCCTGCATTCTATGCAGCATCGTGGCCAGGAGGGATGCGGAATCGTTACCGCAGATGATTCGGGCAAGCTGTGCTGCATCAAAGGAGAGGGACTTGTCCACGAAGTTTTCGACGAGGCAAGGATATCAAGGCTGAAAGGCAGTATGGCGATAGGCCACGTGAGATATGCTACTACAGGGGCCGGTGTCATCGAGAATGTCCAGCCTTTTATGTTCAGACACGGTACAGGCGATTTTGCGCTGGCTCATAACGGCAACCTTGTGAACTATGCCCAGCTGCGCAGCCGTCTGGAGGACAGCGGAAGTCTTTTCCAGACCTCTTCCGACAGCGAGATACTGGCCCATCTCATCAAGAAAGTTCCTGACCGGAAGAAGCAGCCCAGGATTTATAATCTCATCGAAGCCCTGCAGCAGATTGAGGGAGCATTCGCCTTCCTTGTTATGACCTCGAACAGAATCTACGCTTGCCGCGACAGCAACGGGCTGCGGCCGCTGTCACTGGGTTGTCTGCAGAACGGAGGTTACGTAGTGGCGAGCGAAACCTGCGCATTCGATGTCATCGGAGCCACTTTCCTAAGGGATGTTGAGCCTGGTGAGATAGTTACCATAGACCGCCACGGGCTGCGGAGCAACTTTTTCTGTGATAAGTGCCGCCACGCGATGTGCGCAATGGAATATGTATATTTCTCACGGCCGGACAGCGACATCGAAGGACGCAACGTCCATTCATACCGTAAAGAATCCGGCAAGCTGCTTTTCGAAGAGGCGCCTGCTGATGCCGACATTGTCGTAGGCGTGCCTGACAGCAGTTTGAGCGCAGCAATGGGATATGCCGAGGCAAGCGGACTGCCATATGAGATGGGGCTCATCAAGAGCAAATATGTGGGGCGGACTTTCATCGCTCCGTCACAGGAACTCCGGGACAAGGGCGTAAGGATGAAACTGTCCGCGGTGAAAAGTGTCGTCAAGGATAAAAGAGTGGTCTTGATAGACGATTCCATAGTGAGGGGAACGACTTCAATGCGGATTGTGAGGATGCTGCGGGAGGCCGGGGCTTCGCAAGTCCACGTCCGCATCGCCAGCGCACCGCTCCGTTTCCCGTGTTTCTATGGAGTTGACATAAAGAGCCGGGATGAGCTCATCAGCGCCCACCACCCGGTCGATGAAGTAAGGGCGATGATAGGTGCGGATTCGCTCTGCTTCCTGTCAGAAGATGGAATGAAAGCAGCAGGCCGCCTGAGCGACCTCTGTCTTGCTTGTTTTGATGGTAAATACCCGACAGCCCTTCACGGGGCAAATAACAAGATAATAAAACAAAGCTTATGTGCGGAATTGTAGGATATGTGGGAGGCAGACAGGCCTTCCCGATATTGATCGAAGGATTGGAAAAACTTGAATACAGAGGTTATGACAGTGCCGGAGTGTGTATTCTGAAGCACGAATCGGCCTATGGCCGCACCGGCAATATGGAAATCATAAAGTCGGAGGGCAGGGTGAGCAAACTGAAAGCACTGGCCGCCGGGCAGGACACCAGCGGCAGCTGCGGCATAGCCCACACCCGCTGGGCGACCCACGGCGATCCCTGTACGGCCAACGCCCATCCCCACGTGTCTATGAGCGGCAACCTCGCTATAGTGCACAACGGCATCATAGAGAATTACCAGGTCATCAAGAACCAGCTGCTGGAGCGCGGCTATGTCTTCACGAGCGACACGGACACGGAAGTGCTGGTCCAGCTGGTTGATTACTATTACAAATCCAACGGCCACGTACTGGTTGAAGCCGTCCGCAGTGCGCTGGGACGCTGCTACGGAGCATATGCAATAGCTGTGACCGAACGCGAGGACCCAGACCATATAGTAGCGGCCCGCAAGGCAAGTCCTCTCGCAATAGGCATCGGCAGGGACGAGGAAGAATATTTCATCGCCAGCGACGCAACCCCGATGATAGAATACACCCATAAGGTTGTCTATCTGGATGACGGCCAGATTGCAGATATCCGCCCCGGCCAGGATATAGTCCTTACCGACCTTGGCGGCTCCAAGGCGGATGTCACCGTCCACGAGGTGGATGTAGACATTTCGATGCTCAGCAAAGGCGGTTTCCCGCATTTTATGCTGAAGGAGATTTTTGAGCAGCCTGACTGCCTGCGTGACTGTATGCGGGGACGGGTAATACTCGGAGACAGGGTAGAAGACAACCGAATCGTGCTCTCCTCTTTGAACCAGTGCCACGACAGGCTGGTCAACGCCAAGAACATAATCATTGTCGCTTGTGGCACCAGCTGGCACGCAGGCCTCATAGGAAAACAGCTCATCGAGCAGCTCTGCCGCCGCCGCGTAGAAGTAGAATATGCTTCTGAATTCCGCTACCGCAATCCTGTGATAGAACCTGAGGACGTGGTCATCGCCATCAGCCAGAGCGGCGAGACGGCGGATACCCTTGCAGCTATAGAACTGGCCAAGCAGGCCGGAGCACTGGTGTTCGGCATAGTGAATGTCGTGGGCAGCAGCATCGCCCGTGAATCAGATACCGGAATATATATCCACGTAGGTCCCGAGCTGGGAGTCGCCTCTACCAAGGCCTTCACCGGCCAGGTGGCCGTGCTTGTGATGCTGGCTTTGGCCCTCGGTCTGGAACTCGGCACCCTCGACAAGAAGGAATACTGCAGGACTATCAGCGAGCTGGCGGCTATTCCGGACAAGATGAAAAAGACCCTAGAGGCCAACGAGCGCATCAAGGATCTTTCCAAGATTTATACCTATGCCAGCAATTTCCTCTATCTGGGCCGCGGTTACAATTATCCTGTAGCCCTTGAAGGAGCTTTGAAACTCAAGGAGATAAGCTATATACACGCCGAAGGCTATCCTGCAGCCGAGATGAAGCACGGACCCATAGCCCTTGTGGATGCCGATATGCCGATAGTTTTCCTTGCCACCCATCACCAGCTGTATCAGAAAATCATCAGCAATATGAGGGAAGTGCAGGCGCGCAACGGGCGTATCCTGGCCATAGTGACCGAAGGTGACGAGGAGGTCAGGACCATAGCCCGCGACACCGTCGAAGTGCCGCCCACCCTGGCGCTGCTGGCCCCTCTGCTCAGCGTGCTGCCGTTGCAGATGCTGGCCTACCACATAGCTGTGCTGAAAGGCCTGGATGTAGATATGCCCCGCAATCTGGCAAAAAGTGTGACTGTTGAATAGACCCCAGAGATGAGATACTCGGAATTCAAGACTTGCAGGCTGGAATTGGAAAACGGAATGGTGTTTCCCGGTTACGCTTTCGGAGCTATGGCGTCCGCACGGGGAGAGACAGTCTTCTCAACGGCTATGGTGGGCTATCCGGAGACGCTGACAGACCCGTCTTTCGAAGGCCAGATGCTGTGCGTGACATATCCCCTTATAGGTAATTACGGAGTCCCTGCCGTTCATCCCGATGCTGACGGACTTCAGTCGTCTTTCGAATCCGAAAGGATACACGTCCGCGCCCTTATCGTATCCGACCTTTCTTTCGACTACAGCCACTGGAGTGCTGCTCTCAGTCTTGACCAATGGCTCTGGGACCAGGGCATACCTGGAATCTGGGGTGTCGACACGCGTCGCCTGACACAGGTTCTGCGCGAGAACGGGTCGATGCTTGGCCGTCTGGTGCCGGAAAATGAAGCGGCGCCGGATTTCGAAGATCCGAACGCCACAAACCTCGTTGCTGCGGCATCGTGCAGCCACGTCATCCGTTATCGCGAAGGTGCGGGCAAAAAGGTGGTTCTGGTAGATTGCGGAGTAAAGCACAACATAATCCGCTGCCTTCTGAAAACCGGCGTTGAGGTAGTCAGAGTGCCGTGGGATTATGATTTCAATGCGGACAGGACTATGAACGGCTATGACGGACTGTTCATTTCGAACGGGCCCGGCAATCCCGACCTTTGCGGCATCACAGTGGAGCATATCCGTCAGGCGATGGAAAGCGGCAGGCCTGTTTTCGGCATCTGTATGGGAAACCAGTTGCTGGCCAAGGCGGCCGGAGCAAAGACATACAAACTGAGATATGGACATCGCGGGCACAACCAGCCCGTAAGAATGGTCGGCAGTGATCATTGTTTCATCACTTCCCAGAATCACGGTTATGCTGTCGATGAAAAAACGCTTCCTGCTGAATGGGAACCATATTTTATCAACCTGAACGACGCCACCAACGAAGGTATCCGGCACTGCAGCAAGCCCTTCTTTTCCGTCCAGTTCCATCCGGAGGCCTCCAGCGGCCCTCTTGACACAATGTATCTGTTCAACCGTTTTGTGTCGATGCTATGAAAAAGTTCAATAAAGTGCTTTTGCTCGGGTCCGGAGCGCTGAAGATAGGACAGGCAGGGGAATTTGACTACAGCGGCAGCCAGGCTTTGAAGGCCTTGTCGGAGGAAGGCATTGAGACAGTCCTCATCAATCCCAACATAGCGACCGTTCAGACTTCGGAAGGCGTTGCGGACAGCGTCTATCTGCTGCCGGTGACTCCATATTTCGTGGAGAGGGTGATTGAGAAGGAGCGGCCTGATGGCATAATGCTGACCTTCGGCGGCCAGACCGCCCTGAACTGCGGAGTGGAACTCGACCGCAGCGGAGTGCTGCAAAAATACGGCGTGAGCGTACTCGGTACGCCCGTGCAGGCCATAATCGACACAGAAGACAGGGACGCCTTTGCGCATCGTATGGAGGAAATAGGCGTCAGCATTATCCGTTCCCAAGCTGTTGAAAGTATTGAAAGCGCGCGCGAAGCCGCCGCTGAGATTGGTTATCCGGTGATACTGCGCTCGGCCTATGCGCTCGGAGGCCTGGGCAGCGGTTTCTGCAATGACGAGGCTGAACTCGACATTCAGGCAGGGAAAGCCTTTGCATACTCTCCCCAGGTGTTGGTGGAGAAATCACTCAAGGGCTGGAAGGAGGTGGAATACGAAGTGGTGCGGGACTGCCACGACAACTGCATCACTGTCTGCAATATGGAAAATTTCGACCCTCTGGGCATACACACGGGGGAAAGCATAGTCGTGGCTCCTTGCCAGACGCTCAACAACCACGACATCAACCTGCTGAGGGACACTGCAATCAAGATAGTGAGGCATCTCGGCATAGTAGGTGAATGCAACGTGCAGTACGGCTATGACCCGGACAGCGATGACTACAGGGTTATCGAAGTGAACGCCCGTTTGAGCCGGTCTTCGGCCCTCGCCTCAAAAGCGTCGGGTTATCCGCTGGCTTTCATTGCAGCCAAACTGGGTCTCGGCTATGGCTTGTACGAGCTTGACAATGCGGTAACTAAGTGCACTCCTGCCTTCTTTGAGCCGGCTTTGGACTATATAGTCTGCAAGATTCCGCGCTGGGACCTGCGCAAGTTCCAAGGTGTGAGCCGCAAGATAGGCTCCAGTATGAAAAGTGTGGGAGAGGTGATGGCCATAGGCCGCAACTTCGAGGAAGCTCTGCAAAAAGGACTGAGGATGATCGGACAGGGAGCTCACGGCTTCGTGATGAACAAGGCTGCTGCTGCCGACGATCTGGATGCGGCACTGAAAGAACCTGACGACACTAGGATATTTGCCATAGCAGATGCGTTTGCCGCAGGATACTCTATCGAAAGGATACACGGACTGACGCGTATCGACTCATGGTTCCTCCATAAGTTGCGCAACATCTTCGACACTGGCGTAGAACTGGAGGCATACGGCGACTGCAGCGAACTGCCTGACTGGCTCCTGCTGCAGGCGAAGCGCCAGGGGTTTTCGGACCATCAGATAGCCCGCGCCCTCTACAAAGGGGACTTCGTCGCCGAGCAGGACCAGGACAAGGTCCGTTTCTGGCGCAAGAGCCGTGGTATCGTTCCCTGCGTGAAGCAGATAGACACTCTGGCTGCAGAGTTCCCTGCCCGCACCAATTATCTTTACCTGACATATAACGGCAGCTACGACGATATCTGCTTTGAAGATGACGGCAAGTCCGTGATCGTACTCGGTTCCGGTGCGTACCGCATCGGCTCTTCAGTGGAGTTCGACTGGTGCTCGGTGACAGCTCTTCAAACTATCCGCAAAGCTGGATGGAGAGGAGTTATGATCAACTATAACCCCGAGACAGTCTCGACGGACTATGACATCTGCGACAGACTCTATTTCGAAGAGCTCACACTGGAAAGAGTTCTGGATATCTGTGAACTTGAGCGGCCGCACGGGACAGTCGTGTCAGTAGGAGGCCAGATTCCCAACAACCTGGCGGTGCGTCTCGATGCGCATAAGGTTCCGATTCTCGGCACCAGTGCGGGCGATATCGACAGGGCGGAGGACCGGCACAAGTTCTCCTCAATCGTGGATGCACTGGGCATCGACCAGCCGCAGTGGATGGAACTGACCAGCCGGCAGGAACTTGACGGCTTCATCGAAAGGGTAGGCTATCCGGTGCTTATAAGGCCTTCATATGTACTCAGCGGCGCTGCTATGCACGTCTGCTACGATGCTTCTGAACTCGACAACTTCCTCTCTATGGCGGTTGAGGTCTCACAGCAGCACCCGGTAGTGGTGAGCGAGTTTATGCAGCGCTGCAAGGAGATAGAGTTCGATGCCGTTGCCGACTCGGGCCGCATCCTGGCCTACGCCATATCCGAGCACGTGGAGTTCGCCGGCGTACATTCCGGTGACGCGACGATAGTCTTTCCCGCACAGAAGATCTATCTGGCCACGATGAAGCGGCTCAAGGCCATTGCCGGCAAGATTGCCGGTGCCTTGAACATAAGCGGACCTTTCAATATCCAGTTCCTGGCGAAGGATAATTTCGTCAAGGTCATAGAGTGTAACCTCAGGGCCTCGCGCAGTTTCCCCTTCGTGTCGAAGGTTTCGAAAGTGAATATGATAGAGCTGGCAACCCAGGCTATGCTGGGAGAGCACCCGAAACCAGTCCACAAGGATGATTTCGACTTCGATTATGTCGGTGTCAAGGCTTCGCAGTTCTCATTTGCGCGCCTTCTGAGGGCAGATCCGGTGCTGGGTGTGGATATGGCTTCTACCGGTGAGGCCGGCTGTATGGGTGACGACCTGAATGACGCCCTGCTCAAGGCTGTCGAGTCAGTGGGATATACTGTGCCTGACGGTCCGGTGCTGATTTCTTCGGGTGACGCTCTTCAGAAAGCGGATCTGCTGGAAGCCTGCAGGCTGCTGGCCGCCAAGGGCTATACCATATATGCGACCAAGGGCACGCAGCGGCATCTGGAGGACAACAGTGTTGAGGCTCTCAGGGCCCTCTGGCCCGACGAGGAGAGCGAAAGCCTCGATTTTGAATATGAATCTGCGCTGGAGCTGATCCGCAGCCGCAAGGTGAAGATGGTTATCAATATTCCTAAGAACTATACTGCCACGGAGCTGGAGAACGGCTACAAGATAAGACGTGCGGCTGTGGATTTCAACGTTCCGCTGTTTACCAACGCACGGCTCGCTACGGCCTTCGTCAAAGCGTTCTGCACAATGACCACGGAAGATATCAGTATAAAAGCATCGTCTGAATTTAAACTGAACAGCTATGAGGACTAAATATATTTTCGTAACGGGCGGAGTGACTTCATCTCTCGGGAAGGGCATACTTGCAGCATCGATCGCAAAACTGCTCCAGACACGGGGCCTGAGGGTAACCATCCAGAAGTTCGACCCGTACATCAACGTCGACCCCGGGACCCTGAATCCTTATGAACACGGCGAATGCTATGTGACTGACGACGGGGCGGAGACCGACCTCGACCTCGGCCACTACGAGCGTTTTCTGAACGTGAGTATGTCCCAGGCCAACAACGTGACTACAGGTCGCATTTACAAGACTGTCATAGAGAAGGAGAGGGAAGGGGCATATCTGGGCAAGACTGTGCAGATCATACCGCACATCACCGACGAGATAAAACGCCGGATGCTGCTGCTCGGCAAGACCGGGGAGTATGACGTGGTCATAACGGAGATAGGCGGTGTCGTGGGAGACATAGAGTCTCTTCCGTATATCGAAGCCGTACGCCAGCTGCAGTGGGAGCTGCCGCGGGAAGACTGTATGTCGGTGCACCTTACGCTGATTCCTTATCTGAAGGCTGCCAAGGAACTGAAGACGAAACCGACACAGCACTCGGTCCGCCAGCTTCAGCAGAACGGCGTCCGTCCTGACGTGATTGTGTGCCGGAGTGAACGTGCAGTTCCGGCCGATATGCGTCGCAAGATTGCTATGTTCTGCAACATATCTTCTGAGCACGTGATAGTTTCAGTCGATGCGAAGAGCATATATCAGGTTCCGGTATATATGCACAGGCAAGGTCTCGATGACATAATAGTGAGACACTTCGGTCTTGACCTGCCGGCTGCCGACCTTTCTTCCTGGAACAATTATCTGCATCGTATGTTCCATCATTCCCACGATGTAGACATCGCCCTCGTGGGCAAATACGTAGAGCTGCAGGATGCCTACAAGTCGATTCTGGAATCGTTCATCCACGCGGGTGCGGCCAACGACTGCAAGGTTCACGTGCATACAGTGCACAGCGAGCACATCAACGCCGACAATGTGGAAGAGCAGCTAGGAGGTTTCGACGGAATACTTGTCGCACCAGGCTTCGGCAGCAGGGGGCTGGAGGGGAAGATAGCCGCGGTACGTTATGCCCGCGAGAACGGCGTCCCGTTCTTCGGCATCTGTCTCGGAATGCAGATGGCAGTCATAGAATTCGCCCGCAACGTGCTTGGCCTGCAGGATGCCGACAGTACCGAGGCAGACCCCGGCACGGCACATCCTGTCATCGATATGATGGAAGACCAGAAAAAAACAGTCATCAAAGGCGGCACGATGCGTCTCGGTGCATATCCCTGCACATTGAAGCCAGGCAGCCTCGCGGCATCAATTTATGGCAAGCCGGAGATTTCAGAAAGGCACCGTCACCGCTATGAGCTCAATGCGGCTTACGAGCCTGAGCTGGAGAAGGCCGGTATGCTTGTCAGCGGAGTGAACCCTGCCAGCGGCCTTGCGGAAATAGTCGAGATTCCAGGCCATCCATTCTTCATCGGCGTGCAGTTCCATCCCGAACTCAAGAGCACCCCGGAAAAACCCCATCCCATCTTCGTGCGCTTCGTTGCCGCCGCCCTTGCCTTTGCTTCCTCAAAATGAGAACAGAGGCCTGGAGTCGCACACCGCGGCTACATATAGAAAGGAACCATAAGGTGGTCATAGGGAGTTTCCTTGGCTATGCGGCCGCCGTGGACGGCTATGCATTCCACCACGGCATTTACTGCAACCTTGCCGTCCGACCCCCTTATTATATCCTCGAAGACAATATAGCGAACCCCTTCGCGCTTGAGATTCACGCACACGTCGAACTCTTCGCCTCCCCTGAGCGGGGTCTTGAAACGCATCTCTATGCGCGATACCATAAACAGCCAGTCGTTGGCCGTGCATTCCCGGTACTCGATGCCTATCGATCTCAGGAATTCATTACGGCCGCATTCGAGATAATGCTGGTAATTGGCATTGTTCACGACACCTTCAATGTCGCATTCATAGTCGCGGACCTTGAGCCGGAGCTTGTAGACGTACTCTCGTGTATTCTCATTCATAGGGGCGAATTTACATAGTTTTTCCAACAGATTCTTATCTTTGCGGCTGAAACTAAACCATACCGGAATACTATTATGAAACGCTTTTTCTCTCTCATCGCCACTCTGACAGTCGTTGTATTTCTGTCTTCAGCGGCTTCAGATCCCTATAGCAACGCGCTCAAGGCTGACCCCTACAATGCAGCCGGCAACTATCATCCCTATCCTGTGCCCAAATATTCCGACACAAAGGCTCCCAAAGGCTATACTCCGTTCTATGTAAGCCACTATGGACGCCACGGAAGCCGTTATCTCATCGGTGCCACCCGCTATACCCACTCCACCGAGATGATGGACAAGCTGCACGAAGAAGGCCTGCTGACCGCCGAGGGAGAAGCACTGCGCAGAGACCTTATGGCAATGAAGGAAGCTCACGCCGGGCAGGACGGTATCCTCACACAGGTGGGAAGCCGGGAACACCAGGGTATCAGCAGCCGTCTTTACAAAAGAGCGAAGAAAGTGTTCCAGCAGAAGAAGCGCAGGGACGTGCTTGTGGTTTCCACTCCGGTGCACCGCGTGCTTCAGAGCGCCTTCAACTTCACCGGCACGCTGAAAGGCCTTGAGCCGGACCTCAGGTTCCAGCTTTACAGCGGTGACAAATACAAAGACTATCTGGCCCGCTCGGTGCCCGACTCTGTCAAGAACCCGCTTGAGGAGAAAAGCAACGCCGTTCTGGAGCAGATGCGTGACGAGTTGCTCTCCGGTTCCAAAGTCGGCAACAAGATATTCAAGAACACCCGCAGAGTCCAGCAGGTGCTGGGAGAAGAGCCTCTGGCCAAGTTTATGTACACACTGCTTGAAGAAAGCTCAATCGCCAAATGCCTCGACATCGATGTCGACCCGTTCTCTCATTTCACTGACGAAGAGATAATGGCTTTCGGCAAGATCTACAACGCACGCACTATGTATGCCTTCCACAGAAGCAAGGAGTGCGGCAACCCCAACAACACCATCACCGGCGTTCCGCTGCTTCTCGATTTCATCAAGAAGGCCGACGAGGCCCTGCAGCCGAACAGCACCAAATGTGCGGACCTGCGCTTCGGGCACGACTCCGGCATCGGCCCGCTGCTCGGAACCATCGGTGTCGAAGGATATGACACCACTCCCTCCCTCAGGGATGCCTATGCAGAATGGCCTGCATACGAATACATCCCGATGGGCAGCAACCTCCAGATGATATTTTACAAGAACCGTCAGGGTGACGTCATCGTCAAGATGCTCCGCAACGAGAAGGAGACCGTAATCCCCGGCCTCCCCACTTTTGACGGACCTTATTATAAATGGAAAGACCTCAGGGAATATCTCGCTGACCGCTGTGGTCTCGATTAAACAAAAAAGAAAACAGATGATTAAAACTATAGGATTTGTAGCCCACGACTCCCGCAAGGAGGAGTTGATTGACTGGGTCAAGTATAACGCTGAAACCATCAAGCACTGCACTCTGTACTGCACAGGCACTACAGGAAGGCTGATAAAGGAGGCCCTGGCCGCCAAACTTGGCGACGAGTGCCCGCAAGTGAACGCCCTGCTCAGCGGCCCGTTGGGCGGCGATGCGGAGGTCGGTGCAATGATCGCCGAAGGCAAGCTGGATATGCTGGTTTTCTTCTGCGACAACCTCATCGTACAGGGACACCAGAACGACGTGCTCGGCCTGAGCAGGCTGGCCTCTCTCTATAACATCCCTTACGCCACGAACCGCACCTCGGCGGACTTCATCATCTCGTCTCCGCTCTTCACCGATGAAGAATATTCGAGGATGATTCCGAGCTGCATCGAGACATACAAGAACCGCAAACTCAAATAAACCGCACAATTTTCCCAATGGACACAATCATCATCCTTGACTTCGGTTCCCAATACACTCAGTTGATCGCACGCAAAGTCAGGGAACTGGACACCTATTGTGAAATCCATCCCTACAACAAGCTTCCCGAACTCACACCGGACGTCAAGGGTGTGATTTTCTCAGGCAGTCCCTACTCCTGCAATGCGGCCGACGCTCCCGTGCCGGACCTCTCCGCAGTGAAAGGCAGGCTTCCGCTGCTTGCCATCTGCTACGGAGCCCAGTATCTTGCGAAGTGGGGCGGCGGAAAAGTCCAGCAGTCGAAAATCCGGGAATACGGTCGTGCCAACCTTCAGTTCATAGACCGCGACTGCCCGCTGATGCGCGGAGTGAGCGACCGCTCCCAGGTCTGGATGAGCCACGGAGATACCATCGAGTCGATTCCTGACAACTATCGCTGCATCTGTTCGACCGACAATGTGAGGTATGCCGGCTTCAAGATTGACGGCGAAGACACATACGCCATCCAGTTCCATCCCGAAGTCCACCATTCGGTGGACGGCCTTGCCATCCTGCGCAATTTCGTGGTAGACATCTGCGGCTGCGACCAGGGCTGGACGGCGGCCTCGTTCGTTGACACCACCGTCAGGGAACTGAGAGAGAAGCTTGGCGACGACAAGGTCATACTCGGCCTGTCCGGCGGCGTGGATTCGTCTGTTGCCGCAATGCTGCTCCACAGGGCCATCGGCAGCAACCTGCACTGCATCTTCGTGGACAATGGCCTGCTGCGTAAGAACGAGTTCGCTTCCGTGCTGGAGTCGTATCACGATATGGGGTTGAATGTGAAGGGGGTGGACGCCAAGGAACGCTTCTACAAGGTGCTGGCGGGCATCAGCGACCCGGAAGCCAAGCGCAAGGCCATCGGCAAGACATTCATAGAGGTCTTCGACGCCGAAGCGGCGCTTGTCAAGGACGCCAAATGGCTCGCCCAGGGCACAATCTATCCCGACGTTATAGAATCTTCTTCGGTCAAGGGTCCGAGCGTCACCATAAAGTCGCACCACAATGTCGGTGGACTGCCGGCATATATGCAGCTGAAGCTAGTCGAGCCGCTGCGCCTGCTCTTCAAGGATGAGGTGCGCAAGGTGGGCCGCCAGCTGCAGATGCGGCAGGAGCTGCTGGGAAGGCATCCTTTCCCCGGCCCCGGCCTGGCCATCCGCATCCTGTCGGATGTCACTCCGGATAAAGTCCGCATACTGCAGGAAGTCGACGACATATTCATCCGCGGCCTGCGCGACAACAATCTCTACGACAAGGTATGGCAGGCCGGCGCAATGCTGCTGCCGGTGCGTTCAGTCGGTGTGATGGGTGACGAGAGGACCTATGAGAGTGTAGTGTCGCTGCGCGCAGTGGAGTCGGTGGACGGTATGACGGCCGACTGGGCCCACCTTCCATACGACTTCCTGGCCAAGATTTCCAACGAAATCATCAACCGCGTCAAAGGCGTCAACCGCGTAGTTTACGACATCAGCTCCAAACCCCCGGCTACTATCGAGTGGGAGTAACGGATTCGGGCTAAATGCTCTCAGGACGCTGGCCGGCGATAATCATCTCTGCCAGCGGATCTTCGATATATTTCTGGATGGCGCGTTTCAACGGACGGGCTCCGTACTCGGGATCATAGCCTTGCTCGCACACCAGGCGCTTGGTCTCGGGCTTGATGGTGATGTCGTAGCCGAGGGCCTTCATCCTTCCTAGCAGTTCCTGAAGCTCGATGTCGCAGATCCTCTCGATATCTTCCTCGCTGAGAGAGTTGAAAAGGATGCGGTCGTCGATCCTGTTCAGGAATTCCGGCGTGAACTTCTTGTTCAGGGCCTTCTCGATTATCTCGTTGTTGCGCTGATTGCGGTCGGTGGCGCTGGTCTTGAAACCTATGCCGTTGCCGAAATCTTTCAGCTCGCGGCTTCCGATGTTGGAAGTCATAATGAGGATGGTATTGCGGAAGTCTATATGGCGTCCGGCACTGTCTGTCAGGCGGCCTTCGTCGAGCACCTGCAGCAGGATGTTGAAGATGTCGGGATGGGCCTTCTCAATTTCGTCGAGCAGAACTACCGAATACGGCTTGCGGCGCACTCGCTCGCTGAGCTGGCCGCCCTCGTTGTAGCCGACGTAGCCCGGAGGCGCACCGATGAGGGCGCTGACTGAGAACTTCTCCATATACTCGCTCATATCGATGCGGATGATGTTGTCGGCGCTGTCGAACATATATTCCGCAATCTTCTTGGCCAGCTGGGTCTTGCCGACTCCGGTGGGGCCGAGGAAGATGAAGGTTCCGATGGGCTTGTTGGGGTCGCGCAGGCCGGCGCGGTTGCGCTGGATTGCCCTTACCACCTTGTCTACGGCTTCGTCCTGGCCGATGATCTTCGTCTTCAGGCGCGGGGCCATCTGGATGAGCTTGTCTGTCTCGGCTTCAGAAACCTTGCTGACAGGCACGTTGGACATCATTGAGATGACGCTGGCGATGTCCTGCTCGGTGACGACGGCTTTCTGCTGGCTGTCAGCAGGGGTCGCAAGGGTTTGCTGCTCATTCTCCAGAGCGACTTCTTCCTTGCGCAGTTCTGCTGCCTTTTTGAAATCCTCCTCGTTGGCGGCATCGCGCTTGCGCTGCCTTACCTCTTCCAGCTTGGCGTTCACGCTGTCTATCCTGGCCGATGTCTGGCTGTCCACCGTCCGGATGCTGTAGCGGGCGGCAGCTTCGTCCATCGCATCGATGGCCTTGTCGGGCTGGCTGCGGTCGGTGATGTAGCGGTTCGACAGTACGACGCAGGCATTCAGGGCTTCAGGAGTGTATTCGACATTGTGGAATGCTTCATATTTCGGTTTGAGGGTCTGCAGGATGAGCAGGGTCTGGTCGAAGTCGGTCTGGTCGACGATAACCTTCTGGAAGCGGCGCTCGAGCGCTCCGTCCTTCTCGATGATCTCGCGGTATTCGTCGAGAGTGGTGGCTCCGATGCATTGAATCTCGCCGCGGGCGAGTGCTGGCTTGAGGATATTGGCTGCATCCAATGAACCGGCAGGGCCTCCCGCACCCACGAGCGTATGGACCTCGTCGACGAAAAGAATTATGTCGCCGGCGGCCTTTACTTCGTCAAGGACAGTCTTGAGACGCTCCTCGAACTGGCCGCGGTATTTAGTGCCGGCCACTATGGCGCTCATATCCAGGCTGACGATCCTTTTGTCCTGAAGGGCCAGCGGGGCTTTCTTGTTGGCGATATCCTGGGCAAGACCCTCCACGATGGCTGATTTACCGACTCCGGGGTCTCCGATGAGCACGGGGTTGTTCTTCTTGCGGCGGCACAGGATCTGGAAGATGCGCTCCACTTCCTTTTCACGGCAGACCACAGGGTCAAGCTTGCCGCTGACAGCCTCGGCCGTGAGGTCGATGCCGTATTTGTCGAGGGTGGCCGTGCTTTTCTTCTCGTGTCTGGGGGCTGCGCCCTGCTGTGGCTTGGAGGCAGGGGCGGGCTCTGCCGCATCTTCCTTCATCTGGCTCTTTGCTGAAAGGTTGCCGGCCATCACATAATTCCTGACACTCTCGTGGGTAATGCCGTAGCGGCGCAGCACGGGAGTCACGGTGTTGTACGATTCCTTGATGATGGCGAGCAGCAGATGGGTCATCCTGGGGCTGTCAGCATTGCATTCAATGAGTTCCGTGGAAAGGTTGCGGTATACGTCTTCGATATCTTTCGAGACCTTCACGCTCGATGCCTTGTCGTAGGGAATGTACTGCTGGGTGCCGATTACGCTCTCTATCTCAGCCTTTATATTGTCGGGATTGCCCCCGAAAGTCTTTATGGTGTCTATGGCGTCGTTGTCGCCGTCACGAAGGATGCCGAGGAACAGGTGGTCGGTGGTGACGGTGTTGTTGCCGAGCCTTGCGGCTTCCTCTTTCGCGTATGATAAAATCTTCTGAAGTACCTTGGTAAAATCCATTTTCTTGAAAAACTATCAGGACAAATGTAACAATTTTTAATATTACGGTTGCAACTTCGAAAAAGTTGACTACATTTGCAGTCCCAAACGGGTATGCTTCCTTAGCTCAGTTGGTAGAGCACGACACTCTTAATGTTGGGGTCCAGGGTTCGAGACCCTGAGGGAGCACAAGAAAAACAGAAGCCACCTGGCTTCTGTTTTTTTGTGCTCCCAGGGGAGCCCTGTTTCTACGGGGGCTCTGCCCCCGAACCCCTGCGTCGCGACGCGACGAAAATAAAAGCCAGCCGATCCGGCTGGCTTTTTTCGTACCATAATCAATCAAGCTTAGAGCTCGATGGGTTTGTACTTCGGAACGAGAGATTTCATAATGATCCAGCCGATCAGGTAAGCGACGGCGCAGTAGCAGAAGATTACGAAATATCCTGCGGGCTTGCCTTCGAAACCGAGGAAGGTGAAGGCTGAACCGGCGTTCTCTGCATAGGTGAAGAGGTTACCTGCAACTTTCTGGACGATCATTGAGCCGATACCACCGGCCATTGTGCCGATGCCGGTGATGGATGCGATGGCTCCCTTAGGGAACATATCACCGATGGTAGAGTAAAGGTTGGCTGACCAAGCCTGGTGTCCTGCACCTGCCAGACCGATGAGGATAGCCGGCCACCAGGGGCTGATCTGTCCGAGAGGCTGTGCGAAGAGCGCAGCGATGGGGAAGAAGGCGAATATCAACATAGCGAGCATACGGCCGGGATAAGGGTGCATACCTTTCTTCTCGACGAACAGTTTCGGCAGATATCCTCCGAAGATGGAAACTACAGTCACGATAGCGTAGAGAGTGAAGATGAGCGCCTGGCCCTTAGGGCTTGATGCTTTGATTCCGAACTGGTTGGCGAAGTAAGAAGGAGCCCAGAACAGGAAGAACCACCACACACCGTCAGTAAAGAACTTGCCGGTGATGAAGCTCCAGGTCTGTTTGTATTTGAAGCACTGCAGGAAAGAAATTGATTTCTCTTCCTTCTCGGCAGCCTTGGCGGCTTCGGCTTTTTCTTCAGCGTCGTCCTGGTGGATATATTCGAGTTCAGATGAGTTCACAAATTTGCTTTTCTCGGGTTTGTTGTAGAGCCAGGCCCAGAAGAACATCCATACGAAACCGATGGCACCGATGATGATGAATGCCATTTCCCATCCGAGGTTCTTTGCGAGAGCGGGGATGCAGAGAGGAGCTGCGAGAGCGCCTACAGAAGCACCGGCGTTGAAAATAGAAGTCGCGAAAGCCCTGTCCTTCTTCGGGAAATATTCGGCAGTCGTCTTGATGGCGGCCGGGAAGTTTCCGGACTCACCTAGGGCCAATATGCCTCGACAGAACAGGAACATGTAGACGGATACCGTCGATATGGCAAGTGCGACGTTGCTTCCGGCTTCAACTGCCCTGAGAGCTGCAACGCTGTCGACACCGTCAACGAAAAGGGTGGTGGCCCAACCGCAGGCGGCGTGCAGGACGGCACCGAATGACCATACTCCGATGGCGATCAGGTAGCCCTTCTTCGTTCCCATCCAGTCGATGAACTTGCCGGCGAAGAGGCTGACGAGCGCATAGAAGATAGAGAAGAAGCTGGTGATTGTACCGTAGTTTGCATCAGTCCAGTGGAATTCCGGCTTGATGAATTCATCGTAGGTCAGTGAGAGCACCTGACGGTCCAGATAATTGACCGTTGTCGCCAGGAACAGCATGGAGCATATCACCCACCTGAAATTTGTAGCTTTTGTGTTAGTCATATAGTGAATTTTATAATCAGAAAATTCGCAAATAATCGTTCGAAATTAAGAAATAAAATTTAAGAAACCTATTGTTTGGCGTCAGAATCCGCTTGAATAGGCTTGCTGGGGATTGGCGTAGACCTTGCCGATCTTGTGGTCCATATCGGTAAATTCCATATCGATCTGCCATTTTGCACCCTTGTAGACATAGTTTTCGATGAACCAGAGCACCGCGTCGAACTGCTCCATCTGGAAGCCGGCCACCTCGTGTGAATGGTTGGTGAAGGTGGTGAAGCAGTAGGGGTAGCCCGCTTCTTTGAATCCGGCCGCAAGCGGCTTGCTGCCGAACATTCCCATCCTGAAGATCTGGATCTTGTTGTAGGGCACCAGATTGTCGGTGTCGCCGTGCAGGAAGAATGTAGGAGCGGGATCGTGGACCGTATATTTGCACTCGCCCTTGGTGGAGAAGACTCCGCCGGAGAACGAAATGACGCCGGCCAGACGGAAATCGTCGGGGATGGCCGCGGTCATCTCAGTGCGGTTGCTCAGTTCATAGTTGGCCTGCAGGACTGAGATGGCGCCGGCGCTGCTTCCGCTGATGATGATCTTGCTGGTGTCGATGCGCAAAGACTCGGCATTGCGGATGACGTAGTCAATGGCCGCGAAGAGGTCTTCTGTCGCCATCCGGATGGAGCTCTTCACGGGTTCTATCATCTTGAATATGCTTCCGCCGTGGAAATCCTTCAGTCCGAGGCGGTAATCAGTGGCGACAGTGACAAAGCCCTTGTCTGCCATCGCGCGGCAGAATTTTGTGTAGAAACCGGCTCTCTGGTTGTTGTCCACGAAGCCTCCGCCGTAGACGAATATCACGCAGGGCCGCAGGGTGTCAGACTGCTGCCAGTGTTCCGGAAAGTAGAAATCGAGCGAGAGAGTCTGGCCGTCGCGCACTGCGAAGGGATGGGAACTGTCCCAGGGACCGGCAGGTTGGGCCTGTGCTTCAAAAACGCACAGGATTGCGGCAGCGGCAATGGCTGCGAATGTGATGATGTACTTTTTCATAATTATGCTTCTTTATATTGTTTCAAATATTTCAGGCTTCCGAAATTCCTGATCCGTATGCCTCCTCCGTCCGGTGTCCTTTTCCTTGCGAAGCTGTCCGGGTCCACCCAGAAAGTCACGGGCTCCCTCAGTCCGGCCTCGTGGAAGCCCAAACGGGCATATACGGCTCCTTCGGACCACTCCAGGTCGGCATACGTCATAACTTCGTCGGGGGAGGTGTCTGCCACGAAGTGTGCGAGCATCCGGCTCATTCCGCCGGATATTCGGCTGCCCGACAGGCTGGCATATCGGACCCATTCATAAGAACGAAGGGGAACCTGCCTGCCTGCAATGTCGCGCGGTATGGTGCGGGGTGATGAGAACAGGGATACAGCTACGAGCTCGTCACCCAGAAACATCCCGTATTTATATTTTGCCTTGGCCGAGCCGTAGCTGTGGTGGAGATTCAGAAATGCGGCCGCGGCCGGGGCGTCTATCCGCCTTATATCGCATTTGCGGGCAAAAATTTTCCGGCAGATGCCGAGATGGGCCAGGATACGGTCCCTGAGGCGGTCTCCTCCGCTGCGCCAGCGGTCTTCATACAGATAGATGACCCCTTTCTCCCGCTGAGGACGTACGAAGTCTTCCAGGGGAACGAGGCGTATCGCAACGCCCCTCTCCGGGAAAGAGAAGAGCAATCCCTCTATCATACAGGGGATTCCCGAGCCGGATAAAAAGGCGGTGAATTCTTCTGTGAAATCCATAGCGTAAAGGTAGGAAAGTTCTTAGAATCTGTTGGCGGATTCTTCTTGTCCCTTACAATTTTTTTCGTATCTTTACCCGATATTTCACGAGAAGTTTTTAGATGGATTTTGAAGATAACAACATTGTAGAAGAACCTTCAGAGCGCCTGATTCCGATCAGCGTCGAGACGGAGATGAAGAGCGCCTACATAGACTACTCTATGTCGGTGATTGTGTCACGAGCCTTGCCCGATGTCCGGGACGGTATGAAGCCGGTTCACAGGCGCGTTCTGTTCGGTATGGAGGGTCTTGGCGTAGGCTCCAGCGGAAGCACCAAGAAATCAGCCCGTATCGTAGGTGAGGTTCTCGGTAAGTATCACCCCCACGGTGATGCCAGCGTATATGATGCAATGGCCCGCCTCGCGCAGCCGTGGAATATGAGATACCCGCTTGTTTTCGGACAGGGTAACTTCGGCAGCGTGGACGGCGACCCGGTCGCAGCTATGCGTTACACCGAGGCAAAGCTTGAAAAACTGGCTGAAGAAGTGCTCGAGGACCTCGACAAGGATACTGTCGACTTTATGCCTAACTTCGACGAATCCCTGCAGGAGCCTACAGTCCTGCCCGCAAAGGCCCCGTTGCTTCTGCTTAACGGTGCTGCCGGTATTGCGGTAGGTATGGCGACCAATATGGCCCCGCACAACCTCACCGAGGTCTGCAACGCCATCTGCGCATATATAGACGACCCTGACATCACCGTAGAAGGCCTGATGCAGTACGTGAAGGGTCCCGATTTCCCTACAGGCGGTATCATCCAGGGTCTTTCAGGCATCCGTGACGCCTTCGAGACAGGCCGTGGAAGGATAGTCGTCCGCTCAAAGACCGACATCGAAGTTTCGGACAGCGGCCGCGAGACCATCGTGGTTTCCGAGATTCCCTATCAGATCAACAAAAAAGAGCTGATCGAGAAGATTGCCGAGCTCGTCGAGGCCAAGAAGATCGACGGCATCTCATACATCAATGACGAAAGCGACCGCAAGGGTATGCGCATCGTCATAAAGCTGAAGATGGGAGCGGTTGCGAACGTGGTGCTCAACACCCTTTTCAAGTACACCCAGCTGCAGGCAAGTTTCTCAGTCAACAACATCGCCCTTGTGGACGGCCGCCCGAAGCTGCTCAACCTCAAGGACCTCATAAAGTATTTCGTCCGTCACCGCCACGAAGTAGTGCTCCGCAGGACCCGTTTCGACCTGGATGCAGCCCAGAAGAAGGCCCACATCCTCGAAGGCCTGCTCAAGGCCCTGGACATCATCGACCTTATCATCGAGCACATCCGCGCGTCCAAGACAGTGCAGGAAGCCCGTGACGGCCTTATGGAGAAGTTCGGCTTCACGGAGCCCCAGGCCGACGCCATCGTCGAGATGCGTCTGCGCCAGCTGACAGGACTCGAAAGAGACAAGCTCCAGGCCCAGTATGACGATCTCGAGGCCCTGATCCACCACCTGCAGGATATCCTTGCGGACGAGAGCCTCCAGTACGGCATCATCAAGGACGAGATGCAGGACCTCATAGCCAAGTACGGCGACGAGCGCCGCACCGAGATAGCCCCGAGCGCCGAAGACTTCAATCCCGAGGACTTCTACGCTGACGAGGACGTGGTCATCACGATTTCCCACCTCGGCTACATCAAGCGCACCCCTCTGACCGAATACCGTCTCCAGAACCGCGGCGGCATTGGTTCCAAGGGCAGCACCACCCGCGAAGAAGACTTTATCGAGCATATATACGTGGCCAATATGCACAGCACTATGATGTTCTTCACCAAGAACGGCAAGTGCTACTGGCTCAAGGTCTACGAGATTCCGGAAGGCACCAAGGCTTCAAAGGGCCGCGCCATCCAGAACGTCATCAACATAGAGCCTGAGGACGTGGTTCAGGCCTACATCAACGTCAAGTCGTTTGACGATAAGGAATATGTCGACAGTCACTATGTAATTCTGGCCACCAAGTCCGGCATCATCAAGAAGACCTCCCTCGAGGCGTATTCACGTCCGCGCGCCAATGGCGTCATCGCCGTGAACATCCGCGAAGGGGACGCACTCATCGAGGCCCGTCTGACCAACGGCAACAATTATATCCAGCTCGCCGGCCGTGACGGATACCTCTGCAGCTTCCACGAGAGCAAAGCCCGCGCGATAGGCAGAACGGCTACAGGAGTGCGTGGAATAAGCCTTTCAGAGGGCGACGAAGTCGTTGGCATGATTTGTGTTGAAGGTGACATTCCGGAAGAGAACCTGCCACAGGTTTTGGTAGTCAGCGAGAACGGATACGGCAAGAGATCGAGGATAATGGACTACCGCATAACCAACAGGGGAGGCAAGGGAGTAAAGACCATTAACATAACTGAAAAGACAGGCCCGCTGATAGCCATAAAGGATGTGACCGACGACAACGACCTGATGATCATCAACAAGTCAGGCATCACCATAAGGATGGCGGTTTCGGACATCAAGGTGGCAGGCAGGGCGACCCAGGGAGTCAAACTGATCAATATCAGGGAAAACGACAGCATCGCAGCTGTCTGTGTGGTGAACAAGAGCGAAGAAAGCGTAAGTTCCGAAAACACAGAATCCGTCAGCGAACCGAACTCAGACAATCAGCAAACACAAACAGAAATAAACAACTAATCTACACTGAAATGAAAAAGATTCTCCTTTTTGTTCTTGCATCTTCAATTTCGATGATGACAATGGCACAGCCCCCTATGGGTGGCGGTGGAATGCGCGGCGGCGGCCCCGGCGGCTTCCCCGGCGGCGGTCCTCAGGGTGGCGGCGGTTCAATCTCAGCAGCCCTTGGCGCAGGTACCAACGCATCTGAAGTTAAGGCGGTTGTTGATGCCAAGAAGGCATTGGATAAAGCAATCGCAGCTTCACAGAATGCAGGTAAAGCTGCTAAGGCAGCTACCTGGACTGCTCTCAGCGACGCTTATGTAAAAGCATTCGACGCTCCGACCCAGAACCTCCTTGCAGGTAGTTCTGCAAACGACGTAAATATGTTCCTCAAAGGCCAGAAAGCTACCGGCATCAGCCACAAGGCAGGAGCTGAGGGAACTGATTACGAAGTGGTTTCTTATGACAACAAGGACCTCTATTACAGGGACGGTGTCCTCGACTTCTGGGTAGTTACCAAACCTGTTGTCGACAACCCTCTTGACAAAGCCTTCGAGGCTCTTGAAAAAGCTTACTCACTCGATCCTAAGGCGGCCTCAAACAAGGCTTACGCTGAAAAGGCCAACAAGATCCACGAGGATATCTACGGTGAAGCTGTCAGCGAGTACCTCGCAGGCAATGCAGTCGCAGCAAGCACAAAGTTCGAGAAAGCAGCCAAGGTTACTGCCGGCAAGATTCTGAACGGATTCGATTCAATGAGTGTCTACAATGCTGGTCTTATGGCTTCAATCGCCGGCAACAGCGCCAAGGCTATGGAGCACTACAAAGCTTGCATGGACAAAGGTTACTACAACGACGGTAACGTCTTCTCCAACCTCGCTGAGCTCTACAAGGCCGCTGGTGATGACGATACTGCAATGAAGACACTCGAGAACGGTTTCGAGAAATTCCCGAACAGCCAGGCCATCCTCGTTGGACTCATCAACCACTATCTCACGACCAACACTGAGCCCGACAAACTGTTCACTCTTCTTCACAATGCCCAGAAGAACGACCCTGACAACGCCTCTCTCTATTATGTAGAAGGTGACGCCTACAAGAAACTCGGCGATTTTGACAAAGCTCTCGAGCTTTACGCAAAGTCAAGCGAGGTTGATCCCAAATATCTCTATGGTGTCCTCAATACCGCCATCCTCTACTACGACCGCGCTGTTGAAATCCAGGAGAAGGCCAGCCTTGAGATGGATGATGCCAAATACAACAAGATGGTTGAGGAACTCAACGCAAATCTTGAGAAGGCCATTGATCCTTTCGAGAAATCATTCACAATGACTGAAGACAAACAGATCAAGACAGCTATCGCTGACTATCTGAAGAATATCTACTACAGGTTTAGAGACAGATCTGCAGAGTATCAGGCAAATTACGAGAAGTACAACAACTTCTTGAAAGGCGAATAAATAATACCGATATCAAGGAAGGCTGCCCTCTCGGCAGCCTTCCTTATTTAAAACAAACTAACAACAATGGGGGGCCTTTTCGGAGTTATTTCCAAGAACAGATGTGTGTCCGACCTGTTCTATGGCACTGATTATCATTCGCATCTGGGAACTAAAAGAGGCGGTATGGCAGGCATCAATCCTGACGGTTCGTTCGTCCGCGCCATCCACAGTCTTAAACAGTCATATTTCAGGGTCAAATTCGAATCTGAACTTCACAAGTTCACCGGCAACAGCGGAATCGGAGTCATCAGCGACAACGAATCCCAGCCGATAGTGATGAACTCGCACCTGGGCAGGTTTGCCGCAGTGTCAGTCGCAAAAGTCAGCAACATAGATTCTCTTGAGCAGCAGGTGCTGGATTCAGGCAAGAACTTCACGGAGATGAGCGACGGCACTACAAATGCCACCGAGCTGATATGCCACCTCATCACCGAAGGTGCGACCTTTGCCGAAGGAATCGAGTATATGCACCACAAAGTCTACGGGTCTTGCTCAATACTGCTCCTGACTCCGGAAGGTATTATAGCTGCAAGAGATTTCAACGGCCGTACGCCCCTCGTGATAGGAAAGAAAGAAGATGCCTATGCCGTGGCGAACGAGGATTTCAGTTTCTGCAACCTCGGCTACGAGAAATGTTATGAACTCGGCCCCGGAGAGGCAGTGCTCATAACGGCAGACGGCTTCAAACAGATTCTGGAACCCCGCGGCAGGCTTCATATCTGCTCTTTCCTTTGGATTTATTACGGTTATCCTTCTGCTGCTTACGAAGGTGTCAACGTGGATGACGTCCGCTACAATCTGGGCTCGCTGATGGGCCGGCAGGACGACACTCCGGTTGACATCGTGTCTTCTATCCCCGATTCTGGAACCTGTATGGCCATAGGCTACGCCCAAGGCCGCGGCATACCTTACCGCAATGCAGTGGTCAAGTATACCCCCACCTGGCCGCGAAGTTTTATGCCTGCCGACCAGAGTATGAGGGATGTGGTTGCCAAGATGAAACTCATCCCCAACTATTCTATAATGAAAGGGCGCAGCGTGGCATTCTGCGACGATTCGATAGTGCGCGGAACCCAGCTTCGCGACAACGTAGAAGCTTTCAAGAGTCACGGTTCGCGAGAGGTGCACATCCGCATAAGCTGCCCTCCGCTTATCTTCACCTGTCCTTTCCTCAACTACTCCGCATCCAAGTCTCCGCTCGAGTTCATATCACGCAGGGTGATTGAAAAACTCGAAGGCAGTCACGACAAGCATCTTCAGGAATATGCGATGTTCGGCAGCGACAAGTACTGCGCTATGGTGGACAGCATCCGCAAGCAGTTGAAGATGAATACTCTCAAGTTCAATACCGTCGAAAACTTGGTCGCCGCGATAGGCCTTGAAAAGAATTGCATCTGCACCCACTGCTTCGACGGAAGCGACAAGTGTGTTATTTAATTGCGATTTTGTGACATTTTTAGGTTAAAAAGTGCTATCTTTGATATACCACTTTTAACCTACTAATGTTTGACCAATATGACCATTTTCGTTTATGGCTTGAGTTTCAAGGCAAGAAGAGAAAATTTAATTGAGCTTTTCGCTCCGTTTGGAGAAGTTTCATCCGCAAGAATAATTATCAACAAGGAGACCCGCCGCTCACGCGGTTACGGTTTCGTCGAGATGGACGACGCTGACGCCGAGAGGGCTATCGAGGCTCTGAACGGCACCGAGCATATGGGGCGCACAATCAATGTGACAAAAGCAAATGAACGACCTGCAGCAGAATCATAGCGAGGCAATAATACTTATCACTGTATTCAAGGTCTGAAAGATTCCAAGAAGAATCTTGCTGCCCGGCACTCCGATGAAAGGAATGTTCCGGGCAGCGATCGTTATAGGCATCAACCACATAGCCGCCGAACTGAGCGGGATGGCCAGCAGGTTGGTGACCATAAAATATCTGGGGAAGCTGCCGAAATACAGATACGCAAGGGGCGCGGTCGCGGCCTGGCAGCTGATGGACAGAGCCAGCGTATTCCAGATATACCCGAGGAGCCTGCTTCGGTAGTTGAGCAGAGCCTTGATCCTGGGATACAGGAAATATATGCCTGTCACGGCGCTGAATGACAGCTGGAAACCGATGCCGAAAGGAGCGTCCGGATTGAACAGGCAGATGAGCAGGGCGCTGATTGCCAGTGAGCGCAGCATATTGCGGTCGGATTTCAGCACTCCGCAGATTTCGTAGACTGTTATCATCGTCACGGCGCGGCAGATGGAGCTGCTCAAGCCGGATACAAGCGCGAATCCCCACAGGCTTGCGAGTATGACTGTCCTTTTCACGGCCTTGGCTGCGGGGCTGTTCCCCAGCACGGACAGAAAAGCGTTGAGGAAGGCATATACTACGCCAACGTGAAGCCCACTCAGCGCCAGCAGGTGCATTGCTCCACTGGCCTGGTACCGGCTTTTGAGCGCGGCATTGATCATCGATTTGTCTCCTATCGCAAGGGCTTTCGCAACAGCCAGCTCATCTGCGCTGCCGGGCGGCAGGGTGCTGTCCAGCAGTCTGGAGACAGCAGCCTTCATCTCCGCGGCCTTTTCGAAGAGCAGCATTCCCTCACGCGGGATGCCACCGGCTACGGCCCCCAGGGCTCCGGTTATGCAGAAGCAGGCCGTCAGCAGTCTGGCAGGAGCGGCCGCCGCTCCGCAGCGGCTCAGGACAGCGATGCAGAAGCACACTGCAGCAACTGCCAGAGCGGCCAGCGTGATATATGCAGGGATGCCACAGAAAGAAAAAAGGACTTGCCAAAGCACGTCCCCGAGAATGTATGCAAATGCATAAATGACTATGTCTCTACCTTTCCCCATTTCAATGTCCTGTGCAGACAAAGATATCATTTATTTTTGTTACATTTGAAAGATTAATGAAAACAATTTAAAGTATGAAGATTCTTGTTCTGAACTGCGGCAGTTCCTCTTTGAAATACCAGGTGCTGAAAATGAGCGCCTCTGAAAATACTCTGCTGGCCAAAGGCCTTGTCGAGCGCATCGGCAGTATGAATGCCTGCCATACCCATAAGGTCGACGAAAGGGAAGACTATAAAGTAGAGAAGCCGATTGCAAACCACACGGAAGCCATTAAGAGCGTTCTCGAAATCCTGACGGACCCTGTATACGGAGTGCTTTACAACCTGTCCCAGATTGACGCTGTAGGTCACCGCGTGGCTCACGGAGGAGAATATTTCTTCAGAAGCGTGGCAATTGACGCAGACGTGATCGACAAGATAGAGAAGTGCTGCGAGCTTGCGCCGCTGCACAACCCGGCAAACCTCACCGGCATCAAGGCTATGTCGGAGCTGATGCCCGACGTACCCCAAGTGGCTGTGTTCGATACCTCATTCCATCAGAGTATGCCGGATTATGCTTATCTGTACGCACTTGACTATTCCTATTACGAGAAGTACAAGATCCGCCGTTTCGGCTTCCACGGCACAAGCCACAAGTATGTTGCTGAGAAAGCCTGCAAGCTCGCCGGTATGCGCCTCAACCAAACAAAACTCATCACCTGCCATCTCGGCAACGGCAGTTCGATCACAGCTATCGACTGCGGCCGTTCGGTGGACACTTCGATGGGATTCACCCCCGTGGAGGGCGTCACGATGGGAACCCGCAGCGGTAACCTGGACGTAGGCGTGGTAACCTTCCTGATGGAGAAGGAAGGCCTCGATGCGGCAGGCATCAACAATCTGGTGAACAAGCAGAGCGGTCTGCAGGGCCTGAGCGGTTTCTCTTCTGACTGCCGTGACCTTGTGGATGCCGAGAGTACCGGGTACAAACGCGCCGGACTCGCTCTCAAGAAGCTTGCATACGACATCAAGAAATACATTGGTGCATATATGGCCGTGCTGAACGGGGTGGATATGATAGTGTTCACCGGCGGTATCGGAGAGAACTCCGACCGCGTGCGCGAACTCGTCTGCACCGGACTCGAGAACCTGGGCATCAAGTTCGATTTTGAAAAGAACAAGGGCACAAGGGGAGTGGATGCCGTCCTCAGCACTCCGGATTCCAAAGTGAAGGTTATGGCCGTGACTACCAACGAGGAGCTTGTCATCGCCACCGACACTATGAACATCGTCACCGAGATGAAGAAAAAGGCTGCACAAAGAGACAGCGAAATTGAAAACAATTAAAAAACTGACATAATGATTACCAATTTTGACCAAATGTTCGAGGCTCTGCGCTCGAAACCCAAAAAAAGACTTGTCGCAGCTTGGGCTGTCGACGACCATACTATCACCGCTGCTTACAAGGCCTGCTCGCTGGGCATAGTTGACGCCACTCTGGTCGGAGACGCCGACTTGATCAAGGATGTCTGCACCCGTGAAGGCATAGATGCTTCCGTTTTCGAAATCGTCGACAACAAGGACGAACTGGCAAGCATCGCCCAGGCCATCGACATCATCCGTGAAGGCAATGGCGACATCCTTATGAAAGGCCTCTGCAGCACTGACAAGTATATGCGCGGCATCCTCAACAAGGAGCGCGGCTTGCTGCCTCCCAAGGCTGTCCTGAGCCACGTAAGCGTGCTCCAGAATCCGAATTACCACAAATTCATCATACTCGGCGATATGGCCGTCATTCCCGCTCCCGACCTCAAGCAGAAGGAAGCTATCACCAAATATCTGGTGAACGTGGCCAAAGCCTTCGGCATCCAGACTCCCAAGGTTGCATTCATCGCAGCTACAGAGCAGATGATGGAGGGTATGCAGGCTTGCGTCGATGCGGCAATCCTCAGCAAGAAGTGCGACCGCGGCCAGATCAAAGGCTGCGTTGGTGACGGACCTCTCGCCCTCGACGTAGCGCTCAGCCCCGAGGCTGTGGCCATCAAGAAACTCAAGAGCGAAGTTGCCGGAGACGCAGACTGCCTTGTCTTCCCCAACATTGAGAGTGCAAATGTTTTCTACAAGAGCAACTCCCAGCTTATGAAGGGTGTCAAACAGGCTGCCATCGTGGCCGGCGCAGCAGCTCCTTGCGTGCTTTCAAGCCGTGCCGACAGCATCGACACCAAGTTGAACTCGATAGCACTGGCAGCTCTTACCGCCAAATCCAAATAGGACTGCCGAAAACTCATTATGATTCCTACCGAACTGGGGACCGAGAATGTGGGCAAACTGCTCAAGCAGTATGCTATGCCGGCCATCGTGGCAATGGCAGCAGCAAGCCTTTACAATATGGTCGACAGTATCTTTATCGGGCAGGGAGTAGGTCCTATGGCCATAGCAGGCCTTGCCGTGACCTTCCCTCTGATGAACTTGTCAACCGCCTTCGGTACCCTGGTCGGGGTAGGAGCCGTCACCCTGATTTCGATGCTGCTTGGCCAGAAGAACTACTATATGGCCAACAGGGTCCTCGGCAACGTGGTGATGCTGAATGTCGGCATCGGCCTTCTTGTCACCATCCTGGGACTGGTCTTCCTGGATCCGATACTTTATTTCTTCGGAGCCAGTGACGCCACCATCCCTTACGCCCGTGAGTATATGGTCATAATCCTCGCGGGAAATGTCATATCCCATCTCTACCACGGCTTGAACGGAGTGGTGAGGGCCAGCGGTCTGCCGAAGAAAGCGATGGCGGCCACCCTGCTGGCGGTCGGGCTCAACACCGTCCTCGACCCCATCTTCATCTTCGGGCTGGATATGGGCATCCGTGGCGCTGCGATAGCCACCATCCTTGCCCAGATAGTGTCCCTGCTCTGGATCCTGAAGATGCTTTCCGACAAGAACCACGTCGTCCATTTCAGCAAGGAGGTGTTCCATTTTGACTTCAAGATCGCCGAGCGCTCCCTGTCCATAGGTATGGCTCCGTTCCTGATGAACGTGGCTTCGTGTTTCGTGGTGATCCTGATCAACCGTCAGCTGCAGTTCCACGGCGGAGATATGGCCATAGGCGCCTACGGCATCGTGAACCGCATAGTGTTCCTGTTCATAATGCTCATTATGGGCTTCACTCAGGGTATGCAGCCCATCGCAGGTTACAACTATGGCGCAAAGTTGTACCCAAGGGTGAAGAAAGTGCTTACGCTTACCATAATATGCGCTACTGTCACCACTACTCTGGCCTTCCTTGCCGGAGAGCTGATTCCCAACGCTATGGTGTCCCTCTTTACCAGGGATGCAGAGCTTAAGGAGCTGTCAAGCCACGCGCTCAGGATAATAGTGGCAATATTCCCGATAGTCGGCTACCAGATCGTGGCTACCAGCTTCTTCCAGAGCATCGGTTATGCGCGCAAAGCCATATTCCTGTCTCTCAGCAGGCAGCTGCTTTTCCTGCTGCCCTTCCTTATCGTCTTCCCCCGTCTGTGGGGTACCGACGGCGTTTGGTGGAGTATGCCGGCTTCTGACATAGTCGCCGCCCTGATCGCTCTGCTGATGATATCCAGATTGATGAAAACCTTCGGCCAGGACGAAAAGGCCGTCTTAGAATAACAGCCTATGGAAAGTCAGATTTTGATAACCCTCGGAAGGAGCATCGGCGCCGGTGGCCTTGAAATAGCGCACAAGCTGTCGGAGCGGCTCGGCATAAAGGTGTATGACAAGGAACTCATAGAGATTGCTGCGAAGAAAAGCGGCCTGAGTGAGGATGTCTTTGAAAAGACTGACGAGAAGCCGGCTCCGGCCGGCCGTTTCGCCCGCTTCCTCGGCCAGCGCAGCAGCAATTACATAGATGCAGGGTATACCCTTGACAGCACCATATCGGAAGACGGTCTTTTCAAGACCCAGAGCGACATCATACGCCAGCTGGCCGACGAAGGGTCGGGCATCTTTGTGGGCCGTTGCGCCGACTATGTCCTCCGCGACCGCAAGGGAATGCTGAGCGTATTCATCAACGCCGACAAACGTGACCGCATAGCAAGGATTGCGGCGAAGCAGGGCCTTTCTGAGAAGGAGGCTGAGAAATATATCGACCAGGGCGAACGCCGGCGTACCTCTTACTACAATTACTACACTTTCAAAGAGTGGGGCGACAGCTCCAGCTATGACCTCTGCCTGAACAGCAGCCGCTTCGGCATCGACGGCTGCGTAGATATCATCATAAGTCTTCTCGGCAAGTGACCTGTTTTCAACTATGGATGAAAAGATAATATTCTCGATGAACGGGGTGGGCAAGATTCTGCCCCACAACAACAAAGTCATACTCAAGGACATCTACCTGTCGTTCTTTTACGGAGCCAAGATCGGCATCGTCGGAATGAACGGAGCTGGAAAGTCTACGCTGATGAAAATCATCGCAGGGCTTGAGAAGTCATACCAGGGCGAAGTGGTCTGGGCTCCGGGCTACAGCGTGGGCTACCTGGAGCAGGAGCCGCAGCTCGATGACTCCAAGACTGTGAAAGAAGTCGTGCAGGAAGGTGTGCAGGAGGTAATGGATGCCCTCAGGGAATATGAAGAGGTGAATATGAAGTTCGCCGAGCCGATGGATGACGACCAGATGAACGCTCTCATCGAGCGTCAGGGCGAGCTCACGGAAAAGATAGAACACCTCGGCGGCTGGGACATCGACAGCAAGCTCGAGAGGGCTATGGATGCGCTGCAATGCCCCGATCCGGATGCGCTGACAGCCAATCTCTCGGGTGGAGAAAGGCGCAGGGTGGCTCTTTGCAGGCTGCTGCTCAAGGAGCCCGACGTGCTGCTGCTCGACGAGCCTACCAACCATCTGGACACCGAGAGTATACAGTGGCTGGAAGCTCATTTGCGCCAGTATAAGGGTACCGTGATTGCAGTGACCCACGACCGATATTTCCTTGACAATGTAGCGGGCTGGATACTCGAGCTCGACAGGGGCGAAGGCATCCCGTGGAAAGGCAACTACTCCAGCTGGCTTGAGCAGAAGACAGCCCGTCTGGCTATGGAGGAGAAACAGCAGAGCAAGCGTGCAAAGACCCTTGAACGTGAGCTGGAGTGGGTCCGTATGGCTCCGAGGGCCCGTCAGGCCAAGTCAAAGGCCCGTCTGGGCGCCTACGAAAAACTGCTTAATGAAGAGACCAAGCAGCAGGAAGAGAAACTCGAGATTTATATACCCAACGGTCCCCGCCTCGGCACCAAGGTCATCGAGTTCAACGATGTCAGCAAGGCCTACGGAGACAAGCTTCTTTTCGAACATCTCAGCTTCAAGCTTCCACCGGCCGGTATCGTGGGCGTCATAGGCCCCAACGGCGCAGGCAAGACTACTTTGTTCCGTCTGATTATGGGACTCGAGACCCCGGACTCGGGCAGCTTTGAGATAGGGGAGACCGTGCAGATCGCCTATGTCGACCAGCAGCACAAGAAAATCGACCCTGACAAGACTATTTACGAGACTGTGGCAGGCGACTCGGAATACGTATATCTCGGCAACAAGGAAGTCAATGCAAGGGCTTATATATCCCGTTTCAACTTCTCCGGTGCGGACCAGCAGAAGAAATGCGGCATCCTCTCGGGCGGCGAGCGAAACCGTCTGCATCTGGCCCTGACTCTCAAAGAAGGTGCGAACGTGCTGCTGCTTGACGAGCCGACCAATGACGTCGACATCAACACCATAAGGGCCCTTGAGGAAGGTCTTGAGAACTTCGCCGGCTGCGCCGTCGTAATCTCTCACGACCGCTGGTTCCTAGACCGTATTGCAACCCATATCCTGGCTTTCGAGGGTGACAGCAATGTCTATTTCTTCGAAGGTACCTATTCGGAATATGAGGAGAACAAGAAACGCCGCCTCAGCGACACCGAACCAAAACGATTCAAGTACAAAAAACTAAAATAACACAGATATGCTTACCCAGGAAGAAAAGGACAGGATCCGTAAAAGCTTCAAAATCAAGAATTGGAGTGAAACCAAGGCAGAAGATGCCTGGTCCATTTTCAAGATAATGGGCGAATTCGCCAACGGCTATGAAAAAATGTCGGCCATCGGCCCCTGCGTGGCTATTTTCGGCTCGGCACGTACTGCTCCGGAGAACAAGTATTACATTATGGCTGAGGAAATAGCCTATGAGTTGACCCAGCGTGGGTTCGGAGTCATCACCGGCGGTGGCCCTGGCATAATGGAGGCAGGCAACAAAGGCGCCGCCAGAGGTGGCGGAAAGAGCGTGGGCCTGAATATCGTGCTTCCTATGGAGCAGAGCAGCAACCCTTACATCGACAAGGACAAGAGCATTGATTTCCAGTATTTCTTCACCCGCAAGACCATCTTCACCCGCTATGCCCAGGGTTTTATCGTGATGCCAGGCGGTTTCGGCACTCTGGATGAATTCTTCGAGGCGCTGACTCTGGTCCAGACAGAAAAACTGGCCAATTTCCCCATCATACTGGTCGGCAAGTCATACTGGCAGGGGATGCTTGACTGGATTTCTACAACTATGGTCGAAGAAGGCAATATCTCAGCTGACGAGATGCAGTTGTTCAAAGTTGTCGACACAGTTTCAGCAGCAGTCAATATCGTAGAGGATTTCTACAACAGATACGCTCTGCGTCCCAATTTCTGATCTGTCTGGGAAGGTCTGCTATTTCTTGTTGGCAGTCCGGATGTAGAACACGAGAGGGCAGTAGGCCGGAATCGAGCCGCTGCCTTCTTCTTTGTATCCGAGGGCGGAACTGAAGAACACGACGCCTTCTTCTCCGTACTTGAATTCAGAAATCGCCCTTGCAAAGCCGTCCACGAGGGAATTGGCAGTGATGGATTCTTCAGGATTCTTCTTGTAAGTGACGGAAAGCGCATTATAGGCGCTGCCGTTGTACCGTCTGTACATACGGGCGGTGTCGGCGATGTTGGTGTCGAACAGGAATTTGTCGGTTATTCCGTCGATGATATGGCCCGAATAGTATACGTCAATTGTGGTTCCGTCATATATGGAATCTCCGGGGACGGGGTTCTCTTTCAACTTTTTGAAATAGTAACCTTTTTTTGTGGAATCGATACCTCCCCAATATTTGTCGGCATATCTCTCGAGCAGGTCGAATTCGTATTGCTCGATGTCCTTGACTGACTTTTCGAGCGATATTTCGTAGATGGTGTTGCTCTTGAATTCCTTGTTACTGGTCTTGACGTAGGTCTTGTGGCTTTCGGGGTAGGTGATGGTTGACAACTCCGGAGGGACTATGGCCTTGATCTTACCGCCAACTTTCATCATCGACAGCAATTCCCTGGCTCCGTCATTCTGGGTATAGTTTGCTATTCTCCAGATTTCAGGGGCCCAGTAAAGGGTGTCTGAATAAGTTCCCAGATGGACCTTTGCCACCTCGGGATCGGTCGTGGAAGTGTAAGTCCCGTCGAGATCCCTCTTTGAATAATGTACGAAGCAGTACAGGGAGTCCTTGACCGGAGCGCCTGTGCCGGGAGTCTCCTCCAGGACGTAGATTCCGGATTTGGTCAGGGCGACATAGTCTGAACCATAGTTTACTCTTACCCAAGCGTCTCTGACACGTTTCTGATGGCTTATAGAATCATCGACGGGTGCAACCTCGCAGGCTGTGAACAACGCTGTTAGAACTGTGCCGACAAGTATGAGAAACAAAGACTTCTTCATGCTATCTGTAGATATTTTCCAAAGTTACGTAATAAATGAGGGGAGTCATCCGGGGCAGGGCTCCGGCGGCCTTGTCGAAAAATCCGTTCCTTGCAGAAAAGGCTATGTAAGATTCTTCTCCCGGCAACATACCGACTATGCCTTCGTCAAGGCCGGATATCAGGTGCTTGTCGCCGAGACGCTCCTTGAGCCTTCCTTCAGCGAACTGGGAAGAAGGGCCGTTGCGGAAGGTGTACCCCTTGTATGAAAAAACGACGCTGTCTCCCTTCTGAGCCGCGACGCCGCTGCCGTGGACCATCACCACCCTTGAAATGCCTGAATCGGTGACGATGACGGTGGAATCAGCATAAGTTTTTTCGATATATTTTTGAATGCTCTCTTCCTGGGAGACGCAGACGTTGAGCTTGTCCTCCAGAGTACAGGACTGGAGCAGCGCTGCGAGGACCGCTATTGAGAAGAGGACGTTTTTTTTCATTTCGGGTGCAAATTTAGCAAAAGCTATGCCTTTTTGAAATAGTCCTCGACGCAGGCGGTAAAATAAGCCGCAGTTTCACGGATATCCATATACAGTTTGCCTCCGGAAGCATTGCGATGCCCTCCGCCATTGCAGTATTCCCTGGCGAAGCGGTTCACGTCCAGATCTCCTTTTGACCTGAGGGAGACCTTGATGTATGAGTCGTCTTCCTTGAGCAGCGCCGACATCCTCACCCCGTGCATCCTGAGGGGCAGGTTTACG
Source organism: uncultured Bacteroidales bacterium (assembly GCA_947169015.1). Lineage (GTDB taxonomy): Bacteria > Bacteroidota > Bacteroidia > Bacteroidales > UBA932 > Equibacterium. Next base: position 3,687 of record CAMVOD010000007.1, on the reverse strand, counting down.
AATCCCTCTGAATCGCCGTTGCGGAACAGGTATTTCTCCTTGTCTGCGTTGTCGAGGATGATGAACGCTACGCTGCCGTCGTGGATCACCTTCATTTTCTCGGACAGCAGGTGGCCCATAAGCCTCATCCTTGATTCTGAATACGAACAGAAGATGTTGTCATAAAGGCTGTCCCTGTCGACGCCGCGTTTCAGCAGCATAGACATCCGCTCCAGGGTTCCGGGAAAGATGGAGTTTGCGAAATTGTTGGTGTCGGTCAGTATTCCGGCAGCTATCGAGGTGGCGCAGTCCAAACCGACCCGTCCGAAGTTGCCGTCGGTTTCCGGTGATTTCATAATCAGCTCCAGCAGCAGTTCGCAGGTCGAAGACACTTCAGTTTCCGAAATCACTATGTCGAAATAATCAGTTTCAGGGTTGAGGTGATGGTCTATCAGTATCCTGCGCGCTTGCGTTCCGTTGAAAACCGGCTCTGCGAGCTCGTCGATGCGACGGGGACCGTTCATATCCATACAGATGACCAGGTCGGCCTGCAAAATCACTTTGTCGCACTCGTCACTTTCTTCTTTGTAGATGTGGATGGACGAGCCTGCAGGGTTGAGACAAGAGAGGAAATCGGGGAAACGGTTGGGAACAGCAATGAAGGCTGTCTTGCCGATTTGTTTCAGGAAATAGTACAAGGCAGTTAAGGAGCCTATGGCGTCGCCGTCAGGGTTCGCGTGTGTCACAAGCACTATTCTGGAGCTTGATTCTATTACACTCCACAGCTGTTCTGAATTCTTGTCAGTGGTCACTTGAGTTGAAAATTTATTGTCTGCAAAATTAAAAATATATTGCAAGGACTAAATATTATTTTTATTTTTGTAAGCCATATTAGCGGCTTCAGACATAATCTGCAGATTAGAATAATAAAAAAATAACATGAAAAAAATTCTTACTTACGTCATTTGCCCGTTGATTATCATCGCTCTTGCGTATCTTCTTGTCAGGAGCATCCAGCAACCCGTACAGTTCAACAAAGAGAAAGCAGCCAGAGAGGCTGACGCCATCACCATCCTCAAAGACATCCGCACCCTCCAGGTGGCTTACAAGAATGTCTACAACCACTACGCTCCCGCTATGGATTCCCTCATCGACTTCTACAAGAACGGTGAGATGACCATCGTAAAGCAGATCGGTTCAATGGATGACTCGCTGGCAGTTGCCCAGAAACGCGTAAGACGTGAGATTATGAAAATGCCTGTCAAAGATACAATCTTCAAGGACAGGGCTTCCTTCAATCCCGAGAGCCTCCGCACCATCCCTTATTCTGGCGGCGATCCGGTTATCCTGAAATCTGACATCAAAGTCGTTTCCGGAGTGAACGTTCCTCTGTTCGAGGCTGACATCCCTTACAACTCTCTTCTCAAGGGTATGGACCATCAGCTCCTCGTCAACCTGAACTACGAAAGGACCGACCAGGGCCGTTATCCCGGACTTCAGGTAGGCAGCATCGATAATCCTAACAATAACGCCGGTAACTGGGAGTAGTGGAGAAATACACACTCGTTCCGAAGGAGTTCTTCAACGGAGACGTACAGTTGCTGTCGCAGGTCGTCGGAGTTTCTCCTTCAGAGACTGTCAAATATGTAGAACTGCCCTCTTATGAGGCAGTTCTGCTTTTTGTGCCCGGTGAGCAAGGCAAGGAGCCTGTCATTTACGACCTGTTGTGCGAACTTCAGAAGATACACGATTACAACAAGGTCCTGTTCTGTACAGACGGATCTTCGTTGCATCTTGCGATAGGGGCGGGCGACAGGTTGCTGCTGGCAAATTCGTACGAGGCTAAGGATTTCACGACGGCCTTGTATTTCATATTTGCAGCCCTTAATGATTTTCAGATCAATCCCCGTATGACGACTCTTTATTACAAAGGTGAGCTTGCCTACGATAATCAGGAGCTCCTGTTTTCATACTTCAAAGGAGTGGAGCGTCTATGCGTATAATAGGAGGCAGGCTGAGGGGACAGGCTATTATGCCGCCGGCAGGCTATGCTGCACGGCCGACCACTGATTTCGCCAAAGAGGGATTGTTCAACACTCTCGTCAATGAGCTGGATTTTGAGACGCTGGCGATGCTGGATCTCTTTTCGGGGACAGGCAGCATATCGTATGAGGCTGCTTCGAGAGGCTGCGCTGACATCATCTCCGTCGAAATGAATCCTGTCAACGCCCGTTTTATCAAGAAGACTGCCGCGGCCCTGGGCCTTTCAGGGATGCAGGTGGTCCACCACAATGTCTTCGACTTCCTGGAGATATGCACCAAGAAGTTTGATTTTGTTTTCGCGGATCCGCCGTACGCCATCGACAATCTTGCGGGTATTCCCGACAAGGTGCTTGGCGCCGGCATCCTGAACGAGGGAGCGTTGTTTGTTATGGAGCATCCGGGGACATTCAGCTTCAAGGAGCATCCCCGCTTCGTGAAGGAAAAGAAGTACGGGAATGTGCATTTCAGCTACTTCAGAAATTGAGTGTAAAATTTCTGCTATATTTTTTGCACATTTTCGATTAATGTCTATATTTGCACTCCCAATCGGGAAAAACGAGGTGCGGTAGTTCAGTTTGGTTAGAATACCGGCCTGTCACGCCGGGGGTCGCGAGTTCGAGCCTCGTCCGCACCGCAAAAGAAGTCCAGCCTTTTTGGCTGGACTTCTTTTGCTTTTGCGATAGAGGTTCTGATCGAGCGACCCCGCTGCCCCTCTCTCGAGAGGGGTCAGGGGAGTACAAACAGTCCGCGAACCGCCCGCGCTTGCGCGGGCTCGAGCCTCGTCCGCACCGCCAAAATAAACGCAGCGAAAAGTCGCTGCGTTTTTATTTTGTCGTTGCGGACAGCCGCAACCTTCTTACCGGGGGCTCTGCCCCCAAACCCCCGCGGCCTTCGGCCGATGCTTCGCATAAAAAAAGTCCAGTGTGAGCCCTTCTTTTTGTTTCCACCCACTCCAGCCGCGAAAACCCCGTCCCCAGCCCACCGCTCAACACAAATCCCCAGCAAAGAAAAAATGCCCAGCCGCATAAAATGAACCACCTGCCCATTTCTTCATACCATGCGGCTAAAATCGTTGATTTTCAAAGAAATAGCCGCATAAAATGAGTATTTGCCCATATTATTTCATTTTATGCGGGGAAAATGGGCGAGCAGACCAAACGGGAAAGGAAAAAACGCTTCTTTCGAGTTAAACAAGTATGGGCGAAAACTATTGCGGTAGTGTCTTTCCTGAACTCGCTTCTGCTGGACACCCGCCGGTTTTGCGCTCGTCCATCCACCCAGAGCCCGCTTCCGCAGGGCAAGTTTGCGATACAGGTGTGTGCGCATCTTTTTTTGGCCTAGCCGGAGCGGAAGGGTTTTCCTCGGCTGACAGCAGGAGCCCCCCAGAGCTCCTGCTGGCGGACGGGAGAAAACCCGTTCCCGGCCCTTCTTTCGCATCCATCTTTCCGCCCCCGGCATCAAGAACTTTTAGAGGTTATTCTCTGCTCTGCCGGGAAATAACCTCGATCCCAATGCCCAAACGCACAAAAGGAATCTCCAGCGCATTTCTTCATTTTATGCGTGAAAAATGAGCGAGCAGGTGTTTCCCTCGCCTCGGTGGGAAAACATTTCGGCTTCCCTGCCGTAGAATGAAATATACTGCCCATTCTTTCATCCTGAGGCAGG
>CAMVOD010000006.1:0-154759 GCA_947169015.1 uncultured Bacteroidales bacterium | reverse complement strand
CTTCCTCCGTCTCGCCGTTCTTGGCAACGGCAACGAACTTGTCTGCCACCTCCTGGATGGCTATCTCATATTTCAGTTTCATCGTCTTGCTTTTTATCTTCTTTGCGCAGATAGCGCTCATATTCGTATCTCATAGTCTCCCTCATTGCGGACAAAAGATACTGCTGTTTTCCCGATGTACAGTCATATTTATCCGCACACATCACGAGTCGAATACACTGGGGATAGCAGAAGCAGGTGGCGCAGGCGTCAATGTCGGCTTGACGCTCCTTAAACTTGTGGAGGACTGCCTTGTCGTGCTCCTCGCTGTCAATGTGACCGAAGAAATTGCTGTCAATGTAGTGCTCACATTTGCCGAGGTGGCCGTCAGGAGCAATCACTACGCCTCCGTCACCATCAGCCATGCAATGATTCAGGTTGATGTCCTTCTGCAATCCCCGTTTGTGGTTTTTGTAGCCACACGCCGCTATCTGCTGTGCCAACTGTGTCTGCTGAGCAAAGATTTCGACTTCATCTTCCGGCGTACGCTCACCAAACAGTTCATGGGAATAGATGGATAGATGCTCGTTGGTGCCGAAGCGCTGGTGCAGCAGCTGTACCAATTCAGTCATCTCCCCGATGTTGTGTTTATCGACGTTCAGGCGAATATCCACATGGATGCCAGTAGCGGTCAGCATGGCGATGTTCTGCAGCACACGCTCGAAGGCATTCACACCCTGATGGACGTATGCCTTCACGCGGTTGTAGGTCTGCTCCGTGCCGTCGAGGGTAATCTGCACACTTCGTAACTGCCACAAATCCTTGGCACGCTGCACTTTGTCGGCATCGAACAGGTAACCGTTGGAAATCATCGACGAACGGAACGGCACACCCTGCTCACGGAGTTCCGTGCAAATCTGGTCGATGACCTTGGCATTGACCAGCGGCTCGCCGCCGAACCAACTGATTTTGACTTTCTCGTCGCCACGATGCTTCACGATGTATCGCACCACCTTGTCGGCAGTCTCAGTGGTCATGGTGACGGGCTTCGTACCCTTCTCATAGCAGTAGAAGCAGCGGGCGTTGCAGCCCGTAGTGGTGAGAATGGTATAGCCGGTGATTGCCTTGGCGGGAGGCTTGAGTAGCGCTGCCATTTGTCGAACCTGACGGCAGAGTTTCTGGTCATCGTGCTCCTGTGGCACCAGGAACCAGCGGTCTATCAGTTCCTGCTGTGCCGTGATGTCGGCAGCCTCGTCGGGTGTCAGCAGTACGAGCGAACAGGTCAGGGTGTTGTAGAGCAGCACGCCGTCATCGACGGGCTGCTGCACCACGTAGGTCATCAGCCGGTAGCGCTGACCGTCAGTGCGCTTCTGTCTGCCTACAATTTGTTCAACCAATGAGGTTGTCGGTATAATGACTTGCATTGTTTCTTTACCTTGTCTTTCCTTACAGCCACCGAAGAATTCGTGCTCAGTAGAACTTCGCTTGCTTGCGGAAATCTACGGAGCACGAACCACCGGAGTCAAATCCTAAGTATTAGTCTAAAAGCATGGGTGGCAATGAACAGAGCGAAGATACATTCTCCGGTGTTCATCTATGACTGATTTACTTTTGGATTGCAAAGGTAGTCAGTTCAAATCGCCACCGTCATTATTTCACGCTAAACCTCTAAAATTAAGCAATTTAGAATATTTCATCATCACTAGAAATCAGTACACCAATTATCGGGGCAGTCATTGGAACACGCGCTGACCATATAAGCTGGCTTCAACTTAACCACCTCCATCTGAGGCTTCTCGAATTTCTTTTTTTCTTCTAGATTCTTTTCTACTTTCATGTTTGTAAGATTTTAAGTGTTAATAAAAAAAGGACATTTTGACGCATAAAAAAACTTCGGCCCTCCTTTCGAAGTCCGCCACTCTGTTCCGTTAAACGATTGACTACAAGGCTATAATACCCCCCCCTGAATACCGGAAGAGTATCGGCAAACATGAGATATGATGTGAAATCCGTCACCATGAATGCTTTATCCAGAATACAAAATTACTGAATTATTTTAAAACAACAACTTTTAGTACATGACAAAAATTAAAAATATTGTCTTAACTTGTTGATTTTCAGGTAATTATATTTGTAAAAGACCTTGGTTTTTCGTGGCTTTAAGGTATATAACTTCCACATTATTTCCAACCAAAGATTTTGACCAACAGCAAAGGGAGGGTGCGGCCTTTCCAACCACATCCTCCCTTTCACCGAGGTGGGAAATCTATCCTTTTAGAGAGAAATCCAACCAGAAATTTTATTTACCCAAAATAAGGGCTAACAGGAACAAACCTGTCAGCCCTTTTCTCTTTCAACGAATGCCGTCACTCGGCGGATTCCAACCAAATACCATAGTTTCATCGTTGGTAGAGAGTCATATCTTTTCCAACCTAATATTGCAGTGTGGGAACATATCTTTCCCTTCACCGAATCAGGAAATCCAACCACATTTTGCGGATAGCCCAATTATTGCCAGGCTCGATGGCATATCCATTAATTAGACGCGAAAGTGCGAGCCTACTTAGCATCTTATTGTGTCGGCTGGGTCTGGACTCCCTTTGATACGAATAAGTACAATTACGGCTCGCACTGCTATAGTGTGAGCCGAAGCCCAAAATATAGCCGCGCAAGCGTTGCACTATATCCCTGTATCACTTTCGAATTGTCCAGATTCGCCGACACGGAATAAAGCTAAACGCTTTCGTTATGTAAAATGCTTTCCTTGCTAGGATTGCAAATTTAAATTTACGTTTTTTCTTTTAGAAAAAGGATACTATTATTTGAATAGATTAACTTGTTGTTCAAAATCGTTTTATTGAAGACAATGATGATATAATATGAGTCTTAGATTGCACGAAAACACTCTGAAGGCTAATACCTTAATTATCCACCAAGACACTCTCAAAAACGCTTATCGGACGGAAAGTACACAGTATTTCCGGCGAACGAGCAGCATAAACGGATATAAACATTTAAAAATGACTATTTCAGGTTTTTTTTTATTACTTGCGCATTGTGGAGATGAAAAATAGACTTACATTTGTCTTAGATAAGTACTAGTTACAGGGTATACACTACAGGCATCCATCTCTAAGTGGGTGTCTGTTTTTTTTATGGATTAACGACCGAGGGGAGGTACTGAACTCAGGACCTGATAGCTCTTTCACCCTGTAACATATTATTTATCTAAAATGAGAGCTAATCAAATACTGGTTCTAATCTCCATTAGAGTGGAGATTGTGAAACTTGTTAGAGTGAATGAGTACACACGTCTTCGCAATTACAAGGTTGAGAAGGTTAAGAGTCACTATCGCAGATATTAGAGTATCCTAGGTATGTTGACAAAACCTTTGCATTAAATGCGCCCTACTCTATCCCCTCGGTTTTTTCTGATAATCCCCCAGAGGAAAGTCCGTTACCCTGCTGAAGAAAACCCAGTCGGCGACAAACCGCCCGAACAGACTGACTTGCCGGCGACACTACCGCCCTCGGTAGTAAAGAGGGAGGGGCCCGTTGGATACAAGTTATCGCGCAGCGATGACGAAGTAGACAATGGGAGGGTCGGAGTGAGCGTCAGCGAACGGAGGTCGCCGCAAGTCAGGTCTGTGACACGGCGGCAGAAATAGAGATTCGATTAGCGATTGTGCCGAATATTCGGTCTGATCTCGATGAAGAACTCGAAGTTGCGGCCCGGCATCGGGCGGTTGAGGACGGATTCGTACTCCTCGTTGAAAAGGTTGTTTACGGCCAGTTTAAGGGAGATGTCGGCGGGTCTGGCGGCGAAGCGCTTTTCGAGGACTATGTCGTTCATAAAATACGGCAGCACGCGCCCGATTTTCGACTTGATGTCATTGTCGGAGGTCGTGAAACGCTCGCTGTAGTAGCACCACTTGTAGGTCAGTTTCCAGCTCTTGTAGGCCAGAGAGCCATTCACCGATGACGACAGCAGCGGCACATATACCAACTGCTTGCCTATCGCCTCATCAGCCCAGTCCGAAGGATCACCATTGTTGATGGAAGGCGTCCAGGAGAAAGAACCGCTGAGATGAAGCTGCCAGTCTTTGCTGAACTGGAAGAAGCCGCCGGCCTTGGCCTCGACGCCGTAGGCGTGAACCTGCCTTACATTGCGAGGCGTCCAGTAACCCTTGAAAGTAGGAATCCATACAATCCAGTCGTCGATGAAGGAATCGAACCAGGTAAGCTCACCTTCGAGGGAGTAATTGTCAGTCTTCGCAGTTGCGAAGCTTATGCCTGCGTCGTACGACAAACCTTTCTCCGGCTTCAGGTCAGGATTGCCGCCAGGCATAAAATAGAGGTCGTTGAGCGTCGGGAAGCGGAAGTTGCGGCTGGCAGACGCTTTCAGGCGTATGTTGCCCCTGCGGCTCAGAAGATAGTCGGCATACAGGGCTGGAATCAGCGGAGTGAAACTGTGGCCGTAGAGTTCTTCCCGCAGAGAAGCGCTCAGACCGAGACGCTGAGTAGGCTGCCACTTTACGGAAAGATATGACAGAACTTCGAAGCGGGCCTGATTGTAGCCGATGGCAACCTTCCTGGTGTTGCCGTCGACGACGGCGCCCGTACGGATCGTGGCATTGCGGTCGGTACTTTGAACGAAATGCTGGTAAGCCGCCAGCTGCGCAGTGAGCATCCAGTTGCCGGGCAGGAAAAACTCAGCCTCAGCCTGACCGTAAACCGTATTGATGCGGCTGCGACTCTCCACCATCTGGACCATCTGGCCGTTGCCCTTGTCCCTGATGAAGTCGTAAGCCTGGCGGGTGCCGTTGTATCCGGCCTTGGTGTGGAGCTTCCATCTGTAGCGCTCGTGGTCCCAGCTCAGCACGCTGCGCAGAGTGTTCTCCCCCTGCTGGTTGATGTAGTTCTGGTTGTTGCGGTAGTCGACGCTCAGCATAGGCACACCCCTTGTGCTGGACATATACCAGGCATTGAGGCCGAAACGGTCGCCGTGGCCGGTATTGTAATATACCTCCTGAAGAATGTGCAGGTCGCGGATAGAGCCGCAGCGGTTGGTATCGACCGGGTAGCGGCCGTCGACCTTTTTGTTGTAGTTGCGGTAAGTGAAGTCGTTGCGGCTGGAAGTATATACCGCACGGGTCGAAGTCTGCCAATGCTCGTCGCCCCAGGTGAGCCTGAGAAACTCGTCGAAGGTGCCGTAGGAGCCGATGCCCTGGACAGCCTGCAGGCCGAAGCCCTTGTAGTCGGCAGGCTCGGTTGACAAAACGACCGCACCGCCGAGGCCACCGCCCGACATACTGAGAGACGAGGTGCCGTGAAGCAGCGAAGCGTCGTCGATGAAATAAGAAGGAATCATCGAAAAATCCGTCATTCCCAGCATCGGCGAATTGATCTTCATACCGTTCCAGCTGACCTGGGTATGGGAAGCCGAAGTGCCCCTGAAGGCAATCGTCGACAGGCTGCCCCTGCCGTACTGCTTGACAAACACCGACGAGTTGAAAGTCAGCACGTCAGCTATTGACAGAGCTATGTTGTCGCGCAGCGCAACAGTGTCTAGCTTCGTCTCCTGGATTCCGATGTCGCGCATCGGCCTGTCAGCCGTAATGGCAGCGGCATCGATGGGGACAACGTAGCTGGGGTCGGAATTCCACCAGTCATTCTGCGCCATCAGGCCGCACGACAGCAGCAACAGAGCCGTTACAATTGAAATCCTCCCCTTCATCGCCTACCTCCAGCAGAAATTTCCGGGATTGATCCCGACATTGAAAGTATCTATCAATTCACCCTCAGGGCTGTAACGCAGCACAACGCCCGACTGCACGAAGTCAATGGCGTCAGAAACGTATATTTCCCCGTTTACAGGGTTGACTGTCAGACCGTAAAACAAGCTGCCCTCACGGGATATGAAAGGCCTCACGGGCAAATGTGTGGCATCTACGGGCATTTTCCACACGCCGGTGTCAAGCCAATACAGCTCGTCGCCGTCGGAATTGACTGTAAGCTTCGATGCGACAGCATCCTGCGGAAATGAAAAAGACAGTTCGATCTTGAAAGACTCAGGATCGATGCGCAGCAGCTTGGCAGCCTCATAACCGTACTCACTGTCCTTGTAGCCACCGTCGGTCAGCACCCACAACTTGCCGTTGCAGTCCATAACCATAGATTCCGGCTGGATGCCGACGACAAGACTCTGGACGACAGCGTCGGTGGCGGTGTCTATCTTGAGTATGCGGTTCTGGAAAGACCAGCAGTTCGTGATGATGTACCTGTCCCACGCGACCATCATCTCCGTAGAACCGGAATCGTAATCCATATCGGTAGTGACGTAGCCCGTCGATTCGCCGGTAGCCGGATTGACCACGAACACCCTCGGGTCCCATATCTGAGTGACATAAGCCTTGGTGGGACTGAGCATATGGAAGTACCTCGGAGAAGTGAAACCGGTCAGGCGGCGTTTCTCCTTGAACGTCGTCGGGTCGATGCCGAAAATCACGCCGGAGTTGTTGACCACCACCCATCCGATGCCGTCCGCGATGGTCATCGACTGAGCCACATCGCCCAGTTTGAAACCGTTGGCGCGGAAAAACACTTCGTTCTCGACACGTTTCGTGGCAGGATCGTAATACGACAACGACGCGTTGCCGTACATATAATTGCCCTCATTGATAATGAAAAGACCTTCGCCCGAAGGGTCCACGACGAACTCCTCTTCTTCCGACGGGCCGTACTTCATACACGAAGGCAGCACGGCGAGCGTCATTGCCGCAACAGCGGTCAGAAGAGTTTTGAAGGCTTTCATTTCTTGAGGTTGTTGTCAAATATGCCGCAGACTTCGGTAGACACCTCTCCCAGCCAGCCGCTGCTGGCGTTCAGGGCGTTCTGGACCTTTACGAAGTCGATATATGCAAGACCGGCAGGACTGCCGTCGTAGCGCACCGCGTTGCTTATCTTGAAATGGTTGGTATCCTTGCTGCCGAGCATATCGACTTCATTGAAATTGTCGACGTAGCCCCAGCCGTACGGAGGATTGACCCAGTAGGTGCCTTTGCCCGACTTGTCGTAATTGTGGGCTTCCAGCCTGGTGCCTCGCAAGGTATAGCGGTCCTCCGTAATCCACAGCGGATAATACCAGTCCTGGTGATGGTAGGCGGCCATATAGCTCACCCTGCCGCTGCCGCCCAGGTTGTCTGTCCACTGCACCGACATTCCGGCCTCCGAAGGCCGGTAATATGTAACGCTGTAGTCGTGGACCGTGGACTCGGCTTCAGTGTCCGAACCCTTGAGTTCATACCAGGTGTCGTTCGGCAGACCGTCTCCGTTCTCATCCTGCATCACCCATACCACGCCAGCCTCAGTGTATTCTTCAGACAGGTGGGATATGATGCCGATCTCATAGCCGCCGGTATTGTCGACGCTGTGGTCGAAACCGGCCACGATGTAACCGCCGAAACCGCCCAGGGAAACATACTTGACTTCACTGAAACGCTGGTTTACATATGCTATGGCTTCTTCTGGAGTATTCGCAGTGTAATCCTCGTTCACATACTGGCCAGGAGCCGGAGTGAATTCAAAAATCCTGCTGACCTCGACAGCGCTTGCGGCTCCCGCCGGCCTGTAATAAGTTCCTTCAGCCGGACAGACATTGACAGTCAGAGTCTGAGACAGGCTGCCGTGGGCGACGCAAACCTCGTAACTTCCCTCCTGCTTAGCTTCGAAGACATAGCCGGGCATTTCCGAGTCCTGGACCTGCTGTCCGGCAACGGTCCATACGTAGCTGATTCCATCATCCTGCTTAATGTCGTAAGGCTTCAGCAAGATGCTGCGGCCCAGACTGACATTGAACACTGTCTGAGGAAACAACCAGAAATCATCGTCAGGCTCGGGTTCGGGATCAGGCTCGGGAGGAAGCGCTTTCACATCCACACGTATCTCGTCCGAAGCGCTCCCATACTCATTGGTGACTTTAATCTGGATATAGACTGTATGGGCCAGCGAGTCGGTATAGCGCAGGACAGGTTCGCAAGATATAACTTTGCCGTCACATATCCACGAGAACGCTGCCCCCTCGACGAAACGGTAGATCGGAGATACGGTGAGTTCCTCGTCCACCATCACAGAATAAACGGCGGAACCATTGTCAAGAGTGATTTCCGGAGGCATAAGCATCACATCGTGGATGACTTCGTTCCAGTTGCAGGAAACTGCAAGGGACAAGGCCACAAAAGCCGTCAATATCGAACAGATACGCCTCATTGGATTATGCGCCAAAGATACTGATATAATCTCAAACAGATTCCCTCCCGGCCACCAACCGGAAGGGAATCCCAACAACAAATAATATCAACTTGATTATTCGGAAACAACTATGTCACAATATGCGAAATATGCGGGAGCGCTGAAGCCATAGTCGCCATAGCAGTCGCGTGAGCCGTAAACTTCAAATCCGATGGCTGTAACCGGTCCGAGTACGGACAGATCCATCGTCTGCCATTCGAACTTCTTGATTCCTGCAACGTATGCGGGAACATCAGCTCCGTCGATAAGGGTTTCGAAGGTAATGCTCTTGCTGCCGTCAGCCTTATATCCGACTACCGTCACGCCGATCATACTCTTTGATCCAAGAGGTCCGAAGTAACCGTCGCCGTTGAGGCAGGAATTGATCAGATAGTTGGTAGGTATGAACTGCAGGCTCTGGATAGTCTTTTCCTTGCCGTCCTTGAAATGAAGCAGAGCCTTGGGGGAGTCAGCATTGTCATCGCCGAAGTGGACTATGAAATTCTTGCCTGAGAGAGGTGCTACAGGCACTTCCAACTGCCTGAGATAATCGGCACCCTTGAAATCAGGAGTTACGTAGTTTGAGATGACCTCGCCGCCTGAAGAGAAGCAGACTGAGCCCCAGTATGAAGGGAAACCCCTGAATTCGAGACCGGTGACAGGATCAGCCCAGGTGTAGGTCACGTTGTAAGTATAAGTGGTCTCATCCATCGGGCCGTAGAGCAGGTCGCCGCCGTACTGGGGTGAGTCGATGAGGGCATCCCAGTATGCACCGTTCACGTCAAGGATATTCAGCGCCACAGCGGCAGTCATAAGCACCAGGCTGTTGCCGGAAGTTGCAACTACGATCACTGTGCCTTTGCGGGCTGCATCACCGATTCTGTTGGGAGCGGTAACCGTGAGGGAACCGTCTTCCTCGACTGCAGTCCATCCAGCAGGAGCGAAAGCATCGACAACTTCGACACCGGTCACGTTGGTCAGGACTTTGACGGTTTCGCCAAGGCTGAAAGCAACGACACCGTCCCAGATTTTGGTCTCGATTACACTGGCGGGAGTACCATCCTCACCGGGCTTGCCGTTGAGAATGTCAATGTTCTTGCCGTCACTCATTGTGAAAGTATAGCCTTTGTCGGTCGGAGTGACATTAGTGATGACCTTTCCGCTCTTGAGATCGTTTACGACAGCGCTCATTTCACTGAGCTGCTTCTTCAGATCGTTTATCGAGGTCTTGAGTGCAGAATCATCGTAGCAGGATGTAACCATAAAGGCACAAGCCGCTACCAGTACGATGGTTTTTAAAAATCTTTTCATATCGGTATACATATAAAATTATACACAAAGCCTTTTGCAATGTGACATACCGCACGCAGGTAGAATGAAAAGGATGGAACGCCGTCTTTTGATTCTTACGCCCATATACCCGCAGGCAGTAAAAACATTGCCGCTTGCAGGCAGGTCTTCTGGCTTGCTCCTTCACCGGCGCCTTCCCGACAAAAGTCAGTGGCAGTGAGTGCCGGGGATGTTCAGCCCCTGAGGGCTGGAGCTTACAGCAGCGGGAACTGCACAGGTCTTTCACCTGTTTCCCTTTTAATCCGACATAGCCGCAGGCTGTGACGGAACCTGAAAGCGTCACAAATATAAGAATTTTTCCGAATTGTTATTTCTTGTAAGAAATCATTTCTTCGGTCGAGAGAATTTTTCCCTTCTTGTCATAGGTGACGGATTTGACGTCTCCCATACCGGGGACCAGCCAGCTTTTTTCAGTCGTCTTTTCGGTCTGGCTGATAATCAGGACAGAAACTTTTGCGGTGGATGTCTCCTCCAGCACATAGCTGTCAAAAGTTCCGGCAGGCACAGTGACGCGCTCCTGACCGGTGACGCGTCTGTCTGAAGACTTGAGCGACATCCTGGCTTTGATGCCCTCGATGCTGAGCTCCGCCTTGACTTCCATATCGGGAAGCTTCTCGCCGACCTTGGGAGCCAGAGGGACAGAAGGATCGTCACCGCTGAACTTCATATCGACCTTGTATCCGTCGAACTCTTTTTCAATCATACTCGCGCTGCTTGCGAAGTTTTCTTTGGGGAGTATTATGCTGTTGGCCGTATACACAATCTTGACAGTGACGTCAGTGTCGACCGGCATTGAATCCCTGGCCGGCCTGACGGAAGCGTGAGCGGCGACAGTCAACGTGGTCTTGCCCGCAGCTTCCTGTTTGTTTATTATTGTGTAAGTACTCTTTTCGCTCACCCATCCTTCCGCCGTAGTAGTGACAAACACCTGCTCGGCACCTACAGGATCATCCTTGCTGAAGGCCTGGGCATCGGACACGACTGGAATCGAAAGGAATAATAAAACTGACAGGACTGCTGCTAGACTTTTCATAACTGTGTTGTTTTGCTGGACAAATATATCAAAAAGGCGTGTATGCAGACTGTCATTTCGGGACTATATCCGACATTAAACGGATATAAATGCTTAACAATGCAAAATTAATTTCGCCGTTTCAATAAAATTGCTACATTTGCAGTCCGAAACACGGGAAGTGGCGCAGTTGGTTAGCGCGCTGCGTTAGGGACGCAGAGGCCGGGTGTTCGAGTCACCTCTTCCCGACAAGTTTGATTCTCAGAACATTACGGGAAGTGGCGCAGTTGGCTAGCGCGCTGCGTTCGGGACGCAGAGGCCGGGTGTTCGAGTCACCTCTTCCCGACAGAGCTTCGCTGCGACGCGAAGCTTTTTTGTATGGAAATTTCTTACATTTGCCCCTACAAATCCGAGCGACGATGAAAAACAACCTTGTACCCGTAGCTACGGCTCGTGAAATTTTCCAGAAAAGCGGCCTGCCCTGCATAGGCAATTCCGGCATCCGCGAAATCAAACGTCTTGCAGAAGATCTCGAAGAAGCCAGCGGAGTCCACTTCATACATATGGAGATGGGCAATCCGGGACTTCCCGCATCCCAGATAGGCGTTGAAGCCCAGATCGCGGCACTCAGAAAAGGAGTCGCAGCCCACTACCCCGACATCGACGGCACCAGAGAACTCAAGAAAGAAGCATCACGCTTCATAAAGAATTTCATAGACCTGGACGTCAGCGGAAACAACTGCCTCCCCACAGTGGGCTCGATGCAGGCAGCTTTCACCTCCTTTATGATATGCAGCAAGACTTTCAAAGACCGCGACACCATCCTTTTCATAGACCCTTGCTTCCCCGTCCATAAATACCAGAACAAGGTGCTGGGCATACGTGTCGACGCCTTCGACATCTATGACTACCGCGGTGAGAAGCTGCGCGCGAAACTCGAGAGCAAACTTGCCGAAGGCCGCATCCACAGCATCATCTATTCGAATCCCAACAACCCGTCGTGGGTCTGCCTGACGGACGAGGAGCTGAAAATCATAGGCGAGCTGGCCACCAAATATGATGTCATAGTAATCGAAGACCTCGCCTACTTCGGAATGGATTTCCGCAAGGATTACGGCCATCCCGGCGTAGCGCCCTATCAGCCGAGCGTTGGAAAATACACCGACAACTACATCCTTCTCATATCGAGTTCCAAGGCCTTCAGCTACGCCGGCGAGCGTGTAGCCATCCTGGCGATTGCCGACAAGCTGGCAAGCCGCCACTACCCCGACCTGCTGCGCTACTTCAATGCAGACACATTCCGCAGCGCCATCATCTTCGGAGGACTGCATACACTCAGTTCAGGCACCTCCCACTCCGCCCAGTATGCCCTCGCCGCCCTTTTCAAGGCAGCCAACGACGGGACCTACAATTTCCGCGAAGAAGTGATCGAGTACGGCCGGAAGGCAAAGCTGATGAAAAAGGCACTCACCGACAACGGTTTTGTCATCACCTACGACAAGGACCTCGATGAGGATGTGGCCGACGGCTTCTACTTCACCTTCGGATATCCCGGCTTTACAGGAGCCGCACTGGTTGAGGAACTGCTCTACTACGGTGTCTCCGCCATCTCGCTCTGGACCTGCGGCAGCACCCGCGAAGGCCTTCGCGCCTGCACCTCCCTCATTCCCAACGAAGACATTCCCGAACTCGCACGGAGGCTGGCCCTTTTCCACGAAGACCATCGCTGATGTGCATTCTTTTTTACGTAAGAAATAAAGCATTCGTTACAAGCGGATGCTTTTTTTTACACGTAATTCGTGAAAAATGCCGACATTTGATACCACTAAAACTAAACCATGGGAAAGTTATATGACCGGCTTGCCAAGGACATCCGTATCAAGGAATGGCTGAAAGCCTGTATGAATTGCGGTGTATGCGTGTCAGTCTGCCCTGCAGCCGAATTTTACAAATACAGTCCGAAAACAATCGTAAATATCGTCCAGAGCCAGGACGATGAGCAGATAGAAGCCCTGCTCAAGAGCGAGACCATCTGGTACTGCGGAGAGTGTATGTCCTGTATGACACGCTGCCCCCGCAAGAACGCACCCGGCCAGATCGTAATGGCTCTGCGCTCACTCAGCATCGATATGGGCTATTTCGCCGAAAGCGAGAAAGGCCGCCAGCAGCTGCCTCTGCAGCGTGCGCTCTGCGGCAACATCCTCAATTACGGCTACTGCGTCTATCCCCGCACCTTCAAGTACGAAGACCACCCCGAGTCCGGCACCATCGGCAAATGGATAGGTGAAAACCTCGACGAAGTCCACAAGCGTCTCGGAAGCAACCTCGACCACGATGGTCCGGGAGTGCTCCGCAAGATTCCGAAAGAATCCTTGGACGAGTTAAAGGCCATATTCGACGTCACCGGAGCTACTGAAAGGATGAATACTGTCGAAGAAGTGTCCCGCCGCAAGGCAGAAGAGATGGGGCTGGATATGGATGAATACTGCAAGAGGGCATTCAACTATGCAAGTGAAGGACACACTAACGAATAGGAGTATCAAAGATGATATATAAAGGAAAACAGAAAATCTGGTCTGATTACCAGAAAGAGATTCCGGATGACCACTGGTTCTATGTGCGCAGCTGCATCCGCCAGAATTTCTTCCCGGCGTCCGAAGTAACCTTCCTGAGGATACTCCGTGACGAACTGGGCAAGGACATATATGAGACCCCCCACCATACCACTTGCGGAGGCATCGCCTACCATCAGGAGTGCATTCCCCAGGAGACACAGATGACCATCATCGCCCGTCAGTTCGCCCTGATGACAGAGGCAGGCTATGAGAACTACGCCTGCAGCTGCATCACCTCCTTCGGACTGTACTGCGAGACCCTCGAGACGTGGCACGAAATGCCCGAGGTGCTTGAGCGCATCCGCGAAAACCTCTGGAAAGCCTGCCGCAGGGAGTTCAACATCCCGAAATACCTCGCACATTCGAGCGACCTGGTATACAAGTTCCGCGACGAGATTGCCGACAGGGCAAAATACAGGCTCGTCAACAAGGATACAGGCGAGCCCCTGAAGGTCGTCGAACATATCGGCTGCCATTACGCCAAGATGTTCCCTTCAAAAGGAGTCGGCGGCGCCGAATATCCCTACGTCCTGGTAGGAATGGCTGAAAGATGGGGCGGCAACGTCATCGACTATCCCGAACGCCGTCACTGCTGCGGCTACGGTTTCCGCCAGTACCACGTCAAGGCCAACCGCGGCTACAGCCTTTCCAACACCTACAAGAAATTCGAGTCGATGGAGCCCTTCCATCCCGACTTCATAGTGACCAACTGTCCGGGCTGCCCTTATTTCCTGGACCGCTGGCAGTATGTCATCGCCGAGCAGACCGGAAAGACCTATGGCGGCGACGGTCAGGGCATCCCAGTACTCACTTACGAAGAAATGGCAGGCCTGGTGCTCGGTTACAATCCCTGGGATTTAGGGATGCAGACCCACCAGATAGCCGTAGAGCCTCTGCTTGACAAGATCGGCGTGGCTTACGACCCTGCTAAAAAATACGAGGGAACCGGCGGCAAACCGCTGCCCGAACCCGAATTTCCAATGAATATCAGATGCTGCTAAATGGCTAAGGACAATGTAGTAGTTATTGGCGGAGGCCCCTGTGGAATCGAGGTCTCACGCAATTTGAGGGATCTGGGATACACCCCTATCCTGCTCGAGCAACAGTCAGAACTGGGTGGACACCTCAGGCGATGGGACAGGCTTTTCCCCGAAGGAGTAGAGGCCCGCAAGGTACTGAAGGACCTCACTGGCGACCTCAAGGGAGTCAAGTGGTTCACTGACGTGAATATCCAGTCGATCGAGAAGTCACGCAAAGGTTACACGGTCAATGTCGACACCGGGATGTCCTTCGAGACGAAGGCGCTGGTCGTAACCACCGGATTCAAGCTCTTCCCTGCCGAGAACAAACAGGAATATGGCTACAATATCTACGAAAGAGTCATTACCAACGCCGACCTGGAGCAGTATTTCCAGACCCGAAAGGATCCGCGCATCCAGAATCCGAAAGTCATCGGATTCGTACATTGCGTCGGTTCCCGCGATGAAAAGGCCTGCAACCGCCAGTGCTCCAAGGTTTGCTGCGCAACCGCCGTCAAGCAGGCTTCCGAGATCAAGGAACTCTTCCCTGACGCTACGGTATACTGCTTCTATATGGACCTGCGTCTATTCGGCCGCAGCTACGAAGATATGTATCTTGCTGCACAAAGGAAATATGGGGTAAGATTCATACGCGGACGTGTTTCCGAAGTCTCTGAAGACATCGACGGGAAACTCTTCGTCAAGGCGGAGGACACCCTGCTCGGAAAACCTCTCAAGATGAAAATGGACCTTCTCGTGCTTATGACAGGAATCCTTCCAGGCGACAGCACCTCTCAGCTTTCCGAAATGCTCAAGATACAGACCGGTGAAGACGGCTTCTTCACTCCAAGGGACACTATCCTTGAGCCTTGCCGCGCCAAGGAGAGCGGTCTTTTTATGGCCGGAACCTGCACCGGTCCCAAAACTATCCCCGAAACACTGAGTGAAGCCCGTGCGGCTGCCATCCAAGTCCATAAATATCTTTCAAAATGATAGATTTCGGCTATACCCTGAGCAAGAGCGGAACTCTCAAGATCGAGAATCTCGACGATTCCCGATACAAAGCCTTGCACAAACTTGAGCCTGACGCTTATAAATGCATAGGCTGCGGCTCATGCACTGCCAGCTGCTCGGCAGGGGTATTCACCGAGCTTAGCCTTCGCAAGATACTTCTCAGCTTGCAGCGCGGAGATGAGAAAGATTATATCAACAAACTGCAGTCCTGTATGCTCTGCGGCAAATGCCAGCTGGTGTGCCCCCGTGGCATAAATACCCGCCATCTCATATTGAGCATCTGCAAAATATATTCGGTCAACAAATGAGGGAAAGGTTTTTAATCGGTTTCGATCCGTTCGTACTGCCGTTTATGCTCGGTATGGCCTTCGTGCTGACCTACTGCATCGTGGGCCTCATAAGGGTTGTTCTTCAGTTGTCGAAGGCTGACCGCCGCAAGCTTGCAGCAAGTCTTTTCAAGCCCGCAAACGCTTGGAAGAACATCCGCGATATGTTCTGCGACTGCCTTTTCCACGTAAAGCTGTGGAAGCGCAACCCCAAGCTCGGATATATGCACTCATCCATCGCTTTCGGCTGGTTTATGCTGATTGTGCTGGGCCACGTTGAAACCTTCGTATTCGTGCCCAAGAAGGCAGGACTCTTCTACTACCCCATCTTCTTCCGATATTTTATGGAGATGGACAACTACAGCCTGAGGGGTTCGTTCTTCTTCTTCGCGATGGACTTCTTCCTGCTGATAGTGCTCAGCGGCATCCTGCTGGCTATGTTCAAGAGGATCCGCAGCCGCTTCTTCGGTATGCGCCGCACCACCCGCCTGTCCATCACCGACCGTGTCGGACTCTATTCCCTCTGGGCAATCTTCCCGCTGCGCTGGATAGCAGAAGGCTTCACTGCAGGTATCGCAGGAGGCAGCTTTATGACGATTCCCATCAATATGCTGCTCAAGAACTTTATGAGCAACCCTGAGAACATCACCGTCGCGTGGTGGCTTTATTCCATTGCTCTGGGAACCTTTATGTTCGCCCTGCCCTTCTCCCGCTATATGCATATCCCGGCAGAGATACTGCTTATCCCGATGAAGAATGCCGGGCTCAAGGTATACCACCCGCGCAAGGGATTCGCCCTCGCCCAGATATATACCTGCCCCAGCTGCGGCGTCTGCATCGACGCCTGCCCTATGAGCGCCAGCCGGCAGAATCTCAAGGACACCACCGTATATCTAGTGCGTCAGATCAAGCGCAACAACGCCCGCCGTATGAACGCTATGACAGACAAATGCCTGATGTGCGGCAAGTGCCAGGAGGTTTGCCAGATCGCCCTGCAGTCTTACGACATCAGGATGCGCATACGAGAGCGTGCCACCTACAATGTCGGCCTCAAATACGATTATCTCGACTCATACCAGCCGGAGCTCGGCAAGAGCAAAGTGCTTTACTATGCAGGCTGTATGTCCTCCCTCACTCCCGTCACAGGGCGTTCCATCAAGAAACTCCTTGACAAAGCAGGTGTGGAATGGACGCAGATGGACGCCGGCGGTGGAGTTTGCTGCGGCCGCCCGCTGATACTTGCCGGAAGACGCAGCGAAGCAGCAGCTTTGATTGAGAAGAACACCTCTGTCATAGAGTCCAGCGGGGCCCGCATCCTGCTCGTCAGCTGCGCAATCTGCTACCGCGTATTCAAGGAAGAGTACAAGCTCAAGGGCATCCGGGTGATGCACTATACCGAATACTTCAATGAGATGATGGAGGAAGGCCGCCTGAAACTCAGCCGAAGCAACCTCAGATATGCCTACCACGATCCTTGCGACCTCGGTCGCGGCTGTGGCATCTATGACGAGCCGCGCGAAGCGCTCTCCCGCGTCGGAATCATCGCTCCGGCCGAAAAGGAACGGGAGCTGAGCGTCTGCTGCGGAGGTTCCGTCGGCAGCCTCACCCTCAACTTCGAGGACCGCAAACCCATCACCCAGGCTTCAGTACAGAATATGCTGTTCTCCAATCCTGACCGTATAGTCACCGCCTGTCCGCTGTGTCTCAACACCTTTGCGAGGTATTCACCGGTCAAAGTCGTAGATTTCGCGGAAGCCCTCTGCGACGGAATCGAAAAAGAAGCAGTGAAAGAACCAGAAGAGGTTCTGGAAGCCGTGGAATTATAGATACTCCCTGCCTGTCAGCACCCTCCACAGGGCGTAATACTTCAGCACTGAAATGGCATTGCTCGCTACCATCTGGTAGCGCAGGTTGCTGCCGCAGTTAAAATAGACGGAGCGGGCCAGGAAATTGCCCACACCTGTCACTTCCGACAAGTCGTAAACTAATTTCTCATTGCTGCCGTCGGGGAATGATATCTCAAGACGGTCGCCGAACAGCGAAAGTGTCGCATCGTGCGAAAGGTCCGATGACACACCGTCAGCAATCCTTGTAACAGAGAAGTGACTGTCAGAGAATATGGGCTGGTTGGTCCTAGCACGCAGAGAATCAGCATTTGCAGCCAGCCATTCCTTCTGGAACTGGTTCCAGTCACGCATCGTGTCGAAAGGCAGCTTCGGCCCCACGATCCGGCCATACTGGTTATAGGTGGCTTTCAACCCGCAACTGCAGCTTATATCATTTCCGGAAGTCTCGATAGTGCCGAAGCGGTGGCAGCAGGGACAGAGGTATGCCGCATACTGCATTCCTTCGGCAAGCCGTTCGCCGCGATACACGTCGCCGTGCAGTTCCTGCTCCTTATATGCGTCGACATAAAGGTCATCGCACATTACCTTGTATACTTCTTCTTCAGTCATCGATGCCAGCTGTTCAGGCGAAAGCTCGTGTACGAGTTCTCCGCGCATCGGCCCTTTGCGCTTGGTCACGGCCCAGCGCGGCTTGAGAAGATATCCACCGGTAATTCTGTAAGTGACGAGCGCAGCGCCGGATTCCCTGGCCATCCGCGCAGTCCTGCGGGAGATGAACTCCGACACTCCGTCCCAGCTGCGGTTGCCTTCCGGGAAAAGCCCGACTGACGCACCGGCGCGCAGGTTATCCTCAATCTGCTTGATTACAACATCTCCCTTGGCGCCTTTTTCCCTCAGTATCAGGCCGAAGAAAAAGACGAAAAGGCGTCCGCCGAATCCTTTGCCGAGCGTTGAATTGGCCACGAAACGCATATGACGGTTGAGTCCTAGCACCATAAGTGCCGGGTCAAGGTTCTGGGTGTGGTTGCACACCACCAGAAAGGTCTTTGCTTTGACCTTGCAGGGTTTGGGATGGAAATGATACAGAAGGAACAGCCAGGGACCAATGAAAATCTGGCAGAAACGGTACATAAATTTCTGCAGGCCAAGACCTTTGGCAAGACTGTTATTCTTTCTGCTCCTCACGTTTTTTAGCCTCTTCTTCTTCGAGGACCCTGTAGGCCACCTTGCCTACAAGTGTCTTGGGAAGTTCGTCGCGGAATTCTATGTCATACGGCATTGCGTATTTTGCGATGTACTTGCGGCAGTAGTCGAGCAGGGTCTGCTTGGTTTCATCATTGGGAGCCACACCGGGCTTGAGCATAACGAATGCTTTCACCTTCTGGATCTTATAAGGGTCGGGAACGCCGATGATGCAGCTCATATGCACGAAATCGTGGGCATCAAGTATGTTTTCAAGCTGAGCGGGATACACGTTATAGCCGGAAGTGATGATCATCCTCTTGATACGGCCCTTGAAATAGATGTATCCGTCCTCGTCCATAGTTCCCAGGTCGCCGGTATGAAGCCAGATGCGGCCGTCCGCGTGCTTGCGCAGCGTGTTGGCTGTCTCTTCGGGTTTATTGTAGTAGCAAGCCATCACGGTGGGGCCTGAAAGGGTGATTTCGCCCTCATCGCCGTAGGGCACTTCGTCGATGGTGCCGGGCTTGACTATCTTGTAGTAAGTGTCGGGGAAAGGAATACCGATGCTGCCCTCCTTGGCCAGGCCGGTCGGCGTGAGGCAGGAAGCAGTTACGCACTCGGTTGTGCCGTAGCCTTCGCGTACCTGGATAGTAGCCTTATGTTCCTTCAGGAATGCGTCGAAACGCTTCTTGAGCTCGATTGATAATGAATCGCCGCCGCTGAAGACGCCTTTGAGGTGGCTGAGGTCTGCCTTCTTCATATTGGGGAGACGGAGCAGAGCTTCGTAAAGCGTGGGAACGCCCGCCATAAAGTTGCATTTGTATTTGGTGATGAGCTTCGAGTAGCTCTTGGCGGTGAAACGGGGCACGAGCACGCAGCGGCCGCCGCTGGCCAGCATCGAGTGGATGCACACGCCGAGGCCGAAGCCGTGGAACACAGGCATAGCGGCCAGCATCTTGTCGCCGGGCTCGAACATAGGGTTGGTGGCAATGATCTGCTGAGAGAGCGCATTGAAGTTTGCATTGGTAAGCACGATGCCTTTGGTGGTGCCTGTAGTACCGCCGGAATACAGGATGACAGCGGGGTCTTCGCTCTTGCGTTCTACCTTATAGTTATAGAAACAGCACTTTGAAAGCTTCATAAAATCATTCCACATAATGACGGGAGCATCATCGGGAATTCTGGCGATCTTGCGGCCTTCAGTGAGCATAAAACCGGTTTTCAGAGGCTGGGCGAGTTCGTCCTTGATCTTGGCGATGATCACGTTGACCACGCTGGTGTTCTTGCGTATCCTTTCAACCTTGCCGTAGAACTGGTCAAGGGTGATGATGGTGACGCTCTTCGACTCATTGAGGTAGAACTCTATCTCCTTCTCGCTCGACAGCGGGTGCACCATACTGGCGATGCCGCCCACCAGATTCACGGCGTAGAACATATAGATTGCCTGGGGGCAGTTGGGCATAGCGATGGTCACACAGTCACCCTCACGTATACCTATGGTTTTGAGCGCCTTTGCGCACATTTCAGTCTTCTTGATGAATTTCTTGTATGGAGTCGACTTGCCCATAAAGTCGAAGGCGATGTTGTTGGGATATTTCTCAGCTATCCAAGATACTTTGTCGAACATCGAACCCTGGAAATAATCCAGGTGGGCAGGAACTCCGTTCAGGAATTTATACCACGGAGTCTTAACAGCGTTTTCCATTTATTGGTTTCAGGTTAGGTTATTACGTACAATAGTGTAAAGGTAATCATAATATCCGAAAAAAACTCCCAAATCAGGGCTGATTTGGGAGTCGTTATGGGGTAATGAGACCTTTAATTGCCTGTGGGGGCTCCGCCAGGTGCGCCACCGGGATAACCGCCAGGTGCACCACCGGGGAAGCCACCCTGGTATCCTGCGGGAGCCTGGCCCTGCTGGCCTTCTGCTGCAGCGGCTGCTGCAGCCCGGGCTGCCATTTCAGCCCTCTTCACTGCTCTTTCGTAACGCACTTCCTTATAATGCTCCCACTTCTCGATCTGCTCGGGAGTCAGTATCTTTTTGAACTGCTTTACGCGCATTCCGTCGTATTTTCTGAGTTTGTCAACGTCGGTGATCATATCTTCTGATGTAGACAGGGGGTCATCATCCTGTTCCTGCTGGACTTCCATTCCGGGAGCACCTGCCGGAGGCATACCGGGACGGCCGCCACCGGTGAAGCCACCGTTCATATTGGGACCGAAAGTGCCACGGGGCATACCGCCGCCGCGCTGGCGGTTGTTGCTCTGCTCTTTGAGGAGGTCCATATATCGCTCATCGGCGACTTTCAGTTCCACCCTGTATATCTTCTTCTGCTGCTTGTCGGAAAGGTCAAGGATTGACTTGAATGCTTCAGCCTGGGCCTTTGCCACCTCGACGCTGCTGAAAGTCGAGACATCCATTCCGAACATACCCATCATCATTCCGGGAGGCATACCGCCGCCGGGAAATCCTCCACCGGGAAATCCTCCTCCAGGAAATCCGCCGCCACCACCGGGAAAACCGCCGCCCATAGGAGGTTGGGCAAGAGAAATGGTGCAGATCAGCGCTGCGCCTAATGCAAGGATAAACTTTTTCATTGTCTTTACTTTATTTTATATGATTTGCACTGTTAGACTAACGAGAGAGGATTTGGTTTATTATCTTTGTGTCAAAAGTAGTAAAAATGTCTCTGAAAAAACCTATAGTGGCCCTGATTTATGATTTCGACGGGACGCTCTCTCCTGCCAATATGCAGGAATACGGCCTGATCCAGGCTCTCGGCAACACAGTAGAAGGCTTCTGGAGCGCCAGCAACGGCCTCGGCATCGACAAGTCGATGTGCAGCGTGCTCGCTTATATGAAAGTAATGATAGATGAAGCGGCCAGGATGAACATCCCCCTCACCCGCCCTTTCCTGGAGCAGTTCGGCCCGCAGATCGAGCTCTTCAACGGTGTCAGCGAATGGTTCAGCCTCATCAATTCCTACGGCTTTTCAAAAGGCGTAAAGGTCGAGCACTATGTCATTTCCTCGGGCCTGACCGAACTCATCGAATCCACATCGATAGCCGGGCAGTTCAAGAAAGTGTTCGCCTGCTCGTTCCTCTACGATGCCGACGGCATCGCCAGATGGCCTGCAGTCGCTGTCGACTATACTGCCAAGACGCAGTTCCTCTTCAAGATTTCCAAAGGCATAATGGACATCAGCGACAACAAGTTGGTCAACGACAGCCGCCGCGACGAGGACAAGAGGATTCCATTCACCAATATGATCTATTTCGGAGACGGAGACACTGACGTGCCCTGTATGAAGATAGTCAAGATGTTCGACGGCAATTCAATAGCAATATACCAGAAAGACAACAAGAAAAAGGTCGCCACCGCCCGCAAGCTTCTGAACCAGGGACGCGTCAATTTCATCTGCAACGCCGACTATTCACCTCAGGGCGAGATTTTCGCTACGGTCAGTTCCATCATCGACAAAATAAAGGCTGAAAGCAACTATCACCTTATGCAGAAAAAGACCCGTCAATGAAAAAGCTTTTCACTGTAGTCGTCTCGCTGCTGCTGAGCCTGTCTTTCAACGCTGCCGCACAGTCCATACAACAACTTTTCCAGCCGGCCGCCGATGCTGTATCCGAATATTTCGGCGACAGGACCCAATGGAAGGACACCGTGCGCGTACGGCATTTCTATATCCGCAATTCAGGGCCGGCGGAAGTGCATTTCAACCTCTTTCTGAGCGAGCAGCCGCTGCGCAAGAACGACATAGATGCGATATATGAGCTCGTCCGCAAGCATTTTCCTGAAAAATACAAAGCCCACGCAGAAAATTTCGCCATCTACTCGGACGGCAACAAGATTGAAAAGCTTTACAGCCGGGCCTTCCCCGACACTTTCAATGCTGAGCAGGTCAAGGTAGGCAAAGCATCTGAATCGGACTTTGTGAAACACTCCCAGCAGCGCAGCAGGGCCCCGATGACGAGGAACCTGTCGAAAGCCAAGCAGCCGACGGCCGGTCTGCAAGGACGCCACATCGCCCTGTGGCAGAGCCACGGCTACTACTACGAGCAGTCGCTGGAGCGCTGGGAATGGCAGCGGAGCCGCCTGATGACCACCGTTGAAGATATATACACCCAGAGCTATGTCCTCCCCTTCCTGGTGCCTATGCTCGAGAACGCGGGAGCAACTGTCCTGCTTCCCAGGGAAAGGGACCTTCAGAGGAATATGCTCATCGTCGACAACGGCACACAGTATTATTTCGAGGTGGAGGGCAAGAACAGCTGGCGTAGCTCCCAGGCACCCGGATTTGCCGACAGGGAAACCCTGACGGAAGGCGTCAATCCCTTCAAGTCGGGAAGCGCCAGGGTGGTATCCTGTACTTTGGACAACAGTGAGCTGTCGACAGCCTTCTGGAGAGCCAACGTACCCCAGAACGGAGAGTACGCCGTATATGTGTCCTATCCCGAGGACAAAAGCGCCAACAGCAACGCCTACTACTGGGTGAGGCACAACGGCGGCGCCACCCGCTTTGAAGTCAACCAGCAGATGTGCGCCGGCACCTGGGTTTACCTCGGCACCTTCGGGTTCAGTTCCGACTCCACTTCCCACGGAGTGCTTCTGACCAATTTCGGGCCTCCCGAAAAAGTCGTCGGAGCCGATGCGGTACGTTTCGGCGCAGGTATGGGCAATGTGGCCCGCAAGCCGGCCGAAACCGACGAGGACGGCAAGCCGATAGAGCGGGAATACAAAGCCGAAGCCACCACTTCCGGCCTTCCCCGTTTTGCCGAAGGCGCACGATACTACCTCCAGTTTGCCGGTATGGACGAGAGTGTTTACAGTCCCTCTATGAACCAGGATGACTACCGCGATGACTACCGCTCCCGTGCCGAATGGGTCAATGCCTTGCTGGGAGGCACATATCGCATTCCCGGAAGCAAGGGCTACAACGTGCCTGTCGACCTTGCCCTTGCATTCCATTCCGACGCAGGTCTGTCGATGACCGATTCGATCGTAGGCACCCTGGGCATCTACACCGAAACTTCAGAGCGTTCTGTCAAGTACAAGAACGGAGCTGACCGCATCATAGCCCGGGAACTGGTCGACATAGTGCAGAGCCAGGTCGTCCACGACATCAAGGCAACCTACGAGCCGAAGTGGAGCCGCAGGGAGATATACAGCCGCAATTACTACGAGTCCAGGGTTCCGGAGATTCCGACGATGCTGCTGGAACTTCTCTCCCACCAGAATTTCGCCGATATGCGCCTCGGCCTCGACCCGTCTTTCCGCTTCATAGCTTCCAGAGCCGTCTATAAAGGCATACTAAAGTACCTTTCATACATCAACAACGAGGATTACGTGGTCCAGCCCCTGCCGGTCAAGGATTTTGCGATATCGGTCAACGGCAATGCCGCCAACCTGGAGTGGCAGCCCCGGATGGACCGCCTTGAAGACAGCAGCGACCCGACAGGATACATAGTCTACACCCGCATCACCGACCCTGCGGCCGTGTTATACAACGGCAGCGAGCCCGCGGACGGAAAAGACGGCTTTGACAACGGAACCTATGTCCGTGGCAACGGTTATTCGGTGCTGATGAGTCCTGGGAAAATATACAGTTTCAAGGTGACTGCAGTCAATGAAGGCGGTGAAAGCTTCGAGAGCGAGATACTGTCCGCCGGCATCAACAGGAGCAATCCTTCAGACGTCATAATGGTGCTGAACAACTTCACCAGAGTCGCGGCGCCGGCATCTTTCGCCACTGCCGATTCCTCTCGGGCAGGCTTCCTCGATCGCGTGGATGCCGGAGTGGCCTATCACCGCGAAATATCCTATGTCGGCCCGATGACTGAATTCGACAGGAGCCAGCCCTGGGTTGATGACGACAACCCCGGTTTCGGCGCATCCTCTTACGAATACGAAGGAGCCGTCTTCGCCGGCAACAGTTTCGACTACCCGCTGATACACGGTGCTGCCATAATGAAAGCCGGATACAGCTTCACCTCAGCAGCCGCATCTGCGGTCGGGCGGCTGGACCTGAGTTCCTACCCCGCCGTCGACATAATCTGCGGCAAGCAGATCCGCACGGTTGCCGGAGTGGTGCGGGACAGCTCTGCAGCCGCCCTGCAGCAAAGTCTCAGATATGTCGTATTCACTCCCGAGCTGATGTCAGCCCTGCGCAAATACACTGCCGCGGGAGGCAACATCCTCATCTCCGGGGCCAACATAGCATCGGACAGCCACCACTTCATTTACGACATCAAGACCGATGCGGAATACCGCAGGAATGTGCTCGAAAGCGAGATTGCCTTCGCCAAAGAGGTCCTCAAATACAGCTATATGAACTACGACGCCACAGCCAGCGGGCTGGTGAAGACTGTGGACAACAAACTTGGCATACGGCGGGACAGCTTCTACAACATCAACAACCGCCCGGGCAAGGATGTATACTGCGTCGAAATGGCAGATGGCCTCGTGCCTGAGAAAAATGCTTCGACTATCTGCCGCTACGGCGACAGCAACATATCGGCTGGCGTCGCATACAAAGGCAAGGACTACCGCTGCGTCAGTCTCGGATTCCCCATCGAGGCTTTGACTTCGACACGCCAGTGTGACCATATCATAAGCACTATGCTGAACTTTCTGCTGAAAGATTGATATCTTTGCCTCGCAAAACCCTATTCAAATGAAACGCTGCCTTCTGTTTTTGATATGCCTTGCAGCCGCCCTGCCGCTTATGGCTCAGAACAAGGAATATCCCTCACCCGACGGGAAATACTGCCTTGTCTACAACGCCGTCGACAAGGAATACTATATGCACGACAACCGTTTGGACTACTCCTACCCCGTCACCGGCGACGACGTTGACGACTCCTTCGACAACGGCATAGAGCCGGTATGGAGAGTGGATTCAAGATATGTGTACCTTAGCGGAAGCTACGATATATGGCAGATCGACATCACCCGCGCCATCGCTCCTATGAAAATCGACAAGCGCAGGAAAGGCGCCCCGGTCAAGTACTTCCTTGTGCTGCAGAACAACACTTTGCCGGTTGCATCTACCATCTACCTGAAATCCATCAACACAGTCACGGGCGAGGCCGGACGCGCTTCATTCTTCCAGAAGGGCTACAGGTACCGTTTCAGAAATTACAAGGAGAGATAGGCCGGTATGCTTGAATTCCTGATGGAGTGGGGCTACCTCGGCGTCTTCCTGGGCTGCTTCCTGGCAGCCACGGTAGTGCCGTTCGCTTCCGACGCCCTGCTGGTCGGAATGCTTCTGGCCGGTGGCGACGTGTGGCTGACGGTGGCCTGCGCTTCTGCAGGCAACTGGCTCGGAGGCCTCACGACCTACGGCATCGGCCGCATAGGCAAGTGGGAATGGATCGAGAAATGGTTCAAGGTCAAGCGTGAGACCATAGAAAAGCAGAAAAACAAGGTCGACCGATGGGGTCCTCTGCTGGCACTCGCCACCTGGGTGCCGTTCATCGGCGATGTCTTCGCTATAGTACTCGGATTCTACAAGGCGCCGTTCGTGCAGAGCGCCGTCTATATGCTCATCGGCAAGACCGGCAGATTCGTGGTCTGGGCCCTGCTGTTCCTGGCCTTCGGTCAGAATCTTCCCTGGCTGGCCTAATCGGCGTGATAGAGTTTCTTGGTCTGGTATACAGGCTCGCTCGTGAGGTTGACGCCGAGCTTGCGCAGCACACCCATATCCACCTGGGATACGATTACGCTTGTATGAGCCTCGCTGCCGCGCAGGTTACGCAGCTGTTCCATCGCCTTGCGGGCATTAAGGTCGGTCAGGGCGCAGATGGACAGGGCTATGAGTATTTCGTCGGAATGCAGCCTGGGGTTTGAGTTGCCGAGGTGGTCCGTCTTCAGCTTGCATATAGGCTCTATGATGATGGGTGAAATAAGGTCCACATCTTTGGATATGCCGGCCAGGTGTTTCAGTGCGCTCAGCAGCATTGCTGAAGTGGATCCGAGCAGTTTGCTGGTCTTTCCGGTGATAATGGTGCCGTCGGGAAGCTGGATGGCAGCAGCCGGACCGCCAGTCTCCTCCGCCCTTTTCATTGCGGCTATGGTGACGGCCCTGTCGGTGGGCTGAATATGAGCCTGTTCCATAATAAGCTCCAGCTTGGATATCTGCTCCTGGTCGGCATTGCCCTTGCGCACCTGGCAGCAGGTGTTGTAGTAGCGGCGTATGATCTCATCCTTTGCGGCCTGGCTGACGACGGCGTCATCGGTGATGCAGCTGGCGATCATATTGACGCCCATATCTGTCGGCGACTTGTAAGGCGATTCGCCGTAGATGCGCTGGAAGATTGCATTGAGCACCGGGAAGACTTCCACGTCGCGGTTGTAGTTGACTGCCATCTTGCCGTAGGCCTCCAGATGGAACGGGTCGATCATATTCACGTCACTGAGGTCTACGGTTGCAGCCTCGTAAGCCAGATTGACCGGGTGCTTGAGCGGCAGGTTCCAGATCGGGAAGGTCTCGAACTTGGCGTATCCTGCCTTTATGCCGCGCTTGTTTTCGTGATAGAGCTGTGACAGGCAGGTGGCCATCTTTCCGCTGCCGGGGCCGGGGGCGGTCACCACGACGATCCTGCGGGTCGTCTCGACATATTCGTTGCGGCCATAACCCTCGTCGCTGATGATCAGGGAGAGATTTGAAGGATAACCGGCGATGGGATAATGCAGATAAACCTTGAGCCCAAGCTTCTCGAGTTTGTGACGGTAACTTATTGCATTTGCCTGACCTTCGAACTGGGTTATCACGACGCTGCTGACATACAGGCCATAGCCCCTGAAGGCGTCGATGAGGCGCAGCACATCCATATCATAGGTGATGCCGAGGTCTCCCCTGACTTTGTTCTTCTCGATGTCACCGGCATTTATCGCAATGACTATCTCGGCTTCGTCCTTCAGTTTCTCAAGCATCCTGATCTTGCTGTCGGGTTCGAATCCTGTCAGCACCCTTGACGCGTGGTAGTCGTCGAACAGCTTTCCTCCGAATTCGAGGTAGAGTTTGTTTCCGAACTTGTTGAGACGCTTGATAATGTTCTCGGACTGCTTCTCGATATAGGCGTTATTGTCAAAACCGGTTTTGTTCATAGTCAGGCAGGTTTTTGTAATCGAACAAAAATAATTGTTTTTGCAAAGTCTGACATTAACAGGACGACGTTTTTTACTAACAAATTATAAAACGGACAAAATGTCACCTTTTTGCGGCTGGTATTCTTTTTGCCCTTGTGGCTGCCGGAAAATAAAAACTAAAAAACATATAAAATGACTAAAGGTAAAATAGGAGTAACGACCGAAAACATATTTCCGGTAATCAAGACATTTCTGTATTCTGACCACGACATCTTCGTCCGCGAGATAATCGCCAACGCGGTGGACGCCACCCAGAAAGTCAAGGCACTGGCAGCCGCCGGCACCCTGAACCAGGAACTCGGCGACATCGACATAGAAGTCAAGGTCGACAAGGATGCAAAGACAATTTCATTCATCGACAAGGGCATCGGTATGACTGAGGAAGAGGTTGACAAATACATCAACCAGATCGCCTTCTCTTCTGCCGGCGAGTTCCTCGAGAAATACAAGGACCAGGTGGGCAGCATCATCGGCCATTTCGGACTGGGTTTCTACAGCGCCTTTATGGTTTCAAAGAAAGTGGAGCTAGACACCCTTTCCTGGCAGCCTGACGCCAAGCCCGTAAAGTGGAGATGCGAGGGCGACCCCGAATTCACAATGGTCAAAGGCACCAGGACTCAGCGCGGAACCACCGTCACCCTTTGGCTGGACGATGACAGCGCTGAATTCGCCGATGACTACAAGATTGAAGGCCTGCTTGCCAAATACTGCAAGTTTATGCCTGTTCCCATCGTCTTCGGCAAGGAAAAGGAATGGAAGGACGGCAAGTACGTCGACACCGAAAAGAATCACGTCATAAACAATGTGGAGCCGCTGTGGACGAAGAAGCCTGCCGACCTCAAGGACGAGGACTACCTCAAGTTCTACAAGGAGCTTTACCCTATGGCTGACGATCCGCTGTTCCACATCCATCTGAACGTGGACTACCCTTTCAACCTGACGGGTATCCTGTATTTCCCCAAGATCAAGGACAAACTCGAGCTGAGCCGCAACAAGATCCAGCTGTTCTGCAACCAGATGTTCGTCACCGACTCCGTGGAGAACATCGTGCCTGAGTTCCTGACTCTGCTGCACGGCGTCATCGACTCCCCCGACATTCCTCTGAACGTGTCAAGGAGCTACCTGCAGAGCGATGCCAATGTCAAGAAGATTTCCGGCTACATCACCCGCAAGGTGGCCGACAAGCTCGAAGAAATCGCAAAGAACAGCCCCGATGAGTTCCAGAGCAAATGGGACAACCTCAAACTCTTCATAGAATATGGTATGATCACCGACGAGAAGTTCTGCGAGAAAGCCCTCGGCTTCGCTCTGTTCAAGAATACCGACGGCAAGTATTTCCATCTCGAGGACTACCGCAAGGCCATCGAGCCTGCCCAGACCGACAAGGACAAGAAGGTAGTATACCTTTATACCACCGACCCTGTGGCCCAGTATCAGTATGTCGAAGTAGCCAAAAACAAGGGTTACGACGTGCTCGTTATGGACTGCCCTCTCGACGCCCATTATGTAGGCCTGCTGGAGCAGAAGATCGAGAACAGCACCTTCGCCCGCGTCGATGCCGACACTATCGACGCCCTGATCCGCAAGGACAGCAAGGAAGAGCTCAAGATGACTGACGACGAGAAAAAGCATCTGACTGAAGTGATGGAGGCTCTGCTTCCCAAGGATAGCAAATACAACGTGAAGATGGACAATCTCGGTCCAGAGTCTGCAGCCATCATCATCACCCAGAGCGAGTTTATGCGCCGCTACCGCGATATGGCGGCAGTCGGAGGCGGAATGAATTTCTACGGAGAGATTCCTGACACATATAACATCACCGTCAATGCCCAGAATCCGGTGATAGAGAAGATCAAGGCCAGCGAACAAGGACTCAGCGCCGACAACAAGCTGCTTAAACAGGTCACCGACCTGGCCCTCCTCGCCAACGGTATGCTCAAGGGCAAGGATCTGGCCGAATTCATCAAACGCTCCGAAGAGCTTCTTTAATTTTTAAGAAAATATTCGATTATTTTTGGGATTTCAAAAAAAAGTCATACATTTGCAATCCCAAAAGTAAGGGAGCTTAGCTCAGTTGGTTCAGAGCGTCTGCCTTACAAGCAGAGGGTCGGGGGTTCGAATCCCTCAGCTCCCACAAAAAAACCGAACATCTCGTTCGGTTTTTTTTGTATGTGCTGGAGCTCCCGAATGATTATACGATATGTGCGGCGTAGATGCCGAGAAGGATTTCTTTCACGCTTTCGGGCATACCTGCCATCTCTTTGTCGATATGGGCTATGAACTCCTCTTTCTGCTTAGGAGTATAATGGTCGCTGAAACGGTCGCTGCCGGTCAGGATATCAGCCGCCATATAGTTGGTGGGCCAAAGTTTGAAAGCCGACATAATGTGGCTGTCGATTATTGACGCAAGCACCCTGAACTTTTCGTTTTTCTCAGCCTTGTCGGCCTCACGGAGCTCATCCAGCGTCAGCGGCTTGCAGAACTCGAGATGTACGTGCCCCTTGAACTGCTTGATGCCGTTGATCATACTGGCAAGGTCCTCCCCCTGCTTCTTATGGTATTCTCCGGCAAGCCTTCTGACCATCAGCTCCTGGGCTTTCATAGCGGCGCAGGTCTCATATTCATAAGACACGGCCATAGGCATTATGCGCAACTGTGCGAAGTCTTCGACGAAAGACCCGGTTCCGGACATACTGAGCATCTTGAGGACACCCTGCTCCGTGGCATCGTGACCATCCTTGCTCCTTCCCTGCTTCTGGGCCAGCCAGATGCTGCACTCCTGGTTCTTCAGTTTCTCCCTGATGTATTCCGACAGCAGGGCCGCAGAATTATACAATTCTTTCGCAGTGCCGCTGCGTTTTACCGTAATCATCCTGTTGGCACGGATAATGTCGCCTACCGAAGGCACGCCTATCAGGTTGTCTCCGGCTGCGATCTCGGTCATAGGGATGCCATTACGGAACATCGCGATCTGCACGAACGCAGGATCAAGCACGATGTCCCTGTGGCTGGACAGCAGCAGGAACTTGCCGAAAGTGCCGTCCTCGTTCCTGAAATTCTCGATGCCTTTGATCGTCAGTCCGGCAGTGGTCATAGAAATAGTCCTTTCTACAATCTGAGCCATAACCTTGGTCTGGAAATCCTCGACACCTTCGATATTCATAAGGATCGATGAAAGGTAGCCGTGGCCTTTGTCCTTGAAGAAGAAATCTTCGAACATATACGTAGTCGGAGAAATAGCCATCCTCTTGGTGGCGGCTACTACTTCTGCGTCATTGTAGGGACGTATCTCGTCGAATTTGCTGTCCATAGCGTTAAATGTTTAGTTCACTGCGGCTGTACAGATCTACGCAGGGCACAGCCATAGCAAGCACCGAAAATGTTAATGCAACTATATACGGTAATTGTTTAAATAAGTACTCCATATCATCTATCTTACAGCAGAGTACTGCAGTAATACAAGCAGTCGCAATCATCAGCCACCCCCTCCATCCGGTAAGCCTCCACAACAGGAATGAAATCGCGATCAGAGAGAATGACACCAGGAGCGGCTTGACGTCGACCTTGAAGATGACGCCCGCAATCAGCAGCAGCGCGGCGACCATCGTTCCTCCGAAAAGCGATGCGTAGTCATACCTGACAATCCCCGCCCCCGCAGCACTTTTGCGCAGCGAATTGGCAGACGCGATCTTGGCGGCTTTGGCTGAGCCGACCATATACTGCACGCCGAAAACTATAAGGGTAACCAGGAAAAACGCAAGGAAGAGAAATTCTGACATCTTAGTGCTTTCAATCTTGTCAGACAAAAGCGATGCACCCCACGCCAGGAGCACACACACACCGCCGAACAGCAGCGTGCGCAGAAACTTTGACACGGCCTCCTGCGCTTTAATACGGCCGGAAACGACAGTAGTCACAAAGAGGAAGCACATAAGAGCGAAGGCCACTGCCAGCCATATCCAGGTCCCACCAACACCGGGTTTGATCCACCCGGTTAGCATTTCAGTGTTGAAAAAGCCCAGAAGGCCCGAGAATGAGGCGAAGCCGACAAGCAGTGTTACTATAGGAATAAGGTATTTCCTGAAATTTCTCATAACAGTCTGAATTTGTGCTGCACCTTCAGCAGAGACGAGTCGCCGTAGCTCAGGAAGCGGTAGCCGTTGTCCATAGCGAAGGCGTACATCTGTTTCCAGCCGGGCCCTACAGCAGCCGCTATAAGCAGCAGCAAGGTACTCTTCGGCTGATGGAAATTCGTCACCATATAGGTTACGAACTTGAATTCATAGGAAGGCACAATAATTAAATTTGTTCTTGATGTAATAGAATTTAATTTATTATTATCCAAATATTTAATCAAAGCATCAACCGCTTCTTTAGGACTATATCCATAACCCTCGTCGCGATAAGGCTCCCACTGCTCAACCACCCCGGGCCCGCCCGCCTCTATACAATGGACGCCCAGATAATAAAGCGACTCAAGTGAGCGGATCGATGTTGTTCCGACCGCCACAAGTTCCTTGCCAGCATACGCAGACAGCTTGCAAAGAAAATCTCTCGTGACAGAAAAAGGCTCACCGTGCATTGCGTGATCGGCAATAAACTCGCTCTTGACAGGAAGAAACGTCCCTGCGCCGACATGCAGGCACAACTTGACACGCTCAATTCCCTTTGCATCGATGGCCGAAAGCTCCTTGTCAGTAAAATGCAGACCGGCTGTAGGGGCTGCGACGGAACCTTCTATCCTGGCATATAATGTCTGGTAGCGTGTGGAATCGATGGGCTGGGTTTCACGGTTCAGGTATGGAGGGATAGGCATCTTGCCGCACATTTCCATCACCTGCGAGAACGAAAGGCCACCGCTCCAGCTGAATCTTACTGTGAATGAGTTAGCTTCCCTCGAAATCAAGTCTGCCTTTAGATTAAGCGCTTTTATCTTCTCGTTGTCAATATGTTCTATATATAACGAAAGAGTGTCGCCTTTCCACTTTTTGGCATTGCCGACTATGGTTTTCCACACACAACTGTCAGTTGCAGCAAAAACCTGCTGATAGTCCGAAGGAGATATGGGTTCGAGACAGAAAACCTCTATCAGAGCCCCGGAATCCCTCTTGAAAAGCAAACGGGCAGGAACGACCTTGGTTTCGTTGAAAACCATCAGGGAATTCGAAGGAAGATAGTCAGCAATATCCTTGAACAGGCAATTGCCGAGCTCGCCGTCCATATTAACCAGCAATTTCGAGTCATCCCTGTGGGCCAGGGGGTATTTAGCTATACGGTCTTCTGGTAGATCGTAGAAATAATCATCGATTCTGATAGCCGGTTTCATAGCTTAGTGTCAGGGATGACAAAGTTAGTGAAAAATAGGGTATATCAAAGACTCTTGCACATTTGAGAAAAGCGCCGAATTTGTTCACAATAATCAACAAAAATAAAGTGGATATTTTCAGTATTGTAAACTTCAGAGTTATCAACACTTGTTTACATTTGTTATTAACACAACTCGCATAGACCGGTATTATTTAATTATAACTTTGTGTTATAGTAAATTTTTTAATATCCTATAAGACTTAAACCCAGTGATTTACGCCCATTCAACTAATCTTTGAACTTAGCTTGGCTTTGTTGTTTTTGGCAGAAAAAGGCTTGTTTTTAGTGTTTACCCACTTAAAACAATATTGAAACCCAGCGAATTATCAAAATAACCTCAATTAATCATACAACATATATTTCAGCGTATTTGCACCATCTGCCCTCCCGATGCTTTTTGCCAGACGTTACAAGTCTGTAGTGCATTCTTGTAACGCCAGGATCTTTTTGAATCTTCATTAATTTTCTTTACATTTGTAATAACCAACAATTCACAAAATGGAACAGCGATTACAGCTCTTTTTGCAGATGGAGCAACTCTCCCAAAGTCAGTTCGCGGACAAAATGGGAATCCAGCGTTCAGGCGTCACCCACCTCCTATCCGGCCGCAACAAGCCAAGCTTTGAATTCCTCACCAGGATGCTCCAGGCCTACCCTTCCCTGAACGCAGAATGGCTGCTGCTCGGCAAGGGAAAACCCTATAAAGATTCAAACGTATCCCCTGAAATACAAACAGTTACAGAGCCCGCACCCGCTCCAGTTGAAGACCAGCTCTTCTCCGAGCCCTTATTTGACGACGCCGCTCCAATCAATGAAACTATCGATTTCGATAACATTCCTCAATCCAATGAAATTGAGGAAATTAAATCTAATACTCAATCTACCGGCGCCCCGAAAGCCATCAAGTCCATATTGATTTTGTACGAAGACGGAACATACGAAAAGAGATAATTGATTACTTTTGTACAGTATGTACAGATTGATCAGACCGATACTTTTCCTCTTCCAACCCGAGAAGATTCACAGAATGACGATGAACCTGCTGAAATTCTGCAGGTACATCCCTCTTTGCCGCACAATTATAAGATGGATATATTCCCCTGGTACAAAGGGACTTGAACGCGAACTTTTCGGTATTACATTCAAGAATCCGGTCGGTCTGGCAGCCGGATTCGACAAGAATGGCGATATGTACAACGATCTGGCGAATTTCGGGTTCTCCTTCATCGAAATCGGCTCTCTCACCCCCAAGCCCCAGGACGGCAACCCTCAGCCCCGCTGTTTCAGGCTCCCCAAGGACAAGGCCATAATCAACCGGATGGGCATCAACAACAAAGGCGCCCGCTATGCAGCCAACAGCCTGATTGCCGAGAAACCGACCAGGTGCAAGATCGCCGCTAGCATCACCAAGAATGCCACAACCCCCAATGAGTCAGCATATAAGGACTACGAGAAGTCCCTCGCAATTCTCTATGACTTCGTGGATTTCTTCGTTCTGAACGTGTCCTGCCCCAACGTGAAGAACCTGACCGAACTTCAGGACATACAAGCACTTGCAGAACTGTTCGAACACGTCAACTCGGTGCGCAGGTACAATGACGTTCATAAACCGGTCCTGCTGAAGGTTTCGCCGGACATCCCGCTGGAGCAGCTCGATGAGATCATAGATCTTGCCCTTCTAAGCGGAATAGAAGGCCTTGTAGCCACTAATACCACCCGGTCGAGGGAGAACCTCGTAACGAACCCTAAAGTCGTAGAATCGATAGGAAACGGCGGTTTGAGCGGTGCTCCTCTCTACGAGCGCTCGAAGACCTTCGTCAGACATATCCACGAAAAGACCGGCGGCATAATCCCGATCATAGCCTGCGGAGGCATTATGACACCTAAACAAGCTCTTGAAATGCTCGATGCAGGAGCTTCACTTATAGAAATATACACAGGCTTTATCTATAATGGACCAGCCTATGTCAAACGTATAAACAAATACTTGGCTAAGGCTTACGCCAAAAGGAAACAATGACAACAGCTTCAATATGCACTATCGGCGATGAGATCCTCATCGGCCAGATCATTGATACGAATTCTTCAAAGATCAGCACCGCACTCAACCGCATCGGAGTCAAAGTCCGCTATATGCTATCCATCGGTGATGATCGCCAAGAGATAATTTCAAATCTTGACAAATGTCTGAAAGATACAGACATAGTCATTGTTACCGGAGGTCTTGGTCCAACTAAGGATGATATTACGAAAGACGCTCTGGCCAGCCTCAGCGGTGCTTCCGGATACAAGGAATCCCCAGAACAGCTAGCCATAGTCAAGAGGATACTCGGTGCCAGACACATCGACCTGCTGGACATCAACCTCGCCCAGGCCCAGGTTCCGGACAGCTGCGAAGTCATTCCCAACAAACTCGGCACTGCCCCCTGTATGAAGTTCCCTTTCGACGAGTCGAGGTACGGCCATCCCGCCGTCCTATACTCGCTTCCCGGAGTTCCTTATGAGGCCGAAGGGTTGCTGGACGATATCCTCGAAGATATAAAGAAACACTTTACGTTAGAGAAGATAATCCACAAAAACATAATTACTTTCGGAGTTCCAGAATCCGTTCTTTCCAAGCAGATCGAGGACTGGGAGGATGCCTTGCCCGAGTGGCTTCACCTCGCCTATCTACCCAACACCACAATAGGCATCAGGCTGCGCTTGTCCTGCTATGGGGCCGACGACCCGGCACGCGTTGAGCGAATGGACAGCGAGATTGAAAAGCTCAAGGAGATACTGGGCCCCACCATATATGGCAGCGGAGACGACACGCTCCAGTCGATTCTTCCCAGACTGCTCAAATGCCCGCCGGAAGCGACCTGCCAGGAAACCATCGCAGTGGCCGAATCCTGCACAGGCGGCCACCTGTCAGAGCTGATAACGTCGGTTCCCGGCTGCTCAAGGTACTATAACGGATCTGTAACCTCATATTCAAATGAGGTAAAGATCAAAGTTCTGGGAGTAGATCCGGCCATTATCGCCAACTTCGGAGCAGTAAGCCAGCAGTGCGCAGAAGCAATGGCCAAAGGAGTCGCCTGCCTGATGGACAGCGACTACTCAATCGCCACCACCGGCATCGCCGGCCCTGATGGAGGAAGCGCAGAAAAGCCAGTCGGAACTTGCTGGATAGCAGCCGTTCATAGAAATAGATCTACAGGAGAAATTGAAGTGGTTTCCAAGAAAATCCTGTCGATGTCCGCATCGAGGGACGTCAACATAAAGCGCTTCGCTTCGAACGCTCTCGACCTGATGAGGCATCTTGCCGGGCAGCAGTTGTTCTAGAATCCTTAACCCCTGTTTTCAAGCAGCCACTTGCGTGCGTTGATAAACATATCAACCCACGGAGTTGCCTCGTCGTGACGTCTTTCTTCGGGATACCAGGCCCAGTTATACGGACGCAGTCCCCTTTCAGGGTGAGGCATAACCGCCAGATGACGGCCATCCTTACTGCAGACTCCGGCTATCGCATATTCAGATCCGTTAGGATTGGCCGGATATGCATCGTAACTGTACCTGAGAGCTACCGAGAATTCCTGGTCCTCGAGCTTCCTGCCGGCAGGAAGACCGAAGCGCCCCTCTCCGTGTGAAACCCAGATACCAAGCGACGCCCCTTGCAGGGAGCTCAGCATAATCGAAGGTGAAGCAGGCACTTCAACTCCCACGAAAGCGCACTCGTGCTTGTGAGAAACATTATGTTTCATCTTAGGAGAAGCTCCTATATGTCCGGGAGTTACAAGGTCTAATTCAGCCATCAGTTGACATCCGTTGCAAACTCCGAGACTCATCGTATCCTTCCTCGAATAGAAGTTCTCAAGAGTCTTGCGGGCCTTTTCGTTATAATGCAATGCGCCGGCCCAGCCTTTAGCAGAGCCAAGCACGTCGGCATTGGAGAAGCCTCCGACGAACACTATCATCCTCACATCCTCGAGAGCCTCACGACCTGTAGTAAGGTCGGTGGTATGAACGTCTTTAACTTTGAATCCAGCCATATACAGGGCCCAGGCCATCTCGCGGTCGCTGTTGGAGCCTTTTTCACGGATGATGGCGGCAACAGGCTTATCCTCCTCCTTTCCTGCGAAAAGTCCCTCTCTCCACAGCTCCTTCTTCGGGAAACGGAAGCGCAAGGGCTGGCTGCCGTAGTTCTTGAATCGCTCATCAGCCATACCGCCGCTGGTCTGGCGCTTGTCGAAGAGATATGAGGTCCTGAACCACTCTTCCCTCATCTTGTCAATATCGAGGCTCAAAGTGCCGCCGGCGTATTTGACGGCAGCCGTACGACCTTCGCAAGTGGTGCCGACAGCAAACCAGGCCACTCCGGCCTTGTCAAGCACAGCCTTCACGGCGGCGCCGTCACCCACCTGCAGCACGACGGCCGGGGTCTCTGCGAAAAGCACATTGGCATCGAAGCCGCTCAGGTCGACATCCACCCCGCCTTCCACATTCGGGAAGCAGCTCTCAAGCAGCGCAGTCAGCAAACCGCCCGCCGAAACATCGTGGCCGGCAAGCAGAAGCTCAGCATCCACCAGCTCCTGAACTGCATTGAAGCATTTCTTGAAATAAGAGGCTTCAACATCCGGACATTCAGAACCGACGGCAGAGAATATCTGTGCAAATGCAGAACCACCGAGAGGATACTTGGCATCTTTGACGAACGGCACATAGAGCAGCTCGGAGCTGCCTGCAGCGAAGTTGGCGTGCACGGTCTTGCTGATGTCCTTGACCCTCGCCACGGTGGAAATGATCATACTGCCCGGAGCCAGCACCTTGGTGCCATCCTTGTATTTCTGGGTCATCGACATTGAATCTTTGCCGGTGGGGATGTTCACTCCAAGAGCGCAGGCAAAGTCGCTGGCGCCCTGTACGGCGCTGTAGAGACGGCTGTCCTCTCCGGGATTCCTGGTAGGCCACATCCAGTTGGCGCTGAGGCTGACAGCATCCAGACCGCCTTCGATGTCGGCCCACACAAGGTTGGTCAGCGCCTCGGCGATGGTGAGCCTCTCACCTGCCGCCGGATCGATCAACGCGGCGATGCAGGCGTGGCCGATCGACGTCGCAATACCTTCGTTGCTGTCATAACCGATGGCCGTGACCGCAACATCATTCAACGGCAGCTGGATCTCGCCGCAAGTCTGCTGGCAGGCGATCAAACCAGTCACGCAACGGTCCACCTTATTGGTCAGCCAGTCTTTGCAGGCCACTTGTTCAAGAGAAAGCAACTGCTTTATCCTAAGATAGATATCCTCTTTTGTCAAAAGTTTTACATCAGGTACTTCGGCAAACTTGCGCTTTATCGTGACATCCTCCATCACAGTCTTCGGAGTCGAGCCGAGCATATCGCTG
Organism: uncultured Bacteroidales bacterium; assembly: GCA_947169015.1. Lineage (GTDB taxonomy): Bacteria > Bacteroidota > Bacteroidia > Bacteroidales > UBA932 > Equibacterium. Next base: position 116,217 of record CAMVOD010000006.1, on the reverse strand, counting down.
ACCGCCAGATTCATAGGCACCGCGCCCGTCTTGCTGTCCATCAGAGTGAAGTTGTGACGGCCGGTGGTTTCGCCGATCTCATAGAACGGAGCCCTCTCGCGCTCGGCGATAGCCCTGATCTCGGCCACATCAGCCTTGTCCACCACCATACCCATACGCTCCTGGCTTTCGTTGCCTATAATCTCCTTATAGGAGAGCGTCTTGTCGCCGATTGGCAGCTTAGCTATGTCCATTGTGCCTCCGGTGGACTCCACAAGCTCTGAAAGGCAGTTCAAGTGGCCGCCTGCGCCGTGGTCGTGGACAGATATGATGGAATTGCGGCCACTCTCGGCGACAGCCCTGATGGCATTGTATACCCTTTTCTGCATCTCCGGATTCGACCTCTGCACGGCGTTCAGCTCTATAGCGTCGGCGTATTCACCGGTAGCAACCGAAGAAACGGCTCCGCCGCCCATTCCGATGCGGTAGTTGTCACCGCCCATCAACAGCACGGCATCTCCCGCCTTGGGCTCTTCCTTAAGGCAGTCACGCTTCTTGGCATAACCCACGCCGCCTGCCTGCATTATGACCTTGTCATATCCGTAGGTGCCGTTTTCGTCAGAATATTCAAAGGTGCTCAGCGAACCGCAGATGATGGGCTGGCCGAACTTGTTGCCGAAGTCCGAAGCACCGTTCGATGCTTTGATGAGAATCTGCTGCGGAGTCTGGTACAGCCAGCTGCGGGGAGCCTTCTCCCACGGACGGGGATTCTCCTCAAAACGGGGATAAGGAGTCATATAGACGGCCGTACCTGCGATGGGGAACGAACCCTTGCCTCCGGCCATCCTGTCCCTGATCTCGCCTCCTGTGCCAGTTGCTGCGCCATTGAAGGGCTCTACGGTCGTCGGGAAGTTATGGGTCTCGGCCTTCAGGGAAATCACGGTCTGCGCCCTGTCCCTTTCGAAGAACGAAGGCTTGCTGCCCGACTGGGGGTGGAAAAGGTCGAGAGTCGGGCCTTCCACGAAGGCGCAATTGTCTTTATATGCCGAAACGACAATGCCGGGATGCTCCTGGGTCGTCTTCTTGATAAGCTTGAAGAGAGAGAGCTCTTTTGCCTGACCATCAATGATAAACGTACCGTTAAAAATCTTATGGCGACAATGTTCGGAATTGACTTGGGAGAAGCCGAACACCTCAGAATCGGTCAGCGGTCTGCCCAACTTCGCGCTCAGGTTCTGCAGATATGCTATTTCATCGGCCGAGAGGGCAAGACCCTCCTGGACATTGTATTTCTCAAAATCCGTGATGTAGACGATGTCTTCAGGCTTACGGTTGACAGTGAAGACATCCTGGTCGAGGCCCTTGTACATCCTTTGCAGCATCTTGTCGTAAGAGCTGGATTCAGACTCCGCACGGAAGAACTCTTCGATGCGCCCAATAGCCTCAATATTCATATTTTGCGTTATCTCAACTGCAGTAGTACTCCAAGGAGTTATCATCTCCCTTCTGGGGCCGATGAACAAGCCCTCCACACGGTCGGCGTCGAGCGAACGGGCGTCGGAGAACAGCCATTCGAGAGCTTTGATATCGTCTTGACTTAGTGTTTTTCCGCAGCTGACGGCGATGATTGAGTTCTGGTTTGTCTCAAAGAACAGGATATTCCTAACGTGACTCATTGCAATGGTTTTGATTCGGCAAATTTAGGCATTATCAAAAAGCAATGACAGGAATTATTGCCATATTTGCGGACATATTTATCAACAATGGAATATAACGAGCAGATCAAGCGCCTGTACAACCGCTTTCCATCCTACCAGGTGGTCGGAAACCGCGCATATAAACCCGGCATCGAAACTATCAAGGCTCTCGACGAGGCACTCGGGCGACCTCACGAGCGCTTCCGCAAGATCCACGTAGCCGGCACCAACGGCAAAGGTTCGGTGTGCCATCTGCTCGCCTCGGCCCTGGCTTGCAGCGGCCTCAAGGTCGGCCTTTACTCCTCGCCCCACCTCGTAGACTTCCGCGAAAGGATGAAGGTCGTGACCGCCGACGGCTTCCGGATGATTCCCAAAGAGGACGTATCCGCCTTTCTAAGCAAGTGGGACAGCTTTTTCGACATCCACAACCCTTCTTTTTTCGAAATAACCACAGCAATGGCCTTCGATTTCTTCGCAAGGGAAAAGGTCGACATCGCCGTCATCGAAACCGGTCTCGGAGGCAGGCTTGACTCCACAAACATAATCACTCCCGAGTTGAGCATCATCACAAACATCGGCCTCGAGCACTGCGCATACCTTGGCTACACGCTCGAAGAGATCGCTTTCGAGAAAGGAGGCATCATCAAGCCCGGAGTCCCGGTGGTCATCGGAGCTGAGGACAGCCACACCTCACCCGTATTCGAAAGGCTCTCCAAAGAGAGAAACGCCCCGATTTTCCACGCTTGCGACTACGATATGAAAAACGCAAGCATCACTGCAGATGAGCTGGATTTAAGAGGTGATTATCAACAAGAAAACCTTCGTACAGTTTTATGCGCTTTGGAGCAGTTGAAGGCTTTGACACCGGCTGCGATGCAAGGGCTGCGGCGCGCCGCAGCAGTCACCGGCCTTAGAGGCAGATGGGAACGCATCGACCTCGGAGAGGGCTCACCCGCCCTGATATGCGACATCGGCCACAACCCCCACGGACTGAGATGGGTCTTCTCCCAGCTACAGAAAGAAAACGCCGGACGGGTGTTCATAGTTTTCGGAATGGTCGCCGACAAGGACATCGAGTCTGTAGCCGCTTTTATGCCCAAGCCCGGCAAGCGCTTCCGCTACATCTTCACCCAGGCTTCGACCGACAGGGCCCTGAAGCCGAAGGAGCTTGCCTCAAGACTCAGGCCTTTCGGCATCACCGGCCGCTGCATAAAAGGCGTAAAAAAAGCATTGGAATCCGCCCTTGCGAAGGCAGATTCCAATGACCTTGTATTCGTAGGCGGCAGCAACTTCACGGTCGCCGACGCTCTCACAGCTCTGGAAACTAGATAAGGATCTGGCGTGCGAACTGGACGCAATTCTTGATCTCACGCTCCGGCGTAGACCACTGAGGAACCACATATTCCAATTCCACATCACAGTGGATATTAGGATATTTGTCACGCACTAGCTCAAGTATTTCTCTAAGTGGAGTCTCACCCTGCCCCCACACCTGGTTCTGGTTGCTCTGGAACGGATTCTTGAAGCTGGTCTTGTCCTTGATGTGGATGCTGATGATGCGGTCGTGGAAGTACTCGATGAATTCCATAGGATTCAGTTTCGGGCCGTCCTCGTAACCGAAGCCGAAGTAGTGGGGAGCGTCGAAGTTGAGCCTGTTGGCAGGTGACATATCGAGCCATTTTTCAATCTCGCCGATTGTCATATTGGCGTACTGGCCGTGGTTGTGGTATACCGCCAGGGAACCGTTCCTTTGAGCCACTTTTCCGAAAGAAGCGCATTTCTCGGCACTGCCTTCAGTGGTGATTCCAAGGGCGCCGAGGGCATTCGCAGCGGCGAAAGAATAGTCGAGAAGCTCATCGGTTGTGCCGGCTTCGAATTTGAGAAGGTGGACATCGATGCCTGCAGCACGCAGTTTCTTGCCAAGTTCAGTCCAGCCGGCTATGGCAGCGGGGGATTTACGGAATTCCGCAAGCTCCTTGTTGTATTTCTCCATAGCAGCCCTCTGCTCGGGAGTCTGCTGGCCACGGCCCATTCCTCCGCCTTGGGGAGCGCCGCCCTGAGGTCTCTGACCCTGGGGAGCACCCTGCCCCTGAGGAGGTCTCTGGCCTTGCGGAGCGCCCTGGGGTGCGCCGCCTTGCTGGCCTGCGGGACGAGGGGTATTCACCATCTCCCACATCGGACGCACCTGGTTGGGATTGGCGGGACCGCCGATGATAGACTCGAACTGGCCCATATTCCTGAGCTCTACTGAACTGATGTTGGAAGCCACGCAAGCTGCCACGAAGTCATCGAGGGTATTGATGTTGCGGAAGCTGTTGGTGATATTGCCGATCTGCACGCCTGCAAATTTAGAATTGGGCTTGCCGTCGGGAAATACGAGACCGTTGAAGTTTTTGGGCTTCTTTTTCGGCTCGGCAGCACTCAGGTCATTCATCCTGATTATTGAGGGACCCACTAACGCAGCTCCTGAAAGAAGAGCGGCACTGCCAAGGAAACTACGCCTTGACATATTCTTTGAATCGTTCATATAAGGGAGTTTAAATTATTGATTACTATATGTTTTAAAAAATCTCAATTTCAAATCCTTCGTCCCTCAGGGGAGCTGTGATGGCCTGTAGTTCTTCGCGCTCCACCTTCCTCAGTCCCGCCACGGGAGTGTCGCGGTCGAGCGAATATGCCATTATTTTGGAGGGATGAAGCCTTCGCACTATGTCGCTCCAGCCAGCCACCAGTTCCGGCGCGGTAAGGTCTATCTCACGACCGTCAAGGCTGCCTTTGAAGAACATTGTCTGGAGTATGAAGTCTCCGTTGAAACGCTCCAGGTCATCCAGAACTTTCTCAAGTGAAAACTGCCCGGCAGGCCGGTTGATGGCAGCTACCGTCGCGGCGTCGCTGCAGTCCACCTTCATAATGCGGTTGTCCACTTTCATAAGGGCCTCGAACACACCGGGACGGCCGAGTGTGGTCGAATTGGAGAAAACGCTGATGACGGCCTGCGGAAAATACTTGTCCCTGAGCTCGACAACCTTGTCGATGATGGCGGGGAAATCCTTATGGAGGGTGGGTTCACCATTGCCGGTGAAGGAAATGGAATCGACCTTCACCCCTTCCGCGTGCAGGGCTGCAAAGCGGCTTGACATAGCCTCCACCACCTGTTCGAGGGAAGGCATCCTGCGGTCCTTGCGGGGAGCTCCCGACGACAAGTCCCCGCACTCGCAGTAGACGCAGTCGAAGGTGCACAACTTGCCGCACACGGGCAGCAGGTTGATTCCCAGGGACGTCCCCACCCTGCGGCTGTGTATCGGGCCGAAAACTATATCGCTCCACAGAAAGGTAGCCATCGCAATCCTGTCGTTTTATTTGGTTCCGAAAATACGGTCTCCTGCATCTCCAAGACCGGGAACGATATAACCGTTCTCATTCAGATGGTCATCCACGTGCGCGCAATAGATATTCACGTCCGGATGGGCGTTTTTGAGGACCTCAAGACCCTCAGGAGCCGCTATGATGCAGAGGAACTTGATAGCCTTGGGATGGCGCAGCTTGATCTGCGAGATGGCATTGACAGCCGAACCGCCGGTGGCAAGCATAGGATCGAGGACGAAAACCTCCCTCGACTCGATATCAGCAGGCAGTTTGCAATAATACTCGACGGGATTGAGGGTCGTTTCGTCGCGATAGAGGCCGATGTGGCCCACCTTGGCCTTGGGAATCAGCTGCAGCACACCTTCCAGCATACCAGTTCCAGCCCTCAGGATAGGCACGAACGCCAGCGTCTTGCCCGAAATCCTCTGACAAGAAGCGATACCGCAGGGCGTCTTGACCTCCACTGTCTCAAGAGGAAGGTCCCTGGTCGCCTCATAAGTCATCAGACAAGCTATTTCATTGACGAGCGCCCTGAATTTCGACGTTCCCGTGCTTTCATCACGCAATACCGAAAGTTTGTGCTGGATCAGCGGATGATCCATTATGACGATTTTCCGTTCCATTTGAAAGTTATGTTATTGTTTCATTATTTTATCCATATCGGCCACAAGCTGCTCCCTGAGGTCAAGTGCCTTGAAAAAGCGCCTGTCCTTGCGGGCCACGAATCCCGACCTGCGGAATCGGTTCACAAGTTTCTTGAGGGCTCCCGTCGAGCGGGAGAATATGATTACGGTGAAGGGAAGCAGGATAAGCGACAGAAGCCCGTACCACCACGTATGGGTCACCAGAGCCACTACCACGGACACAATCAGATACCAGATAGGACCGGTGACGAGAGAACCCACCGCAAAGTGGAATGAAGGGTGCAACAGCTTGTCCTTAACCTTCCTTGTGAATATGAATCCGCCGAAGAAAGGAATCACGTTCAGCAGGGCGCACGCCAGCCATACAGGGATGAAGAGCAGCCATAGTATGGTGCGTACCAATATGCCGATGACAGGATGGCGCCTCTTTGTGAAAATCCAATCCCTCAGCTGGAGTTCTTTCAGCAGGTTGCCATATTCTGCGGCCTTCCCTACCAGGTCCGCATATCGCCCGGGCTCGCCGTTACGCAAATCCCTGAGCCTGTTGGCTATTGCCTGGTCGGCCTTGGTCTCGCTGGTGATGCTGCCAGCCGGCCTTATCTTGTTTGCCTTTATATAATTCTTGCGGTAGACCGTACAAAGCGTCTCAAGTGCCTCGTAGTTGGGAATGTCGTCCAGATTGACCATCAGCTTCTCGACTGCGGCGTGAGCCTTCTGGGCAAGCAGATACCTCGCGCGCTCGGGATGCTCCTTGTATATGTCATAGAGCTCGGTGAACTCGAAAGGCTCTCCGATATTAATATTGAGCTTGGACTGGAAGCGGAAATAGTCGGAATAGTTGTTGGCCATAGGGACTATCTTCAGCTTCATCTTGAAACCGGTCTGCTCTACGGTTTCGAAGGCGATGCGGGCAAATCCCTTCTTGAAAGTACCCAGATAACGCCCGTTTTGATGGAGGGCCTCCGGGAAAAGCACTATCGGGTCTCCTTCCGAAATCACACGGGCGGCCTGACGGAATATCTCCTCGTTCTTGCCGAGCTCGTCGATGCCGTCCCTGACACGGTATGCCGGCATCATCTTGAGCCATCTCAGCAACTTTGCGACGAAAGGCTTGTTGAATATGTCGGCGCGGGCGATGAATACCGGATGCTTGCGTCCCGTAGCGAAGAGGATGCCCAGTGCGTCGTTGAGGCTGTTCTGGTGATTGGAGATCACAAGATAGCCTTCATCTTTGGGAAGATTCTCCCTTCCGTTGACACGGTATTGCCTGTAATAAACGTAATTATGGACAAAATGAAGGTATTTGAATGCTATGTTGTACAGCAAGTCATTTTTGTTTACCCTACTGAAATCCAGTTGTGTTGCCATTATGAAAATACTATAGACAGCCTAAGTTAGTAAAAATCTTCTGAATTCGCTGCACACTACGGCCGCGGCAGCCGACACGTTGAGCGACTCACATCCCGAACCGCTCCTGGGATAAGGCGGAATAAACAAGCGCTTGGACACTGAAGCCGCGAGGTAATCCCTGATCCCGAATGATTCTGAACCCATAATGACCAGCGCGTGTCCTTCGAGTCGGCCGGAGTAAATGTCGTCACCGTCCAGGAAAGTCCCGTAGACGGGGGCGCCGGCGGCGGCGAACAGGCTTGCCGCCTCGACAAGGTCGCAGTAAACCACCTTCTTGCGGAATATCGAACCCATAGTAGACTGGATGGTCTTGGGGTTGTAGAGCTCCACGCTGTCCCTTGACGCCAGGACGGCGTCGATGCCGAACCAGTCGGCGATGCGGATTATCGTACCCATATTGCCGGGATCCCTCACACCGTCCAGCGCAAGACACAGAGCCTTGGGATCGGCGGCCAGCGCAGCCACATCCGACTGCGGAACCGCCGGCATAGCGACTACCGCCAGAGCCGGTGAAGGACTTGCGAGCAAGCTGATGCGGTCCATCGTCTTGCGGTCGACTGCGACTGCCGCAGGATGCGAAACAATCCTTCTGTCCACATCGTCACCTGTATAACAGATGAGTTTCACCTCAAAACCGGAAGATATCGCCTCAGCTACAAGCTTCTCTGATTCAACCACGAATTCACCTGCTTCGGCGCGGGCTTTCTTGTCTTTGAGCGAACTGATGTGCTTGATCTCGGAATTGGTCATTGCAGGGGGTTCTTGCTACACAAAAATAAGAATTAATTACGTATATTTGTATCAATGAAGCTCCTCAGGACCACATTTCTGCTATTTACCGCCATACTCCTGACCGCCGGCTTTTCGTCCTGCGTGTCGACTCAGTATGCGTCGATGGTGCCTGAAGGACAGCACTATCTGGCCAAGAACAAGATAGTGCTCAAGGATTCAAAAAATGACGTCAAGGCCTCAGACCTTAACAAATACCTGGCTCAGAGTCCGGCCAAATCGGCCGGCATCGGCTTCAGCGTGCTGAAGGCCGCCCCGGTCATCTTTGACTCCACATCAGTAGCCACAAGCATCGACGCCATCATCCAGAGGCTTGAATACCTGGGCTACTACAATTCCAAGGCGGAAGCTGTCACCCAATATGACGGCAAGAAGGCCAACGTCACCTACAATGTCACCCTGGGCAAGCAGTTCCCGATGAAAAGCATTTCATACAGCGTGGAAGACAGCGCCCTGGATTCCATCTATGCCGCCGGTCAGTCCAAGTCCCTGCTTAAAGAAGGTGACAAACTCGCCGAGTCCGTCCTCGAACTCGAATCCCAGAGGCTGGCCTCGCTGTATCGCGACAACGGATATTACGGCTTCAGCAAGAACTATTTCTTCTTTTTCGCCGACACCACCGCGACCCCTGACAGCGCACTGCTCTCAGTCGAACTGAGGGATTACACCCGTAATGAAAGCCCCACCGCCGCTAAGCCACACACCAGATATACAATCGGCACCGTGGCGGTTGTACCTCAAGGAAATCTGAAGGTAAAGAGCAAATTCCTCCAATATCTCAATCGAATACAGCCAAATTCACAATACAGCGAGACGGTCATCAACAATACCTACAGCCGTTTCACTTCCAACAGGCTCTTCAGCACCGTGAATATCGAGATGACCCCCCGCGATTCATCCGTCGTGGACTGCGAAATCCTGCTGTCGCCTTCCAAGCTGCAGAGCATAGGTTTCGACCTGCAGGGATCAGTGAACTCTACAGGGCTGTTCGGAGTCAACCCGTCCATATCTTATACCCACAAGAATCTGTTCGGCGGCGGAGAATACTTCAATATGGCAGTCGGCGGCAACTGGCAGTTTATGTTCAAGAGCCCTGCTTTCACGAACGAGTTCACGCTGGCTTCCTCCCTTTCCATCCCGCATTTCGTAGGAGCTCCCTCAAAGTTGTTCAGCGGCCCCGTCCTGCCACGAACCAACATAGCCCTCTCCTACAATCACCAGAAACGTCCGGAATATGACAGAAGCATCATAGCGTCTTCGTATGGCTACAGTTTCAACCCCACCTCCAACATATCGATAGAATGGACGCCGCTCAGGGCGAATGTCGTGACCGTCTATGATATGGATTCTACTTTCTTCAAGAGTCTTAGCAGCAGTTACCTCCAGTATAGCTATATGACTCACGTGGATATCGGAGGCGGAATCAACGCATACTACACCACCAATACTTCCACCAATCCGAAGGAGAGTTACTTCTATGTGCGCTTTTCGGGCAACGTGGCCGGCAACGTGCTCAATATGTTCGACCCCCTGCTCAGGCAGAACAAGGACGGACAGAGCCTGATCCTGGGCGTTCCCTACGCCCAGTACGCCCGCGGAGAGCTGAGCCTCGTAAGGACCACCTTCTTCAACAATTCGCAGGACCTGTCGCTGGCAGCCCGCATATCAGGAGGCATCGGCTATGCCTACGGCAACTCCAGCGCACTGCCTCTCGAGCAGCGTTTCTACGCCGGAGGCGCCAACAGCCTGCGCGGCTGGCAGTCCCGTACCATCGGCCCTGGAATGTCGCCGATAGACACGGCATTCACTATCGCCAACCAGACCGGAGACCTGCGTCTGGAAGCCAACCTCGAGCTGCGCTTCCCTATCTTCAACATCGTCAAGGGTGCGGTGTTCGTCGATGCCGGCAATATCTGGGAACTGCCGCATTACTCGCACGACAAGTCGGAAATCTATAACGAAGACGCTGTCCTTTCCTGGAAAAACCTGCTGAAGTCGACTGCCCTGAGCTGGGGAGCCGGCGTCAGGGTCGACCTGCAGATGCTGGTCATAAGGGTCGATATGGGTATCAAGGGCTATGACCCGGCCGCCCAGGCGTGGAGGATGCCGGGACAGTGGTTCAAGCGGGACGGCTTCACCCTGCACTTCGGTGTCGGATACCCCTTCTAGAGACATTATGGCCAAATTCATTCTATACCAGCTGCTTGTCAGGGTAATGGGAGATCGTTCGTGGACTCCTGGAGGCGATTATGCAACGAACGGCAGCGGCAAATTCAACGACATCACACCGCAATACCTCGCACAGCTGAAAAAGGACCTGTCTGTCAGTGCGATATGGTACACAGGCGTCCTCGCCCACTCCACCGCGACTTCCTTCGAAGGCTATCCCGCCGACTGCCCGGCGATAGTGAAGGGAAAGGCCGGCAGCCCCTATGCCGTCCGGGACTACTACGATGTCGCCCCCGAACTGGCGCAGGACAGCTCCCGCAGGCTCGACGAATTCAAGGCACTGATCGAGCGCACCCACAAGGCTGGGATGAAGGCCGTCATCGACTTCATCCCCAACCACGTTGCTCGCAGCTACCACTCTGCGACAAACGACTTCACCCAGGCCAATTTTTTCCCGCTCGACGGTCCGCTGGAGCTGCCTGCCAACATCGCCGGACACGAGCTGTACAACGAAGACCCGGCTCTGGCCACCGGCAACAACTGTTTTTCGAGGCATCCCGGCATAACCGACTGGTACGACACCATCAAGCTGAACTACAACTATCGCCTGACCTGGGACAAGATGCTCGACATACTGCTCTGGTGGGCAGGACTCGGAGTCGACGGCTTCAGGTGCGATATGGTCGAGCTGGTAACGCCGGAGTTTTTTGAATGGGCCATAAAAAACGTCCGCAAGGAGTATCCGGACACATTCTTCATAGCAGAGGTCTACGACAAGAAGAACTACACCCGCTATTCAGACGCAGGTTTTGACTATCTCTACGACAAGACAGGGTTCTACGACGCCCTCAAGGCCATCAGCACCAACAGGGAACCTGCATACTGGCTGACTGACGAATGGCAGTTTCTGGGCGACCTGCAGCCAAAGATGCTGAATTTCCTCGAAAACCACGACGAGCAGCGCATCGCCTCCGACTTCTTCCTCGCAGACGCCCGCAAGGCCTATGCCCCCCTGGCCGTATCTATGCTTTTCAACCAGGCCCCCTTTATGATTTACAGCGGGCAGGAATACGGCGAGCGCGGAATGGCCAGCGAAGGTTACAGCGGCTGTGACGGACGCACTTCTATATTCGACTTTTGCACCCTCACCTGGAGGGACAATCCGCCGGCCCTGCGCAAAGAGCTCTACGAACGTTACAGCAGTCTCACGAAGCTTGCAGTCAGCGACATTTTCGCCAAAGGCGGCACCTATGACCTGATGTACGCCAATCCAAGCTCCAGCGATTTCAACGCTCAGCGCGTATTCACCTTTATGCGTGGCTGGCAGGGCCGCACCGCCCTGGTGGCAGCCAACTTCTCCGACAGCCGTATAAAGATAAAAATAAGCGTCCCGAAGGACGCTTATGATTATTTCGGAATCGGAAGGGTCGCTGCGTTCGAAGAGCCTCTGACGCTTGAACCTTTCGACTACACGGTGATTCTAGCAGAATGACGGCCAGTTCAGGATCTTGAAGAAATCGTAGTCCTCAGGATTCTTGACGAACTGTTTTGCAGCCTCATAGTCAGCCTCGGTAATGTACTGGGCTATGTGGTTGTAGATGCCTTTGGCCATCTCGCCTTCGATGTCAACCCTGCGGGGCGGAATCTTGCCGGTCTGAGGATCCTGGAGATCCTTCAGATACAGAGGAGTTACCTTGCCGGTGGTGTCGACGTAAACCATACAGCCGGTTTCACCGCGTGCGAAGAGGTCGTAAACGCCGCAGCCGAGCTGTGAGCAGTACATAAGGTCATAGGCGATGGGAGTCTGGCAGCGGATGTCATAACCGATCTCGATGGGACGGGTCTTGAGTTTGATGCCGAGTTCTTTCATCTTCATCTCGATGAGCTCGCTGAAAAGCTGGGCCTTTGAGATCTTGCCAAGCTCGGGGTGGCCGTGCTCGTCGTAAGTGAACTTGATGCCGGTAGCCTTGAGTTCTTCGTCGTCGAGCTCGTGGAAGACACCCTCAGAAACTACGATACCGCCGTAACGGATGCCGAGGACCTTGCGTTTGAGGATGGCTGAAACGCCGAGGCGGACGATCTTGTCGACAGTGATCTGAGTCTTGTTGAACATCTCGGGGATGATGATCATCGGATAGTGGCAGCTTGCACCGACGTGGAGTGCGAGGTGGCCAGCGCTGCGGCCCATAAGGCTGACGATGAACCAGTTGCCGGAAGTGCGTGCATCTTCGTATACGGTGGTTGCAACGTGTGCGCCCTCAGCCTTGGCTGAGTTGAATCCGAAGGTCGGAGTGTTGGCGGGAAGCGGAAGGTCGTTGTCGATGGTCTTGGGAACGTGGATGTTCTTGATAGGATAATTCTTGGAAACAAGGAACTTGGCGATCCTGTTGGCAGTTGAAGCAGTATCGTCGCCGCCGACGGTCACCAGAAGCTTGATGTTGTTGTCCTGGAAGAGCTTGAGATTGAAGTTCTTGTCAAAATCTTCCTGAGTCGGTTTGAAGCGGCTCATACGGAGGTATGAACCACCCCTGTTGAAGATATTGTCAGCCTTCTTGAAATCCATCTCCTCGATCTCGGCGTCGTGACGGAACAAGCCTTCATAACCTCCGTGCAAACCAATGACTCTGTATCCGCGAGCCACAAATGCCTGTGTGATTGTACCTACTACTGTGTTCATTCCAGGTGCGGGACCGCCGCCGGTGAGAATAATGATGGAATCTTTCATCTTTTTTTGTTTTTATTGTTTGAATTAGTTGTATGTACTGTCAAAATACGGGGGCCAAAAGTAAGAAAAAATAGACTATCTTTGCAACATTGCAATGTCGAAAATTACAAAATCAGCAGCCAGGGAGAGGATTGAATTCCTCCGCAATGAGATAAACGGACATAACTACAATTATTATGTCCTGAACGCCCCTGTCATCTCCGATTTCGAATTCGACCTGATGCTGCAGGAGCTGGCGGCTCTCGAGAAGAAATTCCCCGAATTCGCATCGCCCGACTCCCCCACCGTCAAGGTCGGCAGCGACATCGCCAAAGCCCCCGAAGGGGCGGCAGACGAACGCAGGCCCTTCGAATTCGCCACCCGCACCCACAGATATCCTATGCTGTCGCTCGGCAACACCTACAGCCGTGAGGAACTGTCGGAGTTCAGCGACCGCATCTCCCGAACGATCCAGGAGGAGTGCAGCTACAGCTGCGAGCTCAAGTTCGACGGCACGGCAATCTGCCTGACATACAAGAGAGGTTCTCTGGCCTACGCAGTCACCCGCGGCGACGGAGTCAAGGGCGACGACGTGACGGCCAACGTACTGACCATCCCGTCCATTCCCAAAACCCTTCACGGCGACTATCCCGAAGAATTCGAGATCCGCGGCGAGATATATATGCCCTTCGAGGCCTTCAACCGCCTCAACGCCGAGAGGGAAGAAATCGACGAGAGGCCGTTCGCCAACCCCCGCAACGCTGCTTCCGGCTCCCTCAAGCTCCAGGACAGCAGCGAAGTGGCTTCAAGAGGGCTGGCCTGCGTGCTGTACCATATGCTCGGAGAGAACCTCCCCTTCACCACGCATTCCGAAGCGATTGCCGCTGCAAAGTCGTGGGGACTTCCTGTTTCCGAACATTCCAGGGTGGTCGGCAGCATAGAAGAAGTCAACAGCTACATCGACTATTGGGACCAGGCGCGCCGCAGCCTTCCCTTCCCCATCGACGGCATCGTGATAAAGGTGAACCGCCTCGACTGGCAGAGGAAGCTCGGCTTTACAGCCAAGTCCCCCCGCTGGGCCACCGCCTACAAATTCAAGCCCGACAGGGCCTTGACGCAGTTGCTGAGCATAGACTACCAGGTCGGCCGCACCGGGGCCATCACCCCCGTGGCCAACCTCGACCCCGTTCCGCTGTCAGGCACCGTAGTGAAACGTGCCTCCTTGCACAACAAGGACCAGATGGACCTGCTCGACATCCGCATCGGCGACTACGTATACGTCGAGAAGGGCGGGGAAATAATACCCAAGATCACCGAAGTTGAATTGTCGAAACGACCTGCCCACGCCGTCGTTCCGGACTTTCCAAGATACTGTCCCGACTGCGGCGCCGAGCTCGTCAGGGACGAGGGACAGGCCAAGCACTACTGTCCCAACTCAAATGCCTGCCCGGTGCAGATCAAATCCGGCTTCGTACATTTCATCTCCCGCAAGGCGATGGACATCCTGGCGGGCGACGCCACCATCGACCAGTTGTACGACAAAGGCTACATCCGCCACCTGAGCGACCTTTATTCGCTCACCAAAGAGCAGCTGCTCACCCTGGACGGATGGAAGGACCGTTCAGCCGAAAACCTGCTCTCAAGCCTTGAAAAGTCCAAAAACGTCCCCTTCAACAGGGTTTTCTACGCCTTGGGCATCAGGCACGTCGGGGAGGCCAGCGCCAAGATGCTGGCGGCCCGGTTCGGCAGCATCGACGCCATTATGGCCGCGGACCGCGACACCCTTGTGCAGATAGACGAGGTCGGAGACGTGATGGCAGATTCGATAATCCGGTGGTTCGCCGACCCTGTAAACCGGCAGCAGATTGAAAAACTGCGTCAGGCAGGGCTGAAATTCGAGCAAGAAAAGACAAAAAAGGTATCAGATACACTTTCTGGTGGTATCTTTGTGGTTTCCGGCGTTTTTTCCGTCCCGAGGGATGAAATCAAGCAGTTCATCGAAAGCCACGGCGGCAAGACAACATCGTCGGTGAGCGGTCACACCAGCTACCTGGTGGCAGGTGAAGCCCCCGGCGCGGAAAAGATAAAGAAAGCCGAGAAACTCGGCACCAGAATAATCTCCGAAGAGGAACTTCGGGCATTGGTTGAGCCAAAGGAATGAGTTTTATCACAAGGGTAAAGGCAATCACGAGGACCGTCTCCCACTTTTTGGGCGAAGGGATATGGAATATCGACCTCGCGGGCCTCAGCCCCAAGCGTGGAAAGCTCTACAAACATCTGAAAATCATATTGATAACCCACCGTCACTTCCAGTCGCTCAGATGCGGCCGCGAAGCGGTGGCGCTCAGTTTCTTCACTACGATGGCCACCGTTCCTCTGCTCGCGGTAATCCTCCTGATCGCCGGCAATTTCGGCCTGCTGGACCTTCTGACAAGGATTATTTCGGGTCTTTTCGTGAACAACCCGTCGATGGGCGAAATGGTGATGGGCTGGGCCAACAACATCGTCGATATGACTTCCGGCGGAGGATTCGGGCTGGTCAGCTCGCTGACCTTCCTGTGGCTGGTGCTGTGGATGATGCTGTGCGTCGAGAATTCTTTCAACCATATTTGGGATGTCGGCAAGTCTGCCAATTTCTTCCGCCGCATTATCGTATACATCAGCATCCTCATCCTCTCTCCCTTCGTGCTGGTAATGTTCTTCTACGGCGTGACCTACTTCTTCCGTTTCATCGGATTCCTCGGAGGGTCGAAACTGGTCGGGTTCGTGAATTCATACTTGTTCTGGGTGATCTTCTACGCCCTGTCGGTGCTGGTCATCTCGCTGATGTACAAGTTCATCCCTCACGCCAAGGTGAAATACTCGGCCTGCTTCAAGGCAGCCCTTGTATCAGCCCTCGGCTTCCTTGTAATACAATACCTCTACCTTGAGACACAGATCGTAGTGACAAGGCTCAATGCAGTCTATGGTGCCGTCGCTGCGATACCGCTATATATGATGTGGCTTAACCTGTGCTGGTTCGACATCCTGTTCGGAGTCGACCTGAGCTATGCCTACCAGCACGTAAACGAGTACGATCCTGAAATAGACAGAAGGAGATGAAAACTGACGAATTCACACAGGAAGACAAGGATCTGATACAGCGGGAGTTCGAACCGCTGCGCATAGCCAGCCTCAAACGCTGCGCCGACCAGGAGCAGTACGAGCTTGTGCTGAAGGCGTTCGACTTTGCCAACAAGGCCCACTACGGAGTTCGCAGACGTTCCGGTGAACCATACATCATCCACCCCATAGCTGTCGCAAGGATCGTGGTCCAGGAAATCGGCCTGGGCTGCAAGTCGATCTGCGCGGCGCTGCTTCACGACGTGGTGGAAGACACCGACTACACCGTGGAAGACATCCGCAACCAGTTCTCGGACCGCATCGCCCTGCTGGTGGACGGACTCACCAAGATCAAGACAGCCCTCGACAGCGAGAAAGGAGTCATCGAGGAACGCTCGCAGCAGGCTGACAATTTCAAGCGCATCCTCCTGACGCTCAACGACGACGCGCGCATCGTGCTGATAAAGCTGGCAGACCGCCTGCACAATATGCGCACGATAGAATATATGCCCGCCTACAAGAGAGAGAAGATCCTCAGCGAGACTATGTACATCTTCATCCCTCTCGCCCACAGGCTCGGTCTCAACAACATCAAGAGCGAGATGGAGAACATCTGGCTCAAGAACAAGGAGGCGCAGGCATATCACGACATAGAAAAGATGCTGGCGAAAGCCACGCTGGAGAAGGGCCCCATCATCGACAACTTCATCGCCCCGGTCGATAAGATCCTCAGCGACGCCGGATACAAGTTCCGCATCATCAAGAGGATGAAGACCCCCTACTCCATCTGGAAGAAGATGACGACGAAGAACATACCTTTCGACGAGATATTCGACATCTACGCCGTCAGGATCATCTTCGAGCCGAAGACTGACACCAACGCTACCGAGAGGGACCAGTGCTGGAACATTTTCTCGCTCATTACCAGTCAGTACAGATACAAGGCCGAAAGGACGAGGGACTGGGTCAGCTCGCCCAAGCTCAACGGCTACGAAGCCCTGCACCTCACGGTCATCTCCGAGGGCACCTGGATCGAGGTCCAGATCCGCAGCGACAGGATGAACGCCATCGCCGAGAGCGGAGTTGCGGCTCACTGGTCATACAAGCAGGCCCATCCTACCGACACCTACGAGCAGGACCGCGACATCGACACCTGGATCAAGGGAGTCAAGGACATCCTGGACAATCCTGACGCAAACGCGCTGCAGTTCCTCGACAATTTCCACGAGGAGCTTACTGCCGGCGAGATGTTCGCATTCACACCCCAGGGCGAATCGATAAGCATTCCCAAAGGCTCCACCGCCCTTGATTTCGCATATTACATCCACTCCGCCATCGGAAACAAGGCCATCGCCGCCAAGGTCAATATGAAGCTCGTGTCCCTGTCGACCGTGCTGAACAACGGCGACCAGGTGGAGATCATCACCTCCGACAATGCAAAGCCGAAGAGGGAGTGGCTCGACTTCCTTGTCACCTCGCGCGCCCGCAACCAGGTGCTGCTTTCAATGAAAAGCATCAACAAGGACAACATCGCCACCGGCATCAACATCCTCAAGAAGAAGCTCGCCGAGCGCAATATCATCCTGCAGGCCAGGGTCATCCGCAAGCTCATCGGCTACTACAAGATGAACAACAAGGAGGAACTCTACAACAGGATAGGCATCGGCCTGATAGACCTCGAAGACCTCGACGAAGCGCTCAAGAGCAATGCCCGCAAGCGTGACGTGCAGATGTGGGGCATCAAGCTGCTGTCCCCCGTGACCGGCAACGGCAAGATAGACAAGAGCAAGGATTACCTCCTCGAAGAAGATATCGACAAGGGCACCATCTCATTCCACACGGCCGACTGCTGCCATCCCATTCCCGGCGACAATGTAGTCGGAGTGATCAACAGCGACGGAAGTGTCACGGTCCACAAGACCAGCTGCCAGGTATTCACCGATTTCGCCGCCACGAACGGCGACAAGATAGTGTCGGTGAAGTGGAGCAAGCACTTCCTGATGTCTTACCTGACCCAGATTACCATCAGGGGCATCGACCGCATCGGCATCCTGAACGAAATCACCAAGGAGATATCGCTCGTCCTCGAGGTCAACATCAGGAAGATAGTCATCGAAGCCCACGACGAGGTGTTCGAAGGATACATCGACCTGTATGTACACAATACCGAAGACCTCGACAGGCTGATAGAGCGTCTTAGAAACATAAGGGGCATCGACAGCGTGCTCAGAACAAACATTGAAGATGAATAGAAACGTCACCGCGATAATCCTGATAGTGCTGACAGTCCTCTGCTGCCTGTTCTCGCATTCCTGCGCGAACACCAAGGCCGCGCCCAGCGGAGGGCCGAAAGACACCATACCCCCGGTACTGCTCAAGATAGAGCCGACGGACAGAACGCTGAATATGCCTCTGGCCGATGTCAAGATAGCCCTGACTTACAACGAATACACCGTCGTCAAGGAAGCCTCCGGGATCTATCTCTCCCCTCCCACCAAGCACGCCCCTTCGGCAAAGGTGAAAGGCAAGTCAATTCTGGTGACCCTGAGGGACACTCTGGCAGAGAATACGACCTACACAATTGATTTCAACAATGCCCTCGCCGACAACAACGAAGGCAATATGGCTCCGCGCTTCACATACGTCTTCTCGACCGGAGACACCATCGACTCGATGTACGTCACCGGCACCGTCTACGACTGCGAGAAGCTCACGCCTGTCAAGAACGCACTCGTCGCCCTGTACGACGACTTGAGCGATTCTGCCTGTATGAAAACCCTTCCTGCCGCCGCTACCCGTTCGGACGACTGGGGTTTCTTCGTCATCCGCAACATCAAGCCCAAGCCTTACCAGATATACGCATATACCGACGAGGACAAGGACAACCTGTATATGCAGGGCGAAGATTACGTCGCTTTCTACGATTCCCTCTTCACTCCCGAACTGATTGTCAGGGACTCCATCTACGAGCTTGGTTCATTCCTTATGACCGACACTCTGGGCTGCCAGAAACGTGAGTCCCAGGTGTCGCTCTACCTGTTCAAGGAAACGGCTTCAAGACAGTTCATCAAGAACAAGGGCCGCCGCGACGCCAAGAGAGGTTTTCTCAAATTCAACGCCCATAACACCGTACTCAACTCTTTCCAGATATTCGGCGTCGACTCATCTGCCATCATCACGAACTTCACTCCCGAGAGGGACAGTATGGATTTCTGGATCGACACGAAGTATACCCTCCCCGACTCATTGCTGCTCACCGTAGAATACCTCAAGACTGACTCTCTGGGCAATCTCGCGATGACAAGGGAAGATGTCGCAGTGAGCCTTACTGACGAGCAGAAGAAAGCACTTGCCGACAAGGCGAAGGCCGACACGCTGATCGAGCTGAAATACGACTGCAAGAACGAGAATGTCGAGCAGGACGGCATAACGCTCACGTTCCCCGACCCTGTCGCCAGCTGCGACACGTCCGCCATCCTCTTCATATCCACAAATCCCAAGAACCAGAACGACACAATATCGTTCGTTTTCGAGAAGGATTCCACCCTCTTCGGGGTTTACAGGATGCAGTCTTCGCAGAAATACCAGACCGGTTACAAATACAAGGTCATTTATCCCGAAGGCACCTTCCACGACATCTACGGCCGCAAGAACAGCGAGAAAACCATCGACATCCAGCTTCCCAACACCGACAAGACAGGCTCCATCACCCTGAACGTTAAAGGCATAAAAGACACCAGGTATATCATCGAGCTCGTTTCGCCCGACAGGAAGAATGTATTTCGCAAGTTCACCGTAGAGAAGGACGGCCAGCTGTACTTCCCCTACCTTGCCGCCGGCGAGTACACCTTCCGCATCACCGAAGACCGTAACGGAAACGGCATCTTCGACTCAGGAAACCTGCTGGAACGCAAGCAGCCCGAAAGGGTTATAGTTTTCAAGAAACCGGACGGGACGGAAACCATAGAACTGCCCGAACAGACCGACATAGAACAAGACCTTGAATTATGAGAAAGACTGTTGCCCTAGCCATACTGACATTCTTGTCTGTCTGTGTCTCCGCCCAGAACGGCGAAGGATTCAATCCATTCACTGACGAAGACCTGTCGATCCTCATCCAGGATTCCACGGTCAAGGAGGTCTCCAAGTTCAAACCGGTAGGAATGCTCGGTATCCGCGGCACCTACCAGCTTAACGGCATCAAAGCCACCCCGGACATAGGAGCCAAAGGAGTCAGCACCTACAAGAACATATCTCTTGTATACACGTACTACAACTCCCTGTGGAATATGATGAACAACTTCGGTTTCCAGGTCGCCGCAAAATACGGTGAATATGCTTTCACCAGCCAATGGCTTGAGGATGAGCACGTGTCTTATGCCGAACTTTCCCTGCTCTCCCACTTCCATTTCGACTTCTCCCGTTTCAGGTTCATCGCGGGAGTCGGCCCTTACGCCGGATACAGGCTCCAGACGCTCAAGGAGGGCGACAGCTGGGACCAGTACGACAACCGCTTTGACTACGGTCTGATGGGCGGAGCCGGCTTCGCAGTGATATTCGGTCGTTTTGAGCTCCAGCTGGAAGGCGATTACCAGTTTTCGCTCAGCAGTTTTTACCATATGAACAAGTACAGCGACGAATACTGGCTCATCGCGACTCCCCGCAACATACTTGTCAACCTGACACTCTTCTATCATCTGTTCTGACCTATGGAAAGAATCATTTGCAAAGTTGGTGACGTAAACATCGGCGACGGAAGGATCGTAGTGCAGTCGATGTGCAACACCGACACTCTCGATGTGGCCGCAAGCGTCCGGCAGTGCGAAGCCCTTGCCGGAGCGGGCTGCGAGATGATCCGTCTGACAACACAGGGCCTGCGCCAGGTCCGCGCCCTCGGCGAGATCCGTAAGGCACTCCGCTCCGAAGGCATCTTCACCCCTCTTGTCGCCGACGTGCATTTCAACTCCGAAGTAGCTCTTGCCGCGGCTGAAGGGATAGCCGACAAGGTCCGCATCAACCCCGGCAATTTCTCCAAGGACCACGGCGAGGCTATGGCCAAGCTGCGCAGCCTGCTGCAGGTCTGCAAGGACCACGGCACAGCGCTCCGCATAGGCCTTAACCACGGCTCTCTCGGCGAGCGCATCACCTCTGTCTGGGGCGACACCCCCGTAGGTATGTGCAATGCCATTATGGAATGGCTCAGAGTCTGCGTGGAGAATGATTTCTACAACCTGACACTGTCGCTGAAGGCAAGTAACACCAAAGTTATGGTTGAGGCGTACGAACTGCTGTACCGCGCGATGCAGGATGAACTGGGGATGCTCTTCCCTCTCCACCTCGGCGTCACAGAGGCAGGCAACGGCGACAGCGGCCGTATGAAGTCCGCAGTCGGCATCGGCTCTCTGCTGAAGCAGGGCATCGGCGACACCATCCGCGTTTCGCTCACCGAAGACCCTGTCAACGAGATTCCGGTCGCAAAGATGCTCGTCAGATGCGTGGAAGATGATTCTATGGATGCTGCAAGCCGCGAGGAATACATCGTCAAGGCCGGCTACAGATACGGCAGCGGACTGCTCGCCGGCGGACCGGACGACTTCGAGATGGAGGGCAGCATAGCCGGCAAGGCGCTCTCTGCCGAGGAAGCCGCCGACATCAAGGACATACTGCTTCAGGCGGCAAGACGCCGCTTCACGAAGGCGGAGTACATAGCCTGCCCCAGCTGCGGCCGCACCTTATATGATATAGAGAGTGTCCTGGCCGAAGTGCGCAAGGCCACCGAACGTTTCGCCGGAGTGCGCATCGCAGTTATGGGATGCATCGTAAACGGCCCCGGAGAGATGGCTGACGCCGATTACGGCTACGTCGGACAGGGGGTCGGCAAGGTGACGCTCTACAAAGGCAGAACGCCGGTGGAGAAAGACATTCCGCAGCAGGATGCCGTCAGCCGCCTCGTCGCACTGATAGAAAGTGACCGTTGATATCTTTTTTTGCAGAAAAAAGCCGAATAAAGTACTTTTGCCCGAATTAATCTTACAGGAGGCCTTTCCATTGAAAACCATCAATTTCGACAAAGTCTTGATATTGGGTTCCGGAGCCCTCAAGATCGGCGAAGCCGGCGAATTCGACTACTCCGGCAGTCAGGCTCTGAAAGCCATGCGCTCCGAGGGGATCAAGACAGTTCTTATAAACCCCAACATTGCTACCGTCCAAACTTCTGAAGGTGTTGCTGACAAGATTTATTTTCTTCCCGTAACACCTTATTTTGTGGAAAAAGTCATCGCCAAAGAGCGTCCGCAGGGCATCCTTCTCGCCTATGGAGGTCAGACCGCGCTGAACTGCGGCGTCGCCCTCTTCAACAGCGGCGTCCTTGACAAATACAACGTCAAGGTCCTCGGCACTCCGGTCCAGTCGATCATCGACACCGAAGACCGCGAACTTTTCAACAAGAGGATGGAAGAGATCGACATCAAGATCATCCGCAGTGAAGCAGTCGAAAGCATCGAAGACGCCCGCCGCGCAGCCGCTGAAGTCGGTTACCCCGTCATCCTGCGTGCAGCGTATGCTCTCGGTGGTCTGGGCAGCGGTTTCTGCGACAACGAGGATGAACTCAACGCGCTGGCCGAGAAGTCTTTCTCCTATTCTCCCCAGGTGCTTGTCGAAAAATCTCTCAAGGGATGGAAAGAAATTGAATTCGAAGTGGTCCGCGACTCCTACGGCAACGCCACGACCATCTGCGAGATGGAGAACTTCGACCCGCTGGGTATCCATACCGGCGAAAGCATCGTAGTTAGTCCCTGCCAGAGCCTCAACGACCACGACCGCGAGCTGCTTACCGGCCTCGCCCTCAAGATCGTCGAGCATATCGGCATCGTCGGAGAGTGCAACATCCAGTTCGCATACGAGCCGGGCGGCGAAGACTACCGTGTCATCGAAATCAACGCCCGCCTGAGCCGTTCTTCTGCCCTCGCTTCGAAAGCCACCGGTTATCCGCTGGCCTTCGTTGCCGCAAAGATCGCCCTCGGCTACTCCCTCACCGACCTGAACAATCCCGCATCTGACAAGATATATCAGCCGTCCATCGACTACATAGTCTGCAAGATTCCCCGCTGGGACCTCAGCAAGTTCCACGGTGTCAGCCGCGAAATCGGCAGCAGTATGAAGTCCGTCGGCGAAGTGATGTCCATCGGCAAGAACTTCGAAGAGACCATACAGAAAGGTCTGCGAATGATCGGCCAGGGCGCCCACGGCTTCGTAGCCAACAAGGAAATCACCGTGCCGGACATCGACGAGGCCCTCAAGAACCCTACCGACAACCGTATCTTCGTCATCTCCAAGGCCTTCCAGAAAGGCTACACCATCGACCAGATATACGACCTCACCAAGATTGACAAATGGTTCCTGAACAAGCTCTACGGCATCGTCGAGACTTCCCGTGAGATTGAGAAATACGACCGTCCCGAGGACATTCCCGACGAGCTGATGCGCAAGGCAAAGCTCGACGGCTTCTCAGACTTCCAGATCGGAAGGCTCGTCTTCAAGGACAAAATCGATATGGACGAGGCTTCTGACAAGGTCCGTGCTAACCGCAAGGCCCGCGGTCTGCTGCCTTTCGTCAAGAGAATCACCACTTTCGCCTCCGACGACCCTGACAAGGCCAATTACCTCTATGTTACATACGGTTCCGACCACAGTGACATCCCCTTCGACAACGGCAGCAACTCCATCATCGTACTCGGTTCCGGCGCTTACCGCATCGGTTCGTCCGTAGAGTTCGACTGGTGCAGCGTGAACGCCCTGAACACCATCCGCAAGGCCGGCTACACGGGTATAATGATCAACTACAACCCCGAGACCGTCTCTACCGACTATGATATGTGCGACCGCCTCTACTTCGACGAACTCACGTTCGAGAGGGTGCTCGACATATACGAGCTCGAGAATCCGCACGGTGTCATCGTGTCAGTGGGCGGACAGATTCCCAACAACCTGGCTCTCAGGATGAAGAACGAAGGTCACGTCAAGATTCTCGGCACTTCGGCCGAAATGATTGACAACGCCGAGGACCGTCACAAGTTCTCTGCTATGCTTGACCGCATCGGCGTCGACCAGCCCGCCTGGAAAGAACTGTCGTCAATGGACGAACTCCACCAGTTTGTCAAGTCAGTCGGCTACCCTGTCCTCGTGCGTCCTTCATACGTGCTCTCCGGCGCCGCAATGAACGTTTGTTCGAACGACGGCGAGCTGATAGAGTTCCTCAAGCTGGCCAGCGAAGTGTCCAAGAAACACCCCGTAGTCGTAAGTTCGTTCATCCAGCACGCAAAGGAGATCGAGTTCGACGCGGTGGCATCAAAGGGCGAAGTGCTTGCATACGCCATCTCAGAACATATCGAATACGCCGGCGTTCACTCAGGTGACGCTACGATCCAGTTCCCGCCTCAGAAGCTTTACGTCGAGACTGCCCGCCGCATCAAGAAGATCGCCCGCAAGATCGCGGAGGCTCTCTGCATCAGCGGCCCGTTCAACATCCAGTTCCTCGCCCGCGACAACGAGATCAAGGTCATCGAGTGCAACCTGCGTGCGTCACGCAGCTTCCCGTTCGCTTCCAAGGTCCTCAAGATCAACCTCATCGAGCTGGCCACCAAGGTTATGATCGGCGAGAAAGTCGAGGCTCCGCTCAAGAGCGCCTTCGACCTCGACTATGTCGGCATCAAGGCTTCGCAGTTCTCATTCAACCGTCTTCAGAAGGCCGACCCCGTCCTCGGAGTCGATATGTCTTCTACCGGTGAAGTCGGCTGCATCGGCGACAACACTGACGAGGCCATCCTCAAGTCAATGCTGGCCGTAGGCTACACCATTCCCAAGAAGCGTATCCTCATCTCCAGCGGTACAGGCGAGCAGAAAGCCCAGCTGCTGAAGGCATCCCGCGACCTCATCGTCCACGGCTACGAGATCTACGCTACAGGCGGTACATACAAATACTGCATCGAGAACGGCATTCCGGCCCACAGGGTTCTTTGGCCCAGCGAGACCGGCGACTGCCCCGAGGCTCTGCAGATGATCCACGACAAGCAGATCGACCTTGTCATCAACATTCCGAAGAACCTCTCGCAGCACGAGCTGAGCAACGGCTACAAGATCCGCCGTGCAGCCATCGACTTCAACATTCCTCTGATCACCAACTCCAGGCTTGCATCTGCCTTCATCACCGCGTTCTGCAATATGACGATCGACGACATCCAGATCAAATCCTGGGACGAGTACAAATAGGACGTCGGGCAGATGGACATAGTTCTCTTCATAGCAGGCATCGCCCTGGTTGTCCTGGGAGCCGACTGGCTCGTAGACGGTTCTGTGTCCATTGCCAAACGAAGCGGCATTTCTGAATACGTCATCGGCGCTACCATCGTCGGCATCGGGACTTCAATGCCGGAGCTTGCCGTCAGTTTCTTCGCCGCCCTGAAAGGCAACGCAGACATAGCCATCGGCAACGTGGCGGGCTCGAATATGGTCAATACGCTTCTTATCCTGGGCGTGACTGCTCTCATCTCCCCCATTGCCTTCACAAAACAGAACCTGCGCAGGGACATCCCCATCACTCTGGGGGTTTCCGTGCTGCTCGCCCTGTTCGCACTCGACACCTTCATCTGGAAAAGCGACACCAACCGGATAGTCAGGCCCGAGGCGATAGCCCTCCTGCTGCTTTTCATCGGCTATATGTGGCTCAACTTCAAGCAGGACAAGGCTGCTTCCGGCCCTTCGTGCGAGGTTCCGGAGGAGTCTCAGGAAAAGCCGATGAGCCTGTTCAAGTCCCTGGCCTTCATAGTCCTCGGGCTGGGTATGCTCGTGCTCGGAGGCAATCTGTTCGTTGATTCCGGGACCAACATTGCCAAGTCCCTTGGCGTTTCCGATTCGCTGATTGCCATCTCGATGATGGCTGTGGGCACATCCCTGCCCGAGCTCGCCACCTGCATCGTCGCGGCAGCGAAGAAGAACAACCAGCTGGCGCTCGGCAACATCCTCGGCTCGGACATCTCCAACATACTGCTGATCATCGGCCTCAGCGGCACCGTAGTGCCCCTGAACATCAATCCGCAGAGCTTCATCAGCCTGATGCTGCTGCCCGTCAGCGTCATCGTGCTCTGGATGACTTCCTTTATGTTCCGCAGGAAGACTCTCGACAGGGTCGACGGAGCCATCCTCATCGTGCTCTATGCGGCCTACATCGTGATGATTGGAAGAATGTAACGCTTTTGCTACCTTTATAGGCAACATAACCTAAAATCCTCCATAATGAAAAAGTTCACTCTTATAATTGCTGCTATAGCCGTGCTTATGCTCAGCGGCTGCAACGGCGGCAAATCTGCACCGGCTCCCTTCGACCCTGCCACCAGAGGTTCAAACGACATCAAACTCGGTGCTGCCGGTTACTCATATCTTTTCTATGACATTGAGACTACCCTGAAGTTCCTGCAGGATATGGGTGTCCACTATCTTTCAGTGAAAGACAAATGGCTGCCTCTCGACGCTTCTTACGAAGATATGGTTGCCTTCAAGGAGCTCTGCGCCAAATATGACGTCGAAGGCTACACCCTCGGCCCCATCTATATGCGCAGCGAAGAACAGGTAGACCAGGCTTTCGATTATGCGAAGCGTTACGGTGCCAAATGGTTCATCGGCGTTCCCAACTATGAGCTGCTCGATTATATGATCGCCAAGATTAAGGAGACGGGCATCAAGGTGGCCATCCACACCCACGGTCCTGACGGAATGGCTTTCCCTGACATCCGCACTATCGTTGAGAAAGTTGGCGACCCCAATCTCGGCGTAGGCTGCTGCATGGACCTCGGTCATACTTTCC
This sequence comes from uncultured Bacteroidales bacterium, assembly GCA_947169015.1. GTDB lineage: Bacteria > Bacteroidota > Bacteroidia > Bacteroidales > UBA932 > Equibacterium. Next base: position 89,499 of record CAMVOD010000006.1, on the reverse strand, counting down.
GCTCGGGTTACGACGTTGCCGCCGACATCATCGAGTTCAAGGACTGGATTATGGACGTGCACATCAAGGATGAGACCGCCGCTTCAAAGGAAGGTCAGACCTGGGAATGTGGACGCGGCCAGATGGACCTCGTCGGCATCATCAAGGCCTTCCGCCAGATCGGCTATCAGGGCGTCCTGTCGATGGAATATGAGAAGAACCGCCGCAACCCCCAGCCCGGCGTAGCTGAATCAATCGGCTACCTGCGCGGAGTGCTGGACGCTACGAAATAATTTCATTCTCCTTCCGAATTGGGCAGCTGCTTGCGGGCGCTGGTGCGTGCGCCGAGTTTCACCAGGTTCTCGGCGGCCTTGACAATGCTCTGGCGGCCGGTGGAGAGTTTGTCGTAGGCCTGCCTGTATGCCCCGTCAGCTTTCTCGAGCGCCGAGCCTACCTCGCCCATATATTTGCTGAAGTCTGCCACGCGGTCGAGCAGCATACGGGCAGTGTCGATGATTTTCTCCTGGTTCTGGGCCTGCTGTGTCTGGGTCCAGGCTATCTGGATCATACGCAGTGCTGCTATGAGATTCTGTTCCGAAGTTATGAAGACGCCCTTGTTGAAGGCTTCTCGCCACAGCATCGGCTCTTCGGTCATCGCAAGCTGGAACGCAGTCTCGTTGGGCATAAACATTATGACATACGGAAGGCTCTTGTACGGTGCCTTGACATAGCCTGAGTAGTTCTTTGCGGCAAGCTCCTTGACGTGCTGGTTGACACTCTGCATATGCCTCTTGGTGGCATCATTACGGCTTGCATCGTCTTCGGCGTTGCAGTAGTCGATGAATGCCGTCAGGGACACCTTGCTGTCGATGATGACGCATTTGTCGTCGGGATAGTAGACGACGGCGTCGGGCCGCATATTCCTGCCGCTGTCTTCGTTGGTCAGGGATGCACCGTCACTGCCGCGGAGGGTGTACTGCAGGTCGTAGTGCTTGTGCTCCTCGAGGCCCTGGCTGTCGAGCAGTTCCTTGAGGATCATCTCACCCCAGTTGCCCTGGATCTTGGTCTTGGAGGTCATTGCGTTGGCCAGACGGTTGGCTTCCTGCCCCAGCGACTGGGACTGCTTCATCATCTCCTCTATTGCTTTCTCGAGGGCTGCCTTGTTCTGGTTGCCCTGGTCGCGCGTCTTCTCAACGCTCTCACGCATATTCTTCAGGGCCTCGTTCAGGGGATTGACGATAGCGTCCATCTTCTCCTGGTTTATCTTCTGGAAGGCCTCGGACTTCTTGTCCAGGACTTCGCCGGCAAGGGCTGAGAACTGCTGCTCGACTACCCGCTTCTGCTCATCCCACGACTGTTTGGTCTCGGCTATCTGGTCCTCCAGGGCTTTCTGTATCTTCTCGTGGCTCTCCTTGAGGGCTGCTATCTGGGAAGCGTGGCTCTTCTCCATAGAGGCTGCAGTCGCTTCGAAAGCCCTTTGCTGTGCGGCAATTTCCGCATCGAAAGAGCTTTGGCGGGCAGCCTTCTCAGCCTCGAATGCTTCTTTCCTTGCGCTCATCTCGTGCTTGAGGGAACTGTTGCGGAAAATGAGGAAGATGACGGCTATGCAGGCTGCCAGAGCGATTGCGGCGGGTATGATGACTATCTCCATATAGCAGGTGGTTTCAATCAGTAAAATTAGCTATTTATTCGTACATTTGTTTAATCTTAACTAAAACTGAAAATAATGCGTAATTTTCTTTGGACCATCGCAGCGTCCTGCTGCGCTTTCTTATTTCTGAACTCGTGTGAACAGCAGCCTGTCGAATACGACTGGCAGCCTGCTGGTGACAAGATTATGACCGAATGGGGCGAAAACCTCAAGGTTGCCGACGTATACGGAGAATACCCCAGGCCTCAGATGGCCCGCGAAAAATGGACAAGTCTCAACGGCCTGTGGAACTATAAGACCGACAAGAGCGAAGGTATGATACTGGTGCCTTTCGCTATCGAATCCGCCCTGTCAGGCGTCGGAGAGACTCTCAATCCTAATGAGAAACTCATCTACACCAGAGAGTTCAAACTCAGCGGCAAGGATTTCAAAGGCAGGATCCTGCTTCACGCCGGAGCCATCGACCAGGAAGCTGTCATCTACATAAACGACAAGGAAGTGGCCCGTCACACCGGCGGCTACGCTTCATTCTCGGCTGATATAACAGATGCCGCCAAGAGGGGCAACAATACAATCCGCGTAGAAGTCATCGACAATACCAACGACGGCTATATGGCCACCGGCAAGCAGGTCCGCAGGCCCAGCGGCATCTGGTACACTCCGGTATCCGGCATCTGGCAGACCATCTGGCTCGAACCCGTTCCGGCCAGCTACATCAAGGATCTGACCATCATTCCCGACATCGACGCTTCGAAGCTTGCCGTAACAGTCACTCCCAACTCGGCTGAAGGCGAGATATACGTGGAAATGCTCGCTGACGGAAAGGTGGTCGCTTCGGCTTCGGCCCCCGCTTCTGCCCCCACAGTCAGCCTGGCCGTCGAGAATCAGCATCTGTGGAGCCCCGACGATCCCTACCTCTACGACTTGAAGGTTGAACTGCGCAAAGCAGGCAAGACCGTCGACAAGGTGGACAGCTACGCAGCGATGCGCAAGATTTCCAAGGCAGCCGACAAAGACGGCATCCTCAGGGCCCAGCTCAACAACAAGGACATCTTTATGATGGGTCCCCTCGACCAGGGCTGGTGGCCTGACGGTCTGTACACAGCTCCGACTGACGAGGCCCTCCTCTTCGACATCCAGCGCACAAAAGATCTCGGCTTCAACACTATCCGCAAGCACGTGAAGGTTGAGCCCGACCGCTGGTACTACTATTGCGACAAGCTCGGAATGCTGGTTTGGCAGGATATGCCCAGCGGCGACCGCGCCGGCACTGACTGGAGCGGCCAGTGGGTGTTCCTCGGCAGCGACCCCCAGGTCCGCAGCGAAGAGTCTATGAAGAACTATTACCACGAGTGGGGTGAAATAATGAGCCAGCTCAACAACCACCCGTCAGTAGTAGTATGGGTTCCCTACAACGAAGCCTGGGGCCAGTCCCGTTCAGTCGAAGTTGCAGAGTGGACCAAGAAAATGGATCCCTACCGCCTCGTGAACACAGCCAGCGGCGGAAACCACTTCCGTACAGGCGACATCATCGACCAGCACCACTATCCGGAGCCCAAGATGACTTTCTACGAGCCCGGCTACATCAACGTCCTCGGTGAGTACGGCGGCATCGGCTACCCCGTCTCCGGCCATCTCTGGAACGAGAACAGCAACCGCAACTGGGGCTACGTCAGCTTCAACGAGAGCGAAGTAGTCACCAACAGATACGTCGACTTCGCCAAGATGATGCTCGACCTCGTCCCGAAGGGCTTCTCTGCAGCCATCTACACCCAGACAACGGACGTCGAGTCAGAAGTCAACGGCCTGTTCACCTACGACCGCAAGATCCTCAAGATGGACGAAGCCAAGGTACGCGAGGCCAACCAGGCCCTCTGCCGCAGCCTCGACTAGCTCATCAATTATCTCAGACAAGAAAAGCCGGCTGAATCCCCAGCCGGCTTTTCTGTTTGACAACTCAGACCGAAAGCTCCTACTTCCCAGCGTAGGCTTTGGCTTCCTCCATATATTTTTCGAGGTTCTTGATGCGGTTGACGTCGCTCGGGTGGGTGCTCATAAACTCGGGAACGGCCTGGCCGTTCTGGGACATCTTGACCCAGAGCTTGGGAGCTTCCTCGACCTTGTAGCCGGCGACGGCCATCATAATCAGACCGATATGGTCAGCTTCGAGCTCCTGCTTGCGGGAGAACGGCAGGATCACACCGTACTGGCCGCCGAGACCGAGTGCGGTATTGAACACTGCCAGCTGGGAGTCAGTCACCTTGCCGGAAGCCTGGGCAGCCGCCAGGATAGTCCTGTGAAGGTTCTCGGTCAGAGTAGCGCGACTCATCCTCTCGTTGCTGTGATTGGCTATGGCGTGGGCGATTTCGTGACCTACCACGGCAGCCAGCTGGTCGTCGTTGTCGACGAAGTTGGCAAGTCCTTCATATACCACAATATTGCCGCTGGGCAGGCAGAAAGCATTGATTTCCTCAGACTTGACGAGGTCGATATGCCAGTTCAGCCCCTGCATCGGATTGTCCAGACCTGCAGTTATGAAATAATTGTTCATCGCGTTGAGCAGCTTGCTGCACACGACTCTCACCTTCTGCGTCATAGCCGCATTGGTAGAAGCCTTTGCAGTCTGGGCGAACTCCTTGTAGGACTGCTCGCTCAGAGCCATTATGTCGCTGTTGGAATAAAGAAGCACCTGCTTGCGTCCAGTGAGGGCCACGCTGCTGCACGCATAGATCATCGCCACCAGGACGACTGACAGGGCAATCCACAATAGTTTTTTCATAGTCGGAATAGTTATAGTTGTCAGATTATTTCAATGTCAGCAGCCGGAATCCAGCCCTCGCGGCCGTCAGCGATAGTGACACGATACCAGTCCCCCACGACATCCTTGACCTCCAGCACAGTCCCTTCGTGGATGATGAACAGCGACGTTCCGGACGTACCGGGGCTGCTCTTCACCGAAGACACGGGCGACATCACGACTGCACCCTTGTCACTTATTGCATCGGCCCTCTGGCTCAGAGAAAGGCTAAACGTACATAAAGTTAATACAAAAAGTACACACGCCAACACAAAAGAAGCCTTTCTTGCCGAAACCGACCCGAACTGGCGGAAACCGGTCAGCAGCAGGAGGACCAGCACGAAGAGAGCGACAGTAAGCCAGGCCCAGCCGTCTGAAGACATCGAGTATTTGAGCTTTTCCATCCACTCGGCGAGTATGAAGCGCGGCACGCTGTCGATGCGGTCCTGGACTGAAGCCTGCGCGATCTCAAGGTTGTTGACGGCATCGGCGTGGTGTGGATTCAGCTTCAGCGCCCTTTCATAATACAGCACAGCGTGCGGAATGTCGCTGAGTTTGTAGTAGCAGTTGCCGATATTGTAATAGAGGTCGGCACTTACCATATCCGACTGCTCTATTGCCAGATAACTGTCGAGAGCTGTAGTGTAATCTCCCTGGGCATACAGGTCGTTGGCTGCATCCCAGTCCTGTGCTGAAGCGGCAAAGCCGAGTGACAGCAGCAGCAACAGGGTCGTGGCAGCCTTGGCGGCAGCCCCCTTGCGGCCGGCTCCGCGGATAGAACTCTCTATGCGTGAAATGACTGACATAGCATTCTTGTATATGTTTTCCATCGCGTCGTGATTGCTTTCCGGAGCGTAGCGGGCCATTTCGCATTTGTCGATAATATCTACGAAACTGTCTGCAAGCGCCGCATCAACTCCGTCCTCCACCAGCCTTTCGCGCGCATTCTCCTTGTTGTAGTCGGCAGGAGCCATCATCAGTTTGTCGCAGACATAGCCGGTCACCGCCTTGTGCAACTCTTCATAGAACGCTGTGTCAAGCCCTTTGGCCAGATAGTCGCCAGCCTGGCGCAGCCTTGCCTTGGCCACCTTGTTGGCCTTGCGGTTCTTGCTGCCGACGACATCGGCACGTCTGGCCCTTGACACTGCAGTCACCTTGTCGACGATGAAGAACAGAGCCACCAGAATGGCAAGCAGTATGTAGAAAGCTGCAGAGCTGACGAAGAAGCGGCCCTGCCTGCGCAGGTTGTCGCGCCCTGTAGCGATATAGCGGATATCCTCCCCTATGCTGCGCACGCCCTGTCTTGCCACTCCGGGCACAAGTGTTCCGACAGACGCGTCTTCAGCGCTGGCCTCGACGCCCACGTGCATAACAGGCGCGGTAATCGTCACATAGCGGCCGAGAGAAACATCATAATATGAATAATTCACAGGGCCTATCTCATAGCCGCCATAGCTGCGGGGGATGAAGGGGTATTCGAAAGTCTTGGAGCCGGAAGCACCGTCGTTGGATACGTTTTCAGTGCTCTTCACGTCGTAGACCTCGAAGTCAGAGGGGAACGACACCTTGGGAGCCCCGAGCATCGAAATGTTGCCGTTGCCGGAGATGGTTACCCTGAGCGAGCCGGCGTCATTGGTCTTGAGAGAATCGCTGCTCATCGCAGCAGTAATCTTGAACTGGCCGACACCGCCCTCGAACGATGAAGGAGCACCGCCGGGAAGCGGAGTCACATTCACCACGACAGAGCCTGAAGACACCCTCTTGCGGATAGTCTGGTAGTTGTCGAAGAAATCGTCGAAAATCGAGCGGCCGAAGCCGGAAGAGGTTCTGACACGCACCAGGCAGATCAGCTCGGCGGGGTCTATGGACAGCCTTCCCTCCTGCTGAGGGATGAGCATATAGCGCTTGAGCAGAGCGACGTTGTAGATGGTCCCGTCGACGTTTTCACGGTTGGACTCGATGGTCTGGGCAGTGAACGTCTCCTTGTTCCAGAAGCCGTTGAAAGACGGGAAGGTTATATCCTCGATGCCGGAGATGTCCGAACGGTAATACAGCTTGAGCGTCGCAGTGATGGGTTCGCCCTTGACGACATTGGTCTTGCTCAGAGACAGTCTCAGGAAGATGTCGTCATTCGACACGGTGCCCGACTGCACGGCGTCGGAAGAGCCTTGCTGTGAAGAAGATGACGAAGACGAGGACTGCTGCTGGGCTTTCACCACCTCTATGGTAAAGGGAGATGTCGAGCACTCTTTCTTGTCCACTTTGGCAGTTGCGGCCGGCAGAGTGAACTTGCCTTCGGCTTTGGGCTGCAGAAGGTAGGTATACGTCTCCGTATGGCTTGACTCACGCTTGCCGTTGATGATGTTGGTGCTGCTCATAGAGCCTTTCTGAGGCCCCCACACGACATCGAAGTCGCCCGTGCCCGGCCAGTCGAAATCACTCATATTCCCGTTGGCCGTAAAGACGATCCTGAAAGTCTCGTTCATCGACACCACACCCGGCGCATCAAGAGTAAGGTTCTGGGCCGCAATGCTGCCGCAGAACATCATACAAAGCAATGCAACTATATGTCTTCTCATTTCTACCAGTTTTTATCTTTTTGTTTGCTCTTCACTTTGGCAGCCTTCTCCTTGCGGACCTTGTCCTGAGTCTGCTTCTCCTGATCCTGGATAGCCTGCAGCATCTGCTGGGCTGCCTGAGGGCTTATCTTGGGCTGCTCTCCGCTCTGGCCCTGCTGATTCTGCTGATCCTGGTTCCGGTCGTTATTGTTTTGGTTCTGATCCTGGTTCTGCTGATCCTGATTCTGGCCGTTGTCGCCCTGGTTCTGGTCCTGGTTCTGCTGATCCTGATTCTGGTCGTTGTTATCCTGGTTCTGGTCGTTGTTATCCTGGTTCTGGTCCTGGTTCTGATTCTGCTGGTCCTGCTGGTTCTGCTGGTCCTGGTTCTGGCCGCCTCCACCCTGTTGCTGCTGATTCTCCAGCATCTTCTGGGCGTATGCCAGATTGCTCTTGGCATCCATATCGTCGGGGTTGCGGCGCAGCGAATTCTTGAAAGCCTCGACGGCTGCCTGCCAGTTGCGCTGCTTCAGGTATGAATCGCCCTGGTTGAAGAAAGCCTGGGCTCCGTGACCGGCACGGTCCAGCGAGTCCATTACAGACGCGTAGTGCCTGTCAGCCTCGGAGTATTTCTCCATTCTGTAATAGGTGTTTCCTATATTGAAATTGGCGGCATTCGACAGAGAGTCCTTCATCAGGGCCTTCTTGTAGTCGATCTCCGCTTCCTGATAATTCTCCTTGCCGAACAGACGGTTGCCGTGGCGCACTTCCTTGCGGTCAGTCTGACCGAAGGCCGGAGCCAGCGCGGCAAACATCAGAATCGCTATGATAAAACTCTTTCTCATCACTTGAAAATGTTTTTGGCAGTCTTGCGCTCTCCTATCAGCATCTCGACGATGAAGAAGAACAGGGCTATCGCGAAGAAATACATATACTGCTCGTTGAAATCTTCGAAAACGACGCTGCTGAACTCCTGTTTGTCGATGGTCTTGATGTCCTCAATGATGGGATTCAGGCCGAATTCGCTGTTGCCGGCCTTGACGTACTCGCCGTTGCCTGCCGCAGCTATTTCCTTAAGAATCTGCTCATTGAGTCGCGTAACAACAATGTTACCCTCCTTGTCTCTGAGAAGGCTGCCGTTCACTGTTATCGGCTGGCCGGCAGTCGAGCCCACTCCGATGGTGTATATCCTGATGCCCTCGGCTGCCACTGCCTTCGCTGCATCCACGGCGTCACCTTCGTGGTCCTCACCGTCGGATATCACGATGATGGCACGGCTGTTCCCGCTCTGCGAACTGAAGCTGCGGGCAGACATCATTATCGCTTCCGAAAGGTCGGTGCCCTGGATCGGCACAGACTCGGTGCTGATACTGTTCAGGAAAACCTTGGCAGACACATAGTCGGTGGTGATGGGCAGCTGGACGAAACTCTCGCCCGCGAAAATCACCAGGCCGATGCGGTCGCCCTGAAGTTTGTCCACTATCCTGGAGATGGCCAGCTTGGCCCTTTCCAGACGGTTCGGAGAATAATCCTCCGCAAGCATCGAGTTCGACACGTCGAGCGCAATCATTATCTCCACGCCTTTGCTCTGTCTCTCCTTGAGCCTTGCGCCCATCTGGACGCGGCAGAGACCGAGAACGAAGAACAGGAAGGCAATGGAGAAGAAAGTAACCTTGAGCCAGCCACGGCCGTTGGAGACGGCTGGCATAAGCTGACTTACTATCTCAGGGTCGCCGAACTTCGCAATCCTTCTCTTCTTGAAGTTCAGGTAGGCCTTGTAGGCCACGAAGAACAGCGGGATGAGCAGCAGCAACAACAGATATTGGCTTTGTGCTATATATATCATTACGGCAGCCTCCTGATTATAAAGTATTTGAAGAGAACCTCAAGCAGCAGTGCGACCAGCGCCCATATCGCAAACTTCATAAAAAGTTCGGTGTATACGGGGAAGCTGTCCACCGTGACGCGGCTCTTTTCCATCTGGTTGATCTCATTGTAAATCTCGAGCAGCTTAGTGTTGTCCGTGGCGCGGAAATACTTGCCGCCCGTCTGCTCGGCAATGTTCCTGAGCAAGGGCTCATCGATCTCCACGTCGACATCCACAAGGCGGATGCCCATAGGAGTCATCATAGGGTACGGTGCCTTGCCCATAGCGCCCACGCCGATGGTGTAGACCCTGATGCCGTAGGTCTTGGCGATCTCGGCAGCCATTGCGGGGGTTATCTCTCCGGAGTTGTTGACGCCGTCGGTGAGCAGGATGACCACCTTGCTCTTTGCGTCGGAATCCTTGAGACGGGCCACTGCGGTGGCAAGGCCGTTTCCGATGGCGGTTCCGTCATCGATGAGGCCTGTTTCGATCTCCTTCATCATATTGATGAGGGCGGCACGGTCCGAAGTGACGGGGCACTGCGTGTAGCTCTCGCCGGCGAAGACCACGATGCCTATGCGGTCAGTCGGCCTTGAGGCTATGAACTCCATAGCAATGTTCTTGGCCGCCCCTATCCTGTCAGGATTGAAGTCCCTGGCAAGCATTGAGGTCGAAACGTCCATATCGAGAACTATGTCGATGCCCTCCGTGTCAGTCTGCTCGAAAGATTCCGAAGAGCGCGGCCTTGCGATGGCCAGGATTATCAGCGCCAGAGCGATGGTCCTCAGGATGAACGGGATATGTCTCAGCAAACGCTTGGCACTGCTCTCCTTCACCTGCCATCCGCCGAAGTTCGACACGGTCATCGAAGGCGACTTGCCCTTGACTTCCCTGTAGACGTAGAGCGCGATCAGCGGCAGGAGCAGGAACTCGAGATAAAGCAGGTTCGGATACTCGAAAAACATCACTCGTCCCCTCCTTCTTGCTCAAGTTGTGACACGTATGTCGTATTGACGAACTGCACGGCGTCGGGTATCGTCTCTTCGTTCTCCTCGGCGCTCGCTTCGTACTTGGCGAACTTGACGAGGTCGGCACGCCCGAAGAGGGCGGCTATCTTGTCGAAGGTCTTCGGCTCGACGTCCTGCTTTTTGAGGTCTTCAAGCATCTCGGTCGAAGGCCTCTCCATCGTCATAATTCCGAAGCGCTCCGAGATGTAGTACCTCAGGGTGTCTGTTACGGCGGTGTAGAACTGCTTCTGCTTGTTGTTCTGCCACAGCTTCTGCTTGCGGATCTTCTCGAGGTCGCGCAGAGCCACTATATGTGCGGGATCCTTCTGGACGGGTTTTCCGAACAGGGTGGTGTTTTCCCTGCGTGCCTTGACGAGCCTTACGATAAAGTATGCGAGAGCAGCTATGAGCAGGGCCAGCAGCAGCCAGGGCAGCACTTCCCTGAAGGTGACGGGGTAGCCTATCTGGCCTTTGATGTCCTTGATGACATAAGTCGCGGTATCAATCGGAACAGTATTTACATACAGCTGGGGGCCTCGGTAGATGAGGGAATCGGCCTTTCCCTGGGCATTGGCGATGACGGCCAGCAGCGGAGGCAGAGCGTAGCTGCCGCTGTCGAAGCTGGTCAGAGTCATACGGCCTTCTATCTCCAACTTGCCTTTCTTTATGGAAAGGGTGTCGAAAGTCATCCCCTTGATGGTCTCGACGCCGTATGCGAGGGGATCCGAAGGTGCGGCTATGACAAAGCCGTCACCCTCTTGCAGCTGCAGGTCGACAATCAGGTCAACCTGGTCGCCGATGAGGATGGAATCCCTGCTGAGGCGGGAAACCCGCGTAGTGTCGACCTGCGCCGACACTGCCGCCGTAGATATAATCAATATCGCAATAAACAGCAATCCTTTCTTCATAATCAAGCCCTGTGTTTGAATAACGATATCAGTCCTTTTACATAATCCTGGTCCGTGGCTATGTCGACGGAATCCACGCGATAGCGCAGCAGCACCTGCCGCGTCTTCTCGCGCACATCGGCGTTCCATTGCTCATATGAGCTGCGCATTGCCTTCGAAGAGGTGTCGACCCACATCTGACGGCCGGTCTCCGCATCCATAACATTCACAAGGCCGATCGAAGGAATCTCGCGCTCACGGCGGTCATAGATGTTTATGACTGAGATGTCGTGCCTGTCGGCTGCCACCTTCAGCGCGTCTTCGTAGCGCGGATTGCACTGCGAATCGACGTCTATCATATCTGAAAGCAGGAATGCGGTGCATTTCTTCTTGATGGCATTGGTAAGGAACTCCAGCGCTGCGGCGATGTCCGTACCCTTCTCCTCAGGCTCGAACTCGACCAGCTCACGGATGATGTGGAGCAGGTGGCTGCGGCCTTTCTTCGGCGGGATGAATTTCTCCACCTTGCTGCTGAAGAACAGGGCGCCGACCTTGTCGTTGTTGATGGAAGCTGAGAAGGACAGCACTGCTGCGATCTCGGCCATCAGGTCTCTCTTGAGCCTGGTGGTGGAGCCGAAGAAACGGGAGCCGCTCACATCGATGAGCAGCACTACCGTCAGTTCCCTCTCCTCCTCGAATATCTTGACGTACGGCGCGTTGTAGCGGGCTGTCACATTCCAGTCCATATTGCGCACGTCGTCGCCGTACTGGTATTCGCGAACCTCGCTGAAGGCCATACCGCGTCCCTTGAAGGCGCTGTGGTACTCGCCCGCAAATATCTGGTGCGACAGGGACTTCGTCTTGATCTCTATCTTCCGGACCTTCTTGAGTAATTCTGTTGAATCCATTACGGAACTTCTACTGCGTTAAGGATATCAGTGATTATCTGTTCTGAAGTGACATTTTCAGCCTCGGCTTCGTATGTGAGACCGATACGGTGGCGGAGCACATCATAGCATACGGCCCTGACATCCTCGGGGATGACGTAGCCGCGGCGATGGATGAAGGCGTAGGCCTTGGCCGCCAGCGACAGGCTGATGCTGGCCCTCGGAGAGCCTCCGAACGAAATCATACCTGCAAGCTTGGACAGGCCGTAGTCCGCAGGGGTACGGGTGGCGAAAACAATGTCAACTATATATTTCTCTATCTTTTCGTCCATATAGACGTCGCGGACTACCTTCCTCGCACGCATAATGTCATCGGTCTTGAGGACTGTCGACGGGCGCGGGAAGCTGCCGCTGTTGTTCATACGGATGATCTGTTTCTCTTCGTCCTTGCCGGGATATCCGACAACCACCTTGAGCATAAAACGGTCGACCTGGGCCTCGGGCAGAGGATAGGTACCTTCCTGCTCTATGGGGTTCTGGGTTGCCATCACCAGGAAGGGCTCCGGAAGCTTGAAGGTCTCCTCGCCGATGGTCACCTGACGCTCCTGCATTGCCTCGAGCAGCGCGCTCTGGACCTTTGCGGGGCTACGGTTGATCTCGTCGGCCAGCACGAAGTTGGCGAATACGGGACCTTTCTTTATCTGGAACTGCTCTGTCTTCTGGCTGTAGATCAAGGTACCTATGACGTCGGCCGGAAGCAGGTCGGGGGTGAACTGGATACGGCTGAACTGGGCGTCCATTATCTGCGCCAAGGTATTGATGGCCAAAGTCTTTGCCAGACCGGGGACTCCTTCGAGAAGGATGTGGCCGTCTGCCAGCAGTCCTATGAGCAGGTTTTCCACCAGGTTTTTCTGGCCTACTATGACCTTGCCCATCTCCATCCGGATTACATCCACAAAGGCGCTTTCCTGCTGGATACGGTCGTTAAGTTCTTTGATATTTACACTGTCCATATTGTAAATTGTTTGTATTTTTGTATGAATTTGAAGCGTCTAAATTACTACTTTTCTTTCAATGTAAGTTTATCGATGAGGCTTTTCGTTTCTCTGGCATACGACGGAACCAATTATTCCGGATGGCAAAGACAGGACAATGCACTGAGCGTCCAGCAAGTGCTCGAAGATGCATTTTCCACTGTGCTCGGGGAGCGGATCTCGGTGACCGGTGCGGGACGCACCGATGCGGGAGTCAGCGCAAGCTGTTTCTATGCCCATTTTGACACTGACATTGAAATAAAAGAGCCAAGGCAGGTGCTCTACAAATTAAATGCCATCGTGCCCGCTGACATAGTCGTCTACGGTCTCTTCAAAGTCGCCGACGACGCACACGCCCGGTTCGATGCCACAAGCCGCAGCTACTGTTACCGCCTGCATACGGTCAAGGACCCTTTCGCCCATATGTCAACCTACTGCAAGTTCGACCTGGATATGGATGCGATGAACGAAGCGGCCGGCTACCTCATCGGAGAGCAGGATTTCTCCGCACTGGAAAAGACCGGCGGCAGCAATGCCACTTCGATATGCAAGGTGACAAGGGCGTCGTGGCAGCGCACCGCGCCCTGCCATTATGTCTTCAACATCACCGCCAACCGTTTCCTCCGCAATATGGTCAGGGCCGCCGTTGGCACGCTTTTGGAGGTGGGCAGACACCGGCAGCAGCCCGGATGGGTGGCGCAGGTGCTTGCGGGCCGCGACCGATGCTCTGCCGGCCAGAGCGCTCCGGCAGTCGGACTGGCACTGACAGACATAACATACCCCTATCCGCTGATACCTTTGAAATAATCAAAAAATAAAGACAATATGCTTTTTACATTACTCCAATCTTCGTCTGACGTAACCGCCGCTGCCGTAAGCGGCGCCCAGGAAGAGCTTTCGCTGTCACTTCTGTCCCTCGCAGCCAAAGGCGGCTGGCTGATGATAGTTCTGGCCCTCCTTTCAATCATCGCCATCTATATCTTTGCAGAACGCCTGTTCGCCATCAACTACGCCGGCAAGATTGACAAGAACTTCACCAAGGACATCACAGATTATATCCTGGAAGGCAAAAAGAAATCAGCCCTCGCCCTCTGCAAGAAGACCGACTCCCCCATCTCACGTATGATCGAGAAAGGCATCGAGAGGATGGGAATGCCGCTGGCTGACATCCAGACATCCGTCGAAAACGTCGGCAACCTCGAGGTCGCCAAACTCGAGAAAGGTCTGCCGCTGCTCGCAACCATCGCCGGTGGCGCTCCGATGATCGGTTTCCTCGGCACTGTGATGGGTATGGTCCAGGCCTTCTTCAATATGTCCAACGCCGGCAACAACATCGACATCACGCTGCTTTCAGGCGGTATCTACACCGCGATGATCACAACCGTAGGTGGTCTGTTCGTAGGTATCCTCGCATACTTCGGCTACAACTTCCTGACTTCACGCGTTTCTGACGTCGTCTTCAAGATGGAGAACACCACCATCGAGTTTATGGACGCCCTCAATCAGAAGGGCGACAGCACCGTCACCGATGAGCCTTCAACCCTGGAAATAGAATAACAGTGCTATGGCAATCAAACGCAAAACCAAGGTAGACAGTTCTTTCTCGATGTCGTCGATGACCGACATCGTGTTCCTGCTGCTCATCTTCTTCCTTGTAACGTCGACGTTGATCAACCCCAACGCCCTGAAACTCCTGCTTCCGAAGAGCACCGGCCAGGTTTCCGCCAAGGCTACCGTCAGTGTCTCGATAAAGCACTATCCTGAGCTCAACACCGTCACCTACCATATCAACGGCAATCCCGACCCTGTCAATTTCAACGAGATAGAAGGCATCATAGTGCCTCTGCTCGCAGACCAGGACGAGCCTACGTTCTCCATCTACGCCGATGAGACCGTCCCCGTGAAGGAAGTAGTGGCGCTGATGAACATAGCCAAGAGGAACAACTACAAAGTAATAATGGCAACATCCCCGGAATAGGATTTCCGGCAAACAGACTGACGCGATGAACCCGACTACCAGATCAAAACCTATCGGAATAGTATCGTCGATACTGTTCAACGGGGCGCTTGTACTCACAGGCTCCGTCGCCGGGTTGCCGTATCTCTATCCGCCTCCCCCCGAAACCAGCACAGTCATAGAGTTCGAGCAGGAGGAGATTATGGATGAGCAGAAGATCGAAGTCGGCGCAAGCGTCGAGCCCCGCAGCGAGAATGCCGACCCGACCCGTGACATACGTCTGGTGCAGAATTCCGAGGCTCCGATGGAAGGCACAAGACCCAACGAAGCCCGTGAATCTACCGTAGGCACCGAAGGTGACGTCGAGATTCCGGAGCCCGAGAGGGACCACGAGATAGACCAGCGGGCCCTCTTCCCTTCTGCCAGCAACAGCGACAAGGACACTCTGGCCGCGCAGGTAGCCGACAAGATCACAGATGCGCTGACTCCGGGACACGCGCAGGGAAACACCCGGGTCGGCAACCCCGAGGGTGAGCCCTCAGCCAAACTTGAGGGACGCAGCGTGATGGGAAGCCTTCCCACTCCGGTCAAAGACAATATACAGAAACAAGGTGTTGTCGTCGTCAGGATCTATGTGAACCGCGAAGGTACCGTTACTTCTGCCGTGGCTGGCGAGCAGGGCACGACCGTGACCGACAAGACACTATGGGACAATGCCGTGGCTGCCGCAAAGAAGGCCAAGTTCAACGTATCCCGCAATGCTCCCGAATCGCAGAGGGGTACCATTACATACGTTTTCAATCTCCGATAAGCAATGATTAAAAGAATTCTTGCAATACTTTCTGCAGTGCTTGTTCTGGCATCTTGCGGAAAGAAACAATATGACGTCTATCTGTTCATCGGTCAGTCCAATATGGCAGGCCGCGGCGACCTGCTGCCGGAAGATACGACAGCCATACCACACGCCTTCATCCTCGACGGCAACGACGAGATCATCCCGGCCAAGGCTCCGCTCAATCTCTACTCCACCATCCGCAAGCGGGTCGGTATGCAGAAGATCAATCCTGCGTACAATTTCGCACGCACATTGGCAGGCACCTCCGGGCGCGATATGCTGATGGTCGTGAACGCGCGTGGCGGCTCCGCCCTCGACGAATGGCTCAAGGGTGCGCCCACGGGCACTTTCAGCATAAAAGAAACTGACGACCCCGAACTGGACGGACAGCCGATGCCGTCATTCTATGATGAAGCCGTGAGAAGGGCTAAAATAGCTATGGAGCACGGCGAGCTGAAAGCCATAATCTGGCATCAGGGCTGCAGTGACTCCGGTCCGATGGCAGTCAGGACATATATGGACAAGCTGGAAGGTTTCGTGGCAGATCTGCGCAGCGACCTCGGGGTTGGCGAAGAGGTGCCTTTCATCGCGGGAGAGCTCCCCTATTTCTTCTCAGGCTCGAGGTTCTTCAATCAGATGATCCGCACCATTGAAGATCACGTTCCCAACAGCGGGTGGGTTAGCGCCGAAGGCTGCACCGGCAATGCGGACAGCCTGCATTTCAGCCGCGCCGGCCAGATGATTCTCGGCCAGCGTTACGCTGAGAAGTACTTGTCTCTTACCGAGTAATCTTACGTTATACGTACTGTCACTTCCTGGGTTTGCGATTGAGGACCCTGGCCACCCTCGGCCGATAGAGGGAGGGGCCCACGCGCAGCGTGGGAGGGAGACGCGAAGCGTCGGTCCGAAATGCAAATTCAGAAAGTGACAGTTGCGCTATGCTTTGATCCTGGGCTTCACTAATAGCCTTACTATCCAAGCTGCGAACAGCAGCAGGAAGACGAAGCAGCTGATGCGACCTATGATGTCACCGTTGGTGACGTAGAACGTCATCTTGTCATTGATGTGGACGTCGCTCTTGATGGCCACGGGCTCCCACCATCCGGTGCGCTGCACGACATCGCCGCGCTGGTCGATGAATCCCGTGATGCCAGTATTGGCTACGTGCACGACATCCCTGCGGGTCTCGATGGCCCTGAGCTGAGCATATCTGAAGTGCTGGCGGTAGCCGGGCGTGTCGCCCCACCATCCGTCATTGGTTATGACAGCCACGAACCCGGCGCCCAGCTTCGCCGTCTGCCTGTAATAGTCGCCGTAGACCGATTCGTAGCAGATCATCGCCCCCACCCCGAGGCCGTCCCGTCCGTGCAGTATCGACAGTCTGTCCTGCCTTGCATAACTGCCTGAAGCTCCGCCGAAGGCTTCCATAATCTTGTCGAGGAAAGGGATGTACCTTTCGTAGGGGATTATTTCGGTGCCGGGGACAAGCTTGCTCTTGTGGTACATATTCAGGATGCCCGTAGTGTCGATCATCATAGCTGTGTTGTAGCTGTCGAACCACATATTGCCGAGCGGCCGGGCTGCCGGGCTGCCCATAGTCCTGGACTTGAAAAGGCGGTATGTCACTGAACCCAGCAGGAAATCAGCATCGGGATGACGCTTCAGGAATTCCTGCACGTGGAGATAGGTTACGTTGTCTTTCGGGTGGTCGAGGTCGAAACTGAAGGTGAATGTCTCCGGCGTGATGACATAGCGGGTGTCGTCGCTCATAAGAGGCTCGGCAAGGGCGACCATTATGCTGTCCTGGACATTCTGGTCAAGCCCGCCGTGCTTCTCGTAATAGGCGTCGATATTGGGCTGGATGGCCACCACTTCGACTGCTTCTCCTCTCTCTTCGACACGGTTGTAAATCACCGAAGACAGCACCGGAGGGACGATGAGCAGCAGCGCAACCGAGAAAGCGAGCGCCGCCCTTATCCTGCGGGTGTACTCCCCTCGAGCCGAGCGTATCAGATGGTAGACCGCCGTGCTGGTGAGAAGGATCCACAGCGAGCCGCCGAGGAAACCTGTGTACTCGTACCACTGCACCAGACGGGGACTGGTGGCGAAGGATTCGCCGAGGATCAGCCAGGGCCAGGATATCTCCACATTCTGGTATACCCTCTCCCACGCTATCCACGCGGCTATGAAAAAGATGTACGGCAGAGCGCCTGAGAAGCGTTTGCGGAACTTGCGGAACAGCCAGAAGATGAAGAACATCTGCAGGGCGTTCAGCGCAATCGCAGCTACCGCGCCGGCCGGAGATATCCACCAGATCCAGAAGGTGGTGGCAATGTTGAACAGCAAGAAAGGGATGTAAGTCAGCCAGTTGGAGTGCCTGACACCTTCTTTTTCAAGCAGGTCTGCCAGCGCGAACAGCGGCACGAAGGCCACCAGCCCCACGAAGGCAGCGTGCGGCACCAGGAAGGGCACCGACGCAAGCAGCGTGAAAAGCAGTATCAGGATCCATATCCTAAGTCTGGCTGACTTCATCTTCCTTGTTTCTATTCTGCTTTGGTGAATTTAACTACGTAGTACTTGATGGTACCGTCGAAGTTGCAGGTTATGACAGTGTCGTCGTCGAGGCTTGATGCAGCGTCCACACTGATCTTGACTTTCTTGTCGCTTGACACGGCTTTGATCTTGGGAGTCTTGACAGCGTCGGCAGCGACAGGGCATTCAACTTCGTAGATGTTCATATCCACGATGCCGTTGTCGCGGTTCGAGCGGGTTGCAAGGGCCTGAACCTCGAGCGGAGTATTGTCGGCGAAGATTGAGATAACCGGAGCTACGGGCATTTCGATGCGCTTCTTGTCTGAGCTGAAGCCGAGGCCGACGATGTCGCAGAGGTTTTCGCCTGCGCCTTCTGCAATCAGGAAGATGGCGTGACGTCCGCCGATGCCGTCAACTGCGGCTGAAACATCGGTTGTGAAGCGGGTGATCTTCTGTTTTGCATCGGCCGGGACGTCGATGGTGCCAATGATCTTGCCGCCGGTCAGAGCCCAGGGTGAATCCATCCACACCTGGATCTTGAAGTTCTTCGAAGTCTTCGGTGTGAGCCAGAGGTTGAAGGCGGTGTTGTTGCCCTTGGCAGTTCCTGCGAATGCTTTCAGTCCGAACTGGTCTTTGCCGAGGCCGCCGAAGCCGAAGTATTTGTAGCCGATGACGTCGCCTGCATTGACGCCTGCGATAGGCATATTGTTGTCCCAGATGTCATAGCTGTCCTGCTGCGACTGCTCATTGCTGAGATAGCAGGCGTAGCCGGCTGAATAATATGCATAAGGATCGAGGCCGTAGAAATGGAAGCCCTGTGAAGTAACTTCGGCGCCGGTATATTCCATTCCGTTGCGGGCCTTGACGGTCCATTTCTCATCAGAAGCATAGGGGTCGAAGCCGGTGATGGTCACCTTGCCGCCGTCGGCAACTGACTTTTCGTCCCAAACGACTTTCACGGGCTCTACCATCGCCTGGCGTGAGTTCATATTTCCGCGGGGAGCCCTGTGGTAGAAGATGTACCACATTCCGTTGATCTCGAGGAGGCTGCCGTGGGTGTTATGGCCGCTGTAGCGGGTCTGGAGCGCAGAGCCGTCTTCATTGAGGACGACTGACCTTGCGTCTACTATCACGCCGCCGCTCTTGTAAGGTCCGAGGGGATTGTCGGCGTAGGCATAGCGGAGGGTCGAGTTGCTCATCGGCAGGCCGTATTCCTCACCTGAATAGCCGCTGTATACGACTACGTATTTGTTTCCGACCTGACGGATCGAAGAGGCTTCGAAGAAGGCGAACACTTTCGGGTCCTCACCGGGGAACAGGTGTTTGTACTCCATCGGGGGCTGGGGCCTTGCCT
The DNA here is from genome assembly GCA_947169015.1 of uncultured Bacteroidales bacterium. Classification (GTDB taxonomy): domain Bacteria; phylum Bacteroidota; class Bacteroidia; order Bacteroidales; family UBA932; genus Equibacterium. The sequence continues at coordinate 70,157 of CAMVOD010000006.1, read as the reverse complement.
GCTGGCCGGGACGGGCTGGACGCGGCATAAAGGCTGCGCGTGCAGGGATGAAGGGATAGCTTATCTCGGTGTCGGGACGCAGGGTGTACATAGTGTTCTGGTCGAGCTGGATTGCTGACGAGCCCTGGAATCCATAGAATGCGTATGCCCTGAAGCCGATTTCATAGTCGGGGTCGGCGGGGTCGGTGACAGGCTCCACGAACACTCCGGGGTCGAAACCGATGAGGCTGCCGGGCTGCAGTTTTGACGGATCGTCGGGGAGGGTGTTGATGGCCTTGTAGGGACCTGCGGGGCGGTCGCTCTTGGCAACGAGTCCGTTACGTCCGCCTGTCTGGTCGTTGGGATAGAGGTAATAAGTCTTCTTGCCGTCTTTGCCTACAACCTCGGCCACATCGGGGGCGAACATAGTGTCCCACTGTCCGCCGATCTGATATGTGAACGCTGCTCCTTCGTCGCGCCAGGCTGTCAGGTCCTCCACGGGGGCTGACCATATACGGATGTCGGGACCGCAGTAACCTCTGGCGAAGACATCGTGCGAAGTGATGATGTATGCACGGTATTTGCCGGGGTTGTCAGGGTCTTCGAACACTCTCGGCTCTCCGTCGGGGGTATGCTCCCACAAAGGAAGATAAGGGTTGCCGGGATGAGTGTTGACATAATGCACTGAATTCTGGTAACTGAAGGGTTCCTGAGGTCCTCCGTTGTTGCAGGACGTCAGGACTGCTACCGACGCTATCAATGCGGCGCATAGCACGAAGGGAAACACGTTTTTCATATTGTTTTTTGATTAGGACGGTGACAAATTTAGCAATAATAGCCTAACTTAGTAGGAGTTTTTTAAATCATTTGATATGAAAAAGATTATCCTCACGCTTGCCGGCTGCCTTCTGTTCGCAGTTTCCTATGCGCAGGAGCCGGTTACTTTCACGGCACAGCAGGACCACCAGAATATGATGGACCAGCTGGGAATCAAATCCATCCGCCACAGCTTCGATGCGGACCAGAGCAGTCCCTACGCCGCCAACTACGACGAGAGCAAGGCCAACCCCTTCCCCATCATCCCCGAATTGATGAAGACCAATGCGGGCAAGAAGGTGACTACTGCAAAACAGTGGTGGGATGTCCGCAGGCCCGAGATCGTCGAGGGTTTCGAAAGCGAAGTTTACGGCCGTGTGCCCAAGAACGTGCCGAAGGTGACCTGGATCGTGGAGGCTGAGGAGGTCGAGACTGTCGGAATGATCCGTGCCAAGGCCAAGCAGCTTCGCGGCCACGTCGACAATTCCGCCTGTCCTTCCATCAATGTAGACATAAAGATGGTTGTTGTCACTCCTGCCGACGCCAAAGGCCCGGTTCCGGTGCTGATGATGTTCGGGGGCGCCAATCTGCCGAATCCCGTCAAGCCCGGCGGAGCTGATATGGCCGTCATCAACAAGGCTATCCGCCGTATGCTGGAGAACGATCCGGAGACTGCGGAGCTTATGAAGAAATATCCCGCCTGGCAGCCTTTCGAGCCCGCCAATCCGTTCGCTGCTTTCGCACGTCCGCAGCAGCTTGCACCGGGCCAGGATCCGCCGTCAAACCAGCAGCTTCTCGCCGCCGGCTGGGGCTATGCTATGATCGATCCCAGCAGCATCCAGGCTGACAACGGCGCCGGGCTCACCCGCGGCATCATCGGCCTCGTGAACAAGGGACAGCCCCGCAAGCCCGACGACTGGGGTTCTCTCCGTGCCTGGGCCTGGGGTGCCGCCCGCGGTCTGGACTATCTCGAGACTGACCCTGACGTGGACGCCAAGCACGTCGGCATCGAGGGTGTTTCCCGCTACGGCAAGGCTGCCCTTGTAACGCTGGCATTCGAGGACCGTTTCTATATGGGTCTCATCGGTTCGTCCGGCAAGGGTGGCGCCGCCCTGCACCGCCGTATCTTCGGCGAGGGCCTCGAGAATCTCGCCAACTCAGGCGAGTACCACTGGATGGCCGGCAACTACATCAAGTACTGCGCTGTCGAGTCGAAGACCGGTGCCTGGAATGCAGGTATGCTGCCTGTCGATTCCCACGAGCTCATCGCTCTGTGCGCTCCTCGTCTTGTATTCATCAGCTACGGTATTCCTGAGCAGGGAGATGCTCTCTGGCTCGACCAGTACGGCAGCTGGCAGGCTACTGTCGCAGCCGGCGAGGCTTTCAAGCTTCTCGGCGCCAAGGACCTCGGAGTCGGCAACGACTACCGCAACACTCCGATGCCCGAGCCTCTCACCGACCTGCTTGACGGCGAACTTGCCTGGCGGCAGCACACGGGCGGCCACACCGACGGTCCGAATATGAAGTATTTCATCAAGTGGGCCACCGACAAGATGGGCTACAAATACGAAAGGAACACTCCTGCCCGGTAAGATTTTTGTTATAGCCTGACTCATCTGACAAGCTGAGCCAATGAAACGCACGATTATACTGTTCATCGCCCTTTTCGGCCTGGTCATCAGCGCATCGGCCACCGGAAAGGGCGATGCGCGTTTCACCCAGCGTGACGTTGACCGCTTCAACGAGGTGATGTCGGCCGTCTCGGCTGACCGCGACCTTCCGATGGACGAGCTCATCGTAAAGGTGGCCAGGCAGTTCCTCGGCACGCCTTACGTCGCCGGCACTCTGGAGCAGGAACCCGAACGCCTGACAGTCAACCTTCGCGAGACCGACTGTATCCTTTTTGTGGAGATGTGCCTTGCGCTCGCCCTGACTGCGAAGGACGATGAGCCTTCTTTCGATTCCTACATCGACCGTCTGGCTGCGCTGCGCTATCGCGACGGCGTCGTCGACGGCTACACTTCGCGTCTGCATTATACTTCCGAGTGGATTGCGCAGGGAGCTGACAACGGCTTTTTCAAGGAGGTCACCAAGGAGTGCGGCGGCTCTCCCCTCGCCCAGAAATTCAGCTTTATGTCGACGCATCCTTCGTCATACAAGCAGCTCAGCAACAGTCCGGCAAATGTGGCGAAGATCCGCAGCGTGGAGCAGGATCTTCAGTCGCGCAGCTACTGGTACATCCCCAAAGCCTCCCTTGCCGCCTGCGCCAAGAACATCCGCAGCGGCGACATCATCGCTTTCACCAGCACCGTCGCCGGCCTTGACATCGCCCACATCGGCATCGCCCTCCGGCAGGGCGACACCCTCACCTTCATCCACGCTTCCACCTCGGCCGACAAGGTCATCATCAACCCCACCCCGCTGACGCAATACATCAGCGGCGTCAAAAGCCAGAGCGGCGTGAGGGTCATCAGGATCAACAAATAGATTACTTTTTTAGTGTGCGCCGCTGACCCCCGTCAGACAACACTACAGAAGGGGTAACCGGAACGCACCCCCTGCCCGAGGGGGTAGTGTGCGCCAAGATCACCTTCTGGAAATACCTACAGGCGAGGGTGCTGGCGCACACACAAAGAGCGAGAGGGCAGCGGAAGGGCCGGGAGCGTGGCCTTGCCTGGTTCTGTAACCTTGACGTAAAGGTTATTGGTCGCAGATATACTGTACAAGATCGGAATTACTGGCCATAGTTCTTCGTCGCAATTGAAACATCGTGCTTCTCACAGTCCGGTCCGCAGGATGCAATCAGGGGTCTCATTGTTCTCACCTAATGTTCAAATAAAGATAAGGATTTTTCCTAACTTTATCTCCATAAACAATCTGGACTATGGATATGCCGTTTGACAGTGATAACAGAGTAACGCCCGACTATATTTCAAAACTTGCCGACGGCGAAATCTTCGTCTTCGGCAGCAACCTCGCGGGACAGCATATGGGAGGCGCCGCTCGCGCCGCATATGACAAGTTCGGTGCTGTCTGGGGCCAGGGTGTGGGGCTGCAGGGGCAGAGCTACGCCATCCCGACTATGCAGGGCGGTGTGGAGACCATCAAGCCTTACGTCGACGATTTCATCGAGTTTGCCAGGACGCATCCCGGGATGCGCTTCCTCGTGACCCGCATCGGCTGCGGCATCGCCGGCTTCACGGACGCGGAAATCGCCCCTCTGTTCAAGGATGCAGTCGACGTCAGCAACATCTGCCTCCCCGACACCTTCTGGAAAGGCAGCTGGCGCGACTGACACGCATCCGGGAATGCGCTTGCGACGGAGTTGTAGAACTCGTTTATTATTGTTAGATTTGTAGAGTTATACCCACAATTGAAACCTGAGACAAACCAACAACACTTAATACCTATGAAAAAAATCTTTCTGACCCTATCCCTAGTAGCTACCGTTTGCCTTTTGGCTTCTTGTTCCGGTGGCGGTATTTCAAACATCGTCGGCACGTGGGGGCTTACCCAGTACAGCTGGGAAGAGTATCTCAATGGAGAACTTATGGATTCTGAAAGCGCCACTTTCGATCCTGCAAATCCCCAATCGGACTATGATATGAAATTGGATATCAGCCATATCGATGGCAATGACTACCTGTTCACATCATACGAGTGGAACCCGAAAAAAAGTGACTGGAAACAGATTACTTCTCTGACTGTGACCATCGAAAACAATAAGGCTACGTATGAAGGCGAAGCTGTTACGTTCATCGTTTCCGGCAACACTCTTACCATTACTTCCGAATCGACCGAGGAAGACGAGGACGGAACCTGGGTATATCGTGACAAGAATGTCTACAAGAGGCTGAGCTCACCGGATCCCGCTCCGACTGATGTTCCGCAGGGCGGCGGCGGTCTTCTCTAGACTCCCTCCCTGCATAAGGAAACCCCCTCTGAGGCCGAAGCCCGAGGGGGTTTTCTTATATCCGGGACTGACTGCTCAGGGCTTCTCCAGAAGTCTGTAGCCGTCATTGCCCAGTATCAGGACATCGAAGCCCAGCGGGACTCGTGCGTAAAGTGTCGCCACCGGATAGATGTCAAGGCTGTTGCAGTGCGAGCAAGAGGGCATACGGAACATCAGGCCTTCTTCGCAAAGCATATAGAAGGAATCCTGTATGGCGTCGAATGCCAGGGCCACTGGAACACCGTGAAGATTGAGGGGTCTCCCCTGCCTGGTGTAATTCAAAAGACGCTCGCTCCATACGCTGCCGCTCCCGGAAGCTGTGAATGCCGCGGGGCGTCCGTCCGGAGTGAGGCCTGCGACCATTACGCTTCCGCCTCCTGCAGCCACGGCGCGCAGATCCATCCGGGGATAGAAACCGGCGTATTCAGCGTTGAAATCCTTGATGGTCCACATAAAACCGTTGTCGGAACGGAGGATCTCACCTGCATCGGTGACAGCCCACAGAGTCGCCTCGTCCGAGGCTATGGCCCGCAGCCGTCCGGCCAGAGTAGGCTCGATATGGGCGACTACCACGCCCGTCTCGTGAATCATCAGTATCTCTTTCCCGACGGTGTCGATGCCATAATACCAGCCGTCAAGTTCAGCCAGCGAAATGATGGGAACATCCAGGCTGACTGTATCCAGGACATTGCCGTCGGCGTCAAGATGTGCGAACACCTCTCCCACTGCCACGAATCCGGCAGAATCGGGAACTGCAGCATATAAACGGACTTCCTGCCCTCTGGCGGCGCTTATGCCGCACAGGAGCAGGAAGCTCGTAAATATGGTCCGCAGATAATTCATTATTTAAGTCCGCTGCTTGTTATCTTAAAGTCGTCAAATGCGGCCTTGAGCGGAGCTGCTGTCGGCATCTGCATTGCAGCGCCTCCAAACCCTCTGCCCATCTGCATCATCACGCCATCGCAGCAGATAAGGCCGGCTTGCACGTCTTTAAGCACAATCTGTGCCGAACCTGCTTCTGTGAATTTCTTGCCGTCCACTGAATAGAAAGCGGTGTAGTTGTCGCCTTTCTTCACGAGGCGGAGCCAGATGACGTTATTGGCACCGATGATGCCTTCCATAGGCACGCGTACGGCCGCCTTCTGGGCCCCGTTCTCCTCTACTACCAGCTGAAGCTGTCCGGCGGCGGGAGCTGCGGGAGCATCGGCGTTGCGTCGCATAGCCATTGCTGCGCCATAGGCGAACTTGACGAAGTTGTCATCGTCCTGATATGCCACGAGGCCTGCGTTCTGTGCCGGAGCGGCCGGAGCAGAAAGGCAGGTCAGCTTGGTATCCACGGTCCAGTCTGCATTGGCTTCCTGGAGCAGGATGTTCTGAGCGTCATTGCCCGCGCCGGCGATGTCACCTTTGGCGCTGGTCAGCACGATCGAGCCGGGACGCTCGCTCAGTGACCAGAGTGCAGGGTCCTCGCGTACCCAGCTCCACTGGCTGCCGAGAGCGGCTTTCTGGAAGGTGTCAGAAACGCCCTTGGTTCCGAAGCCTACAGCGATTTCGCGGCTGTCTCCGGTGTTTTCATCGGCCAGAGTGATGACTGCTGTGCCGGGAACGGCAGCTGCCTGCTTCACGTTGACGGCAATTGCAGGGTCTTTGGCAACGGCTTCTACAACAGGAGCCTTACCAGCCTTGAGCACGTAGCTGAGCTGGGCGGCATCTCCGGCTTTGACGGCCTTGCCGCCGACCTTGAGGCTTGCCAGGCTCATCTCGGGCATAACCTTGATGGCAAATGAGTCTTCCTTTGTAACCCCACCCACAGTTGCTGAGCAGGTGATTGTTGCCACACCCATAGAGAGGGCGGTGATGGTGCCGTCAGCAGCTACAGAGGCCACTGAAGGATTGCTGCTGCGCCAAGTGCCGCGGGCAGTGGTGTCGAAGCTGTCGTCGTTGAGGCAGGCTGAGAAGCTGGCGTGGGCTGTCTCGCCGATGCGAAGGATATTGGCGTCGGTGCTTGCCCAGAGTGTCTTGAGCTTGAGGTCCAGAGTGCCGGACATATTGGCGCTGACAGTGCCGCGGATATCAGCAGATGAAGAACCGAACTCGAATACGTAGCGGCCCTGATCGAAGGTCATACGCTCAGCGTTCATATCCCAGAACCAGAGGTCAGAGCACTTGATGTCGATGCTGACGGTGCGGGTCTGGCCGCGGGGGATAGTCACTCGCTTGAAGCCTTTCAGACGCTTGGCGGGACGCTCGAGAGCAGCAGGGCTGTCGGGAGTAGCCACATAGATCTGGACTACCTCGTCAGCGCTGTACTTGCCGGTGTTGGTGACATCCACGCTGAGAGTAACTACGTCGTTAGGAGTAATGTTGCTCTTGCTGATGCGGAAATTGCTGTATTCGAAAGTAGTGTAGCTGAGGCCATAGCCGAACGGATATGACACCTCGCGGTTGAAGTACCAGAGTGTGCGGCCGACATTGCCGGAGCTGCGGCGCAGGTTGTAGTCGGTAATGGCCGGAAGGTCCTTCACAGTCTTGAACCAGGTGGCATTGAGCTTGCCGCCCGGTGAAACTTCGCCGAAGAGGATACGGGGAACGGCCTCGCCCTGTGCCATACCGTTGTAGCCTGTCCAGATGATGGACGGGATGTTGGCCATATGGCAGAACTCTTCTACTTCTACGCAGCCGAGGGTCTGCATATAGACGATGGTACGGGGATTGACGGCGGCGACTGCCTTGATGAGTGAGAGCTGGTTGCCGGGGAGGTTGAGGGTAAGGCGGTCGGCCTCTTCAGTGGCGGTGTTCTCGTCGGTGCCGACGAAGACAACTGCTACATCAGCCTTGCGGGCCATCTCGATGGTAGCCTCGTCGATCGGTGCGTCCTGTGGAGCCTTGTAGACGAGATATACGGTCTGGGGACCGTTGTAGCCAAGCTTGAGGGCATTGGTCTTCATCGGCATACTGGCGCCGTAAACGCCGCCCACGCGGGCTCCTGAAGACTTGGTGGCCTCGATGCGGCCGATAAGGTTGCCGTCAGGTCCGCCGACGCGGATTTCCACGATACCGCCCTCGGTGGGGATATTGAGTCCGACGGTGATGTTCTCTATGTTGGTGATGTCGACATTGTCATAGGCAGTCCAGGTGCCGTCGTCGATGCTGCGCACCTGCTCCTCGGTACCCATACCGGAACCGACGGTGATGCCTTCTGCTGATGCAGTGTACTTGGTTGCGTCGTAGCGGGTCACTGAGCCGTCGGTCTTCTCGATCTCGAAGTATGCGATGTAGAGCAGGTTGCTCTTGCTCTTGATGTCGCCGCCGGTTGCGAGCATAACATCCACGTCATAGCCTTTGTTCTTGAGCCATTTGGTGACACCCGCATAGGGAGAGATCATCGAAGTTGCCTCGGGACGTCCTGAATACGGGCCGAGTTCCACGTCGTCAGCCTGCGGGCCGATGAGAGCGATGCTCTTGAGCTTGGATGCATCGATAGGCAGTGCCTGGTGGTCGTTCTTCAGCAGGACGGGAGTGCGTACTGCAAGCTCGGCTGCGAGGGCCTGGTTGGCAGGTGAGTTAACGCGTGACGGCTCGAACTTGGTGTAAGGCACCATCTGCTCGGGATCGAACTCGCCGGTGCGCATACGGATGGTGAACATATTGATGAGCGCGCGGTCGATCTCGGCCATCGGAAGGATGCCCTGCTCGTAGGCGCTGATGGCATATCTCTGATAAACGCTTCCGCAGTCTGAGTCAACTCCTGCGTGGAGTCCGGCGGCAGTGGCCTGCTCGCGTGTATCCACGAAGTAGTGTCCGTCCCAGATGTCCTGGATGGCTGCGCAGTCGCCTGTTACATAGCCTTTCATACCCCAGGTACGACGGGCCAGGGTGTCGAGGTAGAAGACGCTGGCTGATGTCGGCACGTGGTTGACGGCGTTGTATGACGACATAATCGAGGGCAGATGTTCGTCCTCGATCAGGCGTTTGTAGGGATAGGTATAAAACTCGCGCAGGTCGCGGCTGTCCATATTGGAACTGCTGACGTGGCGGTCGAACTCACTGTTGTTTGCAAAGTAGTGTTTTGCGGTAGGCACGGCCTTGAGATACTTGGGGTCGGTGCCCATCAGGCCGCGCACGAAGCCGCGGGCCATTTCAGCCGCAAGGAAGGGATCCTCGCCGTATGACTCGCCGGTACGTCCCCAGCGGGGGTCACGAACGGGTTCCACCACCGGGCTCCAGAATGTCAGGCCTTTGGTTCCGGTTTGGAAGATAGCGCGGGCTTCATCGGCGATGGCAGACGCCATACGCTCCACGAGAGCAGGGTCCCAGGTCGAACCGGTAGCCACGCTGTTGGGGAAAGATGACGGGCCTTGAATTCCCACAGACGGGTTGGCACCGGAAAGCACTCCGTGCAGAGCTTCGCTCCACACATTATAACCCTTCACGCCAAGGCGGGGAACTGCAGCCATATTGTTGCCGAGCAGCGCCTGCTTCTCCTCGAGCGTCAGGCGTGACACAAGGTCAGTCGCCCTCTCCTCGAAGGTATAGGCCGTATTGAGATAAATGGGAATCTGGCCTTCCTGAGCCAGCGCGGAAATGGACGCCAGCAGCGCCACTCCGGACAAAATACAATAGCGGATAAACTTCATATCGTTAAAGAATAGGTTTTCCACCAAAGGTAAGCAATAATCTTCAACAATGGCTTACGCGAGGACTGAAATACACAGCACAGATAGTGTGCGCCGCTGACCCCCACCAGACTGCATTCCAGAATGGGTAATCGGAACACACCCCCTGCCCCAGGGGGTGGTGTGCACCGAAAGCACCCGCTGGAAACACCTGCAGGCAAGGTTACCGGCGCACACACAAAGAGCTACGCGAGGCACCGACCCTTTACGCCCACCGGAAATTGTCGGTGCCGGCGGCGAGGGCGAAGTGGTACTTGACGATGCCGAGGTCCATACGGGTGTAGCCGATCATTGAGAAGGCCGGCCTGGCGGCGACGACGGGGAGGGAAGCGCCGTCTTTGGGGGACTGGTACTCGAAGAAGAATTTCTGCTGGTTGACGGCGGTGGGTGCCAGCAGGGCGGCTTCTACGCCGTCCCTGAACCATTGAGGGGTCGACTCGCCTGCATTGCTGACATCCTGGACGGACTTGACCTTGTGGCCGCGGCCCTGCGTCGTGCCGTAGCCGAGAGCGATGTAGCAGCCTATCTTCTCACCTTCTGAGAGCTCGTACGTGCCGGCGATCTTGCTGTAGCTGATGCCGGCCCAGCAGGTGTTGAGACCGAGGGACTGAGCCAGCAGCACGAGATGCTCCCCGTACCAGCCGATCTTCTCGTCCAGGTCGTCGCCCTTCCTGCCGGCCATAACGAAATAGTTCCTCACGCCGGAGAAAGAACCGTAAGCCATTATACCGCTGAAGGCCTTTGGTTCCTCGGTCACAAGCTGGATGTGCAGTCCAGCTTCAGAGTTGTACTCATTGATTTTGTCACGGAGGATGCAGATGATATCTTCCGGAATAGGCTCCTCTTTGTAGTTCCGGACAGAATGGCGCGCCACGATGGCTTCTTTCAGTGTCATAGTCGGTTCATTGATTAATGACGCTAAGTTACATATTAATCTTATCTTTGTCCCCATAAAGAGAAGACAGCACGATATGAAGAAAAAGAAAAGCCCGACTCTCAAAGCACTGTTATACGCCATCATCGCAGCCTGCGTGCTCGTGCTTGCCCTCTTGAGCTGCACCCCTGCCGAAAGAAACGGCAGCAGCCCGTCCCAGACATCAATATCTAAAGCTTAACGATATGAAGAAGCTCCTCTTTGTCGTCATCGCACTGGCAGCCATCCCTGTCCTCGCCCACGCCGACAACATCCGGTTCGCATCCCACCCTTCACTCTCACCCGACGGAAAGCAGATTTATTTCAGCTACGACGGAGACATCTATTCCGTTCCTGCAACCGGCGGACAGGCCACCGCAGTCGTCACAATGCAAGGCGAGCAGGACTCCCCTCTCGTATCCCCCGACGGCAAATGGCTGGCATTCAGCTCAAACATTCAGGGTAACAACGACGTTTATGTCGTGCCCGTCGCCGGCGGACAGGCAGTACAGCTGACCTTCCACGAAGCCGCCGACGTCCCCGTGTCCTGGTCGGCAGACTCCAAGTGGGTACACTTCGAATCAACCCGCGGCAGCGCCCGCAAGACCACCTATAAAGTAGCAGTGGCAGGCGGCACCCCCCAGTTGATGTTCGACGGATACTTCAACACCATAGTCAACCTCGTCGAGAATCCCGCCACAGGAGAATACCTCTTCAACGAATCGATGGAAAGCATCAGCTTTCCCACCCGCAAGCGCTATGTCGGCGACCACAACCCCAACATCAAAAGCTGGAATCCCAAGACAAAGACATACAGCGAACTGACCGACTACATCGGCAAGGACCAGTGGCCTATGGCCGACAAGGCAGGCAACATCTACTATGTCAGCGACGAGCTGAACAAAGAGTCCAACATCGTGAAATACGTCAAGGGCGGCAAGCCGCAGCAGCTCACGAGCTTCGACCGTTCAGTGCAGTACCCTTCCATAGCAGCCGGCGGCTCGGCCATAGTGTTCCTCAAAGACTATGAGATCAACGTCCTCGAGCCTGCCAGCGGCAAAGTCACCGTGCCGCAGATAGCAGTAGCTTCAGGTAGCGTCGAAGTGCGCCGCTCATTCAGCGGGCAGACCCCCAGTGCGGCCGACGTCTCTCCCGACGGCAAGAAATTCGCCTTCTCCATCCGCGGCGGCCTCTATATCTCAGACATCAAGTGCAAATACCTGCAGAAACTCGAGACCCCCGCTGATGAAAGAGTCGAAGACGTAGCCTGGGCCGACGACAGCACACTGTACTACATAAGGACCGACAAAGGCTGGACCGACCTCTTCAAGATAGCCGCCGACGGCAGCTCGGCAGAAACTCCGGTCTATCTCTCACAGAACAACGTGACAGATATGGTCGTAAGCCACAAGCACGAACTGATCGCCTTCATCGACGGCAGCCACTCAGTAATGCTCCACAACATCAAGGCCGGCACCACCACAAAAGTCGCTGAAGCCGAGTTCTGGTCGTTCGAAGGCTACACCCTCACATTCTCATTCGACGACAACTACCTGGCGTTCGAAGCAATGAACAGATTCGAGCCGGACATCTACATACTCAACCTGAACGACGGCAGTCTGAAAAACCTCACCCACTCCGCCTCAGTGGAGCAGCAGCCGCTCTTCACCCCCGACGGAAAAGATATGTACATCATCGGCAACCCCACGGCCACCTCATACCCCAGAGGCGCCAGGTACTACCTGCTCAAGCTCCCGCTGCGCAAGTATGACAGCCCCTACAAGTCAAAAGCCGTCGACGACCTGTTCAAGGACCCCAAGAAAGCCCCCAAGAAAGATTCGACAGTAGTGATAGACTTCGACAACGTCCACGAGAGGATGTCAAGAGTCGTCACCGACGGATACCAGAGCAACAGCTACATACACACAGCCAAGGAAAAGACCTGGCTGCTGTATCGGGTGTCCGGCAACACCACCCCCGGAGTCTACAGCCTCGAGCTTTCAGACCCCGACGCGAAACCCAAGCAGATCAAGGATTTCACCGGAGGCGCCTACATCAGCAGCAAAGATGCCCTCTACTGCCTCAGCCAGGGATCAATCTATAAAGTAGACCCCGCCGCCGGCACCGCTGCCAAGACCGAAGTCAAGAAAGACGTCGAAGTCGTGCTCGGCAATGAATTCAGCCAGATGTTCTACGAAGTATGGGCAACCCTGGAGCAGAACTACTACGACGTCAACTTCCACGGAGCAGACTGGGCAGCAGTACGCGACCGCTACGCAGCCCTTCTCCCCTACGTCCGCACCCGCGCCAACCTGCGCACCCTGATAGCCGACCTGCTAGGAGAGCTCAACTCATCCCACCTCGGCTTCACATCCAGCGGCAATGAAGAAAGGCTCGAGACAGTCACAAGGACCTACGCCACCGGCATCGTCTTCGACAACGCATCGCCCTACAAGGTCGCAGGCATCATCCCCTACTCTCCCGCAGACAAATACGAAATCGACATCAAGCCCGGCGACGAACTCACAGCCGTCAACGGCAAGAAAGTCGACAAGGCCGTCAACCGCGAGAAATACTTCTCGGGAGCCGTAGCCACCGACGAGCTCAGGCTTACATTCAAGCGAGGCGGCAAGGAATTCGACACCAAGATCCACACCACAACACCTTCTGCAGTCAAGACCCTCGAATACAAGCAGTGGGAAGACCAGCGCTCCGATATGGTATCACAGAAGACCGGCGGCAAAGTCGGCTACATCCATATGCGCGCAATGGGCGACGAAGACCTGAACAACTTCCTGCTCAAGATGCACACAGAAGTATATGACAAGGATGCGCTGATTCTCGACCTTCGCTACAACAACGGCGGAAACGTCCACAAGGAGGTCATCGACTTCCTGCGCGGACAAGGCCACTTCGAATGGGCCTACCGCGACTTCCCGAGAACAACCCACCCCAACGTAGCACCCGCTGACAAACCCATCGTCGTGCTGGTGAACGAACACAGCCTCTCCGACGCCGAAGTCACCTCCAACGGCATCAAGACCCTCGGAATAGCCAAACTCGTGGGCACCGAGACCTACCGCTGGATCATCTTCACTTCATCAGTAAGGCTCATCGACGGCTCTACCTGCCGTATGCCTGCCTGGGGCTGCTACAGCGTCCTCGACGGCTCCGACCTGGAGAACACCGGCGTTAAACCCGACATCTACGTCAAGAACACCTTTAAAGACCGTCTCGAGGGCAAAGACCCCCAGCTCGACGCAGCCGTGGCAGAAGTCCTCAGACAATTGAACAAATAAAGACAGAGAAATGAATATCATCAAGAAATGGCTGTACAACAGCCGCTCATTCGCAGCCCCTCAAAATCTGATGCCCAGCATCCTGACAGTAGTTATGGCACTCGGCGTCAGTGGCTTCAACATCTTCCTCGGCCTTCTGGCCGTTATCTGTGTGTGCCTGGTGCATTTGGGCGGCAACCTGCTGGACGACTTTTTCGACTATCAGGACGAACTTCTGGAATACCGCCTCGGCCTCAGGGAACAGGGCGAAAAGGCATTCACCGATAAATATCCCTACCTGAAAGACGGCTCGACCACCGTCAAGCAGCTCAAGGTTGCCATCGCCGTTTTCTTCGGCCTTGCTATCCTCGGCGGCCTGGTCATCTTCATCGCCCGCGACTTCGACTGGAAACTCCTCATCATCGCAGGCATTGCGGCACTTCTCTGCTACTTCTACTCAGCCCCGCCCTTGAAACTCGGATTCCACGGCCTCGGCGAGCTGGCCATCGGCTTGTGCTTCGGTCCCTGCCTCGTCTGCGGAGTATATGAGTCTGCCTGCGGCGCACTCTGGACCCCTGAGACAGGCTTCGCCTGGCACATCCTTGCCCTCGGCATCGCTATCGGTATGTTCGTGACCAACATCCTCTACACCCACTCCTTCGTGGAGCGCCACGTCGACGACGTGTCCCACAAGAAGACTCTGGCAGTGCTGCTTAAGACCAATGCAGCCGGCCTCACCGCCTACGCCATCTTCCTCTTCGTGCCGTTCATCCTCGTCGTAGTCTGCGCCATCCTCGGCTACATCCATCCCGCCTACTGCCTCGTGCTGCTGATGCTGCCGCAGGCCTGCTGGGTGATGTGGTCTATGGTGATGTTCGCAAAGAAGGTGGAAGTGCCCGACGAGCATCCGCACAAATGGCTCGGCCCGATGGACAACTGGGACAAGGTGGAACCTGAGAACCGCTACTACCTGATGCGCTGGTTCGCGATGCGCAACGTCAACACGGGCTTCTGCCTGATTATGATGGCCGTCAAGATAGTCCTTTACATCATCAGTATATGCTAAGACAACTCCCCTATCTCGGATGGTGGTACCTGCGGGCCCTCTTCGGCCGCAAAGCGCCGCTGCAGTCCGTAATATTCATACTTGACCGCTGCAACCTGCGCTGCAAGCACTGCTCGGTGTACGAGCTCAGCAATCCCCGCAGCAAGACTCTGAAGCAGATACGCTCGGAGCTGGAATATTGCTACAAGGCCGGCAGCCGCTACGTCGACTTCGAAGGCGGCGAGCTGTACCTGTGGAGGGACGGCGGCAAGGCCATCGACGACGTGATAGACGCAGCCCACGAAATCGGTTTCTGGAGCGTCACCATAACCACGAACGCACAGCTGCCCTTCAACGGCAGCCACGCCGACCAGGTATGGGTGTCGATGGACGGCATCGGAGAGTACCACGACGAGATACGCGGCAAGGGAGCCTTCGCACGGCTGGAGAAGAACATAGCCGATTTCAAACGCAATGCTCCGCAAGGCCGCACCCTCCCTCCCGTCTGCGTCAATATGGTGATAAACAACCTCAATGAAAGCAACGTAGAGGCCGCCCTTGACTATGTCCGGGACAACCCTTACATCGACAGCATCTCCATCAATTTCCACACGCCTTTCAAGGAAACCGAAGGCCTGTTCCTCGACCCCGCGCGCCGCAATGAGATAATCGATATGCTCATCAGGCGCAAGCGTGAAGGCTATCCGATAATGAACACCGTGCCCGGCCTGAAAGCGATGCGGATGAAGGACGGCCGCACTGTGTGCACCGACAAGCGCTGCTGGGTCACCAACTTCATCTTCTCCGACGGCAGCCGCAGCCCGAAATGTATGGGCTACACCCACGGAGTCTGCGACCGCTGCGGATTCTCGATGGGCGGCGAGATGTACAGCCTGTTTAAATTAAGCCCCGCCACGATTGTGGCAGGGCTTAAGCTCAGAAAACGTCTGAAATAATTCTGTTACCTCATTTTGATATCCCACTTGGCATTGTCGCTGTTGAAGTCGAATTTTGCCAGGGTCGGGGTGCTGTCACCCACTGAATAGAGGCAGAGTTTTGCGTCAGTACCGGGGATGGCCTTCGGCATAATGCGGTATGTACCGTCGGTGAGCTGCTCGATGCGCCAGAGCTGTTCGTCAGCGCCGGTGAAAGCAGGAACGGTCACAACCTCGCAGCCTTCAGCAGCTGCAAGGGCACGGTCGGTACCCTCGATGAGGATCTTGTAATAAGGACCTCCGAGATAGCCGCCTGCATCAGGAACAGCCTCGATAGTCCATTTCTGGTGAGGACGGGCCATATAGTCGTTGGCACGTACGGGAATAACACCCTCCGGCCAAGTGCGGATGACGTCCACGAGACTCTGATTCTTCAGAGGAGCTACGGGAGCTGCAGGAGCGCCGAAACCGCGCATTCCGCCGGCAGCACGCACGAAGTCCACGGTAAGCTCGAGAGCATAACCGCGACGGCGCGACAGGATCTTGTAATTGCCGTCCTTGATGATTTCGCCGGCCTCAGGCCAGCCGTCACGCCAGATGATCGGGCGGATGGCAAGCACGCTGCGGCCGCTGCGGTCGAGGTCACCTTCCCAGTGGAAAGACATCTTCTCAACGCCGGGCTCCTCGATGTAACGTCCGAAGTGGCCGGCGCCGAACTGACGCTCTTCAGCAGCAACGACCATCTTGCCGCCGCCACGGAGCATATCACGGCCGACATTGTCGATAAACGGACCGAAAGGATTGCGTGAGCGGCCCACTACGATGTTGTAGGTAGAGTTCACACCGTCGCAGCAGGTTCCGTGGGTTCCGAGAAGATAATACCAGCCGTCGCGGTAGATCATTACTGAAGCCTCGCAGTCGATGGCCACGTCCACAGGCTGGTTGCCAGCAAGGCGGGCTCCGGTCTTAGGATCCAGCTCGACCATACGGATGTTGCCGAAATAAGTGCCGTAGGTGCAGAACAGACGGCCGTTGTCGTCCATCAGAAGGCCGATGTCGATAGCGTCGCAGTCCTCGTCGATAAGGGAGTTGGCAACTTCAATCGGTTCGGTATATGCGAAGTTCAAGGAATCTGTCGGGTCGAGAGTCTTGTTCCACATTGTCACGATACGGCCTGCGTGTCCGCCGCCGAGTCCGCCGCCTGTGGTGCTGTAACCCACGAGATAACGGTCGCCGATCTTTATGGCATCAGGAGCCGCACCGCCGCCGGGGCGTACTGCGCCGCCTTCCCATACCCATCCGTCAGCAGAGATAAGGCCACCGCCGCCGGTTCCGAATGTATAGTACTTACCGTCGCAGAACTGTATTGTTGAGGGGTCGTGAATATAAGGAGCTCCAACCTGGGCAGATGCCGCCAGGGAGACAGTAGCGAATATGATCGCGAATAATATATTCTTTTTCATAGCTTATTTCGTAGTGAGGGTGATATTCTTAACAGGGTTTCCATCTTCGTCGATGAAGCGTGCGCAGAAGTCGCTCATACCGGGACCGTTGATGACGGCGCCCCAGATGACGTTGCGTCCCTTCTTGAGGGTGAGACGCTTTGATGTGCAGTCATCCATCACCATACGGCGGTCGCCTGACAGGATGACGGCCTCTTCACCGTTAACCCACCACATAGAGGCAGAGTTCGAACCGACAGCGAGACGGACATTGGGAATATCCTGCTCGCAATTGACTACAGTCGCAGCCCAGAAGATGACGCCGTAGCGGTCCTCTGTAAGGTTGGTGGCGAAGCGGAAAAGCTTCACGTTGAAACGCTTGCTGTCGAAGGCGTGCCACTTGAGCTGCACCTGTTTCTTCTCGTACTGGGGAGCCCCGGCCATAGGCATCATAGGACGGCCTGCCTGCAGGTTTACAGGGGGTTGATACTCTACGGTCACCTTAACTGATGAACCATCCTTGGGAAGGACATCGCCGAGCTGTCCCGGGAAGTACTGAACCGCAAAGGTCTCGCGGATGTAGCTGTCCACGAATACTGTGTTGGAGCGGTTGGGTTTGCTGATAGGCTCGAGCAAGAGCCAGCGGCCGAGGAATCCTTGGGCGTCCGGAATTGCGTTGGGCGTTCTGGCAGGGACCATGTACTTGTCGAGATCGGTTGAAGAGTCAGCATAGACCTGGGCCCTTGAGGTGAAACCCGGAACAAGGAGCATCAGAGCTATGACGACACAAAGAGAACTGAAAGTTTTTTTCATAGGTCTAATTGTTAAACATTATTTAGGTTCGTTTAGCACAATATTAACACTTTTTGGCCAAATAACATCGGCTTTTATGCTTCTTTGTTCCTTGCTATTTGAAAATTATTGTCTATCTTTGTTTTATATGTTTTTTTAACCCTAAACAAATAATCTATGAAAAAACTTTTTGTAGTTATTGCATTGGCTATCCTTTCTATCAGCGCTAATGCACAGCTCTATTTGGGTGGCGCCCTCAGTTTCCAGGCTGCCGGCAACAACGCCACTGTTACCATCCTGCCTGAATTTGGCTACAACATCAACAAAACTTCAGCTATCGGTGCACAGATCGGCTGGAGCAACGCAACTGCTGCCAACAGGTTCGTCATCGCTCCTTACTACCGTTATGGCGTAAAGGCCTTCGGTCCTGTAAGTTTCTTCGTCGACGGTGAGTTCCAGCTTAATGCCTGGACCGCAGGTGGAGCAACAACAACCCAGTTCGGTGTAGGTATCGCTCCCGGTATCGCCATTATGGCCGGTAACAAGTTCTCATTTGTCGGTCACCTCGCCCGCATCGGTTACTACAACGGTGCCTTCGGCATCAACATCGACACCAACCAGAACTTCCAGATGGGTGTTTACTACCACTTCTAGCAGCTGGTCCAAGACCACAAAAAAAAACTTCGGAAATCTTTCCGAAGTTTTTTTTGTGCCGTTGCGACTGGTTTATTCGGCGTAGATCACTTTGAGCACAGCTTCATTCCCGGTCCAGGAGATGTTGTATCCGGGATGAGACGCCGTCAGTGCGATGGCTGAATTCAGTCCGAGGTTTGAGCCGGGAGTTGCCGTCTTGTCGGCAATTTCCTTGGTCAGAGTGCGGACGAAGGCGGGGCCTTTGGCCGGATCAGCAAGAGTGAAGTGATATTCCGCGTTCATCAGTTTGCGGGAAGTCACGTATGACTGCGAAGCGGTTGTCTTGTATCT
Source organism: uncultured Bacteroidales bacterium (assembly GCA_947169015.1). Lineage (GTDB taxonomy): Bacteria > Bacteroidota > Bacteroidia > Bacteroidales > UBA932 > Equibacterium. The sequence continues at coordinate 51,345 of CAMVOD010000006.1, read as the reverse complement.
GCCGAAGAAACCCATATCCCTTCCGCCGCCTGAAGAACCCATCACGGGCCCGTCAAAGGTGAACTGGATATTGTCAAGGGTAACACCGTCGAGAGAAGTTGAAACGGCAGGAATGTACTCGAGCTTGTTGTTAGACGATCCCTGGGAAGCGTTGCTGAAACGGTTTCTCACATCTCCAAGAGTGCTGTTGGCAGAAAGTCCCATATCGTAAACCTCACCATAAGCGGCGTGGACAGTGGTCTTGAACTCAGGCGCATAATAGGCGTCGGACTTTACGCTTGTGGTGAAGCCGGGAGTTGCGTCCGGCTGATAGACTGCAGGTGTGGTGACGGCATTGCCGGCCTGGTCTACATACCTGACGGCAGCAGAGTAAGACTCCACCTTAGAGATGTCTCCTGAGAAAACGTTTGCGGTCTGGATATCGTCAGGCAGCGTGAAGAGGACCCTTCCGGTCTTGTCGATGCAGCGGGGAGTCTCGCCGGGGCCGACTACATAAGCCTTGTCCTCGAAGAACGAAGTTCCGTCGAGATAGTCTGCAGTGATCCTGAAGAGGCCGTCCGGGCCGATGTAACCCACCTTGCCGTTCATAACGACTTTCGCCAGCTGGCAATGGAAGTTTTCAACGGCGTCGAAGACAGGTTCGATTGCAACCTCGCCCTTGGAATTGACGAATCCCCATTTGGAACCCACCTGCGAAGGAGTAAGTTTCGGTTCTGAGCTCCCGCACGAGGCAGTTGCCACCAGGATGGCAATCATCGCGAAAAAAGTAGAAATTTGTCTCATATAGAAATGGTCTTGTTATTTACCGGATTATGAACTTTCAAAGTTACTGTATTTATTTCAAAAAATCCAGCAAGTCAGCCAAAAACGCCTGGATGCGCCGCAGTCCCCTATCCGAGCACCACGTCCAGTATCATCATCAGTGCGAATCCCAGCGCGAACCCCACTGTGCCGACATTGGAATGCTCTCCCTGAGAGTACTCGGGAACCAGTTCCTCGACGACTACATAGAGCATCGCGCCGGCGGCGAAAGCCAGCATATAGGGCATTATACCCAGCACGGACGACGCAAGCAGGAGCACCAGCGCGCCGCCGGCCGGCTCCACTATCCCGCTCAGGGCGCCGATGCCGAAGGCCCTCCAGCGGGAGTTCCCGGCCGCACGCAGCGGCATTGAAATGATGGCGCCTTCAGGAACGTTCTGTATCGCTATACCGAGGGACAGTGCGAAAGCCCCGGCCATATTGAAATCGGCAGTCAGGGCGCCGGCTATGGCTACGCCCACTGCCATACCTTCGGGAAAATTGTGGATGGTGACGGCCAGCGCCAGCTTGGCAGTACGGGAAAGGCGGCTCTGCGGCCCTTCAGCCCCGCCGACAGGGTGGATGTGCGGAGTAATGTAGTCGATGAGCAGCAGGAAGGCAAAGCCTGCCAGCAGGCCTATGGTCGGTGGCACGATCGCCGCCTTCCCTTCTCCCATCTCTATGGAAGGAATGATCAGTGACCACACTGAGGCCGCAACCATAACTCCCGAGGCGAAGCCAAGCAGGATTTTCTGCAGCAGCGCAGGCATCTCCTTTTTCATAAAGAATACGAAGGCCGACCCCAGGGCCGTGCCCAGGAACGGAATCATCAATGCTGTGAAAACCGGACTCATCTCTTTGCCTTAATTTCACCGCAAAGATAGCAAAAGAAAACTTGCAACCGGGTTGCAATGATCCGCACTACAACTGGCCGGCCATCTGTGCACGGCGGGCTTCATAGTAGTCGTGACGCTTCGGATTTTCCGGAAACCAGCCGCGCAGCACGCGTTTTTCCTGAAGGAACATCTCGTGGATGCCCCAGAGGCAGGAGAATGCAAAACCTCCGATTATGGTTGACACAATGTTGTTATCTATCAAAAGCGAAAGGCCGCAGAAGGCCAGCCCGGCGACGAGCCATATCCACCAGCTGCGCCGGCCCAGGTGATATTCCATTTTTATTACAGCCGGATGGCAGATGCCTATGCTCAGGAAGACGGCCGCTCCGACTATTATTCCACTCAGATTCATACTAAAACAATTCGTGCCTGCAAATATATGCAGGCACGATGGTTAACAATAGTCCGAAACGGGCCTTAAATAGGACTATTCGCTATGCCTTCTCAATTGTCCGATAATATCATCCAGCATACGGTATAGACCCGGTACAGTTTCAGGAGTTACGCTCTGGCAGAGCACGGATCTGCCGACGGTCTCGGGGACGTCCGTCAGTTTTTCCTGAAGCTCCTGTCCTTTCCGTGTAAGGCTGACAATCATCTGCCTGGCGTCTTTCTTTCCCTGGGTGCGGGTCAGGATGCCTTCGGCTTCCATACGCTTGAGAAGCGGGGTTACCGTGTTGGTCTCCAGCATCAGCCGCTTGGCTATGTCGTTCACCGGCTGGGAGTCCTTCTCCCACAGCACCATAAGGACAAGGTACTGGGGATAGGTCAGGCCGTGACTGGACAGCAGCGGATGATACGCCTGAGTTATCAGTCTCGAGGCGGTATACAGCCTGAAGCAGAGTTGGTTGTCAAGATTGAAGCGTCCGTCCATTACAGCATTTCTTCAATATCCTTCTCGAATGATGCGGGCTCAGCCACCGGAGCGAAACGTTTTACTACACTGCCGTCCTTGTTGATGAGGAACTTGGTGAAGTTCCAGAGGATGTCGCTGTCCTTTTCCACGCTCTTGCTGAGAGCCTTCAGCATCTTCTGGGTAGCTTTGCCCTTGAGGCCCTTGTACTCTTCTGAGGGAGCTGCCTGCTTGAGCCAGGTGAATACCGGACTCTCTTGCGGACCGTTCACGTCTGTCTTTTTCATCAGCTGGAAGGTCACACCGTGGTTGAGACGGCAGAACTCCTCGATCTGCTCGTCGCTGCCCGGCTCCTGGTGCGCGAACTGGTCGCAGGGGAAACCGAGAATCACCAGACCGCGGTCTTTGTATTTCTGATAGAGAGCCTCCAGTCCGTCGTACTGGGGAGTGAAGCCGCATTTTGAAGCGGTGTTGACAATAAGGAGAACTTTGCCCTCGAACTGAGAGAAATCTACTTCTGCACCCTTGTTGCTCAGGGCCTTGAAATCATAAATTGTTGCCATATCTTTTAGTATTTATATCGTTCACGATGCAAATATAGGACAAATAATTTATATCGCAAGCGATATTTATAAAAAATGGCTGAGTTTTTTGTATTTTCGCTTAAAAATAAACAACGCACACTATGAAAAAGATCCTTCTTATGCTCGCCGTGACACTTATGGCCGTTTCGTGCGCACAGGACAAGTCACCTAAATACCTTGTATTATATTATTCGCAGACCAACACCACCAAAGCCGTGGCAGAGGAACTCTGCAAGAAACTTGGAGCCGACATCGAAGAGATAACCCCCGTCAACCCCTACAACGGCACCTATGAGGAAACTATTGCACGTTGTATGAGGGAAAGGGAATCCGGAGAACTTCCGGAAGTCAACCCCATCGCCGCAAACCTCGATGACTACGATGTTATCTTCTTCGGCTATCCCATCTGGTTCGGCACCATCGCCCTTCCTGCTGCCAGCGCCCTGAAGAACGTGGATTTCAGCGGCAAGACTGTCGTTCCGTTCTGCAGCTTCGGCAGCGGCGGACTCGAGGCCGGCATCAAAGACCTCAAGGCAGCTCAGCCCAAGGCCAACATCCTCGACGGCTATGGCGTAAGGGCAGCCCGCACCGACGCCATCCCTGCTGAAGTGGACCGCTTCCTGAAGGAAGGCGGATTCATCGACGGTGACTATGAAGAATATGAAGCATTCAGCGCTGTACGTCCCGCTTCGGAAGCCGAAGTTGCAATCTTCAACGCTGCAGTCGGCACCTACCCTATGATCCAGGAGAAAGCCACTAACGTAGCTTCCCGCCCCATTCCCGGCGGCACCGAATATCTCTTCGACACCAACGCCCCCGGCATCAAGATCTACGTAGTCGCCCCTGCCGGCAAGGAGCCCTATTTCACAAGGGTTGTCAGATAATCTGAGAAGACTGTCTCTTAATGACTGAACTGCATCCGTTCGAGCCTTTCCTGCCCGATGATGCAAGGATTCTTTTCCTGGGCAGTTTCCCGCCACAGGAAAAACGATGGTCTATGCCTTTCTTCTATCCCAACTGGACCAACGATTTCTGGAGGGTGATGGGGCTGTTGTTCCACGATGACAAAGACTGGTTCGCAGTTCCTTCAGAGAAACGCTTTGACATCGACAAGGTAAGGGAATTCTGCCGCACGCAGCGCATTGCCCTGTATGACACTGCCTGCGAAGTCCGTCGTCTGAAAGACAACGCTTCCGACAAGTTCCTTGAGGTCGTCACCCCCACTGACATCCCGGCCCTTGCGGACAGGATACCACAATGTGACGCGCTGGTTACAACAGGCCAGAAAGCCACTGATGTCATTGTCAGTACATTCGGATGCTCGCAGCCTGCGATGTGCGGCAACACCCCGCTTGTCATAAACGGCCGTCAGCTGTCTTTCTGGCGTATGCCCTCCACTTCCCGAGCATATCCCCTTCCCCTTGCCCGGAAAGTCGAGGCCTACCGGAGACTATTCTGCATATAGACAGTGTCCGTCGAATAAAGTGAAGATGGCCTGCCGGAGATTTGCAATTGTGACTATCTTCTGTGTCGCTTCCTCATCGGACAGGTTTTCAGGAGATACCTGTAATAATTGCGAGAAGCCCGCTTCCTGAAGTGTCTCAAGGTCTTCTATGCGGCCTGAAATGAGTATAACAGGAATGTTATATACCCTTCTGAGCACTCCAAAAGGCACTTTTCCGCTTAAAGTCTGTAAGTCCGACTTGCCTTCGCCCGTGACGATCAGGTCGGCCCCTTCGGCCAGGGAGTCGAAGCCTGCAAGGGTCAGAATCCTGTCTATGCCGGATACGCTGGCGGCATTGAAGTAAGCCATAAAAGCCCCGCCAAGTCCACCGGCAGCTCCGGCTCCCGGGCGGAGGCTTATGTCCATCCCCGTTTCCGCCTGCATATCTTTAGCAAGTGCAACCATACGCTCCTCGAGGATCTCCACATCGGCCGGCGAAGCCCCTTTCTGAGGGGCGAAAACTCTCGCCGCTCCTCTCGGTCCGACGAAAGGATTGTCCACGTCGCAGAGCAGTTCTATCGTGCAGCCTTCAAGGGCTTCCCTCAAGCCCGCCACGCTCATCATCCCAACTCCCCCGTCGCAGGTCGCAGTGCCTCCGAGGCCTACCAGGTAGCGTGAGGCCCCTTGCCTGCGGGCAGCGAGCAGCAGCTCCCCCACTCCCCGGCTCGACGCAATGAGCGGATTCCTCTCGGAAGGAGCCAGATGCTTCAGGCCGCAAGCTTCCGCCACCTCAACGACAGCCAGATCGCCACATAGGCCATAGCTTGCAGCAACCTGCCTGCCCAGCGGATCGGCCACTTTTGCCTGAAGCAGCTTGCCGCCCAGGGCTGACATTACAGCGTCGACAGTTCCCTCACCTCCGTCTGCCAGCGGCAGCTCCACCAGTTCCCAGTCGGGATGCAGCTCCCGCAGGGCCGACGCCATAGCTGCAGCGACCTGCGCAGCTGTCATACAGCCTTTGTAGGAATCAGGGGCCAGGATTACTTTCATTGCACTATCTTCTGATATGCAAGCCTCTCGTCGCCGGACAGCAGATATATGATGCCGCAGTAGCTGAACCCGTGCTTGAGGATATTGTGCTGCATAATGCTGTTGTCCCTGTGGGTATCGATGCGGATGTTGCCGTCGACGCTGAAGGCATAATCCATTATGGCCGCGAAAACGCCGTGTGACTCCGCTGTACTGGCAATGCGGTGGATTACGTGATAGGGCTTTTCGTCGTCAAGCCACTTTCCGCCGTATATTACATTGTAGGTCGGCTCGGGAGAAGCGATCAGGGCGAAGTAGGCCACAACCCCGCCGTCTTCGCAGATGACGAAGCCGTTCGCTGCCGCAATATCCGCAAGGATGACTTCCCCGGACGGATAACCGTCGTTCCACTGGAACATATTGCCTGAGGCACGCATAATCCCCTTGGCTGCCTCGATGACGGACATAATTGCCGGCAGATCGGCTTCACGCGCAAGTCGGACGGTTTTCATTTGACAGGCCTCCGGCAGGATGATTGAAGATTATTGTTTCGCCCCGGTAAAGGTAAACCCGGCCTTCTCCACCGCCTTGCGGATATCCTCCTCCCTGGCATTGCCCTTCACGACAAGCGTGTTTGCGGCAGGAGTGGCGACAGCCTCGCTGACACCCTTCACCTTATGGACAGATTCCTCAACGGCAGCCTTGCAGTGGTTGCAGTGCATACCTTCGACGCCGTATACTATCGTGCCTTCAGCGGCCGGCGCCTTTTTAAAACGGTCGAATAATTTCATAGCAAGTGCATAAATAATCAGAATCAGCAGCAGTACGGTGCATACGATGCCGAAAGGACCCGGCACTGCCGTATGACCGTGGGCGTGAGCTGCGTGTTCTGAAATCGTCGCTCCCAGTCCTATCGCATTTACCAGCAGCCCGAAAAGAACCGAGAAGACGATGATGGTGAGAAGGTAGACAGTAGTAAAGCGGGCTCCCATTGATTTGCGCACAACCAGGACGGACGCAATGTTCACCGCCGGCCCGGCCATCAGCATAACCATAGCCGCACCAGGCGACAGACCTTTCATAATAAGAGCCGCCGCCACAGGAATGCTGCCTGTAGAACATATATACATAGGGACTGCCACCAGCAGGATAACCCCCATCTGCAGGAGCGTGTTGCTGCCCACGGACAGGAAGAATGAATCCGGCACGGCCACCTGTATGAGGGCGGCAATGATCAGGCCGACGAGAAGTCTTGCGCCGATGTCCTGCATCATCTCGAAATATGCATATCGGAAGACTCTGAAAAGACGACTTCCCTTGGGAGTCTCTGTCAACTGGCAGCAAGCCTCGTCTGAAGCATTCTCAGGCACAAGCCGGTTGACCAGGAAACCGCCGCAGACACCCGTAATCAGAGCTGCCGCCGGCCTCATCAGCGCGAAGCCGAGCCCCATCATCGAAAAAGTCGCAAGTATGGAATCAATGCCGGTCTGGGGAGTGGCGATAAGGAACGAAGCCACGGCCCCGTTGGAGGCCCTCTCATTCTTGAGACCTACGGCAGTAGGAATCACCCCGCAGGAGCACAGCGGCAACGGGATGCCGAGCAGCGCGGCCCAAAGCACAGCCCATTTGTTGTCCCTGGACAGGAAGCGCGTATAGAACTTCCTGGGCACATACACGTGCAGCACACCGGCTATCAGGAAACCCAACAGCAGATAGGGACTCATCCTGGCAGTCACCCCAAGCAGAGAAAGAAAAAATGACTTCATAGCCGAAGCGCAAAAATACAAATTATTCTACAAAATCAGCAGGGCGATGCGTGCGCAGGCCTCTGCATCCGCCAGCGCGTGATGATGATTGACGAGTTCGTACCCGCAGGCGGCAGCCACCGTCTGCAGCTGATGATCCGCAAGCCGCCGTCCGAAATACCGCCTCGAAGCCGCCAGCGTATCGTAAAACACATAGTCCGGATAATCCATCTGATAGACCCGGTGCACAGCCTTCAGGCAGCCCTCGTCGAAACGGCTGTTGTGCGCCACCAGCGGCAGCCCCTCGATCATCGGCACCACCTTCTCCCACACCCGCGGAAACACCGGCGCGCAATAAGTATCCTCCGCACGAATCCCGTGAACCCGCTGGCAAAACCACTGATAATACTCCGGCTCCGGACGGATGAGACTGTAGAACGAATCCACAATCTCCCCACCCCGCACAATCACAACCCCCACGCTGCACACACTCGACGGCTGCTCATTCGCAGTCTCAAAATCTATCGCGGCGAAATCAGTCATAGCGTTCGACCATTGCTTTAATGTCAGTCTTCACCTCCTTCCGGAATGACTCCGGTGCAAGCACTTCTACCGATGGGCCTTTGCTCAGGATCTCCTGCTTGAAGTCGAAGGTAGGGACGAGCCGATACTCGAAGATGGAAAACTCTTCGTTCGACTCTATCTCACGCTGCGAATCGTGAAGAGGCAGCGACTTGTAATACTTCACCTGACCGGCATCCACCTTCAGCCTGACGGTTTCAGGCTGGCTGCCATCGACGATGATTCCGAAATATTGGCTGAAGAAGTCGTGAGCGTTGAACTTCTTGGGGACCTTCAGCTTGCGGGCGGTTTCCCTAACGTCGAGGATGCGGTCAAGGGCGTAGATCCGCGGCTCGTCGTACGCTTCGCTCCTGGCGAGCAGATACCAGCGCTGACGGAAGAGTTTCAGGCACCAGGGGTGAGCCTCGAAAGTATTGGGTTCGGTGCTGAAGAAACTCTGGTATGTCATCTCTATCGCCTTCTGGTCTTTGATGGCATCCACAAGAGCCGTCAGCCATCTCTGGCTGGAAGGTATGTTTTCCAGGATTATGCGGTCCCGCATGTCGCGGCTTTCCTTCATCAGATTGTTCAGCGACAGGGAGTTCAGCATCCACTGACGGATTCCGTTACTCTCCAGGTCGTCATCGTTGGCGATATAGTAACCCAACGATCGGTCGCACTTGATTTCAATGCCGAAGGTGTCGTAGATAGCTTCTATGTGATTATGGAACGTCCGCTCCGGAAGATAGCTCTCCCCCATCGTATTAACTTTGCTGCGTGACCACAAGTAGCTTATTTCCTTGAAAGGGATGTGCCCGTGCCTGTTGATGGTCTCAATCAGCCAGACGTATCTGTCGAAATAGTTCTTTGCCATATCCAACCTGTTTGTTTTCACAAAGGTAAAAAGAAAAACTGCCAAAATGTGGCAGTTTTACAATAAGTAGCAAATCTTAATCGAGAAGGATTGCTGCGCGAAGTTTGTCCACCTTTTCTTCGACGATTACCCGCCAAAGACAGGAGTCCTTGAAGGAAGAGGCGGGAATCCTTTCTTCGAACTCCTTCAGGAAGTCCATGCCGAAAATGTCATCTTTGTAGCGGTCAATCAGGGCCTTCCAGTCAATGTAGTCAGCCATCTTGCGAATAGTCTCGATGGGGAGGTCCGAGTTCTCGGAAAGTTCCTTCCAATCCCATCTGTCCTTGAACAGTTCGATGACTTCTGGAATGAGCATGCTCTTTGAGCAATTGCCGCTGAGCCTACTCCAATTGATACGTTTTTTGAACTTCTCAAGCATCGATACAGTCCACGCGACATCGCGGTTGCCGGATACCGCGTCCCAATCCACCTTATCCTTGAACCGTTCAAGGAGAGCCTCGCTCCAAGGGTAGTTTCCAGAGAGTTCTTTCCATGCCTCTTCTTCAATCATCTGGGCCACCAGGCCATCGTTCAAATTCATCTTTTCCATAATTATTATATGTTAACTGAGTGCAAACTTAATGTGGCACCGCGCCAAAATGTGGCAGTTCCATATTCAGAATCCAATTCTTCTGGTATGGCCGGCGCCGGAGATATTCTCTTCTTCGCAATATGTTCGGATGGCGACGAAGTCCGGTTCCTTGCTGCCGATGATCGAGGCGATGGCACGCTTGCGCGACACGTTCTCAATCTGACCTCCGCTGAAGTCAAACTCTGCTGCCAGCAGTCGTGCCTCAGTCGCCGTCAGCTCCGGAATCATCGAGCGCCAGATGGAAGTCCTCGCTTCGATTGAGGGCTTTGCGAAAAGCACCTTGTAGAGGAAGCGGCGCTCGAAGGCCTTGTCGAGGTTGGACGTAAGGTTCGTGGTTGCGATGAGGATGCCGTCAAGGTCTTCCATCTCCTGAAGGATGATGTTCTGGATGCTATTCTCCATCTTGTCCACAGCTCTCTCAGCCCCCTGCTGTCTTACTCCGAAGATTGCATCAGCCTCGTTGAAGAAAAGGATAGGCACCCTTTCGCAGTTTATGACGGCCTCGCGATACTTGACGAACACATCCTTGATGTTTTTCTCGCTCTCTCCCACCCAGCAACTTTTGACCTGCGACACGTCCACGATGAACAGGTCGCGGCCGCTCTCGCGTGCAATCTGGTAGACAGTCTCGGTCTTTCCGGTTCCTGGCGAGCCGTAGAATAGACAGCTGAAGCCGGTGCGCAACCCCTTCGCTTTCATCTTGTCGCGGATCTCGCTGAAACGCTTCTCGCTCATCAGCTCTTTCAACTGCTCGATCTGACTGCTTTCCGAAGAATTGTAGTAGAGTTCCTTGGGATTGATCTGCACTGCCGCCATTTTCCTGGAGGCAGACACTTTGGAAGTACCCTTGCGGATACCGCCGACATCAGCGAAGAGTTCTTCTTTCACCTCGTCCGCGATTTTGAAATAGTCCTTGCTCAATATTCCATCCTCACCCGAGAACTCTATGATCTTACGACGCTGCAAGTCCATCCGTTCAACACGGGAATCGAATCGAATCTCGTCCAACTCGTTTTCATTGAAAAATCCATTCACATCATGCCAACTCACCATATCGTCATCATTAAACCAGTACAGATATGCAAGTGAGAAGAAGAAAACACATTCATTTGATTCAATTCCTTTGATATGCTTGCCACAAGCCTTGGAGATGCTTGTATCGGGATTTTCCTTGAGAATAGAAGATATTTCATCAAAGAGTTCATCTGTATCCATTTCGTCATTGTCACGAATGGCAAACAACTTCTTCATACGAGTCAATATCTGAGCTGTAGTAAGGCCAGTGACAGGTTCGGGGTGAATTGCCTTATTGCTTTTGAGGGCTCTCAGAACTTCCATCGGGACATTGATATGACGTTCCTTGTCCATACGGATATAGCCCGCCTTGCGAAGGAATTCCATATCGGAATCGTGCGTAAGGAACTCCAGATAATCCATCCCGAGAGCAGAAGCAATATCGTCAGCATTGACCCTGTAACGAGCCGACTTTTGGACAATTGCCGTCAGAATGAGCACTTGCATAGTACTCATCCCGAGAACCTTTCGCAAATAGCGAAGCTCCAATGCAGCCTTCTTGGATGTTTCTTCATTGATAACAATCTCATCGTCGCTGTTACGCATCTTTCTTGTGAGAGAATACATACTCTCGATAATTGTCTTGCTCATAGCATTTCCTTTTTCACGGTACAAAGAAAAGTCAATTCGCTGCCAAAATGTGGCAGGATGCAAAATCTCTCTGTTTTTATACACTGCCAGCTTTTGGCATTCTCGTTCCTTAGTTTTGCTGTATAACAAATCACGACTTTTCACTAGGAATTATTACTATGGAAAAAGAAGAAGCTATTGGCTTGTCGTTTTATGGGGAGGGGCTGATAATGGTGGCCGCCCCACCGTCAACAGGAAAGACAATCTACAGTATACAGGCTTGTTTTGCGGCTGCCGACCAAGGTTATGAGCCCGTTGTGTATTTCTCTCTTAACAGCAGTTCCTGGAAGATCCAAAAGCTATTTCTCCGCCATCAGATCGGCAGATCCGGTTGGATTACCAATGATCTGTCGCTGCAGAAAATGCCGGATTTACCGATCTATATTGAAGACTATGAGAACCTGACAATAGAAAAATTGATAGAGCGCATCTTCTACTATAAGAAAGAGAAAAACGCAAAGTTTTTTGTCATCGACCGATTCCAGCTCATCGATTGCAGCATTTTTTGCCGAAGTTATAATCGTGAGACTTGCTACAACTATGTGCTGGCAATGCTTCACAATATAGCGGTTGCCTTGTCTGTAACCATACTCATAGAATCAAGTCTGTCAAGTCACTGGACCGAGACGGGTTATCCTACAGTAAGAGATATCCTTGACGCATCAGAGGTTGAAGAGTACTGCGACCAGATTATCTTCATAACCAACAACTGCCATTCTGATTATGTCACAAAAAACATCCATATAGCAAAAGGACCTGGGGAATCGGCAAATGGCGAAACAATGACAAGCATTGAATCATTATTGGACCTTGAGACAATGTCTTTCTCACGCTTTTTTTGAACTGCTGCGGAATGAGCATGGATGTGAAAGCAGATTATTTGGATGTTTATCGAGAGTGCGGCGAGCCATTCCGACTATTCGAGATGACCCCTGTACAGGACCTGCGTTTCGGCAGGAAGGTACTAAAGGCCGGGGATAGTTTCCTTGTCCCTAACTCTTCCAATTATGATTCTCCGTTTGACAATGGTGCGAGTGAATTATTGCTCAGGTTAAAAGAAATGGGGTTTGACTACAAGAAAGGTAAATGCAATCAGGATGCCTTTGCTATTGAAGTAAGATACCTTCAGCGCCGATGCGCAAAAGATGTATTACGCCCCATCTACATCAAGCATGGTGGCAATACCGACTATTACGACCTGTTTTATCGTCTATATGACAATCTATATGATATACTCAAATATCAAGACTACGCATCCGGAAAAGCATTTCGGGGCGTGCTCAACGCGATACGATGGTATGGCTATTACAAGATGATTGGTCATTGTGATGAGTGGTGTTGGATTGCAGCAGAATATAATTACCCCCATTACTGGGATAGTGAGAAAGGGTGGAACTCCAGTTGGCATGAAGGATATGAAGATAAAGAGATAAATGCCCGGAATGACAGTGAATGTTTGCAGCTATGTATGAAGAAGTGCCCCGACGAGCAGGAATTTCAATTGCACGATGAATACATACTCGGAATGCAGCAGAAGTTTTAGTCAATTTATATAGCTGCCGGATTTTGGCACGAACCACATTTACTTTCGCCGACAAGAAAAAGCAACGAAAATGGGACGAACATTACACATCCTGCCGGCCGGAGCCATCTGGCGCAGTATAGCAAGCGACTGGATTGGCAACGGCCCGGACAAATCCGACCACGACATCATTCAGTATCCTGTCCCCACCAACCTTCACTATCTGCCGGACGCCCTGACCGACGTGGAGATGATGAAGACGGCCATATCGTGGCACAAGCCCGGTTCATATCCTGCGGCCAACCTGTATCTCGACTTGATGAACTTCATCGAGACCGTCAATAAGGGGCCGCAGTATAAGAAAGTGGCCGTATGGCATGCCGAGGATTCCGACTCCAGGCTGCTCCTCTATTTTATCGCGTATGCGTATAAGCATAGGTTTTACGCCATCGATGTGACGCCTGAGGACCGCCGTAATAACTGGAAGCCGTATGATGTGCAATATGAGCGGCTTGAAGAGATTAAAGTCTATATTGACTGCGATGTTGACAGGGACTCGGTCAATCGCAAATCCTTCCAGCCCAGGATGGTCACCCAGAAGATGAGAAAAGAGTTTTACGAGGTCTGGAAAAGCTGGGGCGGAGAAGATGCCCTGGGAAGTCCGGTACTTGTAAACCAGTTCGGGACATTCTTCCAGCCTTACCGCACATACCTGTACTCCGACATCTTCGCCGCCACGTCCAAAGACCAGTCCAAGACCATTGATGCCATCTGCAAGGAAGTCTATTCGAAACACCCCCAGATTGGCTACGATGTCATATACGACGCTGTCACCCGAATGGCTGACGCAGGAATGATTAAATGGGTCAAGAAGGTGGAAAGCAATCCTCTACACCACCTTCTGCAGCAATATAAGTACGACGTTGAAGGTGAATGGAAAGAGTATCCACGTGACTATCTGTATCAGTTCGCCCATGAGTGCGGTAAGAAGATTACGCTGTCTGAGGATGAAATGAAGGCCGAGTTCCTTCGGGACCGAAAAGACAGCGACGATATGTTCTGCCAAGGACATCTTGCCAGAGCTGATCGAGAAAAGAAAAGAGAGCAATGGCGTGACAGGTTGGTCGTTCAGTGGGCAGCGGCCTTCAATGGAAACTGGGGCTGGTACCACCTGATGTCAGTTATGAAGGTCAAATTGGGAATGATGGTTGAGTATATGCGCTACTGGTCTCCCGTCGCCAACGGGCCGGTCTATGCAGACCAGATGGAGCGGGCCATCAGCCTGATGGAAGTGATACTCGACTGGGGCGGCGAATCGGAGTACAAGCATACTGAAAAGGAGAACGATTACTTTGATGCCAAACATTTCTCCCGCTACGTCAATTTCCGTAACCGCAAGCGCTTCCCAAGCCCGGATTACGACGGCCATCACTTCTGGTGCAACGCCCAGCGCCTCCGCTTCGACAAGGCCTGGAACCTCCTCTGGGAGATGTTCCGCACGAAGATGCTTACCTGGGATGATTAAAATTAAAATAGCTATGAAACTCAACAAATGGATTCTTTATATAACCCACTGGTGCCCAGCACAGATATACTACTACTTCAAGGACAATGACGGCGGCCGTTGGCTAATCTATCTCCGCTGGTCCGGCCAGCGAGGTGACGAGCCCTGGTCTGCCGAGCTGCTGAGCTGTGACGAGAATTGGAAACACATCCCTGACAGCCCGGATGATGTTAACCTCCTTGAAGAAAAGGACCATACTCCCGGTATCGTCAAAGGCTACTATTACGATGAAGAGTATCCTTTTCTGATGGAGAAAGTGCTTGAAATAGTTCGAGAAATGAAACCGGAACTGAAAGATCAATTGATATGAGCAAGAAGAAATACAATGATTATCGCCCCGAGATTGTTGGCATGGAATGGACTCCTGGTAATTTGATACTGGTCACATCGCGCTCCTGGGGCGGAAAGAGTCAGTATGTTCTGGGAAATTGCATAGTGGCAGGCACGAAAGATAAAATCCCAGTCGCCTATTTTCTGCCGGATGGCGACTCAATGCTCCTCCGCCGGGCTCTCCTGCGCATGCAGGTGGGGCCACAAGTGTTCGACAGTGGCCAGATTATGACGGGGAAACTCAAAGAATTGCCTCTGTTCTTTGATGATACTCCAGATATGACGATTTCATACATCGTCAACCGACTCTTCCATTTGGCTGAAACGAAAGGGATTGGGATGGCTGTCATCGATGGGCTGCAGGACATCAACACATCGCAACTGGATTGCGGAACCAGAGAGCGGGAACTTAACTCTGTCCTTCGCATTCTTAAGGCCATGGCAGAGGCTCTTGGTATTGTGATCATTGTCAAATCATCGCTATCCGACTATAACGTCCCTCAGAACGAGCTGCCCACAATCAGGGATATTCTTGACGTTACTGAGGCAAAATCCTTTTGCGACCAGATTATTCTATTTCACCCGGTAGAGATCTTAGGGGATTTCTACAAGATGATCCTTCCGTTTGGGCATCCTTTCTTCAAAGATGACGGACGAGAAATGGTCATAAATCTTGTCCTTGATAAAGAACTGGGCTACTTCAAAAAGGCCGAATCGTTATACCGAGAAGTTGACACTCAGGCAGCTGAAACGCCGATGTATGAATGGTACAGGGATACAAAGTATGATGATTGGTACTTCGAGTTCCTTGATTCTGTAGGGATGGGATGGAAAATCACCATTTCTCCCAGCGTTGAATCAAAAAGCAACGAATACGACATAGATGCAGATAACTGGGCAGGCGATCACATCAATATTGCAATGGAAGAGCCTGGTGAAGACATGGAAAAGCTGAAAACATTCGCCCTTCGAGAAGCCAGGCGTCAATTCCCGGCGGTAGAAATCCCTGAAAAACAGTAACTTTGTCTTTTTATCCAGAAACAAACCATTATTCACGATGAAGAAAGTCTATTTTGCCGGATCTATCCGGGGCGGTCGGACAGATGCCGAACTATACAAGCGCATCATCAAATACATCCAGCAGGAGCATATCGTGCTGACCGAGCACGTCGGGGATTTGTCGCTAAGCAAGACGGAAGGCCTCAAAGATCGCGATGTGGCCATCTACGAGCAGGATACGGCATGGCTCCGGGAGTCGGACCTTGTAATTGCCGAGTGCACCACTCCATCACTTGGTGTAGGTTACGAACTGGCCTATGCCGAGGCGCACGGCATTCCGGTCCACATCTTCTACAACAAGTCCCGGGCAAACCTCTCCGCCATGCTCACCGGCGACAAATACTTCCGGCTTCACCCTTACCACAACGAGGAAGACATCTATCCTCTTCTGGATTCAATCCTGCAGAACTAATGCTCATCGATTACAAGGGCCATAAGATCTTTGCATTCTCCGACACACACGGGATGTATCGGCGGCTCTCAATACCTGCCGACACAGACATCCTCATCTGTGCAGGAGACGCTTGCGAAGGCTTCAGCCCGGCCGACCTGAAGGATTTCTTCGCATGGTACAAGTCCATCCCCGCCAATCTCCGGATATTCGTGCCCGGCAACCACGACCGCATCTTCAACCAAGAGCCAATTCTGGCGCGGAATCTGATTCCCGACGGAGTTGTCTATCTGGAGAATGAAGGCCTAGAATTCGACGGCATCAAGTTCTACAGCGTCCCAGCGAGGCCTTATCTGAAAACACCTATCTCCATCCTGGCCGATGTCGCCTTCCTCATCACCCACGGCCCAGCGTATTCCTATCTGGACCGTGACCTGGGCTGCAAGCAGCTCTTCCTCTCCGTGGCCAGCTCCCGGCCGAAATATCACATCTTCGGCCACGTCCACGAAGAAGGACTACAAAGAAAGGCGATGCTCGGCGGCACCACCTTTCTCAATGTGTCTTATTTCGAGGAGCTCAGAAGGAATCTGGAACGATAGCCCCGTTCAACGAGATCGACAATCCTTTATTTTGACGAGCAGTACTTTGGAGAATATCTTTTACTATCGCTTCTTGGAAAGCATACCCGGTAAATACCTCCGGATTTGGCACAAACTTGATGTAGGTGCCGTTATCTTCGGTCGTCTTCTCTATTCCTTTCTCGAGAAGATTTCCTTTGGAATACTTCGCCCAGGAACATTTCCCATCACGGTAGGACGCAACATAGAAGTCGATGGAGAGCGCGTTGGTTACTTTAACGGGATGAACGGTAACTTCCTTCGGATTAGCTCCAATCCCAACGGATATGCCGCTTGTGGCCGACACAACGGACTCCAGCGGAATTCCTCTACCGTAATCCCGGACAACAGCACAAGTCGCGTTCACCTCTACAGAAAGGCCCTTTCCGTACCCCATCTGGAACTCATCCACCGCCATGACAAGAACGCCGTCCAACATAGCGTAGATGCCGTCCTTCGGGTCGGAGCAATCGCCCAGCTGACCGATATACATCTCCGGCCGCCCTTTGGACATGCTCGTTCCATTCAAGCGCCTTGATGCTATTGTCATAAAGCTGATCTTTTGCGGGTTTATGATTCTGTTCCATAGGTTCAATTGTTTACGATTACATATTTAATCATTTTTTCTGCCAAACCTTGGCAACTCTCCGTCGGTTATTACGTTAATTGTCGAAAGCCCAGTAAATAACGCTATCTTTGTGTGATAACACTAAACCTGCTATGGTTTGGCAGGAATGAGTATTAGTTTTGTCCCAAAGTTTTATACTATGGCCGAAGAAATAACACTGAAATCTATATCTGAATTAAGCGGGTTAGTCTTCAAGATTCCGTACCAGCAGAGAGGATATAAATGGACCGAGGATAATATCAATATCCTCTTGCAAGATTTCCACGATTTTATTCACTCGGATAAAATCATGTATTGTCTCCAGCCTATAACAGTATATCTCGAAGGGGGCGCTTACTTTGTCGTTGACGGTCAACAAAGGCTCACGAGTCTTTTCCTTCTTCAGAAGTTTCTGATTGAGGAGTGCGGGGCGCAACTCGACTCTTACACTCTCGACTACGAAAGAGATGAAGATAATGAACGTTACAATCTACTCACGAAACCAATTACCCAGTTAATTGACACGGATTCTGATCATTTTTTTATCACGCGAGCCTACTTGACAATCAAAAATGCTTTCACAAAGCAGAATTCTCCATATAAAACAGAGGAGTTTGTAGATTTGCTGGTAAAAAAGAAGGAGGAAAAGTCTGTCCAGGTCATTTGGTATCAGTTAGAAGACGATAAAGTAGCGCATCAGGTGTTTCGTGATCTCAATAGTGGAAAGATTCAATTAACAAACGCCGAGTTAATTAAGGCTTTACTTCTGAATAGAACAAATGGCTTAAAAAACCATGAACAGATTGCAGCTCAGTTTGAGTCTATTGAGCGAGGATTAGACAATGACAGACTTTGGTTTCTTTTTAATAATGACAAGACGCTAAAAACCGCAAAAGGGCAATCCAGGATTGATCTGTTATTCAACATCGTAACTGGCGTTGCTCCGTCAGACTATGAAATAGAGACCAGGAAGTCTTTTTTTGAACTTAGCGCACACAAAGAACAACTTAAAGAGAAGTGGAATAGAGTCTTGGATATTTATTCACGCATTATGGAATTCTACCAAGACGTTTATATCTACCATTATATTGGCTTCTGGAACTATTTTAAGGGAGGCGGTAAAAGATTCTCCTTGCAGGAGATGTTAAAGCGTAGTGAAACTCTTGGTAAAAGTGAGTTTAGAGAGTCGCTGCGCAAAGAATTAGTGAGTTTACTGAATATGGACAAAGAGTGGTTCTCCTGGGATGCGCTTGTCTATGGGAATGACACGAAAACCCTACGCGGCGTGTTCTTGTTGCACAATATAGCCACCATTCTTTCTTCCTATGATTCGTTGAACGATTCTCTTGAACGGCACGGGAAAGGGACTGCCCGCACCTATGAGTACTTCCCGTTTGATCTGCTACACAAGCAGAATTGGGATATTGAGCACATCTCGTCTCAAACAGAGAATGATTTTACGTCCGAGTCTGACAGGCAGGATTGGTTGGAAGGGGTTCAGTCAGATTTTGATTTCCCTCAAGCTGCAGAAAGAATTTCAAATGACGAGACGCTGGAAGGAAAACAAGCCACGGAGTTACTGGCTTTATACGATAAACTCGATGCATCAGACAAGGCTTCTTTTAATAGATTCTATGAGAAGTTCGTTGAGCTATACGACAACAAAATTGAGAATAAAAACGGCTTAGGTAATTTAGTGCTTCTTGATAGTCATACTAATCGTTCATTCCACAACTCTTTGTTCCCAAGGAAACGTCGTATTGTTATCATAGCAGATGGCGGTTCCCAGGATTCAAAAATCAAAGAGAGAGTCCAACGAGTTTTTATCCCCGTCTGTACTCGGAACGTATATCTTAAAGCATACAACAAAAAAAGAGATGTGTCATTGACTAATTGGACTCAAGATGACTATGATGCCTATTATGAGGACATTAAACAAAAGATTACAGACTATTTCATTTCCCCGAAGAACGTCAAAGCATGAATACATTTAAGAATACCTTTATCGACAAAAAGAAGAGCATTCTAATTCCTCTTCTTCAACGGGACTATGTACAGGGAGGACGGCCGGACATCATAAAACCCCTTTTAGATCATGCAATAGAAGCATTAACAACGTCAAGGATACTCGAGCTTAACTATATTTATGGCTACGACGAAAATGATGATGCATCTTTATATGTAGCCATTGACGGTCAACAAAGGCTTACTACACTCTGGCTTCTACACCTATACATTTATAGCCTGACAGGAGTAAGCTACCCTGTGAAACTGCAATTTCAGTCACGGCAATCCGCGCAGGCGTTTGTTGACAACCTAATGAAAGAGCTGCCCACATTGCTTCCTCAAAAGAAAGGAGAAGTAGTTGATGTAATCACAGACGCTCAATGGTTCCGTACATTTTGGAATGAGGACCCGACAGTACGGAATATGCTTCAAGCACTTCGTATTATCGACGATAAAGACATCCCTACCGAAATGTCACAGCTCATGCTGGACAACATTCAGTTCAGTTTCCTCAATATGAAAGAAAAGGGTCTGGATGATGATGTGTATATCAAAATGAATGGTCGTGGCCGCCCCTTATCCTATTTTGAGAACGTAAAGTCCTGGATGGATGAACAGGTGAAAACAATATGGGGAGAAAACGACCAATTCACAAAGGCGTGGCGATCTTCAATGGATGGCAAGTGGGCCGGAATGTTTTGGCAGGAGCGAAACAAGGGCCAGCAGCATCCGGAAGAAATAGACGATGAGCAACTTCGCTTTCTTTATTCAGCGCTTTTGCTTTTTTGGGTACAGAATAGAGAAAAGTTGAAGATTAATCTTTCACTTGTCACAGATAATTATCTTTTCACGTCACTCTGTGATTTCATGGATGTCGAAGAAAAGAGTGCAAAGGAAAATTCCGATGTACTTGCGAATGCGGTATTCCGGATTCTAAGGGAAGGGAAAAAGATGATTCCGGTGTTCTGGTTGGACAAACTCGCATTATTCAACAAGTCGGTTTTTACTTTCATACAGAAAAGCCTGGATAGGTTATGTAATTTAGCTCCACAAATTCGTGGATTAGAGTTTTTATTCCCAGACTATGAGGTCTCAAAGCAAACATCCTTACTATATCACCTGGCCTTTGCGGAAGATGCTTCTTATAACAAGACTTTGCCAGTTTTATACGCAATCTTAAAGAGTCCCTATGAACAGCAAGGATATCTTTTCCACTGGCTCCGAGTGATTAGGAATCTGGTTGTCAATTCCACAATTGACTTGAAAGATATGGTTGATGTGCTGGGTAGTATTGATTATCTGGAAGCAAATTCGTCCCAAGATGAGTTCAATCTTTATTCTCTGCTGTTAAAGGACGGTATATCAAAACAAATCAGAGGTTTCAGTCAGAATCAAGTTAAAGAAGAAATAACGAAGGCTACTTTTATGGCATCAGGCTTTGATTGCACACTCGTAGCCAAAGAAGCCTCTTTAACAAGGGACAGTCTTGCAGAATCTATGATCTCTCTGGAGAATCTACCGCAGTTTCAAGGGCAAATCCGATTTATGTTTAAGATTTTGGGAGCGCCCATTGAGACAATAGAGTATGCGAATCAGTTTGAGAGAGCGGGAAAAGTTATGGCAGAGTCCTTCACATGGAATAAGGGAGAAATCCGGACAGCATATCCTGATTCCTTATTTAGGAGAGCTCTGATGACCTATCCCCCTCATTGTTTCGGCAAATCATACGGCAATTACAAGTGGCAGAATATTTACGGCAATCAGTGGAAAGAGTATTTAGTAAGCACAGGAAAACTCTCGTATGATGGCGTAGAATATGAACAGACAGATGCGTTGAAATGCTTAATCCTTGATGTTTGTCAAACTCTTGAAGGAAAGAATATCACCAAGGAGTCAATCTGCAAGGCTATTGCAAATAGAGTCTCTATTTTCTCCGATCCGGATCAATTGGATTGTTATTGGAAGCATTTTGTCCTTCACCCTGGTGTATGGTCATATATGGAGTACAAATTGACTAATGACTGGGACAATGGAAATGATATTAATCTGATTCGCAGTATTAATATTGGTCCTCGAATGAATCTTAGGACATTGAGTCTTTTTTTGGATATTTGTGATACGGGACAACTATCTCTTAAGAATTACTATAATTCGTGGGATGGTCCATATAAATCAGAATACGACGATGATTATAAAACATCTTGTTTCCGTTTTGAAAAACACCTGGAGGATGATAATCATCTCTTGATAGATGTGTTTCATTCTTTTAAGAAGGAAGAAGACTACCATATCCAATTATTCGTCAAGAAACCCGACAATCTTACGAATGAGGAGTTTGCGGCAAAAAGAGCTCAGTTCTATTCTGTAAACCAGATTTCTGGTTTTGAATATGCAAAAACCAGGAATGGAGAAGCAAGGACTACGCGATTGGAGTCGGGAACTCTTACTCGAAATGAGACCATCTCTTTGCTTAAGGAATTGCTCAGGAGAGACTGGAAATAAGTCTCACCTAATAAGATAGACAGCCTAAGCGAACTATACAAGTTTACCATATCTTATAGACTGCCACTCTTTGGCATCCTCGTGCCGTAACTTCGCGGCATGAAACAGAACACAGAAGAGCCCGACTATCGTTCGATGAACGAGGTCCAGCTCAAATACGAACTCATCAAACTCGAGAAGAAGATTCTCGACATTACCGGAGATCCCATCGACTACAAGCACTATAGCCCGTTCCTGGACTGGTGCCGTGACGATGCGAAGGTCGAGGCGGTCGAGTTCCTTATGCGCGAACGCGACATAAAGAACTATTTGGACATATTCGTATAAGTTTTTGTAAATTAAAGCAATGATTCAATACCTCGCAGACGCGTCCCATTTCAAGGAGGTAATCGCCCGGGTTCCGGATGTGCGCAAGACACTCTGGATCGGGACTGCCGACATCAAGGATTTGTATGTCGGCGAACGTCCTTTCCTCGGTGTTCTGGCCGACCTTATAAGCAAGGGCCGCGAAGTGCGTCTTATCCACGCAAAGGAGCCGGGCCCCAATTTCCGCGAGGACTTCGACCACTACCCTATTCTTTTTGACGGCCTGGAGCGGATGCTGTGCCCGCGAGTTCATTTCAAGATCATCATCTTCGACCTCAAGACGGCATACATCGGCTCAGCCAATCTCACAGGCGCGGGGCTTGGGATGAAAGCTGCCTCCCGCCGCAACTTCGAAGCCGGAATACTCACCGACGATCCCACCATCGTCGCCGCTGCAATGAATCACTTCGACTCCGTCTGGGCCGGCTTCAAATGCAAGGACTGCGGCCGGAAGAAGTTTTGTGGAGATCCAATCAGATAAACTATTACTAATCAGCGTACTCATGAAAACTCTCTCTCAACAATTAGCACTAGAACTTTCTGATTATTATCTATCAGAAGGGATTGTTCCCAATGATTCTTTTGCTTGCAAGTACTACCAAGAATCTAAATGCCCTGACCTCAACAACGAACCAAGGCTTGCCAGAGGAATGCAGTGCCATATTGGCCCGAGGTATGGTGAAAAACTCAAAATTCTTGTTGCTTCACTTGATTGTGGCTATGGTGGAGCCATGACTATCGAAGAAAGAACAGCCGATGTTGTTAAGAAATCTAACGAGCGGTTAAATCCCCACATGAGAGGAACTTATAAAGCTTTATCATATTTCTTAGATGATACTGACCCTAAGGAATTGGTCAATTACATGGTTATGACTAATACGTGTAAATGTTGCCGATGGGTTTCCAATCAACTTGACATCAAGTACTACTTAAACTGTGGTTGCCATACTGTAGAAGAGATTATTCGTATTAAGCCTGATGCAATATTGTTTCAGGGAAAGAATGCCCCAGCATATTGCCTTGATAACAACTTGATTCATTCTATTGAAGAACTAAAGAGTCTTGAATCTTTATATTCATTTAGTGACACACTCAAGCATTTTGAATATCAAGGATTCAGATGTTATGCTGTCATCTGCATTCATCCATCAGCACGAGGACGAAGTGCAAATAAAAGAAAACATTTTTACGACGAAGAACTGCCTTTGATAGCTCAATATATCAAAGAACACCCATTAGATTAAGCAAAAAAGTTTCGTGGAGATTCGACAAGATAACCTTATTTTACACAACAATTTATGGCCAAAGTTTTCAAAATTACTCCCAAGAGGACCATCAAGCGGAACAGACAAGTTCTTACTCCAGATATGGTTATTATCGTGACAACACAGAGCCAGTGCCTGAATCCGTTCAACAACGGCGCAAAAGAAATCAAGGAAACTTATATGCGCATCTACGGATTCGACTACCAGAAATGCGACTGCAACTCCGGCGATTTCACGTTTGAGGTTTGCGGATAAGATTCCGACACTCACGGGATGTATTGGTGGCTGCAGGTGTCCGATGACGCAGCCATACTCATCTGTGCCCTGGGCACTTGCGAGGGCTTCAATCCGAGGGAGTCATGCTTTAAGAAAAGGATTATTGCCGCACACCACCTATATTTCGCACTTCCGTCCACCAAAAGCCCCCTTCCGATGGACAGGCTGCACTTTTCCACTCGTCTGTCCACCAAAAGCCCCCTTCCGATGGACGGGATACTTTTTCAAGCACCGGACGGATCCGTCTAGAAGAGACGTGCCCGGGAAAGGTCCGGCTAATCCTACTCGAATATCTCCGCCAGCCGTGCTTCCAGGGCGGCGCCGCGAAGGCCGCGGGCTACGACTGTGCCCTGCGGATCGATAAGCAGGTTGTCGGGGATTGCGTTGACCGAATAGACTTCAGAGGCTTTGGTGTCCCAGTATTTCAGGTCTGAGAGATGGATCCAGGGCATTTCCCAGTCTTTGATCGCCTGGATCCAGGGGTCCTTCTCCTTGTCGAAAGACAGGCCGACGATGTCGAAGCCCTTGCTGTGATATTTCTTATAGGCAGCCACCACGTTCGGCATCTCAGCCTTGCAGGGGCCGCACCAGCTTGCCCAGAAGTCTACAAGTACCCACTTGCCCTGTCCTACATACTCGCTCAGCTTGTGCATCTTGCCGTCCGGAGCTGCTTCTTCGAGGTCAAGGAACTTCTGGCCGACGATTGACTGCTGGCGGTCTGCTGTCGCTTTCTGCAGAGCTTCCGAAAGATCCAGCCTGCGTTTGAGATCCTGCACATAGGGATGCTGCGCGAAGGGAGCGTCTGAAGCTACCAACTCGTCGAACTTCTCCTTGCCGGCAAGTGAGGGCACGTGAGAGATGAATGCCACGGGAATCAGGTTGTCCATATTCTCTTCAATGATGTCCATAAAAGAGTCGGCGTATTTTTGCAGCCTGTCTTCATACTGGGCGATGAACTCCTCTTCCCTGGCCTGCTGCTCGGCCTCCGGCAGAGACAGATAATCGTCGATAAAGCTGCGGTACTCTGCATAGGCGCCTGTGTCTTTTTTATCCCACTCGGAGAGTTTGGTGTTGAGGGGAGAACCGGTGAGAGTGCTGTCGGCGAGGTCTATGCGGACAGGCTTGCCGTCATTGAAGAGCGGAAAATACCAGCTGTCATCAAAGCTGACCGACAGGAACGCATCCTTTTCGGCATTTCCTTTCATATTGAAAGAGCCGCCGGCAACGACCGCACTGTCGATGGGAGCCGACAGGATGCGGTCCACCAGATAAACCACAGCCCCGTCCTGCGGAGCGTTAACACCAGTCACGTCATATTTAGCGATGTTCGAGGAACAAGCGACCACCGTCATTGCGGCGACAGCCATCATTAGAATCGATATCTTTTTCATATTCTTAAATTTTCGCAAAAATAGGAATTAATTTATCACTAAATTTGTTGTGTATGCGGAAAAGCGACATCATAGGGCTTGTACTGCTGGCATTCGCCGTCGGATGCCGACTGCTGACTCCCCTCGCTGATTTCTACGCCGCGCACTGCTACCCTGCCATCTCGACGGTGCTTTCGCTGGCCGCTGCTGCAGTTCCATTTTCCCTCGAAGAAATAGTCGTCCTCGGCTTCGTCGCCGCATTCATAGCCATCCTTGTCCGCTCCATCCGCCGCAAAGCCGGGTTCTTCAGCTGGCTGGGCAGGACCGCCCGGGCGGCGATGTGGCTTGTGGTCTGGCTCAATCTGGGCTGGGCCTGCAACTACTTCCGCACGCCTCTTTACGACAGGCTGGGCATCGAGAAGGCGTCCTACGACGAGCAGGCCTTCGAAGGCTTCCTTGCCGATTATACCGAAGCCCTGAACGAGGCTGCAGTCAGCACTGCAGCGCCGGACAGAAAAAGCCTCGAAGCTGACATAAAAGATTATTATACCAACGAAGTATCTGCCAGCGGATATACGAAATTCCACAAGTGGCAGCACGTGAAGGATCCGCTCATCAACCGTCTCTACTCCGCAGTGGGTGTGCTGGGATTTATGGGGCCGTTCTTCTGCGAATCCCAGCTCAACAAAGAGCTGTTGGAAGAACAGTATCCCTTCACTATGGCCCACGAGCTCGCCCACCTCGCCGGTGTGACCAGGGAGGCTGAGGCCAACTACTGGGCGTTCATCTACTGCAGGCGTTCAGACCTCCCAGCCGTCCGCTACAGCGGACATCTGGCCCTCCTGCCCTACGTCTCCGCCAGCGCCAGGGCCAACCTGCCGGCTGAGCGCTATGACGAGTGGAAGGCAGGCATTGACAGCAAGGTGATTGAAGACTCCGCCCGCTCCAGCCGCTATTGGAATGAGCGTAGGGTCGGCATCATAGACAAGGTCCAGCAATGGATGATGGACCGTTTCCTGAAGTCCAACGGAGTGACGCAGGGAGCCGGGGATTATTACGGCGTCGTAGAGATGCTGATGACGATGGATGGCCGCGCAGGACAAGGCCAGTGATTCAAGAAGTTTTTATATATTTATGTTCGTTTACTCTATACACACGATATGAGAATACAACGATTCTTTTCTGCAGTCCTCCTCGCTATGATCGGAACGGCTGCAATCGCCCAGCCCCAGTCTACGGGGGCGCAAGGCCCGGACGATGAGTTTTCAGTGATTGAAGGGACATCTGTCCTCAGCTACAATTTGTCGAGGGAGTTCGACATCCATTCCCGTGCAGGGTATGGTCCCGTTTTTTATATATTCCCCGACGGAAGGCTCGACGCGGCTTCCGCCAAGAAGCTGGCCCAGAGGCTCGGTCTGCCCGACATCATACGGCAGTTCGGAGGCCGCATAATGCTGGTGAATCCGACTTCCGACAAATGGCAGGAAAGGGATCTGACCGCCTTCCGGCAACTGCTGAGCCGAGGCAGCTCCCCCACCAACATCAAGATCGTCGGATTGGGCTCAGGAGCCACCTTCGTCAACAACTATATAGCTCCTTCTGACCTCAGCGGCGTGGTTGCGGGAATCGTCTCGATCAACGGCGATCCGGGCAAAGTGTGCAAATATCCCGTACCTGCATATATCGGAGGCAGAAAAGCTGCCAACACAGCCAAGCCTTACCAGGCTGCGGCAGCTGCGGCCCCGGCGGATCCTCTGCTGAAGGTGATCGTGAACTCAGACTCGAGCGAGCCCGAAGCCGGGCTGTTCGCAGACGCGTGGAACAGGCTCCTGAGCGCAAACTACCGCTACAACAACCTCTATCGCACTTTCTACTCGAGCAGGGGCATCGACAATCCCGAGGGAGTGAAAAACTTCGAGCTCGTGTCCATCCCTGATTTCAAAAGGACGGGGATGAAACGCATCGCCGTCGAATATCCGCTGGTGGACGCGAACGCCCCCGGCAGGCCGGAAAATCCGGACAAGTATCTCTGGTATGAATATATCCCCCTGCAGGCCCAGAATGCACAGGCAGGCAGCGTGCCGCTCGTAGTGCTGCTTCACGGCCACGGCAATGACCCCCGCACCCAGAGCGAGACCTCAGGCTTTGTAGAGCTGGCGGCGGAAAAAGGTTTCATTGCGGTAGAAATGGAATGGCAGGGCGGCAACGGCTACGTCGCTATGGGCCTTGACGGCATCGAGGCTGTCATCAGCGTCCTTCTCAAGAAATATCCTCAGATAGACGCTTCAAGGATATACGCCGAAGGTCTTTCTGCCGGAGCTATGACCAGCAATATGCTCGGGGTGCGCAAATCGCATCTCTTTGCTGCAGTCGCCGGCCATTCGGGTGGAATATTCTCAGGAAACGGCATCGGCTACTATGCCTACGGCAGCGAACCTCTGATGAACGAAGCCATCCAGAAAAGAGGCCACGTGGAAGTCGGCTACTGCTCTGTAGTCGGCACCCACGACGACACCATTCCTTTCTACAACCGCAGCAACTGGAGCGGAAACCCTTACCTCAACGTCTGGAGGATCTATGAGACTGTGAATGGAATGGATGTCACCGGCGACCTGGATTTCAGCGTCGATCCCGTTTTCGGTTTCGCCCTCAGGGACAGGACTGTCATCCACACCGGCAAGAGCAACGACATCACGATCGAGTTCGGACAGCTGTACAAGGACAGCCGGCCGATGATACGCCTGATGGTCATCAACAATTACGGCCACTGGAACTTCAAACCAGCCGCCGCATACATCTGGGACTTCTTCACCCACTTCTCCCGCGATCCCGAGACTAAAGAACTTAAATACGAATAAACACGAATCTGCAATGAAACGGTTTTTCATTCTATCCCTGCTTGCCTGCTTTACCCTGACGGCTTGCGCACAGACAAAGAAAGTCTCTATCCTGGGAGACTCTTATTCAACATTCAAGGACTACAATCCGGAGGGATACAACCCTTTCTATCCGGATGCCAACAATGACGTCAAGGAAGTTGAACAGACCTGGTGGGACCTCTACATCAAGGCCAAGGGCTACCAGCTGGAAAAGAACAACTCCTGGGGCGGCACCACCATCTGCAACACCGGATACTTCCACAGGGATGTTTCGTCATCTTCATTCACAAGCCGCGTGGATATGCTCGGCGATCCGGACATCATCTTCGTCTTCGGAGGCACCAACGACGCCTGGGCCGGAGCCCCTGTCGGAGAATACAAGTATTCCGACTGGACTGCGGAGGATATGAAGGACTTCCGCCCCGCCCTCGCCTGCCTGCTGGATATGCTGCAGAAACGTTATCCCAAGGCCAAGATCTATTCTCTGCTGAACTCTGAGCTGAGAGAAGAAATCAACGAGTCGATGCGCGTCGTATGCAAGCACTACGGAGTCCAGCTCATCGAACTGCACGACATCGAGAAGCAGAACGGCCACCCGTCGATAAACGGAATGAAGAGCATCTGCGAGCAGCTGCTTGAGGCCATAGACTAACCCGGGTATGGAATTCAGACCGCTCAGACGTTTCAAGCAGGCTGCTTCAGCCGAGGAGTGCCAGGCCGTGCTGTCTTCAGCCTGGCGTGGTATCCTTTCTGTCCACGGTGATAACGGCTATCCCTACGGAGTGCCTGTGAATTTCCTTTACTCGGAGGGAATGATATATTTCCACTGCGCCAAAGCCGGCCACAAACTGGATGCCGTGCGGGCTGACGACAAGGTATGCTTCACGGTGCTTTCCGAGCCGGCAAGGAATCCCGGCGAATGGTGGAACTGCTTCACCAGCGTCATCTGCTTCGGCCGCATCCGCGAAGTGACGGACAAGCAGCAAACCGACAGGATTCTGAGGCAGATCGGGGCCAAGTTCTTCCCTGAAGGTTACGACCTTGAGAAGGATATGACAAACAATGCCCCGAACGCCCTGGTGATGGAAATCACCATAGACCATATCTCCGGAAAGCACGTCCGTGAGAAATAGAAAAACAAATAGTTTATTATGGCAGATATCATCATTGCTCTTGTCTTCACCGTAACTTAACAGGGCGCAGCAGAGCCCGGCATATTCCCCTTGAGGGGAACGTCGCGCTGCGACAAGGGGTGAAAAGGAGGCCTGCTTGCAGGCCGATATCTCCACATAAAAAGAGGGACCTCGGGGTCCCTCTTTTTATGTGGAGATGGGCGGACTCGAACCGCCGTCCAAACAAAGCACCAACAAGCTTTCTACACGCTTATCCTCCCTTTGATTGTCGGCGACGCACTGCCGGGCGGCAGGCTATGCGAAGCTTATCCTCTGAATCTTAGCGGGTAATAGAGGAGTCCACCCGAGCAGGAATTGTCTGATGATACCCCGTTGGTCCGGAGCGGCATTCCAAAACCCCGGCGGGATACTCGTCGACTGGTCCTTGACCGGCCGATTAAGGAGTCGAGCTTAGCTCAAGACTACGCAGCGAGTGAATAGTTGTAGTTGCCAGTTATGGCTTGAGGTCTGAGATTTACGAGAGGGGCCACGACTCTCGGCGTGCTTACCGGTCAATGTCATTTGCTGTCAAAACCAAAACATCCCCATTGAACGATTGCACTCCAAAGATGCAAAAAATACTCCGAATGTTGCGTCACCTATGCCGATTATTTCGTAAATTTGGAAGAATCTGTTAAAATTTATCTATCGTAAATCCAATAACTATGAAGAAACTGTCCTTAATGGTACTCGCCCTGCTGCTGTGCATCAGTGCGTCCGCACAACAATCCCTGCAAAGCAGGGCTGCCGTGAAATCTCCGGAAATCAATCCCGACAAGACCGTTACCTTCCGCCTCGTCGCTCCCAAGGCCGTCCGCGTGCAGGTAACCGGTGACTTCCTCCCTGCCGGTCCCAACGGCCAGCAAGGCGTCGCCGACCTCGTTGAAAAAGACGGAGTGTGGGCCTTCACCACCGAGAAGCCCCTCGATCCCGAGCTTTACTTCTACAACTTCATCGTCGACGGTCTCAAGATCAACGACCCCAACAACGTCCATATGATCCGCGACGTGGCCAACGTATTCAACGTATTCCTGATCGACGGCGGCCGTGCCGACCTCTACAAGATCAATGACGTCCCCCACGGAACCGTTGCAAGAGTCTGGTATGACAGCCCTGTCGTAGGCTTCGACCGCAGGCTCACCATCTACACACCTCCGGGATACGAGCAGAACCCCAAGGCCAAATATCCGGTATTCTACCTGTTCCACGGCGCCGGTGGAGACGAGGAGGCGTGGATCGCCCTCGGACGCACCGCCCAGATTATGGACAACCTCATCGCCCAGGGCAAGGCTAAACCGATGATCGTCGTGATGACCAACGAGAATATGAACCAGGAGGCCGCCGCCGGCGAGTCTTCATTCGGATTCACCCAGCCCAGTATGGGCGCAGGCGGAGCTTCCCGCCAGATCCCCCAGGGCGCCAACTTCGTCACGGCCTTCCCGGACATTCAGAAATACGTAGAGAAGAACTACCGCACCATCAACAAGAAGTCTTCACGCGCTGTCGGCGGCCTTTCAATGGGCGGCTTCTACACCGTGAGCGTTTCATCTGAATATCCCGACACCTTCGACTATATGGGCGTCTTCTCAGCCGGTATGAGCCTGTCGCAGGATCCCGCCGAAAAGGCCAAGACAGAGGCCAAGATAGCCACCCAGTTCTCAAAGAAACCCAAACTCTACTGGATCGCCATCGGACGCACCGACTTCCTCTACGATTCGACCAAGAATATGAGGGCATACTTCGACGAGAAGGGCTATCCCTACAAATACTACGAGAGCGGCGACGGCCACATCTGGCGCAACTGGCGCATCTACCTGACTGAGTACGCCCCTCTCCTTTTCCAGGACTAACCAACAACCTATAATAAACTACTATGAAGAAAGACATCAGCAGAAGAGACTTCCTGCAGAAAAGCGCCCTTGCCACAGCGGGCGCAGTGCTGGCATCATCCCCGATGTTCGGCAGAAGTGCAGCAGAAATCGCAGAATCGATGGCAGCCCCCCAGGTCCGCAGGCCGGGCCCGAACGACCGTCTTAACGTCGTCGGAGTCGGCATTGGCGGCCGTGGCGGCGCAGACATCGACGGCCTTGCCAAGACCGAGAACATCATCGGCCTTTGCGACGTTGACTGGAGCTACGCAGCCCCCAAGTTCAACCAGTACCCGAACGCTCAGAAGTTCAAAGACTACCGTGAGATGTTCGACAAGCTCGGCAACCAGATCGATGCGGTTGTCGTAGGTACTGCCGACCACACCCACGCAGTCATCTCCGCACAGGCCCTCGAGATGGGCTGGCACGTATACTGCGAGAAGCCCCTCACCCACACCGTATATGAGACCAGGCTGCTCACCAAACTCGCCGCCAAGAACAAGGTTGCGACCCAGATGGGTAACCAGGGTGCATCAGGCAATGGCGTGCGCAAGATCTGCGAAGCAATATGGTCAGGTATGATCGGTGAAGTGACCAGAGTCGACGCATTCACCGACCGTCCCATCTGGCCGCAGGGCCTCGAGACTCCTACCAAGGTCGAGAAGGTTCCCAAGACCCTCGACTGGGATCTGTTCCTCGGTCCGGCCAAGAAGCGTCCCTACAATTCTATCTACCACCCGTGGAACTGGCGCGGCTGGTGGGACTTCGGCACCGGAGCCCTCGGCGATATGGCCTGCCACATTATGCAGCCCATCGTGCAGGGCCTCAAGCTCAAATCTCCGACAGCCGTGCAGGGCAGCTCCAACTGCCTGATGGTAGACTGTGCTCCCGACGCACAGATCGTGAAGTTCAAGTTCCCGGCCCGCGACAATATGCCGAAGGTTGCAATGCCTGCAGTCGAAGTCACCTGGTATGACGGCGGCCTCAAACCCGAGCTGCCCGCAGGATGGCCCGCAGGAAAGGATCCCAACGACGGCGGCGGAGCCTGCATTTTCTACGGAACGAAGGACATCCTCGTATGCGGCTGCTACGGACGCAACCCCTGGCTGATCTCCGGCCGCGAGCTGCCCGCTCCTACGATGACCCGCAACATTCCCAATGAGGACCATCACCTCGACTTCGCACGTGCCTGCAAGGAGTCTCCGGAAAGCCGCGTGAAGACCGTGTCTGACTTCGAATTCGCAGGCCCGCTCAACGAGATGGTGGTTATGGGCGTTCTTGCAGTTCGTCTGCAGGGCCTCAACCGCGAGCTTGAATGGGACGGCGAGAATATGCAGTTCACCAACATCACCCCGAACGACACCATCAGGATGAAGATCCGCGACGGCTTCACCATCACGGCCGGCCACCCTTCTTTCAACAACGAATACACAGAGGCAGAAAGCGCACAGGCTTTCGCAGCAGAGCTCATCCGCCACACCTATCACAACGGATACTCTCTTCCCGCAATGCCCAAATAAACTATGATCAAAATGAAAAAATTATTAGCTATAGCATTACTGGTGCTCACAGTAGCATCCCTCTCATCTTGCAAGAACAAGAAGAAATCAGCAGAAGCTGAAGATCCCAACGTAATAGTATTGTTCGACGGCAGCAGCACCGACGGCTGGCGCGGCTATGACAAGACCACCCTTCCCTCAGCCTGGACCATCGAGGATGGCTGCCTCAAGATCAACGGCAGCGGCAACGGCGAGGCCGGAGCCAAGGACGGCGGAGACATCATCTACGACCGCAAGTTCAAGAACTTCGAGCTGACCTTCGAATGGAAGGTAGGCAAAGGCTCCAACTCCGGTGTCTTCTATCTGGCGCAGGAAGTTCCTGGCGAGCCCATCTACATCTCAGCTCCCGAATACCAGATCCTCGACAATGCCAACCACCCGGACGCGCTGCTCGGCGTAGACGGCAACCGCCAGTCAGCGTCGCTCTATGATATGATCCCTGCCAAACCCCAGAACGCCAAACCTTTCGGCGAGTGGAACACCGGCAAGATTATGGTCTACAAGGGCACTGTGGTTCACTACCAGAACGGCCAGAACGTGCTTGAATATCACCTCTGGACTCCCCAGTGGAAAGAGATGCTCGACAAGAGCAAATTCAGCAAGGAAGCCTGGCCGCTGGCCTACGACCTGCTGATCAACTGCGGCGGCGAGAACCACGAAGGTTACATCGGCCTCCAGGACCACGGCGACGACGTATGGTACCGCAACATCAAGATCAAAATCCTCGACTGATGAAACGCATAGTCCTTACATTTGCCGTAGCGGCGGCCGCATTGCTGGCCGTGTCCTGCAAGAAAGACAAGCCCAACGACAACCTCGGCCTGCAGCTCTACTCCATCAGGGCGGAATGCTCGAAGGACATCAACGCAGCGCTTGACGGCACTGCCGCAGCCGGATACAAGATTGCCGAGGCTGCTTCCTACAACCAGCAGGAAGGCACCTTCTACGGTCTTGCCCCCAAGGCTTTCGCAGACTTGTGCGCATCCAAGGGCATCAACTTCCTCTCTTCTCACACCAACGGTCCCGACCCTAACGTAACATCTATGGAAGAGTGCCTGGCGTGGTGGAAGAAGACCATCGCCGACCACAAGGCCGGCGGCTGCAAGTTCATCGTGCAGCCCTCTATGTCACGCACGGCCTACGAGTCGCTCGAAGGCATCCTCAAGTATTGCGAACTGTTCAACCAGGTGGGCGCAATGTGCAAGCAGCAGGGCATCCTCTTCGGCTACCACAACCACAACCGCGAGTTCGAGACTATGTTCGACGTCAACGGCAAGCAGACCCGCCTTTATGACGTGATGCTGGCCAACTGCAAGCCCGAGAACGTGTTCTTCGAGATCGACCTCTTCTGGATCTATCGCGGCGGCGGAGACCCCATCGAGTATTTCAAGGCGAACCCGGGCAGGTTCCTGCTCTGGCACGTGAAGGATGACCTCGAGGTCGGCGCCTCAGGCAAGATCGATTTCCCCGAGATCTACAAGCACGCAAGCCTTGCAGGTATGCAGTACCAGATCATCGAGCAGGAAGCTTTCGGCGAGGGCATCCCTCCCTTTGAGAGCATCAAACAGTCTTGCGACTACGTGAAGACCCTCCGTCCCGAATAGAGACTAAGGTCCTCCTGTCAGGAAGCCGGTTGCGCTGCAGCCGGCTTCTTTGTTTATTGCCGCGGCATATTATGCGAAATTTCACTAAATTTGGGGGATTAAAGCCTAACATCTATGAAATCAAGATATTCCTTTGTCGCGCTTGCGGCGTTATGCCTTCTAGTGGTCACTGGTTGCAACAATCCTCAGCGCATCAGGACCAAGACTTACAATTACTACTCTGAGAAGCCCCACGCCAATCTCAGTATGACAGTGGATATGCCAGTGTCGACGGACGGACCGGCTGGTGAGATACGCAAAGGGATCATCGACATTATGGATTCGCAGATGTCCACGGTAGCCCTTTATGAAGACGGACGCCTCTTCCCCAAATATGACGGCGATCTGAGCAAGACCATCCCGATGATCAGATACTATCTGCGCAGCGCCGGCGACGCCATCAAGGCCAGAGCCGACGCCGACTTCGAGGAACGGGCCGGATACATAAGGGAAGACAAGGATCTGACCGAGGAGCAGAAGAAAGAATATATCGACGACTTTCCGGGCTACGAATACAATTTCCAGCTTACGAAGGAATACGAGGCCAAAAACTACGTTGTGTTCCTGTCTGAAGACTATGTGTTTACCGGCGGCGCCCACGGCGGCGTGACGGGCCAGGGCAGCGTGACCTTCGACAAGCGCAGCGGACAACGCTTCAGCAACTTCATCAAGCCCGGCTCGCTGGATGCGATGCAAGGCCTGCTCGTCAAGGGGCTGGTGGATTATTTCGCCGACGAGGAAGGCACTGTCAACAAAGACAACCTCTTCGACTATCTCTTCCTGGAGGGCACTACAATTCCTTTCCCCGCCTGGACTCCGGCTCCGACTAGGGATGGACTTTGCTTCACATACCAGCAGTATGAGATTGCCGCGTACGCAGTGGGAATGCCTTCCTTCACGATCCCCTACTCCGAAGTCAAGCCTTTCCTGACCGCCGAGGCCGTCGACTTGCTCAATCTGAAATAAAATATAAGAAAGATGAAAAGAATATTGATGACTATCGCTGCAATAGCAGCCACACTGCCGATGGTGGCACAGCCCAAGCTGAACAAAGACAACATCGACGAAGTCCTTGCAGCAATGACGCTTGAGGAGAAGGCCACTCTCGTGGTCGGCTCAGGCTGGGGCAGTATGATCGCCGGCATCACCGGCGGCTCGCAGATCCTGGTATCCGGCGCAGCCGGCACCACCCAGGCCATCCCCCGCCTCGGCATCCCCAACACAGTACTCGCCGACGGCCCTGCCGGCCTGCGCATCAACCCCACCCGTGAAGGCACTTCACGCACTTTCTATTGCACCGGTTTCCCTGTAGGAACTGCCATCGCCTCATCCTGGGATGTGGAGCTGGTGGAGAATATGACCAAGGCTATGGGCAACGAAGTCCTCGAATATGGAGTCGACGTGCTGCTCGCGCCCGGTATGAACATCCACCGCAACCCCCTCTGCGGCCGAAACTTCGAGTATTTCTCCGAGGACCCCGTGCTTTCAGGTAAGATTTCTGCCGCATACGTGAAGGGCGTCCAGAGCAACGGAGTCGGCGTTTCCATCAAGCACTTCGCCGCCAACAACCAGGAGACCGCCCGCGACCACAACGACGCCCAGATCAGCCAGCGTGCCCTCCGCGAGATCTACCTCAAGAACTTCGAAATCTCAGTCAGGGACGCTGATCCCTGGACAGTGATGTCGTCTTACAACAAAATCAACGGCAGATACACCCAGCAGAGCCACGACCTGCTGACCACGATCCTCCGCGACGACTGGGGCTTCAAAGGCATCGTAATGACCGACTGGGGCGCTAAGGACGGCACGGTGGATGCCGTGAAGGCCGGCAACGACCTGATGGAGCCGGGTATGCCTTTCGAGACCCAGCGCATCATCGAGGCCGTCAACAACGGCACTCTGGATGTCAAGGACCTCGACCGCAACGTGCGCAGGCTGCTTGAATACATCGTACGCACCCCCCGCTTCAAAGGCTACAAGTATTCCGACAGGCCGGATCTCAAGGCCCACGCCGCCGCTGCCCGCGCAGCAGCCACCGAGTCGATGGTGCTTCTCAAGAACGAAGGTGACGTGCTTCCCCTCAAGGACGTGAAGAACATCGCCCTCTTCGGAGCCACTTCAGTTGACTTCGTAGCCGGCGGAACCGGCTCAGGCAACGTCAACAAGGCTTATGTGGTCAATATGGTCCAGGGCCTCGAGAACGCCGGTTTCAAGCTGGACGAGAGCCTCAAGGACTATTACAAGAAATATGTCGACTTCGCAAGGATCGACGCCAGGGACATCCCCAACGGCGGCAGCGTGGGCATCCTGCTCGGCGAGGCCAAGATCGCTGAGGCGCCCGTCGCCAGATCATTCGTGGAGAGCAAGGTTGCTGCCAACGACGCAGCCATCGTCATCATCGGCCGCAACTCGGGCGAGAGCGAAGACCGCCGCGTCGAGGATGACTTCGACCTTTCGGCAACCGAGCGTTCGCTGCTCTGCAACGTTTGCAACGCATTCCATCTTGCAGGCAAGAAAGTCATCGTCGTGCTGAACATCGGCGGCGTGATCGAGACAGCCTCGTGGAAGGCTCTTCCCGACGCCATCCTTTGCGCCTGGCAGCCCGGCCAGGAAGGCGGCGACGCGATAGCTGACGTGCTCACCGGCAAGGTGAACCCTTCAGGCAAGCTTCCGATGACCTTCCCCGTACAGTTTGTAGACCACAAGTCATCGTTCAATTTCCCGCTCGGCAACGAGCCCACAGGCAAGTCTGACTTCTCGTTCATCGGCGACGACACGAGGAACACAGTCAACCACGTGGATTTCACAAAGTATGAGGAAGACATCTGGGTAGGCTACCGCTGGTTCGACACCTTCGGCAAGGAGGTTTCATATCCGTTCGGCTTCGGCCTGAGCTACACCAGCTTCAACTATACCAAACCCACCGTGACTGTCGCCAAGGACGGCACCGTAACCGCTAAAATCATCGTCACCAACACCGGAAAGGTCGCAGGCAAGGAAGCCGTCGGCCTCTATGTATCAGCCCCCGCAGGCGGCCTCGAGAAGCCGGCCAAAGAGCTCAAGGCATTCGCCAAGACCCGCCTTCTCGCTCCCGGCGAGAGCCAGATGCTGACATTCAGCGTCACCTCTTACGACCTCGCATCGTTCAATGAGGCTGCCAACCGCTGGGAGACCGCTGCAGGCACCTACACCTTCGGCTTCGGCCGCAACGTCAGCGACATCCCCGTATCATTCCAGGCTGCAATAAAGAATGCAGCAACCTTCGCAGTAAGCAAATAAGCAATAAAAGGACAATAACAGATGAAAAGAATACTTACCCTTATCGCAGCTGCCGTAGTGGCAGTGGCCTGCGGCAATGCCCACAAAGGCAGCCAGCCTGCAGAAAGTTCCCAGGTCCAGGACCCGGGCGCACCTGTGGTATATTTCACGAAGGAGATAACTCCTGAAAGCCTTGTAGCCATTTATGAAGCCCTCGGCCGGGAAGCCACAGGCCGTGTGGCGGTCAAAATCTCGACCGGAGAAGCCGGCGGCCATAACTATCTGAAACCCGAACTCATCGGCAGCCTCGTCAAGAAGGTGAACGGCACCATAGTGGAGTGCAACACTGCCTACGGCGGAGCCCGCAACACCGTCGAGGACCATATGAAGGTGGCCGAGGACCACGGCTTCACCAAGATCGCCAAGGTGGATATAATGGATGCAGATGGCGAGTTTAACATCCCGGTGCAGGACACCAAGTACCTGAAATACGACATCGTCGGCACCCATCTCAAGAACTACGACTTTATGATCAACCTCGCCCACTTCAAAGGTCACGCGATGGGCGGTTTCGGAGGCGTGCTCAAGAACCAGAGCATCGGCGTGGCATCACGCAACGGCAAGGCCTACATCCACACTGCAGGCAAGACCTCCAATCCCGACATAGCCTGGGGACCGCAGTATCTGGCCGCCGGCCCTACCCAGGACTCTTTCCTTGAGAGTATGGCAGCAGCCGCGCAGGGTGTGCACGAGTACTTCAAAGGCGGAAAGAACATCCTCTACATCAATGTGATGAACAATATGTCTGTGGACTGCGACTGCGACTCCCACCCCGCTGACCCGAAGGTTGCCGATATGGGCATCGTGGCATCCCTCGACCCTGTGGCTTGCGACCAGGCCTGCCTGGATATGGTGTTCGGCCACAAGAACGATGTTCCCGGCGACGATGCCAAGCCGCTCCAGCAGCGCATCAACCGCCAGCACGGCACCTACATCACCGAGTACGCCGAGAAGATCGGCCTCGGCAGCAAGCAGTACCGCCTGGTGAGCCTCGACAAGTAACGGGCTTGTATATCAAACAAAAAAGGCTGATGGAACTCCATCAGCCTTTTTTGTTACAGCTCTTTCCTGAATGTCAGCTTCAGGATGTTGTCGACTGCCGGACCGTCGGGAACGGTGACTACCGCGAAGGTCTTCTTGCCCTCCTTGCGGGTCGTGAATTTGACAGGGGTGCCGAAAAACACAGCGGCGCTCTGAAGCTTGTTGCCCGCAGGAACTTCGATCTCGACTGTGGCCGTGCCGGGCTTGAGCACGTGGACGAAGAGCGTGTTGCCCCTCTGGGTAGTGACGCCCCACTCCTGCTCCGGGATATAACCGCCGCGGGTGCCGTAAATGCTCTCGCCGTAGTTCTTGAGCCAGCGGCCGATGGCGAGCAAACGGTCGGCTGCAGCTTCGGGAATAGTGCCGTCAGGGCGCGGGCCTACGTTCAGCAGCAGGTTGGCACCTTTGCCGGCCGTCTTCACAAGATACTGTATCAGATAGTCGGCAGACTTGTAGTTGTTGTCGTGGATGTTGTAGCCCCAGCTGTTGTTCATAGTCTGGCAGGTCTCCAGCGGCAGCTTCGAAATCACGGAGTTGGGCGAGAAACCGGCCTCGTTCTCACCGGGAAGGTCCTTCTCGAATATCTGGATGTCCTCCCCTTCGAACGTTGCCAGATGGTGGTTGTTGCCCACAAGGCAGGCGGGCTGCAGCTTGTGGATGAGGTCATACTGGTGACGCAGTCCCCAGATGGCAGGCTGCTCCTCGCGGGGCGCAGCATCCTTGTCCCAGGTGCCGTCGAACCAGATGGCGCCGATCGGCCCGTAGTTCGTCAGCAGCTCGGTCAGCTGGGCGTCCATAAAGTCGCGGTAGTGCTGCCAGTCGCCTTCACTGCCCTCCGGACGGCCTGTGTTATGCCCGGTGCGGCCAAGAGGCCAATAGTCGTTGCGGCCCCAGTCCACGTGCGAATAGTAGAGGTGAAGCCGAAGGCCTTCGTTCTGGCAGGCCTTTGACAGCTCCCCTATCACATCCCTGCCGAACGGCGTGGCGTCCACCACATTATAAGGCGAAGCCTTGCTGCCGAACATCGAGAAACCGTCGTGATGGCGGGAAGTAACTGTAATGTAACCGGCCCCAGCCGCCTTGAAGAGCTTGACCCACTGCTCCGCATCGAAGCGAGACGGGTCGAACCCGGCCGCCAGGCGCGAGTACTCATTCTGGGTGAGCTTGTCATTCTGGAGGACCCACTCGCCGCGGGCCAGCATCGAATAGATGCCCCAGTGTATGAAAATTCCGAAACGGTCGTGTGAAAACTGCTCCCTCGCAGCCAGATTCTCAGCCGAGGGCACATAGTCCTGCGCCGCAGCACTGCCGGCCAGAAGAGCCGCAAGGGCTGCGATTGCGAATATCTTTTTCATCATAGTTTTATTTATTTATTTAATCAGCTCCAGCGTCTGATTGACGCTTCCGTCTTTCTTATAGATGACCTGCTTGACCATTCCGATGCCTTTGGCGACCCAGGTCTTGACGTGGAAGGGGCCGCTGCCGGTGAAGAACTCGTCGTCTTCAACAAGGAAGCAGTCGAAGCTGCCGGCAGGGACCTCGACGCTCTCGCGGGCAGTCACGCTGCGGTTGTTGTAGATGTTCCTTGCGGTAAAGACAGAGAGCACTTTCACCTGGATTTCGGTGTCTCGGATGTTGTCCCCGACCTTGATGTCCGCAGGGATGCTGCTGAGGTCGCCGACGGGCATATAGTCTCCGGACTTGAGAGCTTTCGCAACGTTGTTCACGAAGGCGCGTGTCCTGCCGTCCTCGATCGTAGCGTCGAATTCGAAGGGCTTGGAACCGATGACGGATTCATTGTTGCTGTCGTAGAACATATATGAATACCTGATACGGGCATTCGTCAAGTCGCCCTTCAGGCTCTCGAGGGTTTCGTGGCAATAGCCGAACAGATTGCCGGAACCGTCACGTATCTCCCACTTCAGGGTCTTGCCGACGGTGCTGTTGAAATAACCTTCCTGTGCTCCCATTGTGAAGCAGGATAAGACAAGAGTCAGTGCAGTCAAGAATCGTTTCATCGTCATAACCTGTAATGTACCCACTTATAAAACTTCGCAAGCCCCGGCTTGAAACCCGCTACGTTGAAGAATGCGTAGAGCAGATTCTTAAAGAAGCGGTCGAGCGCGAAGAGGCCCGTGAAGAACTCGATGACAACTATAGCAAAAAGGTTGCCATTAAATTGGGCAAGGGCCGGTATAGCTCCCAGAACAATGGCTACAAGGAGCAGAAGGAGTACTACAGGATTCTTGAAACTGTATGTAGAAAGTGTTTTCTTAAGATTGCTGATTATGATATGACCGGTGCGGGAGCAGCTGTCTTTCGCGATCAGGGCTGCGGCCTGCGCCGTATAATCGATCGTGGTGTTGACCGTAGCGCCCTTGGAAACAGTCTGCAGGTTGCGCAATATCTGGTTCTTCTTGACGCAGAACTCCATACCCTTGGGGATATATATATCGCATTGGCTGCCGCGACAGATGAAATAATCGACGCCGAGCAGCTCCTTGTTGTCGGACGGAATCATCTTCGACACGTACTTGTCGAGCGTATAGACGCACACCACCCCGTTCTCATATTCGGTCCTGATGAATGAATTGTTCAGGAACATTCCGTCGAGTTTCGTGATCATCTCCCCCGCCTCGACCATCGATATCATAATGCCGTCCTTGTCATAATAGACCTCGCGGACGATCTTCGAACCGATGTTGGTCACTGCGTGGCAGTTGAACTTGTTGAGGAAGATGGTTACGTGGTTGTACAGTTTTCCGGCATCAGCCTCGGCTTCTTTGTTCAGTTCGAGGATGATCTTGTCTTCCAGATAATCGCATTTGCGGATATGGCTCATCAGCGGCACGTCTTCCTCAATGCAGGTCACTACTCCGTTCACAGGGCAGGCTACGCCTCCTGAATATCTGGAGCGGTCGATATGCTTGCTGCCGTGATAGAACACGACGTCATCCAGGCAGTTGTTGACGGCAAGCAGGACCAGAATTGCGAACACGGCAACCACCGGCGGCAGGAAGAAGCTGCAGATGAGCAGCACTATGGCTGCGATATATCTTAGAAGGTTGAAGGCTCTCATAGGCGCAGCTTGTAGAGATTCATCATAAAATCTTCATATCTGTACCAGACATCCTCTTTGGCAAAGTCTCCTTTGCAGACAGGGGTCTGCACGCCGGTGAGGGCGTCGAAGGGGTTGTATCCGCGGAACAGATTCACTATTGAAGTGCCTGATATACGCTTGGAATATTCCACGAAAAAAATCTGGCCTGCGGGGTCCTCTATGAGCTGTATGTGGAAAATGCCTGTGACCATCAGCGGAGCCTTTGCCCTGATTGCACGCACGAATTCATCGACCGCGCGGGCCACCTTGCTGCCGGCGCCGAGGAACTTCAGATATTTGTCATAGCCGTTCTTTATGCGGACTTCACGGGCGTATATGACAGGCTCTTCTGCCGTCCAGTTGACGTCCACTACATATTCGTGGGCTATCTCCACACGGCGGGTGATGCAGGTGTTCTCCAGCCTCCCTACCCCGTGGCTGCCGGCCGACATTGTGTTCGGCCGCATAAACACGTCGTCGAGAGAGAAGGTTTCAGGGATGTTTATCAGGCATCCAGAAGTGATCTCAGCCAGTTTGAGGTTCATACAACGCTTGTTGAAGAACCATTTTTCCACGGCTACCATAGGGTTGCGTGCCGCAAGGTCGAAAACTGCTGGCTTGCCTTGACGGGCAAGCTCGTCAGCCGGGAAGACAGCGCAGTCAGACGCGTCTGCGGCAATCATCGCCAGAGCGTCCGACTCAAGGACGCGGCTGACACCGGCAGGGCCCGGACACTGGATGTAAGTGGTATCCATATCGGCCATAACGAGACTGTTGCCGTCGTCCGTACGGACTCGGTTGGCGAAGAACAGTTCTGCCGAAAGGCCTGCACGGCCTCCTGCCTCGAATACCAGATACTTCATCGGATCATTTTCTGCAGATAGAAGAGCTCGGCGTATTTCACTCCGCATTCGGTGCCGCGCACCATTGCGAGCTGCCTTATCCCTTCGGGATTCAGGGGTGACGGAGCCTTCTTGATCTGGCTTTTATAAAGGTTGAATACTTCTATCTTCTCGTCGAGGCTGTCGGTGATGTCGTGATACCACAGACCGCCGCTGATATTGATGTTCTGATTGAGGATGAAAGGATACTCGTAGAGGGCGATGAAGCGGGGCATAAACCCTTGCCTGAAACGGAGCGCGGCCATCGCCGAGTCATAGACTTTCTTGTGGTCCTGGTGCCACGAAGGGTAATTGATGAACAACTCGTCGGGCCGGAAGCTGTCGAATATGGCGTCGTACTGAGTTACGAAGAAACGGGTGGGAACCATATCCAGCTCGCCGTCGTAGTTTTCGAGCAGAATCTGGTGGCTGGCTTTCAGCCTGTTGCACACCTGCTCGGCCTCTGCAATCCTGCAAAGCTCTCTGGAAGGGTCGCCTTTGATGCCGATGGTTGCGTAAGCGATGTGGATTTCGCTCCCTTCGTCACGCTGGGAGGCGAGATAGCCGCCGCAGCCGAGTATTTCATCGTCGGCGTGGGGTGAGATTACTAATATCCTTTTGCTCATAGAACTGTGTTAACGTGCGACAAAATAGACGCCTGCCATAATGAGGACCACGCCGATCCATCGTGTGGCGGGGATGGCCTCGTGGAATATCCAGGCACCTGCAAGGAGGCTGAGGATGAAACTTATGGCTGTCAGAGGATAGGCAAGCGAGAGGTCATAGCGTTTGAGGACGGCCATCCACTCTACTACGCCCAATATAGCCGTAATTCCAGCCAGCCAAAGCTGCCAGGTAGACAGGGCTCCTTTGAAAAAAGCCCAGGTCCAGGAGAACTCGCCGATCTTGGCCAGAGCCACTTTCAGGAAGCACTCGGCACCTACGACAAGGATTCCCTGGAGCAATATAAGTATGAAAAGTCGTATCATCGTTATACAAAGTTATGATTTTCTATGATTTTCAATAATTCTGAGATAATTTTCGTAGACTTCGTCCACGAGGTCGTCCCAGGTCCGGTACAGAACGCGATATGCATTCATTCCGACTTTGCTGATGAGTTCGCGGTTGCTGCCCAGCTCTGCGATGCGGGCTGCGAAGGCCGCCTCGTCGTTGGCAGCCGTGAAGCCGTTCACTCCATCCTCGGTGCCGTCTGCCGCCATAGTTCCTTCGCAGAACAATGTCGGAGTCTTCTGGCAGGCCGCCTCAATCTTGACGAGGCCATAGGTATCTGACACCGACGGGAAGAGAAGCAGGTCTGCACGTGAGTAGAGCTGCATCATCTGCTCTTTGTCGGACAATATTCCACAGAATACGACATCATCGTTCAGGCCGAGCTCAGCAGTCAGCTGCTTGAGATAGCCCTGCTTGCTTCCGTCTCCCACGAACAGCATCTTGAAGGCAACGTTGTTCTTTTTCAACTCGGCAAGGGACCTCAGTATGAAGTCTTCCCTCTTCTGCAGGTCCTGCCGGCCGACGTGGGCCAGTACGAAATCGTCATCTTTCAGATTATATGCAGCATTTATCCTCGCACGCGCACCGGCTTCGTCTGCCACCGGATGATGGTCGGTCGAGTAAGGCATAACGCGGTATGGACGTTTAAGCCCGTAATCGCTGATGAACATCTTCCCCACCACATCATTTACTGTCCAGCATTCGATGCAGCTGTTGTATATGCTCATCTGCAGCTTGACTACCTGCTCGCCTATCACCTTGCCCATATATTTGTAGACATCCGGCCTGAAATCTGAATGGATCGTCCCTACCATAGGGATGTTATGCCTTTTGGACAGTGATTTTGCGAACAAGCCTATGGGGAATGCGCTGTGGACGTGGATAAGGTCTATATCCTGCGCCTGCTTCCTGAATTTGGGATCCATTATCGGGAAGCCCTGGGGATAATCGTCCGTCTCGCGCATTATGGACCAGCAGCGGACTACCTCATAAGGAAAGCGGTCGTCATACCCGGGCTCCTGCCCATAGCAATGCGGAGTGAATACAGTGACGTCACACTTCTTGTAAAGCCTCGAGGCATAAGCGTCTACAACTTTGATGACCCCGTCTATAATGGGTAAGTACCCGTCGATGAAAAGACCTACGTGCATATATGGATATTATTGCGTATAACTGCTGTAATACTTCAGGATCTTGTTCCTTAGGAGATACTCGTACTTTGAGCGGATGGC
Source organism: uncultured Bacteroidales bacterium (assembly GCA_947169015.1). GTDB lineage: Bacteria > Bacteroidota > Bacteroidia > Bacteroidales > UBA932 > Equibacterium. The sequence goes on along the minus strand of CAMVOD010000006.1, from coordinate 6,643 downwards.
TTCTTCGCTGGCGGCGAACCATTTGAGACGGCTCTGGTCAAGATCGTATGTGGTAGAACGACCGACGTCGTACATCCTTGTCTGGTAGTTGTATGCCTCCTGCGCTGCAGACTCGGCCTTGACTGCGGAGTTGTACCGCTCTCTCGCGGTTACCGTCTGATAGTATGCTTCACGAATCTGCTTTGACAGTTCTTTCCTGGATTCATCGAGGGTTACCTTGGCATCGTTGAAGGCTATCTTTGCTCTTGTTATCTGTCTGTTGGCAGGCAGGTTGAGAATCGGGACTGCGAGCTTGAATCCAAGGGCGCCCCAGCCGTTGTCACCGAGCTGGGAACCGATGTGGAATTCTTTGGCGCCGATGGGGAAATAGAAGTAGTTGTTGTAATTGAGGAACATCGACAGCTGAGGCAGAATAGCACTTTTAGCGGCTTTTGCACGGTATTCGGCGCTGTTCATACTGTATTTCGCCGCCATTACCGACGGATGGCTGTCTACGTTGTCCATCAGGGAAAGCAGGGAGACAGTCTCTGTTCCTTCTACGGTATCGTGCATTTCCTCTACTGAGAAACCGGTCTCGTCATCAAGGCCGATCAGGTTGACAAGGTCGACTTTAGAAATTATAGTCGCCCCGCTGGCTGCCGTATGCAGGTGTTCCGCTGAGCTGAGCGCCGAACGGGCCTCGGCAAGGTCGGCGTTGGTACGCTTGCCTTCTGACACAAGTTTCTGCACGTTCTCGAGCTGCTGCTGGCACAGGCCTACCTGCTCCCACGCAATCTGCTCCTGGCTGATGTTGTTGAGCAGCTGAAGGTATGCGGCGGCGACGCGGATACGGATGTTGATCTTCGTCAGTTCGATGTTTTCTCCGGCGGCCTTAAGCATATAGCGTTCCGCCTCTTTTGAATTCGCGATCATTCCGCCGGTATAGAGAGGCATCTCCATCTGGGCGGCGATCTGGGTCAGAGACATAGTCAGGTTTTCGTCGATACTATACATAATCAGCGTATTACCGGAGTGCAATGTCTCCTGGACGCCTATGTTGATCAGAGGAGCCCTGCTCACTGCTGTCTCGCTGAGCACTTCTTTCTGGTTGTCATATTGCAGTTGACGGTGCAACACATCCGGATTGTGGACGATGGCATACTCCACGCAGTCTTCTATAGTCCAAGCCTGCCCGAATGCGACCAGGGGCAGAGCCAGTGCCAGAATTGACAACAATAATCCTTTCTTCATCTTATCAGTTAAGTTTATTTCCCCTCAATACCATATCTGCGGTCACGCCGTCCTTTATCTCAATATATATGCCGTCGCTCAGTCCTACAGTCACAGGGATTCTCTCGAATTTCTGGATCTTGCTGTCTTGTGATGAGACAAGACGGTATACGTAGGGCTGCCCGTCTTCAAATGAGATTGCAGTTTCTTCGATGGACAGCACGTTGTCGGCCTGGGCGGTGATGAATTCGGCGTTGGCGCTATAGCCGGCCCTCAGTTCGGTGGTTCCGTCGTCGCTGTCTACCGAAGCCTTAAGGCTGAACATCACCGTTCCGTTCTCCTTCACTCCCATAGACGATATTTCTTCGAGGGTGCCGGTGATATGGCGGTCGAGGCTTGAGCCGACAGTTATGCGTGCCGGGATTCCGACGGTCAGCCTGTCCACTTCGGTCTCGTCGATCTTGCCGTCGAAGATCATATCAGTCACATCGGCTATCGTCGCGATGGTCGTACCTTCGCTGTAGGGGCTTGTGCTGACCACTGATGCTCCCTGTTTCAGGGGGATGTCGATCACTTTGCCGCTCATCGTGGCCTTGACGATGGTGGTGTTCACCGCTCCGCTACGCTGCGAGCTACCGTAGAGAACGATGTCCAGAGAAGACTGGGCCTTGGCTGCATTTTCTTTCGCAAGTGACAGATTATGAGCGGATTTCTCGAACTCTTCGCGCGATATAACATCGCCGTTATACAAGGCTTCATTGCGGTCATACTCCCTCTGAGCCTCCTGCAGCTGCAGATTTGAGGCCTCTACGGCACTCTGCGCGTCGTTGTACGAACTCATATCGGGAATCACGCTTACCCTTGCGATTACGTCGCCGGTCTTGACCTGCTGACCGATCTTGACATTGATCTGGGTCAGGATGCCTGTGATCCTCGGCTTGACGTATACTTCGCGGCGAGGCTGGATCTGACCGGTTGCTATGGAACTCTGGTAGACGGTGCGAACCTCGGGCTGTAACAGTTCATATATTTCAGGCGCGGGCCTGGATTGACGCCACAGGAAGAAAAATGTAAGGACTACAAATGCGGCAACCAGTGCCCACAATGCGATTTTGAAAGCTTTCTTCATAATCATTTATCGTCTCTAAGTGCTTCAATTGCTTTTATCTTAAGGGCCTTGCGGGCAGGCACGTAGCCTGACGCCAGACCTCCGCACACAAGGATGAGCAGCGAGCCGAACGCGTACAGCGGCGGTATCATCGGCCTTGATATCAGCGCATCAGTGCCTCCGCCTAGGACGTTGTTCAGCAGCAGCAGAACCCAGGTGCCTACTATGATTCCGGCTACTCCTGCTACTACCGTCAGGGTAAGGGCTTCCAGCATAATCTGCAGGATAATGACACGGGGCCTTGCTCCGAGGGCCCTGCGTATGCCGATTTCCTTGGTCCTTTCCTTGATGGTTACGAGCATTATGTTGGAGATGCCGATGAGGCCTGCAAGCAAAGTGCCGAGACCTACTATCAGTATCAAAATTTCAACACCTTTCATTGTACTTTCATACACGGACACTGCGTCTACCATCGATATGATCTCCATCGCAGCGTTGTCGTCGGGGTGTATGTTGTGGTTTCTCTTCAGAATAGTCGAAATCTCCGAGTTGGCTGTCTCTATGTCGTATTTGTCATAGAGGCCGACGGACATCATACCGATGCGGTCTTTGTGGTCGAAGGCGTCCTGCTCCGTGGTAAACGGCAGCAGCACGCAGTCCTGCGAGAAGAATCCTACCGATATGTTTTCGTTGGTGTGGGTGATGACCCCGACTATCTTGTATACGTTGCCGTCCACTGTCAGGTCTTCACCTACCGGGTTGTCGGTGTCAAACAGTTCTGCCACTACCCTTTCGCCGGCCAGGCAGACTTTGCGGTGTTCTTTGATGTCGGTGTCGTTAAGATAGCGGCCGTATATCACTTTCTGGGGTATGTCGATGTAATATGTGGGAGTCACGCCAGCGGTCTGGTAATAGCCGCTGCGGTTGCGGGAGCCGATCTGCTGGAAACCGTCGAGGTTGGCAGTTGTGACATATCTCAGACGGCGGCCCATCTTCTCCCTTATGTCGGTGACGTCTTTTTCCTGGATGTACCACGACCTGTCGGCATTGAAGCCGCTGTAGGCCATTGACGTCGTCGTCGGTGTGTAGACTATGCTGTTGGACGACAGGTTCATCAGACTGCCGATGAGGCCTTTTTTCATACCGAAGCCGCAGCCGATGAGAACTACCAGCATAAAGATGCCCCAAAAGACGCCGAACATCGTGAGAATGCTGCGCACCTTCTGACCTTTTATGGTCACAAGCACTTCCTGCCACATATCTCTGTCGAGTAGTTTCATTGTCTAGTCGTTGGCCGCAAGGGCTTCTACAAGTTTTATGCTTACTGCCTTCTTCGCCGGCATATAACCTGCCAGAAGGCCTGCTATTATCATAATGAGGGTCGCCCCCATCACGACTCCTATGTCAACGCTGGGGTTGATGAAGACGCTGCTGCCGATTCCTGATGCGGATGTGTCGGCGGAGGCGCTGACGATGATGTCTGCAAGTTTTATCACGCCTATGCCCAGAACCATACCTACATAGCCGAAGATGACTGTCACAAGCACGGATTCTGTGAGCACGAGGCTTATGATCGAACGTCTGGGGGCTCCCATTGCTTTTCTGACTGCCAGCTCGCGGGTCCTCTCCCTTACGGTGATCAGCATTATATTGGACACGCCGACTATGCCTGCGACCAGGGTTGAAAGGCCGACTATCCAGAGGAACAGGTTGATTGTCTTGAACAGGCTGCCGATGTACAGGGCCAGGTCGTATGTGTTGGTGATCGTCACGGCTTTCTTGTCTTCAGGGGAGAATTGTTTCAGCGACGCCATATGGGTTCTGATTTTCTCTACGAAGTCGCGGTTTTCGGCTTCGGTGTTGAGTCCGGCGACTGTGATGGAGAGTTTGGAGATGTCGTCGTTGTCGAAGAACAGGGATTTTATCGTGGTGAAAGGCGCGATGACGGTCCTTGAGATGTTATATGACTTGGCCGGTCTGTAGACGCCTGCCACAGTGAAGGCTACGCCGTTGACTGAGACGGTGCGTCCGACGATGTCGCGGGGTTCGTCTGTCGGGAATATCCTTTTGCAGAGGTTGGTGGACACGAGGCAGACTTTGCGGCGCTCGCTTATGTCTATCTGGTTGATGTCTCTTCCTGCGAGCAGGACGTTGTTGCGGATCGTTTCGTATCCGGGATAGAAGCCGGCTATGTCTGTCTCTGAATATTTGTTGCGGTAGCTTACCACTATGTCTTTGTCGAGTTCCGGCACATATCCAATAACGTTCTGAGGGAAGGCTTCTTTGAGTGAAGCGCCGTCTTCTTCTACGACGTTGATGCTTCTGCCTACAGGCAGGCCTTCGAAGGGCAGCATCGTGGTCGAGGGTTCGATGGTGACTACGTTGTCGTCTTCATTCAGCCAGGCGTTAGAGATGCCGTTGAGGATGCCGTTTCCGGTGCCGAGGAGCACGATGAGCAGGAATATTCCCCACGCCGTCGAGAGGCCTGTCAGCAGGAGCCTGGTCTTGCTGTGGCGCATTGAGGAGAATATTTCTGCAAACAGGTCGCGCATCGCTATTTTTCGTCTTTGTAGATTACTCCGTCTTTTATGAATATCCTGCGGTCGGTCTGGTCGGCGATGTCTTGCTCGTGGGTTACGATGACGATGGTCTGGCCTTGCTCGCGGTTGAGCTGGAGCAGGATGTTCATTACTTCCTGGGTCGTCTTTGAGTCAAGGGCGCCGGTCGGTTCGTCGGCGAGGATGATCTTGGGCTGGGATATGAGTGCTCGGGCTATTGCGACCCTCTGGCACTGGCCTCCTGACATCTGGTTGGGCAGGTGGTTCCAATGGTCCTGCAGTCCTACCTTCTCGAGATACTGCATCGCCATTTCGTTGCGGTCGGCGCGTTTTACGCCTCTGTAATAGAGCGGAAGGGCTACGTTCTCGAGGGCGTTTTTGAAGCCTATGAGGTTGAAGCTCTGGAAGATGAAGCCGATGAGTTCGTTGCGCATCATACTTGCGTCGTCTTCCGACAGATCCTTAATGAGTCTGCCTGCAAGACGGTATTCTCCTTCGTCGTAATTGTCGAGGATGCCTATGATGTTCAGCAGGGTGCTCTTGCCGGAACCGGAGGCTCCCATAATGCTCACAAGCTCGCCTTCTTCCACCTTCAGGTTGACTCCTTTGAGCACCTGCACAGGAGATGCCGTATGGTATGTCTTGTATATGTTTTTCAGCTCGATCATAGCGGAACTGCCTATATATCATTGTATCCTGCAAAAGTAGCAATTATATCAATACAAAAGCCAAAAATCCCTCTCCCCATTGCCTAAAAGCGATTCCCGATTTCCAATCCTTCCCGTTTGTCACGGATAACCAGCCCTCCGTAACGCTTCCTTCCCTTTGCAACTATAGTTTTGATGTTTGTTCCCAAGGTGGATACATAACGGGGTAGGTCCCGACATCTTATGAGGTAGGTCCTTTTAAAGATCCCGGACCTACCCCGCTAATCACCTCCAGAGAGCATCTGGCGGTGTAGGTCCGGCACCTTCCATCAGACCTACCCCAAATTCACGCGGGACCTATCCCAAATTCACGAGAGACCTACCCCACTCTACGGGCAAGGTGGGATAAATCAGCGCACACCTTGCCCGTTATTATTTTGCAAGTCACTATAAATCAGAGATATAAGAATTTGGAGTGGGCAAGGTGGTCGTATTTTTGCACACCTTGCCCGTATCTCATAACTAGCCAGCCTGGACGCCACGATTTCTGCAGTGCGAGCGGCTCGGAGGGCACGAGTTCGCTCGGGTGGCGTATTTCGCTGCGTCCGCCTGTCGCGACGAACTCGCACTTTTAGTGCTGTCCTTTGTTTTCGACAGGCAAGTAATTGCCTGTCTCACACTCAGTCCAGCCCTAACGTTGCTCAGACAGCGTCGCTCCCGGGCGGCGGAGCTTCGCTCATACGCTGTTTCACCCTCGCTCAAGTGCCCTTTACGCCGCTGCCCTGCTCCATCGTGCCGTATGCCGAAGGCAGCCCGCTTGCGGGCCGTGCGAAGCACGCAGGGGTTCCGGGGACAGCGTCCCCGTTGAAAAGGTCGGCTACAGCCGGCGTCTTCAAACGAAAAAGCCCTGACCGTATCGGCCAAGGGCAGCGCGGCAGCGCTTCGGCGCCACGCGCCGCAGGGGTTTTAGGGGACAGAGTCCCCTGTAAAGAAGGTCGGCGGCATAGCCGCCGGCTTCTAAGCCTGGCCCAAACAAAAAAAGCCTTTGGCTTTTTGGGCCAAAGGCTTAGAAGACGGCGGCTTCCTACTTTCCCACATGGTATCGCAGTATCATCGGCGCA
>CAMVOD010000005.1:0-183256 GCA_947169015.1 uncultured Bacteroidales bacterium | reverse complement strand
TTCTTCTGGGCTATCGGTATGAACCACTTTATGGAGATTGCCAAGATGCGTGCAGCACGTATGCTCTGGGCCAAGCTGGTCAACCAGTTCAATCCCAAGAATCCGAAGAGCCTCGCCCTGCGTACCCACTGCCAGACTTCTGGCTGGTCGCTCACCGAGCAGGATCCTTTCAACAACGTGGCACGTACCTGCATCGAGGCTATGGGAGCTGCCCTGGGACACACCCAGAGTTTGCACACCAACGCCCTCGACGAGGCTATCGCCCTGCCTACCGACTTCAGCGCGCGTATCGCCCGTAACACCCAGATCTACATCCAGGAAGAGACTTCAGTATGCAAGAACGTCGATCCCTGGGCCGGCAGCTACTACGTAGAGAGCCTCACCAAAGCGCTTGTCGACGCTGCCTGGAAGCATATCCAGGAAGTTGAGGAGCTCGGCGGTATGGCCAAGGCCATCGAGACCGGTATTCCGAAACTCCGCATCGAGGAGGCCGCTGCCCGCAAGCAGGCCCGCATCGACGCCGGCATCGAGAAGATCATCGGTATCAACGAGTACCGCCTCGAGCACGAGGATCCCATCGAGATCCTTGCAGTGGACAACACCAAGGTTCGTGAGAGCCAGATCGCACGTCTGAAAGACCTTCGCGCACACCGCGACGAGGCTGCTGTCCAGGCTGCCCTTGCTGCTATCACCAAGGCTGTCGCCGAGAAGAACGGCAACCTTCTGGAGCTTGCAGTCGAGGCCGCCAAGGTCCGCGCTACCCTCGGCGAGATCAGCGACGCTTGCGAAAAGATTGTTGGACGCTATAAAGCTATCATCCGTATGAACACAGGTGTTTACTCATCAGAGATCAAGAATAACGACGAGTTCGAGAAGGCCAAGGCTATGGTTGCCGACTTCGCCAAGAAGGAAGGCCGTCAGCCTCGTATTATGGTTGCCAAACTCGGTCAGGACGGTCACGACCGTGGAGCCAAAGTCGTTGCCACCGGTTTCGCAGACTGCGGTTTCGACGTCGATATGGGCCCTCTGTTCCAGACTCCCGAAGAGGCTGTGAAACAGGCTGTCGAGAACGACGTCCACATCCTCGGCATCAGCTCTCTTGCTGCCGGCCACCTTACTCTCGTTCCTCAGGTTATCGAGGAGCTCAAGAAGTACGGCCGCGAGGATATCATCGTCACTGTCGGCGGTGTGATCCCCGCCCAGGACTATGACGCTCTGTACAAGGCTGGCGCCGCCGCCATCTTCGGCCCCGGTACCCGCATCCCGATGTGCGTCATCAAGATGATCGAACTGCTCAACGCCGCACGCGAGGCGTAGGGCAGGGAAGACCCCCAAGAAGAAAGGCGACCCCCGGGCCGCCTTTTTTTGCGCCCGTCTGTCCACGCAGACCCGCCCTCCGGTGGACGGACTGCGGATTTTTGCCCGTCTGTCCACCCAGACGGGCCTTCCGGTGGACGGACCGCAGATTATGTCCCGTCTGTCCACGCAGACGGGCCTTCCGGTGGACGGACCGCGGATTTCGTCCCGTCTGTCCACCCAGACGGGCCTTCCGGTGGACGGACCGCAGATTTCGTCCCGTCTGTCCACCCAGACGGGTCTTCCGGTGGACGGACCGCGGATTATTGCCCGTCTGTCCACGCAGACGGGCCTTCCGGTGGACGGACCGCGGATTTCGTCCCGTCTGTCCACGCAGACGGGTCTTCCGGTGGACGGACCGCGGATTTCGTCCCGTCTGTCCACGCAGACGGGCCTTCCGGTGGACGGACCGCAGATTTTGTCCCGTCTGTCCACCCTGACACGTTCTTCGATGGATAGGTGAGTGGTGAAGGTGTTCCAGCGGGTCCTGGAAGCGCTGGGTTCGGAGGGTTTTCCTCGGACGACCGCAGGAGCCCATCCAGAGCTCCTGCGGCCGGACGGGAGGAAACCCGGTCCTCGCCCGCTCCCCAAGCCCAATCTTCTCGCACCCAGCATCAAACAGAATTAAGAGGATATTCTCGGCTCTGTCGGGAAATATCCTCGATCAAAAGAGCCGCTCCACGAAGTAACTCCCCCAACCACTCCGCTTCGAAACTTTTTCAACAACTAAATGGTTTTAAGCGGATATAAATGCTTATAAACGCCTTCCTACTAATCATTATCATAGCTTTGTTCACAAAAGATTATTGATAATTATGAACAAGGCTTTATTTGCAAACGATGGTAATCAATCGCCAGGAAGCTTGTCTTTCAGCGATAAAGAAAAAAGATGCAACCAAGTATTTCAGTGGATTTGCGACAATTATGAGGGTATCTGGCACTTATGTACACCTGGCGAGGGACAGCCTGTTATATTTAAGAAAAGAGATGACTACGCTTATATGATGACGCTCATAGCAATCTGTTCTCACGCCTTTGAAAACTTGAAGATAATAACCTTCGAGATAATGAGCAACCATTTGCATATACTGATGTGCGGAACTCGTGACGAGGTTATAGCCTTTCACGATATGCTTAAACGAAAACTTCGCAACTACTTTTTAAAACAAAGCAGTCCCGTTGATCTCAGCAGTTTCGCTTATGCCAAACTAATTCCAGCCGATTCTCTCGAATCATTTCGAAATCAGATTGCATACATCAATCGCAACAATTATGTCGTAGACCCCGACCATACTCCCTTTTCCTATCCATTCGGTGCCAACAGCTATTACTTCTCTCCTATAGCAAAGCGATATTCAGAAGGTCTGTTTAAAGACTTGTATATAAAAGACCGCCGCAAAGTTGTTCATTCCAGGTATATCGACTATCCTGACACTTGGATTATGCAATACGGATATATATCTCCTGTCAACTATGTGATGTTTGACATTGGAGAAGGCATTTTTCGAGATGCTCGCCATTATTTTCAAAAGATTTCGCGCGATATTGAATCTTGGAAAGAAATCGCATCACAATTGGGCGATTCAATCTATTATACTGACGATGAACTCAGCGCAGTAATCTTCCGTCTTTGCAAGCAAGTGTACAACTGCGATAACCCCGTCTTGCTTCCGAAAAACGCAAAATTTGAACTGGCGAGGACTCTCCATTTTGACTACAACGCTGATAACAAAAAGATCGCACGCCAGCTCAAGTTGGATAAGGGAACCGTCGACGAACTGTTCCCATTCAGGAAATAACAGTCCACGCAGACGGGCCTTCCGGTGGACGGACCGCGGATTTCGGTTCGTCTGTCCACGCAGACGGGTCTTCCGGTGGACGGACCGCAGATTTTGGCTCGTCTGTCCACGCAGACGGGCCTTCCGGTGGACGGACCGCGGATTTCGCCTCGTCTGTCCACGCAGACGGGCCTTCCGGTGGACGGACCGCGGATTTCGTCCCGTCTGTCCACTCAGACGGGTCTTCCGGTGGACGGACCGCGGATTTCGACCCGTCTGTCCGGGCGGAGCTACGATAAGTCGAAAAGAATAGCTAACTTTGCGGGAGTTATGGCAGACAGCAACTTCATAGACTACGTCAAGCTCTATTGCAAGGCCGGGAACGGCGGCAAGGGGTCGGTGCATCTGCGCCGCGAGAAGTACATTCCCAAGGGCGGTCCGGACGGCGGCAACGGCGGGCGAGGCGGCAACATCATCCTGCGCGGCAACGCCCAGATGTGGACGCTGATCCACCTCAAATTCCAGAAGCACGTCATCGCCGAGAACGGAGAGGGCGGCAGCGGCGGCCTGAAAGACGGCAAGGACGGCAAGGACATCATCCTCGAAGTGCCGCTGGGCACGGTGGCGAAAGACGCCGAGACCGGCGAGACGATCCTCGAGATCCTTGACGACGGTCAGAAGGCAATCCTGGCCAAGGGAGGCCGCGGAGGTCTGGGCAACAACAACTTCAAGAGTCCGACCAACCGCACCCCGCGCTACGCACAGCCGGGCGAAGAAGGCGTCGAAGGCTGGTTCATCCTCGAGCTGAAGATTATGGCCGACGTAGGCCTGGTCGGCTTCCCCAACGCCGGCAAGTCCACCCTCGTATCTACAGTGTCCGCAGCCAAACCCAAGATCGCTGACTACGCTTTCACCACCCTCGAGCCCAGCCTCGGCATTGTCCGCTACCGTGACGACCGCTCGTTCGTGATAGCCGACATTCCCGGCATCATCGAAGGCGCCCACGAAGGCAAAGGCCTGGGCCTGCGCTTCCTGCGTCATATCGAGCGCAACTCTATGCTGTTGTTTATGGTTCCCGCCGACAGCGACGACATAGCCCGCGACTACAAGATCCTTCTCAACGAGCTCAAGCTCTATAATCCCGAGCTGCTTGACAAGGACCGCATCCTGGCAATCTCGAAGAGCGATATGCTCGACGACGAGCTGCGCCGCGAAATTGCGAAGCATCTGCCCCGCAAGGTGCCGCATATCTTCATCAGCAGCGTCACCGGCTACAACATCACCGAGCTCAAGGATATGCTTTGGAACACCCTGAATGCGTAGTATAATCGACAGCCACACTGACCCTTACTGGAATCTTGCCGCAGAAGAGTACCTGCTCGGACGCTTCTCTGCGCCGGTGTTCAGGCTCTGGCAGAACGCCCCTGCGGTCATCATCGGCCGAAACCAGAACGCCCGTGCGGAAATCAACGCCGACTTCATCGGCCGCCGCGGCATAGCTGTGGTACGGCGGCTCAGCGGAGGTGGTGCTGTCTACCACGACCTTGGCAACGTCAATTACACCTTTCTGGACGCCTGCGACCGCAGCGAGAGTTCCGCAGGGATGTTCCGCCGCTTCACCGCCCCTGTCATCGCGGCTCTGGCCAAACTCGGCGTCGAAGCGACCCTAGAGGGCCGTAACGACCTCACCATCGCCGGCCTGAAATTCTCCGGCAACGCCATCTGCGTGCGCGACGGCCGAATGATGCACCACGGCACGATGCTGTTCGACACGAATCTTGACGATATGGCGGCAGCGCTGTCCTCCGACACCTCGAAATTCACAGGCCGTGCCGTCGCCTCCCGCCGCAGCCGCGTCACCAATATCCTTCCGCATCTTGCCGAGCCGATGACGGCCGGTCAGTTTATGGCTTTCATAGGGCAGGAAGTGGCACGGCAGGCAGAAGTCTACGAATATACGGCAGAAGACATCGATGCCATCAGCCGCCTTGCCGACACAAAATATCGCACGGATGAGTGGAACTTCGCAGCCTCTCCGGCATACTCCTTCAGCAAGACCGCCAAATTTCCCTGCGGCACTCTCACCCTCACTGCAAAGATTGAAAAAGGCACGCTGGAGGACCTGGCCATCAGCGGCGACTATTTCTTCACCCGCGACACTGCAGAGTTCTGCGAAGCGATGCGCGGATGTCCGGCGGCACAAGAAAAAATCGCCGAACGGGCATCTGAACTCCCGTTCGGCGACTATTTCAACGGCATAACCCTCGAGGAGTTATGCTCTCTGTTCATTATTTGAAACGTTTCTCCTTGGCGGAAACGAGTTTTTCCTTAAGGATACCTGCGCATTCAACGATTGCATCCTCAAAGGTGGCTGCGTTGCGCTCTACCAGCACTTCAGTTCCAGGAATCAGAACCCTGACCTTTACGTTCTTGTTCTCAGGTTCAGGAAGCAGCGAGAGGTTTACTTCGGTCCTTACGATGTCCTCATAGAACTTGTCGAGTTTACCGAGTTTCTTCTCTGCGAATTCGATCAGCTTCTTGTCTGCATCGAATTTGTGTGAGTTGACTTTAATTTCCATTTTTACCTCCAATCTTTGCTCTTGGATGAGCGGTTAAGTATGTTTTTTTCAATTGCTCGAAAGAGTTGTGCGTGTAAACTTGCGTGGCGGCAAGGGAACTATGTCCCAGAATCTCCTTGATGCTGTTCAGGTCAGCGCCGTTGTTCAGCAGGTGGGTCGCCAGCGAGTGCCTCAGCAGGTGCGGCGACTTGCGACCGGTAAACCCTTCAGCCTTCGACAATTCCGCCTTCACTATGTTGTTGACCATCGCGGGATACATCTGTGCGCCCTTGTCAGTCACGAAGAAGAAACTGTCGTTTTCGCTTGAAAATTCCTTGCCAAGCCTTTTCAAATATAGCAAAATATATCGACAAATCAAAGCCGGAACGGGCACTTCGCGCGGTTTGTCGCCTTTGCCGACGATGCGGAAGACGCCTCTTGCAGCGTCGAAGTCGCCGACTCGGAGATTGCATATCTCGCTGCGCCTCATACCTGTTGAGTAGAGCACCATAATCAGCATCCGGGCCCGCAGGTGGGCCATCGTCTCCTCGCCCTCGAAGTCGCTCTCCTTCATCTCGAAGTAGTTCTCGAGGCTCTGCTCGGTGTAGAACTCGGGAAGGCGGCGGGCCTCCTTCGGCCGGTAGACCTTGCGGGCCGGATTGTCGGGCAGCTCACCCTGCTTGACGAGCCAGCTGCAGTAGCTGCTGATAGCCGACAGCTTGAGATTCACGGTCCGGGCCGTCAGTCCGCTCTCCAGACCCTGGGCCACGAAGCCGCGCAAGTTGTTGCTGACCAGCACGTCCAGCAGCTCGGCCTTCGTCAGGGCTGCGATGTCGCTTTTCTCTGGATACATAAAGGCGTAGAACTCGCGCAGCGCCTCTTCGTAAAGGGCGGCGGTGCGCTTCGAGTAGCGTTTCTGGAGAGATATATAGTCGAGAAAAGCCTTGATCATCGCTGGACGGATACTTATTGTAAATTTAGTGAAAATCGCGATGAGTTCATTTGCGATTTTCGAAAACTTGCTTATCTTTGCCGTCCACAAGAAAAAGGAGGTGTGCAATAGACTATGATTATCGTTCCCATTAAAGAAGGTGAAAACATTGAGAGGGCTCTCAAGAAATTCAAACGTAAATTCGAAAAGACCGGCATCGTAAAGGAACTCCGCAACAGGAAGAACTTCGAGAAACCGTCAGTAAAGAGGAGAGATGAACTCAAGAAGGCCATCTATGTCCAGAAATTGCAACTCCGCGACGAATAAGACATAACTTTGACCACATACAAGAAGGGTGACCGCAAGGCCGCCCTTCTTTAGTTTTCGCCGGGGCTTAGAACAGGGAGACGAGCAGGTAGAGGAAGTGGGCGATGATGCCGGCGGCGAGGCCTGCGACTGTGTGGGCGCCGAGGGCCTTGGAGATGGCTTTGCGGAAGCCGAGAGCGTCGAGCATAGCTGTGTGGGTCGACAGGAAGCCGCTCCAGCACATTCCGATGGCTGTGAAGACAGCTATCGCATTGCCGTCCAGGATGCCTTCAGCATTGAAGGTGGGCAGCAGGCCGAGCGCAGCTCCGACAGCTCCCAGCGTAGTCATCGGGAAGGCGATGAGACGCATATCGGTGAAGCCGAAGAGCCATTCGAACACCCAGTGGATCTTTTCGGCAAGCCAGGGCAGGATAGGGACGCCCTGATTTGCAGCTCCCGTGTAGCCTTCCGGGCCTGCGCCGAAAGTGATGAGGATGACCATCGTCGTGATTACCAATACGCCCGGGATGATGGTAAGACCGAGCTCCACGCCGCTCTTGCCGCCGTCCAGGATGGCATTGATGAAACGCAGGAAAACGCTCTGCCTGGTGTCTCCTTCCAGCTGCTTGTCAGCATCGAACTCGCCTTTACGGGGAGCCTCTACGGCCGGGCTGTCCAACTCAGGGAAGCTCTTGAGGCAGCTGCGCTGCATAATGCGGGTGGATATGATTGAGCCGCAGAAGGCTCCGAAAAGACCTATCAGCGCGCCGCCCGGCTGCCCGAAGCTCATCATCGTGACGATGACGACGAAGCCCATACCGAACGCCGTGCCGAAATTTGTGAGCGACAGAAGCTGATATTTCTTGAAATATGAGGCGAATGATTTGTCCCTTGCGAGAGCTATGATGGCCGGGTTGTCCGAGAGGAAAGTCATAATTGCACCAAGCCCTGCAACGCCCGGAAGGTTGAAAAGCGGTTTCATCAGCGGCTTGAGGACGCGCCCGATGATGGACACCAGGCCGAACTCCGACATCAGCTTCGCCAGCGCACCTGTCAGAACAGTGATGCTCATCAGGTAGAACACAGTATTCAGCAGCAGCCCGTGGGCAGTGCGCATAATGGTGTTCAGGAGATTGTCCCCGCCCATCCTGATCCCGAGCGGGATGAAGATGCCGAGAAAAACTGTCGTAAATATCAGAGCTTCAAGCGACGAGCGGCTTATACCTTTTCTGCTTTTCTTTGTCATATCAGTGAGCTGATAATCAATGGCTCTGTTTCTTGTTGTGGGTGGCAAGCCATATCTTCGGAGTCATTCCGGTCACCTTCTTGAAAGTATTGTTCAGGGCAGAAGCGCTGCTGAAGCCACAGGCCTTGGCAACTTCGGCCTGGGTGGCGTCGTGGTGGTTGATGAGGTAGCGCTGCGTATAGTCAACTCTCAGAGCGTTGATAAGGTCGGGGAACGGCATATGGTATGAGTTGTTGACAAGCCTTGATATATATGTCTTGTTGGTCCCCATACGGTCGGCGACGTCGGTGATGGTCAATTGAGGCTGCAGGAACATCTGCTGGTCGACAACTATGCGGTGGAAGCGGGCCAGAAGGGCGTCGCTGTCCTTGTCGCCGGAAGCTACCTCGATGATTGAACTCATTATATGGGACTTGTCTTTGCTTGCTGCTTCAGGGCGGCTCTCATCTTCCAGATGGAATCCCTTCCTCATCTCTTCCAAAGTGATGGTATCCCTGTCGGAATAAAGACCTATATAAAATAGGAAAAAGATAAGGAGGGCGATGATGGGAGGCGTTGTCAGGGAGGCAAAGGGATGGGTCAGCAGGAAATTCCTGGACATAAGAATCTTGACTACACCAAAAAACATCAAGGCATAGAGTAAGGCGACTGTCATACCGAGCACTTTGACATTTCCCTTGTGGAAAAGGAATGCCGGCAGATAGCGCAGCGGGAGACCCCTGTGCTTGATGAGCAGAGCGAAGTATAGCAACAGCAAAAATATTTCTATCGCAATGACAACGCGGAATACGATTACAGCCCATATATAATAGGTATGGTATGCATAACCGCTGTTCATATCTGCCACCTCGATGCCGTAGGTATACATATCGTCCAGATACCGCTCGATATTGTCAGCTCCGTATAGAATGATCATCGTCAACTCGCCTGTGAACAAGATGAACGGAACCAAAGCCCAACTGAGGTGGATATGTTTCAGCTTCGACGTGTTCCCAATTTTGCGCAGATATATAATAAGGAGTGGGATGATGCTGGGTGCTGCAAGCTGGGCGATAAGGCTGTTTATGGTCAGAGCTTGATTCGTCGTAAAAGGACTGGCGTAGCCGCTGTCGGCAAGGAAGTACAGGCCGGTTGCCAGAAGAAGGAACATCAAACTGCCGAATGTATTCTTCTTCGATATAAGAAGAGGGTACAGGAGCATCCAGAAAAAGCAAACGGATGCCGGTAGAAGAAGAAGAAACGCGTGGATCATATCGTCCGGAACATAATTTTTGCCAAAATTAATATAATTTTTGTAAAACCGCAAAAATTTTAGTTTTAAAAAACAAATGTTTACAATAGAAATTTCGCGAAAATTGTTGATAAAAATGAAAATTCATTCAAAATCTGGCACGGTTTTTACTTAGAGGAGCGGTAAATCTGCCAAATAGGGCGGTAAAATTGCAAAACCCATATAAAAGTAATATTAAATTAACATAGGTATGCCAGCAGCTGTTCGTAACGCAAATTTTTACAAACAATTTAAAAAAATTGCTGGAATATAAATTTTTGTGATATATATTTGCGACTGTTTTCAGGGACAACTAAAAACCAGACACGATTGAAGACCAATTTCACATATCGAATTCTCAGGGTGCTCGCCACAGCGCTCGTTTTGGTTGTATCTGCAACAGCTTCCCTCTCAGCCGAAGATATCACCAGCCAGACCACTGAAAACCCGCACTTTTTTTATACGCGCGAGCGCACAACTGCGTTCGAGGTGCAGGACGACAGCACCGATTTCGAGCAGACTAAAAATCTTGCGTTCACCGTGAAGACCAATTTGCTCTACGATCTTGCAACTGCCTTCAACATCGAAGTGGAAGTCCCGATTGCTACCCGCTTCTCGATTCTCGTGGATCACGTCTATCCCTGGTGGGAAACCCACAACAAGTTCTGCCTCCAGGTTCTCGAGTTCGGTCCCGAGTTCCGTTTCTGGTTCACCAAGTGGGACAAGCAGAGCGAAGACAAGCTGAAAGGTTGGTTCGCCGGTGTCTACGGTATGACTGCCAAGTACGACTTCCAGTTCGACACGGACCTGGACTACCAGGGCGAATTCTTCTCAGCCGGCATTTCCGGCGGTTATGTATACCAGCCCAAGCGTTTCTTCGGCAAAGAGATGCACACAAGGTTGGAATTTTCCATTGCTGCAGGCTATCTGGTCACCGACTTCAGGCATTATCTGCCTACCGACGACTACAGCCTGCTTATCCGTGACAAATACAACGTCGGCCGCGTCTCTTATTTCGGCCCCACCAAAGCCAAGATAAGTCTGATAGTGCCGATAATGGTTAAAAACGACAAAAGATAATGACGAGAGTTAGAAACATATTTAAGCTGATTGCTTGCGCAACCGCGCTGGTTGTGGCTCTCGTTGCCTGCGAGAGGCGTCCGCTTGAGGAGGCTTCAGAGTTTGTGGAAATCAAGGTGAAGGTCAACGTGCAGACAGTTGCCAACGTAATGGTCGACGTCTACAACGAGAACATCCCTCTTCCCGATGTCAACACCGACGTGATGCGAGTGCTCGTCTACGACCCCAACAGCCAGAAACTCCTCACCCAGAGTTTTATCTCAGGCAAAACTATCGACGAAGAAGGCAACCAGGTGCTTTCAGGTACCCTGAACATTTCATACGGAAATTACGATTTCCTTGTCTACAACTTCGATACCCCTGTGACCCAGGTGAGCGGCGAGACAAGCGAAACAGATATCCTGGCCTACACCAGCGAGATTCCCCCGGCACAGAAATACCGCTACTCAGGTATGACCAAGGCCGACAGCGATCCGTCATCCCTTCTGGATCTCGATATGCGTTACGAGCCCGACCATCTGCTCGTTGCACGTGAGCATAACCTCAGGGTTTCTCCTCACGAGTCCGTCATAGTGATCGAGACCGAGGCCCACACCGTAGTTGATTCATATTATCTGCAAATCCACGTTGAAGGAATGCAATATGCATCATCCGCAATGGCCGTTATATCAGGACTTTCACCCTCGAACCACATAGGTCTTGATGAAAGAACTTTCGATCCTTCAGTCGCTGTGGCATTCGATTTGAATAAGAGTGTCGACCCCCGTCTTGAAAGTGAGAATAAAGATGTGCTTTGTTCAATTTTCAACACATTCGGAAAGATTCCTGATATCAAGTCGGATTTGATCGTGACATTCAATGTCATCGACATAGCCGGCAACCTTCAGCAATTCCAGACAAGTCTCGACAAAGTGTTCCTGACCGAAGATGCAATCGAGAGACACTGGCTCCTGATAGATGAAACTTGGGTTATAGACAACCCTCTGCCCGATGAGCCCAGAGGCGGCGGATTCCAACCGACCGTAGATGATTGGGAGGAGGAACACGGAGAGATTGTGATTTAAAATATAATAGTGCAACATATTTAGAAGATGAAGAAACTGATATACATAGCATTTGCGGCCCTCGCAGCCCTGACCGCCTGCACCAAGGTGGAGATGGACAGCTACGCTCCTCAGCGCAAGGTGACCTTCCAGGTTGCCAGCTATGCACCTCAGACCAAAGCCAACTCTTCTATGTGGACTTTGGGTTCATCTCCTTCATTCACCGCCAAGGCTTTCCTGCACGCTGATGGCTATACCGACGAGACTCAGAACTTCTTCGGAGCAAGCGGCGAGACCATCACTCCTTATAAGAATGACGGAACTGCAGCTACCGCTGAAACCAACACTTCTTACTGGGGCCCGAGCCACGATTACTACTGGCCGAAGTCAAGCAACAGCTACATCAACTTCATCGCCTGGCGCGGCGCAACCCCTGCCACAGCTACCGAGACCTCACTCTCGTGGACCGATTACACCGTCCAGAGCACTGACGATCTCGTATATGCAGATGAGGCTTGGCATTACAATGTAAATACAACCAACGCTTCACAGTACACCGACGATGCGGTTACTTCAGGAGTTCCGATGCTCTTCCACCACGCGCTTGCACGTGTTGCTTTCAAGGCCAATGCAACGAATGTGACCAACGGTGATTTCACCAGAAGCGTCGCCATCAGGAACTTCTCGCTTTCAAGCGTCTATAATATCGGTTCGCTGGCGATGACCAATGAAGGTTCGACTGATACCGCGACTGTTCCCTGGACTGTTACCGGCAATGGTTGGACAACTTCCGGAACTGCAGCTGCTATGGTAGCAAACATCGCACCCGGCAGTTCTGTTTCTGTATCGACCACAGTCATCGACCTGATCGCTATGCAGACGGTTCTTCCTCAGGCTGTGACCAACGATATGATGCTCAGCATCAACTACGATATCGTAACAACCAAGAACAGCACTGAGTTCAGTGTTGAACACATTACTTACTCAAAGAAACTTATAGAGCTTGTGCCTGTGATTACCTCTTGGGAAATGGGGCACGAGATAACATATACTCTCGTATTCGATCTCACGACAGATTTGATAACCATCCAACCTACAATTGAGACCTGGGAATACAACGGAGGTAACGTAACAGTTGAATAAGAAAACAGTAGATATAAAATGATAGTGCTTAAAGACAAGTTGAAGACAAGAGCAATCTATTACATTATCGCAGCAGTTGCGATGACATCGCTGGTTGCCTGCACTAAATTCGAAGACACAGCTCCTCCGAGAAAGATTACTTTCGAGAAAGCTATCTACAGGCCGCAGACCAAAGCTGATCCGGATCCTGTCATCAAATCTGTGATGGATGAGTTCACCAACTTCAAATGCAAGGCGTTCCTTCACGCTGACAACGGTGGTACTGCGTATTTTCCCACTCAGGATATGTTTAGTGCTAGCGGTGAGACAATCTCAGCATACACTTCCGGCGACGCGATAACAACCGACCCTAGCGCAGTTGCATATTGGGCCCCGAGCCACGACTATTACTGGCCGAAAGGAGAGAGAAGTTTCATCAACTTCGTCGGCTGGTATGATGCAAAGGGAACAACCCCTTCAGAAGCTACTGAAACTTCACTCAAGTGGAACGGCTACACAGTAGCGACTACCGACAACCTTCTCTTCGCTGACGAGGCTTGGCATTATAAAGCAAACCCTGAGTCTAACCGTTATGGTTTTAATGGCATAGAGAAAGGCGTTCCGATGCTCTTCCACCACGCCCTTGCCAAACTCTGCATCGAGGCCAAGGTTGCAGAGACAACCAAAGAGAATAAGACCGGAGGTGCCGCTCTGGGAAACACCAATTGGGAAGTTACCCTGAGCAATATCAAACTCGAAGGAATCTATACTACAGGTGATCTGGTTCTGAACAACACCGAGCCGGCAGGAACTGCTTCTGCAACCAGCGAATGGCAAGGCGGCTGGACTCCCACCGGAAGCACGACTACTATCGATATGACTGCTGTTGATACTCCGCTGGACAAAACCAACGCAACAACTATCCTTGCAATGCAGAGCGTTCTTCCGCAGTCCGTTGAGGATGCTGTGGTGCTGTCTTTCGACTACAATATCGATACGAAGTTCAACACCAGCAAGTACGCACAGGAGAAAATCCACGCGAGCATCAAGTTGAACGATGTAAACGCAGTTACCGGTCCCATCAGTTCTTGGGATATGAACAAGAAGGTTACCTACACCATAATAATCGACCCTGTGACCACTACAATCAAGATCGATCCTGCAATGGTCGACTGGGTGGTCGAGACCGGCGGAACGGCAAACCTTTAATGAATATAAATAGGTAAAAAAATATAAAATATAGACATCAGCAAAAATGAAAAAGTTTTTCATCATCGCAGCTGCAGCTCTTGTAGCAATCACCGCCTGCACAAAGATTGAAGACATCGACACCGCTCCCGCCAAGAAGATTACCTTCCAGGCAGCATCTTATGTCCCTCAGACCAAAGCCAATGTTTCAATTATGCCGGAATTCACATCGTTCCCGTGCAAGGCATTCCTCCACGCAGCCGGCTATAGTGAAACTCAGAATATGTTCGGTGACGCTGGCGAGATCATCTCAGCATACACTTCTGCCGATGCGGTTACCACAACCCCGGCTGATGTTGCTTACTGGGCCCCTAGCCACGACTATTACTGGCCGAAAGATGCGACTAGTTATGTGAACTTTGTTGCCTGGTATGACAAGAACGGCGCTCCCACCACTTCAACTGAGACTTCCCTTGTATGGAGCAACCGCACTATTCAGACAAGCGACAACATTCTTTTCGCTGATGAGGCTTGGCATTACAAACAGAACCCCTCAGCCGCGTATCATATGGATGGCAGTGTGTCTGAGGGTGTTCCGATGCTCTTCCATCACGCGCTTGCACAGCTTTGCATCAAAGCCAATGTGACTAAGAATACAGACGGTAAGACTCCCGCCCACACTTGGGACGTTACGCTCGAAGATATTTCTCTCGCCGGCGTGTTCAATCAAGGAACTCTTTCTCTGACAAACTCTGATTTGGGATCTACCGGCACTAAAGCCTGGACCGGTTCTTGGGAGACTTCCGGAACGGCAAGTCCTGTAACTATGTCAAACGTGACAACCCCCCTCACCACAACTGCTGTCGACGTGCTGACTATGCAGAACGTCCTTCCCCAGACTGTTACTAACAATGTTGTCCTCAACTTCAAGTACAACATCAGCTATAAATACAATGGCACGGAGTATGCCCACGAGAAAATCACAGCTGCTCTTCAGTTGAACAATATCACAAACGCCATCAGCGCTTGGGAAATGAACAAGAAGATCACCTACACCATCACCATCAACCCCGAGACAACCGTCATCAGGATCGACCCTGCAATGGTTGACTGGGAGCCCGTAGCCGGTGGTACTGCAACACTTTAATTCTGAAAACAAATAATTAGATATACACAATGAAAAAGTTTTTCCTTCTCGCAGCCGCAGCGCTTGTAGCGCTCACTGCCTGCACCAAGATGGAGGTTGCAAACGACGCACCTGCTCGTAAGATCTCCTTCAACGTCGGAACTTTCAAGGCTCAGACCAAGGCTGATCCGTCTACTATGCACGCCCTTCAGGGCGAGACTACCTCTTTCAGCTCAAAAGCTTGGCTCCACGCCAACGGAGCAGCAACCGGAACAGACTTCTTCGGTGCCGGTGAGACTATCTCTTATGACAGTTCGGTTCCCGAGTGGGCACCTGCCAATGAGTATTTCTGGCCCAAAGCTGCCGAGAGCTACATCAACTTCGTCTCTTGGTTTGCTACCAATTCAAAGAACCCTACTACTGTAACCGAAACTTCTCTGCAGTGGGGAACTACTTCTGCCCCCGTCACTATCGCAAAGGATGACAATATCCTTTTCGCAGACGAAGCGTGGAAATTCTCAAGCAATAACAATCCTGCTACCTACACTGCTGTCAGCAGCGTAGCCGAGGGTGTTCCGACCCTGTTCCACCACGCCCTTGCCAAACTTCAGTTCAATATGAAACTGAAGACCGTGACAAAGAGCGAGAAGTCAATCTGGGATGTTGAGATTCAGACAGCAAGCCTGAAGATCGGCAACAACGGCTACCTTGATCTGGTAAATGCTGACCCTAGCACTGCTGCAACAACTGTTGCCTGGAAAGTCGGCACTGCTGCCGCAACTTCAGATATCGTAGGCTGGTCACGTCCTTCAACTGCAACACTTGAGACTATAGTTGAGACTTCAAGTACTGCTTCAGATGTTACCAAGGACTTTGCAAAACTCTCTTTCGAGAACTTTGCCCCCAAGACTCTGACCGACGGCAAGTTTGAAAGCGCATCACAGGTATTCCTTGCAGAACGTACAGTCCTTCCTCAGACTTTGGGAGAGACAGTCAAATTTGCGATGACTTTCAAGATCAGCATCTTCCACGATGCAGATAACGACGGTAACAAAGATGGCGCTGCCTACAGCGAAGAGATTGTGACTATCTCTGAGACAAATCTTGCAAGCCTCGTCAGTGCAATTACTTCGTGGAATATGAATACCAAAGTCGTTTATAACGTGACTATCGACCCCGTAGGAAAGAAAGTCCTCTTCGATCCTGCAGTTGTTGACTGGGCAGAGAATACATCTGTGGACACTCAGATTTATCCGCAGCCGTAAATGAAACACAGGTCCGGGGCGGCTGACCCTGCCCCGGGTCACAAACAGAAAGAAAATAAATTAGTAATAGATAAATGACAATGAAAAAGTATTTCGTACTCGCAGCCGCAGCGCTGGTAGCTCTGACCGCTTGCACCAAGGTGGACACACCTGTATCTTCAAACAACAAGAAGATCTCTTTCGAGGTAGCCAGCTATATGGCACAGACCAAAGCTGAGACCAGCCTTATCGATGAAGGTTATCAGACCTTCAATACCAATGCCTGGTACCACTCTCCTTCAGATGGCACCCAGTACTTTATGCAGAACATCAATATTGACTGGAACGATGCTATCGCAAATCAGTGGGCTCCCGATGCTGATTACTTCTGGCCCAAGACCGGATATGTAAACTTCTACTCTTATGCCGGAACTCAGGCTCCTACTACTGTAAATACTGAGGGTTCTCTCGTCTACACTGACAAAGTCATTGTGTATAACGATAATGTTCTTGTTGCTGACGCCGCTTACGGTTATAATGCAAATCTGAAGACATATCAGAAAGATCATTCAGCAGTAGAAGGTGTGCCCACACTCTTCCGCCACTATCTTGCAAAGCTGGCTTTCAATGTGAAACTCGCCACTACTGATGCCAAGAAGACAGCTACCAACCGTTTCAAAGTTGAAATCCTCGATGCTTCAGTGAAAGTTTCAAACAAAGGTACCCTGACCCTTTCAAGCTCTGACCCTGAGACTTCCAGAGATGTTACAACCGACACCCCTGTTTATCAGCCCTGGACTAATGCAAACACTGCCAACGCCAATGTAGCTTGGGTTCCCGCAGCTTGGAGTGAGACCTCAGGTTCAGAAACCATCGAGAAAATCCAAGTCGTAACATCTTCACCTGTAGAAGGTCAGGATATGTTCCAGAGAACTCTCAATCTCGGTCTTAATAAAACTGCCCAGACCGAGACCGGTGATGATCTGATACTTCTTGCTTCCCGTACCGTAATGCCTCAGGCTTTGACTGACAACCAGGTCTTCTACATCAAGTATAAAGTATATGCTTATCACGATGCTGACGATACTGACAATGGTGAGACCCCGTACTCTGTAGAGACTCTCGAATTCTCAAAACCCCTCAAAACATTCGTGAGCACAATTACCGAATGGGATAAGAACACCAAGTATGTTTACAACGTAATCATCGATCCTATTGCCTCTAAGATCACCTTCGACCCTGCTGTTGAAGAATGGGCTACAACTGTTGAAAGAGATTTTGACCCTTGGTTGAACTAATCCAACACCATAGGCCGGAGGCGGCTGACCCTGCCTCCGGTCACAAAGAAGAAAATAGTAATAATAAATAAGTATAAGAAAATGAAAAAGTATTTCATCCTTGCAGCCGTAGCGTTCGTAGCGCTGACTGCCTGCTCAAAGATCGAAGTGAGCAACACTGTGCCTGACAAGGCCGTTTCCTTCCAGGTTGCCAACTATGTAGCCCAGACAAAGGCCGGCGAGTCAGCTTTCGACATCAACGACACCTTCAAGACTTCTGCCTGGTTCCATCCCACATCTGGTGACGCCCAGGTGTTTATGGCCAGTGAGGTCATCAAATGGCAGGCAAGCCGCGACCCCAAGCAGTGGGCGTCTGACCGTACCTATTTCTGGCCCAAGACCGGATATGTGAATTTCTACTCGTGGGCCGGCTCACCCGAGCCTGCCGTAACTGACGGTGCTGCCAAATATGGTGATGCCTCAGCAGCTACTCCTAGCTATATCACTATCGCTACAGATGCTGATGCAATGCTTGCAAACGGTGCTTTCCGCTATGCTTCATCAAGCTCCAATGCCAATCTGTATAACGTTGAGTACGAGTCTGTGGATGTGACCGGCGTTCCGACTCTTTTCCACCATATGCTTTCAAAAGTCACTTTCATCGTGAAGTTTGACGCAACCGGACTGGATGCCAAGAACAAATGGGATTTGACCATCAACAGCGCCGCCCTTATCTATGCTGACAAAGGTGCCCTCGATGTAAACTTCACCGACCCCACTTCAACCGGAGTCGCTGCCTGGCCTTTCGCAGCACAGGCTGTCAACTGGACTGTGAAGACAGGTGACAACAAAACCCTCGTAGTTACCGAAAACCTCGGCGCTGCCAACAAGCAGACCACAGTCGGCGGCAGTGTTTCCGAAGGCAAGACCCTCCTGGATGACATCACCGTCCTTCCTCAGGATCTGACTGCAGCAACAGGCACCAACGCCCGTCTTGCAATCAACTATACTCTGAAACACTATTACAACACAGGCACTGATACCGATCCCGTATGGACCGAGCAGATTTACGAGACTGTAAACCTCTACGACCCTGCAGATCCGAGCAACCCCGGTGATGCTCTCGGTTCAGTAGCCCTTACTGAGTTCACAACCGAAAGCGTTTCTGCCTGGAATATGAACTACAAGTATATCTATACTGTCAACATCAAACCCAACAAGACTGTCACCTTCGACCCTGCTGTTGTTGATTGGGTTGAAACTGTCAATACCAGCTTTACTTATCCTACAAACGACTAATTAAAACACTAATAAATAAGATGAAAAAGTATTTCATTATCGCAGCTGCAGCCCTTGTTGCAATGACTGGCTGCTCAAAGATTGAAACCGCACCCGAGGTTCAGCGCGAGATCAGTTTCGAGGTTGCGAACAACGTCAGGACCAAAGCCACCGGTTCAGTTTATGAGAACGGCGCATTCGGTACTTACGCTTGGTTCAACAACACCGATGTTTTTATGGTAAACGAGCAGGTCGACAAGTCAGGCGGAGTCTGGAGGACTGTTGACAATACTTACTACTGGCCCAAGACCGGAAGCATCAGCTTCATTTCATATTCTCCGTTCAACGGTACCAGCAATACAGAAAGCACTGTACCTGTAATTACGAAGAACTCCATCACTTACACTGACGTAACAGTAGGCACTACCGACCTGATGTATGCCGACAGGGCTACCTGCAGTTCGAATGTCGACGAAGTTACTGACAGCGACACTGCTGATTCAGGCTTCACAGGCGTTCCGACCGTGTTCAACCACGCCCTTGCTAAACTCAGCTTCAAAATCAAAGCCAACTTCATCGAGTATACTGACCCTACCACAAACACCAAAACTACTTGGGAAGTTACCGTGAAAAGCGCCAAGATCGGCGGTTTCAAGACCAAAGGTTCGCTGGCTCTGACCCTGAATGATGACGGCAAGACCTGGAACAAACCTGTCACCAACATCGGTACTGATACTGACCCTGTTAATGTCAATATCTGGACTAATGCAAGCGGTGCTACAGACGAGCAGGAGTTGATTGATGCAACCACTTATCCGGATGGCGTGGTGCTTACTACCACTGCCCAGGATCTGGCAGCAGCAAGCGGTTTCGTACTGCCCCAGCAGCTTACTGCAGACACTCAGAAGATTACTCTTGACATCCACATCAAGACCAACCTTCCCAACGGTCATTCTATCAACGAGGATTTCAAGCCGACAATCGACCTCAAGGACATCTCAAGCCTTCAGGCTTGGCAGATGAACCAGAATATCGTCTATACCATCAATATCAAACCGACTGCTAAGGCTGACGGTAGTGAAGGACACAACGACGATCCTAACGATGTTATCATCACTTTCGACCCGGCTGTTGCTGATTGGGTTACAGTTTCTACTGACGCTACTATCCAGCTCTAATAACAAGTATACCCTATATTAATATATAAATGAAGTTCAGGAAGGCTATAAGGAATACACTGGCTGCGGCGCTTGCCGTTGCGGCGATGGTGTCTTGCGCCCGGAGCGAGATGACTCTCCCGGACCGCACCATCTCATTCCAGGTGGCCAACCGCAGCTCACTGCTGACCCGAGCAGACGCTGATCCCGAAGAAATTTACGGCGATACGCCTTTCGGCGCATACTCGTGGTTCAAGGGTGGCGGAGTCAACCCCGATGTCGACTTTATGACCAATCAGAAAGTCATATTCGACGGCACTGTGTGGAGACCTGACGGAATGACGTACTACTGGCCGAACGGCGGTTCGCTGGACTTCTTCTGCTATTCACCTTTCTCAAGCGAAAACGGCCCTGCCGTCGCTGAAAACAGCGTCAGCTGGACTGACTGGAGCATTGCCGAGAACGCCGGTGTCGACCTGATGTACGGCACTAAGGCTGTCGGAATGACCGCTCCTGTGACTACCTATTATTATAACGGAGTTCCGACCCTCTTCCACCACGCTCTTGCCAAGGTAGGGGTGAAGCTCCGTCTTGCCTACAATGAAGTGCTGGCCGACACAGGCGACAAGACCCGCTGGGATGTCACTGTCCACAGCATCAAACTGAAAGGCATTTATGGCAAAGGCAGTCTGACGCTCAACATCGGTGAAGACGGAAAAGAATGGACCAAGCCCTCATCCAACGTCTGGACGACCTCAGGTGAACCTGAGGACATCTCCCTGGACGTTTCAGGGCTGCCGGTTCTGGAAGATACTGCCCTTCGCGAGGTGGGTACTCCTATGATGGTGCTGCCGCAGGCCTTCGGCTCTGACCAGCTCATCGATATGGAGGTTACCATCCGCACCTGGAGGGACAAAGGCGAGGGGTACGAACTCTTCATCACAGAAGACCACGTCCATATCGGCGCGCACCTCGCAGTTTCTTCACTTTCAAGCTGGGGTATCAACCAGAATATTACATACATCTTCGTTCTGTCACCCTGTCTTGCTACAGGTCTTGGCACGGATTTGGACGGAGACGGCATCGAAGATCAGGAACCGACCGTGATATTGTTCGATCCGGCGGTCGGAGACTGGGAAAACATTTCACTTACAACAAGCATACAGTTCTAATTATTATTTTTATACCTATTACTAAACAATGAAACGTTTCTTACTTTTCGCAGCAATGGCTGCAACACTCGCAGTTTCCTGCACTAAGAGCGAACTCGCTCCGGTTTCAAGGGACAACGCCATTTCTTTCCAGACTGCCAATTACTCAGGCACAAAGGTAGAAGGCAACTACTTCCCGACTGACGAGACCTTCAGCGTTTTCGCCTGGACTGAAGGAACTACCGGTGAGTACTTTATGAACAACGTCACCGTTGCTTACAACTCTGACGAAAATCTTTGGAAACCTTCAAAGACTTACTACTGGCCCGGTAACAACCAAGGTGTAGACTTCTTCGGTTACTATCCTTCAGGAATGAGCGGACTCAGCGTAGCACAAAACAGGATCCAGTACAACAACATCAACTTTGCCAACACTCAGATTGATATGTTGTATTCTGACAAGGCTGTCGCCTATACCGGAAATGAGAACAACTATGGCCACACAGGTGTTCCGATCCTCTTCCGCCACGCCGGTGCCAAACTGACTGTTTATGCTACTCTCGGTACTAACAGGGTAAGGGATACTACCACTCACACCACAACCCGTTGGGAGGTTGACCTCAAAGGTGCCAACCTGTCAGGTATCTACACCACAGGTAGCTGCGTTCTCAACCTTGCAAGCGATCCGACCCTCGGTCTCGTTCCTTGGGTAAAGCCTGCTGACGAAGGCGGTTACAATGTGTGGAGCCACACTTCTGCAGTCAACTCAAATCTTGACGAAAAGTATTCAAATACCCGTCACTATGCTATGCAGAACGGTGAGTCTCAGGAAGTCATCAAATCTTTCTATGTACTTCCCCAGACCCTCGTTGCTGACCAGCAGAAGATCAACCTCACTCTGACTGTGAGAACTTACAGCCAAGCCGATGGCGAGGAAGAGACTCTCGTTATGGAGAACGATATTCAGGCATCAGCCGACCTCCTCTGCGAAGCTATCCCCGCTTGGCAGATGAACCACTCAGCTGTTTACACCATAGTTATCAATCCTACCGGAAGCTACCAGCCTCAGCCTATCTTCTTCGATCCTTGGGTAGTTCGTTGGGATACTGTTGAGAACACAATCCAGATCGACCTGAACCTTAACTAACGGTCAATATGATACAGGCCCGGCGGGGGTGATACCCTTCCGGGTCACAAATATGAAAAAGACAATTAAATACTTAATAGGTGTAGCGATAGTGCTTATATCGCTGGAGCTGCTTGCGCTGTTGCAGAGCTGCACCCGGATCGAGGGTATTGATCCGGGCGTGCCTGCTGAAACTGCCGAAGGCATCGCCTTCGCTCCCGATGTGGTTTCGACGAAAGGCCTGCTCAATGCCGGCGATATCAACCGTACCGGCACCAAGATCAAGGTGTATGACTACCTGTCGGGTTTTGACGGAGAGATAGAAGGAAATACTATTACTCCCGGCCAGACCCTGAAGTACTTCACCAATCAAATCACATTCGACGCTACTGAGAGCAAGTGGCCATATTGTGATCCTGCTACCACTTATCCTTGGACGAAGTCGGGCAACCACGCCTTCTTCGGCTGGCTCACCGAAGATCAGCATCCTGATTATTTGTATCCCTTTAAAGCTGCTAATATATTTGGCGACGGCCAGCCCACTTTCAACGAGACTACCCGTGTGCTGACTGTTCCTACGACTGAATTGACTACATCTACAGAGCAGTTTGACTTCTCGTATTCAGACGTAGTTGCTGTAGATGCTGCTACCCGTGTAGTAGGCAGTGCGGTTCCTCTCCGTCTGAAGCACTTTTTCGGAGCCATCGGCATCACTATTACCAACAACTCCAAGAACGATGTGAAGGTGTACAGCGTGCAACTCAAGAATTTCCCGAACAGGGCGAACGCAACTATAGATTTCAGCAGCAATGCTTCCGCTACCGTGGATGCCACTTATTACGAGTTGCGTTCAACAGGTACTTATGCTTACTGGCCGAACAAGATCACTGACCCGCTTACGCTTTACAATATCAATGATTCTCGCGGAGGCAAGGTTTACGATGTTTCAAACAGCGCAGTGGTCGCCGAGGGCGGCGTTCCCAACTATTTCCTTGCCTGGCCTATGAGCTACAGGTATCTTGAGCCCACAGTTGAAAGTGTGGACAATGATGGCGTCGTGACCTATACCGCTGCCTCTCCCCTCATAGAGGTCAAGTACGGCGATCTTAGTTCAACGGCTGCTACTGCAAGCACCTTTACATATCGTTTCCCCAAGGTCAATGACCCCGACGCCACTCAAGCAATCATAGCCGGCAAGAAATACAGTCTGGACCTGAGCTTCGCTGACCATCAGATAATCGTCAGCTTCAACCAGCTGCCCTGGACCTTCGAGGAATACCCTATGGCCTATGAAGGCGACGCCATATCCACCACACAGCTTAAGTTTACTGAAGGAACTTACGTTTCTGCGCCCAAATATACGACCGCTGACGGAATCAGACACGATGTGATACAGCTTTCTCCCAGTTCGACAGCAGGTCAGTATATCGCAAAGGGTACTTTCAAGGCGTACACTCCGGTTAACGGCGTGCTTACAGTGGGCGTGAGCGGTAATACCGAGGATTTCATCGTCAGCCTCGACAGCGGTCTGTCGTCCACCGGCCCCGGCCGCGGATCTGAATCCATCGCCATTGAACCCCACCGTGACGGCGGACAAATCACTCTTACGGTCAGGCCGAAAGGTACCCCGTCCAGCGGAAGCAGGATATTCCTGCACTTCGCAGTCAGGAATAACGGCCGTGATGCATCGGCTGACACTGAGATCAACCGTGATAACTATATGATTACCATACCGTAATGAAAAGGAGGAACAACATGCACAGAATGCCGATAGCGAATCTGATACTTGCTGCTCTTATGCTTGTATCCGTCTTTTCGTGCTCAGTCAGGGTAGAGCCTGAGGCATTGGTATTTGAAGACGGACTGAGCCTTGTTTTCTCGTGTGATGATGACTTCCTTGTCAAATCAGAAGATAAAGCTGGTGTTGATACCCTCAACGAGAATCTCCTGTCGAGTGTGGAATTTTTTATGTACCCTATCGGAGGTACTGACAGTGATGCCGTCCTTCACGGTTATCTCACCGGTGTGCGCAAGGATGCCCCGTATTCAGTCTCTGTAACTGAAGATATCCTGAACAGCCGTCTTTGCCCCAACAATGCAAAATATTTCTGTCTCTACGCCATAGCCAACCATTCCAGGCTCATTCCTGCGGTTGCCCAGGGCGAGTTTGAAGACCTGAGCGGTACTTCAGTGCCGCAGCTTGAAGCTCTGACTCGTGACTTGGATATGGCCAATGGCGGAGGTGTAATGACGAAACAGACGAACTTCCTTATGTCCACTGACGGTGTAGTGGAGTCATCTCAGGTGAGACGCCATCAGACGACCGTGGCAACCGTAAATGTCAGTCTGAAAAGGGTGGCTGCCAAGTTATCGGTATATGTAAGGGTTCCTGAATATGCCACATTTGAGAGCACTGTCGTAATCAATGGTGTCGAAGATACCCGTACCGAAGTCTGGAGGCCTCGTACCGGCGAGATGACCATCTATCTTGTGAACGGAGCCAAGACCGGACAGGTGAGCGGCGCTCCATTGGCAAGTTCGGACTTCTTTGAGTATCAGCCTCTGAGCTTCAATTTGACTGCCGGTAAATCCCACAGCTATTTCACATACAATCAAGTTCCGACCGGTCAATATGATGAGGATGGCGAGGAATTGATTGATTACCAACCAGTTGAGTTGACCGGAACGTTTAACCCGAGCTATTATCCCTTCTACACATATCCTGAAAGCTGGGAATTCGGTTCGGACACAGAGCCCTACCTCAAACTGATGATTCCTTGGGATCGTGATCCGGGTACTAGCACAGGCGGCCGGGAATACGGTAAGTTGAGCAGACAGTACTACTATCGCGTGTACTGCCCCGGTTCTGCCGTAGACGGCACACACGCCCAGTTCCTCAGGAACAACTGGTACGAGATCTTCCTCAACGTTTCCATCCTCGGCAGTGAGCTTGAAGGCGCAGCTACCGTGATTCCTGGCAGCTACTATGTAGTAGACTGGCAGGAGAGAGAAGATGATCCGGGCAGCGGCGGCAGCAGTGGAACCCACGACACCGACAAGGAAGCCGAAATCAAGGGCGCAAGGTATCTCTTTGTAAATGATACTGAGTACAAATTGTACAATGTTGAAGATCTGATGATACCCTACGTGACTTCAGACCCTTGCGAAATAGTGAGTGCAACTGCTTACAGGTGGAGTTTCAGCGGAAGTTCGAAGACGCAGCAATCAACTACGAATCTTGCAAGTTGGGGAATAAACCTCGAACTTCAGACTACTGCCACCGGTGCCCACATTCATTTTAACCGTGCCATAGATAATGACCTTAACGGGACGACTTACGACGTATCTGAGTACACAATAGTATTTACCCTTCGCCAGAAAGATGCTCCTTCTTATTTAAAAGTCATAACTATCAATCAGAGTCCGGCTATTATGATAGATATGGAAGATAATTCTACTGGAACGAATAATGGCTATACTTATGTGAATGCTGGTGCTGGTAATGGTGCTTATGGAACAAATGGAACGAGTACTGGAACTAATACCAATTTCAATATGTTTCTTGTCACGACTTCCGTTCTACCGGCTAATTCGGAATATATGCTTGGCGATCCGAGACTTACCACTATTGACAATCTGAACTCGTGGCCTACCCGCAACTCGAATGTAAGTACCTGGAGTACTACCGCACAGGGACGCAAATTATCCTATTATTATCCAGTAGATGATGCTTCAGCAGCTGACAATATCATTGCTCCCAGTTTCAGGATAGCTTCCTCTCACGGAGCAACTACTGCCCTTAGTTATGCAAATGCTTTCAGGAGGTGTGCCTCTTATCAGGAAAAGGGTTACCCTGCCGGTAGATGGAGATTACCTACAGTTGCAGAAATATCATACATCACAAAATTGAGTACGGATGGTAAGATTGTCAGGCTGTTTGGATCCACAACAAACGGCAGTACCTCTGACTATTGGTGCAACAGTGGCTATATGACTGTATACGATGGGACAAATGCTGCATCTAAAACTCCTCCAGTTTCTCATCCCGGAGAGACGAGTGGCAATAAGTATGTTCGTTGTGTATATGATGAATGGTATTGGGGTAGTGAAAAAATAGCAAACTTGCAGACATTTACCTGGGGAGATGTTGCCCGATAAATCACTTTGTATTTATGAAAAAGACGCTGATATACATATTCCTCGCATTCCTTGTGACAGCCTTGTCTGGCTGTGTTCAGAAGTTGCCCGACCTCCACGGGCGAGACGGTGACCTCGAATATCCTGCGGAAGGAAAGGCCCTCATAGAGATGAGCGTCGAAGTTCCCAACCAGGGTATGGCTTCTACCAAGGCAATGCGCGACCTTCCGGACATTACAAGTTTCCGTGTCGTGGTTTTCGGTAGCAGTGGCTTCCTCAAGGAGAGCGTAGATGTGGATCCGGGCGATTTTGTCGCTGCTTCCACCAATGGCAACAGCACCACTTACAAATTGCACGTGCATCTGTCCGTTACTGACAGTAAGAATCTCCGCATAAACGTGATTGCAAATTGCAACAGGACCTTGCCCTGGAAAAATGAAGACGTGGTCCTGAACCAGAGCGCGTACACCGAAGGCAACCAGGACGCTTACTGGTGCCGTTTCATCCTTCCGAGCGGTATCGCTCTTAAAAAGGAGTATAGCGAAACGACCCAGTCGATGGAATATGTAAAAGACGGAGATTATTATACCGTTACAGATGAAGTGACCGCAGCATTTACCGGCCTGCCTATGCTGAGGAACTTTGCAAAGGTGAGCGTCGAGTCCACAACTCCTCAGCTTGTTCTGAACACTACGACCACAATGGCCGTAATCAACCGTCCCGACCGAGGTTCAGTTGCCCCCTATAATGCGCCTGAAGCTACTTTCATCGATAATTATAAGGACTATACCTATGATAATCTGAGGAGCATCTACGACGGCTTTGCCCCGGAAAGTATGCAACTTATAGACAGTGACCCTTCGAACGTGACCTTTGTCCCCTGCGTCAAGACCAACGGTACTGTCACCGGTGGAGAGTTCATTTTCGAGCGTCCGAAACCCGGCACCGGAGATGCCCCTTCATATCTTATCGTACACGGCACTTACTATCCCTTGAAGTCCGGGATCAACAAGACCGACCTTCCGGCAAACTGGAAGACTGTAGAAGCCCAGACCCCGGGTACTTATCTAAATCTTAGCGACGGCACCGACTGTTACTATAAAATCGACTTCTCGGATGATGAAGGATACTATGCTATCCTGCGTAATTTCCGTTATCATATCAGAATCACCAATGTCTCCAAGGCTGGAGCTGACACGCCTGCAGAGGCCGGTTCTACCGGCGGCAGCAGCGATATTTCTTCAGCTGCCGAGGCTGTAGGCATTACCGATATTTCCGACGGCTACGGACGTATCGCTGTCAGCCACGTGGAAATGACAATCGTGCAGGCTCATCCTGTGCTGGAACTCAAATACAAGTTTATCCCTAATGCAGAACTAGGTGACGAGGGCATCGACAACCGTCTGGTATCGGAGGGAGGTCCAGTGTCAATAACGATCAGCCCGAAGACAGGCCCCATCAATGTTATTTCATCCACTTTGGACAGCGAAGTCGGTGAAGGTACTGTTATCGACGGTGGCCCTAACGGAAAGATCTGCGTCCTTTCATCGCAGGATGCAGAGGGTTACCGTACCATTCGGTTCACTTCCAATGCACCTTCTGCCGATGGCCGTACAGAGCAGACAATACGTATTTCAGGTGCGATAGACGAGTATAAGTCCATATACCGCGATGTCAAATATATCCTGATGCAGCGACAGAATATGGCAGTGGAGTGTGTGGCTGACGTGCCTAATCCTGACTATGAGTCTGATTATGTCGAGGATTTGACTGGGAAAGGCGTGAATGTCAACATTACAATTCCAATTCTGTTGCCGGAGTCTGTATTCCCGCTGATGTTCAATATAGAGTCGGACAAGCTCTCATTGACGCCGAATACCGCCAATTATCCAACAGAGAACCTTCCTGTTGAAAGTGGATACAGCATCTGCACAGGCAAAGAGTCCATCAAGACTTTCCATTTTGTCAAGACTCTGAGTTTTGCAGAGTATAACGCCCTGCCTGAAAATCAAGACACTGGAGGCAAGACTTTCACCTGCCATTTCAAGACTAATATGGCGGCAAGCGCAAGCACGGTCTATGTCACCAATCCTTATTTCAACTTGGGATCAGGTGCTTTCCGCAACTACTCGATGTATTCATTCTCTGGCTTGCAATTCAGCACTTACCGTGCAGCAGCTTCATCCAATGTCGACTTCAGTTTCACTCTCGATTCAAGAGATGCTACGCGTCCCAGAGTAGTACAGGTTACTTTGGAAGGATTGGTTCCTGGCACCTATTCCGGATTGAATGCTATCAATGCAGAAGAAGGTATATATAGTTACGAAATAAGTTCTGGCAATTCGGCTACGATTCCACTCAGGACAACAAGTACCGCTAACGGTTACAATGGGCAATATAGCGTCTCACTCGCCGCGTATGTCGATGGAAAGACCCTTTATCATGAGGCCGAACTCTATAATACAGATTATAATTTTGTGACTTTGACAACCACAAACTCATACTTCGGTAATAATACGTCAACTCACTCTTATACAAGTGATGGCGTTACGGAAACAGTCACATTCAGCTCAATAAGAAACAGGAATGCCAATTACATAGAAATGAATGACAACTCATACCTTACCATATCTATTGATAGTGGAACGATATGCGGCATGGTCATTTACTGGACAAACAAGAATAATACTGTCACAGCTTCTACTGGCTCTTATTCTGAATCCAACGATAAACAGACAGGATATTGGACTGGTGAATCTAACGAAGTACGACTTACCATTGGCAGAGACTCACAATACTATACTAGAATCACAAAGATAGAAGTAACCTATAAACTATAACTTTAGTAATGGAGAACAAAAACTCCTCTGTCCACTCGGGCAGAGGAGTTTTCTTTTAATACCATTTTTCTATCAGTTCTTCTTCAGTTCCTTGATCTGCTCGATGAGGTCGTCGGCTGCTTCCATCTGGTCGCGGCGAAGTTTGAGGCCTATGATGAGTCCAAGTGTGACGCCTGCAGCGAGTCCGGCGAACAGGCCGATGGTTTCAGACTGGCTCATCTGCTCGCCCCTGAGCATATCCCATATCAGGATTCCGAGCCAGAGGATAATGGCGGGGATTGCGAACTTGAGCCACTCGGCGTGGAATTGCTTGTATTTGGTGAGTTCTTCAGCGGCGGTCACCAGGTCCTTGTCCATACGGGGGATGTGACGGTTGCAGAGGATGGTTGCGACGATGCAGATGATCATCAGCACCCAGGTAAAGCCTACTGAGATCCAAGAGGCTCCCAATGTCAGATATGAAGGTGCCATCAGGATGGCGGCCACACCGAAGATGATGGGCACATTGGATTTGAACCTGAGGCGGTTGGCAGTCTGGCTGACGACCTTGCCCAGAATCCTCTTGTTGACGATTTTTTCGTTGTCGAGTTTCTCGCGGAGCACTTTCATCTGCTCCTGCATCTCACGAAGGGTGTTATCTGTAGTTTCCATAGTTACTGCATTTTTTTAAGTTGTTCTCTGATTCTGACAAGACGGACTGAGACATTGCCGGGAGTGATGCCCACGATCTGGCCGATCTCATCATAGCTGAGGTTCTCCAGCCAGAGCAGGACGATGGCGCGGTCGAAGGGGCCGAGTTTGCTGATGCGCTCCCTCAGGATGGCGACCTGGCGGTTGTCCTGGTCAGCGTCGTCGAAGAGGTCGATGTTCATCGACAGCGGCTCGGTCGTTATGCCGCGTTTTTTCTTGCGGTCGAAGGTGATGCAAGTGTTGAGGGCTACTTTCCAGATCCAGGAGTTCAGCGCGCTGTCGCCTCGGAAGGTTCCGGAGCCCCGCCAGAGGTTGATGAGGGTTTCCTGGAAAAGGTCTGCCACCTCAGCTGAGTCGTTCGAGAACATATAGCATACTATGTAGATGGTGCCTTTGTTCTCTGCCACGATCTTTTCAAATTCTCGTTCTGTCATTGTCTGTCTTGTTTGTTTTGCACATTAGACGCAACTTCGTCGGAAAAACTACAGAGTTGACCGATTTTTTTTCAAATATACCAAGCAATAATCACTATCTTTATATCTGAACCCATTTTTCTCAAGAAGCATTACTATGAAAACTGAGAGTATCTCGCGCAGAAAAGCCATCAAGAGGATGGCTGCAGCAGCTGTCGGTGTGACAGCGATGGGCCAGGTGCCGGCTCTGGCATCGGTGCTTTCTTCAAAGCCGGAAGACGGCAAGCCCCAGGACGGCCCTACGGTGTCCACCCTTAAGATGGAAGATTTCCCGCTGGTATATGAAGGCCCAGACGTAGTCTTCCACAAGCTCAACGACCATCTGTGGATCGGCAACGGCCACCTTATGTATAACGAATCGGTATATCTTGTGGAAGGGCAGAAGAGCGCACTGCTCATCGACACCGGCACCAGAATCGCCGATCTGGACAAAATCGTAGCCCGCTTCACCGACAAGCCGATAGACGTGGCCCTGACCCATACGCACGGCGACCACGCAGGCTCAGTGGGCTGCTTCGACCACATCTGGATGACGAAGGCTCAGGGCATCAGCGTGCCCCGCGGCTACAACGGCAAGGTGAGCTATATGGACAACCATCAGATCTTCGACCTGGGCGGCCGCACTCTCGAGGTGTTCTACGCTCCCGGCCACACCGCCGATTCAGTGCTTTTCATCGATGAGGCCAACCACATCGGCATCAGCGGCGACGCTTTCGGCAGCACCAACTTGCTGATGAATATGGAGCTGTCGACTTTCATCAAGACTGCCCGCGAGACGCTGGCTATGATGTACAACAAGCGCATCTACTATATGCTGCCGGGCCATTTCGACGGCACCAACGCCGAGACCACCAAGCGCGTCTACGACCTGCTGAACATCGCCCAGGGAGTGCTGGACGGCAAGCTGGTGGGCGAGCCCGCCCGCGGCAACCTGAACCGCATATATACCTACCAGGGCGTGCGTTTCAATTATAATGACCGACTGTTAAGATAACCACGACTATGCGCAAGAATCTCATTCTGGCGGCAGCACTGCTGCTCTGCTCTGCGGCTGCGTTGGCCCAGCCCCGCTACTGCAATCCGCTTCCTATGCCGATGGGGCAGGGAGGCAATGCCTCCGGCGACGTCACTGTCCTCCAGGAAGGCGGCAAATACTATATGTATTGCACGGGCGGCGGCGCCTGGGTGTCTGACGACCTGCTGAACTGGGAGTTCCACTATGTGCAGGGAGTCCCGGTAGCTCCGGACATCGTCAAATACAGAGGCAAGTTCTATCTTTCCGGCAACACCGACAACCTCTATGTGGCCGACAACCCTCTCGGACCCTTCGAGAACCTCGGCACTTTCAAGAACACCGGTCCGGTGGAGCAGGGGTGGAACGGCGGCTTCGACACCAAGATATTCGTGGATGACGACGGCCAGCCCTACCTGTTCTGGCCAGGACGCGGCATCAGCGGCATCTACGGCGTCAAACTCGACCCCGATGACCTGACGAAGTTCGCAGGCACGCCTGTGCATCTGTTCGGCTTCAATCCGATGCACGCCTGGGAGCGCTACGGCGAGAAGAACGAGTATCCCGGAGTGGCGTGGATCGAAGGCCCCTGGGTCATCAAGCGAGGCGGCATCTACTATCTGGAATATTCAGCCTCCGGCACTCAGTGGAAGACTTATGCCGAAGGCTATTATACCGCCACATCTCCGCTCGGCCCCTATACTTACGCGGCCAACAACCCTCTGCTGCGCAAGACCGAAGGCCTTGTGACCGGCACTGCACACGGCTCGATCGTACAGGCTCCTGACGGCGAGTGGTGGCAGTTCTACACCATCGTGCTCTCCAATCCTCCCGGAGGCCGCCGCATCGGTATGGACCGCGTGCGCTTCGACGAGGACGGCCTGATGAGCGTGACTGTGACCGACAGCCCCCAGCCGGCGCCCGGCTTCAAGGCTGATCCCGACAAGCTCCCTTCAATCCCCGTCACCATCAACAAGATGCTGGCGATGAACGCCCTCTCCAAGGCCTCTTCAGAGCAGGAGGGCTTCCCGGCTGCTTATGCAGTGGATGACTTCAGCGGCACGATCTGGCGTCCCGCAGCGGACGATGCTGCTCCGCAGCTGACCATAGAGCTGTCTCCGGCCACCCGCTTCGACGTGGTACAGCTCTTCACTGTCGACGGTATGCGCATTATGTTCGGCAGCGGTGCCCGTCGCGGCTTCGGAGGCCGGGGCGGCGGTGCGCTGCCCGTCTATAAGTTCCGTCTCGAGACTTCGATGGACGGCGAGACCTTCACCACGGTGCTGGACTGCAGCGGCAACAACATAGCCCGCGACACCTTCTACGAGGATTTCGCTCCGGTAAGGGCCCGATTCGTGCGCCTGACCATAATTGACTGGCCCCGCACCCAGCCACTGGGCGTGATAGATTTCACTGTGTTCGGAAGGGCCGACGGCTGGCTGCCCGCCTCCGTGGCTACCCCGACATTCACAAACCTGCCGCTCGACAGCGAGTATCAGAGGTCGAGATAGGCTAGCCGTATGCACGGACTTCTCATAGCCATCCTGCTCGCAGTCATCCCGGTCGCCGGGGTGGATACCCGCGTGGGCACTGCAGCGAGCGATTCACCCACCGCCAGCATCTTCGGCAGCGGGGGTGAAGTCCACGGCAATGTCATACCCTGCGTCACCGAGCCCAACGGCCACACTTTCTGGACGCCGCAGACCCGGCAGACGGAGCGCAAGGGGGTAAGTCCGTATTATTACGAAGACGGCGAGTTGCTTGGCTTCAGGGCCAGCCACTGGCTGAGCGGCGGCGCCACCCAGGACTACGGATCCTTCGCCATCCTTCCTTCGGACGGTCCGGTGGCTCTGGATCATTCTTCGGAGGTCGCTACACCTTCTTATTATTCGGCAGGCGGTTGGGAGATGACCGGCCGCAGCCACAGCGCCATCTTCCGCTTCGCT
The DNA here is from genome assembly GCA_947169015.1 of uncultured Bacteroidales bacterium. Taxonomy (GTDB): domain Bacteria; phylum Bacteroidota; class Bacteroidia; order Bacteroidales; family UBA932; genus Equibacterium. The sequence continues at coordinate 149,921 of CAMVOD010000005.1, read as the reverse complement.
GACTGCGAGTTCCTGCGTATCACCGTCATCAGCGACGAGGGGGAAGGGGTGCTTGAGCGTCCTGCTCCCGGCTCCCGCGAGATTGCCGGCAGCAATCCGGTGCACCGAATCTATCAGGGCAGCGGCCTTCCCGCGGGTTTCAGCGGCCATTTCACGGTAGTCACTGACGATGACTTCGAGGTGGTGGAATATACTCCTGGCGAGAGCGTGCTGCTGCGCTTTGCGACGAAAGGGACGCACCTTGTAAAGGCGGCTTCGTCGTTCAAGAGCATCGAAGGGGCCCGCGCCAACCTGCAGGCGGAGATTCCCGGCTGGAACTTCGAGGCAGTGGCTGCCGACCTGGAGGCTATATGGACGGAGCGCTTCTCAACCTTCGAGGTGGAGGGCTTCGACACGGAGGTTTACAAACATTTCTACGGCTCGCTGTGGCGGGCTTCGCTGCTGCCCCGCACTGTCAGCGATGCCGGAGAGGATGTGGACTACGACGATTTCTCGATGTGGGACACCTATCGCGCCCTGCATCCCCTGCTGACCATCATCGAGCCTTCGAGGGTTTCCGAGATGGTTAATGCGCTGCTGCGAAAGTGGGACCGCGGCGGTTGGCTGCCCATCTTCCCCTGCTGGGGCAGCTACACCAGCGCAATGATCGGCGACCACTGCGTCAGTATGATCGTGGATGCGTGGACCAAGGGTATACGCGGCTTCGAGGTGGCCAAGGCATACAAGGCGATGCGGCAGAACGCCCTGCATACGCCTTCCGACAGCTTGCTATATATCGACGGCCGCGGCCGCCGGGCCCTGGACTCATATCTTAAATATGGCTACGTGCCGCTGGAAGACGAGGTTCCGCACGCTTTCCATCGTCGCGAGCAGGTGTCGCGCACGCTGGAATATGCCTACGACGACTGGTGCCTGTCGCAGATCGCCCTGCGTCTGGGGCACTTCGTCGACTGGCTGAAGTTCCGCAAGCGCGCCGGCAACTGGCGCAACGTGTTCAGTCCCGAGACCCACTGGCCTCAGGGCCGCCACGCTGACGGCAGCTTCCTGACTGACAACAATTATCTGAAGAAGACTTCATTCATTACTGAAGGTACACCGGCCCACTATGCCTGGTATGTGCCTCAGGATATTCCCGGCCTGATGGCTGAGATGGGAGGGGAGGAGGCCTTCACCGCCCGGCTGGATTCTATGTTCACGGAGCGGCGCTACTGGCACGGCAACGAGCCCTGCCATCAGGTGGCGTGGCTCTATGACTATACTTCGCAGCCCTGGAAGACCCAGGACGCCGTGCGGGACATCATCGCTACGGAGTACCGCAATACTCCGGGCGGGCTCAGCGGCAACGACGACGCAGGCCAGATGAGTGCGTGGTACATCTTCGCCACGCTAGGCTTCTATCCCGTCTGCCCCGGCAGCGGCGAATATGCGCTCGGAGCGCCTTCATTCGACAAGGCCGTAATCAATCTCGAGAACGGCAGGACCTTCACCCTTCTGCGCAGCGGCGAGGGCGGCTATGTGCAGAGGGTTACTTTGAACGGTCGGGAGCTTCGGCGGCCGTTCCTTAAGCACCGCAGTATCGTTCGCGGCGGCGTGCTGGAATTCGAGATGGGACCGGCGCCGGCCGAGGCTGTGCTTCCGCTGCCGGAGTTGTCTTTCGACCGCTTCTTTGAGGATGCGACGCTGCGCCTCGACTACGCTCTGGCCGGAGATGCCTCCCGTCAGGAAATATATCTGCAGGATATGCTCGCTACTTCCGTATGGGCCGGGCGCCGCGAGCATCTGGACTCGCTGCTGCTCCAGGGCAACGGGCAGGTCACGGTCCGCAGCGGGCTGTCGGGGCAGCTGCTTTACAAGAACGGTTTTTCATCGCTGTTCCAGGAGTGGCAGGCCACGCCGGAGGCTGAGTCCCGCCCCCGAGCTTTCGAGCTGTGCCTGCAGGTGCCGTTCCCTAAAGAGCCCGTGACGGTTGAGGTGACGCTTTTCGACACTCACGCTGCCGTGGCGGCCAGGCTTACGCACAGCGTGGATCCGAAGGATATACTGCTGAGGAAGGTGCAGGCTGGGGATGGCGGTCAGCCCGGCAGGTCCGCGAAGGGTGAACTGAGAGTGCTGCAGGAGGGTGGTCCCGTCGACAAGGCGCTGGACCTCGTGGTTGTCAGCGAAGGCTATCTGGCCAGCCAGAAGGATAAATTCTATGCCGACGCGGGAAAGTTGATACGTGACTGCCTGTTTGCCACCGAGCCCTACACTTCGTATCGCGACCGCTTCAATATCCGCGCAGTCTTCGTGCCTTCTGCCGACGAAGGCCCCAGCGTGCCCCGGGAGGGCGTATGGCACGACACCGCCGTGGCTTCGCATTACGATACATTCTATAGCGACCGATACCTCACTACATCGGCTATGCGCAAGCTCTATGATGCCCTTGGAACCGTGCCGTTCGAGCACGTGATAGTGCTGGTGAACACTCCGCTCTACGGGGGTGGCGGCATCTACAACAATATCTCCGTGGCTTGCAGCGACCATCCGACTTCGGGCATTGTCTTCGTCCACGAATTCGGTCACGCTTTCGCCGGCCTGGCCGACGAATATGCCTACGACGAGTTCGATCCGATGTATCCGGCAGATACGGAACCCTGGGAGCCGAACATCACGACTCTGAAAGATTTCGGCAGCAAGTGGGCGGATATGCTCCCTGCCGGAACGCCCGTCCCCACACAGCAGGATGCGCTACTGGACAGCGTCGATGTGCGCAGAGTCTGGAGCACGCTTCCGCCGGAGCTGCGTGCCGGGCTGAACGGCCACATCGGAGTCTATGAAGGTGCGGGCAACTGCACTCACGGCGTCTATCGTCCCGCCCAGGTTTGCCGTATGCGTATCAACGAGTGCGACAGCTTCTGTCCCGTCTGCCGCCGCGCCATCATCCGCACCATCGAGTTCTACACGAGGTAGGTCCCGCGGCCAGTTTTGGTGTAGGTCCCGGCATATTTTGGGGTAGGTGGCGTGACTCTTTGGGATAGGTCCTGTCAAAAGAGCCAGACCTACCCCGCTATACTGACTGCAGGACCGATTTGCGGTGTAGGTCCCAGACCTTTTGTTGGACCTACCCCATTTGTGCCCGTGACCTACCTCGTTTCTGCCCAAGACCTACCTCACAAGGATCCATATGATGCAGTAAAGCCTGCCGTCAAGAGTCCGTCAAGCCCGAGCGTCCATCGAAAGGGGTGTTTCCGTGGACGGATGTGTGTTTTTGTGCCGTATGTCGTTTTATTTGTAAAAGTAGCACAGCTGTATAAATAAGGTGAAACCCGCTTTTCGGGCCGCTCTGGCCATATTTGTCAAAATTTAGTCAAATATGGAAAAGCGTGTTTACGAAGCGCCGGCGACAGGGATTGTCGAGGTTGCAATTGAAGGTGTGATCGCCTACAGCGGCGAGAGTACGGAACAGTATCGGACCTTGGGTACGACGTACACTGACAGCGATTTTGAATAGGAGGGAGGAATGGATATGAAGAGATTTTTCGTTATTGCGGCCCTTGCCGCCTTCGCACTGTCTTCTTGCGAACAGAAGATAGACATCCCTGCAGAAATACCGACCCCCGGCAGTTCGGAATCCACCGGCCTGGTGTTCACTGCTACCACTGAAAGTTCAGCGACCAAGACAGTCCTCTCCCCGGATGGAGAGAATTTCAATGTTGTATGGCAGAACGGTGACCAGATTACGATAGTGGATGGTGCGACAACCCCGAACGTGGGTGTATACAGCACGGAAAGCACCACTACCACTGCCACATTCACATTACAGTCTGGCAATGCGGCTGCTGAACAGCCTTTCAACGCCTGGTATCCTGCATGCATATATAACAACGGAGCCCCGGCTCTGCCTGCCACCCAGGACTATGCCGAAGGCAACATCAGCGGCGCGCCGATGTTTGCGGGCAGCAGCACCACCAGCCTGAATTTTAAGAACCTAGGCGGTATCATCTGCCTGAATCTGTCGACAAGCCTGCCTGATATCTCTGTGGCCAGCATCTCACTGAGCGCAGAGCAGCCAATGAGCGGCCCCATCACCAATGTTGAGGCTCTGAGTTCCGAGACCCCTGTGGCTGCGACAGTCTCAGGCACAGCAGGCGTAACCCTCAACTGCGGTGCCGGCGTCGCAATTAACGGCACTGCAAAGCCGTTCTACATCGCTGTCCCGGCTAAGGAGTACACTGGTTTGAATATAACAGTAAGGACAACTGATGGAAAAGCACAAACCCGTTCTCTTAAGGCAGACAGAAGCATTCTGGTCGCAAGGAGTGGCATTACACAGATTGCCATATCGTTCAATGACTTCCAAATACAGGTTATCGATTTGTCTTCATTAGAAGACAAGAATCTGACTGTGCCCGCAGGAACTTCAGCTATCCTTACAGGTGTACGTAATGACTGTATTGTGACGTTGGAAGACGGAGCGACTATAACTCTGAGAGATGCTACCTTGAACCAGATTGTAGTGCAGGAGGATGCAACTGTAATTCTGGAAGGTGTGAACCGCTTTCAACTGATTGACAGCAGGGACAGTTACAATTTCATCCAACTTGGCTCTGGCGGACATCTTTCTATCCAGGGCACTGGAAGTTTGACCGGCAGCGGTGGTGGTTGGCCTGGTATAGGATGTATCATTGGCGATTCAGATGTGACGATAGAAGGGGGCACCTTGAATTTGAGTGCAAACGATGTCCAGGCAGGTTCATCAAAACCTTCAATAAGCGTTCGGAATCTAACCGTTGAAGGTGGATCGCTTACGGCTTGGGGTGGAAACAATTACTATTATGGTGATACCAGGAATAATGCTGTCGAAGCAAGCCAGAATATCGTGATAACAGGAGGTGCCGTTAATGCCAATGGCTCTCACGGCTTGCAGGCAACCGGCAATATTACTATCAGCGGTGGTTATGTGACAGCGACGGGAGCGGGTGCCAACTCCACGTTCAACTCTGGCATCAGTGCCGGCGGTCTGCTCACTATAAGTGGTGGTGAGGTGACTGCCCAAGGGGCTGCGGGCAGTCCGGGTATCGGTGACAAGGGCACTTGCGGTGATATACTTATATCCGGTGGAACCGTTTCTGCTTACGGCGGTACTGGTGCTGCGGCCATAGGAACAGGAAGTGCTTCAACATCTGTATGCGGGAATATTACTATTCGCAATACAGTTGAATGGGTTGCCTCATTTAAGGGCGACGGTGCTACTGAAGCCATAGGTCACGGTCACGCCGAATCCACGGTTGGGACTATAACCATTGAGGATGGTGCCAACGTGTCAAACGACTATCCCCGCACGGACCTGAGTGCCGGTGGAACGGCCAATAGCTACATTGTTCCAGCGAAAGGTCATTACAAGTTTCTGGCTACTAAAAAAGGAAACGGTAGTGCTGCAAAGGCAAGTATCGACCCTCTGACAGATGCTGCCAATATCGTCTCAGCAAAGTTGTTATGGGCTACATTCGGTACCAATGTAGCACCTTTGGAAGGAGAATTGATCAATGATATCCGCTATCAAGATGGCTATGTACTCTTCTCATCCGGTAATCCATATAGGGAAGGCAATGCTGTGGTTGCTATATACAATTCAAGCAATGAGATTATCTGGAGTTGGCATCTGTGGTTTACTGATGATGCGATTCAGACCCAAACATATCCTGGGGGTGCCCAAATGATGGACCGTAATCTTGGCGCATTGGCTGCAGTTTACAATGCCGAGAACACTGAAGACTACGGTTTGATGTATCAATGGGGACGCAAAGATCCTTTCCTTAATACCTGCTTTACAGGGTATTATGATGGCTATATCAGTGGTGCCAATTGGAAAACAGCAAATTTGCCCGCTATTTTAGGTACACCTGAAAATATAATGGGGCAAACCCAATCCAATGCTTATAATGTCCCGGTTTCATATTTAATTAATAATCCGACTAACCTAATCTTTCGTGGGAATAGCAATGCTAGTCTTGATGATTATGGATTTAATGGTTGGGCAAATAATATGACTGATGATCTGTGGGATGAGCAGAAAACTATTTTTGACCCCTGTCCTCCTGGATGGAAGGTTCCCGGCAAAGCTGTATGGAATGATGCCTTTGTTGAATCGTTCAGGACAGTAGCGGCAGCGGGTTTACAAAACAATGGGTTTTCTGTCGGAGATATCAGATATCCAAGTACGGGAGTCCGCATTCCCAAGGAATATAAAATTACCAGGAGTACACCAACTTATGCTGAGATCAAAGCTGCGAACGGTTATTGTTCCTTGGAAAGAAACAGTTATTACCACGTATTTGTGTGGGCATATGACGGATTCTTTGTTAAGGAATATTTTAAAGGTGAGGAAAATATGGGATATGAAGAGAATACCCCGGGAGCATACAGGTTCGATCAGTTTGGCGATGATAATAGAGACCTCAACTTGTTCCGGCTTTATAAAGCGCATAAGACTCGAGTTGCCAGTGTCCGTTGTGTGAAAGAATAATTGCTTGATACTCGGTGCGCCCGCCGTCCCTTTTTTTGGGACGGCGGGAGCAGTGGAGTGGAGGTTTGCGGCCCCTAAAATGTGGATTTGAACGGACAGATTGCGTATCTTTATGTCAATAATGATTTGAGACAGGATGTCAAGGCGGTCGGAAATAGTTTTCTCGGTTGCGGCGTTGGCGCTGGCGGTGCTGCTGCTTGCGTCCTGCAGGAAGCAGGAGGCGGGGCTGCGTCCGCTGGGAGAGGTGGACGGCGTGCCGTTCGTGGAGATGCGGGCGGAGAGGCTTCCGGACCTGCCTGAACCCAGGGGCGGGCACCACACTATGCTGCTGGGCGATGAGCTGACGGTTTTCGGCGGCATCACCGACGGCTATGTGCTGGAGCCGACGATCGCATATCTCAAGAACGGCGTTTGGCACGAAGTGCCGATGAACTATCCGCACTACTACGGCTTCACGACTCTCCTGCCGGACGGCAAGGTGATGCTGGGCGGCGGATGCGAAGATAACTTCGGCATAGGGCAGAGCTGGGGCGTCGAGGTGTACGACCCCGCTACCCACAGTTGCAAGGCGGCAGGCATAATGAGCCGCAAGCGTGCAGGGCTGTCCGCTATGGCATTTCCTGACGGACGGGTGGTCATCTCCGGCAACTGGTATGCCCACGACGACATCGAAATCTACGAGCCCGGCGCCGGCTTCTCGCATCTTAAAGAATCTGCCACCCAGCGTTCATATCCGTTCATCCTGCAGTCATCTGCCGACAATGCCATCATTTTCAGCGGACGGGACACCAGCGGCGCTCAAGCTGCGGCAATGGTTGACCGTGTGTATGGCGAGGCCTTCTATGTGCCGTTGCTGGAACAGTGGGAAGCCCTTCCCGGCAGCCTGAGCCCCTGCTCCGGCGACGAACTTCGCATCGGCGATTACACATACCTCGTGCCTGTCACCAGCTTCAGCGACGGCTCATTCGCAATCCTGAAGGTTGCAGGGGAGCAATTCTCGCTGCTGGACACCGACCATCCCATTCCGATGGCTACTCCTGACGGAGCGTCTATTCAGTGGGAGAATCACCTGATTGTCGATCATTCGGGAAGGAAGGCCTGGGTCCAGGGTTATGACGACAGGTGCCGCTACTATACGGCCTGCATAGACTACGACGCTACTCTCGACGGCGGCAAGGCTTCCATCCGCGTGTACAGGGCAGAAGATCACGGCTCGGAAAAGCTGGGAAGCACAGCCTGTCTGCTCCCCGGCGGCCGGCTGGCCTTTACCGGAGGGGTGGAAATGCTGACCGATCCGCCGAGATCCAATAATTTCGAAAGCGGCGCTGCAGTGTGGCTGTTCCATACCGAGCCTGCCGAAGAAGCGGCGATGCCCTGGTGGGGCTGGCTGCTCGGCTGCGGCCTGATTGCAGGCGCGGTGATATGCGCGGCCGTCCTTCTGAGAGGCAGGGGCCGCAAGGAGCAGGAGGCGGTTTCCCCTGCGGTAGATGAGACTAAGCTCCGGGCCGACCTGATGGAACAGATGCTCAAGCTCATAGAAGAGGAAGAACTGTTCAAGCGCAAAGATCTGCATATGGAGGATATCGCCCGCGAGCTGGCCACCAACAGGACCTACATCAGTATGCTCCTCAACAATATGTCGGGCACCAAGTTCACAGATCTCGTGAACGGCTACCGCATCCGCTATGCGCAGAAACTCCTGCGCGAGAATCCCGGTATGCATCTGGACGATATTGCCGACGCTTCCGGATTTTCATCCCGCACTGCGTTCTTCCGCAATTTCAAGGCACAGACGGGAATGGCTCCGATGGAGTGGCTGAAGAAAGAGGGCGGCAGCGACGAATAGGACTCTAAGATTAGGGATTGAGAGGCGTATCACGGGGACTTATAACGGACACTTATAACGGACACCCTTCTTCGAAGGGCAGGATTTGTCGGCCCTGAAGGGCCTCCACATCCTGAAACGGGGTCACGGCAAAGCGGGGGGGAAGGAACGCTCCGGCAGCCCAAAGGCTGCCGGAGTGCTTTTTGTGCGACAGGCCCTGAGAGAAAGCTAGCTTTCGCTCAGGGCCTGTCACACAAAAAACCCCGCACATTCTGTGCGGGGCGTTCCTTTGAGGGCTTTGCTCTAGTGACCCCTACAGGATTCAAACCTGTAACCTTCTGATCCGTAGTCAGATGCTCTATTCAGTTGAGCTAAGGGGCCGGTGGAATATTACTCAGCGGGTTTCGCTACGTATTTCTTCTCTTTGATGCGGGCCTTCTTACCAGTCAGGTTGCGGAGGTAGAAGATGCGTGCCCTGCGTACTTTACCGTACTTGTTAACCTCGATGCTCTCGATGAACGGGGAGCTGATGGGGAAAATACGCTCAACGCCAACGCCGTTGGAAATCTTGCGGATAGTGAATGTCTGGGTTCTGCCAGCTCCACGCCTCTGGATTACAACGCCACGGAATTTCTGGAGACGCTCCTTGTTTTCCTCTTTAATCTTATAAGTGACCGTGATAGTATCGCCTGCCTTGAAGTTCGGGAAGCTTTTCTGGTCCGGTGCCATCGCCTGCTCGGCAACTTTCATTAAATCCATATCTTTCAATTATTTAGCGCAACATCGCGACTTAAAAGCCTTCACACGAGAGGTTGCTTTGATTTTTGGGACTGCAAAAGTGTGAAATAATTTTTATTAATGCAAATAATTTTATAATCAGCCTTTAAAAACAAAGTAAACCGCCATAATCAGGCAGAAGAATGCCGCCAGGTGATTCCACTTGAGCGGGTCACCCTTGAAAACGAAGATTGACATAGCCGTAAAGACTATGAGTGTTATAGTCTCCTGGATGACCTTGAGCTGCATCATTGAGAACGGACCGCCGTTGCCCTGGAAGCCGGTCCGGTTGGCCGGAATCATAAAGCAGTACTCCAACAGGGCAAGGCCCCAGCTCACCAGTATGATGCCGAAAAGCCCCCACTTGGGGAATACCTTGCCGAAGTCGAATTTCAGGTTGCCATACCAGGCCAGTGTCATAAAGCAGTTCGACACGACAAGCAGCAGTACCGTCAATAATCCTCTTAACATTGCGTTTGTTTTTAAAACGGCCGCAAAGATATACTTTTGGTGCAAAACATCAAGCATTTGGCAATTAGAATGAGTGTGAGTAACTTCGCCCCCGAAAATCTGAACACTTGCTATGAACAACTATCCGGAAAGACCGACGATCATCGATTTCGTCGAGAAGTACAGTCGTCAGTTCGCCGACAATGTCTACCTGAGGGAGAAGGTCGGCGACCATTGGAATGAAATAACCCAGAAACAGACCCGTGAGGAAGCTTACAGGATCGGAGCCGGCCTTATGGCCCTCGGACTCGAGAAGGGCGACAAGGTTGCGCTGCTGTCTGAAAGCCGCGCGATGTGGATTATGGCCGAGCTCGGCGCAATGTATGCCGGAGCCACCGACGTCCCGCTGTCCGTCAACCTCGGCGACGGCAGCGACCTCCTCTTCAGGATCCATCACTCCGAATCCAAGTGGATAATGGTGTCGGCCAACCACCTGCCCAAGATACGGGCCATCATCGGCCAGTGCCCCGACGTCAAGAAGGTAATAGTCTTCGACGACACCGCCTTTTTCATCGACGGCCTGCAGGACGGTGAGATAAGGATGTCGGAAGTCCAGAAGATGGGCGACGCTTTCCTGGCTTCAAACCGCCAGGCCTTCGTAGAGCGCTACAGCTCGGTGGGTCCCGACGACTATGCCAACATAAGCTACACCTCCGGCACGACAGCCGACCCGAAGGGCATCCTGCTGACCCACCGCAATTACACTGCGAACGTGGCGCAGGGCAGTTCGGTCATCTCCCTCAATGAGAACGAGGTGCTGCTCATCATCCTGCCCCTCGATCACTGCTTCGCCCACGTGGCAGGTATGTACACTATGATGTACTACGGCGGCAGCATCGCCTTCGTGCCCATCGGCAAGAATGCCCTGGCCACACTCAAGAACGTGCCGACGGCCATCAGGGAGACCCGTCCCCACGCTATGCTGTCGGTGCCGGCCCTGGCCCGCAATTTCAAGAAGAACATCGAGAGCGGCATCAAGGCCAAGGGCCCGAAGGTCGAGAAGCTCTTCAACTTCGCAGTCAGGAACGCCATAGCATATAATAAGGAGTATTACAACCGCGGCGGAATCCTCAACTGGTGGAGGAAGCCGCTGATGGCTCTCTTCGACAAGCTCATCTTCAAGCAGGTGAGGGAGAGCTTCGGCGGACGTATGCGCTTCTTCGTGGGAGGCGGCGCGTTGCTCGACATCGAGCTGCAGAGGTTCTTCTGCGCCGTGGGTATGCCGATGTTCCAGGGCTACGGCCTGACAGAGGCCACGCCCATCATCTGCGCCAACTCCGAGGGGCACGCCATCTTCGGCTCATCGGGCCGCATAGTGAAGCCGATGGACTGCAAGATCTGCGACGAGCAGGGCAATGAGGTTCCCATAGGCACAAAGGGCGAGATTGTGATCCGCGGCGAGAATGTGATGGCCGGCTACTGGAAGAATCCGGAGGCCACCGCCAAGACGGTGATCGACGGCTGGCTCTACACCGGCGATATGGGCTACATCTGCCCCTGGGACACCGACTACCTCTATGTGGTGGGCCGTTTCAAGTCGCTGCTGATATCTGCCGACGGCGAGAAGTACTCTCCCGAAGGATTCGAAGACAGCCTGCCCGAAGTGTCGAAGTTCGTGTCGCAGGTCGTGCTCCACAACAACCAGTCGCCCTACACCATTGTGCTCATCGTGCCTGAGAAAGACAATCTCGCTGAGTTTGTTAAGGGCAGGGGGCTCGATCCGGCTTCCCGCGACGGCAAGGTGGCAATGCTGCAGAAGATTCAGGAAGAGATTGACAGCTACCGCAAGGGCAAGGCCCACGAAGGTCTGTTCCCCGAGCGCTGGCTGCCCAATGCCGTCGTGATATGCGACGAGCCGTTCACCATCGCCAACAAGATGATGAACTCCACGATGAAGATTGTCCGCGGCAAAGTGGAGGAGCATTACGCCGACCGCATCGAGTACGCCTATACTCCCGAGGGCAAGAACCTTCTGAACGAGAAAAACATAGCCTCCCTGTAGCAAACCATAGCCAGGCAGGGGCTGCATTATATGAGATTTCGCTTTTTTGCAACCGCCGTCGCTGCGGCGGCCATCCTGCTGACTGCTTCCTGCAAAGGGCCGGTCGCGAAATATACCGACTGGCTGTACAGATATATGCCGCTGCCGGACAGCCTGCATTACGACAGGCCGTACTGGGAGGAGAATGTCGCCAAGACGCTGGAAGTGCGCCGGCGTATGGACTGGGGCGTCCCGGAGCGGGAGTTCCGCCACTTCGTGCTGCCGCTGAGGGTCAACAACGAGACGCTGGACGATTTCCGCACCAAGTATGCAGATGAGCTTTGCAGGAGGGTGGATGGCCTGTCGCTGGCCGAGGCGGCCCTTGAGATCAACCATTGGTGCCACGAGCAGGCGACTTACCAGCCTTCCGACGGACGCACCGGCGGGCCGGAGTCCATAATGCTCCGGGGCCTGGGACGCTGCGGCGAGGAATCCGTGCTGGCTGTGGCGGCCCTGCGCGCTGCGGGCATCCCTGCCCGTCAGGTCTACACGCCGCGCTGGGCGCATACCGACGACAACCACGCCTGGGTTGAGGTCTTGGTGGACGGCGACTGGCACTTTATGGGGGCCTGCGAGCCTGAGGCCGTGCTGGACCGCGCCTGGTTCAACGGCGCCGTGTCCAGGGCTATGATACTCCATACCAAGGTCTACGGGGACTACGACGGTCCGGAGGATGTAATCCAGCGGACGCCCTGCTATACTGAGATCAATGTGGTGCGGAACTATGTGCCGGTGCGGCGCACTGCCGTCACGGTGCTGCGCGACGGCGTTCCTGTGGAAGGGGCTGACGTGAGCTTCCGCATCTACAACTATGCTGAGTTTTATAATGTCGTGACATACAGGACCGGCTCTGACGGCCGTGCCGCGCTGGATACCGGGCTCGGCGATATGTTCGTGCTTGCGTGGAAGGACGGCCGCTTCGGCTATTCAGTGGCATCGTCCGAAGAGACTGTGGTGGAACTGAGCCACAGCTTCGGAGAGGAGTTCAGCGACGAGCTGGACATCGTTCCGCCGGTGGAGGATCCTCTGGCCGGCGACATCGATCCCGCTCTGGCCGCCGCCAATGCGCTGCGTCTGGCCGCCGAGGACAGCATCCGTCTGTCTCACGACCACGTGAATCACGCTGTGGAGCGCTTCCGGGCTACTTACCCCGACAAGGCTGAGGCTGTACTGCGGCTTCTTTCCGAGAAGGACCTTGCTGACGTGAGCTATGACGTGCTGGAGGATGCTCTGCTCGGCGTTGGTTCGCAGCGGGTGGAGTTGGAGCATCTGCGGCCGTATCGCGCCGAGATTCTGGCCGGCGGCGGGCTGGACGGGCTGCGCGATGCCGAGGCTGTCCGCAGCTGGTGCGACGCTAATATCGCCGTGGTGGAGGGCCGCAATCCGCAGAGCCTGCGCACTTCGCCGATTGCGGTATGGCGTTCGCGCAAGACCGACGGCCTGGGGCTGAAGATATTCTATGTGGCGCTCTGCCGTACACTGGGCATCGAAGCCAATTATGACCTCGTGACGGGGGAGGTGGCCAGTACGGCCCCTCAGGCTCTGCTGCATCCGGCCTCCGACAAGTATTTCAGGGATTACACGCTGACTCAGATATCTTCCGGCGGTGAGACCAAGCTGCTGGACTATGAGAGCGGCCTGCCTGAGGTGCTGAGCGTGGATGAAGGTTATTATCTGCTGACGACCGGCCTGAGGCTGTCGGACGGCAGTGTGCTGGCGCGCCTTGAGTTCTTCAATGTAGCGGGAGGGGAGGAGCGCGATCTTGTGCCGGTGGTCCGCAAGTCGGCCCTGCGGCCGGCGGTGCTTGGAAGTATGGACCCTGAAGCGCTGTTCGTGCCGGATCGGGGAGATGCCGTGGCTGAGGAAAGATCTGTCGTCGGGGGTCAGGGGCAGCCCGAGCCGCAGTCGCTGATTTCCGCCACGGGCCGCGGGTGGTTCCTGCTGGCGTTTATGGGCCATCGCGACGAGCCGACCAGTCACGCCCGCACCGAGCTGGAAGCCGCCGCTGCGACGCTGAACGGCTGGGGAAGGCCGGTAGTGGTGCTGGGCGAGGCCCGTCCCTCCGGCTTGCAGAATGCCGTCTTCGGAAAGGACCTGTCCATACTCGAGACCCTGCCTGGCGAACATAAGCTGCCGGTCGTCGCTCTCTGCGACAGCTTCGGCCGCATAGTATATCTGTCGGAAGGCTACAACACCTCACTCGCCGCCGACCTGGAGAGGATTGTGCCGCTGCTTTGACATCTTATTCTATGAAACCCTTCTGCGAAGTATGCTGCCCGAGTCTGGAAGCCGTCGCCAGAGCTGTCGCTGCCGGCGCTGGCCGCATTGAGCTCTGCGAGCGGCTGGAGGTAGGCGGAGTGACTCCGTCGGAAAGTCTCATCAAAGATGCTCTTGCCATCGCAGGTGCGGTTCCGGTGAATGTGCTTGTCCGTCCGCGCGAAGGGGATTTCGTATATTCCGAGGAAGAGGCTGCGCAGATGCTGGAGTCCATCGCGCTTTGCAGGGCTCTTGGAGCCAGCGGCGTGGTAATCGGCGCCCTGCGGAGCGACGGCTCTGTGGATATGTCACTGATGCGCCGGCTGGTGGCTGCCGCCAGGCCTGTTGCCGCCCGTCTTGCTGTCGCTGCTGCTTCTGCCACAGCTGCCGTCGACCCGGCCGGCCCCGGTGACCTGCGCCCCTTGAGCGTCACCTTCCACCGCGCCTTCGACGAGTGCAGTGACCCCTTCGCTGCGCTGGAAGACATCATCATCCTCGGCATCGACCGGCTGCTGACCTCGGGCCACTGCGCCAATGCCTGGGAAGGCCGCTTCATTCTGAAAGAACTGGTGGAGCGCGCTGCCGGCCGCATCGTGATAATGCCCGGCTGCGGCATCACCCCCGCCAATCTCGATGAAATCGCCGCCATCACCGCCGCCACCGAATTCCACGGCTCCCGGATAATCAATTGATGCGGTCCTTGTACTTGCGGGAAACCGGCAGCTGCTTGTCTGCGATATTGACTGCGCCGGATTCGACAGAAGATATGGCCGAACGGTTGACCAGATAGGACCTGTGGATACGGACGAAATTGTCGCCGAGCGAGGCTTCCCACTGCGAAATCGGGGTCTTGTTACGGTATTGCCGCCCGTCGGTCGCAAAGACTGTAGTGACGGAATCATTCGATTCGACATACAGGATTTCAGATTCCGCCAGGGATACTTGTTTCCTGTCCGACAGAAATGTGACAGTCCTGGGGCCTGAAGGATATTTCTTGTCAAGCCATTTCTCGAGAAGGACATTCAGGACTGAAAAAGCGCCGATCATAATTGCAATGAAAACAGGATTGACAAGAAGGTCCGGCACCTGCGGCCACTCGTAGATGGCAGTTATGTCAGCCCGCATCTTGCATATCGTGCAATGAGCCAGGATGAACAGCAATATTTCACCCGCTATCACGCCCAAAGTGATGAAAATGCTGTTCTTGATTCCTTCTGCCCTGTTGCTGAAAGACACTTTGCTGAAAAAGTATTTGACTGCAAGGGCTCCAGGAAGGAACAGCGCACCGATGAAGACGGATTCAGAGAGTCTGTATCCGATACTGACAAGGACAGATGCAATCATTACAATTGCAAGAATCCAGTAGAGTATGATGATTGTCCGCTTCATTCGCAGACAAATATATCATTAGTTTTTCAATGAAAGGCACCACCTGCCGGAGAAGATGGGGTTTTGACAATCGTCTGTGGGGATTTGACTTAGCATCCCGCCGGGGTGAGGTGTATCTTTGCAACAGAATCTCTAACCAATTAATTCTTACTGCTATGTTCAAATTGTTTGTTGCCGGCGGCCCTGTGTGGATGTCCGTGCTCACGGTACTCCTGGTCGCAATCTTTTTCGCTGCGTGGAAGGCCCCCAGATGGGTCCTGAAGATCGGAACTTTTGCATTGACGTTTGGCTTTCTGTCGTTCGTGCTGGGAATTACTCAAATGTATTCCGCTTTGCAGGAAGTTGCAGTTCCCTTGGGAGACACAGTCACCGGAATTTTCGATCTGGTTTCTCCTATGGTCTTGTTAGGCGGATTGAAAGTCAGCCTGGTGCCCGTAATGTACGGTATGATTATCTATCTGGTCGCGCTGTTCATCTCGATAATCCAGACGCCGAGACTCTAGCCCCGCCCAGAAATCGTTCCGCCGGATGCGCGGACATCTTTTCCGCCAAAGCGTGACACGTCGATCGCTTCTGCGCGCTCTGCAGAGCGGGCGTTTGTGTCACGGTGGCCTTGCCAAGGCGGGCGTGACACGCAAAAGGCTTCCACACGTCGCCAGAGGCATCCTGCCGTGTCACGCTTTGGCGGAAAAACCTATTGCAGGATAAAAAAATTCTTAGCAACTTTGGGATATACGACTACCCGTCGCGTCATCACGTCGGTGGCGAACGATCGAGGGGAAGACACTACGACTATGATGACAATCGATTCTTACGGCACCGACCGCTCCGGCTATTTCCACTTGTGCTCTGACGGCGATTTGACGCCCCATTTCCTGACTTGCGAAAATGATTTCCGCGTGGCCTTTAACCTGATAGGCGTGTGCGTAGCGGACTGCGAAGTAAGTATACTCTCCTTTTCGCTGGAAGATACTCATTTGCATATTCTTATGTATGGGACCAGGGAGTCCTGCATAAGGTTCAAGACGATGTATGAGGAAAGCTGGGCCAATCATTTGTGCCGTGTGAGAGGCAGCAAACAGGGGGCGGATGTTGAATTGGATGTCATAGCAATAGATTCTGAAGATTATCTGATGAGTGTCGGCACTTACACGATAGTGCAACCGACGAAGGATGGGAAGCAGATAATGCCTTATGACTACCGTTGGGGGACGGGTTCTATGTACTTCCGCGCACCAGGGTATCAGTCAATATGGAGAACAGACACAGTTGGCAACCCAGTTGTTCCTGTCAGGGCTGGCGACCTGCGTATCCGCGAATTGAGGGCGGCACTTGGCTCGCGTCGTTCGATTCCTGACGAATGGCTGCTGTGCGGAGGTGTGCTGTTGCCTGACAATTATGTTGACGTTGCACATTTCGAGCGTATTTACAGAACTGCCAATTGCTTTCGTGTCTTTCTCGCCAGCGGCCGAAACCGTGACCAGGCGGTGCAGGAGAGAATTGCATCATACCGCGGCGTCGCACTTGAAGATGCAGAAGCAAGGCTGCATTGCAAGGAGTTGATGAAAGGAATGTTCGGTTTTACGGATGTGCGCAGGCTGAACGCACAGGGACGCATTATGCTAGCCCGGCAGTTGCGCAAACAGCTTCGCATTTCGACGCGACAAGTCGCATCACTCGTCAGGTTGCCTTACGCTGAGGTCTGCAAGTATATTTAGCACAAAAGCAGTGCGGGCGCGTTCAAGGCCCTGCACTGCTTTTATAAATGCCCACCAAAAGTGTCACCCTTAATCTGGCCGATATCGCCTATATCGAATCCAACGACACGGAAGTGCGCATCGTTACTATCTCGGGAGGTTCATATCGCAACAAGACTGGCATAAGCCAGTGGGAGAACCTGTTGGGTGATGACTTTCTCCGGATTCACCGATCCTATCTGGTCAACATCAAGCACATAACGGCAGCCGATTCGGATGCGGTTTTCATCGGAAACACGAATCTTCTGGTATCCCGAAAATACAAAGAATCAGTAGGTCTTGTTCTGAAACAGTCAGAATAGTTAAGCCCGTCACTTTTCCGCCAAAGCGTGACACGTCGATCGCTGCTGCGCGCTCTGCAGAGCGGGCGTTTGTGTCACGGTGGCCTTGCCAAGGCGGGCGTGACACGCAAAAGGCTTCCACACGTCGCCAGAGGCATCCTGCCGTGTCACGCTTTGGCGGAAATTAAACTTTGCTTTTCGTCCCAAGCAGGGGCGGAAGCAATGCGCTGCAAGCCAGAGGTTTCAAAAACGAAAAAGTGACGAAAAAACGCAGCGCATTAAACTTTTGTGAAATACCTTTGTGAAAAAACAAGAACTATGAAAAGGATATTATTGGTTTTTGCTGCGCTGATTCTGGCGTGCAGCGCACAGGCGCAGACGAAAGATGAAAGAGGCCTCCAGTTCGGAGTAAACTACAGGGCGGAATTCGTGAATCTCGTTCACTCCCAGCAATCAGCAAACCTGTCGCTGGGCTACCGTATAAACAAGGGAAACTATGTCGGGCTGCAGAGCGGCTATGCCTTCAAGGGCAGCACTTATGTCGATGCCGATCCCGGTGAATATGCTTACCGCGGCATCCCTCTTCGCGCCGAATACACACATTACTTCTTCCTGGGCAAGGCCCGCAGGCATTCAATCTATGCAGGAGCCGAGGCCGGAGGCATATTCGCCAACTATTATAAAGGTTTCGGAATGATATGGGATGGCGATGCCCAGATACCGGCATCCCTTGCTGTCAGCAAAGTCATTCCCTACGCCGGCATCAAGGCGGGTCTGGATTTCAACATAGCAGACATAACCCACCTTCAGGCGGGAATAATAATCAGCTATATGGGCTACGGTTTGTCGGCCGGCCTGACTTTCTAGTCTTTGTAGAGTCCTTCGCGGGAGAGGAGGTGGTTCAGGTTGGCAAGGCCGTAGGCCGTGACAGCCTGGATCACTGCCGAGTGCTCCATATAGGCCGGGATGAGCTTGTCATAGAGGTCGTCCTCGGTATGCCAGATATCGCGGTAGATGAAGTCCATCCCGAAGACGTCGCTCTCGCGGAATGATATGGCAGGGATGCCGTTCATCGCGAAGTAGGCGTGGTCGGAGCCGCCCGCCTGGGTGGGACGCGGCTGAGGATCGCCTTCACGCTTGACTACAGAGAAGGGGATGTCGGGATTATAGTTGAAGAGAGGCTTGCAGACTGCCACGAAATCGTCGTACATTGCCGGCGGCACTGTGATGGACGTTGCGGCGAGCGGGCCGCCGTCGCGGTTGAAGTAGTTGGATATCTTGTTCCAGGGCACGAGCTTGCTCTCTACGAAGAACTTGGAGCCAAGCAGGCCGTACTCTTCGCCGGTCCAGATGCAGAACATTATAGAACGCTGCGGCTTGGCGCCGGCAGTGGCGAGCAGGCGTGCGGCTTCCATAGTCACGCAGACGCCCTGTCCGTCGTCGGTAGAGCCGGTGGCGATGTCATATGCGTCCAGATGGCTGCCCATCATCACATATTCGTCGGGATACTTGCTGCCACGGATGATGCCGAGGATGTTGTGATATTTCATCGGGCCGGGGAAGAAGTGGTTGCGGATGTCGAACTCCAGCTGGAAATCCTGACGGTCCACCACCTTCTGCTTAATAATCTCGAACTGATGCTCGTCCAGCAGGATGTCGCAGGCCTTGGGCAGATTGTCCATCGTGAGGTCGAAGCAGGTGGCGCGGTTGTAGAGCACCTGCATCGGAAGCTTGGACGGGCGGATGAAGCCCAGCACTCCGGCTTCCACCATCTGGCGGTACATCAGCACTGAGCCCTCCTCGCCGGCAGCCAGCTTGGCGGCGCGGGTGGAATCGGCCTTGGCGCTGGCGTCGATGGCAAGCCCGCTGGTCGCCCCGGTCTCAAGCAGCACCCAGGCGCCCTTCAGAGCGCCCTTGACGCGGTCGAACTCACGCTGGTTCTTCGGCTCGAGGATCACACGGCCTTTCTGAGGGCCGCGGGTGCCGGCAGTATAGGCGGGAGTTCCGAAGTGCAGCGTCATACCGTCTTCAGAAAGCATCCGGCCGAACCAGGGGCCGCGGTCGAAGCCCACATTGATGGTGACGGCTTCCTGGATGATGACTTCCAGCCCCCAGGAGCGGAACTGCTGCGCAACCCAGTCTTCGGCGTGGTTGAGCATATGGGAGCCGACGATGCGGCCGCCGATGTTGCGGGCGATGTAGTCGGC
The DNA here is from genome assembly GCA_947169015.1 of uncultured Bacteroidales bacterium. GTDB lineage: Bacteria > Bacteroidota > Bacteroidia > Bacteroidales > UBA932 > Equibacterium. The sequence continues at coordinate 130,373 of CAMVOD010000005.1, read as the reverse complement.
GTGTTCCATTGTACGGTTGTCGCTGCGGCCGGCCTCAAGGACGGCTTTGACAACTTTGTCCTGAGCTGTGGCTGTGACAGTCAGCGACAGCATCAGCAGAAGGGGCAGGAAAAACTTTTTCATTATGGTAAGGTGATTATTTGTTGATGGCGTTGCGTTTCACGCAGATGTCGGCCCACTTCGGGGAGCGGTCGAACAAGTCTGCCAGCTCTGCGAGGATGTCGGGGATGTGGATGCCCTGCGGGCAGATCTGCTCGCAGGCACCGCAATGCAGGCAGGCGTGCGGCAGCTTGTCCTGGGGAAGGCTCTCGAGCCGCATCATCGGCGTGAGAGACACCTGGACTTTCATATCGTTGTATTCGGACAGCAGGGCGGGGATGTCGAGGCCGGCCGGACAGCCTTCGCAGCAGTAGCGGCAGCCGGTGCAGGGGACGGAGCCCTTCATTCCTTCGGCGATTTCGGCCAGGAGCGCTCGTTCCTGCTCTGACAGCGGGTCGGGGCGATCGAAAGTCGCGGTATTCTCTTTCATCTGTTCGAGGGCTGACATACCGCTCAGCACTACTGACACTCCGGGAAGGCCGTGGAGCCATCTCAGGGCCCAGGAACTGTCGCTGCGGGAAGGGTCGACCTCCTGCAGGCGGGCGTGGGCTTCGGGGCTGAGGTGCGACAGCTTGCCTCCGCGAAGCGGCTCCATCACTACTATCGGGAGCCCGTGCTCACGGATGATCTCGCATTTGCGGCGCGCGTCCTGCAGGGTCCAGTCGAGGTAATTGAGCTGGATCTGCACGAATTCGACGACCTTGCCGTAAGGCCCGTCCAGGATGGACTGCAGATGCTCGGGAGTGCTGTGGCACGAGAAGCCCAGATGGCGGATGCGCCCTTTCTCACGCTGCTCGACAAAGTAATCCAGGATGCCCCAGCGGGGGTCCATATAGTCGGCGATGCTGTTCTCGCAGATATTGTGGAAGAGATAGAAGTCGAAATAGTCGACGCCGCATCTGCGAAGCTGGCGCTCGAACACTCCGGCAGGGTCGAACACGTCGAAATGCTGGTGTCCCGGGTACTTGTCGGCCAGATGCCACTTGTCCCTTGGATGGCGGGCGAGGGCCGCTCCGAGCACTTCCTCGGAATGTCCGTCGTGGTAGGGATATGCCGTGTCGAAATAATTGACGCCGCGGGCTATGGCCTCGTCGACCATAGCGAAAACTGTGTCGCGGTCAATGCTTCCGTCAGGAAGCAGAGGCAGCCTCATCGCTCCGAATCCGAGCGCGGACAACCTTATACCTTGGATAGAATTGTAGAACATATATGCAAAGATACCTAATCTAGATAATCTTTGCTATAGCGTTGATGTACGCTCCGGCAGCTGCGGTGACGATGTCCGGATCGGCGGCGTAGCCGTAATAGAACTGGCCGTTGTTCTCCACCTGGATGTGGACGATGCCGTTGTCTTCGGTGCCGCGGGTGATGGACTGCACCAGCATCTCCTCGAGGTTGATGCGGCGGTGCACAAGCGTGCGGATGGCAGTGAAGGCGGCGTCGACAGGGCCTTTGCCGCTGCTTGTGGCGCTGCACTTCTCACCGTCGATGATGAGGCCTACGGTAGCCATCGGGATGGAGTTCTTGCCGCAGACAACCTGCAGGTAGTCGAGTTTGATCTTCTGGACGATGTCCTCCTGGTTGATGCCGGAGATGGTGTAGAGGTCTGCGTCCTCGATCTCTTTCTTGCGGTCGGCAAGGTCGAGGAACTTCTTGTAGGCTTCGGCGAGCTCTTCGGTGCCCAGCACGATGCCCAGGCGGCGGAGGTGGTGGTCAAGAGCCGCACGGCCGCTGCGGGCTGTCAGGGTGATGGTGGAATCGTTGATGCCGATGTCCTGCGGGTCGATGATCTCGTAGCTCTCGCGGTTCTTCAGCACGCCGTCCTGATGGATGCCTGATGAGTGGGCGAAGGCGTTGCGGCCCACGATGGCCTTGTTAGGCTGCACGGGCATACGCATCAGCGACGATACCTGATGCGAAATCTTGGTTATGTTCTTTGTGAGAATGTCAGTGTAGACAGGGAACTCCTTGCGGCTGCGGATGGCCATAACGACCTCTTCGAGGGCGGTGTTGCCGGCACGCTCGCCGACGCCGTTGACGGTGACTTCAACCTGCCGGGCTCCGTTCATCACTCCGGCCAGGGTGTTGGCCGTAGCCATACCGAGGTCGTTGTGGCAGTGGGTCGAGATGATGGCCTTGTCGATGTTGGGCACGTTGTTCACCAGGTAAGCGATCTTGGCGCCGTATTCGGCGGGGAAGCAGTAGCCTGTGGTGTCGGGAATGTTGACTACGGTGGCGCCGGCGGCGATGACTGCCTCGACGACGCGGGCGAGGAACTCGTTGTCGGTGCGGCCGGCATCCTCGGCGTAGAACTCTACGTCGTCGACGAACCTGCGGGCATATTTGACGCAGGCGATGGCCCGCTGGAGGATGTCCTCGCGGGTGGAGTTGAACTTATACTTGATATGGTAATCAGAAGTTCCGATGCCGGTGTGGATGCGCTTGAGCTCGGCGAAGTGCAGAGCCTGCGCGGCAGCGTCGATGTCCTTCTCGACGGCCCTGGACAGGGCGCAGATGCGGGAAGAAGTGACGACCTTGGAGATTTCGACAACGCTCTTGAAGTCGCCGGGGCTGGAAATGGGGAAGCCGCACTCGATGATGTCGACTCCGAGGGATTCAAGCAACTTTGCAAGCTCTATCTTTTCAATGGTGTTAAGCTGGCAGCCGGGGACCTGCTCACCGTCACGGAGAGTAGTGTCGAAAATGTATAATTTGTCGTTCATATCCGCAAAGGTATGGATAATTGCCAATAATTTAATAATTTTTTGTGAAATATGCAAAAAGAGTTTTACCTTTGTGACCAGAACCGTTAAGCAAGGATTCACAATGCAGACCGCCATCATTAACAGCATCCGACTCGTCCTCACCCTAGACCTGCTGGTGCTGGTCGTGAGCGCCTTGTAAGCAAGAATCCACAACGGAATTATAATATGCAGTTTCACTTGTTGGATTCTTTCCGATGAGTGAATTTTTTTTTAAGAGACTATGAAACTTCGCAGCAGTGTAACGTTTGAGGGGGCAAAGATGGCTGGAGCCAGGGGCCTTTGGAGGGCCAACGGAATGGACGACCGCTTCGTCGGCAAGCCCATCATCGCGGTAGTCAACTCCTTCACCCAGTTCGTTCCGGGCCATATGCATCTCCACGAGATCGGCCAGATTGTAAAGAAGAAAATCGAATCTCTCGGCTGCTTCGCCGCTGAGTTCAACACCATAGCCATAGACGACGGCATCGCGATGGGCCACGGCGGAATGCTCTATTCCCTCCCGTCACGAGAGATAATAGCCGACAGCGTAGAGTATATGTGCAACGCGCATTGTGCTGACGCGATGATATGTATCTCCAACTGCGACAAGATAACGCCGGGTATGATGATGGCCGCTATGAGGCTGAACATTCCGGCGGTTTTTGTATCCGGAGGTCCTATGGAAGCCGGTAACGTCGACGGCAAGGACTGCGACCTGATAGACCTGATGGTGAAGGGCGGAGATCCTGCAACGCCGGCTGACCAGCTGCTGCGCTATGAAAAGACAGCCTGCCCGACCTGCGGCTGCTGCTCGGGAATGTTCACCGCAAACTCGATGAACAGCCTCACCGAGGCTCTCGGAATGGCCCCTGTCGGCAACGGCAGCATCCTGTCGACCCACAAGTGCCGCCGCGAACTCTTCGAGAAGGGAGCGGAGCTGATCGTGAAGCTTGCAAACGATTACTATTTCAAGGATGACGAGAGCGTGCTTCCGCGCGCCATAGCCAACAAGGCTGCGTTTGAGAATGCGATGTCGCTCGACATAGCGATGGGCGGCTCCACCAACACAGTGCTCCACCTGCTGGCGATAGCCCACGAGGCCGGCGTAGACTTCACGATGGCCGACATTGACCGTCTGTCACGCAATGTACCGGTGCTCTGCAAGGTGTCTCCGAGCTACCACTACCACGTCCAGGACGTGAACCGTGCGGGAGGCATTATGGCGATCCTCGGCGAACTGGCCAAGGGTGGCCTGCTCCGCACCGACGTGAAGAGGGTGGATTACCCCTCTCTGGCTGCAGCAATCGCCGACAATGACGTCAATGCGGCAGTTGGAATGAATACCGCTGCTTTCGTGACAGCTCATCCCAACACCGCCAAGTATCTGGCCGCACCGCTCGGACAGCGTACCGGAGTCCTCGGAGGCTGCGACAATTACTATAAGGAATTCGACCTCGACCGCAAGGCCGGCTGCATCCGCAGCATCGACAATGCATATATGAAGGACGGCGGACTGGCGGTGCTCTACGGCAACATCGCTCAGGACGGCTCCATCGTCAAGACTGCCGGCGTCGACGAGAAGATATTCAAGTTCACGGGTCCTGCAGTGGTCTTCGAAAGCCAGGAAGACGCAGTAGACGGCATCCTCGGCGGCAAGGTGAAGAAGGGAGATGTGGTAGTGATCCGCTACGAAGGCCCTAAAGGCGGCCCCGGAATGCAGGAGATGCTCTATCCGACATCTTTCCTGAAGAGTATGCACCTCGGCGCCGAGTGCGCCCTGATCACCGACGGACGATTCTCCGGCGGCACCAGCGGCCTGTCGATAGGCCACGTATCTCCCGAAGCGGCGAATGAAGGAGCGATAGCCCTCGTCCGCGACGGTGATATGATTGCCATCGACATCCCGGCCAGGAGCATCAACGTGTGCGTCAGCGACGAGGAACTCGCCGCCCGCCGCGCAGCAATCAAAGAATACAAACCCGCCCACCGCGACCGCAAGGTCAGCAAGGCCCTCCAGGCTTATTCGATGCTTGCAGGTTCAGCCGATAAAGGCGGAGTACGAATGATATAGGAATATGGAAGAGAAAATGATGACCGGCGCCGAGGCGCTTATCAACACCATAATAGAAGAAAATGTAGACACGATCTTCGGCTATCCCGGAGGCAGCATCATCCCGTTCTACGACAAGCTTTACGACTATACTGACAAGCTCCGCCACGTGCTCGTACGTCACGAGCAGGGTGCGGTGCACGCCGCAGAAGGCTATGCGAGGGCGACAGGGCAGGTAGGAGTCTGCGTGGCTACCTCGGGTCCCGGCGCAACCAACTTCGTCACCGGCATCGCCGATGCAATGATGGACTCGACTCCGATCGTCTGCATCACCGCCCAGGTGGATGCCTCACAGCTTGGAACCAACTTTTTCCAGGAGGCCGATATGGTTGGCATCACAACCCCCATCACCAAGTGGAACTACCAGATTTCACGTGCGGAAGACATTCCCATCGTAGTGCCGCAGGCTTTCCACATCGCCCGCAGCGGCCGTCCGGGGCCTGTGCTCATCAGCATTACCAAGAACGCCCAGGTCGAGAAGTTCCGCTACCGCTACGACCTTAAGGCTGCCCTCGACCGTATGGTGCAGGTGCCCCGCAGGGACAATATCGAAAAGCGCGATATGAATGTGCAGAAGGCTATCGACCTGCTCAACAAAGCCGAGAAGCCTCTGATCATCGCGGGACAGGGTGTGCTCATCTCAGGTGCGGAATCAATCCTTGCTGAATGTGCCAACAAAGGCTGCATCCCCGTAGCCTGCACACTGCTCGGCCGCAGCGCAATGAACTTCCACGACCATTACTACATCGGTATGGTGGGTATGCACGGCAACATTTCGGCGAACGCAATGACCCAGCAGGCGGATGTGATTCTCGCAGTCGGTATGCGCTTCTCCGACCGTGTCACCGGCAATCCCGGCGGCTATGCCCAGAACGCCCAGATCATCCATATCGACATAGACAAGACCGAATTCAACAAGAATATCCAGGTGGACCTCACGATCCACGGAGACGCCCGCCAGATGCTGGAAGCTATCTGCGACGGACTTGTGTTCAAGGACCGTGAGAACTGGAGGCGCTTCGGATACGAGCAGTACGACAAGGAGAAAGAGAACGTCATCGGCCCTATGCTTGCCAGCAAGAAACTCAATATGGCCCAGGTGGTCGACGCCATCAACAGCCATTATATCGAGAAGGTAAGTCCCAAGAGCTACGGCAGCAACGTGGTGCTCGTCACGGACGTTGGCCAGAACCAGATGTTCGCAGCCCGCTACCTCAAGCTTACGATGAAGACCGGCTGGATTACATCCGGTGGCCTGGGCACTATGGGCTTCGCACTTCCCGCCGCAATCGGAGCCAAGTGCGGCCGTCCTGATGCCCAGGTTGTGGCAATCGTGGGCGACGGCGGTTTGCAGATGAACATCCAGGAGCTCGGAACCATCCTGCAGAACAACATCGACGTGAAGATAGTGCTGCTGAACAACTCATTCCTCGGAATGGTGCGCCAGTGGCAGGATCTGTTCTTCGACAAGCGTTTCTCCCACACGATGCTCGTGAACCCCGACTTCAGCAAGATATGCGAAGCCTACGAAATCGAGTACCTGAGGATATCGGAACCGTCGCAGCTGGAGGCTGCCATCGACCGTATGGCAGCGTCGAAGGGCGCCTTCTTCCTCGAGGCGGTGGTGGACCCGACCGCCAACGTATACCCGATGATCCCGGGCGGCAAGACTTTGAATGACCTTATTATAAGATAGAGTATGAAATACAGACTTGAAGCGACTGTAAGCGCGCGCGTAGACATCCTCAACCGCATAACGACCCTTTTCATCCAGAAAGGACTGCCGGTGGAGAGCGTGAACTACAAAGTGATCGACGACCGTATGGCCAAGGTGGAACTGATATGCTCCGATGCGGACGACATCCGTATGGACCGCATCATCAACCAGGCCGACAATATGGTGGACATCGCGCAGGTGCAGTATACGAAAATGGACAAATAACAAACTTAATACAGATACTAGAATGGCAGAAATGAATTTTGGCGGCATCGTAGAGCAGGTTGTTACACGTGCCGAATTTCCACTTGAAAAAGCTAAAGAAGTATTGGCGAACGAGACCATAGCAGTCCTCGGATATGGCGTCCAGGGCCCTGGCCAGAGCCTCAACCTCCGCGACAACGGCTTCAACGTCATCGTCGGACAGCGCAAGGGCGGCAAGAGCTGGGACAAAGCCGTCTCTGACGGCTGGGTTCCGGGCGAGACCCTTTTTGAAATTGAAGAAGCTTGCGAAAAGGCTACTATCATAGAATTCCTGCTTTCAGACGCAGGTCAGATCAGCGCTTGGCCCACAGTCAAGAAGCACCTGACCGCAGGCAAGGCCCTCTACTTCTCACACGGCTTCGCCATCACCTATCAGGACCGCACCGGCATCATCCCTCCGAAGGACGTCGACGTCATTATGTGCGCCCCCAAGGGTTCAGGCACCTCACTGCGCCGTCTCTTCCTGCAGGGCAGGGGCATCAACTCTTCATACGCCATCTTCCAGGACGCTACCGGAAAGGCTTATGAGCGCACCATCGCCCTCGGCGTAGGTATCGGCAGCGGCTACCTCTTCGAGACCACTTTCAAGAGAGAGACATACAGCGACCTTACCGGCGAGCGTGGAACATTGATGGGTGCCATCCAGGGTATCTTCGCAGCTCAGTACGACACTCTGCGCGCACACGGCCACACTCCTTCAGAGGCTTTCAACGAGACTGTAGAGGAGCTCTCACAGAGCCTGCTGCCGCTCGTGGCTGAGAACGGTATGGACTGGATGTATGCCAACTGCTCGACTACTGCCCAGCGCGGCGCCCTCGACTGGTGGAAGCGCTTCCGCGACGCTACCAAACCCGTATTCGAAGCTCTCTATGAGAGTGTAGCTACAGGCAACGAGGCTCAGATCTCAATCGATTCGAACAGCAAGCCCGACTACCGCGAAGGTCTTGAGAAAGAGCTCAAGGAAATGCGCGAAAGCGAAATGTGGCAGGCCGGCAAGGTTGTCCGCACACTGCGTCCCGAAAACAACTAAACTTGCAGCCTTATGGTAGATCTTGACTGGAAAAACATAGGCTTCGGATACGTCAAGACGAAATACAACATTCGTTGCGAATATCACGAAGGCAAATGGGGAGACCCGTATCTCACAGCTCACGAGTACATCCCTATGCACATTGCTGCTACATCGCTGCACTACGGACAGGAAGTGTTCGAAGGCGCCAAGGTATTCCGCGGAGTGGACGGCAAGGCCCGTCTTTTCAGGATCGAGGAGAATGCCAGGCGAATGAAGGCGTCGGCAGAGTATCTGCTGATGGCCGCTCCCCCGGAGGACCTTTTCATCGAGATGTGCGAGAAGGTCATCCGTGCCAACGCTGAATACTTGCCGCCCTACGGCACCGGCGCCTCTCTGTATGTGCGTCCTCTGCTTATCGGTATGACTGCCGAGGTGGGAGTGAAGACCGCCCTCGACTATATGTTCCTCATCTTCGTGACCCCGGTAGGCCCGTATTTCAAGAACGGTTTCGCTCCGATCGACGTGGTGCTTGAGAAACTGCACGACCGTGCGGCTCCCCGCGGCACTGGCCAGGCCAAGGTCGGCGGCAACTATGCCGCCAGCATCCAGGCCGGCGCCTTCGCCCACGAGAGGGGCTTCTCCAATGAGCTCTACCTCGATGCTGCGGAGCAGAAGTACATCGACGAGTTCGGCGCTGCCAACTTCTTCGCTATCAAGGACGCTACCTACATCACTCCGCTGTCAAGGTCGGTGCTCGGTTCCATCACCAACAAGAGCCTGCGCGTCATCGCCGACGACCTCGGGCTCAAGGTTGAGGACCGTCCGATCGAGTACGAAAAGGAAATCGGAACCTTCGACGAGGTCGGTGCCTGCGGTACTGCAGCCGTGATATCACCTGTAGGCCGTCTTTACGACCCCAACAAGGACAAGTGGTACGAGTACGACGCTCCCGGCAAGTACAGCACGATGATGTACCACGCGCTCCAGGACATCCAGTACGGACGCGCTGAGGACAAGCACGGCTGGACCAGGGTGATAGAAGGAATCTAAAGCGTCCCGTCGAAGAATTCGCAGGACGATGCCGCAAGGCTCCGGGCGATATCCTTGACCGGGGCGGTGAAAGCGGTGCTCGAATAGAATTTGCAGCAAGGCGTGCCGTCGTGGCGCGCCTTGACTGTATACAGGCGCTTCGCCTGGAGGGCGACGGCAGGGGCGGGGTTGACGATCCTGGCCCTGTCTGCCACGATCTTTTTGATGGTATCCTGCAGGAAGGGGTAGTGGGTGCAGCCAAGCACGATGTGGTCGGCACCTTCCGCGAGCATAGGTTCGATGTATCCTCTCAGCAGGCTTTCAACCTCCGGCGAGTCGAAATCAGCCCTCTCCACGGCCTCGACGAGGCCTTCGCCGATGCGCTCGATGACCTTCACGTCACCCTTGAAGGTGGCCAGCGTCTTGAGATACAGCGGGCCTTTGAGAGTGCCGGCGGTGGCAAGCACGCCGACGACTCCGCTCTGCGAATGGAGGATAGCCGGCTTGATGGCTGGCTCCATACCGACGAAGGGCAGGTCGTAGCGCTCCCGCAGGTCTTTGATGGCGGCGGCGGTGGCGGTGTTGCAGGCCACCACGACGATGTCTGCTCCCTTGTCGATGAGAAAATCCGTCAGCTGCCGCGAGCGTTGCCTTATGAACTCAGGCTCCTTGGGGCCGTAGGGACAGTTGCGGCTGTCGCTGAAATAGACATAGCTTTCGGCAGGCATTAGCCTGCTGAGCTCCTTGAAGACGGAAAGTCCGCCGATGCCCGAATCGAAGATGCCTATCATATTCTACAAATTTAGCAATTATTCAATACCTTTGCGCAGTTTGAAAATATTGCTATGGCTATCATAAGGGAACTGAGAGGCTTTACGCCCAAAATAGGCAAGAATTGCTTCATTGCAGAAAATGCATCGATCATAGGTGACGTGACGATGGGCGACGACTGCAGCATCTGGTATTCAGTGGTGCTGCGCGGCGACGTCAACACGATAAAGATAGGGGACAGGGTCAACATCCAGGACGGTGCCGTGCTCCATACCCTCTACAACAGGTCGGTAGTGGAGATTGGCAATGACGTGTCGGTGGGCCACAATGCTGTCATCCACGGCGCCAAGGTCGGCAACAACGTGCTGGTGGGTATGGGAGCCATCCTGATGGACAACGCCGTCATTCCAGACAACACTATCATAGCCGCAGGGGCCGTCGTGCTCAGCAACCAGGTTCTCGAGCCGGGCATATATGCGGGAGTTCCCGCCAAGAAGGTGAAGGATGCCAGCGAAGCCATAGCCGAAGCGGCCCACAAGAATGCCCAGGGCTATCTTCTCTACAAGACCTGGTACGAATAGACTGCCGCAAATTCAGGATTATTTCTTGACGATCGTGAAAATGTCGTTGACCTGCGGGCCGTCGATGCGCACGTAGTATGTGCCGCCGCTCCAGCGGGAGACGTCGACGGTCACCGGATTGAAGGGCCCGGCATCGACCGTATCGGCCCATAGCACCGCGCCGGCCTTGTTGCAGATGGAAATGCTGTAACGTCCATCCTGGCCGGGGCGGATGTTAAGTTTGTCAGAAACTGGGTTGGGGAACAGGTCCACGGGCCTGGACTTGTCGCGGATGAGGATCCTGAAACTGAAGGAGCAGGATTGCCGGCACGCATCCTTGGCAGTGATGGTCACTGTAGTGATCCCGAACTGTCTGGTGGTCACGGACAGGGTATTTCCGGAGATGCTGACATCGGATACGTCCGGGTCGGTCGTGCTTACGCTGAAAGACAGCGGCTCTCCGTCCTCGTCACTGATGTATTTCCTAAGATCGAACGCCGTCGTTCCGCCGGTTGAACTCAGGCTCATATCAGGAATTGTCTCAACTACTGCCGGGCTGTGGTTTTCGAGGACTGTGATGCGCATCCGGCAGCTGTCGCTGGCGTGATAGATGTCGGTGGCCTTGAGTGTGGCTGTATATGTGCCGGGAGCGGTTGCGGGGCCGTCGACGACAACCTTGGGCTGGTTGCGCACAAGCGTGTCGAGCGAGATGCCCGGAGTGTCGTTTATGAAATCGATGAGGAAGAAGTGCCCGTCGGCGTCGGATATACTGAAGTCAAGGCTGGCCGTCTGCCACGGCTTGACGGTAAGCTCCGTTCCCGCCGGGGCTTCGATAACCGGAGGAGTGTTGAACCCGGTCGTCACCGTCAGGACGGGCGTAAGGGCAGATTTGTTGCCGGCGAAATCCTCGGCCGCTGCCGCTATGTAGAATACGGTGTTGAAGTCGAGCCCGGCGATGGTGGCTTCGATGGTGTCGCCAGCCTTGCTGCCGTCCAGATAGAGCTTGGCGAACATCAGGTCGTCTCTGATCTGCGAAAAATTGAATTGCTTGTAATAGATTGTGATGGCTGCCGGCACGTCGTCATCCTCGTCCTGCGGAACCTTCACGGACACGCTCAGGTTATTGGCCCGTACGCTTGCGGCCAGGTCCGAAGGACAATCCGGGGCGAGTCCGCCTCCGCCTCCTGTGACCGCCTTGTAGGCATTGAGCAGTCCGGCTCCCATATCGTAGCTTCTGTTGAAAGCAGTCAGTGGCGTTGCGCTTTCGGTCATCTTTTTCTCTACCTGGTCGGGAGTCAGGCCTTCACCCCCGTACTCCGAGATGATGAGTGCGGCTATGCCGCTGGCCTGCGGGCAGGACATCGATGTTCCCTGGTAGATGCCGTATCTGTTCCCCACCAGGGTGCTGAGTATGTGGTTGCCTTTGGTCGCGTCCCCGCCCGGGGCGGTGATGTCTACCCAGCTGCCATAGTTTGAATAGTATGCCTTGCGGTAGTCCGCGCCGACTGCGGCCACATTGAATATCGGAGCGTAGCTGTTGCCGCTTTGTGAAGAGTCGTCGTTGCCCGCTGCGAAAACCACGATGCCGCCGCGCATCGGACCGGTCTGGATGCCGTTCTCATCGATGCCGGCGTACTTTATGAAATAATCGACGGCGGCCGCAAGGCTCTTCGGAGTCTCGGACTCGTGTTCGAATCCCCAGCTGTTCTGCGAGATGACAGCGCCGTGGTCGGCGCTCCACTTTATTGCTTCGGCTCCGCTGCCGCTGTTCTTGCCGTCGAATATCTGGCAGGACATAACCTTGACGCCAGGGCGGCCGGCTGCGGCATCGCCTCCAGCCACTCCGCAGACTCCCAGACCGTTGTTGTTGACTGCCGCGATTATTCCGGCAACGTGGGTGCCGTGGTTTTCGGGATTGATGGCGTAACTGCCCGTGGCAAAGTTGTAGCCATAGCGCAGGTCACCTTCCTGCTCGGGGTTGTGCCACATATTGGCGGCCAGGTCCTCGTGACTGAAATCTATGCCGCCGTCCACAACGCCCACTATCACTTCGGGGGAGCCGGTGATGCCGCTGTTCCAGGCCGGCAGGATGTTGATGTCGCAGCCGCCGGCGGAAGAGTTGGCTTTACCTTTATTTATATAATTCCATTGGGAAGGCAGCAGAGGGTCATTGAACGGATAGTCCGCAAGGGATGAGGCCTGAGCGCCGAGAGGTTCCTTTTCGAGCGGCACTGCCTCGCCTCCGATATGGATCAGGGGCCTGAATTCTACATATTCGACACCCGGAATGGCGATCCAGCCCTCGGCGGCTTTCGTAATCCGGACGGAAGTATCGTAGCAGACCTCGTACCAGCGGTGCAAGCCTTCCGCGCGGGTGCGGGCCTCGAATCTGCCGGCCTGCGGGAACAGCCTGCGCATACGGACTATGCCCCGGCCGTCGAACGACTTCACGGCAGGAAGTTGCACATAGCCATCGTCACCAGTGATGCCTTCGAGTTCACTGGCGGTCTGCTCGTCAAACAACACATTGAGCAGCAGGGGGTTGACGGCATCTGAAGGGAGATCGGCGCCGAATAACCTGCTTTCAGCGGACCGGTTTTCCGCAGGCGGAACCGCGTCGAATGGCTGCCGGGAACAACCTGACAGCAGGACGAAAAAGATAAAAACCAGCGCTGGCCGTTTCATAATCTAACAAAGTTACTTTTTTATATTGAAAAATACCTATAGGATATTTGATTTTGATTTCGCATTTAAAAATTATAAGCAATAATGGCAAAATTATTACAATTATGAAGCAAATATTCTTTGTCGATGCTAAATACTAATGATATGTGCCAAAAATACTATTATACAGTAAGTTGTAGAGCACAATATATGTTTGGATTTTTCAAAAAAAATTGCAATCTTGCGTCGAATTTTGTTTGATGGAAAATTGTTTTTGATAGAGTCAAATAAATTCTATATAATCTAATGTTTAATCTAAAGAAATGCTTATGAAAAAAGCGAAACTGTTCCTCAGCGCATTGTTTGTGCTGATTGGCTCAACACTCTTCGCCCAGAACCTGCAGGTATCAGGTACCGTGCGGGACAAGGCAGGAGAGGCGGTAACAGGCGCAGCTGTCCAGCTCAAGGGAAGCACGACAGTTTACTCTGTAACCGACAACCTCGGAGCCTACAGGATTTTGGTCCCTTCTAACGGCACACTCGTTGTGACCTGCCTCGGTTTCCAGACCGCCGAGATCCCCGTATCCGGCCGTGCAGTCATCGATGTCACTTTGGAGATTGACACCGAGATGCTGGACGAAACCATCGTGGTGGCTTTCGGTAGGACGACGAGAGAGGCCTTTACAGGATCTGCAAAAGTGCTCGACGATGAAAAACTCGCACTTTCACAGGTTACCAACGTAACTGACGCCCTCGCAGGTCAGGTTGCCGGTGTCCAGCTCATCTCTTCAAACGGTGCTCCTGGTTCATCTGCTACCATCCGCGTGCGCGGTATCTCTTCTGTCAACGCCGGTAAGGATCCCCTTATCGTTGTCGACGGTGTTCCTTATGACGGCGATATGAACAACATCGCTCCCAGCGATATCGAGTCAATGACCGTCCTCAAGGATGCTGCATCAAACGCCCTCTACGGAGCCCGTGGTGCAAACGGTGTCATTATGATCACCACCAAGAAAGGCCGCCCCGGTCAGGCTATGGTTACTCTTGACGCAAAGGTCGGTGTCAACACCCGCGCCCTTCAGGAGTACGAGACAATCTCTGATCCCCGTGGTTTCTACGAGCAGCACTACAAATCACTCTACAACTATTACACAGCTGCCGACGGCCTCGGTCTCTCTGCTGCAGAAGCTTATATGCGTGCAAACGAGAACCTGTTCAACGCCGCAGCCGGCGGTCTCGGCTATCAGGTATATACTATTCCTGCCGGCCAGTATGCAATCGGCCGCAACGGCAAGTTCAATCCTGCAGCCAAAGAAGGTTACGTCCTCGGCGACTATATGCTGAAGGCTGACGACTGGTCTAAGGAAGCTTACCGTCAGGGTATCCGTCAGGAATACACCCTCACAGTTTCAGGTGCACAGAACAGGATGACTTACTACTCATCTCTCAGCTACCTGAAGAATCAGGGTATCATCGACAAGTCAGACCACCAGCGTCTCGCAGCCCGTCTGAAAGCCGACTATCAGGCTAAGGACTGGTTGAAGATCGGTGCCAATATGTCATACACCAAGTTCGAGTTCAACCAACTCAGCAACAACGGTTCCGACGGTTCTACCGGTAACATCTGGGCCTACACTTCACAGATCGCCCCGATCTATCCTCTCTACGTCAGGAACGCCGACGGCAGCCAGTATGTCGACGGTAACGGCATCGCCGTTCTCGACCACGGTAACGGTAACCTCGGTCTTGGCGGTATCCCCGGCACTTCACGTCCGTTCATCACCGACGCCAACCCTCTGCTTGCCATCCGCCTCAACACCAACAACACGGAAGGTAATGCACTTTCAACCCAGGGTTATGTCGATGCAGAAATCCTGAAAGGACTTGTACTGACAGTAAACGCATCTGCAACTCTGGACGAGTCCCGCAGCACCTATGTATACAACCCTTACTACGGTCAGTTCCGTACTACCGAGGGTACTACTGAAGTTTATCACACCCGTTCATACGCCTGGAACTCTCAGCAGCTCCTCAATTATACCCGCGACTTCGACCAGCACTCTCTGAACGTGATGCTCGGTCACGAGTATTATAGCAACAAGTACTACCTCCTCGGCGGCAGCAAGAGCCATATGTTCTCTCAGAAGAACAAAGAGCTCGACGGTGCAGTAGTTGACGGACAGGGTGCTACTTCTTACCAGACCCATTACAACAACGAAGGTTACTTCAGCCGTGTCCAGTATGACTATGCAGACCGTTACTTCCTCTCTGCATCATTCCGTAGGGATGCATCTTCGAAGTTCCTTCCCGAACACCGCTGGGGTAGCTTCTGGAGCGCCAGCGCCGCGTGGATAATGAGCAAGGAGAACTGGTACAACATCAACTGGCTCAACGAACTCAAGTTCAAAGCCTCTATCGGTAGCCAGGGTAACGACGACATCAACAGCTACCTCTACACCGATCTCTTCGACATCGTTCCTTCTGACGGTGCGGTTTCTACCGTATTCAACAGGAAAGGTAATCCTGACATCACTTGGGAGACCAACACCAACTTCAATGCAGGTATCGAGTTCGGTATGTTCAACGACCGTATCACCGGTGGCATCGAGGTTTACGACCGCAGGACCACCGATATGCTTTTCCCGACTCCCGTTCCCCCGTCACAGGGTTATTCTTCTATCTGGAAGAACGTCGGTGATATGGACAACTGGGGTGTCGAGGGTGACTTCAACTTCGGCCTCATCCGCGGACGCAACGTTCAGTGGGATTTGAACCTCAACGTATCTTACCTGAAGAACACCGTATCTTACCTTGCCGACAACGTGAAAGACTCTAAGGTCTATGACGCCAGCGGCAAAGAGTACGAAGGTTTCACCAGCGGCAACTTCTTCATCGCTCAGGGTGCTTCAATGTATTCTTGGTACACTTACGATTTCGCAGGTGTTGACAAAGAGACTGGTAAGTCACTTTGGTACAAGGATGTTCTCGACGAGGACGGCAAACGCACCGGTAAACGCGAGACTACCGATACCTATTCACAGGCTACCAAGTATATGACCAACGTCTCTACCCTCGCTCCGGTATACGGAGGTTTCGGTACCAGCCTGCGCGCATACGGCTTCGACTTCGCCATCAACTTCACCTATCAGCTCGGCGGCAAGCAGTATGACAGCACCTATGCAAGGTTTATGTATTCTCCTACTTCCAGCCAGACAGGTTTCAACTTCCACAAGGATGTCCTCAATGCCTGGACTCCTGAGAACAAGTCATCAGACATTCCTCGCTTCCAGTATGGAGATTCCAATTCCAACTCATTCTCTACCAGGTTCCTTGTTTCTGCATCATATCTGAATCTGCAGAATGTGAACCTCGGTTACACTTTCCCGGAAAGGCTCACATCCAAGATCAATATCTCTGCGATCAGGCTGTATGTAGCTGCCGAGAACCTGTACTATTGGTCAGCACGCAAAGGTTTCGACCCTCGTCAGAGCTTCTCTTCATCAACCAATGCGACTAACTATTCTCCTATGAGAACCGTTTCTGGTGGTATTACTCTTAAATTCTAATTGACAGGAGGATATATTATAT
This sequence comes from uncultured Bacteroidales bacterium, assembly GCA_947169015.1. GTDB lineage: Bacteria > Bacteroidota > Bacteroidia > Bacteroidales > UBA932 > Equibacterium. The sequence continues at coordinate 113,815 of CAMVOD010000005.1, read as the reverse complement.
GAAAAAGATAATAACATCTCTGCTTCTGGCATCGGCCGCCATTGTCTCTTTGTCAAGTTGCATCCAGGAGACCTTCCCCCTGAACTCAACAGCGACATCTGAGCAGCTCGGAGAGTCTCCTTCAGCTATGAAAGGTTCTGTAGACGGTCTGGTAGCCCAGACATATCAGCCTTACTTCTTCTACGGAAGTTCAAACCAGCTGGAGTATGACATCTCTTATGCCGGACTCCTTATCACATACGCACGTATGACCAATGACCTGGTCAATAACTCATCAACAATCGGTTACGACTGGTGGTGCGGTTATGTCGGATCCTATGGTTACGTAATGAACGCTGACAACAACCGTCAGCTCGTTCCCTTCAAGACTTTCTACAAAATCATCAAGAGTGCCAACGACATCATCGGCCCTCTGGCTTCTTCAGAAGAGCTGAACGAAGAGCAGAAGGAATTCCTTGGCATCGCCTACACTTACAGGGCCCTTATGTATCACGATATGTACAACCTGTATATGCCGGCTGTCAACAAATATCTTGACTACTCTGCAGTAGAAGGCCTCACTGTTCCTATCGTTGTGTCAAGCGCTGAGGAAGAGCCTCAGTACAAGAGCGCACGCGCTCCCAAGGATGTTCTTTCAGCATTCGTCCTGTCAGACCTTGACAAAGCAGAGGAACTGCTTGCAAACTACACTCCTTCAACCGCCCGTTATCCCAGCCTCGCCGTTGTTTACGGTCTTAAGGCCAGGATGTATATGGCTATGATGGATTATGAGAATGCTGCCAAATATGCCCGTATGGCTATCGACAAATCAGGCAAGACCCCTCTCACCGAGAGCGAGTGGACTGATCCTACCAAAGCCTTCTGCGATGCAAGCGGCAACAACTCTTGGATGTGGTACTATTCAATCTCAGGAAACAATATGGGTAACCTTTGCAACCCGACCGGTTTCCTCGCAGGTGAGTCTGACTGGGGATACAACTCCCTCACCAAATTCGCTCTCCACAAATGGATGTACGACCGTCTGAACCGCAGTGACTTCCGCAAGAAATCATTCATCGATCCGGACCGTGAGAAATATCCTGCTTCTTACTACCGCTGGGCTGACCAGGCTGGTTTCCTCGCAGACTATCCTTTCGACGAGCTTCCTGATTACTTCTCAATCAAGATCCGCTGCAAGGGTGGTGACTGGACTACCTATTCAGTAGGTGGCGCCGTTGACTGGCCGATGATGCGCGTTGAGGAAATGTACCTCATCGAGGCTGAGGCTGTAGGAATGAGCCAGGGCGAAAGCGCAGGTATCGAGAAACTCGAGTCATTTATGAAGACTTATCGTGACCCTGAGTACTCATACGCCGCTGCTTCTGCTACATTCAAGGATGGTTTCGTAAAGAACTTCCAGGAAGAGGTCCTCTATCAGAAGAGAATCGAATTCCTCGGCGAAGGTGTCGGTTTCTTCGATGCTAAACGTATCCGTCCGGGTATCATCACCTGGTACAAGGGTTCCAACGTCATCCACGATACTATGAAATATGTTATCGAAGAGGCTAGCCCTTACTGGACTATGGTTATTCCTACCGATGAAATCGAGAACAACGACTACATCATCAAAGAAGGTGCTGTCGTTTCCGAGATTGACGGTGTGAAGACTACTCCCAACAACCCGGATCCGACCCAATCGGTTCCCAATGATACAAGAACTTTCTAATTAAATAGAGTAGTGATATGAAAATCAACAATATATTCAAAGCAATCCCTGCTTTCGTACTTGGGTTGGCATTGGTAGCCTGCACCGAAGGTTACAAATATACTCCTGCCGAGCAGGAGCCTGCCAAGACATATGTAGGAGCCGATATGTCAGCATCGAGGAATCTCGATGTGGACGGTTCGGACATCCTCGTGCCGTTCGTAAGGAGTTCTGCCGACGGAGACCTGAGCGTCAATGTATACATCGACGACCCTTCAGGTCTGTTTACACTCAAGAACCAGACTGTAACATTCGCCAGCGGAGAAACTACAGCCAATGCAGTAGTTACCTACTCTTACGACGATCTGGACGCTGCTGAGACATACGATTTCTCTGTTGGTATCTCATCAGAAGAGAATCTTTCACAGTACCGTGCAGCTGCCTTCCCGCTCTCTTGCAAGAAGGCTTGGCAGAAACTCGGCACCTGCCAGTTCTATGATGACTGGTGGACCGGAGGTCCGTTCGAGAAACAGCTCATCAAGGCTCCCGATGGAACAGAAACTTATCGTCTGCTCAATCCTTGGAGCAAGGATGAAGTTATCGACGGTGGTCTCGATTTCGTAAGCGAAGTGCCTTATCTTGAGTTCACTATCGACGAAGATGGTTTCATCCACTATGCAGACGTCCTCAATATGGGATTCAGCTATTCAGGTATGACTTGCCATATGCTCCATCCTTCAGTTCGCGGCGACGATGAAAGCGCAGCTCAGAACGTGATGGTTATGGATGATGTAGCACAGTTCTGCTGGTATCCTGTCCTTGATTACAAGAACGGTTCATTCCGTTGGTGGGGTGTGACGAGCGTTGCTTACATCTCATTCCCCGGCGGTCCGGATCTGGCTGATCTTCTCGGTCTGTAATCGTAGACTGGCTTAAAAACCAGTGAAAACAAATAACCCGCCCCGCAAAGGGCGGGTTTTTGTTGTTATATATTCGCGTATTATTCGCTATATTTGCTCTAATATGAGCAAATAGCAGATGAGAAGATTTATTCCTATACTTACCCTCGCTCTGATGCTATGCGGTGCTTGCAGCCGCAACATCGAGCCTTCCGCCACAATAGGGCAGACTTCCGCCTCGGGCCAGGAATCCTCTACGGCCTTCGTCCCCGGATCTGTCATCGTGCTGCTTGACGAAGCCCTTGCCGACCGCCTTGTCGACGCTTCGCCCGCGACCAAAGCAATGTCCCTCATTCCCGAGTTGGAAATGATGGGCGCGACCAATATGGAACGCCTCTATCCCGATGCCGGGGAATGGGAGCCGAGACACCGCCGTGCCGGACTGCACCGCTGGTGGAAACTGACCATAGATCCTGCTGCCGCTCCGGCGACCAAGGCTGCCGCCGAGCTGGCTTCTGTGCCCGGTATCGTCTATGCGGAACCCGAGCGCAAGATACGCTCAAACAACTCGCTTTTCAACGACCCTTATGCATCAAAGCAATGGGGATTCCATAACGACGGAGCCCTGGGCGCCAGTTACAAGCCCGGCAGTGACATCAACGTTATTCCGGTGTGGGATAACTTTACGACCGGCTCGTCTGACGTAATTGTGGCTGTCCTCGACGGCGCGGTGCAGACCGACCATCCCGACCTTGCCGCCAACTGCATCCCGTTCGGACAGGGCAGCAAGAATTTCATAGCAGGAATCGACGAATCATCCCTGCAGCCTACTGACCACGGATCACACGTGGCAGGCGTGATAGCAGCCATCAATGACAACGGCATCGGCATCAACGGCATAGCCGGTGGCATCAATGGCAAGAACGGAGTCCGTATCCTTTCCTGCGCTGTCTTTATGGGCAACCCCGACAATCCGAGCAAGGAGTTTGTCGGCAACACATACGACGCTATGGTCTGGGCTGCCGACCACGGCGCTGTAATCTCCCAGAACAGCTGGGGCTACATCTTTGAGAATGAAGCTGCAGCAAAAGCATCGGGCGTAGGCGCTATGGGCGCTGCCATCGATTATTTCATCGAGAACGCAGGTTGCGATATGGATGGTAACCAGCTTCCCGGCAGTCCGATGAAAGGCGGCGTAGTATTCTTCTCTGCCGGCAACAATGCCTGGTCGATAGGCTGGCCCGCTGCTTATGACAAAGTCATTGCCGTCGGTGCCGCCAATATGCAGGGTAACCGAAGCAGCTATTCCAACTACGGCGACTGGGTGGACATCTGTGCCCCCGGAGGCGACGGCAACCAGTTCACACAGATCTACAGTGCATACAGCAACAGTGATTACGGATATATGCAGGGCACTTCAATGGCTTGCCCGCACGTGTCAGGAGTCGCAGCGCTGCTCGTCTCATATTTCGGAGGCCCCGGCTTCACCAACGATATGCTCAAGGACCGGCTCCTTCGCGGCGCCAGCAATGCGCACATCAACAAGTACCAGCTGATCGGCCCGATGGTGGACGCGCTTGGTTCATTCACTCTCGACGGCAAGAAGCCCCCTTTGTCTACCACAGTGACGGAGGTTTCATCATATTCCAACTCTGTCTCAATGTCCTGGGAGGTGACTTCCGACCCTGATGACAAAAAAGCATACGGATATCTGGCGCTTGCCTGCCCTGACTCAGCCACTCTTGTCAAAACCAAGTTCAGCTCCCTCGACTCAACCATCACCAGTGTTGCCGTTGAAGGTTCGATCCTTCCTGTCGGGGAGACTCTGTCAGCAACGATGACCGAGCTCGAATTCGACACTGATTACTATGTGGCTGTAGTGGCTTATGACTATCAGCACAATTACTCGGCGCTGTCAGCTGTCAGGAGAGTGCGCACCGGCAAGAACAACGCCCCGGTCATCACTACCGAATACACAGGCGATTTCAGCCTGATGCCTTACGAGAAACTTACTGTCGAGTATTCTGTAAGTGACCCTGACGGGCACCCGTTCACGGTTGCTGTGGATCCCGGCAGCGACGCCCTTACCTACAAGGTATCCCAGGGTGCGGTCCAGATCAACATTTCCGGCAACGGTGCTCCTCACGGCAAATACACGGCGCATATCATCGCCAAGGACAGCTACCAGGATTCAACCGATTATGCCATCGACTATGAGATCCTGGAAAACCATACTCCCGTCGTGATATCCCAGATTCCCAATATGAGCTTCGGAACGACAGGCACAAGCCAGTCATTCGACCTGTTGAAATACTTCAAGGATGAAGACGGAGAGGCTCTGACATATACCATCAGCATATCCGACCGCAATGTGGCCCACGTGAACGCGACCGGCAACAATATGGTGATAACTGCCCTGGGCTACGGTCTCACGTCAGTCACCATCACTGCCACCGATGCCTGCAAGACGTCCTGCTCGCTCAGCTTCAAGATACTGATACGTGACGACTCCCGCCCGATAGACATCTATCCCAACCCGGTTGTTGACTATCTCAACATACGCCCGGGCAAGGAAGACAACCTCAAAGTCACGATCACCAACAAGGCCGGAGCTACAGTTTGGTCTGAAACAGCCGCAGCAGGCCCGTTTGAGCCTCTGTCCGTAGATATGTCCGGCCAACCCGGCGGAACCTACTACGTCCGCATCAGCGGCTCAGACATCGATAATACGTTCACGATTGCTAAGAAATAACCGATATGAAAAAGATAATAGTTCTTCTGTCATTGATTTTGTTAGCGCAGGCTTCTTATGCGCAGGCAGTTCCGGCTTTGCTGATTCCCTCCGACTCCCGCTCGATGGCGATGGGCGGTGTGGCGCTTCAGCCGGCTGCAGACAGGCTGGATGCACAGGCATTCTACGGAATGTGGGCTCCTAAAACTGCAAACAACACCGTCATCGGCGGCAATGTCTTTCTGCGTGTCGGCAAAAAAATTGGCGTCAGCGTCGAAGGCCGAACCTTTATGGACAAGCCCTACGACATCCTGTCAGCCCAGGGCCTGGCTACAGGCGGCACCTTCCGTCCTTCGGACCTCATAGCAGGCGCAGGTGTCAGCTACGACATTACTGACGGCTTCACGGTAGGGTTTAAGGGCCGTATGGTTTCTTCAAAGATAGCTGAGGATGCCAAAGGCTCTGCATTCTGCGCCGATTTGTCTGCAACCTACGCAACGCAGCTGTTTTCGGCTGGCATTGCCGTACGCAACGTCGGCTCAAAGATCAGCTACGGCGCAGGCTCATACTCCCTTCCGGCGCTGGCGGCCCTTCAGGGCAGCATAAAGCCTTTCAAAGGACTTACTGTCGGCGCTGAAGCAGATTATCTGTTCGCCGGAGCTGTGATGGCTGCTTTGGGTGTTGAATATGGAATCGCCGACATCGTTTTCGTTCGCGGCGGCTTCCATTATGGTGACAATGCCAAGGGCATTCCGACCTATGCGTCGTTAGGCCTTGGCGTACAGTTCGCAGGCGTGCATCTCGATGCCGCTTATCTTACCGCTTCCAAAACTCTGAGAAACAGCCTGCAAATATCCCTCGGCTATGCATTTTAGTCTTTGAGAAGCAGCAGCAGGCTATGAGGATCAGGAGGATAATGCTGGCTTTAGCCGCAGTGGCGCTTATCCACTGCGGATGTCAGAAAGCAGAAACAGCTACAGCTATAGAGGAGACCCGTGAGGAGAGGGTGGTGACTCAGGACGGAATGCAGTTGCCGGCCTCCGCCCTTGAGCAGGGGCACGTGCGCGTGAAACTCTCAGACGAGATGACGCTGCTGGCTGAGAATGATCCTGATGCTTTTCGGGAACTTTTCAGCGGACTTGGCGCCGTTTCTGTGAAAAGGACCTTCCCCGACGCAGGCAAATTTGAAAAACGCAGCCGCAAGGCAGGTCTCCACCGCTGGTATGACGTCTATTTCGACGAGCGCAAGCCTTTGACAAAGGCCGGCGAGGAACTTTCGCTGATAGATAATCTGGGTTATGTCGAATACAGACCGAAGGTGGTCCGTTATGACAGCCAGAATGTCAGCTGGAGGAGCAAAGGTCCCTCTTTGGCATCTTCAGGCGACGACGCGCTCCAGAGTTCCAAGCGGGACATCTTCGACGATCCGTATCTTGGCTGGCAGTGGCACTATTACAACGACGGCACGATGCAAGGCTCCAAGCTAGGCTGCGACGTGAACGTCATCCCGATGTGGAGCAAAGGCATTGTCGGAAAGCCGGAAGTCATAGTGGCCGTCGTTGACGGCGGGGTAGACTTCAACCACGAAGACTTGGCTGCCAATATGTGGCACAACCCCGAGGTTAGCGGAGATTCTGTATACGGATACAATTTCACCTACCATACATACATAGTACAGCCTAGTGAACACGGCTCTCACGTGGCCGGTACCATCGCGGCTGTCAACAACAACGGCATAGGTGTCAGCGGAATAGCCGGCGGCAACAAGGCGGCGGGACTGCCAGGTGTCAGGATTATGAGCTGTCAGATATTCCTGCCGAGCGGTGTACGTGCAGCCGATGGGGCAGAGGCCATCAAATGGGGTGCTGACCACGGCGCCGTCATATCCCAGAACAGCTGGGGTTTCACTACAGGTAAAGCTCCCCAGTCGGATCTGGAAGCGATAGATTATTTCAATCGCTACGCAGGTATGGATGAGGAAGGCAATCAGACCGGCCCTATGAAGGGTGGAGTCGTTTTCTTCGCTGCCGGCAATGAACACTACAAGACGAGTTCCCCTGCATATTATGAAGGCTGCATCGCAGTTGCAGCCGTGAATGCGTCATTCCAGGCCACAGTGTATACCAACTACGGCCCGTGGGTGGACCTGTCGGCTCCGGGCGGCGAGTCTGAATCCGGGCCGCTGATCCTGAGCACTGTGCCGGGAAACGATTATGCTTTCTATGAAGGTACGTCAATGGCCTGCCCGCACGCATCAGGCGTGGCGGCTCTCATCGTATCAGAGATGGGCGGTCCGGGCTTCACGAGGGATATGCTGCTCGACAGGCTGCTCAACAACATCACGGACATTACCAAGTATGGAGTCACGCAAATCCCCGGCATAGTCAATGCCTATGCAGCCTACGATGGCTCCGGCAAGGCCGCTCCGGATCCGGTTGCCGAATTCAAGCTTACTGCGCAGAGCAACAGGATAAATTTCAGGCTGAAAATCCCCGAAGATCCGGATGACGGCTCTCCCTACGGCATTACCGTGTGGTATGCAGACAAGCCGTTCGAATCCACCGCCGAGGCGAAGTTCGTGTCTTATGAGGTGGATGACCTCTCTGCCGGAGACTGGTTCGAAGGCAGCGTATCAAACCTGGCCTTTGAGAAGGAGTATTCCCTCAGGTTCGACGCCTACGACCTGGCGGGCAACCACAGCGAGCCATCCGTTATAGGCAATGTGGTGACCGGCCGCAATTCGGCGCCTGTGATCGAGAGTGAAGTCCCGCTGAAAGACATCATTGTCAGAAGTTTCGAGACAAAACTGCTCGACATCACCTACTACGATCCGGACGGACACGACGTCTTCCCGTCTTTTGAAGACAACTCTTCCGGAGCCGCCTCGATATCTTATACCGGAGAGGGCAGATGCAGAATCAAGCTGGACGGCAGCGCAGTGCGGCCCGGCAGATATGAGTTCAAGTTGACGGTCAAGGACAGCTATGGCGCGGAAGCTTCGATCGTGGTGCCCTATACCGTCAAGATCAACACTCCTCCGGTGAAACTCAAAGACATCGGAAACATAGTCGTAAACATCCTGAAAGAAAAACCTGTACTGGACCTGGCAGACTATTTCTATGACGAAGACGGTGAGCGGCTCACGGTAAAGTGCACGGTGAGCGACCGCTCTGTCGTCACTGTCTCGGCCACCGCTACGAACACTCTCAGCATAATACCGCTGACCATAGGAACTGCCGACGTCACCGTCGTCGCGTCTGACGCGACGGGTGCGTCTGTGACCTCATCGTTCAAGATACTTGTCCGGAACAATTCAGTGCCGTTCGACATATATCCCAACCCCGTCACTGACGGCAAGCTGTTTGTCCGTTGCGGCGAGGACGCAAGCGCTGACATACTTGTCAGCGGCCCATCAGGGGCGGTGGTGTACTCGGGCCGCCTGGATATAGGACCTTTCACACCTGCACAAATAGATATGGGCGGATTGAGTTCAGGTGTGTACGACGTGAAGGTGACAACGGCTTCGGCATCGGTTGCGACATCCATAGTCAACATTCGAAATGAATAGGAATATATCGATATCAATAGTCTTGCTACTGGCGGCCGTCGCGGCGCAGGCGCAGGCCGTATCGTTCATCAACCTCCCCGACAATGCGGCGAGGATGGCCCTTGGCGGAAGCGACGTGTCCTACGACGTGTCGAGGCTGCAGGAGCGTGGCTACTACGGTTCGGCCGAGGCAACTTTTTTTATATGGGAGCCCTCAATGCACGCAGGCGGCTCCGTCGGAAGATATATGGCCGACGGCTATGCAAGGCTTGGTGAAAGCTTCGGCATAAGCGCCAGAGGCAGGGTAAACAGCGTGCGGTCGCTGTCCTATATGGATGACAGCGGAAAGCCCGGCGTAGGATTCAATTCTACAGAGTTTATGGCCGGGGTGGGAGTGCACTACAGACCTTTCAACAACATCTCTGTCCTGGCCAGGGTAGATTTGATTTCTTCGAATCTTGCTGCTAACTTTGCAGCTAAGGTTGTTGCGGCCGATCTGGGCGTGGCCTATGATTTCAATGACCTTTCAGTTGCACTGACGGTCAGAAACCTCGGATCGAAGCTCAGGTATGCAGGCTCTGTGGAGGAGGCTTTGCCGACGGCGGTGCTGCTTGGCGGCGAATATCTCTTCGGGGCAGGCAGGCACGTCGTTGATATTTCTGCCGACGCCGGCTTTATGCCGCTTCAGAAATGTGCGCTGGCAAAGGTGGGCGTCCGCTTGTCGCTGTTCAGCGTCGTCGACATTATGGCCGGATATCATTACGGTAGCAACAGTCAGCTCGAGCCGAGCTATGCCACGGCCGGCCTCGGGGCACAGATCAGTTTTTTGCGGCTGAGTGCGGCCTATGTGATCGCCGGCAAGTCTTCGCCGATGAAGAATACGATGGCTTTCACGCTGGGCGCAAGGTTTTAGGAGGACAAAATGAACTGCATAATAGAAGAGTCATATAATCAACTGATAATCCATACCGACGGGGGAGGACGTCCTGCTGCGCAGCAGGTGGCCGCCATCAATGAGGCCTATGGCGAATATGTGGTGCGCAAGGCCCTCAAGGGCCGCCGTCAGCGCGAGCTGCTGGGCCGCTACTTCGCTCCGGCCGGGGACCTGCCTTTTTTGAAAGGCTTCTCCTGCTCCGGCCAGCTTCCTGCCGGCGGAGGCACCGCCCTCTGGGTGATGTTCACGGACGACGACAATTACGTCTATACGCCGATGCTCTATGACCGCGAAGGCGACGGCAGCGCCGCCAACACCCTGCGCATCTTCGAAGATTACAGCCGCATCCTGGCCGAAGGCGGCCTGACGCTGGCGGACAACTGCGTCAGGACGTGGTGCTACGTGGATGACATCGACAACAACTATAAAGGGTTCTACAGGACACGCACAGAATATTTCTCCACCCACGGACTGACTCCCTCGACGCACTATATCGCCAGCACCGGCATAGCCGGAACTATGCCTGCGGGCTGCGGCGTGGTGGGGATGGAAGCTTTGGCTGTGAAAGACCCCGGCAAGGCCGCCGTCAGATACCTCAAGGGCAGCAGCAATCTCGGCCGCACGGATGCGTACGGAGTGACCTTCGAGAGGGGAACGGTCCTTACGCTTGACGGCAGCAGGACGGCCCTTATAAGCGGCACCGCCAGCATCGACACCGCAGGCAATGTGCTGCACGTCGGCGACATCGGAGCCCAGACGCTGCGCTCGTGGGAGAATGTCGGCGTGCTGCTGGACGAGGCCGGTATGTCGTTCGACGATGTGACGATGATGATAATTTATCTTCGCAACCGCGAGGATTACGCTGCCGTCCGTATGCTTTACGAAGAGCGCTTCGGCGGCAGGATCCCTCATCTGTTCCTGCACGCTCCTATATGCCGTCCGACCTGGCTGATGGAGACTGAATGCATAGCTGTAAAACGATAGTACAATGGATAAAGGACAGACATTCAAGACAGCATTCCTGAAGTACGAGAGATTGTGCTGGGCGGTACTTTTGGCCGCAGCGCTCTTCCCTCTGCTGGCGTTTGTCTTCAAAGATGTAGTGGCACGCTTCGGAGAGCTTAGCCTGTTCATCTACGACCGCTCATTTTTCGAAGAGACGGTTTTCAAGGCCGGAGGCTTGCTGGAGTATATCTCTGCTTTCCTGGCGCAGATTCTCGTAGTGCCGTGGCTGGGCAGCCTGATAGCAGTGCTGCTGTGGCTGGCGGTATACCGGCTTTTCATCGCAGCCTTCGACCTGCCGCGCGGTTTCAGCGTGATCGCCTTGGCTCCGGTGGCGATGCTTCTGATGACGGTGATGGGCTACGGCGACAAGGTCAACGTGCTGCTTTACAGGAATGTCTTCTACACTGCAACCCTCGGTTTCCTCTACAGCCTGAGCGTGGTGCTTTGCTGCAAGAAGGTCCGCAGCTATGCGCTGAAGCTCGTCTTGATGGCCGTGATGGGTGCTGCCGGCTATGTCCTTTTCGGGATGTACGGCCCGCTCGGAGCCACCCTTGCGGCGCTGAGCAGCATCGCCCGCGACCGTTCGGCAAGGAAGGCCATAGGGTCTTTTCTGCTGGTCGTATGCCTATGGGCCGTGCTGTTGCTGCCTATAGCCTTCGGCGGTGACTGGCTCTCTGGCGTCCCGGTAGTGGAGTTCTACAATTACGACAAGGTCAACGTACTGCCATATATCCTTCTGGCCGCTTTCTCGCTGGTCACTGCACTGGTGTCGCGAGGCCGCAAGGAAGCTGACGGCGGGCTGCGTCGCGGCGCCGTGGCATCCAGTTTTTCTATGCTTGCCGTCCTTGTCGTCCTCTGCAGCCTGCTGTGGGAGGCGGATGCCGACTACAGGACCGAGACATCGATGTACAAGGCTCTGCTCAGACAGGACTACGGCCAGGTGGTCAGACTCTACGACAAGGTCGTCAAGAGGGATGACGCCGCCAACGCCAAGTCCTATGAGCAGCTTATGAAGAAAGTGAAGGACCTTGGAGGTGATGAGCGCAGGAATCTTTATGCCCGGTACTTTTATGAAACCTACCGCCGCCCGTCAAGGCTGATGGACGAACTCAGGATGCTGGCCATCCAGTATATGGGAGAGTCCGGCAATATGCTGTTCTCTGCCCCGCAGGGCCTCGTCAACCCGGAGGACACTCCTTTCGTGAGCCAGTACGGGCCTACCATCTACCGTTACTGGGGCCTCTTCAACAGCGCTTATGTATGGTCCACCGCTACCAGCATCCACGGCGGCTGGAGCTACTACAACCTCAAGGAAGCCGCGCTGGCGATGCTGCTTGCCGGCAATGATGTGGCTGCCGCCAAATATCTCGATATCCTCGACAGCACGCTCTTCTACTCCAAGTGGTCGGCCGCCCATCGCAAGTATCTTACAGACGCAGGGCAGCTGCACGAGGATTACAGCCAGCATTTCAGGCTTGTCTGCCCGGTGGAGGACAAGTTCTACTCCGAGAACGGCGAGATAGAGCTCAAGATTATGGAGCATTTCGCCCTGTTCGAGCAGCCGGATGTTGCCTATATGACGCCTGAGTATTCCGAGGCTTCTGTGATGTGGGCGATGCTTTCCAAAGATATGGACGCCTTCTGGACTGCGCTCGACAATTACTACGGTGTCAATATGCCCGAGACTCTGCCGCGCTACTACCAGCAGGCTGCTTACCTCTATTCGGTGCTCAGCGGCTCCGGCATCGCCGACAACCTGCCCATAGCCGACGAGGTGCGCAGGCAGTATGATTCCTTCGCTACCTATATGACTACCCATCAGGGTTCTGTCAACGAACTGAGGCAGGAGAGCTACAAGCGCTTCGGCAAGACATTCTTCTATTTCTATTTCTTCGTGGAGAATTACATCTAATGAACCCTGCAATGAAAGCCTTATACAGATTGTTGTCGATTGTGTGTGTGTCGGGAATGCTCCATTCCTGCTCGGCTGTGCCGCAGAATGCCGCTCAGGCCGGCAGGACTGCTGCCATCACTCCGGATTATGCCGGAGTCACAATTCCTTCTAACATCGCTCCGCTGACCTTCGCTTACGATGAGGACGGAGCCCGCTATGTGACGGTTTTCTCTGCCGGGGACGAGAATCTTGTCGTAAAGGGAAAGGACCGCGCCGTGCCGTCAGCAAAGGAGTGGAAGAGGCTTCTGTCAGGTGCCGGCCAGATCAGTGTAGAGACCTATATGCGCAAAGACGGCGCCTGGGTGCATTTCGAGCCGTTCACCATCGAGGTCGCCGGTCCGATCGACCGCTATCTGTCGTACAGGCTCATTCCGCCGAACTTCGAGAACTTCGAGCATCTGTCGCTGATGATACGCGACCTGACGGGCTACAATGAGAGGGAGTTCTATGACAACAGGATACTCCACGACGGAGCCCAGGTGCAGTGTATGAACTGCCACCATTTCCGTAACTACGGTACGTCGGAGATGCAGATCCACGTACGTCAGTATCTGGGCGGAACGATGATCCTGCGCGGCGACGACGTGCGCAAGATCAATATGAAGAACGACTCGACGATTTCGTCAGGAGTCTATCCGGCCTGGAATCCCGTATACAATTATATCGCTTACTCGACCAACTTCACTTACCAGGAGTTCCACAGTCACCACCGCAACCTTCTGGAGGTTATCGACGACAACAGCCAGCTGATCCTCTACGACCTGGACCGCAACGAAGTGCAGCTGGTCTATGACGACCCTGACGCTCTCGAATGCTTTCCCGCCTGGGCGCCGGATGGACGCAGACTGTACTTCACTTCGGCATATATGCCTTACGAAGGTGAGCCGGAAGGCAAGACCAGCTGGTTCTACGAGCATTACGAGGACATCCGCTACGACTTGTATTACATCGATTTCAATCCCGACAACCGCAGCTGGGGCGAGCCTGTCAAGGTCATAGACGCCTCTTCGATGGGCCGCAGCATCTCGATTCCGAGAGTATCTCCGGACGGACGCTGGCTGATGTTCGCGATGGGGGAGTACGGTGTGTTCCACATCTGGCACGAGGATGCCGACCTCTACCTGCTGGACCTGCAGGACGGCAGCTGGCGGGCTATCGACGAGGTTAACACTGACTTGCCCGAGAGTTACCACTCCTGGTCGAGCACCGGCGAATGGGTGGCCTTCACTACCCGCCGCGACGACGCCCACTACACCCGCGTCTATCTGGCCCACCACAACGGCGACGGCACCTTCGGCAAGCCCTTCGCCCTGCCGATGAAGAACCCCCGCTGGTCTACTTTCTTTATGTACTCATTCAACGTGCCCGAGTTTACGGTCGAGGACATCCCTTACACAGCCCAGGATCTCGCGAACCTCGTCCGCGACACAGAAACGGTCACCATCCCGCCGGCCGGCGACAACCGTTAAATTTTGTGACCAGCTGTAGCAATTGCAATTAATTGCAGAGATATAAAAAACTAATAAAAAAAAGAGAGTCCGGATAGAAGTTCGGACTCTCTTTGCATATTGAATGATGAGAATTACTCGGCGGGCTCAGAGACGACGGCCTGGCCGGTCATACGGCGGTAGTCGTCCATTGAGGCAACGACGATGTTGTCGAAGTCGCGCTGGCCGGTACCTGCAGGAATCAAGTGACCGCAGATGACGTTCTCCTTCAGACCCTCGAGGTAGTCGACCTTGCTGCGGATGGCAGCGTCGCCGAGGACCTTGGTGGTCTCCTGGAATGATGCGGCAGACATAAAGCTGTTGGTACGCAGGGCTGCGCGGGTGATACCCTGGAGGATTTGGTTGGATGTTGCCGGAACGGCGTCGCGGGCCACGACGAGCTTCAGATCCTGACGCTTCAGGACTGAATTTTCGTCGCGCAGACGGCGTACGGAAACAATCTGGCCGGCGTGAAGCTCGGTAGAGTCACCGGCGTCGGTAACGACCTTCTTGTCGAAGATATTGTCGTTCTCCTCGAGGAATTCCCACTTGTCGACGAGCTGCTCGGGCAGGAACTTGGTGTCGCCCGGATCCACGATCTGCACCTTGCGCATCATCTGGCGGACGATGACTTCGAAGTGCTTGTCGTTGATCTTCACACCCTGCATACGGTAAACCTGCTGGATCTCGTTGACGATATACTCCTGGACGGCGATAGGACCGAGGATGGAAAGGATATCGCTCGGAGATACGGCACCGTCTGACAGAGGCATTCCGGCGCGCACGTAGTCGTTCTCCTGGACCATAATCTGCTTTGACAGCGGAACGAGATAGCGTTTCTCTTCGCCTGAACGGGCGCGGATGATGATCTCGCGGTTACCACGGCGGTTCGGACCCATAATGACCTCACCGTTGATTTCGCTGACGATTGCAGGGTTGGACGGGTTGCGGGCCTCGAAGAGTTCGGTAACACGCGGCAGACCGCCGGTGATATCGCTTGACTTACCGGTAGCACGCGGAATCTTGAAGATGATGTCACCGGTGTTGATCTGCTGACCGTCCTCGACGTTGAGGTGGGCGCCCACAGGCAGGTTGTACTGCTTGAGTTCGTTGCCCTCGCTGTCCTTGAGGACGATGGCAGGGCTCTTCGATTTGTCACGGCTCTCGATGATAACCTTCTCGTGGTGGATTGAGAACTCGTCCGCAGCTTCCTCGCGGTAGGTCATACCGTCGATGAGGTTCTCGTAATGGGCTGTACCCGATACCTCGGAAATTGCGAGGGCGTTGTAGGCATCCCACTTGCAGATGAGGTCACCCTTGTGTACCAGGTCGCCTTCCTTGAAGAACAGCTCGGTGCCGTAAGGAATGTTGTACTGGTTGAGGGTGATGTCGGTCTCAGGGTGAGCGATGATCATCTCAGCCGTACGGCCTACGACGATAGTGTGCTCAGCGCCGTTCTCATCGACCTTGATGATGGTACGCAGCTCTTCGAACTTCAGTACACCTTCGTTCTTGGACTTGATCTCACTCTCGGCTGCGATGTTGGAAGCAGTACCACCGACGTGGAAGGTACGCAGGGTCAGCTGGGTACCAGGCTCGCCGATTGACTGGGCTGCGATGACGCCGACAACCTCGCCTTTCTCGACGAGACGTCCGGTGGCAAGGTTGCGGCCATAGCATTTGGCGCAGACACCCTTGCGGCTTTCGCAAGTCAGCACGGAGCGGATTTCAACCTGCTCGATAGGCAGAGACTCGATCAGGGCGGCAGTGTCCTCCTTGATCTGCTCGCCGGCGGCGAGGATCCTTTCTCCGGTGAGAGGGTTGTATATGTCGTGGACGGAAGTACGGCCGAGGATCCTCTCGCCGAGGGTCTCAACGACTTCGTCCTTGTCCTTGATGGCAGTGGCCACGAGGCCGCGCAGAGTGCCGCAGTCCTCTTCGTTGATGATGACATCGTGAGAGACGTCCACCAGACGACGGGTCAGGTAACCTGCGTCGGCGGTCTTCAGGGCTGTATCGGCCAGACCCTTACGGGCACCGTGGGTAGAGATGAAGTACTCGAGAACGTTCAGACCTTCCTTGAAGTTGGCGAGGATAGGGTTCTCGATGATCTCTGCTCCCTGGCTGCCGCTCTTCTGCGGCTTGGCCATCAGACCACGCATACCGCACAGCTGACGGATCTGCTCCTTTGAACCACGGGCTCCGGAGTCAAGCATCATATAGACAGGGTTGAAGCCCTGGTTGTCGTTCTTGATCTGCTCCTCGACGATGCGGGTAAGACTGTTGTTGGTCTTGGTCCAGATATCGATGATCTGGTTGTAACGCTCGTTGTTGGTAATCAGACCGAGGTCGAAGTTGCCCTGTACGCTGGCCACCTCGTCGTAACCTTTCTGCACCAGTTCTGTCTTCTGCTCGGGAACGAGCACGTCAGCCAGGTTGAATGAAAGGCCTCCGAGATATGCCATCTTGTAACCGAGGTTCTTGATGTCGTCAAGGAACTGTGAAGTGCGGGCTACGCCGGTATATTTGAGAACTTCACCGATGATGTCACGCAGATTCTTCTTCTTGAGAAGGATGTTGATGTAAGGCACTTCGTCAGGAATCACCAGGTTGAAGATGATTCGGCCGGCAGTGGTCTTGACGATCTGGGTGCCCTCTTCGGGTTTCAGCTTGTTCTTCGGCAGACGGACGTTGATGATCGACTGATGGGTCAAACGGCCCTCGTTGAGAGCGATGATAACCTCTTCAGGACCATAGAATGTCATACCTTCGCCCTTGGCTCCGGGACGTTCCTTGGTTATGTAATAGAGGCCGAGCACCATATCCTGTGAAGGAACGGTGATAGGCGCACCATTGGCAGGGTTGAGGATGTTGTGGCTTCCGAGCATAAGCAGCTGGGCCTCCAGGATGGCTGCATTTCCGAGAGGAAGATGGACTGCCATCTGGTCGCCGTCGAAGTCGGCGTTGAAGGCCGTACAAGCCAGAGGGTGGAGCTGGATTGCCTTACCCTCGATGAGCTTGGGCTGGAAAGCCTGGATACCGAGACGGTGCAGGGTAGGGGCACGGTTCAGGAGCACCGGATGGCCCTTCATTACGTTCTCGAGGATATCCCAGATGACTGCATCCTTGCGGTCGACGATCTTCTTGGCGCTCTTGACGGTCTTCACGATGCCGCGCTCGATGAGCTTGCGGATGATGAACGGCTTGTAGAGCTCAGCTGCCATATACTTGGGCAGACCGCACTCGTGCATCTTGAGCTCGGGACCTACGACGATGACGGAACGTGCTGAATAGTCTACACGTTTACCGAGCAGGTTCTGGCGGAAGCGTCCCTGCTTGCCTTTCAAGCTGTCTGAGAGAGACTTGAGGGTACGGTTGGCTTCAGTCTTGACTGCGTTGCTCTTGCGGCTGTTGTCGAAGAGTGAATCGACGGCTTCCTGGAGCATACGTTTCTCGTTGCGGAGGATGACTTCGGGAGCCTTGATCTCGATGAGCCTCTTGAGTCGGTTGTTGCGGATGATGACGCGACGGTAGAGGTCGTTGAGGTCTGAAGTGGCAAAACGGCCGCCGTCCAGGGGAACGAGGGGACGCAGATCCGGCGGAATCACGGGGATGACCTTCATAATCATCCACTCCGGACGGTTGATGTCCTTGGACTCACGGAAGGCCTCGATGACGCTCAGGCGTTTGAGGGCCTCGTTCTTGCGCTGCTGTGAAGTCTCGGTCTCAGTCTTGTGACGCAGGTCGTAGCTCAGCTGGTCGAGGTCAAGTTTTGCAAGCATATCATAGATGACCTCAGCACCCATACCGGCGATGAACTTGTCGGGGTTCTCGTTGTCAAGCGACTGGTTTTCAGCCGGAAGTTTGTCGAGAACGTCGAGATATTCGTCTTCAGAAAGCAGATCGTTGACATTTACGCCGAACTGGGATGCGGCGCCGGCCTGGAGCACTATGTACTTCTCGTAATAGATGACAGCCTCAAGCTTCTTGCTGGGAAGACCGAGCAGATAACCGATCTTGTTCGGAGTTGAGCGGAAATACCAGATGTGGGCTACGGGAACCGTAAGGGTGATGTGACCCATACGCTCGCGGCGCACTTTCTTCTCTGTCACTTCCACGCCGCACCGGTCGCAGATGATGCCTTTGTAGCGGATGCGTTTGTACTTTCCGCAGTGGCATTCATAGTCCTTGGTAGGACCGAAAATCCTCTCGCAGAAAAGACCGTCGCGCTCCGGTTTGTAGGTGCGGTAGTTGACGGTTTCCGGCTTTAGAACTTCACCTGAAGAGCGTTTCAGAATGTCATCCGGAGATGCCAGTCCGATACTGATGCGGTTGAAATTGGTTTTGACTTTTGTATCTTTATTCATAATGATCAAATAACTAAATTAATCCAGGTGAATGCTCAGGCCGAGACCGCGGAGCTCGTGAATGAGTACGTTGAGGGATTCGGGAATGCCAGGTGTAGGCATAGGATCACCCTTGACGATAGCTTCGTATGCTCTGGCTCTTCCTGTGACGTCATCCGACTTGATAGTCAGGATTTCCTGCAGTACGTTCGCAGCACCGAAGGCTTCGAGGGCCCATACCTCCATCTCTCCGAAACGCTGGCCTCCGAACTGGGCTTTACCGCCGAGAGGCTGCTGGGTGATGAGAGAGTAAGGACCGATGCTACGTGCGTGCATCTTGTCGTCAACCATATGACCCAGTTTGATCATATAGATGACACCCACTGTGGCCGGCTGGTCAAAGAGTTCACCGGTCTCACCATTGCGCAGATAAGTCTTGCCGAAACGAGGCACGCCTGCCTTGTCGGTGTACCTGCAGATATCGTCGAGGGTAGCACCGTCGAAGATAGGTGTGGCGAACTTAAGACCGAGTTCCTTGCCGGCCCAACCGAGCACGGTTTCGAAAATCTGTCCGAGGTTCATACGGCTGGGCACACCCATAGGGTTGAGGACGATGTCGACAGGAGTACCGTCCTCGAGGAACGGCATATCTTCGTCGCGTACAACCTTGGCAACGATACCTTTGTTACCGTGGCGGCCGGCCATCTTGTCGCCGACTCTGATCTTACGCTTCTTGGCAACGTAAACCTTGGCAAGCTGCATAATGCCGCTGGGCAGTTCGTCGCCGATGGTGAGATTGTATTTGATGTGCTTGAGCTGCGCATCCTGCTCTTTGTAGGCAATCAGGTAATTACCTATAAGAGACTTGATCATGTTGTTGGTGTTCTTGTCAGAAGTCCATTTTACAGGGCTGATGACATTGTAGTCGATGGCTTCGAGCGCTTCGCGTGTGAACTCGGCACCCTTGGCGATGATCTCCACGTTGAACAGGTCGATGACTCCGGCGCTCTTGCGGCCCTCGGTGAGGGTGCAGAGCTTGTCGATGAACAGTGTGCGGAGTTCACCGGTCTTGCGCAGGAATTCATCGGTAGCTTCCTGCTCTTTGGCCTTGATCTGGGCTTTCTCTTTCTTGCCGGTCTCCTTGGAGTTGATGCGGCTGTAGAGGCGCTTGTCGATGATGACACCTGAAAGTGAAGGAGAAGCCTTGAGAGATGCGTCCTTCACGTCACCGGCCTTGTCACCGAAGATGGCGCGCAGGAGTTTCTCTTCAGGAGAAGGATCGCTTTCGCCTTTGGGAGTGATCTTTCCGATAAGGATGTCGCCCGGCTCTACAGAAGCGCCGATGCGGATGATACCGTTCTCGTCAAGGTCTTTGGTGGCATCCTCGCTGACGTTGGGGATATCGCTTGTGAGCTCTTCCATACCGCGCTTGGTGTCACGTACTTCCATTATGTATTCATCCACGTGGATAGACGTGAAGATGTCTTCGCGGATGATCTTTTCGCTGAGGACGATGGCATCCTCGAAGTTATATCCCTTCCAGGGCATAAAGGCCACCTTCAGGTTGCGGCCGAGGGCAAGCTCTCCGTTCTGGCTTGAATAGCCTTCGGTGAGGATCTGTCCGGGCTTCACGATGTCGCCCTTGCGGACGATGGGGGTGAGGTGGATGGTGGTGTTCTGGTTGGTCTTTCTCCAGAGCGGGAGTTTGTAGACTGTGATCTCGGGATCGAAGCTTACGAACTTCTCGGCTTCTGTGCGCTCGTATTTGACGTGGATCTCACGGGCGTCTACGAATACCACTTCGCCTTTGCCGGTGGCAGTGATCTGGGTGCGGCTGTCGCGGATGACGGGACCTTCTAGGCCGGTACCTACGATAGGAGCTTCAGGCTTGATGATAGGAACAGCCTGGCGCATCATATTACTGCCCATCAACGCACGGTTTGCATCGTCGTGCTCCAGGAACGGAATCAGCGATGCGGCGATTGATGAAATCTGGTTGGGGGCGACATCCATAAGGTCGACGTCGGTCTTGCTGACTACGGGGAAGTCTGCCTGGAAACGGCAGCTGATGCGTTCGTCAGTGATGTTGCCTTCGTCATCCAGATGGACGTTGGCCAGAGCGACCTTCTTGTCCTCTTCTTCCTCTGCGCTGAGATATACGCAACCTTCTTCGCTGAGGTCAACCTTTCCGTTCGTTACCTTGCGGTAAGGAGTCTCGATGAAACCGAGCGGATTGATGCGGGCGTATACGCAAAGTGACGAGATAAGGCCGATGTTCGGGCCTTCAGGAGTCTCAATAGGGCAGAGACGGCCGTAGTGTGTATAGTGAACGTCACGCACTTCGAAACCGGCACGGTCACGGCTAAGACCGCCGGGGCCGAGGGCGCTGAGACGGCGCTTGTGAGTCATTTCGGCCAGAGGGTTGATCTGGTCCATAAACTGGCTCAGCTGGCTGGTGCCGAAGAAGCTGTTGATGACGCTGCTGAGTGTCTTGGCGTTGATCAGGTCGATAGGGGTGAAGACCTCGTTGTCGCGGACGTTCATCCTTTCGCGGATGGTACGTGCGATACGGCTCAGACCTACGCTGAACTGGTTTGCAAGCTGCTCGCCCACGGTGCGGATACGACGGTTGCTGAGGTGGTCGATATCGTCGACTGAGGCTTTGGAGTTCATCAGCTGGATCAAGTATTTGATGATCTCGATGATGTCTTCCTTGGTGAGCACCCTGGTCTCCTCGGGAATCGAGAGACCGAGCTTGCGGTTGATACGGTAGCGGCCTACGTCGCCAAGGTCGTATCTCTTGTCAGAGAAGAACAGTTTCTCGATGACGTCCCTTGCAGTTGCCTCATCCGGCGGTTCCGAATTACGCAGCTGGCGGTAGGTGTAGAGAATGGCCTCCTTCTCGGAGTTGCACTGGTCTTTCTGCAGGGTATTGTGGATAATTGCATATTCGGAGCTGTTCGCATCGTCTTTGTGCACGAGGATGGTGGCGACACCGGCATCGAGGATATCTTCGATGTCGTTCTCGTCGAGAATCTTCTCGCGGTCGACGATGATTTCGTTACGCTCGATGTAGACAACCTCTCCGGTGTCCTCATCCACGAAATCCTCGTTCCAGGTCTTGAGGACCCTGGCGGCGAGTTTGCGTCCGATACATTTCTTGAGATTAGTCTTGTTGACCTTGATCTCTTCTGCAAGGTCGAAGATGTTGAGGATGTCCTTGTCACTCTCGTAGCCGATGGCTCTCAGAAGGGTAGTGACAGGCAATTTTTTCTTACGGTCGATGTATGCATACATAACATTGTTGATGTCAGTAGCAAACTCGATCCAGCTTCCTTTGAACGGGATGATACGGGCAGAGTAGAGTTTTGTGCCGTTGGCGTGGAGGCTCTGACCGAAAAAGACGCCGGGAGAACGGTGCAGCTGGGACACGACAATACGCTCGGAACCGTTGATGATGAATGTTCCGCGGGGAGTCATATAGGGAATGGCTCCCAGGAAAACGTCCTGGATTACCGTGTCAAAATCTTCGTGTTCAGGGTCTGTGCAGTAGAGTTTCAGCTTAGCCTTAAGCGGAACGCTGTAGGTCAGACCTCTGTCAAGGCATTCCTCAATCGAATAACGGGGAGGATCGACGAAGTAGTCGATGAACTCCAGCACGAAGTTGTTGCGTGTGTCCGTTATTGGAAATATCTCCTGGAACACCTTGAACAAACCTTCGCTACGACGGTTTTCAGCGGTGGTGTCAAGCTGGAAGAAATCCTTGAAGGATTTGATCTGCACCTCCAGAAAATCGGGATAGTCAAGGAGTGTTTTGGAAGTTGCGAATGAAATTCGCTGATTATTAGACTTTTGAGGCATTTGATAAAATGGTTGTTATGAAATGACTTTTATAACGACAAAAAGGTATAGGGCGTTTTATGACCCTATACCTATTGCTTTAGATAGCTCTCGCTGAAAAGCAGTTGAAATTATTTGATCTCAACTTCAGCACCTGCTTCTTCAAGAGCGGCTTTGATCTGTTCAGCTTCTGCCTTAGATACTTTTTCCTTGATGGTGTTAGGAGCTGCGTCAGTCAGATCCTTAGCTTCCTTAAGTCCGAGTCCGAGGGCTTCCTTAACGGCCTTAACGACCTGAAGTTTAGCCTGACCTGCTGATACGAGGACAACATCGAATTCAGTCTTCTCTGCTGCGGCTGCTTCACCAGCTGCTGCAGGAGCGGCTGCTACAGCGACAGCTGCAGCTGCAGGCTCGATGCCGTATTCTTCTTTGAGGACCTGTGCAAGTTCCTGAACGTCTTTAACAGTAAGGTTTACCAACTCTTCTGCCAATTTTTTAATGTCTGCCATAATGATTATTAATTATTTAATTGTTTTTGTTCTATGTTTATTTTTCCGATAAGGTCTTGACAATACCTGCGATAGTCTGGCCACCAGCGTTCTGGAGTGCAGAGAGGACATTCTTCATAGGTGATTGCAGCAAGCCGATGATATCGCCGATGAGTTCCTCGCGAGACTTGATGTTTACGAGGGTCTCGAGGTTTTCGGCGCCGATGTAAGCGCATTCCTGGAGATAGGCGCCCTTGAGCTCGGGTTTGCCGAGAGTGGGCTGCATTTCCTTGATGAGCTTGGCGGGAGCATTCACAACATCAGAGAACATCAGGGCGGAAGAACCCTTCAGAGTCTGGCAAAGTGACTTCTGTTCGTCATTGCCTTTTTCGAGGACTTTTTCGAGGAGGGTGTTCTTTACCACCAGGAGTTTGATGCCATGTTCAAAGCAAGCACGGCGGAGGGCAGAGGTCTGCTCCGCATTGAGGCCTTCGATATCCGTTACATAAAAGTCCGGAGTGGCTTCAAGTTGTGCCGTCAACTGTTCAATTATTTGTTCTTTGAGTTCTTTCTTCATGATACAATTGTGTTAATCGGCGACACCTACTGACTTGCTGTCAACATTGATACCGGCGCTCATTGTAGAGGACATATAGATGCTCTTTACATAAGTGCCTTTGAGTGCCTGAGGTTTCAGCTTGATGATGGCATTGATGAATTCAACGGCATTGTCATTGAGCTGTGCGGCAGAGAAAGAAACCTTTCCGATTGCTGAGTGCACGATACCCTGCTTGTCTACCTTGAAATCAATCTTACCGGCTTTAACTTCTTTGATGGCCTTGCCGATTTCCATAGTGACAGTACCTGTCTTGGGGTTAGGCATAAGGCCACGGGGACCGAGAATACGGCCGAGAGCACCGATCTTACCCATCACTGAAGGAGTACAGATGATGACGTCAACATCGGTCCAACCGCCTTTGATTTTCTCTACATAGTCATCCAGACCGACGTAGTCTGCACCAGCTTCCTTAGCTTCGTTCTCCTTGTCAGGAGTGCAGAGGCAGAGGACGCGGGTCACCTTACCGGTGCCGTGCGGAAGAGTCACGACGCCACGGACCATCTGGTTCGCTTTACGAGGGTCGACGCCAAGACGTACAGACAACTCGACAGAAGCGTCGAACTTGGTGTAGGAAATCTCCTTGACCAGTTCGCAAGCCTCAGTCAACTTGTATTGCTTGCTGCTGTCAAATTTGGCAGCCATAGCCTGTTGATTCTTTGTTAACTTACTCATTGCGTGTGATCTTTAATTTACGTCAGCAGGAAATTCTCCCTCAACATAGATACCCATACTTCTGGCTGTTCCGGCCACAAGTTTCATGGCTGACTTCTCTGTGAAGCAGTTGAGGTCAGGCATCTTTTCTTTTGCAATCTCGCGCACCTGTGCCCAGGTGAGGGTGGCAACTTTCTTGCGGTTAGGCTCAGAGCTGCCTTTGTCAACCTTGGCGGCTTCCTTGATGAGGATAGCCATCGGGGGCTGTTTGACTACGAAAGAAAAAGACTTATCACTATAGACAGTGATAACTACCGGCAGAATCTTGCCGGCTTTGTCTTGAGTGCGGGCATTGAACTGTTTGCAGAAATCCATAATGTTCACACCCTTTGAACCGAGAGCCGGTCCTACAGGCGGTGACGGATTGGCAGCACCTGCCTTGATCTGCAGTTTGATAAACCCTGCAATTTCTTTTGCCATAATTATTCTTTGGTTACTTGCGAGAAATTCAGTTCAACGATGGTTTTGCGGCCGAAGATCTTGACCATGACGCCAAGCTTGCGCTTGTCTTCCATGATCTCCTCGACAGTGCCGTCAAATCCATTGAACGGACCGTCAGTGATCTTCACCGCTTCACCGATTACGTAAGGAGTCAAAGTCTCTTCGTCCTGAGCTGCCAAGTCATCCACGCGACCAAGGATCCTGTTCAGTTCAGATTCTCTGATAGGCACAGGTTTCTTCTCATTTCCTTTGCCTGCTGTTTTCTCTGAAAGGAAACCGGCGACGAAGGGAATGTTCTTGATCAGGTGTTCGATTTCGCCCGTAAGGTTGGCTTCAACGAGAATGTAGCCGGGGAAGAAAATCCTTTCCGCACTTACCCTTTTTCCGTTTTTGATCTCGAAATATTTCTCGGTGGGAATGAAGACCTGAGACACCAGATGTTGCAATCCGTGGATCTCAATTTCTTTCTCGATGTATTCCTTGGCTTTCTTCTCTTTACCGCCTGCAGTACGGACTACGTACCATTTTTTGGCAACTTCGCTCATAGTTACAATTGGTAGATACCAGTCATGATTGTCTTGAAGACGAAATCCATAGCCCAGATGACTACGGCGCAGACCACTGACGCAACCATCACGATGATGGCTGAGCTCTGGAGCTTGTCCCAAGTGGGCCAGGTAACCTTAGTGGTCAGCTCTTTGTAAGACTCTTTAACGTAAGTACCGAATTTACTCATTGTTATTAGTTTGTTGGCCTCGAAGGGTGGAAGCTTCCTTTCCCGGCCGGTTAATAACAACCGGATCCGTAACTATCCGGCATTTGCAGGGGAAGCAGGATTCGAACCCACATCGACGGTTTTGGAGACCGCTGAACTACCCTTGTTCTATTCCCCTAGACCAATATGGTCTTAGTCAAGCAGACCGATTACCTGACCTGCGCCGACGGTACGGCCACCTTCGCGGATAGCGAACTGGAGACCTTCGTTGATAGCAACAGGGTAGATGAGCTCGACTTTGATTTCTACGTTATCGCCAGGCATAACCATCTCGGTTCCTTCAGGAAGAGTGATCTCACCAGTGATGTCAAGAGTACGGATGAAGAACTGAGGACGATATTTGTTGTGGAACGGAGTGTGACGGCCACCTTCGTCTTTCTTCAGTACGTAAATCTGAGCCTTGAACTCTTTGTGAGGAGTGATGGTGTTCGGGTGTGCGATTACCTGACCACGTTTAACTTCTTTCTTGTCAACGCCACGGAGGAGGAGACCTACGTTGTCACCAGCTTCACCTGTGTCAAGGATCTTGCGGAACATCTCGACACCAGTAACGACTGATTTGCGAGGCTCTTCGCCAAGACCGATGATCTGAACTTCGTCACCAACCTTAACGACACCTGTCTCGATACGGCCGGTAGCAACGGTACCACGACCTGTGATTGAGAAGATATCCTCGATAGGCATAAGGAACGGTTTGTCGACGTCACGCTTAGGCAGCGGAATGTACTCGTCAACAGCGTTCATAAGCTCCATAACGACTTCCTCCCAGTGAGGATCACCGTTGAGGGCGCCAAGAGCTGAACCACGGATAACCGGGCAGTTCTCATCGAATTTGTAGAAAGCGAGGAGTTCGCGGATTTCCATTTCAACGAGGTCAAGCATCTCAGGGTCGTCAACAAGGTCAACCTTGTTCATGAACACGAGGATTCTCGGAACGTTCACCTGACGGGCGAGAAGGATGTGCTCGCGAGTCTGAGGCATAGGACCATCAGTAGCGGCTACTACGAGGATAGCACCATCCATCTGAGCGGCACCAGTAACCATGTTCTTT
Source organism: uncultured Bacteroidales bacterium (assembly GCA_947169015.1). Taxonomy (GTDB): domain Bacteria; phylum Bacteroidota; class Bacteroidia; order Bacteroidales; family UBA932; genus Equibacterium. The sequence goes on along the minus strand of CAMVOD010000005.1, from coordinate 87,303 downwards.
ACATAGTCGGCGTGGCCCGGGCAGTCTACGTGTGCGTAGTGGCGGGTAGCGGTCTGATACTCGATGTGGGCAGTGTTGATGGTGATACCACGCTCTTTCTCTTCAGGAGCGTTGTCGATTGAGTCGAATGAACGTACTTCAGAAAGACCTTTCTTTGCCAATACCTGAGTGATGGCGGCGGTCAGAGTAGTTTTACCGTGGTCAACGTGACCGATGGTACCGATGTTTACGTGGGGTTTATCCCTTTTGAACGTTTCTTTTGCCATAATTTAAAGCTTTAATATGTTAAATAAATATTCTTCAATTTGAGCTGGTGGTGAGAATTGAACTCACGACCTCTTCCTTACCAAGGAAGCGCTCTACCCCTGAGCTACACCAGCATTTTATACCGGGGCGCTGCCCCGAACCCCGCTATCGCCTGATGGCGACAGGGAGCTATTACTGGAGCGGAAGACGAGGTTCGAACCCGCGACCCTCAGCTTGGAAGGCTGATGCTCTACCGACTGAGCTACTTCCGCAAAAAAACCAAGCTTTCAATTCACTTTTATAAAAAAAGCGGTAATGCTGCAATAGCAATTATGTCACAACATTTCCGCCTGATTTATATATGTGGGGAGAGATGGATTCGAACCACCGTAGGCGTGCGCCAGCAGATTTACAGTCTGCCCCATTTGGCCACTCTGGTATCTCCCCAGTATTTCAAACATCAGAGCCGATAGACGGATTCGAACCCCCGACCTGCTGTTTACAAAACAGCTGCTCTACCGACTGAGCTATATCGGCAATATCCTGCGCTCTTTTTCGGGACTGCAAATATAGACCATTTAGATTAATTACCAAAAAAAAGTCATTTATTTTTTTCGAATGACATTATAGCTTCGAATATGCCGGCGGTGTTGTAGCCGCAATAGTCGAACAACTGCTCCCTTGATCCCTGCGAAATAAACTCATCGGGGACGCCGAGGCTATTCACGAGGCACCCGGGCTTGTGGGCGGCAGCATATTCGGCAACTGCTCCGTGCAGTCCTCCCTGCGTGCATCCGTCTTCGACGGTGATGACGGCGTCGACCTTCGAGAGTACGCGGTCGAGGGCGTCAGTGTCGAGGGGCTTGAGGAAACGCATATCGTAGTGGATCGCTCCAACGCCTCTGTCGCCGGCCATCCTGACGGCTTCTGCACACTTCTCGGCCACCGGGCCGATGGACAGTACCGCAACGGAAGCATTCTCATCTTCGTGAAGCAGCTCGGCCTTGCCGAACGGCAGTTTGCTGAAAGGCTCGTCTTTCCAGGCTATGCCTGTGCCGCGTCCGCGTGGATAGCGGATGACGGTGGCAGGGTAGTCGTCAGTCGTCGCGCTGTAAAGCAGGTTGGCCAGCTCCAGCTCGTTTCGGGGCGAAGCTATGGCCAGGTTGGGCACCGGCCTGAATGCGGCCAGGTCGAACACACCGTGGTGGGTCGCGCCGTCTTCGCCGACGAGACCGGCCCTGTCCAGGCAGAAGACTACTTTCAGATTCTGAAGGGCTACGTCGTGGATGACGTTGTCGTAGGCCCTCTGCATAAACGACGAGTATATGCTGCAGAAGGGCAGCAGGCCGCCTGCGGCCAGTCCGGCCGAGAAGGTCACCGCGTGTCCTTCGGCGATGCCGACATCGAATACGCGGTCGGGCATTGCTTCGTTCATTATGCTGAGTCCGCTGCCGCTGAGCATTGCGGGGGTGATGCCGACTATACGGCTGTCCTCGCGGGCCAGCCTTGTGACCGTGGTACCGAATACGTCCTGATAGCGGGCCCTCTTGTCATCCTGCTTGATGGTCCTGCCGGTGGCAGGGTCGTACTGCCCGGGAGCGTGCCATACGGTAGGGTTGTCCTCGGCCGGCTTGTAGCCCGCGCCCTTCGTGGTGATTACGTGCAGCAGCTTGGGGCCCTTGATCTCCCTGAGCCTGGTCAGATAGGTGACCAGGGCTTCGACGTCGTTGCCGTCGATGGGACCGAAATACCTGAAGCCGAGGGAATCGAACAGGGAGTTGATCTCCGACGTCTTGATGAAGGCCCGCTTGGCGTTCTTGACCATCTTCTGGATGCTGCGGCGCAGCTTGGTGGCTCCAAGGGCGCTCCATACATTGTCCTTGAGCTTGTTGTAGCGGCGGCCGGTGGTAATCTTTATAAGAGTGTTGTGCAGTCCGCCGGTGCCCTTGTCGATGGATATCTGGTTGTCGTTGAGGATGACGAGGATGTCGGCCTTGAGCCCTCCGGCGTTGTTGAGCCCTTCGAAAGCAAGACCTCCCGTCAGGGCGCCGTCTCCGATGACGGCGATGTGCTTGGCCTGCGAGCCGAGGCGGGCGTCAGCGACAGCCAGTCCCAGGGCGGCTGAGATCGATGTCGAGGCGTGGCCCACTCCGAAAGCGTCGTAGGGACTTTCGCTCATCTTGGGGAAGCCGGACAGGCCGCCCATCTCGCGGTTGTGGATGAAGGCCTCGCGGCGGCCGGTGAGTATCTTGTGCGCATAGGCCTGATGCCCCACGTCCCAGACAATCTTGTCCAGCGGAGTGTCGTAGACCTTGTGCAGGGCGACGGCAATCTCGATCGCACCGAGGCTCGACCCGATATGGCCGGGGTGCTCGGCGCAACACCTTATTATATATTGTCTGAGTTCTTCGCACAACTGCTCGAGCTCCTCTATCGAGAGGGACTTGAGGTCAGCCGGGGAGTTGATATGCTCGAGTATGTTTCCCAACTGTCTATCTGAATATGGTCTGATCTCTGTCCGGACCTACTGAAAGGATGGTGACAGGTACTCCTAGGTAATCTTCGATGAACTTGATGTATGACTTGAAAGCTGCCGGAAGCTCTTCTTCGCCGGTGGCTGAGGTGATGTCGGCCTTCCAGCCCTTGAACTCCTTGTAGACAGGGGTGATTTCTGCGTATGTGTCGAAAGGAACCTCTGCGGTGCGCTTGCCGTCCACTTCATATTCCACTGCGGCCTTGATGACGTCGAAGTCGTCAAGCACGTCTGACTTCATCATTATGAGGTTTGTGACGCCGTTGATCATCACGGTGTATTTCAGGGCCACGAGGTCGAGCCAGCCTGTGCGGCGGGGACGGCCGGTGACAGCGCCGAATTCATAGCCCTTCTTGCGGAGTTCTTCGCCGGTGGCATCGAACAGTTCGGTGGGGAAGGGACCGCTGCCCACGCGGGTGCAGTATGCCTTGAAGATGCCGTAGACTGAGCCGACTCTGGCGGGAGCCAGGCCGAGGCCCGTGCACGCTCCTGCGCAGACTGTGTTTGATGAGGTCACGAAGGGATATGAGCCGTAGTCGATGTCGAGCATACTGCCCTGAGCGCCTTCGGCAAGGATGGCCTGGTCTTCTTTCAGGCAGTTGTCGGTATAATATTCCGCGCTGATGAGCTTGAAGCTCTTGAGGTATTCGATGGCGTCGAACCAGGCGGCTTCCATCTCGGTCACGTCACAGCTGTAATTGAGCTGGCGCAGCATCTCGAAATGCTTCTCGCGGAGCTTCTCATAGCGGCTGCGGAAGTCGGCGGTGAGGATGTCGCCCACGCGGAGGCCGTTGCGGGCTATCTTGTCGGTGTAGGTCGGGCCGATGCCCTTGAGCGTAGAACCGATCTTGGACGCTCCCTTGGCCGCTTCCTGGGCAGCGTCGAGCATACGGTGGGTCGGGAGGATGAGGTGAGCCTTCCTGGCTACTACCAGACGGCTGCGGATGTCGATGCCGGATGCGCTGATATTCTCGCACTCCTCGCGGAAAGTGACGGGGTCGAGCACCACGCCGTTACCTATTATATTGATGGTATCCTTGCGGAACACTCCCGAAGGAATGCTGCGCAGAACGAATTTCTTGCCTTCGAAATGGATCGAGTGCCCTGCGTTGGGGCCGCCCTGGAAACGGGCGATTACCGGATAGGAGCCGGCAAGGACGTCCACGACTTTACCCTTGCCTTCGTCGCCCCATTGCAATCCGAGAACTACGTCGAGTTTCTTCATATATGGTTGTTTTACCTGAAAATGTCTTCTTTGTCTTTAATGTCCTTGATGCGGAGCTGGATATTGGCCAGGCCACGGTAGTAATTCTCCGCGATTGAGTAGCAGATGTCCACCGGATTTCCGGAGTGCAGATGCTCGAAGTGATTGGACTTGTTGAATGCGATTGCCGAAATCGGCAGGTATGCGGAATCTTCCTGGATAAGCTCGAGCTTGAGGTGGCCGTTGTCGGAACCGACTTTGCGGCCGTTGCCGTTGTCGTACACGTTCTCGGATATGAACACCGGAGACTGGTTGCCCGGACCGAACGGTTGGAACTGTTTGAGCACTCGGAAGAACTTGGGGGTTATCTGCTTGAAGTCGAGGTAGGTGTCGATGTTGACGATAGGGGTGAGCATATCGTCGTCGATCATCTTCTCGACGGTGTCTTCGAAGCGGCGGCAGAACTCCGGCAGATTCTCTTCCCTCATCGTGAGGCCTGCGGCATACATATGGCCTCCGAAGTTCTCCAGCAGGTCGGAGCACGACTCGATGGCTTCGTAAAGGTCGAACCCGGTGATGGAACGGGCCGAGCCGGTGATGTATCCGTTGGACTTGGTGAGGACGATGGTGGGGCGGTAGTAGGCTTCCACAAGTCTGGAAGCTACGATGCCCACGACGCCTTTGTGCCAGGACGGGTTGTAGACTATGGTGGATTTCTTGCCGTCGAAGGCGGGGTTGTTGCGCACCATATTCACGGCTTCGTAGGTGATCTCCCGGTCGATGCTCTTGCGCTCGTTGTTGTGTTCGTTGATTTCGTCACCGATCTTGCGGGCGTCTTCGTCGTTGCGGCATATCAGCAGGTCGACGGCGGTCCTTCCGGACTCCATACGGCCGGCCGCGTTGATGCGGGGACCGATCTTGAAGACTATCTCGTCGATGGTGATGACGTGCTTGTCGAGCCCTGAGAGCTTGATTATCGACTGCAGGCCCTTGCGGGGGTTGGAGTTGAGCCTCTTGAGGCCGTAGTAAGCCAGGATGCGGTTCTCGCCGGTTATGGACACAAGGTCGGAGGCGATGCTGACGGCCAGCAGGTCGAGCAGCTCCAGGACGCTCTCCTTGGAGATGTCGTATTTCGATGCGTAGGCCTGCGCCAGCTTGAATCCGACGCCGCAGCCTGAAAGGTCGTCGAAGGGGTAGGTGCTGTCGGTCCTCTTGGGGTCGAGCACAGCTACTGCCGGCGGAAGTTCGGCATCGGGCAGGTGATGGTCGCAGATTATGAAGTCGATGCCGCGGTCGGCAGCATATTTCACTTTCTCGATGGCCTTGATGCCGCAGTCGAGGCAGATGATCAGGCTGCATTTCTTCTTGACAGCCCAGTCGATGCCCTTGTACGAGACGCCGTAGCCCTCGTCGTAGCGGTCGGGTATGTAGTATTCCAGATTGCCGGTCACCTGGCTGAGGAAGGTGTACATCAGGGCGACGGCGGTGGTTCCGTCCACGTCGTAGTCGCCGTAGATGAGGATCCGCTCTTTCTTGGCGACTGCCTCGTGGATCCTTTCCACGGCTTTGTCCATATCGAGCATCAGGAACGGGTCGTGAAGCATCGACAGGTCGGGGCGGAAGAACTCCATCGCATCTTCGTAAGTCGTGATACCGCGCTGTACGAGCAGATTGGCCAGAACCTGGTCTATGCCCAGCTCCTGCGCGAGCTGACGCACAAGCGCCGGGTTGCCGGGCTCCTTGACTATCCACTTCTTTTCAGCTATCGGTGTCATACTGCACTTTCTGTCACAGTTTGCAAATATATCCATTATTTATTTCAAAAAAAAGGACTATTTTTGCCCAAATCAGATAAATAGCTAAAAAACATACCGATTATGGAAAATATCACACTCAACGAGCAGGAACAGAACAGGCGTGATTCCCTCCTGAAACTCAGGGAACTTGGCATTGAACCCTATCCTGCCGCGGAGTATCCGGTCAATACATCCAGCGCAGCCATCAAGGCCGGCTATGACGCAGACAAAGGCAATTTCAACGACGTGGTTATCGCCGGACGCATTATGAGCCGCCGCATAATGGGCGCTGCTTCGTTCATCGAGCTGCAGGACGCCGAAGGCCGCATCCAGGTCTACGTCAAGAGGGACGAGATCTGCCCCGGCGAGGACAAGACCCTGTACAATACAGTTTTCAAGAAACTGCTCGATATCGGCGACGTAATCGGTATCACCGGCTATGCCTTCATCACGCAGACCGGCCAGCTTTCAATCCACGCAAAGACTCTCACCGTCCTGAGCAAGAGCCTGCGCGTGCTTCCGATAGTTAAGACCGACGCCGACGGAACAGTGCACGACGGTTTCACCGATCCCGAGCAGCGCTACCGTATGCGTTATGTAGACCTCATCGTCAATCCCCAGGTGAAGGAAACCTTCGTGAAAAGGGCCAAGATAATCGCTACGATGCGCGAGTATTTCAACGAGAACGGCTGCCTCGAGGTCGAGACCCCGATCCTTCAGCCGATTCCCGGAGGCGCCACCGCGAGACCCTTCATCACCCACCACAACACCCTCGACATACCGCTCTACCTGAGGATCGCCAATGAGCTTTACCTCAAGAGGCTTATCGTCGGAGGCTTCAGCGGCGTCTACGAGTTCGCGAAAGATTTCCGCAACGAAGGAATGGACCGCACCCACAACCCTGAGTTCACCTGTATGGAGATTTACGTCGCCTACAAGGACTACAAGTGGATGATGCGCTTCGTCGAGACTATGCTTGAGAAGATTGCAGTGGCTACCAACGGCTGCACCCGCTTCGACGTCTGGGGCAACGAGATCGAGTTCAAGGCTCCGTACCGCCGTCTGCCTATGCTCGAGGCCATCAAGGAATACGCCGGCGTAGATATCGCGGGAATGAGCGAGGATGAGCTCCGCCAGGTGTGCAAGGACAAGAAAGTGCCCATCGACGAGACCTTCGGCTACGGCAAGCTGGTCGACGCTCTCTTCGGTGAATATTGCGAAAAGAACCTCATACAGCCTACTTTCATCACCGACTATCCGGTGGAGATGTCTCCGCTGACCAAGCGTCACCGCGAGAATCCTGCCCTCACCGAGCGTTTCGAGCTCTTCGTGAACGGCAAGGAGCTGGCCAATGCATACAGCGAACTCAACGACCCCATCGACCAGTTCGAGCGTTTCGAGGCCCAGGCCCGTCTCAAGGCCAAAGGCGACGACGAGGCTATGTACATCGATATGGATTTCGTACGCGCCCTCGAATACGGTATGCCTCCGACTTCCGGACTGGGTATGGGTATCGACCGCCTCACTATGTTTATGACCAATTCGCAGACCATCCAGGACGTTCTGTTCTTCCCCCAGATGAGGCCTGAGAAGACCCAGAGCCAGCAGAGCGAAGAGGATTCGGCGCAGAAAGCGTAGGTCCGGATCCATCCTGACAATGGATATCACTTCCACATCCAATCCCCGCATCAAAGAGCTCGTGATGCTTGGCGAGAAATCCCGCTACAGACGCGAGAAGGGGCTCTTTACGGTGGAAGGACGCCGCGAGGCCGCTGCCTGTCTTGCAGGCGGGTTCACTCCGCGCACGGTGTTTTACTGTCCGCAGATCATCTCTGCCGGAGGGGTGGAGGGGCTGTTCGCCGCTTCGCGGGTCGAGTTCGTCTCCATATCCGAAAACGTCTATTCCAAGATTGCCTACCGCGGCACCACAGAAGGTCTTGTTGCCGTCTTCAAGGCGAAGGAGCGCGGCCTGAGGGACATCCGTCTGTCAAACTCCTCTCCGTTCGTGATAGTGCTCGAGTCAGTAGAGAAGCCCGGCAACCTTGGCGCGGTGCTCCGTACGGCCGATGCCTCGGGCGCGGCTGCGGTGATAGTTTGCGACCCTCTGACTGACCTGTATAACCCTAATCTCATAAGGGCGTCGATAGGGGGGATATTCACCGTGCCAGTGGCCGCGTGCACTTCGCAACAGGCTTATGATTGGCTCCACGCCCTCGGCTTCCAGATCCTCACCGCCCAGCTTCAGGATTCGTCGCCGTACTACGACATAGATTTCAGACGGCCTACCGCAGTCGTGTTCGGCACGGAGTCCACCGGCCTTACAGAGTTCTGGCGGGAGCGCTCCGACCGCAAGATAATAATACCGATGCTCGGAAAGCTCGATTCGCTGAACGTATCCACGTCGGTGGCGATACTCAGCTACGAGGCTGTCCGTCAAAAACAAGCACTGTAATGAAATTCGGTCTCATAGGTCATCCCATCAACCACAGCCAGAGCCCTGCGCTCTTCGCTGCAGCGTATCCCGGCAGGGAGCACAGCTACGAACTAATCGAAGAGCCTGACTTCGACAAGGCATATGCCCGCTTCGTCGATGGTTATGATGCGGTCAATGTGACGACTCCTTTCAAGGAACTCGCGGCTGCCAGGGCTGACATCGTCAATGACGTGGTCAAGGCCTGCGGCGCGTCGAACCTTCTCAAGAAAGAAGGAGGGAAGGTGTATGCTTACAATACTGATTATCTCGGCGTGCGCCGTGTGATAGAGGAGCGGGACTTCAAGGGCGACGTGCTGGTCGTCGGCTGCGGAGGCGCTGCTAAAGCTGCCGCCCTCGCCGCTGCTGATGCCGGTCACAACGTCTTCGTCGCCAATCGCGACGAGCAGCGTGCCGTCAGCTTCGTGGCCGCGAATATCGGCCGCGGTGGTTCAGCCCTCCTGCTGGCGGCCGGGCTTGCGATGATTCCGGCGGTGCTGCCGTCAGTCAGCTTCATAATCTACTGCATCCCCGTCACCCTGCCGCAGCTCAACGACGCATCCCTCGCCGGCAAGACCCTTTTCGAGGCCAACTACCGCTCGCCCCAGTACTCTGCCGGACACGGCTATGAGTACATCCCCGGCGAAGTATGGCTCGCAGCCCAGGGCGACGAAAGTTTTCGTCTGATGCTGCGCTAGCCACTCCCGTTTTTCACGGTCGGCTGTTCAAAAAAAAAGTTGCTACTTTGGCCGCTTCGCCTTACCTTTAGAAAAAATTAATACACGATTACCAATGGCACTCAACAAAGTATTTTTGATCGGCAATGTTGGGAGGGATCCCGATGTGAGACATCTGGAGGGAGGTGCTTCTGTGGCCAGTTTTACCCTCGCTACTACTGAAAGATACAGAGAACGCGGAAGCGGCGAAGCAAAAGAAATAACCGAATGGCACAATATCGTGGCGTGGAGACAGCTCGCCGACCTGGCGGAGAATTTCATCCGCAAGGGCAGCCAGATTTTCGTAGAGGGTCGTATCCGTTCCCGCAGCTGGGACGACCAGAACGGTCAGAAACGCTACATCACCGAAATCCTTGCCGACAGCATCCAGCTCCTCGGCCGCAAGGGTGACGCGCCGATTCCCACCGGTGGAGCTTACACCGACCCGGGCGCTCCCGCCCAGGCGCCGGCTCCCGCTCCCGCCCAGGCGCCGGCTCCCGCTCCCCGTGCTGCCGCTCCGGCTTATCCCAAGCCCCAGCCTCAGCAGCCCGTCACGCTCGACAGCCTGGAAGGCGACGACAGCGACGACCTTCCGTTCTAGCGTGCTTGCCGGCAGGACACAAAAAAACCTCCGTTTTTTCCGGAGGTTTTTTATTGCCTTACGTCGAGGTCTATTTCTGGATGTTCGGCTTTTCAAGTCCGTAGCCCTTCTTGCGGTCTTCGACTTTCAGCAGCATACTGAAGATGAAGGCCAGAACTCCGAAGCTTGAGAACACGATCATAGGCACCAGATAGCCTCCGGTAGACTCAACGAGCTTGCCGATGAGCAGCGGCACGAGGCAAAGACCGATGTTCTGCACCCAGAAGATGAGGCAGTAGGCGCTGCCGAGCACTTTCTCGTCGATAATCTTCGGTACGCTGGGCCACAGGGCTGCGGGCACGAGCGAGAAGCTGACTCCGAGGATGACAATCAGTGTGAGAGCGAGCCATTTGTAAGGGAATGCCGGAAGCAGGAACGCGAAACTCAGGTGGCAGACAATCATAATGATGGCGCCGATCATAAGCATTGAGGCTCCCTTGCCCTTGGTGTCCAGGAAGATGCCCAGCAGGGGAGTGAGGCACATAGCCAGGATCGGGAAGCAGCTGAACAGGCGGGAAGCCGCAGTCGCGTCGATGCCGAGAGTCACTTCGAGGAAGTTCGGGGCATATCTCTGGAACGGGAAGATAGCTGAGTAATAGAGCACGCAGAGCAGAGCCACCAGCCAGAACATCTTGCTTGAGAAGATCTGTCCGAGGTCTGACACGTGGAATTCATCTTCAGGAGATTTCTCTTCGGTCGCCAGGCCGGCTGCCACGAGCTGATTGTCCAGCTTGCGGTCCATAAAGGTGAATATGATGAAGTTGATGAGTCCGATGAGGAGCAGGGCTGCGCAGAAGCCGAGAGATGCGACAGCGCTGTCGCCGGCATTCACTATGCCGTTGGCATTGCCGAAGCGGTCGGCGATGATGGGGGAGATCCACATCACTGCGAACACTCCGAGTCGTGCGATAGCCATCTCGAGTCCCATAGCCAGGGCCATTTCCTTGCCTTTGAACCATTTAGCGATAGCCTTGGAAACGGTAGTTCCGGCCATTTCGCAGCCGCAGCCGAAAATCATAAATCCGAGCGCTGCCATCTTGGCGCTGCCGGGCATAGTCACCCACCAGCTGTTGAGCCAGTTGCAGAAGCCGGTCGTCTGGAACCAGTCGCTGATGCCGATGAACTTGATGAGCGCTCCGACTACCATTATGGAAGCGGAGAGAACGCCGGTGAAGCGGGTGCCCATCTTGTCGAGGATGATACCTGCGATGATAAGGAAGCCGAATACGTTGAGGATGTACTCAGCGGATGCGTAGGTGCCGAACACCCCGCTGTCCCAGCCGTGTGAGCTTTCGATAAGAGACTTGAGCGGAGACATCACGTCTACGAACATATAGGCGAAGAACATCATCAGCGCGATGAGTATCAGCGCCGCCCATCTCGCTGCGGGGTAATCGTTAAGTAGTTTTTGTACTTTTTCTGCCATTATTGTGAGATTGATTAGTTCTGTGCGGAAAATCAGACACCAAATTTAAGCTATATTTTGCTTTCCGCCAAAGTGTGCGCGCAGGCCCCCCTCCGGAGCCTACTCCAGGGCATATAACGAGCGCACACCACCCTTCCGAGGGGGTGGTGTGCGCCATCAATCGCGTCTGTGAGCTCCACAGGGCACCTGCCCGGCGCACATCAGATATATTTGCAGACTTCGGTATACTTGAGTTGCACGAGTGAGGCGATCTGTCTCGCATTGATATGCCATTTTCTGCGCAGTTCCTGAGCGAGTTGAATTCTTTGGCTGGAATTAAGAATGTGTACGTTTTTGGTTCCGAAATGCTGTTCCGAAATCTCGTGGCAGAGTTTTCTTGCTTCTGAATCTTCGATAGCCACGCCCCGGACAGTTGCTATACGTTTCAGAATCTCCTGATCTCTGTTCCGGTTGCTGGCCAGAAAGACCCTGAAACAGTTAGCTGTCGAATAGATGCTTTCATAGTGTGCGACATCTACGTAGTTGTCTGGGAGGAGGATATCGTTGCAAATAACCCAATCTTTGGGAACAGGCCGCCGGGATCCAAGAATACTGCAGAGTCGTTTATTTGGAATTTCTCCAGCCCTGATCGTATCACGTTTTTCTCCCTTATCGTCAATAGTCCATAAAGAGATATAACCTGACCTTCGAAAGTACATAGAACCTGTTCCCCATCGATAGTCATATGGCATCACTTGCTTGCCATCCTTCGTCGGCTGGACAATTGTGTATGTGCCTACACTCATCAGGTATTCCTGACTATCTACCGGGATTATGTCCAAGTCTATCACTGCCCCCTTCCTCGAGCCACGTGTTCCCGCGATATGATGAGCCCAACTGCCTTCATACATTGACTTGAATAGGATGCAGCTATCCTTGCTCCCATATGCCAATATGTGCAGATGCGTATCTTCTAGAGAGAAAGAAAGGATTGTCGCCGCGCAATTTGCCGCGCATACGCCAACCAGGTTGAACGCGTATCTGAAATCATCTTCGCAGATAAGGAAGTGCGGCGACAGGGCGCCATCAGAGCACAAGTGAAAATAGCCGGAACGGTCGGCGCCGTAAGAATATTGCGTCATCATAGTATAATTCTACCCCCTCGACCGTACGCCACCAACACGATGACTCGACGAGTAGTCCTGTTCCAAAGTTGGGAATAATCTTTCTTTCTTGCAACTGTTTTTTTATACTTAAAGTGTGCGCGCAGGACCCCCTCCGGAGCCTACTCCAGGGCATATAACGAGCGCACACCACCCTTCCGAGGGGGTGGTGTGCGCCATCAATCGCGTCTGTGCGCTCTGCAGGGCGTCCGCCCGGCGCACACTATTTATATTTCTCTACGCGGGCGTCTTTGATGACTCCTTTCCAGTTGAGACCGAAGGCGAAGTCGTAGGTGTTGCCGTCAGCGTCGACGAAGCATTCCATATCGCGGGGAACGTCCTCGAACTGCTTCTCGACCGTTTCCATATTGGCAGGCATCTGCATAGGAAGCAGGCCTGAAGGCTCGGCCTTGCCGCTCACCAGGTCGAGGACCGCCTGGTTCTGCACGCCCATAGTTACCAGTATGGCGTCAGCATAGGGTTCAACTTCGCTCATAACGACCGGCCTTGATACTGACATACAGACAATCACGGGACGGTTGCCCATCTGGCGTTTTGTGTTGATGACTATTTCCAGGTCGGTCATATTGTCGCAGGTGACGGTCTTGCCGCGGTAGCTTCTGTTGGTAAAGCTCTCCTTGGGGTCGCCGCCGGCTATCGAAACTTCGCGGGCTGCGGTAGCAGTGTAAGGCCTGTACTGCAGACTGATGGGTACATATCCGTTGCCACCCTTCTCAGCATCCTCACGGCTGTAGCCGCTGCCGCCCGAAGGCTGCTGGATGAACACGAGTGCGAAGTCAGCCTTGCGCGGATCGTCGGTCCACTCGTAGTACTTCTCGACCAGCTCCTTGCTGACGGGGTAATCCCAGCGGGCCTGGCTGGTGCCGCCGAAGCCGAACATTCCGCCTCTGGCCGGATACAGGCGCTTGGGAACATATACTTTGAGCTTCTGGGTCTTGGGCAGAACCGAGCCGTGATTCTTGAGCATCACGACTGATTTGAGCTGCGCTTCGTAGCCTTTGGCCATAAACTCCGGATTGCCGACAACCTGCGCAGTCTTCGCGGGGTCGAGATAGGGATTCTCGAACAGACCTGTGCGGAAACTGTTCAGCAGAAGACGGACAGCGCTCTGCTCGAAACGGGCGCGTGCGCTCTTTTCGCCGGAGTCCTTCACCCACATCTGATAAGCTTCCAGCACCGGTCCCTTGTCGTTGTTGCCGCCGAACTGGTCGACGCCCGCCTTCAGCACTTCATAATGGCGCTCGGCTATGCTGAGAGTCTCGACTCCCCAGCATTTGCCGTCGAACGAATAGATTGTGGAGTTGTTGTTGGTGATGCCCCAGTCGGTGCAGACAACGCCGTCGAAGCCGTACTTGTCACGCAGCAGGTCGGTAATGATATAGTGGTTGTAGCTGTTGCCGACATTCTTGCCTGAAGGGTCGATGCCGTATGAAATCGTGTAGTAGGGCATCACTGCCGTGGCCTTGCCGGTGCCGCCCTTGAGCTGGAAGGCACCTTCGACGAAGGCCCTGATATGGTCGGAGATGTTGTTGCCGGGGTAGACGGCATACTTTCCGTAGTTGTAGTGTGCGTCACGGCCGCCCTCTTCCGGACCGCCGCTCGGCCAGTGCTTGATCATTGCGTTGACGCTCTCAGCGCCCCATCCGTCCTTGGAGCCCTCGGTGGTCTGGAAGCCGTCGACATAGGCGCGGGCCATATCCACGTCAAGGTCGGGATCCTCGCCGAAAGTGCCGTTGAAACGGGACCAGCGGGGTTCGGTCGCCAGGTCGATCTGGGGAGACAGAGCCGTCGCGATGCCGAGCGCCCTGTACTCCTTGGAAGCAATCCGGCCGAACTCCTCCACGAGATCCGGGTCGAAGGTGGCGGCCATTCCGAGAGTCGTCGGCCACTGTGAGATGCGTCCGCCCGAGCCGGCGTTGAACTCGGCAGTGGCGGAAGTCTCGTTGCGGGGGTCGGAAGAGTTGTTGGAAGGAACGCCGTGTCCGAGACCTTCGACAAATGCCTGCACGTTATTGTTCCATTTGGCTGCTACTTCAGGAGAAGCGACGCTCGTCACAAGCACGGCTCTCAGGTTGTCCTCCGAGAGGAACTTTTTCTGGGCATCCGTGATATTCTCGGAAGGTACTGACTGGTGACCGCTGTAAAGCATAAGTCCGGCAATCTCTTCGATGGACAGCTGGCTGGCAAGGTCCGCAGCCCTGCGCTCAGGGCTCTTGCGCCAGTCCTCATAGATATCCAGTTTGCCGTTGCGGTTGAGATCCTTGAAGGCATAGCCTCCGGATGTAATGAGTTGTACACCCGACGCAGGTGAGTAACCGAGCGAAGGACCGTCCTTCTGGGTTACGAGATTATATCCGTCAGGGGTCGCCGTCTCCTCCCATTTGGGAGAGCAGCCGGCTGAAAGCAGCAATAATGCCGCAGCAAGTATGCAAATTGAGTTTTTCATCTTGAAAACAAATATGATTTTGACAATAAAATTAGTAAATTTGAATTTATGATTATAGAAAACACCAACAAAGAATACGATGTCATCATCATCGGCGGCGGAATAACCGGAGCCGCCACCGCAAGAGACTGCGCATTGCGCGGGCTCAAGACCCTGCTTGTCGAGAGAGGCGATTTGTGCGACGGCGCTTCGGGCCGTAACCACGGCCTGCTTCACAGCGGCGCCAGATATGCCGTCACGGACCCCGAAGGAGCAAGGGAGTGTATCTCGGAAAACAAGATTCTGCGCAGGATAGCCTCGTCGTGCATCGACCCGACGGGCGGACTGTTCATCACCCTGCCGGAAGACAGCCTCGAGTATCAGGCTAAATTCATCCAGGCCTGTCTGGACTGCGGCATCGAGGCCGAAGCCATAAGCCCCGAAGAAGCTCTCAGGCTGGAACCGGCGGTAAATCCGGCCCTTATCGGTGCGGTGAAGGTTCCTGACGCGTCCGTCGACCCTTTCCGCCTAGTGGACGCCAACATCCTTGATGCAGTGCGCCACGGCGCCGACGTCATCAAGTTCCGCGAGGTCACCGGCCTCGTGAAGGAGGACGGTTGCGTGAAAGGCGTAATGCTCGGCGACAGTGAAATCCGCTCGAAGCAGGTAGTCATCGCAGCCGGTATATGGAGCGCACATCTCGCTGAAATGGGAGGCGCCCAGATCGGTATGATGCCCAGCAAAGGTTCCCTTCTCATCTTCGGACACCGCCTCACCAGGATGGTGATCAACCGCTGCCGCAAGCCCGGCAATGCCGACATCCTCGTCCCCGGCGACGTAGTCAGCGTGCTCGGCACGACTTCCGATAAGGTTCCTTTCGAAGACTGCGAGGATATGAAGGCCACCGGCGACGAAGTGTCCGTGCTGCTCCAGGAGGGTATCCATCTGGTGCCTGCACTGTCCACAACCAGGATTATCAGAGCCTACGCAGGAGTCCGTCCCCTCGTTGTTGCCGACAGCTCGGCCAACGGCAGAAATGTCAGCCGCGGCATCGTCCTGCTCGACCACGAGAAGCGCGACGGCGTCAAGGGACTTATCACCATAACAGGCGGCAAGCTCACCACCTGCCGTCTGATGGCAGAAATGGCCACCGACCTGGTGTGCGAGAAACTCGGGCTCAAGATTCCTTGCACAACAGCTGTCAAGCAGCTGCCCGGCTCCCACAAGCGCAAAGGCGGCAAGGATCCGGTGCATAAACGTGCGGCCGTGGGCCGTCACGGCAGCGAGGCCGATATGATGGATTTCAGCGGCAAAGGCGCCGGCGAGATTATATGCGAATGCGAGCAGGTGACGCGCGCCGAGATAGAATACGCAGTCAAGAATCTGGGCGTGAGGACGATCTCCGACCTCAGACGTCACACCAGGGTGGGTATGGGCACTTGCCAGGGTTCATTCTGCATCAGCAGGGTAGCGAAGGTGCTGGCCGAAGTGCTCGGAACTCCCGAAAAGGCGCAGGAGCTGGTGGACGGATATCTGCAGGAGCGTTGGAAAGGTATGACTCCCGTGTTGTGGGGAGACACCCTCAGGGAGGCTGAATATATGCATAAGGTACACAGGAAATGAAATATGACGTTATAATAATCGGCGGAGGCCTGGCCGGTTGCACCGCGGCCTCTGAACTGGCTGCAGCGGGCAGGAAGGTTGCTCTGTTCTCCGAGGGGCTGTCGCTCCACGACGCCACGGTGGGGCCTGCATCCCCGAAGGCCCAGGAACATTCTCCCTACGCCGCGCTGTCGGCCCTTGCGGCTGAAGGCGTCACGGTGTTCAGGGGTGACAGCATAATAAATGCCTGTCTGAGCGAAGACGGCACATCGGTAAAAATGGTATTCAGCCGCAATCTCGGAAGCGAGCCGCTGGAGGCCGGGGCATATCTGCTCGCCACCGGCAAATTCTTCTCCCGCGGCATTATGTCCAATATGGAAAAGGTGTTCGAGCCGGTGTTCGATGCCGATGTGGAGTTCGAGGAAGACCACGAAAAGTGGTTCGACCCCGATTTCTTCGCTCCCCAGCCCTACGAGAAGTTCGGAGTGAAGACCGATGCCGAAGGCCACGTCATCAAAGGAGGCAGGAGCATCTGCAACCTCTTTGCTGCCGGGCAGGTGATGGCCGGCGGACCTATGTCAGAAAGTGAGATTGAGGCCAGCGGCAAGGCTGCTGCCGGCAAGATATTGAAAAAACAGTAAGAAATATGCAGGAAACAAGCATAAGCACAGCCAATCTCGAACAGTGCCTGAAGTGCAACCTCTGCACGCTGGTATGCCCGATGCTGGCGGTGAACGAACAATATCCGGGGCCTAAGAAGGCTGGTCCCGACGGCGAGAGATACAGGATCAAAGACCCTGAGTATTACGACTATGCCCTCAAATACTGCCTCAACTGCAAGCGCTGCGAGGTGGCTTGTCCTTCCGGAGTCAAGATCGGCGATATGATCCAGACCGCCCGCATCAAATACGGCTCGCAATCGAAGGTGCGCAGCCTTCACGGTCTGCGTGACTGGACTCTGGCGTCCACGGATTTCGTAGGCGGTATGGCGGCGACCCCCATAGCTCCGATAGCCAACGGCATCCTCAAGACCGGAGTGGCCAAAGCCGTGCTTCACGGCACTCTTGGCGTCGACAAGCACCGCACCTTCCCTGCATATTCATCCCAGAAATTCGAGACTTGGTTCCGCAAGGAGGCCCAGGACGCCCAGGCCGGCTTCGCAAAGACGGTCAGCTTCTACCACGGCTGCTACGCCAATTACAATTATTCCCAGCTCGGCAAAGACTTCGTCAAGGTAGTCAACGCCGCCGGCTACGGAGTCAAGTTGCTGGAGAAAGAGAAATGTTGCGGCATTGCTCTGATGAGCAACGGCTTCGCAGCGAAGGCCACCCGACAGGGACGCATCAACCTCGATTCCATCCGCAAGGCCGAAGGCCCCGTCCTTACGGTGTCGTCGTCCTGCACGCATATGATGAGGGAAGAATATCCCGAAGTGCTCGGCCTTCCCAACGAAGATGTCAAGGACCGCATAATGCTGCTCACCCGCTGGCTCTATCCCAAGCTGCAGTCCGGCGAGATTAAGCTCAACTTCCGCAAGGATTTCCGCCTGAAGCTGGCCTACCACACCGCCTGCCATATGCAGAGGCTGGGCTGGCAGCAGTTCACCATCGAAATACTCCGTATGATTCCCGGAGTGGAATTGACAGTGCTTGAGCCCAACTGCTGCGGCATTTCGGGCACCTTCGGCTTCAAGAAAGAAAACTACGGGTACTCCCAGGCCATCGGCGAAACCCTCTTCGCCGAGATCCGCGAAGCCAAGGCGCAGGCTGACGATTCAGCGCCCTTCGCAGTCGTCACCGAATGCGAGACCTGCAAGTGGCAGATAGAGATGTCCACCGGCATTCCGGTGATGAATCCCGTCTCCGTCCTGGCCCAGGCCCTCGAAGACCGCTGATTCCGGAGTTCCCTTGCGCGAGTGTGCTCCGGGCAGGTGCCCTGCAGAGCGCACAGACGCGATTGATGGCGCACACCACCCCC
This sequence comes from uncultured Bacteroidales bacterium, assembly GCA_947169015.1. GTDB lineage: Bacteria > Bacteroidota > Bacteroidia > Bacteroidales > UBA932 > Equibacterium. Next base: position 69,105 of record CAMVOD010000005.1, on the reverse strand, counting down.
TCGGAAGGGTGGTGTGCGCTCGTTATATGCCCTGGAGTAGGCTCCGGAGGGGGTCCTGCGCGCACACTTTGGCGGGGCTAGACGTCCAGCAGGTGTTCGTAGCCGGGACGGTAGGGGTAATGGAGCAAGGCGTTGGCTTCGGGGTCGTCCATAAACTTCTGGACTATAGGGTTCCAGGTGAGAGGACGGCCAAGCTCGCCGGCGATGATGCCGATGTTGCACATCGTGCAGGATGAGTGGCCGACTTCGACGGGCACATTCGGGTCGATGCGGCTCTTGATGCTTTCGATGAACACGCGGTGATGGCCGGCACGGGCTTCGAAGGGCACGTCGTTGTCACCCACCTTCATTTCGAACTTGGGATCGGAAGCATAGAGCTTGCCGCGGTGTACTGCGATCCAGCCTTTCTCGCCGTAAATCTTGAGACCCTGGCCGGAATCGTCGAAAGTAGTCTCTTCCACCACGATACCGTTATCATATTTGTAAGTCAGATTCTTGTAGAAACTGTATCCGGGAGGTATGATCTCGGTGGGGCCGGAGAGGTCTTTGCCGACAGCCCACTGGGCAATGTCGAACATATGTGCTCCCCAGTCCGTCATATATCCGCCTCCGGTGGGCTTGTACCAGCGCCAGGCACCCCAGCAAGTGTCACTGCCGTCTTCCTTGAGCAGAGGATCGATGTCCGGGAAATATGTCGCCTTGTCGGTCATAGGACCGAGCCACTTGTCCCAGTTAAGGCCGGCAGGCGGAGTCTGGGCGGGAAAATGATGAGGCACGGGGAACGGCTGCCCGTCCCAGCGGCCTACATAGACGTCCATCTTTTGGATCCGGCCAAGGTCTCCTTCGCGGGCCACGTTGGCAGCGTGTATGAATTCCTCGCTCGAACGCTGCTGGCTGCCGACCTGGAGTATGCGGTTGTATTTGCGCACGGCCTTCACCAGCTGCTGGCCTTCATAGACGGTCAGGGTCATCGGCTTTTCGAGGTATATGTCCTTGCCGGCCTTGCAGGCGGCTATCGCTATGCCTGCGTGCCAGTGGTCCGGAGTGGCTATGACCACGGCGTCGATGTCCTTGCGGGCTAGGAGGTCTTCATAGTTTTCGTACATTGCAGGAGCCGTAACCTTCTTGACGCCCTGCCCTTTGTAATAATCAGTCACCCTCTTGACGAAGCGGTCTCGCTTGATGTCATATACGTCGCATCCGGCAATGACTTGCACGTCGTCCATCTTGATGAAGCTGCTGAGCAGATACATAGCCTGCTGCCCGAGGCCGATGAAGCCGAAGCGTATCTTGTCGCTGGCTGCAGCCTTGACTGCGGCAGGTGAGCCGGCCAGTTCAAAAGCCGGGGCAAGGGCAGGTGCAGCTGCAAGCCCTGCTATGCCGAACAGAGATTTTCTGATGAAGTCACGTCTTTCCATAGCTGATGATTATATTGCTTTAACATATGCGCGGCGGATGGTGTAGAGTTCGGTCTTGAACTCTTCGAACAGGGTCTGGACCTTGAAGTTCTCTTCGAGCTGGGGGTTCATTATCATTCGGGTGACGCCGCGTTTGATGCAGTTTTCGTGGAGCTGCTTGAACATAAGGACGCTGACGCCTTTGCCCTGATATTCGGGAAGCACGCCGATGAGCAGGGATTCGAGGGTGTCGTTGTGTTTGAGGGCCTTGAGAATGCGGATGAAGCCGAAGGGCAGCAGGTTGCCGTTGCTCTTCTTGACGGCGGTGGACAGGGTCGGCACGCAGAAGCAGAAGCCGACGGGCTTGTCTTCTTCATTGACCACCACCGAGACGAAATCCGTGTCGAGGATGGGGACATAGGTCTTGAGGTAGCGGCGGATTTGCTCGTCGGTGAGCGGAGCGAACTCATAGAGCGGAGCGAAACTCTCGTTGTAGAGGTGGAAGATCTCCATTCCGTAGCGCTTGTTGAGCTCCTGCATACTGTGGCCGGTGACGGCGTGGACTCCGAATTTCTTCTCGATGAGGGGAGCATACTGATATGACGGCAGCGGCTCCTGCGGGATGTACACGATCCTCTGGGTCCAGTCGGCATCTCTCTCGAAGCCTATTTTCTTGAGGAGGGTGTCGTAGTATGGGAAATTGTAGAGGCAGGTGAAAGACGAAAGCTTGTCGTATCCTTCCACCAGCGAACCTTCCTTGTCCATATCCGTGAAGCCCCAGGGGCCTTTGAGGGAGGTGCATCCGCGCTCCTTGCCGAAAGCTTCCACGGCGCCGATGAGGGCTCTGAGAACCTCCTCGTCCTCGATGAAGTCCAGCCAGCCGAAACGGGCCACGGCACCCCAGCGCTTGTTGGCTTGGTGATTGATTATGGCTGCTACGCGGCCTGCCAGCTTGCCGTCCTTGTATGCCAGAAAGCAGTCAGCTTCGCAGTATTCGAAAGCGGCGTTCTTCTTCTTGTCGAAAGTGTCGAACTCGTCGCCGGTCAGAGCCGGTACCCAATAAGGATTGTCCTGGTATAGTGAGAAAGGGAATTTTATGAATTTGCGCAAGTCGCTGCGGCTTGCGACCTTCTTGATAGTTACAGTCATAGTTTCAGGTCTTAGTTTAGGGTTAAAGCAAATGTACAAAAAATGAGTATATTTGCCCCATTGTTACTGAAACTAAATCTAACTTAAAATGAGTAATTACTTTTTTGACATGATTCCTGCAGAGGAATTGAAGCAGATGCCGTATATCCCTACGGTTCCCGAATTCCTCGATTTTATCGGCAGGCAATATCCCCAGTATCCGGCGCTGACCGACATCAACAAACCTGAAAAGAGCGTCAACTACGCCCAGCTCGTAGAGAACGTGGCCAAACGCCGCGCGTTCCTCGCAGGCCTCGGACTTGCTGACGGTGCCAAGGTGGCCATCTTCGACTTCAACAGTGTGGATGCAGTCGAGATGTTCCTGGCAGTGACTTCAGCAGGATACACAGCAGTGATACTTCCCGCCCAGCTTCCTGCCCCCGCAGTTGCAGGTTCGTGCGCAAGATTCGACATCTCAGCCGTGATGGTCGGTGACGCCCTCAAAGGCGTGACAGAAGGGCTTCCGGTCAAAGTATATCCCATTTCTTCCATCGGCGAAACCGAAGCTCCCGCAGCCAAGGTTGACAAGGACGCCCCGGCAGCCATTTTCTTCACGGGCGGAACCACCGGCACCCCGAAAGGCGCAATCCTGCCTCACCGCGCACTGCTCAGAGGTTCGTTCAACGGCGCTTTTATGCCCGGCAGCGTACTGCACTGCCACCGCACCATCGGTATGCTCCCGCTGAGCCACGTGTTCGGCCTAATCAAAGGCACGATGTCTTGCCTGTACTCAGGCAACGAGTGGATTGCCTGCGAGGATATGAAAGCCACAATCGGCAAGCTCCCCGCAATCCAGCCGACCTTCCTCACCCTGGTTCCCGGCCTTTGTGACATCCTCTACGGCCTGACCAAGATGTACGGCCCGAACTTCCTCGGCGGCAAGCTCAAGATCATCATCAGCGGCGCAGCAAACGTTCCCCCGAGGCTTATCAAGGCCTTTGACGGTATGGGTATCGGTCTTCTCGGCGGCTACGGCCTGACTGAAGGCGCCAACTTCACCAGCGGAAACGCAGACGTCAAAACACACCCCACATCTGTCGGCAAGCTCTATGCAGAGCAGCAGATCCGTTTTGTGGACGGAGAAATCCAGCTCAAGGGCGACAACATCTTCCTTGGATACTATAAGGACCCTGCAAACACCGAAGCCGCATTCACTGAGGACGGATGGTTCCGCACCGGAGACCTCGGAAGAATGGACGAAGACGGCTTCCTGTACATCACAGGCCGCATCAAGAACCTCATCATCCTTGCTAACGGCGAGAACGTCTCTCCCGAGAGCATCGAAGAGCTTTTCTACAAATGCGACGCACTTCGCGACTGCCTCGTGAAAGAAGACATTATGAACGGCGAGAGCGTCATCGCCATCGACATCCTGCCTCAGCCCGCTTTCGTAGAAGGCAAGTCCGAGGAGGAAGTCGTCGCTTTCTTCAACAAACTCGTTGAAGACGTGAACGCAACCCTGCCGACAACCCACCGCGTAACAAAGGTTACAGTTAGGAAGGAAGACTTCAAACGTACAGGATCCCTTAAAGTAGCGCGCAACCAGTAATGACAGACACTGAGATTTTCGAAGGACTCAAAGAGATCCTGGCGGTGATGAAACCGCATCTTGACACCTCGTCAGCAACCCTCGAAAGCAACCTCGTCCGCGACCTCGGCATCGACTCACTGTCGATGCTGCTGATGTCGCTCGCCCTGGAAAACAAGTTCAAGGTGAACTTCGACACCACAAGGGCCCCGTTCACCACTGTAGGCGAAGTTGTGACTTATATCAGGGAGAACCAGAAAGAACAATAAGCCGGAAAAGGCTGGTACTATAGATAGAAAAAGCGCGTGGAACAATTTCCACGCGCTTTTCTTTTGCAGGTCTGAAGCCGCACTACCAGATGTGTACGCGCTCAGACTCGGGACGGAACATCGGGTCGCCTTCGTGGATGTCGAATGCATCGAAGAAGGTCTGGAAGTTACGTACTGATACGTTGACGCGGTTGCGTGCGAGAGAGTGTACGTCCATATTGGTGAGGCGTGCCTTCTCTTCGTCGGTGATGTTCTGGGCCCAGATGGCACCGTAGCTGAGGTAGAAACGCTGGGCGGGGGTGAAGCCGTCGATGAGTTTGACGGGCTTGCCGGCCATTGCGTTCTCCATAGCGGTGTAGGCGATTGAAAGTCCGCCGTGGTCACCGATGTTCTCGCCGAGGGTGTAGCGGCCGTTGGCGTGGACGCCGGGAAGGATTTCGACTTCGTCGAACTGGGCGACGAGCTTGTCGCCGAGAGCGTCGAACTTAGCCTTGTCTTCAGGAGTCCACCAGTTGGCCATATTGCCGACGGCGTCGAACATAGAACCCTGGTCGTCGAAACCGTGTGACATCTCGTGGCCGATGACTACGCCGATGCCGCCGTAGTTGACGGGCTCGTCAGCGTTCGGGTCGAAGAACGGTTTCTGGAGGATACCTGCCGGGAAGCAGATCTCGTTGGTGGTGGGGTTGTAGTATGCGTTGACGGTCTGGGGAGTCATACCCCACTCAGTCTTGTCAGTCGGTTTGCCGAGTTTTGAGAGGTTGTCCTTGACGTACCAGGCGCTGGCGTTGCGAAGGTTCTCGTAGTATGTATTGTCGGGGTTGATGTCGAGGGTGCTGTAGTCTTTCCATTTGTCGGGATAGCCGATCTTCACGGTGAAGGCGGCGAGTTTCTCGCGAGCCTTGGCCTTGGTGGCGTCGCTCATCCACTCCAAGTCGTCGATGTGCTGGCCGAGGGCGGTGCGGAGGTTCTCCACGAGTTCGATCATCATCTGCTTAGAAGACTCGGGGAAGTAGCGTTCAACATACATCTGTCCGACGGCTTCTCCGAGAAGGCTGTTGGGAACACTCATAGCGCGTTTCCAGCGGGGCTGCTGCTCCTGCGCGCCGGCCATCTGGTGGCTGAAGAATTCCCAGGATGCTGTGTAGAAGTCATCGCTGAGGGCGCTGCACTGACCGCTGATGAACTGGCAGAGCAGATAAGCCTTGAGAGTCTCGATGTCAGTCTTGGCGAAGAGCTTGTTGAGGCCGTCGAAATATGAAGGCTGCTCGACGATCACTTTCTCCTGAGGCTCGATGCCGGCTACGGCGCAAACCTTGTCGAAACGGAGTTCCGGCCATTTCTTGCAGATCTGCTCGGTTGACATCGGGTTGTACTGGGCTGCTACGTCGCGGTTCTGCTCGCGTGTCCAGAAAATCTCGGCCATAGCGTCTTCAACTGCCATATCCTTGGCTACTACGGCTTCGGCATTCTCAATGCCGGCGAGCTTGAGGACTTTCACGAGGAAGTTCTTGTATCCTTCCTTGAGGGCGGCGTTGCTCTCGAGGAGGTAGTAGTCGCGGTCACCCATTCCAAGGCCTCCCTGGCCGAGGTAGAGGATCTGCATATCACTGTTGGTGAGGTCGGCGCTGACGCCTGAACCGAAGAAACCGCCTTCGCCGTAAAGATTCATCTCGCCGAGGACTCTGGCCAGATCATCTTTGGTCTTGATGGCCTGGATCTGGGCGATGTAGGGCTGGATGGGCTGTGCGCCGAGAGCGTTGCGGGTTGTTGAGTCGAGGGCCATCTTGTAGAGGTCGGAGATCTTCTGGTCAACTGTGCCGTATTCGGCCTTTACAGAGGTCATACTCTCGAACAGGGCGTTGAGGTTCTCCTGAGCCTGCTCGCGCAGGGCGTCGAAGCTGCCGTAGCGTGAGAATTCGGGACGGAGCGGGTTGTTCTTCTGCCAACCGCCGGTTGAGTATTGATAGAAATCTTCCTTGGGGCTGACGCTGGTGTCAAGATAACTCATATCCAGGGCAGGGACGCTGTTCTTGTTTCCGCAAGAAGCGAATGCAAGGACTGACAACATAAGTACAAATACTTTTTTCATAATGTTATTATTATAGAATCTTTTGTTCTTGTCTAAGGGCTCGCAAATTTAAAACAAGTTTATTAAATTTGTTAATTATACTTGAACCTGAACTAATGAGCGAAACTAGAAAAAGGAAATGGGGGGACCGCAGGGACGGCTTCTGGGTAAAAGACATTCCAGGACTCAACACCGTGATGATGCACCTCTTTCCTAACCGTACCGATTGTGAGGTCTACCTCAATGACAAACTGGATGTGACTGAAGTCCTCAAGTTCATTGAGAAGAAAAATGAAAACCATCCGGACTACAAGACCACAATTTTCCACGCTATGATCATCGCTGTCGCCCGTATGGTGAAGGAGCGCAACAAGATGAACCGTTTCATCCAGGGCAGACGTGTCTACGAAAGATACGATGTCAGTATGAGCTTCGTCGCCAAACGCCGCTTCCTCGACGGTTCCGACGAGTCGATTATGTTCTTCGTTCCGAAGGATGACGACAATCTGGACAGCCTCAGCTACAGGATGTCCGGCGAAATCAAGCAGATGCGCAAGAGCGAGCATTCCACCGGAGGCATCGACTCTACCATCGACGCCTTCGCCAAGATTCCGCGCCTGCTGCTGATGGTGGCGCTCAGGATCATCCGCTGGCTCGACTTCTGGGGCGTCAACCCCAAGGCTCTGACGGACGGCGACTGCAATTACTCCTCAGTGCTGCTGAGCAACCTGGGAAGCATCGGCGGTCCTGCCGTCTACCACCATCTGAACAACTACGGCACCAACAGCATTATGGTGACTGTCGGCACCGTGCACAAAGAAGAGATGGTGATGCCCGACGGCCACAAGGAAGTGAGGGATATATTGGATATCGGAGCTACGCTTGACGAGCGCATAGCGGACGGATTCTATTTCGTGCGCAGCCTCAAGCTGCTCAAGTATATTTTTGCCAATCCGGAACTTCTGGACAAGCCGATGGGCGAACACAGCGGCTTCAACTACGAATAGTCACACTCGGCCGCTATTGCGTCGGCAATCTGCACGAACGTCAGTGCGTCCGTGTCGATGACTGTGTCCGCTACTGAACTGTAGATGCCGCTGCGGACTTCGAACATCTCTTCGATCTGAGCCCTTGTCTTGCCCTGGAGCAGAGGCCTCGGATAAGTGGCTTCAATATTCTCAAGACAAGTGTCGAGGCTGCAGCGCAGCCACACCAGACGGCAGTTCTCTTTCAGAACGGCACGGTTCTCATCCCTCACGACGGCACCACCGCCGAGGGCGATTATGGCTCCCCGGCTGCCGCTGAGAAGCTTGCGCAGGGTGGCTGTCTCGAGATTGCGGAAGTAGCTTTCCCCCATACCTGCGAAAACTGCCGACACCGAGTCGTACTGCCGGTCGGGGAAGGCCTCGTTGTGGGCCTCCAGCACTGCGTCGTCAAGGTCGAAGAAAGCTATGCCGGAGCGCTGCGCGGCGGCACGTCCGTAGGTTGTCTTGCCACAACCCATAAATCCTGTGAGGGCTACGTTCACTTTAGAATAGAGAGAGTTCGATGGGTTCGTCGTCGTTGAAGCTGCTGGGTGCAGAATCGTCGGGAGCTCCGGCTGCCGGGTCATCGGGAGAAACGGGGGGCTGTGCTCCGCCGTCCTGCGGCAGATCCTCGTCGTCGTAAAGATCAATGGCTTCGTCGACCTCAAGCTCGGGGACGGGGAGGGGCTCGATGAATTCAACAGTGTCGACATCATACTGGCTCAGGCGTTTGCCCTTTGCCTTGAGGCCCTTCTTGCCGATGAAGCTGGCGACGTCGATGATCTCAACGCCGCGGGAAGCGTTCTTGCCCTTGAAGGTTACCTGCAGGCGGGGGTAGACATCCTCGCTGATGGCGACCATACGCGAGCCGCTGCCTTCGGAAATGAAGCTCTGCTCGTTGTTGTCGCTGACCTCGAAGCTGAAGCGTTTCACATAGAAGAATCCGGCCTGCTTGTCGAAGTATACTACCGAGTATGTCTTTTCGGGATCAAGCTTGCATATCCTCTCAAGCTCGCCCTGGTAGCGGTTGCTCAGGTCGAACGACGAGGTGTAGTAGCGGCCGCTGCGGAGTATGCACAAAATGTGCTCGTCAGGCAGGAATTCTCCCAGATACAGGCCGCGGCCTGCATCGTTCAGGCGGCTGATGTCGCTGTCGAACCATATCTCCTTGCCGCCGATGGTCGAAACGCCTTTGGTGCGGAGCTGGATCCTGGCGATGGGATTGCGGGACAGGATGTTTCCGCGGCTTCCGCGGCCCTTGACTGCGAGGTTGGCGAAGTCGAAAGTGTCGCTTGTCTTCTTGAGATTGGGACGGTTGCGGAACTGTATGCGGATGACTTCGGCCTCTCCGTTGGGGTTGGCAGAGAAGTACGTCACCGAACTTTCGGGTTTGCCCTGGGTAAGGTTGTATGTCTTGTTCTTGGTGACGCCGGTGACGGCGAAGCGTTTGGCGAAATAGATGCCGTTCTTGCCGTCGCGGTAGACTGCGTTGTAGATGGTGCGCTCGTCGCCCTTCTTGAACACCCCGACGTGGATGATGTCCTTGCCGAAGAAGGCCTTGTCCTTGACCGGGGCTACGGTGTAGTCGCCATTCTTGCGGAAGACGATGATGTCGTCGATGTCAGAGCACTCGCATACGAACGCCGCGTTGTCTATCTTCTTTTCGTCGATGCCGACGAAGCCGCCTTCCATATCGGCGAAGAGCTTGGCGTTGGCCACGACAACTTTCTGCACGTTGATGTTCTCGAACTCTTCGATGCGGGTCAGGCGGGGATGTGCATCGCCGTATTTCTTCTTGATGTTGCGGAAGTGGGCGATGGTATACTGCGTGAGATGCTCAAGGTTGTATTTGACCTTGGCGATCTGGTCCTCGGTGGCGCGGATGCGGTCGTCTGCAGCCTTTATGTCGAATTTGGAAATCTTGCGGACCGGCTTCTCCACAAGTTTCAGGATGTCGTCGCTGGTGATGGGCTTGTGGACGAGGTGCTGGTATTCGAGCATCTTGTCTGTGACGTCCTGAATCTGCTCCTCCCAGGTGCGGGCGTCGTTTTCAAGCACGCGGTAGACCTTCTCCTCGAAGAATATCTTCTCCAGGCTCATCCTGTGCCAGTCTTCTTCCAGTTCCGACAGCGTGACTCCGAGCTCTTTCTCGAACAGGTCGCGGGTGTGCATCGCTCCGTAGCGCAGGATGTCGTTGACGGTCATAAACTCCGGCTTGCCGTCCTTGATGACGACGGTGTTGGGGGAGAGCACGACCGAACACTTGGTGAAGGCGTAGAGGGCGTCGATGGTCTTGTCGGGAGATATGTCGTTGGCCAGCTGGAGCACTATCTCAACCTTGGACGAGCTGTAGTCGTCGATCTTCCTGATCTTGATCTTGCCGGAATCGTTGGCCGCTGCGATCGAGGCGATCACGGAGCCTATGGTCTCGCCGAAAGGGATGTCCTCGATGACGAGGGTCTTCTTGTCGCGCTTGGTGATGGTAGCGCGGACACGCACACGGCCTCCTCTCAGGCCGCCGTTATACTTGCTGCAGTCGGCGATGCCGCCTGTGGGGAAGTCGGGGTAGAGGTCGAATTCCTCCCCCTTGAGAGCGGCGATGCTGGCATCGAGCAGCTCGTTGAAGTTGTGGGGAAGGATGAGGATCTTGAGGCCGACGCCGATGCCCTTGCTGCCCTGGGACAGAAGCAGGGGGAATTTGATCGGGAGAGTGACAGGCTCGACGCTTGCACGGTCGTACGTGGGCACCCACTCGGTGATCTTAGGATTGTAGACCACTTCGAGGGCGAACTTGCTCAGTTTGGCCTCGATATAACGCATAGCGGCGGCGCTGTCGCCGGTGAGGATGTTTCCCCAGTTGCCCTGGCCGTCGATGAGCAGTTCTTTCTGCTGTATTCCCACGAGGGCGTCATATATGGAGGCGTCGCCGTGCGGGTGGAATTTCATCGTGTCGCCGACTATTCCCGCAACTTTGTGGTAGCGGCCGTCCTCGTTGAGTTTCAATGCGTGAAGGATGCGCCTCTGAACCGGCTTGAGACCGTCCTCGATGTAGGGCACGGCGCGGTCCAGCATAACGTATGAGGCATAGTCGAGGAACCAGTCGCGGTACATTCCCGGGAGTTTGTATTTGTTCTCCCCGGCATTGATCACGCGATTGAACTTGCTGGTCTTGCTGTTGTCCCTGGCTTCCCTGGCCGGCTCTGCGTCGGGCTGCTGATCTTCCAGGACCTCCTGCGGAGTTTCCTCAACCGACTCTTCCTGAGCTCCTTCTACTATGTCGTCAATCTCTTCACTCATTGCCTGTTAATCTTGTATGTAGCCGAATCTGCGCAGCATCTGGCGGTCTTCCCTCCAGTTGCGTTCGACCTTGACAAATATCTGCAAAAATACCTTTTTTTCAAAAAAAGCCTCCATATCGACACGGGCCTGCGAACCGACTTTCTTGAGGGCGGCGCCCTTGTTGCCGATGATTATGCCTTTCTGGGATTCGCGCATCACGTTGATGACCGCCCTTATGTCGTATCGCTCCTGGCCTTCCTTGAACTCTTCTATGACCACTTCGGTGCAGTAGGGAATCTCCTTCGAGTAGTTCAGGAGTATCTTCTCGCGGATTATTTCGGCGGCGAAGAAGCGCAGGCTCTTGTCGGTGAATGCGTCCTTGTCGTACCAGGGAGGGCTGACGGGCAGCAGCTCCTTGATGCGCTCGAAAATGGAGTCGAGGTTGAAGCGCTCCAGCGCGCTGGCTGCGAAAATCTCAGCCTTCGGCACTTCTTCGTGCCACTTTGCGGCCAACCGGCTGACCTCGTCCTGGCTGCTCTTGTCAATCTTGTTGATGACTATTATCACCGGGCAGGCGAGCTGGTTGAGCTTTTCGACATATTCACGGTTCTTGTCGGCCTTTTCGATGACGTCAGTGACGTAGATGATCACGTCGGCGTCGCCGATCGCAGTGTCCACGAAGTTCATCATACTCTCCTGAAGCTTGTACGCAGGCTTCAGGATGCCGGGAGTGTCGCTGTATACTATCTGGAAATCGTCGCCGTTGACGATGCCCATAATGCGGTGCCGTGTCGTCTGGGCCTTGGCGGTCACTATCGACAACTTCTCGCCCACAAGGGCGTTCATCAGGGTGGACTTGCCGACGTTGGGGTTGCCGATTATGTTGACAAAGCCGGATCTGTGGTTCTTGCGGGCTTCCATCATTCGAACGAACCCATCATCATATAGTTCAACTCTTCCTCGGTGAGGAAACGCCATTGGCCGCGGCGCAGATTCTTCTTGGTCAGGCCTGCGAAATAGACTCTGTCGAGCTTCTTGACCTTGTAGCCGAGATGTTCGAAGATGCGGCGCACGATGCGGTTGCGGCCGGAGTGGATCTCAATGCCCACTTCGCTCTGCACGCCGTTCACATAGGAGAGGGCGTCGGCGGCGATGGGACCGTCTTCGAGGGTTATGCCGTCAAGGACGGCGTCGAAGTCGGCTTTCTTGAGGTTCTTGTCGAGGGTGACGTAATAGATCTTGCGCACGTGGAAAGAAGGGTGGGTCAGCTTGTCAGCCAGGTTGCCGTCGTTGGTGAACATCAGCACGCCGGTGGTAGCCTTGTCGAGCCTTCCGACGGGGAAGACGCGCTCCTTGCAGAGTTCGGTGGAGATGAGGTCCATCACAGTCTTCTCGGCGTGGGGGTCGCTGGTGGTGGTGACGAAATTCTTGGGCTTGTTCATCACGATGTATACTTTTTTCTCGCCCTTGAGCCTCTCGCCGCTGAAGCGGATGTCGTCGGTGGGGCTGACCCTTGTGCCGAGCTCGGTGACTATCTTGCCGTTGACGGTGACCAGGCCGGCCTCGATATATTTGTCAGCCTCGCGGCGTGAGCATACCCCTGAATTGGCGATGAACTTGTTGAGGCGTATCAGGCCGTCTTCCTCTTCTCTGCGGGGCTGTCTGACGGGGGTGTTCTTCTTTTTGTACTGCTTGTCGGAGAAATACCTGCCGCTGCCGGAGGCCCTTCTCTCGTAGTTCTTGTCACTGCCGCCCTGACGGCCCTTGCCGGTGTTGCCTCTGCCGGTGTTGCCCTTGCCGCCTTGCCTTGCCGTAGCTCTTGACGGGGCGGGGCGGGGGGTGTTGCGTTTTCTGGATGTATTGTTGTTCTGCATTTTTCTGGCGTTTTTTGCCGCAGCAAATTTAGTTGTTTTTTACAGATATGTGGCCATTTCGTCGGCCAGAGCCTTGGCTGCGGCAGCGGAGGCCTCGGCGAAGCCTTCGCCCTTGCCGGCGTAGATCACGCCGCGGGAAGAATTGACAAGCAGGCCGCAGCGGCTGTTCATACCGTATCTGACCACTTCGCTTACTGTGCCTCCCTGGGCGCCGACGCCAGGCACGAGAAAGAAATTGTCGGGGCAGATCTCGCGGATGGCCTTGAACATCTCGGGGCGGGTGGCTCCCACGACGAACATAGTGTTGTCGACAGTGCCCCACTCCAGGGCCTTGCTCATTACTTTGGCGTAGAGGGGTTCCTCGCCTCCGAATTCGAAGTCCTGCGCGGATTCGTTGGAAGTCGCCGCAAGGATGACCGCCCACTTGCCCTCATACTCGAGGAAGGGCTTGACGCTGTCGTAGCCCATATATGGCGAAAGGGTGACGGCGTCGAAATCCAGGGTCTCGAAAAATGCACGGGCATACATACGGGCGGTGTTGCCGATGTCGCAGCGCTTTGCGTCCAGGATGACGAACAGCTCCGGGTAGTGTTTCCTGATGTATGATACAGTCATCTCCAGCTCGTTCCATCCCTGGGCCCCGAACACTTCGTAGAAAGCGCTGTTGGGCTTGTAGGCAACGGCGTAAGCGGCTGTCGCGTCGATGATTGCCTTGTTGAATTCGAAGATGGGATGCTCCGTGTGCTTGAGGTGTTCCGGAATCTTGGAGATCTCGGGATCCAGTCCGATGCACAGGAAACTCCGCTTGGCGAGTATGTTTTCGTACAGTTGCTGATGTGTCATAGCAGTCGGCTAAAATGATTTTTTTGACTGAATTATACAAAGATACCAAATTTTTACTATTTTTACGCCCCTTTGTTTCGAATAGAAAAATCAAATAAAAATATGCAGATAAATCAAACCAATCAGGAAGACCTCACATTGAAGGTCAGCATCAAGGTCGACAAAGAAGACTACGCAGAAGATATGAACAAACGCCTCAAGGAATATCGCCACAAGGCTGATATCCGCGGCTTCCGCAAAGGAATGGCTCCTATGGGCCTCATCGAGAAGATGTACGGCGGCCAGGCGCTCGCAGATGCCATCAACACGGTAGTGTCACAGGCGCTCGCCAAACATATAGAGGACAACAAGCTCAACGTCATCGGAGAACCGCTTCCGAGCGAGGACAATGACAAGGCTGCTGAAGAAGGCGATTCTTTCACTTTCGACTTTGACCTTGGAGTAGCCCCTGAAGTCACGGTGGACGTGACCGCAGAAGACACCATCCCTTACTACACGGTGACTGTCAGCACCAAAGCGGTGGCTGACTACAAAGACAGCCTCCTTCGCCAGTACGGCACTATGGAGAGCGGCGAGAAGGCCGGTGATGACGATTTCGTAGTTGTGGATTTCAAGCAGGGCGAAACCGAGGTGAAGGATGCCTATGTGGCTCTGCGCAGCATCGCAGATGAAGCCAAGAGCATCTTCCTGGGCATAAAGAAGGACGACGTGAGGGACCTCGACGTAAATGAGGTTTTCCCCAACGAGTCAGACCGTGCAGCTATGCTCCATATGAAGAAAGAGGAGCTGAAAGATATGGATCCGAAGTGGCAGATGACAGTGAAGGACGTCAAGACCTTCGTGGCAGCCAAGCCGACTCCCGAGACCTTCGACAAGATTTTCGGCAAGGACGAGGTGAAAGACGAAGCAGCGTTCGACGCAAAGGTCAAAGACCTGCTCAAGAAGGAATATGCCCGCGAGAGCGACTACCGCTTCGCCGGCGACGTGCGCGATTATCTCCTTCAGAAAGCTGACATCAAGCTCCCCGAGGCATTCCTCAAGAAATGGCTCATCCGTGTCAACGAGGGCAAGTACACCGCAGAGGACATCGAGAAAGAGTTCGGCGCTTTCACCAAGGACTTCCGCTGGCAGATGATCTGCAACCACCTGATGAAGGCCCACGGTATGGAAGTTACCAAGGAAGACCTCGACAAGGAGGCCAAGGCGCTGGCAGCATACCAGTTCGCTATGTACGGTATGAACGACGTTCCTGAAGACCAGCTCGCCGGTTTCGCTGACCGTCTTCTCGGAGACGACGACCAGGCCCGCCGCCTTTACGACAAGGTCGAGTCCGACAAGGTAATCGCTTACGTGAAGGATACCGTCACCCTCGACAAGAAAAAATCAACCATCGAAAAGATGCGCCAGCAGAGCAAGTAATTTGTCCGCAATATGAACGAATTTGAGAAATACGCTGTCAAGCACCGTGGCATCAGCTCTATGGCCCTGCACAGGTTCAATTCAGTGAACGACAGCTACATCAACCCTATGATCATCGAAGAGCGCCAGCTTAACGTGGCCCAGATGGATGTCTTCTCACGTTTGATGATGGACCGCATCATCTTCCTCGGCTGCCCCATCAACGATGAGGTCGCCAACATCATCCAGGCCCAGCTGCTCTTCCTCGACAGCAACGGTTACGATTCTGACATTTCCCTGTACATCAACTCCCCGGGAGGTTCGGTATACGACGGTCTCGGCATCTACGACACGATGCAGACCATCAGTTCCGACATCCACACCATCTGCACCGGTATGGCCGCTTCTATGGCATCTGTGCTGCTGGCAGCCGGCACTGCCGGAAAACGCTCGGCGCTGACCCACTCGAGAGTTATGATACACCAGCCGCTCGGAGGCGCTGAAGGCCAGGCTTCCGACATCGAGATCACTGCCCGCGAGATCCTCAAGCTCAAAGACGAACTCTACCAGATTCTCAGCGACCACACCGGCAAGAGTATGGATGAGATCCGCCGCGACGCCGACCGCGATTTCTGGATGACTTCGCAGGAAGCTCTCGACTACGGAATGATAGACCAGATCGTGACCAAAGCTGAAAAAAATGGCAAAAAGTAAAATCGAAGAAGTCCATTGCCCCTTCTGCGGCAGAAGCGAAAACGAAGTTCCGCTGATGCTCTACGGCGAGAACGCCTGCATCTGCTCCGACTGTGCCGAAATGGCATTCACCAAGGCAAAGGAACTTCTTCACCCCCAGAGCAGCATCAAGACGGCCGGCAAGGTGAACGGCGAGTTCTCCCTGCGCAAGCCTCACGAGATTTATGATTTCCTCAGCCAGTACGTGGTAGGGCAGGACGCTGCAAAGAAGACTCTCGCAGTGGCCGTGTACAACCACTACAAGAGGATCGAGAATGCTGAGTCAGGCAACTCGGACCTCTTCGAGAAATCCAATATCCTGATGGTTGGACCGACCGGCACCGGCAAGACCCTGCTGGCCCGCACCATCGCCAAGATGCTCAACGTACCTTTCGCAATTGTCGACGCCACAGTCCTGACAGAGGCAGGATATGTAGGTGAAGATGTGGAGAGCATCCTGACCCGCCTTCTGCAGGACGCTGATTACGACGTCAAGAAAGCAGAGAAGGGCATAGTCTTCATCGACGAAATAGACAAGATCGCCCGCAAGGGTGACAATCCTTCGATAACCCGCGACGTTTCGGGAGAAGGAGTACAGCAGGCCCTGCTGAAAATCATCGAGGGCAGCATAGTCAACGTGCCGCCCCAGGGAGGCCGCAAGCATCCCGAGCAGCAGATGATAGCTGTCGACACCAACAACATCCTCTTCATCTGCGGAGGTGCGTTCGAAGGCATAGAGCGCAACATCGGCAACCGCCTGAACACCCAGGTGGTGGGTTATACTTCCGTCAAAACCCGCTCCCGCATCGACCGTGACAACCTCATCCAGTATATCGCTCCCCAGGACCTGAGGGCCTACGGACTGATACCGGAAATCATCGGCCGTCTCCCGGTGCTCACCCACCTGAATCCGCTCGACCGCCGCACGCTGCGCGCCATCCTCACCGAGCCGAAGAACTCCCTCGTCAACCAGTACAAGGAAATCTTCCGTCTCGACGGCATCAAGCTCATCATCAAGCCGGACGTGCTGGAGTATATAGTTGACACGGCCATCGAGTTCAAGCTCGGAGCCCGTGGACTGCGTTCGATCTGCGAAATCATAATGCTCGACGCAATGTACGACGCACCCACTTCGAAGCGCAAGACATTCACTATAAACCTCGATTACGCGAAGTCCAAAGTACAAAAATCGGGAGCGATACTCGTTAAAGATACCACTCCCGTTATCGAATGACCTTCGTCGAGGCCGTTTTCTAGTTCAGAATATCCCCGTTCATAGAGATCAGGAATTCCTGGTTGTCTCTGGTCCTTTGCAGCCTGCTCTTCATAAACTCCATAGCTTCTACGGAGTTCATATCTGAGAGGTAGTTGCGCAGTATCCAGATGCGGTTGACGTGCTCCGGATCGTAAAGCAGGTCGTCGCGGCGGGTGCTGCTGAGGGTAACGTCCACTGCAGGGAAGATGCGCTTGTTGGAAAGTTTGCGGTCGAGCTGGAGCTCCAGGTTGCCGGTTCCTTTGAATTCCTCGAAGATCACGTCGTCCATCTTGGATCCGGTCTCGGTAAGGGCTGTGGCGAGGATTGTGAGCGAACCTCCGTTCTCGATGTTACGGGCGGCGCCGAAGAAGCGTTTCGGCTTCTGGAGGGCGTTGGCGTCCACACCGCCGGAAAGGACTTTGCCGGATGCCGGCTGCACGGTGTTGTAAGCCCTGGCGAGACGTGTGATGGAGTCGAGCAGGATTACGACGTCGTGTCCGCACTCCACAAGCCTCTTGGCTTTCTCGATGACCATATTGGCAACCTTCACGTGCCTCTCAGCAGGTTCGTCGAAGGTAGAGGCGATAACCTCGGCCTTGACGCTGCGCTGCATATCGGTAACCTCCTCGGGACGCTCGTCAATGAGCAGCACTATCATAAACACCTCGGGGTGGTTGTCGGCGATTGCATTGGCTATATCCTTGAGCAATACTGTCTTACCGGTCTTGGGCTGGGCTACGATAAGACCCCTCTGGCCTTTGCCGATAGGGGTGAACAGATCCACCACGCGGACAGAAATGTTGTCGTTGTGCCCGTTGCCGGTGATGTTGAATTTCTCGTCGGGGAAAAGCGGGGTGAGGAAGTCGAAGGGCACGCGGTCGCGAACTTCTTCGGGAAGACGGCCGTTGATGCGGTCGACTCTCACCAGCGGGAAATATTTGTCGCCTTCGCGCGGAGGACGGATCTCGCCGAGAATGGTGTCGCCGTTCTTGAGTGCGTAGTTCTTTATCTGCGACTGTGATACATATATATCATCAGGGGAGTTCAGGTAGTTGTAGTCAGAAGAACGCAGGAAGCCGTAACCGTCAGGCATAATCTCCAGCACGCCGATGGCCTTGACGATGCCCTCGAACTCGATGCGGGGCCTGGGCTGCTGATGCTGCTGGTTCTGGTTCTGATTCTGCTGATTCTGATTCTGGTTTTGCTGCTGCTGGACTTGCTGGCCCTGCTGAGGCTGCTGCTGGCCCTGGGGCTGCTGTTCGGGAGCGGCCTGGGCTGCAGCATCGGCTTTCTGCCTGCCTTTTCTCTGCCTGGCGGGCTGCTGCTTGGGCTGGTCCTGGGCGCTTTGCTCCTTGGGCTGCTTGGGCTCCTGCTCCTGAGCTTTGGGAGCCTTGGGCTCTTTGGGCTGGCGGCTTTGCTTTGCAGGCTTCTCCTGAGCGGCGGGAGTTCCTTCTGCTGCCTTTTCTTCAGCGGGGGCTGCAGTTTTCCTGGGTCTTCCGGCTTTCTTCTTCGCGGGAGCCTGGGGCGCATCGGCAGCGCTTTCGTCTGTTGCAGGGGCGGCTTCAACGGCCTTTTCGGCCGCAGCTGCGGGTTCTGCGCTCGCCTCTACTTTCTGAGCAGCCGGCTTGGCAATCCTCGGCCGAGCCTTCTTGGGCTTGGGTGATTCATTGCTTTGTATGGCCTGCTCATCGAGGATGACGTAGATCAGGTCTTCCTTCTTGATGTTTTCAGGCTTTTTGATATTGAGTTCTTTTGCGATAGCGTACAAGTCTTCCTGACTTTTTGCGCTCAATTCGAGAATGTCGTACATTAAAAGATTATTGGTAATTGAAAGGAGAAAATGCCTGAAACGGCATAATCCTCAGTGGAATGCTTTGCAAATATAGCAAATAAATCGGAATTGCAAACAGCTTATTTATCCCAGTAGCTGGACGCCTTCTTGAACTGCAGCAGGTCGGCAAGCGCAGATGCGTTCGCGGCTATGCGGAAACTCCAGCTCTCCCACGTTCCCTGAGGCACCCAGGATACCGATATGTTGAAGCAGTGCAGGTCGTATGTCGCGCTGAGCTGTGTTGTGGTCAGGGCCAGTTTCGTCAGGTCGAAACCGGTGTTGAGCGACAGGTTCAGGGCCTTGGTCAACTTCAGCTGGGCGGAGGCGCTGATGGTGCTGGTGAAGTTGTTGACTTTCTGCAGCATTCCATTGACGTTCTTGTAGGAGGCCGAATATGCGAAGTTGGCGTTGAGGTTGAGCGACCAGGGCGACGAAGGGTTGAGGTAATAGAGCCATCCTCCGGGGATATACTCTCCGGTGACAGGGTGGTAGTACACCCTGTAATAGTCGGGCGAACTCGAAGGGTCGGCTTCCGATTTGCCGTCATTTCCGTCGATGCGTCCTTCTCCGCTGAAAGAGTAGGAGAGGGAGGCGCTGGCGTTGGTGATCCTGGCTATCCTGAAACCTTTCTCCTGGATGATGTTGAAGGTGTTGATGCGCTTGCCCTGATTGTCGACGGCATAGGGGTCAAGAGTCATATTACCGTTGATTCCGAGCTTGCCGAACACGGTGGTCGAGCCGGAAATCGATATGGTCGACAGATTGAGCGAGTCCGCCAGGAAATTGTAGTTTCCGCTTATCGTCAGCTGGTCGAGCAGCTTGACCTTGGTGGTGGCGACTCCGGTGGAGTCCTTGTCGTCGCGAACCTTCGCTTCGAGGTTGTTGCCGAAAGAGAAGCCGAGCGACATTGACTTGCCTTTTGAAGGAGGGGAGTACATCATACCGCTGTATTTGTTGTACTCTTCCACCACTTCCTCGCCCTTGGCGTTGACGTACCTGAGGGTGGTGTAGCCGTTGGCAGGGGTTCCGAGCTCGGGTTTGAACGAGAAGCTGAAGCTCGGGGTTATCATATGGCGGATGGCCTGCAGCTTGCCCTTCGGGTTGAAGTTGAACATACCGTAGATACGCGTGCTCATCGAGATGCCGCCGGAGTAGTTCTGGGTTATGCCGAAGGTGCTGAACTGGTCGGTCATCTTGGAGATGACTTTCTGGGCCTCAGGATCGTATTCTCGGATGTTCTCCCTGAAATACCAGTTCATTCCGTAGGAGATTGAAGGCGAGAAGTTGAAGTATTTGAGGAGGGTGAACTGAGGGAGGCCGATGGCGAAGTTGTGCGTCATTCCGTTCTCCATCTTGTTGATCAGGCCGGGGTCCTTGAGTTCGCTCGCCTTGAATGCGATCTTGTTCTGAAGGGTTGTGTTGTAGCTGAGGGATATCTGCTCGTAAATCCTTTCCTTGCCGACCCTGACCTTGCGCTTGAAGGGATAGAAGCGGTTCACGTTGAAGGTGATGTTCGGGAAGGTTATGGAGTAGGAGCTGTCCCTCGAGTTCTGGCTGTGCAGGGCGTTGATGGACACGCTTCCGAACGAGAAGGTCTTCGCGTAGGAAATTGAAGATGATGTCTGGTTCTGTACGGCCTCGGCGATGCTGGTGGAGTTGTAGGTGTTGTTCTTCGGGCTGGAGAAGTTGACGGACGCCCTGAAGGATGTTCCGGGACGGGCCTTGGAATCCTGGGAGTGAGACCAGTTCAGACCGAAGTTGCGGGACTCCCTGTAGTCCGCCGCATCCCGTTCGCCGGTTATGTCGACGGAGTAGTTGACGCTGAGCGAGCCGTCGAAGGCATATCTCTTCTTGTAGCGGGTGGTCATCTTGGCCGCCCAGGAACCATAGGTATATACATCTCCCGTGAGGGATACGTCGAAATGGTCGCCGATCACGAAATAGTAGCCAAGGTCGCGCATATAGATGCCTCGGGCGGTCTCCTCGCCGAAGGTCGGCACGAGGATTCCGCTGGCCCTCTCGGGCATTTCTGGCACGAAGCCGAAGGGCAGCACGATGGGCAGCGGCACGTCCTCAACGACTACGTATGCAGGCCCGAAGACAGTTCTCTTCGAGTTGCCGGTGATCTTGGCCGCCGTCATCTTCATATAGTAGTGGGGATGCTCGGCGTCGCAGACAGTGTAAACTCCTCCGGCTATGTTGATGGACTCGTCGGGGAGCATCTTGAGGTTTTCTCCCCTGAGTTCGCCTTCCTTCTGGTTGGTGATCATATTCTTGATCTTGGCCTTCTTGGAGTTGAAGTTGTAGTACACTTCCTCCATTGTGTACTCGTTGCCCTTGTTGGTCATCTTGGGCTGTCCGACCCACTCTCCGTTATAATCTTTGGTGCCTCTGGCGAAGACGATGTTGTTGTCGATGTCGTAGGCCATATAGTCGGAGGTGATGGCTATGTCGCCGTAAGTCACGGTCACGTCACCATAATAATATATAATGTTGCGGCCGTCGCGCATATCCTCGATGACGGAGTCTCTTGCGGATGAAAAGGCGGGACGTTCCAGGGTGCTTTTTACGACAGGCAGGGAATCTATCGGGTCAGGCACGAATTCTGATAGACCAGGATCGATCGCTGCAAGGCCGATGCTGTCGACTGCTGCCGGAGCTGCTGAGGTATCTGCATCTGCGACGGCTGCTTTCGGCAGGGCCGTGACGACGCTGTCAGCCACTACCTGCACGCTGTCCCGCAGGTTCTGGGCCTGGGCGGCCGTCAGGCAGGAGAGAGCTAAGGCAGAGGCGAATGATATGATAAACCTCAGGATTTTCACAAAAAATGCTATATTTGTAAAACTACAAAGTTAGAAAAAATCCGCAACTAATATGCCAAAAAGGCCTTTTATATCCTTATTGTCTTGTGTTGCGATAGCTCTCGCAGCGCTGTCAACGGCCCTTTCTGCATCTGCGCAGGGAGGCGGAGTGGCGCTGAGGACGGTGGTGATTGATGCCGGCCACGGAGGCCACGACCCCGGGGCAATATCTACCGACGGCAAGCTGACCGAGAAGTTCGTAGTTCTTGACGTGGCTCTCAGCCTCGGCAAGATGATCAATGAAGCATACCCCGATGTAAAAGTCATTTACACGAGGGACAAGGACGTGTTCATACCGCTGAACACGAGGGCTGACATTGCCAACAAGAACCACGCTGACCTGTTCATATCCCTGCACTGCAACTCGGTTCCCAAGAACAAGACGGCTCCCAGCGGAACAGAGACCTATGTGATGGGTATGAGCAAGAGCGAGTCCAATATGGAGGTGTCAAAGAGAGAAAACTCCGTGATTCTGATGGAGGATGACTACTCTACCAAATATCAGGGATACGATCCGGACAATCCGGAGTCGTTCATATTTTTCAACCTGATGCAGAACGCCTATTTCGAGCAGAGCCTGCTTATGGCCGAGCTGTGTCAGAAGCACCTCAGCAAGGGTCCCATCTCGACGAACAGGGGCATTAAGCAGGGCGCCCTGCTGGTGCTTTGGCGGACGACGATGCCTTCGGTGCTGGTGGAGATGGGTTTCATCACCAACAAGAACGACCGCAACACGCTGGCCTCAAAGGATAAGCGGACGCAGCTCGCAAGCCGGATCTTCGCCGCCTTCAAGGATTTCAAGGAGCAATACGACGGCACCGTCTCCGACGCTCCGGCTCCGTCATCCCAGCCGGAGGTCCCCGCCGTGGAGGAAGAACAGCCCAAGCCTGCAGATACAAAAACTGCAACGGCTGCATCGAATCCAAATCCGTTCTATGCAATCCAGATTTTTGCCGTATCCCGGAACATCTCTTCCGGATCGGGCGACTTCAAAGGGCTCAAGGATATTGAAAAATTCAAGTCAGGCAACATATACAAGTACACCACAGGACATTTCAAATCAGCGAAAGATGCACAGGCTGCATTGTCTTCGGTGAGGACCAAATTCAAGGACGCATTTGTGGTGAAAGTTGACGACGGAAAGGTGGAAAAAGTTCGTTAAAAATTCTTTCAAAAAATATCAACAACGCAACCGTTGAATATTCAATGAGATAGCAATTGCGCATCAGCTAAAATGCTGATTATCAGCGCATAAAAATTTTACAAAAATATCTTGGTGAATATTAAGTACTTATGAAAGAATTGAATTTTGCAAGTGAAAATAAATTTTTTTATAACTTTTTTTTCACCCAATTTTGTAAAGCACCAAGGGAGTAAGAACACTCCATTCCTTCTGCAATTTTTTACAATGAAAGAACAAGATCCGGTAGCGGTTTGGAACAGCTGTCTTAAAATCATCCAGGACAATATCTCCGAGGTGAACTACAAGACTTGGTTCGCCCCTGTCAAAGCGGTCCGTCTCAAAGACAAGGCCCTTACGATAGAGGTGCCTTCCGATTATGTGAGGAATCACATCGAGGAAAACTACATCGATCTCATCCGGCTCGTTCTTCACAGGGTTCTCGGCGAAGGCGCCCGTCTCATCTACAATGTCCGCATTGTCGGTGACAGCGTTCTGGCAGCTCCCGAGCAGGACCGCAAGGTCGTTGAGAACAACGAGGTCAGCCTCCCCGGCGATTCTCTCAAGTACAACGGCAATCCCTATCTGATTCCCGGCCTGAAGAAAGTCCGCATCGACTCTCACCTTAATCCTGTCTATACATTCGAGAATTTCATCGAAGGGGAATGCAACCGCTTCGGCCGCTCGGCCGGCCTCAGCATTGCCGACAAGCCCGGCAAGACAGCTTTCAATCCCCTCTTCGTATATGGAGGCCCCGGTCTCGGCAAGACCCATCTCGCCCAGGCCATCGGCATCGCCATCAAAGAGAAATACCCCGACAAGATAGTCCTCTACGTCAGCGCCAACCGTTTCCAGACCCAGTTTATGAACTCAGTCGGCCTGAACAACAATCTCGTAGATTTCCTGAGGTATTATCAGTCTGTGGACGTGCTCATCATCGACGACGTCCACGAGTTCGCCGAGAAGAAGGGCACGCAGAACGCCTTCTTCCAGATTTTCAACTACCTCCACCAGAGCGGCAAGCAGCTCGTGCTGACTTCTGACCGCGCGCCGGTAGAGTTGCAGGGTCTGGAGCAGAGGCTTCTTTCAAGATTCAAATGGGGACTTTCGGTCGAGCTTCTCCCTCCGTCATACGAAACCAGGCTCGCTATCCTC
This sequence comes from uncultured Bacteroidales bacterium, assembly GCA_947169015.1. Classification (GTDB taxonomy): domain Bacteria; phylum Bacteroidota; class Bacteroidia; order Bacteroidales; family UBA932; genus Equibacterium. The sequence continues at coordinate 45,219 of CAMVOD010000005.1, read as the reverse complement.
AAGCACAAGAGTTTCCGCGAAGGTGCAGTAGTTCCCGACGAGGTGCTCGAGTTCATCGCAAGAAAGGTCAAATCAAACATAAGGGAGCTGGAGGGCACGCTGCTCACGCTGATTGCTCAGTCAACTTTTGCTAAACGCAATATGACTCTGGAGCTTGCGCAGGAGCTTATCGACAAGATCGTGACGGACAGCCAGAGCGAGATATCCATTTCCAGAATCCAGGATGCAGTTTGCGAGTATTTCAATCTGCCACACGACGCCATCCTCGCCAAGACCCGCAAGAGGGAGATCGTCCAGGCCCGTCAGATTGCGATGTATCTGAGCCGCAGCCTCACCAAAGTTTCGCTCGCTTCTATCGGAGCGCAGATTGGAGGCAAGGACCACGCTACAGTCCTCCACGCCTGCAATACGGTTTGTGACCTCATCGATACCGACCGTACTTTCAGACAGTACGTCACCGATATCGAGAAGATGCTGGTAACGAACTAAAAAATACAATATGAAATCGGATAAGGTACTTTCGTTCTTCCAGGAGATCACACGCATCCCCCGGGAGTCGGGTCACGAAGAGCATATACGTGCTTATCTGCAGAAATTCGCTGCAGACCGTTCCCTTGAGTGCAAAACAGATGATGCCGGCAACGTCCTCATCATAAAACCCGCCGCCAAAGGCTGCGAGGACCGTCCCATCGTAATCCTGCAGAGCCATCTCGATATGGTATGCGAGAAAGTCAAGGGCTATGAGCACGATTTTGCGAAGGATCCCATCAAATATGAAATCCGCGACGGATGGATGGTGGCTGACAACACCACCCTCGGCGCCGACTGCGGCATCGGCATCGCATCGGAACTTGCGATACTCGACGACCCCACCCTGGAGTACGGCCGTCTGGAATGCCTCTTCACCGCCTCTGAAGAGACCGGTATGGACGGAGCTTTCGGCCTTCAGCCCGGCTTCCTCGAGGGCAAGATCCTCATCAACCTTGATTCTGAAGACGAAGGACAGCTGTTCATCGGCTGCGCCGGCGGCATCAACACCACCGCCACTTTCTTCTACGATGCAAGCCAGCTGGAAGGAGAGAAGGAATTTATGCAGTTCACCGTTGAAGGCGGCATCGGCGGCCACAGCGGCGACGACATCGACAAAGGCAGGGCAAACGCCCTCAGCCTGCTCGCCCGCTTCCTCCATCAGGTGATCGACTTCGAAGATGTAGAGCTCTGCAGCATCGACGGCGGTGGCAAGAGGAATGCCATACCGCGCGACTGCACAGCCGTGCTTGCTTTCGACCCTATATCAAAGGCCGGAATAATGGATATCTTCGAACGCTTTGCAGCCGAGATCAAGGACGAATTCGCCCTCACCGATCCCGAAGTCCACGCAGTCGCCATCCCCGCATCCTGGGAGACTGACGTAATCGACCACGACGTGGCTTCAGACCTTATCGAAGCTATGGTAGCAGTTCCCAACGGAGTGCTGGCTATGAGCGCCGAACTCAAGGGCATCGTAGAGACTTCCAGCAACCTGGCTTCTGTCCATATGCACGAGACCGACGACGAAGAGCTGGCCGACCTCTATGGCGAAAACAGCATCACGGTGGCCACCAGCCAGCGCAGCTGCATCAACTCCGCAAGGGAATGGGCGGCCCAGCGTGTCGAGGCTGCCTTCGACCTGGCCGGTGCGATGGTTTCCCACGAATCCCGCTACCCCGGATGGAAGCCGAAGATGCAGTCATATATCCTCGAAGTCACCAAAGACGCATACTACCGTCTGTTCGGAGTCGACCCGATAGTCCGCTCCATCCACGCCGGTCTGGAATGCGGCCTGTTTCTCGACAAGTATCCCGACCTCGATATGATTTCCTTCGGTCCGACCCTGAGGGGCGTGCACGCTCCCGGCGAGAAACTGGAGCTGGCATCGCTCGACAAGTTCTGGGATCTGCTTCTTGAAGTCCTCAGCAACATCAATTAAGCTATGGAAAAGAAGAATATGGTGGCTCCGTCGGTGCTTTCAGCCGACTTCGGCAATCTCGACAGGGACATCGAGATGCTCAACGAGTCGTGCTGCGACTGGATACATCTCGACATAATGGACGGCGTCTTCGTGCCCAACATATCCATCGGTTTCCCGGTGGTCAAGTCGATTGTCAAAGTGGCCCGCAAGACTCTCGACGCGCACCTGATGATCATAGAGCCGTGGAAGTACATCAAGCGTTTCGCCGACCTGGGCATCCACTGCCTCAGCGTGCATTACGAGACCTGTCCGCAGCTTCACGACACCATCGCGCAGATCCGCTCGCTCGGTATGAAGCCCGGCGTGGTCATCAATCCCGACACTGAAGTCGAGGTGCTGAGGCCTTTTGTCAAAGAGGTGGATTACGTGCTCATTATGTCGGTCTATCCCGGCTTCGGCGGCCAGTCGTTCATACCTCATTCTGTCGACAAGGTGATGGAGCTGCGCAAGATGAGGAAAGAGGTGGGAGCCAACTTCCTCATCGAGATCGACGGCGGCATCAACCTTGACAACATCACTATGCTGCGTACTGCGGGTGTGGACATCTTCGTGGCCGGCAATACTGTCTTTACTGCAGAAGATCCCAAAGAATGCATCAGAATGATGTCTGAACTCTAGAAAGGTGCTACAAAAGACCTTTAGATTATATACTGGATTTCCTTGAAGGCGAAGGCTTTCTGCCCTTCGTCGGTGTCGATTATGACCCTGGCGGTCTTGTCGACGCCCAGGATGGTGCCGGTGAAAGTGGTGCCGCTCGCGGTGTGGATGTAGGAGTGCGGCCTGCCGAGCCGGTAAAGTGAGGAGACGTAGCGCTCCTCGGTCTGCTGCGACCGCCTGTCATACTCTTCGAAAATGAAATGCAGCAGGCTCAGGAGTTCATCCTTGAGGTCATAGCTGACGTCGGTCAGGGCTGACAGCGACACCGGATTGGGAATGGAGGGGCTGAAGGAAAGCTGGTTGAGGTTGAATCCTATGCCGACGATGCTGCTCACCAGCTTGTCGCCGTTGACGGCGTTCTCTATCAATATGCCGCAGATTTTCCTGTCGCCGACATAAATGTCGTTCGGCCATTTGATCTTGGCTTCGATGCCCTTGCTCCTGACATATCCGACTATGCCAAGGGTGACAGCCTGCGAAATGATGAACTGGTTTTCAGCCAAAATGTCAGCAGGCTTGAGCAGGATGGAAAAAAGCAGGTTTTCCGCCTTCGCACTCTCCCAGCCGTTGCCCCGCTGGCCTTTGCCTGCAGTCTGGAAATCAGTCATATAGACTGTCTTGTCGGGGAGTTCTTCCTTGTCGAGCGCTATGCGATTATTGGTGGAATCGATTGTTTTAAACCATTTAATTTTCATAAATTTACAACTGATATGTAAAGTGGCCGGATATTTGTCAAACGAAGGCCAAATTTAATAAAATATGGTAGAGAACGAAGACAAAAAAGAATTGCAGGTGATAGCCGACGCGATGCTTGACAAAAAGGCTAAAGCCGTGGTGAGCCTCGACCTTACATCCATCGGAACAGCTATCTCCGATTACTTCGTAGTTTGCAATGCAGACAGCACCACCCAGGTCGCCGCCATCTGCGACAACGTGGAGGAATCGATGTATGAGAAATGCAAGCGCGGCCCCATCCGCAAGCAGGGACGCGAAAACGCATTCTGGGTGATACTTGATTACGGCAACATAGTGGTCCATATCTTCAAGACTGAGTACAGGGAGTTCTATCGACTGGAAGACCTGTGGGCCGACGCGAGCAAAACAGAATACAATGAGCAATAAGAACAAACCCGAGAATCCGCAGGGTGGCGCCGCTCCCGGCGGCAAGAAGCCCTTCAATATATTTACCGTCCTTCTGTATATCGCCATCTTCGGCGTGCTGATCTATATGTGGCAGAGCCTCGGCAGCAGCACCGAACCCATCAAGAAGGAATGGCTTTCCATCAAGGATGATATGCTGGCCAGCGGAGATGTCGAGAAGATCGTATTTACAAGGAATCTCGACAAAGGCGAGATATACATCAAGGCTGACAGCGTCAGCAAGTACCGCAACCTCTTCGGAGGTGTAGACCCGGTGGCCGGGCCTCAGTTCTATTTCCTCGTGTCCGGCAGTTTCGACGCAGAGACCGAGTTCGGCCAGGTGCTGGAGGCTATGCCCGAAGACCAGCGCTTCGAAGTGGTCACCGAAGAACAGAACAACAACTGGATGCGGATTGTGGACTGGCTGCTGTTCCCTGTGCTGCTGATGGCTATGTGGCTGCTGCTGTTCCGCCCTATGCGCAATATGGGAGCCGGCGGCGGTCCGAACGGCGTGTTCAATGTGGGCAAGTCGCAGGCCAAGATGTACGACAAGAACAGCTCCGCCCAGAAGGTCACTTTCAAGGACGTGGCCGGCCTCGAGGAGGCCAAGGTCGAAGTAATGGAGATTGTCGACTTCCTGCGCAACCAGAAGAAATATACCGCCCTCGGCGGCAAGATACCTAAAGGCGCGCTGCTCGTGGGCCCTCCCGGCACCGGCAAGACATTGCTGGCCAAGGCAGTGGCCGGCGAAGCTGACGTTCCGTTCTTCTCTATGTCCGGTTCCGACTTCGTGGAGATGTTCGTCGGTGTAGGCGCTTCTCGCGTCCGCGACCTCTTCCGCCAGGCCAAGGAGAAAGCTCCGTGCATCGTGTTCATCGACGAGATCGACGCAGTGGGCCGCGCCCGCAGCAAGAACATCGGCTATTCTTCGAACGACGAGAGGGAGAACACCCTCAACCAGCTGCTGACCGAGATGGATGGCTTCGGTTCCAACTCGGGCGTCATAATCCTCGCCGCCACCAACCGTGCCGATGTGCTTGACAAGGCGCTGATGCGTGCCGGCCGTTTCGACCGCCAGATCAATGTTGAACTGCCCGAGCTGAAGGAGAGGCTTGACATCTTCAAGGTGCATATGCGCAACCTCAAGCTGGTGGACGGCTTCAACATCGATTTCCTCGCCCGCCAGACACCTGGCTTCTCAGGCGCCGACATAGCAAACGTCTGCAACGAAGCTGCCCTGATCGCGGCCCGTCACGGCAAGAAGGCCATCGACAAGCAGGACTTCCTCGATGCCATCGACCGTATCGTAGGCGGACTGGAGCGCAAGAGCAAGATAATCTCCGACCAGGAGAAGAACACCATAGCCCACCACGAGGCCGGTCACGCCACGGTCAGCTGGATGCTGCCCAACGCCAATCCGCTGCTGAAGGTGACCATCATCCCTCGCGGCCAGGCCCTCGGAGCCGCGTGGTATCTGCCCGATGAGAAACAGCTCACCACCAAGGAGCAGATGCTCGACGAGATGGCCTCGACCATCGCAGGACGCGTCGCCGAAGAGATGACTACCGGACACCTGTCCACAGGTGCCCTGAACGACCTGGAGAAACTCACCAAGCAGGCCTATGCGATGGTGTCATACTTCGGTATGAGCCCGGCTGTCGGCAATGTGTCGTTCTATGATTCTACAGGACGCTCCGAGATGGCCTTCGGCAAGCCTTTCAGCGAGAAGACCGCCGAGCTGATCGACGCAGAGGTCAAGAAGCTCATCGAGCAGGCCCAGAAGACAGCCGTGAAGATCCTGAAGGAGAACAAGGCCGGCTTCGAGCAGCTCGCAGCCCTGCTGTTGGAGAAGGAGGTTATCTTCTCCGAAGACCTCGAGCGCATCTTCGGCCCCCGCAAGGGCGGTGTGAATCCCAACGCCGTCATCAATGACGACACTCCGATCGAGCTTGAAACGGACGAGAAGAAGCCTGCTCCTAAGGAAAAGGCTCCAAAGCCTGAAAAAACCGCAGAGCCCGAGGCTCCGGTAGAAACCGCGGCCCCCGCCGAGCCTGAGACTCCCGCCGAGCCTGAGACTCCGGCTGAGCCTGAGACCCCGTCAGAGCCCGAAGCTTCCTCAGAGCCCGAAGCTCCGTCTGATCCTGAAACCGGTTCACTGTTCTGATATGGAGGGCAAGCTGCTGACACGGACCTTGGTGGGAGTGCTTTTCGTCGCCATCTTCCTGGCGTGCCTGCTCCACCAGTATGCCTTTATGGCTGGGATGGTCTTCGTTATGATCGTGATGCATATCGAATATTATGCGATGGCGATCGGCCGCGAAAGCTACCGTGCGGAGAAGATACTTGCGACAATTGCGTCAGTCTCGTTTTTTCTCGCAGTCTTCGCCTGGAAACTCTGGGATTTCGACGCCCGCTGGCTGATGCTATGCCTGCTGCCGTTCTTCGCCACCTGCGCGGCGCTCGTCTTTGACAAGAAGGAGAGGGGAGCCGTCCGCAAGACCGAGAACATCCTTTTTCCGGTGCTCTATGTCGGCCTTTCATCGGCCCTCGCAGGGCTGCTGCTTTTCGACCGCTCCGGCGCCTTCGACGGTAAGCTCTTTCTGGCAATCTTCATCCTCATCTGGATGAGTGACATCGGAGCCTACGTGCTCGGGATGGGTTTCGGACAGAAGCCCGACAGCCGCAAGCTCTGCCCCGACATATCTCCCCACAAGTCCTGGGTCGGTGTGTTCGGAGGTCTGCTCTTCGTCTGCATCGCCGCAGTGGTGCTCAAGCTGGTCGGCTGGCTGGATATGGGCTGGGGCCACGTAGTCGCACTGGGGCTGATAGTGCTTGTGGCGGGCATACTCGGCGACCTCTTCGAGTCGCTGATCAAAAGGCATTACGGAGTGAAGGATTCCGGCAACATAATGCCCGGCCACGGCGGCCTGCTCGACCGTTTCGACAGCGCCCTGGCAGTGCTGCCCGCAGTAGCCGCATATCTGATACTGTTCCAAATAATATAAGCTATGAAGATCCGCCGCTCAGGAGTCAAATTCATCATCTTCCACTTCCTTGCCTGGGTGGTGGCGGCCGCGCTTTGCTGGCTCTTCGCCGATTCGACGGCAGTCAAGATTGCAGTGTCTGCGGTCGGTCTTTATATGTCATTTTTCGTGGCGACTTTCTTCCGCATACCCGACCGCAAGCCGCTGATTGACGACGCGCTGGTGGTCTCTCCGGGCGACGGCAACGTCATCGCCATAGAGGAAGTCGAGGAGAACGAGTATTTCCACGACAGGCGCATCCGAGTGTCGGTCTTTATGACCTTCTTCAACGTCCACGTCAACTGGTATCCGGTTTCCGGCGAGATCCGCTATGTCAAATACAATCCCGGCGGGAAAGTCTTCGCTATGTATTCCAAGAGCTCGCAGAAGAACGAGCACACCAGCATAGCTATCCGCACCGCCGCCGGTGTTGACATCTTCTTCCGCCAGATCGCCGGCATAGTGGCCCGCAGGATCGAGTGCGACGCCGTCCAAGGCGCGAACTGCACCCAGGGAGACGTCCTCGGTATGATCAAGTTCGGCTCGCGGCTGGATGTCTTCCTGCCCCTCGACGCCAAGCTCCTCGTCAGCAAAGGCGACCTGGTGCGCGGCCGCATCACTCCGATAGCTCGAATCGGGAAGTAATGCTATTGCAGGAATAGCATTTTTTGTCGTAATTTTATAACGGTTTACGACAATAATCCTAAACATATATGAGAAAGCTATTTTTAGTACTGATGGCCGCTCTATTGCTTGGCGGAATGACAGTACAGGCTGCGCCTGTGTCTGCCGACCGAGCTCTTGAAGTGGCTAAGAAAGCGCTGGCCAAGCCGGCGACTAAAGCTTCTGGAGATCTGAAGCTCATCTGGAACGGCGAGGATGCCGCCACAAAGGCAGCAACTCAGCCGGCTTTTTATGTTTTCGGCCGTGATGGCGGCGGCTTCGTGATTGTCGCCGGTGACGACAACGTCCAGCCCGTGCTGGCAATCTCCGAGACCAACCGCTTCGAGGTCGAAGGAATGCCTGAGAATGTGAAGTGGTGGATGGACTATATCAAAGGCTACGTCCGTTCTGTCAGTTCCCAGAGCTCCGAAGTCGCTCAGCAGTGGGCGGCATTGACTGAGACAAAGGCTGCTATTGATGAAAGCCTGATTGAGAACATCAATACTGACTCTGCAACAGTACCTTGGAACCAGAATGCTCCTGCCAACGGTTTGGCTCCGAAAGTAAATGCTAATCAGTCACAGGCAATTGCAGGTTGCGTGCCGGTTGCTGTTGCTGAAATCCTGACATGGCATAAATGGCCGAATGCAGGTGTCGGATTAACGGATGCTTATCAATCCAGGATGTATAATGATGACGGAACATTAGCCGGATATTATGCTATACAAGCATACAGTTTGGATAATCCTGAGCATTCTAATTATTTGAATATTAATATAACTGATGCCAACTGGGATGATTTGCAGGCATTGAATACATACGATGCTTTTCAGAATTGTACAGATCCGGTCAGGGCACAACTGTCAAGGCTGGTTTTCGCTTGCGGCCTGTTGGTACATGCAAATTTCAATGACGCCGCCCACGGCGGCACCAGCGCAAGTACCAATATAGTTCCGGCTGCTTTTGCCGCCCACATGAAATACAATAAAGCCGCACATATTGAATATCTGGCTGATCATACTACGAGAGATTGGAATTCTCTCCTGAAAACTCAAGTGTTGCAGCACCCTGTCCTTTATTCGGGTGAGGCCAGCGTGGGTTCGGGCAACGATGTAGGACATGCATACGTCCTTGACGGACATGCGACTCTGAAGTTGGGCGGAGATGATGTTTTCCATTTCAATTTTGGCTGGGGAGGTTCTTGCAATGGATATTACTATGCAAATTATCAAGCAACAACAAATTATACGTTCAATTTGGAACTTGGGGCTTTGCTAGATTTTGTTCCTGACAGGACCGGAACATCAAGCTATATCTACAAACTTGAGTATGATAGTCATTATATTCCTGGAATTATTCTCTATAATAACCCCTTCAGTACAGATAATTACTTCCAGATATCTATTGGCGTTAAAAACGTAGGTAATAAAACATACAATGGCAAACTTGCTGCAAAACTGATTGGCAAGACAGGTGTGGAGAAAGATGTATTTGATTTTTATATGTCCGGTGGATATAATGATGCAGTGACTGCACTCGATATAGGTTACTATATGCAGGATTATTACCGTATTAAATTACACGACCCTTCTACACCCATTGAATTTGGAGATAAGATTGTTCTATATTGCACATCGGATGAAGGTCAATCCAGCTATGAACCTATTAAGGGCCGTATCGACGGCTCCGTGGTTAGTGAACTTCCGATTATGCCTGCCGCATTCATTAAAACAGCAGCAACATATAAGGTGAACGATTATTTCGTATTCCAGATTATGAATTGCGACTATGCATACGATGCCACTGTGTGGACTATCACAAAAACAGGCAGTGTAACTCCAGTGGTGTTGAATCAGTCTGATAAAGAATACCAATTTACTGAGACGGGAACATATAAGATTGAGGCAGCGGTGGCTCCAAACGGTGGTACCGTCGTCGAGACCCTAGTTACTTACGTCGAGGTGCATTAACCTGCGGCAGACACATTGTTTGATTATTAAAAAAGTAAAATATATGAAAACAAAGTTTACATACGAGAGACCTCTGACGGAGGAAATCCGCATGACGGAGCCGGTTCAGCTTTTGGATACTTCAGTGTATACCAATTACAATGAAGTTTTTACTATTACCTATGGTACTTGGGATGACGAAGATGATTAATTGCTTTGAACCAAAGGAAATAAGAATAGTCATGAGAAAAACAATATATACAGGACTTGCGGCCCTCATGCTGGGGCTCCTGTCCACTGCATGTACTGACCAGTTGACTCCGGCGGCTATTGAAAAAGAAAACCTCGTGTCCGAGCAGAAAGAGAATATGATGGTTTTCCATGCTTCTCTGGAGCAACCCGGGTCTGCAACCAAGACCTCGCTCAATGGAACGAACGTAGTCTGGAACGAAGGCGACCAAATCCTCATTTTCAGCAATACAAACGTTAATGGCACTGTATTTACTCTCAAGGCAGGAGATGGCGGCAAGGTTAGCGGCGAATTTGAAGGAACAGATAATCTCGGTGCCGGACCGTATTATGCGATTTATCCCGCTTCTGTCTCAGAAACCCTGTCCATACCTTTCTCTCCGGGAGCTACTCCGGCTATCAATGCAGAGGTGACTGCTAATCAAAAATACTCTGCCAACAGTTTCGGCAACGGAGCGAATGTCGCTGTAGCGACAGCTACTGATAAGAATCTGTCCTTCAAGAATGTGTTTGGCGCTATATCATTTACTCTGAAAGGCAGTGCATCGATTTCAAAAATCAATATCTATACCCGCGAGAGTGATATCCTCAACGGCTCTCTGCAAATCACCGATATCGATACTACTGACCCGGTCGGCACTGTATCGGCTGCAGTAAAAGATATTAATCTTTACAAATCGTTGTCATGCGGCACAGGTGTAGCTCTCAATGACACCGATGGCGTAACATTCTACATCGTCGTTCCGGCTGGTGCTTTTGCCAATGGTTTCTATGCGGAATTCATAGATAATGCAGGAAGGGCCATGATCAAGAGTGTAAAAGGAACGAGCCACGTCATTGAACGTTCAAAAATCCATCAGATGGAGCCGTTCACCTACAGCCCTCAGTACAGCTCTGCATTCCTGCAGGAATCTGACGCTTTTTCTGCATACACTGCTGTCAATGTGGCCATAGCAACTAAGACTCTTGTTTATACAAATGGTGAGAGCCAGTATGCTTTCAAAAATACTCCTGCGACTTCCGAACCAGCTGATCCCGGCAGCCGTTTCGTCCGTTTCCAGGATTGGAGCAAAGGATATGCGCTTTCGCTTAATATTGCCCAGAATCCGTTATTGCTTAATTCAACCCCGAAAGTGGCAGTGACTCCATTGGGAAACACCGGAGATATTGATGCTAAGCCTGCAACAACAACCATGAAAGTGATCAAGAAGACAGCCGAGCGCGCATGGATTGTTGACAATTCAGGCGATTATGACGGCTATATCATCACGCTGGCAGAGTAGCCACAGCGCTACTAAGACTAAAGGGTGCCTCTTTCCGGAGCGCACCCTTTATTATTTTGGAAAAAACCGGGGAGAATCTGTAAGCCGGGTTCTGTGGCCCGCTTCCCTTCGCAGGGGAGCGGGCTTGCCATCATTTATCTGTCGCAGCCTACCCCCCGGCAGCGGACGGGCAGTCCTTGAATGCCGGTATACATGGCCTTGCAGCGCGCCGGATTGCACCCGGACTATGTCGCCATAGCCCGCCGGGAGCTCTTGCCTCCCGTTTTCACCCTTGCCGGCCTTGCGGCAGGCGGTTGTTTTCTGTTGCAACCCCCATAAGCTTGCACCTATCTGTGCTTTCCACAGGGCGCCGCCCTGTGCTGCCCGGACTTTCCTCAGCCGCCTTTCGACGGCAGCGATGGCACGATTCTCCCCGGGACCGCAAAAGTAATAAATAAAAAATATATCTTTGCAGCCGTATGAAAACCCTCGTCAAGACAATGCTGGCCGCCGTGCTGCTGTGCTGCTCCTGCCGCAGCGGACAGGTGGTGTATTACAACTGCAACATCGAGCAGATAATTCCCCACGATGAGGGCTCTTACACGCAAGGACTGTTCTTCCACGAAGGCAGGCTTTACGAGAGCGCCGGCCAGTACGGCGAATCGTCGATGCGCCTTGTGGACCTGGCCACGGGAGATGTCCTTCAGCGCACGGATTTCGACCAGGCCTATTTCGTCGAGGGCAGCTGCATTCTTGGCGGCAAGCTCTACATACTGACCTGGATGGAGGGTGTCTGCTTCGTCTGCGACCCCGCCACCTTCGAGGAGACATCCCGCCTGTCTAACCGCCATCAGGGCTGGGGCTTGACCACCGACGGCACAGACCTCATTATGAGCGACGGCTCGTCGTGGCTTTTCTGGATGGATCCCGCGACTTTCACAGAGAAAAAATCGGTGAACGTAAAGCTCAACGGCCACCCGGTGCCTTACCTGAACGAACTGGAATACATCAACGGCCGCATCTGGGCGAACGTCTACGGCAAGGACCAGATAGTGATAATCAATCCGAAGAGCGGAGAGGTCGAAGGCCTTGTCGACTGCCGCCAGCTTCGCACAACTTTCCGCAATACCAGCCGTACCGACGTGCTCAACGGCATAGCATACAATCCGCAAACCAAGGAAACATACCTGACCGGCAAGTACTGGCCAAGTATGTTCATAATAACATATACAGAAAGAGACTAGTTTTTTATTGACAGGGGTGCTCTTCAAGGGCTGAGATAATACCCGTAAAACTGATCCGGATAATACCGGCGTAGGAAAAAATGAAAAAAATGTTTATCGCCGCGGCAGTTCTGTTGCCGCTTCTCTGCGTGGGCCAGAACGACCCCCAGAATGACTTCACCCAACAATCCATCGATTCAACCGTAGTCACCGCCACAAGGGCTTCCGTCCGCACTCCGGTGAGCTATTCTGAAATGAGCGCCGAGCGCATCGAGAGCACTTCTCCGATAAACTCGCTGCCTATGACTCTGAGCCTGATGCCTTCAGTCGTGTCGACCAATGAGGGCGGAACGGGCCTCGGCTACTCCAAGTTCCGCGTGCGCGGCAGCGACCCCACAAGGACAAACGTCACCATCAACGGCATCGCCCTCAACGACGCCGAGAGTCAGGAAGTGTTCTGGGTCAACATAGCTTCGGTGGGCTCGATGCTCAACTCAGCACAGCTGCAGAGGGGCGTGGGAACCTCCACTGTCGGATCCGGAGCCTTCGGAGCCAGCCTGAATATGCAGACCGCTCTGCCCGGATTGGAACCTGCCGCATCGGTCGACCTGAGCTACGGCTCTTACAGGACGAGTCTCGTCAACACCTCGGTTTCGACCGGAAGGATGCCTGCGGGCTTCGCCTTTGATTTCAAATACAACTACGGAAAGACCGACGGCTACATCCGCAATGCCTGGGTTGACCTTAACTCGATGCTGGCTTCCGCATCGTGGAGCAACGGCAGCAACCTTCTCAAGTTCAATTTCCTGCACGGTATGCAGCATTCCGGCATCACCTGGGAAGGCATCTCGGCCGAACAGATGGCGAAGGACCGCCGCTACAATCCTGCCGGAGAGTATGTGGACTCCAAAGGCAATATATGCTATTATGACAACGACTCCGACAACTACCGCCAGAACCACTACCAGCTGATACACGTCGGCACTCTCGGCGAGCGCTTCACCCTCAGCACCACTTTGAACTATACCGGCGGCTCCGGCTACTACGAGGCATATAAGGACAAGAAGGTGGACTACATAAACCGCAAGAGCTCGACAGCAGACAATTTCGCGGGCGTGACAAACCTCCGCTACCGCGACGCAAAGAACGAGGCGGTGTTCAACCTGGCGTATTCGAGATATTACGGCTACCACTTCGGCGAAGTGATATGGCGTCAAGGCCAGATCGATTACGGCCCCGAGGAACCCTGGTATGAAAACAAGTCGGTCAAGAGCGACCTGTCGGCCTTCGCCCGTCTTGAAAGGCGGATGTGGGACAGGCTCAATGCCTATGCGGACTTGCAGTTCAGGCGCGTGGACTATACGATGGAAGGTCCGGACGACGACGGCACCAAACTCGACAGCCACTACCTCTGGCTTTTCTTCAACCCGAAGGCAGGCGCCAGCTATGACTTCGGCAAGGGCGGCATTGTCTACGCCTCAGTTGCCATAGGCCACAAGGAGCCCAGCCGCGCCGACCTCAAGGACGCCGTTGCCAACACCACTAAGGTTTATCCCGAGATGATGGCGGACTTCGAAGTGGGATACCGCTTCTCTTCTCCGAAGTTCTCGGCTTCGGCCAACATCTATCTGATGGAATATGACAACCAGCTGGTGACTACCGGCCGTTTCACGTCTTCCGGCTACCTCATCAAGGAAAATGTCAAGAGCAGCTACCGGCGCGGTATCGAGCTTGTGGCGGCATATGAGCCTGCGCAGTGGGTAAGGCTCGACGCCAACGCCACATTCTCCATCAACAAGATAAAGATCGACGGCGGACTGAAGGATCTCGCCCTGTCACCGGCGGCCATAGCTTCCGGCGTGGCTACCTTCAGGATTGCCCGCAGGATCGAGCTGGCCACCACCGTCAAATTCGTGGGCAAACAGTACATCGACAACACCGGCATCGAGGCCAAGACTCTGCCGCACTACACTGTAGTGGGCCAAAGTGCTTCATTCAGTTTCACCAAGAACGTAAAATTGTCTATTTTTGTGGACAATCTGTTTGACAAGAAGTATGTGGCGGACGCCTGGGCCTACGGCGATGAAGTCGGCTATTTCCCCCAGGCTCTGCGCAACGGAATGGTCAAGCTTTCATTTGCGTTCTAAAAACTGAGTATGATAATAATTGCCGACAGCGGCTCCACTAAAGTCGATTTCCGTGTCATAGACGATAGCGGCAAGGTGCACAAAGCCGCCTGCAGCGGGATGAATCCCCTGTACGTCAGTCAGGCCGCGATGCAGGAGGCTCTCACAGCCCAGCTCCTGCCGGTCAGCGGCCGGAAGTTGGATGCCGTCTATTTCTATGGGGCCGGAGTGATAGGGGAGGCTGCGGACAAGGTCCGCGGCGCCTTCGCTGCGGTCTTTGATTACGACCTGATATATGTTGAATCTGATATGCTCGGTGCGGCCAGGGCTCTTTTCGGCGACAGGGCTGGCATAGCCTGCATCCTCGGCACCGGTTCCAACAGCTGTTTCTACGACGGCCGCAAGATTGTGCGCAACGTGCGCTCCGGCGGCTTCATCCTCGGCGACGAGGCTGGCGGGGCGGATCTTGGCAAGAGGCTGCTGAAGGCATATATCAAAGGGCTGCTGCCCGCTGCGCTGCAGGCTGACTTCGAAGAGCGCTACCATCTGGATTACGCGGCTATCGTCCGCCACGTGTACAGGGAGCCCGAGCCCGGCAAGTTCCTGGGGTCGTTCTCTCAGTTCATCGAGGACCATCTCGACGACCCGTATATCAACGCGCTGCTGACAGGAGCTTTCAACGATTTTTTGCGGATCAATGTGATGCAGTACGACGTCTTCCATCACGAAGTGAGCTTCATCGGTTCGGTGGCCGCCGTATACAAGGATATCCTGACCGGGTGTATGGATGAGGCAGGACTGAAGCTGGGTACCATAATGCGCGGCCCTATAGACGCATTGGTTGAATACCACACCCGCCGCAGACAGCAGGAAGAACGCACTGCCGGGGAACTGATGGACAAGGCTGTAGCAACGCTGATGGCCCGCACAGGGCTGCAAGACCGCGAAAAGGCTCGTGAGCTGCTGCTGAAGTACGGCTCGGTGGCCAAGGCGGCAGAGAATTGCAGATAGTATGTTCAAGAACGAATACGGATCCAAACTGCTCGCGGAAGCCGTCGAAAATCTGGCGTCGCTGCCGGGCATAGGCCGCCGCAGCGCATTGCGGCTCGCCCTTCACCTGCTGTACGAGCCCGTCCCCAACGTGGAGAAGTTCGCCTCGTCGATTGTGGATTTCCGCAGCAAGATACATTTCTGCCCCCGCTGCCATATGATCAGCGACGACGGCAGCTGCGCCTTCTGCGACGACCCGAACAGGGACTCCCGCACGGTATGCGTTGTGGAGAACCACGCAGACCTGCTGAGCATCGAGAACACCGGACAGTACCGGGGCCTCTACCACGTCCTTGGCGGCATCATTTCCCCGATAGACGGTGTGGGCCCCGGCGACCTGACGATCAAAGATCTTGCTGAGAGGGTGGCTGCAGGCGGTGTCGACGAGGTCATCCTGGCTCTCAGTACGTCGATGGAAGGGGAGACGACCTCCTTCTACATCTCAAGACAGCTGGCTGCCTATGATGTCAGGCTGACAGCGATAGCCCGCGGAGTGGGATTCGGCGACGAGCTGGAATACACCGACTCGATGACGCTGGGCCGCTCTATTGTCAACCGCCAGCCCTTCAAATCGTAAAGCAAAATGAGTTTATTCGAGATATTCCTGCTGGCCGTCGGCCTTAGTTTCGATACCCTCGCGCTAAGTATCGTCGGAGGTATGTGTACCACAAAGATCAGTGCAGGGCAGAACATCCGCATCATTTCGACCTTCGGACTCGTTCAGGCCGCATTCCTGCTGGCCGGCTGGCTGCTCGGCGGCAGTTTCGTGCGCTATATTGAGGCATACGACCACTGGGTGGCTTTCGTCCTGCTATTCATTATTGGCTTTAACATGGTAGTCGAGAGCTTCAAACCTTCTGAAGAAAAAAATGTGGATTTGATGGACACCACCAAGCTTCTGCTGGCGTCAGTCGCTACATCTATCGACGCACTGGCGGTCGGCATATCGATGGCGGCCCTGCAGTTTTCCACCCACAGGATCATTCTCGCCCTCTGCACGGTTTTCATTGTGACGGCGGCTGCCAGCGAGCTGGGCCTCAAAGGCGGCAGCTGGGCTTCACGCATCTTCGGAAAGAAAAGTTACCTTGTCGGCGGCCTGGTGCTGATAGCGATTGGAATAAAGATATTGATAGAGCATCTTGCGGCTTGATGCGCAGGGTTTTGGATTTTTGAAATAAAAGTTTAAATTTGCACCGCTTTAATCCAGAAATTGTAGAATATAAAATGATCTGCGTCCTCAATACGAGATTCGTGAAGACAAGCCCCCGATCCGGATGGCCACTCTGTTAATCAACAGAATGTGGAACCATCTTATTATCGGGAATTATGATCGAAATATTCTACTACAACCAATCAACAATAGATACCTCACAGTCTGTGGACATCCTGCGCACCCTGCAGTCGAAGGACGTCCTCTGGATGGATTTGTTCGACCCGACGGGAGACGAGAAAAGGGCTGTCGAGGATTTTCTCGGGACTACGCTTCAGAGCCGCGCACAGGCCGAAGAGATCGAGAGTTCATCTCGTTACAGCGAGACCGAGGATGAAATTTTCATCAACACCAACTTCCTTATCCCCGGCCCTGAGAACTACACTATGGAGTCGGTGTCGTTCATCCTCAGCGATGACACGATAGTCTCCGTGCGCCAGGTGCCGCTGCGCAGCTTCACCGACATCCAGCGCCGCATCCTCGCCGGCCGCAAGGGCTACCCCACAGGCTTCCACATCCTGCTGGGCATCCTCGAGAACCGAATCGATATGGACGCCGATATGATCGAGCTGATGTCGAAGGAAATCGAACAGTACAGCAAGAGGGTGAGCCTGGGTGAGAACATCGGCGACGAATTCGTGCTGGACATCAATCAGCTGCAGGAGAACACGATGCTCGTGCGCGAGAACATAGTCGACAAGCAGAGAGTCATCTCGAGCGTGCTCAAGAGCGAGAAGACTCCCGACGAGATCAACACCAAGCTGAACATTATGCTCCAGGATATTTCGTCACTCATCAACCACACGAACTTCAGCTTCGAACGTCTCGAGTACCTGCAGAACACAGTGCTCGGTCTGATCAACCTGGAGCAGAACAAGATTATGAAGATCTTCACCCTAGTGTCCGTGCTGCTGATGCCTCCGACGCTGATCGCGAGCTTCTACGGAATGAACGTGGAACTGCCGCTGATAGGGGGTCATTGGGACGTAATCCTGATCGGTGCGATTATGCTCGTGACGGTGCTTGCCGTCTTCTTCATCTTCCGTCACCGCCGGATGTTGTAAATTTCTATCATTCAGTCAAAAATCTTTTGATAATCGGGGATTTTTCCTATATTTGCGCTCCCTTTCAGCGCGAAAGGACTATACATATTGTCTAACTCCTTATTAGTTAATTTATTACACAACTATGGAAGAAGAAAAAACCGTACAGGAAGAGGTTCAGGTAGAAACCCCTAAACACAAAAGCAATGCATCAGTAAGCAACGACAGCTTCAACTGGGATGAGTTCGAAAACGAAACCCCCAGCGGTGTAGACCGCAAGGCTACAGAAGACGCTTACAACCAGACTCTCTCACGCATCAGCGAAAATGAGGTGGTCGAGGGTGTCGTTACCGCCATCAACAAACGCGAAGTGATCGTGAACATCGGTTACAAGAGCGAAGGTGTCATCAGCATCAACGAATTCCGTTACAACCCCGAGCTCGCAGTAGGCGACAAGGTTGAGGTTTACGTAGAGAATGCAGAGGACAAGAAAGGCCAGCTGATCCTTTCTCACAAACGTGCACGTTCACTCCGTTCTTGGGACAGGGTAAACGAGGCATTCGAGAAAGACGAGATCGTGAAAGGCTACATCAAGTGCCGTACAAAAGGCGGTATGATTGTGGATGTATTCGGAATAGAAGCATTCCTGCCCGGTTCACAGATAGACGTGAAGCCTATCAGGGACTACGATGTATTCGTAAACAAGACTATGGACTTCAAGATCGTCAAGATCAACAACGAGTACCGCAACGTAGTAGTTTCTCATAAGGCTCTCATCGAGGCTGAACTCGAAGCTCAGAAAGCTGAAATCATCAACAAGCTCGAGAAAGGCCAGATCCTTGAAGGTGTTGTCAAGAACATCACTTCATACGGCGTATTCGTCGACCTCGGCGGTGTGGACGGACTCATCCACATCACTGACCTCAGCTGGGGCCGCATCAACCATCCTGAGGAGGTTGTATCACTCGACCAGAAGATCAACGTCGTTATCCTTGACTTCGACGATGTCAAGAAGCGCATCGCCCTCGGTGTCAAACAGCTTACTCCTCATCCTTGGGAAGCTCTCGACCCGAACATCAAAGTTGGTGACAAGGTTAAAGGTAAAGTTGTCGTCATCGCTGATTACGGCGCATTCGTTGAGATCCAGCCCGGCGTAGAAGGTCTGATCCACGTTTCAGAGATGAGCTGGAGCCAGCACCTGCGCAGCGCCCAGGATTTCTTCAAGGTAGGTGACGAAGTCGAGGCAGTCGTCCTGTCACTCGACCGCGACGAGCGCAAGATGTCTCTCGGCATCAAACAGCTCAAACCCGATCCTTGGGCAAATATCGTAGAAGAATATCCTATCGGCAGCAAGCATACTGCAGTTGTACGCAATATCACCAACTTCGGTGTATTCGTAGAGCTTAAGGAAGGTGTCGAGGGTCTCGTACACATCAGCGACCTGAGCTGGACCAAGAAGATCAAACACCCGAGCGAAGTCGTTGCAGTAGGTGACAAGATCGACGTGGTAGTTCTCGACGTAGACCAGGCAATCCGCCGTCTCAGCCTCGGCCACAAGCAGCTTGAGGAAAGCCCTTGGGAAGAGTATGAGTCAGTTTACACCATCGGTTCAGTTCACGACGGTACCATCGTAAGCCTCAATGACAAGGGTGCTGTAGTTGCCCTCGCAGAAGGCATCGAAGGTTTCGCATCGAACCGCCAGCTCGTCAAGGAAGACGGCAGCACACCTGCAGTAGGTGACGTGCTTCCTTTCAGAGTTCTCGAATTCAACAAGGCCAACCGCAAAGTCACCCTGAGCCACACCCGCACTTATTCTGACGCCAAGAAAGAAGAAGCTGCAAAGGAACTCAAGGAGCAGAACTCAGAGGCCGCCAACACTCAGAAGGCAGTGAAGAAGCTGAAAGCCAACCTCGAGAAGACCACTCTCGGTGACATCAGCTCTCTCGCAGCCCTCAAGAGCGAGATGGAGAAGAAAGAAGCAGCTGCTTCAGAAACCACTGAGGAATAATTCCGGATGGAGTTTTCTCTGACCACTCTCGGAACGGCTTCGGCCGTTCCTGTCAATAACAGATTTTCAAGCGCCCATGTCCTTAACGTACGCGGGCGCTTGTTTTTAGTTGATTGTGCCGAAGGCTGCCAGATCCTGCTGGCAAAGCACGGCATCTCACACGCCCGCATTGAGAACATCCTGATCTCCCATCTGCACGGAGACCACCTGTTCGGCATAATGCCGCTGCTGTCCACGATGGCCCTTAAAGGGCGCACGGCTCCCCTGTACATCTACGCCCCTGAAGCCTTCTGCCACACTCTCAAGTTTTTCAAGGACTATTTCGCCGACGGAGTAAAGTTCGACATCAACTTCATCCCGCTCAAGGCCAGGGAACCCGAGCTGATCGTCAGCAGCCGCAACAGCAAAGTGTACGCTTTCCCACTGAACCACAAGATCGAGACATACGGTTTCCTGTTCAGGGAGGACGAGCCGGAACTGAACGTCCGCAAGGAGTACATCGAGCAAGATGCGCTGACGCTCAAGGAGATTGCGGCCCTCAAAGCAGGCGGGGACGTGGTGCGCGAGAACGGCAGTGTGCTTGAGGCTGCCAAGTACGCCTACAAGCCTTTCACTCCCCGCAGCGCCGCATATTGCAGCGACACTGCCCCGTTCCCCGAGCTGGAAGAATGGGTGAAAGGGGTGGATGTGCTCTACCACGAGGCGACTTTCGGAAATGATATGAAAGAATTGTCCGCGCAGTATTTCCACTCGACGGCCGAGGATGCTGCGACGGTTGCGGCCCGTGCCGGTGCGGGAAAGCTGGTCATCGGTCATTTCTCTTCGCGCTATCCGGATATAAACGTGCTCCTGGAAGAAGCAAGACGTGTTTTCCCCGAGACTTATCTGGCGCAGGAGGGTATGATTTTTGATATCCCCGTCAAAAAACTTTTCTGATGAAAAAATTAACAGCGCTCCTCATAGCGTGCGTCATATTGCTGGTCGCTCCTGTCAGGGCCGCAGCTCAGAATGATTCGACACGCGAGCAGTTCATCAAGATTGCCACGACTCTTCTCTACCTGCAGGAGAACTATATAGACTCTCTGGATATGAACAAACTGGCAGACGTCGCCATAGAGGCTATGGTGTCGTCGCTGGACCCTCACACCGTCTTTCTGCCAAAAGAGGAAGCGGACGATTCGGACGAGATGATGAACGGAGCGTTCGAGGGTGTCGGCATTGAATTCGCCATAATCAAGGACACTCTCACCGTACAGAGCGTGATCAACGGCGGTCCCGCATCAAAAGTGGGACTGCGGGCAGGCGACAAGATCCTGAAGGTCGATACTATAGCCCTGGCCGGAACCAGGCTCACGACAACCCGGGTACGCAGCCTCCTCAGAGGCAGGCGGGGTTCGAAAGTGGACGTGGAAGTGATGCGCAGGGGAGAGCCTGCAACACGCATTTATACCATAACCCGCGACCGCATCCCGGTCGAGAGCGTGACTGCGGTCTATGAGGCCGCTCCAGGCGTGGTATATGTAAAAGTCAGCCGCTTTGCGGCGAGTACGGGCAGGGAAGTCTTCGATGCTGTGAGAAGTCTGGGAACAAAGCCCGAAGGCGTCATAATTGACCTCCGTGGCAATGGCGGAGGACTGCTGGGTGCCAGCCTTTCAGTAGCCAACCTTTTCCTGTCCAAGGGACAGTTGATGGTCTATACGGAAAGCGCCACAACCGGAAAACACGAGGAGTTCGCCAATGGAAAGGGCCTTTATCCTGATGGGCCGCTGGTGGTAATGGTGGATGAGAATTCCGCTTCTGCCAGCGAAATCGTCGCCGGTGCCGTCCAGGACTGGGACCGCGGCACGATCGTTGGCCGCCGCACCTTCGGAAAGGGTTTGGTCCAGAAGGAGCTCGGCTACCGTGACGGTTCGGCCCTGAGAGTCACCACAGCCCGTTACCACACCCCCAGCGGAAGGGTCATCCAGAGCCCCTACGAAGAAGGCAACAGCAAGAAGTACTACCAGGACCACAATGACCGTTATGCCCGCGGTGAGAGCTTCAGCGTCGACAGCATCAGCTTTGACGCTTCCCAGGAATTCAAGACCCTCGTCAAAGGCCGCACGGTGTATGGCGGTGGAGGCATTATGCCGGACATCTTCGTGCCCCGTGACACCTCATATCTGTCGCAGTTCTACACTACCGTGGCTGCCCGCTCGCTCCTTCAGGACTTTGTCAACGACTATATGGACGTCCGCCGCGAGCAGATGCACAGCAAATATTCTTCTTGGGAAGAGCTGGTCGCAGACCCTGCGGTAGACGCAGTGTTCGATGAATTCCTGGAATACGTGAAGGGCAGGGGAGTGCAGCCTTCGAAGGAAGACGTGGACAAGTCAGCAGGCGAGATAAAGCTTGCGATGAAGGCTTTGATGTCGAGGGCGATATGGGATGACAACGTTTATTACCACGTCATCAACAGCGGCAATGCCGACTACAAGGCAGCCCTGGAAGAAGTCCTGGCGCTCAGCGCACGCTGATAGGCCCGGGCATTTTTCAGATGGTCTGAGTAGCTGACGGCGAAGTTGTGCCGGCCGTCGAACGTATCCTTGGCGCAGAAATACAGATAATTGTGATGCTGATAGTTCAGAACGGCCTCGATGGCTGATTTCGGAGCTATCGTGATAGGTCCCGGAGGCAATCCGGGATACTTGTATGTGTTGTAGGGAGAGTCTGTCTCGAGATGTTTGTTGAGCACTCTGGTGACGCCCGGGGTATTCAGTGCGAAGAGGACGGTCGGGTCCGCCTGCAGCAGCATACCCTTGTTAAGACGGTTGATGTAGACGCCTGCGACAGTGGGCATTTCAGGTTCGTATTTGGTCTCTTCTATGACAATGGAAGCCAGCGTCATCACCTGGTCTTGCGACAGGCCTATCTCTTTGGCCCTGGCTCTGCGGCTCTCGTTCCAGAATGCGTCGTATTCCTTCTTCATACGTTTTATCAGGTCCTCGGGCGAGATCGTCCACCAGACTTCGTATGTGTCAGGGATGAATACGCTGAGATAAGTCTCTTTCTTGAAACCAAGGCTTTCCATAAGCTCTCTGTCGGTCAGTGCGGCTATGAATGCGGCAGAGTCCGCCTGAAGTCTGTGTCCGAGGTATGAAGCCATATTCTCGGCAGTGCGTATATAACCGTTCACCTGCAGCTTTATCGGGGTCTGGTAGCCGTTTGCGAAGATGCGGATGATTTCCTTGTTGGTCAGGCCGCCCTTGACGTTGTAGTGACCGGCTTTCAGCACCGGGGCAAGCCCCAGCTTCTGCGCAGCCGTCGTGAAGGACTTGGTGTCGGCGACGACCCCGTTGCTGAAAAGTGAGTCCAGGAAGGCTTCGTAGCTGCCGTTTTCATAGACATATATGTCAGCCTTGTTGTCGACGGAGTTGGGCTTGTAGTAAGTCCGGTAGTATTTCAGACCGGCCACTGCGACTATTGCAAGAACCGCAGCGAGTATCAGCAGTATGGCTTTTTTCATTGTTTCCTGAGGTTGATGATGCTGCCCGGGGCAGGGTCGCTTCCTTTGGGGATTCCGGGGTTGTACTTGTAGAGGTATTTCTCCTTGACGGCGTATTGCTGGCTGATAATGCGCATACTCTCGCCTTCTTCCACGACGTGCTTGTCAAGGTATTTGTCCGCCTGCTTTTTCTTGGCCTCGATGTATACGACCTCGCCGTCCTGCAGCAGACGGTCCTTGCGCTCGTCGTTGAAGCGGAGCACTTCCCATCTGAAGAGGTTGAATTCCCTCGCTATGGAATAGAATGATTCATATCCGTTGGCGACTACGAACATCACGTTGTTGCGCTTGAGGATCTCCCTCTGGAGGGAAATCTTGTACAGAGGACTGGATTCCTTGAGCTCAACCTGTTCGGGCAGCTTGGCGACAACAGGAGTGACAGGAAGTTCATCCGGACTGACGACGGTGTCGTACTGCTGCAGGCCGTATCTTTCGATGAGGTCGATGAGCCTGACGGCATACTGGGGGTCGGTGGCATAGCCGGCGGCCTTGAGGCCGTATGCCCAGCCTTTATAGTCGGTGGGATCCAGGTCAAAAAGGAACGCATACCTGGAGCGGAAGCGCAGGAAGTCCGAGTGGTCCTGGAAGGAGTCTTCCACACGGTCATAAACACGGAAGCAGTCGTCCTTGACGTCGTCGTCGACGTACATCTTGCGACCCTTGTAGTCGTGGCATTTGATGCCGAAGTGGTTGTTGCCTTCACGGGCGAGCCTGGAAGTGCCGAAGCCGGACTCGAGGCAGGCCTGTGCCAGCGTGATGCTGGCAGGTATGCCGCTGCTCTGCATCTGGGAGATTGCGGCGTCCTTATATTTGAGAATGTAGTCCGTCCGGTAGTCCGGCGCTGTCTGGGGAAGCCCTGAGGCTGCGGCAAGACCTGTCATCAGCAACAGGCAGCAGATAGAGATATAGACGGCCTTCATAGAAGCGAAGTTAAGCTTTTTTTACTAAATTCGCACAAATACGCCCTGCTGCTATGCAAAACAAACAACTCAATATAAGCTATCAGGTTTACCAGTCGATGGACGAACTGCCGGCCGAGTGGCTTTCCCTCCTGCAGAAGGCTGTCGAAGCCACGAAGCGTTCCTATGCTCCGTTTTCGGACTTCAAGGTGGGTGCGGCGATACTGCTGGATAACGGAGAGGTAGTCTGCGGCTCCAATCAGGAGAATGCGGCTTACCCTTCAGGCCTGTGCGCTGAGAGGACTGCCTGCTTCTATGCCGGATCTACGTGGCCGGGGGCAAGGATGCTTGCCATCGCGATTGCAGCCTGTCAAGGCGGGAAGCTCACTGCCACTCCGACATATCCCTGCGGTGCCTGTCGTCAGGCTCTCGTTCAGTATGAAAGCGAAGGAGGAGTGCCGATGAGGGTGATTGTCGGCAGCGCAGGCAGGGTGGAAGTGTTCGACTCGGTGAGGGACCTGCTTCCCTTTGTTTTCGACAATCTCGAAGTCGCGCAGGAGAAATAAAAAAAGGGTAAGCTGATTACATCGCACCGCTACAACCATCTACCCTTGCTGCCTTCCGGCCCTGGGGGAGTTCGACAGGAGCTGGTCGTGTAAGACTTACCCGACACAAAGGTAGTGGATTTTTTTGATTTGCAAAACTGGATTTTAATATGAGAATAGCTGTCGGTCTGTCCGGAGGAGTGGATTCAAGTGTAGCCGCGCTTCTGCTGAAGAATGCAGGGCACGAAGTGTTCGCGGTTTTTATGCAGAACTGGAACGATGCGACAGGCACGCTGCACGGAGACTGCGAGTGGGAGGAGGAGCGCAGCGTTGCTGAGATGGTCGCCCGCAAGATAGGCATTCCTTTCCACTTCGTTGATCTGAGTGCGGAATACCGCAAACGCGTGGTGGACTATATGTTCGACAGCTATGAGCGCGGCCTGACACCTAATCCCGACGTGCTCTGCAACCGCGAGATAAAGTTCGACTCCTTCCTCAGGCACGCACTCAGCCTCGGTGCGGATTACGTAGCCACAGGGCACTATTGTCGCAAAGGGGAGCTGACAGGACCTGACGGCAAGCCGTCTTACCAGCTGCTGGCGGGCCTTGACGGCAACAAGGACCAGAGCTACTTCCTCTGCCAGCTGTCACAGGAGCAGCTGCGCTATGCGCTGTTCCCGATAGGGGAACTTACCAAACCGCAAGTGCGCAGGATAGCGAAGGAAGCCGGGCTTCCGAGCGCTGACAAGAAGGACTCGCAAGGAATATGCTTTGTCGGCAAGGTCGACCTTCCGCTGTTCCTGCAGCAGAAGCTGAAAGCCAGGGAGGGCAAGGTCATCGAAATCTTCAGGGATTACTATGACGGTCGCGCTGCGGCCTCGACAATCGAGGAGATTGCCGAGCCTGTGGTGTACAGCGAGCAGGATGGCAAGCTTGCCGGCGTCCATCAGGGAGCGCAGTTCTACACCATAGGACAGCGTCACGGACTGAACATAGGAGGCCACAAGAATCCCCTTTTTGTCATTGCGACGGATGTGGAGAACAATTTAATATATGTAGGAGAGGGACAGGATCATCCCGGGCTGTACCGGCGCGCTCTGCGCATAGAGCCCCGGGACATCCACTGGATCAGGCCGGAGATGGCGATGACAGAAGGCGAAGAAAGGGATTACCTCGTCAGGATAAGATACCGCCAGCCCCTGCAGCAGGCAAGACTGGTGCGGCGCAGCAGCGGCCTCTACATCTTATTCGAGAAGCCTCAGCGCGGCGTGACCGCCGGCCAGTTCGCCGCGTGGTACGACAGTGACGGGGAATTGGAAGGCAGCGGAGTCATTTACAGGTAAGAGGAGAGGCTATGAAAGAAGTTGACATTATCGATATCATAGTAGTAGGCGGCGGCCCGGCCGGTATGATGGCGGCCATAAAGGCTGCTGAAGCCGGAGCCCGGGTGATGCTTCTCGAGAAAAACCATCTGTGCGGCCGCAAACTTGCCATCACCGGAAAGGGTCGCTGCAACATCACGAACACAAAACCCTGGGCGGAGTTCTCGACTCACGTCCATCCCCGCAGCAATTTCGTCAGGAGCGCATTCTTCAACTTCTCAAACGCCGCGACGATAGAATACTTCAACTCCATAGGTCTCGAAACCGTCGCCACCCAGGGCGACCGGGTCTTTCCGAAGTCTATGAATGCATTCGATGTGGTAGATGCGCTGGTTGCCCGCTTGAAACAGCTGGGAGTGAAACTTGTCACCGACGCAGACCTGCTCGCAGTTTGTACGGACGGCAGCGTGTACAAATGTACCTACAACGACCTTTCTGCACCGATGTCGATACGGACGGAAGTGATTATGGCCAGGGCCCTGATCGTAGCCACAGGCGGACTGTCGTATCCGGCGACGGGCTCAAACGGAAGAGGCTACGAGGTGGCGGAGTTCCTGGGCCATAAAATCACACGCTGCTTCCCGAGTCTGGCAGCCCTGCTCCCCAGGAATTACGACAGCAGGCTGTTTGACGTGGAGCTGAAGAACGTCGGCCTCAACCTCTTCGTGGACCACGACCTGGTACAATCCGAAATGGGGGATCTGACATTCACCGAAGACGGCATAGAAGGTCCTCTCGGATTCAGGGTCAGCCGCAAGGCCATCAACGCCCTTGAGAACGGCTCTTCTGTCGAGCTGGTCATAGACCTGAAGCCCGCAGTCTCCATCAAGGAACTGAGAGAAAGGGTGAAAAAAGAAGTAGCGTCCTTCAAATGGGATGTTCCTATGATCAATGAGGCGCGTATGAAGAAAATCCTGCGTCGTTTTATGCCCGGCGAGATGATAGATCCGTTCTTTGATATGGCCAAAGGACTTACTGTAAACACGCTGGCAGATCGTCTCAAGGACTGGCGTTTCCACATCCTCAAGCACGCAGGATACCGCAGGGCCGTGGTTACCGCCGGCGGCGTCTCACTCGACGAAGTCGTGTCGAAGACGATGCAGTCCAGACTTGCCAAAGGTCTTTTTTTCGCCGGAGAGGTGCTCGACCTTGACGGGGATACGGGAGGTTACAATCTGCAGATGGCTTTTTCGACCGGAGCCCTTGCCGGGCAGAGCGCAGCCAAATACGTCCGCTCGCTATAATATATTCACTTTTTTGCCGCAGAAAGAGAACCAGTCTCCCTTGCGCAGCGATATGCTGGCAGGCAGGCTCACGGCGACGATGTCTGTGGCCCTCAACGAACTTCTCCGGCTGACGGTGACGACAGCTTCTGCCAGCAGGCTTTCCTCGAAATCATCCTTGCTGAACCAGGGCTCTCCGTTTATGCAGACCTCAAAGGCTCTGCCGGCTGCTTCGCTGATAGGTAGTGTGTCGCCTGATATGTAGGAAGTGCCGTCCATACAGCTTGCTTCCTGCGGATCTGATCCAGCTGCGTCCAGCAGGACACCGAACCCGAAGTTGTCGATGTGACGGCCTGCGAATCTTGCGCTGATGCATTTGCCTGCCTTGATGACCTTCGAATAGATGCAGGGAGTGAGAGTGACCTCTTCGATCCCGTCAGGGAGATAATAGTCGCACGCTTCCCGGTTCAGCGTCGTATCGGGACGGAAATAGTATCTGCCAGAAGGTTTCAGGACGGCGATATTCATCAGGCCTTCGTCTTTGACTCGAGATAGATGTCTGTGAGTACTTTCTTGGTGTCGAGCGTGAAGTCTCCGTTCATCATCCAGTCGTAGTAGCTCGGCTCGGAGCGGAGCACGTCGATGACCTTGCGGCCCTTGTGCTTGCCGAAGTTGAAGACCGGCTCGTCCTTTTCGTTAAGGATTATGCGGCCGGCATAGTCGGCGAGACGGTTGCGGGTGGTGAAGTCGGCGAGGAACTTGACGTCGTTCTGCAGAGTGCCTTCATACCTGTCGAGCTGGGCTTTGAGGACTTCGTAGGTAGCCCTTACATCTCCAAGGGCGGAGTGGGCGTCATCGAGGTTCTTGTTGCAGTAGAAAGCATAGGCGGCCACCAGCGTGCGCTGCTCCATCTTGTGGAAGATGTTCTGGACGTCAATGAGCTTCCTCTTGCGGAAATCGAAATCAACGCCGGCACGCAGGAATTCTTCAGCCAGCAGCGGGATGTCGAAACGGGTGGAGTTGTAACCTGCGATGTCGCAGCCTTCCATCCACTGGGCGAGAGACTTGGCTATCTTGCGGAAAACCGGCTGGTCCTTGACGTCGTCGTCGGTGATGTGGTGGACATCCTGCGCTTCCTTGGGGATGGGCATCTCGGGGTTGATGAGCCTGCGTTTCTCCTCGACGTGGCCGTCGGGGAAGACCTTTACGGCGGCGATTTCGACGATGCGGTCGCGCGCAACGTCAAGCCCTGTCGTCTCCAGATCGAAAAACAACAGGGGATTGTTGAGTTTGAGTTCCATTACGGACTATGAATTGAGCATAATCGGCATCAGCAGGGCGCAGAGCTCTTCTGAAGGATCCTTTTCGTCGGCTGAAACTATCAGGGCGGCACGGCAGCGGTCTGCCAGACACATACATACGTTTTCGAACGGCAGGTTGCTGAGGATCTCGGCGAGGAACGGAGCCTTGAAGCCGATCTCGATGTCGACACCGTCATACTGGCAGTTGAGCTTTTCGTATGCTGATATGGCGAAAGATGTGTCCTCGGCTGAAATCATAATCTCACCCGCAGATATCTTGAGGATGATGTGGCTGGTGGCCTGGTTTGAGCAGACTGCCACACGGCGGACAGCGTTGAGGAATTCGACGCGGCCGATGATCATCTTGTTCTGGTTGTTCTTCGGGATGACTGTGCGGTAGGCGGGATAGTTGCCGTCTACCAGGCGGCATACGAGGACGGTGTTGTCGAAAGCGAACATAGCGTTGCGCTTGTCGAATTTCACTGCGATGTCACCTTCGGCTTTGGTGATGATGTTCTTCAGCACTGCGGCGGGTTTCTTGTGAAGGATGAAGGAGCATTTCTCTTCGCCCTTGACGGAGAAGACTGTGTAGCACACCAGCTTGTGGGCGTCTGAAGCGACTACCGAGGTGCCGGTGGTGTCGATGTCGAAGAAGATACCGTTCATTACGGGCCTGAGCTCCTCTTCGGCTGTGGCGTAGATGGTGTCGTTGATGCCGTTCAGAAGGATATTGGCGGGAATGGCAAGACTGTTGGCATCCTCTGCGATGACGGGGAACACGGGATAGTCCTCGGCAGGGAAGAACGGAATCTTGGAAGCACCGCTCGACCAGATGATGTTGAGCGATGAAGCTTTGTCAGTGAGGAATGTGAGGGGCTGGTCCGGAAACTCCTTGAGGGAATCGATGAGGAGCCTTGCGGGAACGGCGGCTGCACCCTCTTCGAGGACCTGCTCTACGGGAAGGCTGGTGCGGAGGGTGGTCTCTCCGTCAGAAGCGGTGACTGTAAGGGAGTTGTCCTTGAGGTCAAAGAGGAAATTGTCCAAAATTGCAAGGGCAGGCTTGTTTGCTAATACTCTCGAAACGGACACCAGTCCGCGGAGAAGTTCCGAACTTGATAATACGAATCTCATATCACTGATGTTAAATTATAATCTTGTTTGCTAACATACAAAGATAGTAAAAACTATCTAAACCGCATATGATTTTGGCATATAATTTGACCGGAAAACGCCCCGGAAATTATTAACATACGACATATGAAAAAAGGTTTATTGATTGCGGCTCTGTCTGTCATTTTGTCAGGCGTAGTCTCATATGTGGTCGCAGGCAAAGTGGCTGAGCAGACCAACGAAGTAACTGAATTCAAGAAAGAACTCATCACAGAACAGAATGGCAGCAGGCAGGACCGCAAGGTGGTCCGCAGCGACAGGGATGTCATGACCGGCACCTATTTCAGCGATGCCGCCGAGATGGCTGTCAATTCCGTAGTATATGTTAAAGTAGTCAAGAAGGCCCGTCAGCAGGCCCCTTCATCAATGTTCGACTATTTCTTCGGCTTCGCCAACACTCCCCAGGACCAGGTGGGTGTGGGGTCAGGCGTGATCATCTCTGACGACGGATACATTGTCACAAACAACCACGTGGTTTCAGGCGCCGACGAGGTGCAGGTGACCCTCTACGACAATACCGTCCTTCCTGCCACCGTCATCGGTACTGACGAGGCCACCGACCTGGCCCTGCTCAAGGTGGAAGGCAGCGGTTTCCAGGCTCTCGAGATGGGCGACTCCGATGATCTGAGACTCGGCGAGTGGGTGCTTGCCATCGGCAGTCCCTACGACCTGCGCTCTACCATCACCGCAGGTATCGTCAGCGCTAAAGGCCGTTCGTTCCCCAACTACGACGGCTCCTACAGGGTTGAGTCATTCATCCAGACCGACGCCGCCGTCAATCCCGGCAACAGTGGCGGCGCGCTCGTCAACACCAGCGGCCAGCTGGTCGGCATCAACACTTCAATCATCTCGCTGACCGGCTCATACGCAGGCTATGCGTTCGCTGTCCCCGTGAATATCGTCAAGAAGATTACTGACGATTTCATCGAATTTGGCTCTGTGCAGCGTGCCGTCCTCGGCATTTCTATGATGGACACCGACAAAGGCGTGACCATCGCTGACGTGCGTGCAGAGACTCCGGCGGCAGCTGCAGGTCTCAGGTCAGGCGACATCATCAAGGAGATCAATCTGAATAAAGTCAACACCGCTTCTGAAGTCCAGGTTCAGGTGAGCAAGCTCCGTCCCGGTGAAAAAGCGGTAGTTACGGTCCTGCGCGACAATGTTCAAAAAGAAATTATGGTAAATTTGTAATTTCTTGATATTAATATATAAATTTGCGCGCTACGGCCAAAAGGCCTGATATCATTATCGATTAATGAGACAACTAAAAATCACAAAGTCAATTACGAATCGAGAGAGTGCATCTCTCGACAAGTATTTGCAAGAAATTGGTAGAGAAGAGCTAATCACGGTAGAAGAAGAGGTAGAGCTTGCACAGCGTATCAAGAAAGGCGATCAGGAAGCGCTTGAGAAGCTGACGAGGGCAAACCTCAGGTTCGTGGTTTCGGTAGCCAAGCAGTATCAGAATCAGGGATTGAGCCTTCCTGACCTTATCAACGAAGGCAATCTCGGTCTGATCAAGGCTGCGGAGAAGTTCGATGAGACCAGGGGTTTCAAGTTCATCTCCTATGCCGTTTGGTGGATCCGCCAGTCAATCCTGCAGGCTTTGGCAGAACAATCGAGGATCGTCCGCCTCCCGCTCAATCAGGTTGGATCGCTGAACAAGATCAATAAAGCTCTCAGCAAGTTCGAGCAGGAGAATGAGCGTATGCCTTCTTCTGATGAGCTGGCAGAGATTCTCGGCATTCCGCGTGACAAGATCAATGACACATTGCGAGTGTCCGGCCGCCACGTTTCCGTCGACGCCCCGTTTGTGGACGGTGAAGACAACAGTCTTCTGGACGTGCTGGTCAACAACGACTCTCCCAACGCTGACAAAGGTCTCGTGAACGAATCCCTCAACAAGGAGATAGAAAGGGCCCTTTCAACCCTTACTGAAAGAGAGAGGGACATCGTCAGGTATTTCTTCGGCATCGGTTGCCAGGAAATGACCCTTGAAGAGATCGGAGAGCATTTCGGTCTCACCCGCGAAAGGGTTCGTCAAATCAAGGAGAAGGCTATCCGCCGCCTCCGTCACAGCGCCCGCAGCAAACTGCTCAAAAGCTATCTGGGTTAGTCTCCCATCTGGTGAATTAAGAGGGAATCTGCAAAAGGAAACCCTCTTTTTTATTTGAATTGGCAACAGAAACATACATAATTATGAAAAAATTATTGATTATGGCTATCGCTGCAATGAGTTTGTGCGCCTGCACAGAGAAGAATCCCCTCCTCAGGGAATGGGATACTCCTTTCGGCATACCTCCTTTCGAGGAGATCAAGACAGAAGATTATGTACCTGCAGTCAAAAAAGCGATTGAGGCCCATAATGCTGAGATCGCTGCTATCGTCAACTGCAAGGAAGACCCTACCTTCGACAATACTATCCTGGCCTTCGACCGCTCTGGAGAGCTCCTCTCAAGGGTTTACGGAGTATTCGGCAATGTGGAGTCTATGGCTTTCAATGACGAAGTGGCTGAGGCATCGAACGTGATCACCCCTCTGATGAGCGCTCATTCCAATGAAATCCAGCTGAACGAGGCGCTTTTCAACCGCATAAAGTATGTATACGACCGTAAGGACAGCCTAGGTCTCGACGAGGCGCAGCTCCGTCTTGTGGACAATATCTACAAGGAGTTCGCCCGCGGCGGCGCAGCCCTTCCCGATGACAGGAAGGCTGAGCTGAAAGAGGTCAACGAGGCTATCTCCAACCTGCAGCTCAAGTTCTCCCAGAACCTTATCAAGGAGACCGCTGCGTGGAAGCTCGAAATCAAGGACAGGGCCGACCTGGCCGGACTGAGCGCCGACTTTATCGCAGAGGCCGCATCTAGGGCCAAGGCTGCCGGTCAGTCTGACAGGTGGATCGTCGGCCTCGACAATCCGAGCGTAATGCCTTTCCTGCAGAGCGCTGCCAACCGCGAACTCCGCATCAAGGTGCTCGACGCATATCTCAACCGCTGCAACAACAACAATGCTGAGGACAACAAGGACATCTGCGCCGAGATAATCAGGCTCAAACTGAAGAAGGCCCGGCTGCTCGGCTTCGACACTTTCGTGGATTTCCAGCTCGAGGACCGTATGGCCAGGAATTCGGAGAATGTCTACAAACTTCTCGGACAGGTGTGGAAACCGTCCCTCGAAGCGGCAGGCCGTGAACTTAAGGATATCAAGGCCCTGGCCGCCCAGGATGGCATCACGACCGTCCAGGCCGCTGACTGGAGATACTATTCAGCCCTGGCCAAGGCTGAGAAATACAGTTTCGACGAAGAGACCCTGAAGCCCTATTTCAAATATGAGAACGTGCGCGACGGTATTTTCTACGTTGCCAAAAGACTCTTCGGCCTCACTTTCGAACGTCTCGAAAATGTGCCGCTGCCTCATCCCGAAGCTGAAGCTTTCGAGTGCAAGGATGTGGACGGAAGCAGCCTCGGAGTGATTTTTATGGATATGTTCGCACGTCCTGGCGAGAAGAGCAACGGCGCCTGGTGCAGCAGCTACCGTGACCAGAAATACGACGCCGACGGCAACAAGGTCAATCCCCTTGTCACCATCTGCGGCAACTTCGCCCGTCCGGTAGGTGACAAGCCTTCTCTGCTGACTCCCGACGAGACAGAGACTTTCTTCCACGAGTTCGGTCACGCTCTGGCCAGCTTTATGATCGATGTCAAATACCAGGGCATAGCCAATTTCGACCACGACTTCGTGGAGCTTCCTTCACAGCTCAACGAGCACTGGGCTTTCGCTCCCGAAGTGCTGAACGTATACGCCAAACACTACGAGACGGGAGTCGTCATCCCGATGGAGCTTGTCAACAAGTACGTCGAGTCGAAGAACTACGGCAAGGGCTTCGCTATGACCGAGCTGCTCGCTGCTATGTACCTCGACATGGGACTCTATTCGATCAGCGATATTCCCGAGAATTTCAACGTGCTGTCGGCTGAGAACAGGATACTCAGGGAGATCGGCCTCATCAGCGAGATCCCGCCGCGCTACAGGACTCCTTACTTCCTGCACATCTTCTCACACGGATATGACGTGGGCTATTACAGCTACCTCTGGGCGCAGGTGCTCGACAACGACGCTTTCAAGGCTTTCGAGGAGACCGGCGACATCTTCAACCAGGAGATGGCCCGCAAGTACCGCTACGAAATCCTCCGTCGCGGCGACGAGGTCGAAGCTGATGAACTGTACAGGAATTTCCGCGGACACGACGCTACTGTGGATGCTCTTTTGGAATATAACGGACTGAAATAAATGATGACTAACTCTATAGATTTGTTGACCGCCCTGGCAAAGGATGCCGTCAAGGCCCTTTACGGAGCGGAACCCGCAGACGGAGCACTGCAGCTCCAGGCAACCCGCAAGGAATTCGAAGGTGACGTGACTTTGGTGGTGTTCCCGCTGCTGAAGCTCAGCCGCAAGTCGCCCGAGGCAACCGCCACCGAGATCGGAGAATATATGAAGGCGAACGCCACAAGCATCGAATCCTTCAACGTGGTGAAAGGCTTTCTGAACATCAAGATGTCAGCCGCATACTGGGGCGAAGTGTTCGCCGAGATCGCCGCTGCCAAGGACTGGGGACAGCATCCTTCCAACGGCCGCACCGTGATGGTGGAGTTTTCGTCTCCAAACACCAACAAGCCGCTGCACCTGGGACACATCCGCAACATACTGCTCGGCTGGTCCGTGTCGCAGCTGCTGGCAGCCGCCGGCAACAACGTTGTCAAGGTCAACCTCGTCAACGATCGAGGCATCCACATCTGCAAGTCGATGCTGGCCTGGCTCAGACGCGGCAACGGCGTGACCCCTCAGTCATCCGGCAAGAAGGGCGACCATCTGGTGGGCGATTTCTATGTCGAGTTCAACAATATGCTGAACGAGGAAACAGCAGAAATTATGGAGAAGACCGGCCTTGACAAGGAAGAGGCGGCAAAGCAGGCCCCCTGTATGAAGGAGGCGCAGGCAATGCTTGTCAAGTGGGAGCAGGGCGACCCCGAAGTGCGCGCACTCTGGGCGAAGATGAACGGCTGGGTCTACGAAGGTTTCGACAAGACATACGCAGACCTCGGCGTCGGCTTCGACAAGATATACTACGAGTCACAGACCTATCTGCTCGGCAAGTCGCTGGTAGAGGAAGGCCTGTCGAAGGGAGTCTTCTACCGCCGCGACGACGGTTCCGTGTGGTGCGACCTCACTGCAGACGGCCTTGACGAGAAACTGCTGCTCCGCAGCGACGGTACGTCCGTCTATATGACCCAGGACCTCGGCACAGCCTGCCGCCGTCACGAAGAGTACGATTTCGACGAGATAATATATGTAGTGGGCAATGAGCAGAACTACCACTTCCAGGTGCTCAAGCTCATACTCGGCAAACTCGGAATGCCTTGGGCCGACGCTATCTACCATATGTCCTACGGAATGGTGGAACTGCCCGAAGGCAAGATGAAGTCCCGCGAAGGCACTGTCGTCGATGCCGACGACCTCATCGCGAAGATGTATGCCACTGCGAAGGAGACCTCGCTGGAACTCGGCAAGCTGGAGGATATGGACAGCAAGGAGCAGGACGAACTGTTTATGACCATAGGCCTCGGCGCGCTGAAATACTTCATCATCAAGGTCGACCCCCGCAAGACGATGCTCTTCGACCCGAAGGAAAGCATAGACTTCAACGGCAACACCGGCCCGTTCATACAGTACACCTACGCCCGTATCAAGTCGATACTGCGCAAGGCGGCCGAGCAGCAGTTCGCTGTCGGTGCCTCAGGCGTGGAATTCCTTCCCAAGGAGATCGAGATCGTCAAAGCCCTGGCATCGTTCCCCGACAAGGTGGCCGAGGCGGCAGAGGCTCATTCTCCCGCACTTGTGGCCAACTATGCATACGACCTGGCCAAGGAATTCAACCAGTATTACCACGATGTCAGCGTCCTCAAGGCTGATGACGACAAAGTCCGCTCCCAGAGGCTTGCGCTGCTTGCCGCTATCGCACAGGTGCTTACCAAAGCAATGACCATCCTCGGCATCAAACTGCCCGAGAGAATGTAGCTATGATAGCACCCACCACCAAAAAAGAGATGGATGCGCTTGGCTGGGATGCAGCCGACGTGATCCTTTTCACCGGAGATGCGTTCATAGACCATCCATCTTTCGGTACGGCGGTGGTGACAAGGGCCCTCGAAGCCCGTGGCTACAAAGTGGCTGTCGTTCCCCAGCCGAACTGGAGGGACGACTTGCGCGATTTCAAGAAGATGGGGATCCCCCGGCTCTATTTTGCCGTCAATGCCGGCAATATGGATTCAATGGTCAACCATTATACGGCATCGAAGCGTCTGCGCAGCAATGACGCATATACGCCCGAAGGCCGTGCCGGTTACCGACCCGACTACGCGGTGACTGTCTATACCAAGATTCTGAAGCAGCTTTTCCCGGACGTGCCGGTTGTGATAGGCGGCATCGAGGCGTCTCTCCGCAGGCTGACGCACTACGACTATTGGCAGGATTGCCTCAAACCGTCGGTGCTCGTGGATTCCGGAGCCGACTATCTGGTTTACGGGATGGGGGAGAGGCCGATGGCTGCGCTGACCGACGCTTTCGCCCAAGGCTGGACCAAAGAGCAGATAAGGGAGATACCCCAGATAGGCTATCTGGCCGACACTCCTCCCGACAATGATTATTTCGACCTGCACTCCTTCGAGGACTGCAAGCGCAACAAGGTGGCCTTCGCCCAGAATTTCAACATCATAGAAAGAGAGGCCAATTCGCTGTACGCGATGACCCTTGTCGAGCAGACCGGCAAAGATTTCGTGTGCATCAATCCTCCCTATCCTCCGGCAACTACGGAAGAACTGGACGCAGTCTACAGCCTGCCGTTCACCAAACTCCCGCATCCGCGCTATAAAGGCAAGAGGATTCCGGCCTACGATATGATCAAGTTTTCAATCACGACCCACCGCGGCTGTTTCGGGGGCTGCAACTTCTGCACGATAGCTGCGCACCAGGGTAAATTCATCCAGTCCCGCTCGCAGGAGTCCATAGTGGAAGAGGCCAGGAGGCTCAACGACCTGCCTGACTTCGCCGGAAACATCTCCGATCTGGGCGCCCCTACGGCCAATATGTACCGGATGGGAGGCAAGAACAAGGAGATCTGCGCCAAATGCACGCGCCAGAGCTGCCTGTTTCCGAGGATGTGCCGCAATCTCGACCATTCCCACAAGGCTCTGCTGGAGCTCTACGACAAGGTGCTTGCCGTAAAGGGGATCCGCAACGCATACATCGGCAGCGGCATCCGCTACGACCTTTTCCTCGACGAGAACGGCTATCTTGACGAGACTTCGCAGCCATATCTCGAGGCCCTCATAACAAAGCATACCAGCGGCCGTCTGAAGGTGGCTCCCGAGCATACCCAGGACAATGTGCTGGCAGTTATGGGCAAGCCTTCCTTCAGGCTTTTTGAAGTGCTGCGCGGCAAATTCGACGAGATTACTCGTCGCCACGGACTGCGCTACCAGCTCGTTCCCTATTTCATCAGCGGCCATCCCGGCTGCTCGATGAGGGATATGGACGCCCTGTCGAAAAACAAGTATCTGAAGGGCCTCTATATGGAGCAGGTGCAGGATTTTACCCCGACTCCGATGACCGTGTCCTCGGTTATGTTCTATACCGGACTGGACCCCAAAACCCTCAGACCGCTGTTCGTGGAGCGCAACCTGGAACGCAAGAAGCGCCAAAAATCATTTTTTTTCAACAAATAAATCCAAATAGGGTTTGTATTTGAAAAAAATGCCTATAATTGCGAGGTAAAACAAACAGGAAAATGGCAATTAGAATTCCCAATAAAAGAAGAGCTGTCATCAGCTACGAAAATATGTCTGATGAACTGCGTGAGGCATTTGAAGAGAAATATCCGCACGGCTACGCCGACTACCTCGGAGACCTGGTGAAGATCGACAAGCCGGACGGCACTTGTTTCTATGCTGTTTCAGTTGAGATTCCGGACGCAATCTATCTCGTGAAAGTGAAAGTCCGCACGGATGATTACGAAGACGTCGAGAAAGACCTCTTCAAGGATGACGATGACGACGGAGTCGTTGCAGACGGAGAAAACGCAGAATTTCCTGAAAACGAAGGAGACTTCGGCGAAGCGCCTGAAGACGATATTGACGAGTAGCAAACATATTATTTTGCGATTTGCAGCTGCGCTCAGAAAGTACATATCTGAGCGCAACTTGCTTTTGCTGCTGTCTGTTCTGGTAGGCTTGGGCAGCGGGCTTGCGGCAGTCGTGCTGAAGAAGCTCATAGAGCTGATCCAGCATCTGCTGTTCGGCGGACAGGTAGCGGCGGTCCACTGGATTCTTTACATCATCCTGCCCGGAGTGGGTATGCTGCTGTCGATGCTGCTGGTGAAATATGTGGTCAAAGACAAGATCGGCCACGGTGTCACCAAGGTGCTGCTGGCCATCTCCAAGAATGAAAGCCACATCCGGCCCCACAACATCTGGTCGTCGATCGCAGCCAGTTCCCTGACCATCGGTTTCGGCGGTTCGGTGGGAGCGGAGGCCCCGATCGTCTACACCGGAGCGGCGATAGGCTCCAACGTCGCCAGGGCTTTCGGCCTGTCGTACAAGAACATCACCATACTTCTCGGCTGCGGTGCCGCGGGTGCTGTGGCTGGCATCTTCAAAGCTCCGATGGCAGGGGTGCTGTTCACTTTCGAGATATTGCTGTTCAACCTGTCTATGTCGTCGATCCTGCCGTTGCTGCTGTCGTCAGTGACTGCAACTATGGTTTCGTACTTCGTGCTCGGCGATATGGTGACCTTCTCCAATTCAGTGGAGCAGTTCTCGATGAGCAACATTCCGTTCTACATAATCCTCGGAATCTTCTGCGGCCTGCTGTCGCTCTATTTCCTGAGGATGACGCTCAAGGCCGAGGATATGCTCCGCAAGGTCAGCAAGCCTTTCACCCGCTGGGCCATCTGCGCTGCATCGCTGGGAGTGCTGATTTTTATGTTCCCTCCTCTGTTCGGTGAAGGCTACACCTCCCTCACGTCTATGCTCAACAAAGATGCTCTCGTTGCGCTGGAGGGCGGGTTCATCGCCAGTTTCATATCTCCCGACAACAAGTGGGCGATAGTGATATTCTTTGCTGCTGTCACCCTGCTCAAGGTGTTTGCGACTGCGTTCACAAACTCAGGAGGCGGAGTGGGCGGAACCTTCGGTCCGACGCTTATCACCGGAGCCTTCGCAGGCTTCGTGATTGCCAGGCTGGTCAACATCCTGGGGCTGGCGGCAGTGCCGGAGGAGAACTTCGTGCTGGTGGGTATGGCCGGACTTATGGCTGGCGTTATGCAGGCTCCGCTGACCGCCATATTCCTCATCGCCGAGATCACAGGCGGCTATGCGCTGCTCTTCCCCCTGATCATTACTTCAGCCATCTCTTATGCCACGATCAGGACCACCGAGCAGTACTCGATCTATACCAAGCGTATCGCTGCTTCAGGCGAACTGCTGACCCACGACAGCGACAGGGCAGTGCTGACGCTGCTCAAGCTTTCGAATTTCATAGAGACCGATTTCGTCCCCGTCAGGGTGGACCGCACCCTCGGCGAACTGACCGACGTGATAGCTCATTCCCACAGAAACATCTTCCCGGTGGTTGACGAGAAAAACCACTTCCTCGGAATCGTCTACCTTGACGATGTCCGCCAGTATATGTTCAAGCCGGAGATGTACGACAAGATATTCATATACGACCTTCTCAAGGAGAGCGATTCCGTGCTTGCGTCGGACCGTATGGAGAAGGTGATGGAAAAGTTCGAGACCACCGGCGCCTGGAACCTGCCGGTCCTGGACAAGAACGGTTTGTATATGGGATTCGTGTCCAAGTCCAAGATATTCTCATCATACAGAGAGCAACTACAGCAAGTGTCCCATGACTGATTCTTACATAAAGTACATAGCAGGAAGGCTCCAGCTTGCAGCCTGGCAGGTTGAAAACTGCGTCGGACTGCTCGAAGAGGGAGCAACCATCCCGTTCATCAGCCGCTACCGCAAGGAGCGCACCGGAGGCATCGACGAGACCTACGTGGCCCAGATCAAGCATTATTACGTCTACCTGACCGACCTTGACAAGCGCAAGCAGGCCATCGTCAAGAGCATCGAGCAGCAGGGGAAGATGACGGACAGCCTTGCAGCGGAGATAGAGGCGGCTGTGGACTCAAGGGTCCTTGAGGACATCTATCTGCCGTACAAACCCAAAAGACGCACACGTGCCTCCATCGCCAAGGAAAAGGGCCTCGAGCCTCTGGCAGCGAAGCTCTACGCAGTGCAGGCCGACGACATCTACGCTGCGGCCGCCCCGTTCATCAATGACGCGGTGCCGACCAAGGACGATGCCCTCGCCGGGGCTTCGGACATAATTGCCGAGTGGGTCAGCGAGGATACGGCTGTCCGCCAGGAACTCCGTGACCTTTATTATAAATGGGGCACAATAGTTTCGAAAGTCGCCAGGGGCAAAGAGGAAGATGAGAAAAGCGAAAAGTACAGGACATATTCGGATTTCTCGCAGCGTATCGACAAGATTCCCGCCCACAGGCTTCTGGCAATCCTTCGCGGCTCCTCGGAGGAAGTCCTCTCAGTGAAGATGGAAGTCAATGAGGACTATGCCTACGAAAGGATGGAACGCTGCATTTTCAAAGGAAAGAGAAAACCCTCTTCTCAGCTGCGCGGCTTCCTTTCAGATGCGGTGGGAGATGCTTACAAAAGGCTGCTCCATCCTTCGATAGAGAATGAAGTCCTGGCCATCGCCAAGGAAAAAGCGGACATCGAGTCCATAAAGGTGTTCGGAGAGAACCTGCGCCAGCTGCTGCTGGCTCCGCCCGTGGGGCAGAAGCGCACTCTGGCTATCGACCCCGGCTTCCGCACCGGATGCAAGGTGGTGTGCCTTGACGCCGAAGGCAATCTGCTTCACAATGATACCATATATCCTCATCCGCCGATGAATGAGAAGACTATGGCTATGAAGAAAATCTCCCAGATGGTCGAGTCTTACAAAATTGAGGTGATTGCAATCGGCAACGGCACCGCAGGCCGCGAGACGGAGTATTTCATAAAGAAGATAGCGCTGCCCGAAGGTGTCAGGGTCTACTCGGTGTCTGAAGACGGTGCTTCGGTGTATTCGGCTTCGGACGTGGCCCGTGAGGAATTCCCGGACTATGACGTGACTGTCCGCGGCGCCGTGTCCATCGGCCGCAGGCTTATGGACCCGCTGGCCGAACTGGTCAAGATCGACCCCAAGTCGATAGGAGTGGGGCAGTATCAGCACGACGTCAACCAGACCCTGCTCAAGGAGACTCTCGACAACACCGTCGAAAGCTGCGTGAACAGCGTCGGCGTCAATCTCAATACCGCCAGCAAGCATCTTCTGAGCTATGTTTCCGGCATCGGACCGGCACTGGCCCAGAACATAGTCGACTACCGCAGCGAGAACGGAGCGTTCCGCTCCCGCAAGGATCTTCTGAGGGTCAAGAGGCTCGGCGACAAGGTCTTCGAGCAGTGTGCCGGCTTCCTCAGGATCGCAGGTGCGGCCAATCCGCTCGACAATTCAGCCGTGCATCCCGAGCGCTACGGCCTTGTGGAGCGCATAGCTTCCGATATGGGCGTAGAGGTGTCACAGCTCATTTCCAACGAACAGCTCTGCGCAAGCATAGATGTCAACCGTTATGTCTCCGACGTGGTTGGCCTGCTGACACTGAACGATATCGTCAAGGAACTCTCGAAGCCGGGCCGCGACCCCCGCAGGATCATCAAGGTGTTCGAATTCTCAGAAGAGATCAAGACCATCGAAGACCTCAAGGTGGGTATGGAACTGCCTGCAATCGTGACCAATATCACCGATTTCGGGGCCTTCGTCGACATAGGCATCAAGCAGAACGGACTGATACATATATCCAAGATGTCGAAGCGCCGCATCAGCAGTCCTTCTGAGGTTTTGAAGATCCACCAGCACATCCACGTCAAGGTCGATTCTGTAGACCTGGAACGTCAGCGCATTGGTTTAAGTTTGGTTATTGAGGGGAAATAAACTACCTTTACGGAATAACCATCCAAAGAAATGAGCGCCGACAAGAAAATCATCATAATCCCGACCTACAACGAGATCGAGAACGTCGAAAAAATGCTCCGCAAGGTTATGAGCCTTGAGGACGGGTTCAATGTGCTGATAATTGATGACGGCTCTCCCGACGGTACGGCTGCGGTTGTGAAAGACCTTATGAAGGAATTTCCCGAGAGGATATTCATCATCGAAAGGTCCGGGAAACTAGGACTCGGTACCGCCTACATCACCGGTTTCAAATGGTGCGTCGCCCACGGCTACGATTATATCTTTGAAATGGACTGCGATTTCTCCCATAATCCCGATGACCTTCCCCGCCTGTACCGGGCCTGCAGCGAAGACGGCGCCGACCTTGCCATCGGTTCGAGGTATTGCAACGGCATCAGCGTGATAAACTGGCCGATAGGACGCGTGATTATGTCTTATTACGCCTCGGTATATGTCCGCAAGATGCTGGGTATGAAGGTCTATGACTGTACTGCAGGTTTCAAGTGCTATCGTCGCAAGGTTCTCGAGACCATAGATTTCGACCGCATCAGGATGCACGGCTATGGCTTCCAGATTGAGATGAAATACAATGCCTATAAACTGGGCTTCAAGATCAAGGAAGTCCCCATCATCTTCGTGGACCGCACTGAAGGCGTTTCCAAGATGAGCAGCAGCATCTTCGGCGAGGCATTCTGGGGCGTCATCAAGCTCCGTTTCAGGAAGATCAAACCCCGCGTGCAATGAAATGCTATCTCAAAAACGCCACTGTAATCAATGAAGGTGCCCTGTTCCCTGCGGGCATCTTTATTGTTGATGAGCGTATCGCTGCAATCTGCCGCTACGACAGTCACTCCGGCCACGAGAGGGAACAGGCTTGTATCGCAGACAGTGATTCGGTCCTTGATCTGGAAGGACGTTACGTCGCTCCCGGCATCATTGACGCGCACGTGCATTTCCGCGAGCCCGGAGCTACCCACAAGGCCTGCATCGCTACCGAAAGCGCAGCTGCAGCCCTGGGCGGCGTCACATCCTTTATGGATATGCCGAACAACAATCCTCCGGCCGTCAGCAGGGAGGCTCTCGCCCGCAAGTTCGAAATCGCGGCACGCGACTCGGTGGTGAACTATTCATTCTATCTCGGCGCTACTGCCGACAACCTGGACGAAGTCCTCTCGTGTGATTACTCGAAGGTCTGCGGGGTGAAGGTTTTTATGGGTTCGTCCACGGGCAACCTCCTTCTCGACGATGATACGGCTATGGACAGGCTGTTTGCCGAGTGTCCGGCGCTGATCGCCGTCCACAGCGAAGACAACGCAGTGATAGCGGACTGCCTGCAGAAGGCTCGCGAACGGTACGGCGAGCAGATCCCTTTTGCAGCACACCCCGAGATCAGACCGACAGAAGCGTGCGTCAAGGCTACGCGGAAGGCAGTCGGCCTGGCAGAAAAATATGGCACGCGACTGCACGTGCTGCACGTCTCGACGGCAGAAGAAACCGATATTATAGCGGACTTGAAGAAGCGCCGCAAGAACGTCACGGCAGAGACCTGCGTCCAATACCTCTTTTTCT
This sequence comes from uncultured Bacteroidales bacterium, assembly GCA_947169015.1. Classification (GTDB taxonomy): domain Bacteria; phylum Bacteroidota; class Bacteroidia; order Bacteroidales; family UBA932; genus Equibacterium. Next base: position 1,837 of record CAMVOD010000005.1, on the reverse strand, counting down.
GCTCGAAGGATTATGAAGAACTCGGAGCGCTGGTGAAGTGCAATCCGGCAATCAAGTCGCACCGCGATATGCTGGCGCTGCGCAGGGCAGTGCGCTCGGGTGTCATCGACAATATCTCTACTGACCACGCGCCGCACCTTATGGAAGAGAAATGCAAACCATACCTGTTTTCTGCTTCGGGCATCCCGCTCATCCAGTATTCCCTTCCTATGATGCTGGACCTCTCGGACCGGGGCTGTTTCACGCTTGCATTGGTTGTGGAACGTATGGCCCACGCTCCCGCCCGTCTGTACGGGGTTGAGGAAAGAGGCTTCATCCGTGAAGGATACTATGCCGACCTGGTAGTTTTTTCAACCGGTCGCCGTCACGCCGTCCAGCCGGCAGCGTCACGCTGCGGATGGACTCCGGTGTCACGTCTTAGCGGAAATGTGCTCCACACGATAGCCAACGGGCGTTTTGTAGTCCGTGACGGACAACTGACCGGAGAGCGTTCAGGTATGCCTCTGAGGTTCCGTTGAAAATTTTATCAACAAAATTCAAATAAAATTTGCTGGATTAAAAAGAAGGGCTATATTTGCAGCCCGTTTCGGAAGAACGGAGGATAAAGTTGATTGAAAAGATGGAAGACTAAGTGCTATTGGAAAAATAGTACAAGGCAATTGTAGCATAACAATTGAAAGAGCAAGCGTGAATTTCTTTGAATGAAGAAGAGCGGAGCGGGATTGGACTGAAACATATAGAAATTATACAATGGAGAGTTTGATCCTGGCTCAGGATGAACGCTAGCGGCAGGCTTAACACATGCAAGTCGAGGGGCAGCGCGAGGTAGCAATACTTTGGCGGCGACCGGCGCAAGGGTGCGTAACGCGTGAGCAACTTGCCCGTAACAGGAGGATAACCGGAGGAAACTCCGACTAATACTGCGTAGTAATAATTGGTGGCATCACCGAGTGTTTAAAGGCGAAAGCCGGTTACGGATAGGCTCGCGTGACATTAGCTGGATGGCGGGGTAACGGCCCACCATGGCGACGATGTCTAGGGGTTCTGAGAGGAAGGTCCCCCACACTGGTACTGAGACACGGACCAGACTCCTACGGGAGGCAGCAGTGAGGAATATTGGACAATGGTCGGAAGACTGATCCAGCCATGCCGCGTGAAGGCTAAGGTCCTATGGATTGTAAACTTCTTTTGTACGAGAGGAATTAGGCGGACGCGTCCGTCGACGACAGTATCGTACGAATAAGCATCGGCTAACTCCGTGCCAGCAGCCGCGGTAATACGGAGGATGCGAGCGTTATCCGGATTCATTGGGTTTAAAGGGTGCGCAGGCGGACGATTAAGTCAGCGGTGAAAAGTATGCGCTCAACGCATATCGTGCCGTTGAAACTGGTTGACTAGGATACGTATGCTGTGGGAGGAATGTGTAGTGTAGCGGTGAAATGCATAGATATTACACAGAACACCGATTGCGAAGGCATCTCACAAATACGTCATTGACGCTGAGGCACGAAAGTGCGGGGATCAAACAGGATTAGATACCCTGGTAGTCCGCACAGTAAACGATGATAACTCGCTGTTGGTTCGGAAGAATCAGTGGCCAAGCGAAAGCGATAAGTTATCCACCTGGGGAGTACGACCGCAAGGTTGAAACTCAAAGGAATTGACGGGGGCCCGCACAAGCGGAGGAACATGTGGTTTAATTCGATGATACGCGAGGAACCTTACCCGGGCTCGAACGGTGCATGAAGGACCCAGAGATGGGAACGCTTTTCGGAGCATGTATCGAGGTGCTGCATGGTTGTCGTCAGCTCGTGCCGTGAGGTGTCGGCTTAAGTGC
>CAMVOD010000004.1:0-238416 GCA_947169015.1 uncultured Bacteroidales bacterium | reverse complement strand
GAACGGTAAGTTGTTGGGTTGGATCGCCATCGGCATCCTTGCGGTAGTTGCGATCTGCCTCGCAGTCAGCACCTGGGTCATCAAACCCGCAAGGGCTGCGGCCATCGACGACAGCTTCGCAGCTGAGAATTACTTCGCAGCAGGCGATTACAAGACTGCACTGGAAGGTGACGGTTCTTCACTGGGCTTCCGCGACATCATCGCTCAGTACGGTGCCAAGGCCGGCAAGGCTGTCTATATGTACGCCGGTGTCAGCGAGCTTCAGCTCAAGAATTACGACGATGCCATCAAGTACCTCAAGAAATACAACGGCAAGGACGATATCCTCGCAGCCAGGGCTCTCAGCTGCCTCGGTGACGCTTATGTAGGCAACGGCGACTTCAATGCCGCTCTCGCTGCTTACGACAAGGCCATCAAGAAAGCCGACAATATGTTTGCGGCTGCCTATATGCTCAAGGCCGGCATCACTTGCGAGGAACTCGGCAACAACGCCAAGGCTCTCGAGTATTATCAGGCAATCAAGGATAAATATCCCCAGAGCCTCGAAGCTTACGATATCGACAAATACATCGCACGCATCAATCTGTAGAAGTTATGGGAAGAGCATTTGAATTCCGTAAGGAGAGAAAATTCAAACGTTGGGGCCATATGGCCAAAACGTTCACCAAAATCGGCAAGGAAATCACCATCGCTGTGAAGCAGGGCGGTCCTGACGTTACCGGAAACCCCCGCCTGCGCGCATTGCTGCAGACGGCCCGCAGCGAAAATATGCCCAAGGAAAACATCGAACGTGCCATAAAGAAAGCCACTGACAAGGATCAGAGCGATTACAAGGAAATGCTGTACGAAGGCTTCGGCCCTCACGGCATCGCCATCCTGGTCGAGACTGCGACTGACAACACCAACCGTACCGTGGCCAACGTCCGCAGCTATTTCAACAAGTTCGGAGGTTCTCTCGGCACATCAGGCAGCGTTGAGTTTATGTTCGACCGCAAGTGCGTCTTCAAGATCAAGGACCGCGACGACATCGACCTCGACGAACTCGAGCTCGAACTCATCGACTACGGCGCAGAGGAAGTCTTCCGCGAGGGCGGCGACCCTGACGAGGACGACGATCCGAAGGTAATTATGATCTACGGCGAATTCACCGCAATGAACAAGATCCAGCAGTATCTCGAGAGCAACAACTACGAGATTATGTCTGCAACCTTCGAGCGTTTCCCGAACGTCGAGCTGAAGAAGCTTTCACCTGAAGACCAGGCCTCTGTCGAGAAACTCATCGATATGATCGAGGAGGACGAAGACGTCCAGAACGTATATCACAATATGGAAATCGCCTAGCGGGCAAGACCAGTCCGTTTAGAATTTGATACAGCATCTGCCGGCCCTTACGGCAGATGCTTTTTTTGTTTTCAAATGATACCTATTTTATTTTTTAAGTTGCGATTTATGATTATTTTTGCAGGATTAGAGCTAAAATTTTTAAACTTAAATAATTAACGCTATGGAATTATCTCAAATAGAGCATCTGGGCATCGCCACTCCGTCACTGGAACAGGCTATCCCTTACTATGAAAACGTTCTCGGTCTCAAATGCTACGCAATCGAAGAGGTGGCTGACCAAAAAGTTAAAACTGCATTTTTCAAGATCGGTGAAGTGAAGCTCGAGCTTCTCGAACCCACAAGCCCTGAAAGCACAATCGCCAAATTCATCGAGAAGAACGGCGGCCGCGGAGGTATCCACCATATCGCATTCAAGACCAAAGACGTCGCAGCTTGCCTGGCTGACGCCGAGAGTAAAGGTGTCGTCCTCATCGACAAGGCTCCGCGTCCCGGCGCAGAAGGCCTCAACATCGCTTTCCTGCATCCGAAGTCTACACAGAGCGTTCTGACTGAAATCTGTGAGAACCCTAAAGAGAAATAATCAATCATCAAATAACAAACCCAACTGATATGAGTCAACAACTCGAAAAAGTAAAAGGCCTCATTTCTCTCAGAGAGAAAGCCCGTATCGGCGGCGGACAGGCCCGTATCGATGCACAGCACGAAAAAGGTAAATATACCGCTCGTGAAAGGATCGCAATGCTCCTCGATGAAGGCAGCTTCGAAGAATTCGACATGTTTATGCTGCACCGCTGCACGAACTTCGGAATGGAAAAGAAACAATTCCTCGGTGACGGCGTGGTTACCGGTTACGGTACCGTCAACGGTCGTCTGGTTTATGTCTTCGCACAGGATTTCACAGTCAACGCAGGTTCCCTTTCAGAGACTCTTGCCCTCAAGATCTGCAAGGTAATGGACCAGGCAATGAAGGTGGGCGCTCCCGTCATCGGTCTCAACGACTCAGGTGGAGCCCGTATCCAGGAAGGCGTCAACGCCCTCGCAGGATACTCTGAGATTTTTGAGCGTAACATCCTTGCATCAGGCGTAGTTCCCCAGATCAGCGCCATCCTCGGCCCCTGCGCAGGCGGTGCCGTTTATTCTCCGGCCCTGACCGACTTCACCATTATGTGCAAGAACACCAGCTATATGTTCCTCACCGGCCCTGCAGTAGTAGAGCAGGTGCTTGGCGAAAAAGTTACCCAGGAGCAGCTCGGCGGTGCAAGCGTACACGCCAGCAAGAGTGGTGTGGCTCATTTCGCCTGCGAAAACGAAGAGGAAGTGATCGCTACCATCCGCGAACTCCTCAGCTATATTCCGCAGAACAATATGGAGGAACCTCCGTATCTTCCTACCGATGACCCGATCGACCGTACCGAAGATTCTCTCAACGAGATCATCCCCGACAGCCCGAACGCTCCCTACGATATGTATGAAGTTATCGGCAGCATCGTCGATGACGGCAAGTTCTTCGAGATCCACGCCGACTATGCCAAGAACCTCATCGTAGGTTTCGCCCGTATGGGTGGCTCTACAGTCGGCATCGTAGCCAACCAGCCCAAGGTGCTGGCCGGCGTTCTCGACTGCAACTCAAGCCGCAAGGGTGCCCGCTTCGTCCGTTTCTGCGACGCATTCAACATTCCTATCCTCACCCTCGTTGACGTGCCCGGCTTCCTGCCCGGTACCCAGCAGGAGTACAACGGCGTCATCCTCCACGGTGCCAAACTGCTCTACGCCTACGGTGAGGCCACAATTCCGAAAGTTACCGTAACCTTACGCAAATCATACGGCGGAAGCCACATCGTGATGAGCTGCAAGCAGCTCCGTGGCGACATCAACTACGCTTGGCCTACAGCCAACATCGCAGTGATGGGTTCAGACGGTGCAGTAGCTGTCCTCTATGCTAAAGAGCTCAAGGCTTGCGCAAGCCCCGAGGAAGCTGCAGAACTCAAGGAAGCCAAGAAGAAAGAGTACGACGACCTCTTCTGCAATCCTTACAAGGCTGCATCTTATGGCTACATCGACGACGTGATCGAGCCTCGCAACACTCGTTTCCGCGTAATCCGCGCCTTAGAGATGCTTTCAACCAAGAAGCTCACCAACCCTGCCAAGAAACACGACAACCTTCCTTTGTAATAATCAAGAAGCAATTCAATATGAAACATATCAAATCACTTGTCGTCTTGAGTCTGCTTCTTGTCTCATTCGGCGCTGCGGCACAGCAACAGACCGCAATGCGCATCAATGAGCTGATGGTGACAAACACAAGCGACCTGATGGACGATTTCGGAGAGCACGGCCAGTGGGTCGAGCTGTTCAACTCTTCCTACGGAACTGTTGACATCTCGGGCTGCTACCTGACCAACGATCCGAACAACCTCAAGAAATATATGTTCCCCAAGGGAGACCTCATCACCAAGATCAAACCGCGCCAGTTCGTGGTTATCTGGACCGACGACAACCCGCACAAAGGAACTCTGTATACCAACTTCAACATCGCACCCGGCGAAGAGATTCTCTTCGTAGGAGGTGACGGCAAGACTATCATCGACCGTGTGACTGTTCCCGGCAATCTCGGCGAGAACCAGTCATTCGCGAGGAAAACCGACGGAAACGGCGAGTGGAACATCGCCCAGAGCACTACCCCGAGGGCTGCCAACGTAACCCATACCGAGGAGACCAAGAGCCAGAAGATGGCCCGTATCGACCCTTACGGATGGATAATGGCCCTCACCGCTATGTCCGTTGTGTTCACTGCCCTTGTCATCCTGTACATCATCTTCAAGCAGATCGGTAATGCCTCTATCAAGCGCAGCAGGAAGAAAACTGCCAAGTCCAATGCCCCTGAGGCTGTCAAGGCTGCCGTAGCTGCTTCTGAAGAAGTGACTACCGGCGAGACCTATGCGGCAATCGCAATGGCTCTGCATCTCTTCAGGGAGGAGAACGATTCTCACGATGAAGAAAGCTTCGTCGTTACCCTGAACCACACCGACAGGACATATTCACCTTGGAGCAGTAAGATTTACTCTCTCCGTCAACTTCCCCAAATCAACAGAAAATAAGAGATATGAAAGAATATAAAATCAAAATCAACGGCAACGATTATAATGTCGTTATCGACGAGGTAGAAGAGACTTCCGCCAAGGTCGAAGTCAATGGTACTCCCTATTCAGTAGAGTTCGAGAGGTCTGAGGCCAAGCCTCGCAAGATAGTCACTGTAGTCAACAAGGCCAAAGCCGCTCCGGCAGCACCCGTAGCTCCCGCCCAGAAAGTTTCTGCTCCTGCAGCAGCTGCCGGCGAGACCGTCGTCAACTCTCCTCTGCCCGGCGTTATCCTCAGCATCAACAAGAATGTGGGCGACACCGTCAACAAGGGCGACGCTGTAATCATCCTCGAGGCCATGAAGATGGAAAACAATATCGAGGCTACCACCAGTGGTAAAATTGTCAAATTCCTTGCACAGAAAGGCGATTCAGTCCTTGAAGGTGCTCCTCTTTTCGTTATCGGATAACAGTCAATGGAAAATATTATCAACAATCTGATCCAGTTCTGGCAATACACAGGTTTTGCCAACTGCAATCTCCAGTATCTGATAATGATAGCTGTGGGTATCCTGTTCATATTCTTGGCAATCAAGTTTGAATGGGAACCTATGTTGCTCATCCCTATCGGATTCGGTATTCTTATCGGTAACATTCCGTTGTTCGCTGGTTTGAATGTGGGAGTCTACGAGGAAGGTTCAGTGTTCAATATCCTGTATCAAGGAGTGCAGAGAGGTTTCTATCCTCCGCTCATCTTCCTCGGCATCGGTGCGATGACTGACTTCAGCGCCCTGATTTCAAATCCCAAGCTGTTGCTTATCGGTGCTGCTGCACAGTTCGGTATCTTCGGTGCCTACGCACTCGCCCTCCTGCTCGGCTTCAGCCCCAGCGAGGCAGGTGCCATCGGTATCATCGGTGGTGCCGACGGTCCGACCGCAATCTTCATCTCAGGACGTCTTGCTCCTGACCTGATGGGTGCCATCGCAGTGTCTGCATATTCATATATGGCCTTGGTTCCGGTTATCCAGCCGCCTATTATGCGACTGCTCACCACCAAGAAAGAGCGTCTTATCCGTATGCGTCCCCCGAGAGCCGTCTCTCCTACCGAGAAGAAGATCTTCCCGATCATCGGTTTCCTTCTGACTGCTTTCATCGTGCCTTCAGGCCTTCCGCTGCTCGGTATGCTGTTCTTCGGTAACCTTCTCAAGGAAAGTGGCGTGACCCGTCGTCTTGCCAATACTGCAAGCGGTCCGCTGGTCGACATCGTCACCATCCTCATCGGTGTCACCGTAGGTGCTTCAACCCAGGCCGACCAGTTCCTGCAGCTGAAATCTGTCCTGATCTTCGGTCTTGGCGCGCTTTCATTCGTGATCGCTACTTTCGCAGGCGTGATGTTCGTCAAGTTCTTCAACCTCTTCCTCAAGGAAGGTAACAAGATCAACCCGCTCATCGGTAATGCCGGTGTATCCGCAGTGCCTGATGCAGCCCGCGTGTCCAACAACGTGGGCAGGGAGTACGACGACAAGAACTACTTGCTTATGCACGCTATGGGTCCGAACGTAGCAGGTGTGATCGGTTCTGCAGTTGCAGCCGGTATGCTCCTCGGATTCCTTGCATAATCCCTGACGCATATATATTTCAAAGACCCCGGAGCTTATACTCCGGGGTTTTTGTTTGCCTGCCGTCGCCCACTTGTTGAAAAAATGTGCATAATACTCTGAGCTGGGATTGAGTATGACTTTGAGATAAGATTTAACTTTAGGTGAATTATAACGACTATGGACAAAAAGCTGCTTGTTGACAACATCCGGAAAGTCCCTGATTATCCTGTCAAGGGGATTATGTTTTTCGACGTTACGACTTTGTTCAAGAACCACAGATGCCTTATGGAGATAGTGGATGCCATCTGCGATATGTACCGTGACAAAGGCATTACCAAGGTGGCCGGCGTAGAATCCCGCGGTTTCGTGGTTGGGGCCGCAGTGGCAGCGAAGCTCGGCGCAGGGTTCGTCCCCGTGCGCAAGCCCGGCAAACTGCCGGCCGAGATTGTCAGCGAATCTTATTCGAAGGAGTATGGCACCGACATCATCGAGATGCACACCGATGCCATCGAGCCCTCGGACGTGGTGCTTGTCCACGACGACATCCTGGCTACCGGCGGCACTGCTTCCGCCGCAGTCCGTCTGGTGAAGAAGTTCAATCCCAAGGCGGTCTATGCCAATTTCATCATCGATATAGTCGACATCCCCCGCAGCCGCCCCATCCCCTCTGACGTAGAGGTTTCCAGCCTGCTGCAGCTTAGTGAGAAATAGAACGATACCTATTAAACACATAACTATGAAAAAAATCTTCATCTCGCTGTTTGCGATTCTGGCATTGAGCCTGACAGTCAATGCACAGACCAACTTCCAGACTTTCTACGATTTTGGAAGAGGGCATTTCACAACTACTCTTGAAGGTTTCCACCAGGACAACTGGGGAAACACTTTCTTCTTCATTGATTATGATTACAACAACAGGGACGGCAAGAAGGTCATCTCTCCGAACAACACTTATTTCGAGATTGCACGCTGCCTGAATTTCTGGTCTGAGAGCGCTCTGGCTCCCCTGTCTCTCCAGCTCGAGTACAACGGCGGTTTCGGCACCTGGGGCAACCTCTTCGGAGTTCCCGGCAAAGATTACGGTGCATTCCCGGTCAACAGCGCTTTCCTGGCCGGAATCGACTGGTTCCTGCATTCAGAGAATTTCAACAATACACTCAACCTCAAGGTTCTCTACAAGCATTTCGTCAGCCTGCCTTCAAAGGTTCCCGTACAGTTCACTGCTGTCTGGGGCTTCCAGGACCTGTTCGGACTCAAGAACCTGCGTTTCTCAGGTTTCGCTGATTTCTGGTGCGAGGGCAACAATCTGGTAATCCTCTCCGAGCCTCAGCTCTGGTTCCAGATTTTCGACCATTTCAACATCGGTGGCGAGGTTGAAATCAGCTACAACTTCGCCGGCCTCGAGGCCTCTACCGGCAAGAAGTTCAACGTACTGCCTTGCATCGGCACTAAGTGGGTATTCTGATCTAAACAATAACTGCGATGAGTTTTTTAGGCAAAGCTTTCGGATTTGACGCTTCCAAGCACAAAGTCCGCACTGAGATTGTCGCCGGCATCACCACCTTCCTTACGATGGCGTATATCCTGGCTGTCAATCCCAGCATCTTCAGCGCTCTTGACGGCATGCCCGGCGGCGCCGTATTTACGGCCACCGCTCTTGCGGCCATAGTCGGTACTCTGGTAATGGCGTTTTATGCCAAGAAACCTTTCGGACTGGCTCCGGGAATGGGCCTCAACGCATTTTTCGTATACACGGTCTGCCTGACTATGGGCTACACCTGGCAGTTTGCTCTCACGGCTGTGCTGATCGAAGGTATCCTGTTCGTCATCCTGACGATCACTAAGGTCCGCACCTGGCTGCTGGATGCTATCCCCGGCACCCTCAAGAAGGCTATCGGCGCCGGTATCGGCCTCTTCATCGCCTTCATCGGTATGCAGAACGCCGGCATCATCGTCAATTCGGATTCTACTCTCGTGACCCTCGGTGAGATTACGAAAGGCACGGCTCTGGTTGCTATGATCGGACTGGCGATTACTGCCGGACTGGTGATGTTGAAGGTTCGCGGCGGCATCCTCATCGGCATCCTGGCAACTACGCTCATCGGTCTGATAGTCAAGGATCCTGCAACGGGAATGGCTGTGACTCAGTTCAGCCACAATGCTTCCGGCGCAGTGCAGCTGGTGTCTTTCCCCGACAGCATAGCTCCCATCTTCTGCAAGTTCGACTTCTCAAGCATTTTCAGCTGGGATATGCTCGTTGTCGTATTCACCTTCCTTTTCATCGATATGTTTGACACTATGGGCACCATCATCGGCGTCCATCAAGGTGCAGGCCTTGCCGACAACGACAAGATCGAAGGTATGGAGAAGATGTTTATGGCCGATTCCATCGCTACTGTTGCAGGTGCTTGCTTCGGTACTTCAACAACTACTACTTACGTTGAGAGTGCGTCTGGAGTAGGAGAGGGTGGAAGGACTGGTCTTACAGCCTTCTCTACCGCAGTCTGCTTCGCACTGGCCCTGCTGTTCTCCCCGCTGTTCCTTTCAATTCCGAGTGCAGCGACAGCTCCCGCGCTCATCATCGTCGGCGTTATGATGATGCCTTCAGTGAAGCGCATCCACTGGGAAGATTATTGCAAGAGCATCCCCGCTTTCATCACGATTATCTTTATGCCGCTTGCATACAGCATCTCCGACGGTATCCTCATCGGAGTCATCGCGTACGTGGCAACCCACGCCATTTCAGGCAGATTCAAAGAGATATCGATACCTATGTGGGTTCTCGCAGTACTCTTCATCCTGCGCTATATCTTCATATAGCCGGATTGACACATACGTTACACAACAAAGCCGACTCCAACGAGCCGGCTTTATTATAATAATGTTATCGCTGATGATTTCCGAAGGAAGAAAAGGAGGCCTTCGGGAAGCTCAGTCGCTTCGCTCCTTCGTACCCCCCTACTGTCTACTTCGTCCTGCTTCGCAGAACTCGTATCCAGCAGGCCACCCCCCTCTTCCCTGGCCGGGGTGGCCATGTTCCCGAAGGCCTCCTTTTCTTCCTTCGGAAAACTGTTGATGATATCGCGTTATTTTACTGAGAACTGGTACTTCGCGTAGTGAGTGTATTTCTCACCGGGACGGAGCACGATGCTCGGGAAATTGTCGTGATGAGGAGCGTCAGGATAGCACTGAGTCTCGAGAGCCACGCCGCTGAACTTGTGGAAGACACCGCCGCGCTTTCCGACCTCATAACCGTTCATATTGCCGCCTGAATAATACTGCAGGCCCGGACGGTCAGTGAAAAGAGTAAGGCAGATGCCTGTCTCAGGCTCATAGAGAGTAGCGCAGGGCTTCGATGAATCCCCCTTGGTGTTCAGCACGAAATTGAGGTCATAACCCGCATCAGTCTTGGAATCAACCCTTGCAGCAGTGGTGAAATCATAGATGGTTCCGGCCACCGGCAGAATCTCCCCGGTCGGATTGGTATTCTCGTCGACAGGAGTGTAATAGTCGGCATCCATCCAGTAGATGTGGCTGTTGCTGCTCTTCTCGGTAGTACCGTGAAGATTGAAGAACGGATGGAAAGTAGGATTGCAGAGGGTAGGGGCGTCAGTAGAAGCCTCATACTCCAGCACGAGCGCATTGTCGTCAGTCAGGGTGAAAGTCACGCTGATGCTGAAATTGCCGGGATAACCCTCCTCCCCGTCAGGAGAGAAATAACTCATCTTCACCACATTGTCAGCCTTCTGCTCGGCATCCCAAACGTGCTTGTACATAGCGTTCGGACCGCCGTGGATATGATTGACGCCGCTGTTGATGGGCAGCTCGTAATCCTTGCCGTCGAGAGAGAACTTGCCGTAAGCGATACGGTTCACCACGCGGCCGACGATAGAAGCCGAAGACACGCTGGCAGTGTTGAGATAGCTCTGGATGTTGTCGTGTCCCACGATGACATCCACCGGATTGTTGTCCTTGTCAGGAACGATGATCGAAGCAGTCCTGGCGCCGTAGTTGGTGACCTGGACCACCATTCCGTTCTTGTTCGTAAGAGTATAGAGGGCCACAGGCTTGCCTTCGTATTCAGTCACGAAAGCTGCCGGATCGAGCTTGAGCGCGTCAGCGCAGAATTTGTTGCCGCTGCAACTGCAAAGTGCGATCATTGCCATACAGAAAGTTGCAATATATTTTTTCATACCGTTTAGTTGATTGTTACTCTTTGTGGGAGGCCTTGTAAGCCTTGAGGGTGTTGCGCATCAGCGACACGATGGTCATCGGACCTACGCCGCCGGGCACGGGAGTGATGTATGAGCATTTAGGCGCGACAGCGTCGAAATCCACGTCGCCCATAATGCGGTAGCCCTTCTCGGTCGGGGCCGGAACCCTGGTGATGCCGACGTCGATGACGACAGCCCCTTCCTTCACCATATCAGCCTTCAGGAAACCCGGTACGCCCAGGGCGGCGATGATGATGTCGGCGCTGCGGGTGTACTCCTCGATGTTCTGAGTGCGGCTGTGACATATAGTGACGGTGCAGTCGCCTGGCTTGGCTTTGGCCGACAGCAAGTTGGCGATCGGGCGGCCGACGATGTTGCTTCGGCCCAGCACCACGCAGTGCTTTCCCCTTGTCTCGATGCCGTATTCTTCCAGCAGTGTGATGATGCCGTAGGGAGTCGCGCTGACGAAAGTGTCAAGTCCGAGGCAGAGGCGGCCTACGTTCTCGGGGTGGAAACCGTCCACATCCTTCGAAGGGCTCACAGCCTCGATTATTTTCTGCTCGTCGATATGCTTGGGAAGAGGCAGCTGGATGATGAATCCGTCCACGCTGTCGTCGCGGTTGAGCCTCTTGACCTCGGTGAGGAGCTCTTCCTCGGTGGTCGAGGCGGGAAGGCGGAGCACGGTGCTGTCGAAGCCCACCTTCTTGCAGGAGCGCTCCTTGTTGGCGACGTATGTCTGGCTCGCGCCGTCGTCACCGACGAGGATGGCAGTCAGATGAGGCCTGCGCCAACCTTTGTCAACAAAATAATCTACCTCTGCGGCAATCTGGGCCTGGAGGCTTGCCGATGTGGCTTTTCCGTCAAGTAGTATCATAGTTATCTGCGTTTTTTCTTCATCATTCTGGCAGCCGGACCGCCGGCTACGGTCTTCATCATCTTGCGGGTCTGCTCGAACTGCTTCAGCAGGCGGTTGACCTCCTCGATGGAGGTGCCGCTGCCCGCTGCGATCCTGCGGCGGCGGCTTCCGTTGATGATGTTGGGATTCTCACGCTCCAGCACAGTCATCGACTGGATGATGGCCTCTATGCTCTTGAACGACGAATTGTCGATGTCCACGTCCTTGAGCATCTTGCCCATTCCGGGAATCATCGAAGCCAGGTCCTTGATGTTGCCCATCTTCTTGATCTGCTGTATCTGCTGGTAGAAGTCGGTGATGGTGAACTGGTCGTGGGCGAGTTTCTTGTGAAGCTTGCGGGCCTCCTCCTCGTCGAACTGCTCCTGGGCCTTCTCCACGAAGGATACGACGTCACCCATACCGAGAATACGGTCGGCGATACGGGCAGGGTAGAATATGTCGAGGGCCTCCATCTTCTCGCCTGAGCTTATGAACTTGATGGGCTTGCCGACGACTGCCTTGATGCTGAGGGCGGCACCGCCGCGGGTGTCACCGTCCATCTTGGTGAGGACGACTCCGTCGAAGTCGAGGCGGTCGTTGAAAGCCTTGGCAGTCTCGACTGCGTCCTGACCGGTCATTGCGTCGACTACGAACAGAGTCTCCGTCGGGTTGACGGCCTTCTTGATGGCGGCGATCTCATCCATCATCTGCTCATCCACGGCAAGACGGCCGGCGGTATCGACGATGACGAGGGAATAACCTTCCTTGCGGGCGTGTTCAATGGCACGGCGGGCTATACCCACGGGATCCTTGACGCCTTCTTCGGTGTATACCGGCACGCCGATCTGCTCAGCAAGCACCTTTAACTGGTCGATGGCGGCCGGGCGGTATACGTCGCCTGCCACCAGCAGCACCTGCTGGCTTCTCTTGCTCTTGCAGTTGAGCGCCAGCTTGCCGCAGAACGTGGTCTTACCGGAACCCTGCAGACCGCTGACCAGCACTATGCCGGGATGGCCTTTGATGTTGATATCGCTGTGCTCGCTGCCCATCAGGGCAGCCAGTTCGTCGTGAACTATCTTGACTATCATCTGCTCGGGGCGGACGGCCTTGAGGACATCCTGTCCGAGAGCTTTCTGCTTCACTTCGTCGCAGAAGCTTTTTGCGATCTTGTAGCTGACATCGGCGTCGAGAAGGGCCTTGCGCACATCCTTCATCGTCTCGGAAATGTTTATTTCCGTAATTTTACCCTGTCCCTTGATTAGCTTGAACGACTTCTCCAGTCTGTCAGTTAGATTTTCAAACATAAGCGTGTTTTTCTGTTTACTTTATATCATCCGAATATACTGCGGGAGCAAGATCTCTCTGCAGATATCTCATATTCATAACCTGTCCGTAGGCGCCGGCGCTGTGGATGGCGAACAAATCACCGCGGTGCGGAGCCCCTCCCTCGAAATCCTTCGCGAAAGTGTCGCTCGATTCGCAGACGCAGCCCACGACATCGTACTTCTCCAGCGGCTGCCTGCAAGACAGGTTCTCCACCAGATGCTTTGCCTGGTACAGTGCCGGACGGATGAGGGTGTGCATTCCGCAGTCGAGTATGGCGAATTTCTTCTTCAGCCCTGACTTGACATAGACCACGCGGCTGATGATGTGCCCGCACTGCGCTACCAGGGCCCTGCCCGGCTCGATATGTACGCTCTGGCCCGGCCTGAGCGGTAGATTCTTCGCAATCGCCCCGGCCAGCCCCTCGATGTCGGGCATCCAGTTGCCCAGAGGGTCGCCATAGTCCACGCCGAGGCCTCCGCCGAGGTTGATCAGAGAGACTTTGAAGCCGTGCTCTTCAAACACGTTTTCGAACTCGAGCACCCTTGCTGCGAGCTGCGCGTAGACGCCCATATCCGTGATCTGCGAGCCTGCGTGCATATGGATGCCGCGGAAATCCAGGTTGCGGCAGCGGGAGAGAGTGGCGAACAGCTGGTCGAAAGCCCAGGAACTGATGCCGAACTTGTCTTCCTCGGTGCCGGTGGTGATGTATTTGTGGGTATGTGCGTCAACGTCGGGATTGACCCTTATGGCTATGGCTGCTTTAAGACCCATTCCGCCTGCTATCGCGTCGATTACTTCGAGCTCCTGGATACTCTCGCAGTTGAATATCTCGACTCCGGCTTTCAGGGCGGTGACTATTTCCTTGTCGGTCTTGGCCACGCCGTCGAAGAAGATGCCGCCGGGAGCGAAGCCGTTGGCAATGGCGAGGGTGATTTCATTGCCAGTGGCGCACTCGGCCTGCAGGCCTGCGCCGCTGATGGTTTTCAGTATCCGGTCGTTGGAGTTCGCTTTGATCGCGTAATGGGCTGTTATGCCGAACTTGCCAAGCGTGGAAGCGAATTTGTCGACAGTGCTGCGGAGAACGTCCATATCGTAATAGAAGAACGGGGTCTCGATTCTGTCGAAGGACTGAAGTGCGCGTTGGTTAATCATTCTATGGCATTTTGCCGACAAAAATAGTCATTTAAATGAGAAAAAAACTTAACTTTATGGAATCGGATATGAAATAATGACATATATGGAAGAAAAAGATCTGTTACAACTCGAACGCCTCGGCATTTCGCAGGACAAACTCAATTCACAGTTGGAAGCCTTCAGGACAGGCTTCCCTTTTCTGGACGTAATCAACGCTGCTACTGAAGAGAAAGGCATTACTGTGCTCGACGAAAACGACAGGGCCGCCGCCCTCAAAGCTCTCGAAGAGTCAGGGGCCAAGGTGACGAAGTTCGTCCCTGCCAGCGGCGCTGCTTCCAGGATGTTCAAGGACCTGTTCAACGGCTTGGATATCCTTGAGAAGGGAGGTAAGCTGCCGGCCGGTTCTCCGGCTGAACGCTTCTGCCGTCATATCACCGAATTCGCTTTCTACGACAAGGAGAAATTCGACGGCAAGGATGACGAGGGCATACTGGCCGAGACCCTGAAGGAAGATGGCCTTGGCTATGGCAGCAAATCAAAGGGACAGGTCAGCTTCCACAGATATCCGGACGGCAGCCGCACCGCCTTCGAGGAGCACCTGGTCGAGGGTGCTCTGTATGCCAGGGATGCCGAGGGCAAGGTAAATCTCATCTACTCTGTCTCTCCCGAGCATCTGGATGCATACAAAGCCTTGTATGAGAGCGTGAAGGCTAAATATGAGGCTCTCTTCGGGGTGACCTACGATGTCAAGTTCACCCTCCAGCGCAAGTCTACGGACACCATCGCGGTCAATGAGGACAACACCCCTTTCCGCAAGGCTGACGGCAGCCTCCTGTTCCGTCCCGGAGGCCACGGTGCGCTGATAGAGAATGTCGATGAGATTTCTTCCGACGTCATAGTCATCAAAAATATCGACAATGTCATCCACCAGAGCGGAATAGAGCAGACGGTGCTCTGGAAGAAACTTCTTGCCGGCCGGCTGCTGCAGCTGCGAAGCCGCGTCTTCGACTATCTGCGCCGCATCGACGAAGGCTGCAACGACAGCGAATTCATCTGGGAGATGGTGGATTTCCTCGACAAGGAATTCTGCGTCACATTCCCCGAGAAGGATTTCGACTCGTCCAAGCGCAGGATGCTGGCCCGCATCCACGCCAAGCTTAACCGCCCCATCAGGGTCTGCGGTATGGTCCGCAACCTGGGTGAGCCCGGCGGCGGTCCGTTCATCGTCCGCGACCGCGACGGAGCCACATCCCTCCAGATCCTCGAAAGTGTCCAGCTCAATGCGAACGATCCCGCCACGGCAGGGCTGTTCGCCGCCGGCACCCATTTCAATCCGGTGGATCTCGTATGCAGCCCTATGAACTACAAGGGCGGCAAGTTCGACCTCAAGCGCTTCGTCGACCCCCAGGCCGGTTTCATCTCAGCCAAGAGTTATGAAGGACGCAGCCTGAAGGCTCTGGAGCTGCCCGGTCTGTGGAACGGCGCGATGTCAGACTGGAACACCCAGTTCGTGGATGTCCCGCTGATTACTTTCAATCCTGTGAAGACGGTCCTCGACCTCCTGCGCAAGGAGCATCAGGGCTAGTGCAGGTCACGATAGGACCACTGCTCGATCAGACGCCCGTCGCCGGTGTGGACCACGACGGGGTAGTGGCCGTTCGTTATCCTGAGGAAAGTGTTGGCTGCCAGGGAGTCTATGCGGTTGTAAGGCAGTTGTGAATCCGCAAAGAAGGCTGCTGCGTCGGCAGCGAAGTCGTCGAGTCTGCCTGCCACGACCACATTGACGTCAGCCCCCGGGAAGGCCCCTCGCTGGAGCATCACGCTGAGTTTTTTGGCCGTCATATGGCAGAATTCGCAGCCGAAGCTGAAAAAGCAGGTTATGTCGTCGCCTTCGGCAAGCTCCGGGTCAATAAGGCCGTCTTCGACAGCCTTGTCGAAAGCCTCCTGGCTGAAGCCGTCGACAGAGTAGCTGGAGTACCTGAAATTGTCGGGAGGGGAGATTATGAATACCGCTGCCAGTGAGGCTGCGGCTGCCGCTGCGGCGATAAGGTTCCTGCGGGGGATGTTGAAAGGTCTGGCGCGCAGGGACAGCAGGGCGACTGCCAGAAGCACTGCATTCTTGATGAAAGACTGCACGGGGGTGAAATCCACCAGGTCGCCGAAGCAGTGGCAGTTGTCGCGGCTGCCTTTGATTATCATAATGACAAGGAAGGCAGAAAAGCCGGCGAGCATCGCCACGGCCAGCTTGAGGGCTGCCTTCGGGTGTGTGTTCAGCATCAGCCATACGCCGAGGAAAAGCTCCGCGGCGATGACCAGCCTCGCAATTACGAACGAAGCCCCCAGGGGGAACCATCCGAGACTGAAGACGTACAATTCAAAATTATCGGCGCCCGCCAGCTTGGCGACCGCCGATAATATGAAAACGAGTCCCAGGAGTTCCCTGAGGAAAATCTTTAGAGACTCATTGTGCATTTGAATTCAACTGCTTGTCCAAGGACAGTAGCCTTGTAGTTGTAAGTGCTGCAAGCCTTGCCGCTGTCATTGTCTATGGTCTTGCCTGCGAGCTCCTCGCCGTTGAGGGTGGCCTTGCAGTAGCATTTCTTTGTGCAACTGGTCATACCGGCTATGCACGCCAGTACCAATAATGCAAAAATCGCCTTTTTCATTGCTAAAAGTGTTTGTTTGTTAATTCACTTATGCAAAAATACAATTTTTGATGAGCAAATTCAATTATTTTTTCAGAAGTCCGGGGCGAAGTTTCCTGGTCCTTTCGAGAGCCTGCTCGTCCTGCCACGCCTTGATGAGCTTAGGATTGCCGCTCAGAAGGACGTCAGGCACCTTCCAGCCGTTGAAATCGGCAGGCCGGGTGTAGATGGGAGGGGAGAGCAGTTCGTCCTGGAAAGAGTCGGACAGGGCGGAGGTTTCGTCGCCCAGGGCTCCGGGGATGAGGCGGACCACAGCGTCGGTGATGATTGCGGCCGGCAGTTCCCCTCCGCTGAGGACGTAGTCTCCGGCTGAGATCTCGAGCGTGATGAGATGGTCGCGGATGCGCTGGTCTATGCCCTTGTAATGGCCGCACAGGATGATGATGTTCTCCAGGCAGCTCAGGTGGTTGGCACAGGCCTGGTCCAGGATGTGTCCGTCGGGGGAGGTGTATATGACCTCGTCGTAGGCACGCTCCTTCTTGAGCTTGTCTATAATATTGAAGATGGGCTCGACCATCATAACCATACCGGCGTCTCCGCCATAGGCGTAGTCGTCGATCTGGCGGTAATTGCCGAGACCGTAGTCACGGATGTTGTGGATGTGGATGTCCACGAGCCCCTTGTCTTTCGCCCGTTTCACAATGGAGTAATTCAGCGGGCTTTCCAGCAATTCCGGAACGGCAGATAGAATATCAATCCTCATATGTGCAAAAATACGCATTTAAATCAGAATTTGATTATATTTGCAAGCTTAATTAACATTTGAACCCCATGAGTGAAGATATGAAACCGATTGCTTCAGAAGTTGCAGAAAACGTGGAGCAACCCGTCGTTATGAACCAGGAAACTGAAGAGATTATTGATTATTCCAACAAAGGACTGAAGGAACTCGTCGACCTTTTCCAGGAACTGCTGGACAAGGGTGACGTGCAGCAGCTTTATAAATATGCCGAAGGTATCAAGGCTGCGTTCTACAAGACCCTCAAGAAGGAAAAGATAGCCGCCGGCTTCCAGCCCGCAGTCACGGCCGTAGCCCAGCAGGCTGAGCAGGCCGCTGAAGCTGCAGCAGATGCAGTCGATACAGCCGTCGAGGCAGCAGCCGATGCCGAGCAAGCCGCAGCCCCCGAGGTTGTAGCCCCTCAGGAAGGCGAAGAGGTGTCTGCCAATCCTTTTGCAGAGTTGGAAAGGGGGTTCAAGGATCTCTATGGCCAGTATAAGACCGTCAGGGTCAAATACGTCCAGGAGCTCAACCAGAAGAAAGAAGAGAACTACGAAGCCAAGAGCAAGATCATCGATGAGCTCAAGGTGCTCGTCGAGAATCCCGGCGACCTCGGCACCGCATATCCCGCATTCAGGGAGCTGCAGAACAGATGGCGTGCAGCCGGCGCAGTTCCTCCCACCAAGGCCAAGGACCTCTACGAGACTTACAGCCACTATGTAGAGGCTTTCTATGACTACGTGAAGATCAACCGCGAGCTGCGCGACCTCGATTTCAAGAAGAATCTCGAGGCCAAGGAGAAACTCTGCGAAAGGGCAGAGGCTCTTGCCGACAGCGACAACGCAGTAGCCGCTTTCCGCGAGATCCAGAAACTCCACGACGAGTGGAAGGAGTTCGGCCCGGTGGACAAGGCTCACCGCGAGTCAATCTGGGAGAGGTTCAAGGCAGCCACTTCAGTCGTTAACAAGAAGCATCAGGCATATTTCGAGTCCCAGAAAGGCAACCAGCAGCAGAATCTCGAAGCCAAGACGGCCCTTTGCGAGAAGGTAGAGGAGATTGCCGCCCGTGAGGTCAAGGATTCCAACACCTGGAACGCCCTTTCAAAGGAGATCGAGAACATCCAGAAAGAGTGGCGCACCATCGGTTTCGCTTCCAAGAAGGAAAACCAGAAGATATACGAACGTTTCCGCGCCGCCTGCGACAAGTTCTATGCTTCCAAGAGGGATTTCTACTCTGGATTCAAGGATCAGATGCAGGAGAATATGGAAAAGAAGGTAGCCCTGTGCGAGCAGGCTGAAGCTGTGATCAACAGCACTGAGTGGAAAAAGACTTCCGACTACCTCATCAGCCTCCAGAAACAGTGGAAGGAGATCGGCCCGGTTTCACGCAAGAAGTCAGAGCAGATATGGAAGCGTTTCCGCGCCGCCTGCGACGCTTTCTTCGAGAACCGCGACAAGCACTTCTCAGACCAGGACAGCAAGTATGACGACAACCTGGCCGCCAAGAACGCAGTCATCGACGAGATCAACGCATACGAACTCGCCGGCACCGACGCCGACAAGGATGCTCTGGCAGCATTCCAGGCCCGCTGGAACGAAATCGGCTTCGTGCCGCTGAAGGACAAGGCAACTGTCCAGAACGCTTACAACAAAGCCCTGAGCGACAAGTTCGGCGCTGTCGCCGAGCCTTCGGACCGCGTATCCCGCTTCAAGAAACGTTATGGCGATCAGCACGCCAAGACTTACAACAAAGTCGTTACCGAGAAAGACCGTCTCATCCAGAAGTTCCTCAAGATGGAGCAGGATATCGCTACCTGGGAGAACAATATGGGTTTCTTCGCAAAGAGCAAGAATGCGGACAAACTCCTGGCAGATCTGTCAAGCAAGATAGAAGTGGCCAAACAAGAGCTTGCAGACCTTGAGAAGAAGATAAAATCGATGGACGAAAAGGATAGCGAGCAGGAGAATGGATAAGAAAAGCCTCATCGGATTCGCCCTCATCGGTCTGATCCTTTTTGCGTTCAGCTGGTATAACAACCGTCAATACTCCAAGCAGCAGGCCGCAAGGCTTGAGCAGGAGCGTATCCAGGACTCGATAGACAGGGCTGAAGCCTTCAGGGCCGCAGCCAAGGCCCATCCCGAGGCTGATTCCCTGGAAATCGTCAGGATTCTCGCTGAAGGTGAGGCTGTCGCCGAGGCTGACAGCATCGTCACAGTTGCAGAAGACCAGCTCTACAAAAGCGATTTCCTCAACGCGGCTGCCGCCGAGGCCGAAAGCGAAATCTTCTACCTGGAGAATGCCAAGGTCAAGGTGGGCATCGCGACGCGAGGTGCCCAGGTGGCAGACGTGCTCATCAAGGATTACTACAAATATGACAGCACGGCCCTCTATCTGATAGACCAGCGCCGCAACAGCACCTTCGACATCGAGCTCGACGCAGGCCAGTACATCAACACGATGGACTTCAACTACCGCGTCGTCACCACCACTCCGCACAGCGTGGCTATGCGTCTTTATTTCGACGAGAACTCTTACATCGAGAATCTGTACACCCTGTCGGAAGACGACTATTTCGTGAATATGGACCTGCATTTCGTCGGAATGGACGAATATATACCCCGCAGCGCATACGGTTTCAAGATTTCCTGGGCCTGGGACGTGCCCCGTCTCGAGAAAGGCTATGACAACGAGAAGAATTACTCCAGCGTCAACTTCCGCTACGCCGACAACGACAACGTGAAGGAAATATCGATGCGCAAGGACGGAGGCAGCGAGTCTCTCGCCGGTCAGACGCAGTGGGTAGCCTTCAAGCAGCAGTTCTTCTCGTCAATCCTGGTGGCTGCCGACAATTTCGCCTCAGGCGACGTCGGCGGACATACCTACGCTGAGAACAATCCCGACAGATATCTTATGCACGACGCCGCCGTCCTCAATGTGGAATACGGCGACAAGAGCGCGGACTTCGTCAAGAGTTTCCAGTTCTTCTTCGTGCCCAACCACTATCCTGTCCTCAAGAGCTACGATATGAAGTTCGACAAGCTGCTCCCTCTCGGAGGCTGGCTGGTCGGCTCCATCAACAAGTTTATCCTCATCCCGGTATTCAACTGGCTCCACAAGTCCATCAACAGCTATGGTCTGATCATCCTTATCCTGACCATTATGCTCAAGCTTGTGATTTCGCCTTTCACCTATAAGTCATACGCTTCATCTGCCAAGATGAGGGTTCTCAAGCCCGAGGTCGAGAAGATCAACGCGAGGTATCCCAAGGAAGCGGATGCAATGAAACGCCAGCAGGCGACGATGGACCTTTACCGGAAGGCCGGAGTGAGCACTCTGGGCGGCTGTCTGCCGCTGCTCTTCCAGTTCCCGCTCCTGTACGCGATGTTCCGTTTCTTCCCTGCTTCGTTCGAGCTCCGTCAGCAGCCCTTCCTCTGGGCAGAAGACCTGAGCTGCTACGATTCCATCCTCGATTTCGGCTTCAGGATTCCGCTCTACGGCAACCACATCTCGCTGTTCGCATTGCTGATGGGTATTTCGATGTGGGCTTATTCCAAGATGACCTTTGATTCCAACAGTGCGGCTTCATCGCAGCAGATGCCCGGAATGAAGTTTATGTCAGTATGGTTTATGCCCATCTTTATGGTCTGCCTCTGCAACAACTTCTCGTCTGGTCTGAGCTACTACTACCTGTTGAGCAACTTGTTCACCATCGGCCAGAACTTCGCCATCCGCAAGTGGTTCATCGATGAAGACAAACTCTATGCGCAGCTGAAGCAGAAGGCCGATTCGAAGGAGGCTCCCAAGAAGTCGCGTTTCCAGCAGCGTCTCGAAGAGGCCTACAAGATGCAGCAGCAACAGCAGAAGTCTCAGCGCAAGTAATGGGCGGAATTGCAGATAGAATAGCATACTTCCGCAGCCAGCTGCCCTGTGGCGTAAAACTGGTGGCCGTGTCCAAGTTCAAACCTGTCGAGGCCATCGAAGAGGCTTACGGGGCAGGGCAGAGGGTCTTTGCCGAAAGCCGTCCCCTCGAGTTCGAGGACAAGGTCCGCAGGCTTCCCGCCGACATAGAGTGGCACTTCATCGGCCATCTGCAGACCAACAAGGTCAAGAACGTCGTGCCCTACGCATCGCTCATACAGTCCATCGACAGCGAGCACCTTCTCAAGGCTGTGGACGCCCAGGCAGCCAAGTCAGTCAAGGTGCAGGACATCCTGCTCGAAGTGTTCGTGGCTACCGAAATGACCAAGCAGGGCTTTTCTGCAGAAGAAGCAGTAGACGTAGCAGCCCGTATCGCGCAATATCCCAACGTGCGCCTGCGCGGCGTAATGGCTATGGCGACCTTCACCGACGATATGGACCAGGTCCGCCGCGAATTTACCAATGCGGCCTCCATCTGCAGCAGGGTTGCAGCAGCAGCCGGCATCGAAGACGCAGAGCTCTCTATGGGGATGACCGCCGACTATCCCGTCGCAATCGACTGCGGCTCCACGATGGTGCGCATCGGCACCGCAATCTTCGGCGCCCGGTAGTCATCTTTTCGTTTCAAGTATTTTCAAGTATCAGTCGGCAAAAGCAAGTCGGCAGTAATGCCTAGGGCAACCGACGGGCTTACGCCCGCGCCCCTCCTGACCCCCTTCTTTGCTCGGCAAAAAAGCCGGCCTCGCAAAGTGGGGCACAATGTTGCCTTGCGGCATTCAGCCGACTTGCATTAAACAGCACTGAATACAACAATAAAAAAACGGCCCGGAAATGACTCCGGGCCGTTCTGTTATGGTCGATACGGGAATTAACCGTTGATCTTAGCCATATGGGCGATAAGGTCGAGGACTTTGTTAGAGTAACCGATCTCGTTATCGTACCAAGAGATAACCTTCACGAATTTGTCGGTCAGATAAACACCGGCGTTTGCGTCGAAGATTGAAGTGAGCTTGCAGCCGAGGAAGTCTGAAGAAACGACAGCGTCTTCAGTGTAACCGAGGATGCCTTTGAGTTCGCCTTCTGAAGCCTCTTTCATAGCTTTGCAGATATCTTCCTTGGTAGCGGGTTTCTCAAGGTTGGCAACGAGGTCGACAACTGATACGTCGAGGGTCGGTACGCGCATTGAGATACCGGTAAGCTTACCGTTGAGCTCAGGGATAACTTTACCTACAGCCTTTGCAGCACCTGTTGAAGAAGGGATGATGTTGCCTGAAGCGGCACGGCCACCACGCCAGTCTTTCAGTGACGGACCGTCAACGGTCTTCTGAGTAGCTGTGGTTGAGTGAACGGTGGTCATAAGACCTTCCTTGATACCGAACTTGTCGTTGAGGACCTTGGCGATCGGAGCGAGGCAGTTGGTGGTGCAAGATGCGTTGGAAACGAACTGGGTGCCCTTAACGTAGGTGTTCTCGTTGACACCGCATACGAACATCGGAGTGTCGTCCTTTGCGGGAGCGCTCATAACGACATATTTGGCGCCGGCGTTGATGTGGGCCTGAGCTTTCTCTTTGGTGAGGAACAGACCGGTTGACTCAACTACATATTCAGCACCTACCTTGTCCCAAGCGAGTTCGTTAGGATCCTTGCAAGCAGTAACGCGGATGGCCTGGCCATTGACGATAAGTTTGCTGCCTTCCATATCAACATCGATAGAGCCTTCGAACTGACCGTGCATAGTGTCATATTTGAGCATATATGCCAGATAGTCTACAGGGCAGAGGTCGTTGATTCCTACGATCTCGATGTCATTTCTTTCCTGAGCGGCACGGAAAACAAAACGTCCGATGCGGCCGAATCCGTTGATACCAACTTTAATTTTTTTCATAAGATTATTAGTTTTTGTTTGTATGAAATATTAGGACTTTGTCAGATTTACAAGGGGTTTCGTCAACTTTTTCAAGAAACCGTGCAAAGGTAAAAAAATAATTATTATATTAAGTAACTTTGTCACCGCAACTTTTAAAAAGAATGACTAGAGAGATATTATTGACAAACGACGACGCTTTTACGGCCCCCGGACTGACCGTAATCGCCCAATTTCTCAGACGTTACGGCAACGTGCTGACGGTGGCTCCCAGATTCCCGCAGTCTGCGAGGTCTATGGCCCTGACGATGGAGGAACCGCTGTATCTCACCAAATACGCTTATTTCGAACCCGAAGAAGATAAAGGCAGCCTGGAATGCTGGCATATGAACGGAACTCCGGCCGATTGTGCCAAGATGATGGCCAATATGTGCATCGAGAGGGGAATAACCCCGGACCTTTTCGTATCAGGCGTCAACCACGGCTCCAACGCTTCGACTGCAGCCCTGTATTCGGGGACACTCGGAGCAAACAAGGAAGGCAGCCTCTATGGCATTCCTTCGATAGGCTTGTCGATCGACACCCACGCCGAGGACGCGGATTTTTCCGCCGTGCTCCACTACGCCCCGAAGATAATCGAGCAGATGATCGACAACCCGCCCGTGCATCAGACCTACATCAACGTCAACTTCCCCAACCTGCCGGCGGACCAGATCAAAGGCATCCGCTTCGCCCATCAGGGCAACGGCCGCTGGGAGAAGGAGTTCCAGAAGAGCGTGAACGGCCGCGGCCGCGAATTCTACTGGATGGTGGGCCAGTTCGTCGACTACGAGCTCAAGACAACTGCGGCCGACGCCGACCATCTGCTGCTGGCCCAGGGCTACATCACCATCGTGCCCCACAAGATAGACAACACTAATTACGCCGAAAAAGAGAGGCTCTCGCACCTCTGGCAATTCTAGTCTTGAAGTATTACATCATAGCTGGCGAAGCTTCCGGCGACAGTCACGGCGCCGAGCTGATGGAGGCGCTGCGCCGTCACGACAGCGCAGCCGAATTCCGTGTATGGGGCGGTGAGAAAATGGCTGCCGCAGGCGGGACGCTCGTCCACGATTACCGGGAAGGCGCAGTGATGGGCATTGTTGAAGTCATCCGCAAGGCCGGCACCGTGAAGGCCAACCTGGATCTGTGCAAGGCCGATATCGCCGCCAGCAAGCCGGACGTCGTCATCCCGATAGACTATCCCGGCTTCAACCTGCGCATCGCAGAATTCGCCTCGCAGCGTGGCTTCAAGGTTTTCTGGTACATAGCCCCCAAGGTCTGGGCGAGCAGGGAGCGCAGGGTCCGCAAGATACGCAAGTTCGTCGACAGGCTGTTCGTGATATTTCCCTTCGAGCCGGAGTATTTCCGCAGGCACGGCATTGAAGCCTTCTACGCCGGCAATCCAACAGTCGATATGGTGGCCTCAGACCCGCACGCCGGCGAAACGGCCGAGGAATTCCTCAGGCGCAACGGCCTGCCCCTCAAGCCTTATGTCGCCGTGCTGCCCGGCAGCCGCAGGATGGAGGTGGCCAACACGATGCCGGTGTTCCTCGAGGTTGAAAAACTGATGGCCGCCCGCGGCTTGTCGCAGTACCAGCTGCTGATAGCCGCAGCCCCGTCGATAGAGGACTCCGTGTATGAAAAATACCTTGCCTCATCTTCGATGAAAGTGGTCAGGGGACAGACTTATACGCTGCTGAGACACGCTGCCGCCGCAATCGTGGATTCCGGCACCGCCAGTCTCGAGGCCGCGCTGCTGGACGTCCCCCAGGTCGTGGTATACCGTATGAACCCATTGTCCTTTATGATAGTGAGGCTGCTGCTCAAGACCAGATACGTATCGCTGGCCAACCTCATATTGGACAAGCAGGTGTTTGACGAACTGATTCAGGAGAACTTCACTGCGGAAAAGGTCTTCAGCCGTATTGAGAGGTTGCTGGGCGACGAAGCGTATCGCACGGCTATGAAACAGGATTATGCGACGCTGCGGACAAAACTCGGCGGCAGCGGAGCGGCAGACCGTGTGGCCCGGGAGATGGTCCGCTGCCTGGAAGCATCTTTTAAGGAATAATTACTACATTTGCATTTATAGGGAGCAAGCTATGAAACGCAAGAAATCCAGAAGGACCATACGCAGAAAGGTACGCACGGGATTCATCATCCTGGGCACCATCCTGTTCTTCTCCAGCGTCATAGCCATATTCGAATTCGTGCGCATCAACCGCGCGAGCTCCGGTGTCATCAACGACAACATTCTCAGCATCAACGCAGAGCGTTCTTTGATGGAGTCCAGCGAGCTGTACAATATGGAGCTCTTCGAAATGCTCGACGAGGACATTCCTCCCAAGGACTTCAGCACTTCCATCCACGACTCGTTCGTCTCGACCCTGGAAGCCCTTCCCGACAACTTCACGACCGAGAAGGAGAACAGCTATGCAGACTCGGTGAGATATGCCTATTCCGCATATATGCAAGTCGTAATGGAGGCGCCCGAGATTTGGGAGCAGGGCCCCGAAGCCCGTCAGGACTGGTATTTCGGCAGGGCACAGCAGTATTTCTCATATCTGCGCAACTACATCAACGACCTCAACGCGATCACCAACGAAGCGCTTCAGGCCAACTCCGAGATGATGGAGAGCACCTTCTTCCGCAGTATGATGCCGTCGGTCGCCGCACTGCTGGTGGGTCTGATAGTCATCCTGCTTTTCAACGCCTTCCTCACTTTCTACGTCATCAAACCCATCACGAAAATGGGCAAGGGAGTCAAGGATTTCGTGAGGTTCGGCAAGGATTATAACATCACCTTCGACGGCGACGATGAGATATCGGACCTCAACGACACTCTTACCGACCTCATCGACGAGCACAAGACCTTGAAAAACCGGTAGGATGAATATCAGAGCAATATCCAGGAATGTGGGTGTCGCACTGCTGTTCGTTGCGGCATTTATGCTGGCGTCCGCTGTCGTGGCCGCCATCGACGGTCTGGATTCATCTTTCTACCCCCTGCTTCTCAGCGGCATCCTCACCTTCTGCTGCGGAATATTCCCGCTGGTGTTCGTTTCGCGCAAACAAGCTGAAATCAACACCAAGGAAGGAGTCGTCATCATCCTGCTGTCGTGGGTTCTTGCCTGTCTGTTCGGTATGATACCCTACGCCCTGTGGGGCGGAGAATTCACCCTGGCCAACGCCTGGTTCGAGAGCGTGTCCGGCATCACCACATCCGGCGCCACCATCCTCACCGACATAGAGTCCCTGCCCAAGGGGCTGCTTTTCTGGAGGTCGTCGAGCCACTACATCGGCGGCCTGGGAGTCGTGCTCTTTATGGTTATGATCCTTCCGTCCATAGGCTCCGTGCGTCTGAAGATGAGCCGTATGGAAGTGTCCGACGTCACCAAGCCCGGCTTCAACTACAAGACCGACGAATTCAAAAAAGTGGTCCTCTCCGTCTACATAGGACTGACCGTAGTAACTACCGTCCTGTATATCCTTGCAGGAATGAATGTCTTCGACGCAGTGAACCACGCTATGAGCACCGTGGCCACAGGAGGCTTCAGCACCAAAAATGCTTCGATAGGGGCTTTCGGCAGCCGCTGGATCGACGTGATTGCCATCGTCTTTATGATTTTGTCATCCCTGCACTTCGGTATGATGTACCTACTGGTGGCAAAGGGCAACCTCGCCCTCTTCAGGCATCCCGTGACGAAGTTCTACCTGCTGTCAATCATCCTGTCCGGTCTCGCGATATCGTCATACCTGTTCTTCAGCCATACCTACACCAACCTCGGCGACGCTCTCCTGGACGGCTTCTTCAATGTGGCCTCGCTCGCGACGTCGACAGGCTTCGCGGTCTGCGACACGTCGGTGTGGCCGATGTTCTGCATACTCATCCTGGTCTATCTGTCCATCCAGTGCGGCTGTTCCGGTTCCACTTCCGCCGGTATGAAGGTCGACAGGGTATGGATACTTTTCAAGGCCATCCACATCCAGCTGCAGCGCACGATCCATCCCAACGCCGTGATCCAGGTGAAATACGGCAACAATGACATAGTCGACAAGGAACTCATCACTTCCGTGTCGCTCTTCGCGGTGCTCTATATCTTCATAGCCTTCGTCTGCTCGGTGATCTACGCCGGCCTCGGTATGGATATGACAGATTCGATAACGGCTTCAGTGGCTATGATAGGCAATATCGGCCCCGCTTTCGGCTCGTTCGGCTCGCTTGAAAACTATGCAGCCGTATCCGCGTTTGGCAAGCTGGTTATGACTGTCGAGATGATCATCGGACGTCTCGGACTGTTCTCTGTGCTCTCAATATTCCTCCTCTTCAGAAAAGGCGTATAATGGGAGTCGAGCATTTTTTCCGGCAGCTGATAGAACGCAATCTTCCTTTTGAGCCCACAGGGGATCAGAGCAGCGCAGCTGCGGCCCTTGCGGAGTTCGTCACCCTCAGGGATGACAGCGATATGATGGTGCTTGCAGGCTTTGCCGGCACCGGCAAGACGTCGCTGATGGCAGCTTTCGTCAAGGCCCTCAAGTCGATGGAATACAAGTTCGTGCTGCTTGCGCCGACCGGCCGTGCCGCCAAGGTGCTGTCCGGTTTCACCGGCGAGAAGGCCTTCACAATGCACAAGCACATCTACCGGCAGCAGTCCCTGGCCTCCGGCGGCCGCTTCACCCTCGACATAAACAAGGCCTGCGACACGTTCTACATCGTGGACGAGGCCTCCCTGATAACCATAGACAATTCTGCCGGCTCCATCTTCGGATCGGGCGACTTGCTGGACGATTTCGTGAGCTATGTGCGCAGCGGCCGCGGCAACAATATGATCTTCGTCGGCGACCGCGGTCAGCTGCCTCCTGTCGGGATGGAGGAAAGCCCCGCCCTCGACATAGATTTCCTGCAAAGCACCTACGGCACGGTGGTCGAGGCTTCGCTGTCGCAGGTGGTGCGGCAGACCGGTGAATCCGGCATCCTGCACAACGCCACCCTCATACGCAGGCAGATAGAACAGGGCTTCGGAGCTGCAGTGCCGCTGGAGCTGGAGGGATTCGACGACATCGAGAGCATCAACGGCGGAGACCTCATCGAGAAGCTGTCCGACTCCATAGACAGCTACGGGCTGGACGAAGTCGTGGTGCTGTGCCGCTCCAACAAGAGGGCCAACCGCTACAACGCCGGCATCCGCTCGGCGGTGCTCTACCGCGAAGAGCAGCTGAACCGCGGCGACAAGCTGATGGTGGTAAAGAACTGCTACCAGTTCCTGGAGGACGTCAAGGACCCGTCATTCTTCATCGCCAACGGCGACGTGGCTCAGCTGGTGCGGATTTCGAAACACGAAGAGCGCTACGGCCTGCACTTCGCCGAGGCCGTGCTCTGCTTCTCCGACTACAACGACCTCGAGATAACAGCCAAGATAATCCTCGACACTCTGTCGAGCGAAAGCGCGGCGCTGACGCCCGAGCAGCAGAACGGTCTGTTCGAAGGGGTCCTCGCCGACTATGCCGATGTCAAGACCAAGAAGAAACGCTTCGAGGCTGTCAGGGAAGACCCTTATTTCAACGCCCTGCAGATCAAGTACGCCTCTGCGGTAACCTGCCACAAGTCCCAGGGCGGCCAGTGGAAATGCGTCTTCATCGACAATCCCTTCTGGAGGGACGACATTGAGCTGGAAGACCTCAAATGGCTGTATACAGCCGTCACCAGGGCCACTGAAAAAGTATACCTCGTCAATTTCAAGAATAATTTCATCACGCAATGAGAAAATCCATAATCATAGCAGTCTTGCTGGCAGTGCTGTCCACTGCCTTCGAATCCAACGCCCAGCAGAAAATCCGCCTGACGGACGAGCAGATCGCCACCCGTATCCCCGCAGGCATCATCCGCACCAGACCGGCAGCGGCCCTGGCTTCAAGCCCTTCTTTGGTCGAGATGCCGCAACTCGTCGAAGGCTGGGTCAATCCGACTTACTCTCCTGACTACTCCAAGATAGCGTATACGCTTGGCAACAACCTCTATTCCATCGACGTCAACACGAGGGAGATTGTCCAGCACACTAGCGACGGCTCCGATGTAATCCTGAACGGCTACGCCTCCTGGGTTTATTACGAGGAGATTTTCGGCAGGGCGTCGAGGTACAAGGCTTTCTGGTGGTCTCCTGACAGCAAGATACTGGCCTTCTACCGCTTCGACAACACCAAGGTTCCGATGTTCCCCATCTACAATTCCGAAGGGCAGCACGGAAGCATCAACGAGACCCGCTACCCCAAGGCCGGCGATCCCAATCCCGAAGTGAAGATCGGCTTCGTGAGCGTACGCGGCGGCGAGACAGTGTGGGCTGATTTCGACAGCAGCAAGGACCAGTATTTCGGCATTCCGTTCTGGAATCCCGAGGGAACCCGCTTTATGGTGTCGTGGATGGACCGCAGCCAGGACAATCTGCGTATGTACAGCGTCGATCCCGTCTACGGTAACAAGTATCAGGTATACTCCGAGCAGCAGGCGACCTGGATCGACTGGATGGAGCAGATGCTCTTCACCGACAAGGGTATGTATATCGTCAGGGACACCAACCTCTGGCAGCAGATTTATTTCCTGAGCTATGACGGCAAGATATACAAGCGCATCACCGACGGCGGCGAGAACTGGGGCATCCGTCTGCTCAGGGTCGACAGGAGGTATCTGTACTACACCGCGAAGCGCGAGTCTACGGTACGCAACGACATCTACCGCATCACCCTGTCGAACAACAAGGTGGAGCGCATCAGCAGCGGCGGCTACAACTTCGCCTCGGTGCGCGTCGAGGAAGAGGGAGGCACGAAGATATACGCCAGTATGTCGAACCTGTCGACCCCCACGAAGGAAGTGGTGTTCAACATCCCGAGGGACGGCAGCCTGAGGCGGATGAAAATGGATGTGCTCTTCGACAGCAAGGGCCCTGACTTCGACAAGTTCGAGATAGCTGTGCCCGAACTCGTCTACATTACCACCCGCGACGGCATAGACCTTCCCGCGACCGTAATCTGGCCGATAGATATGGACCGCTCCGGAAGGGTGAAATATCCGGTCAAAGTCAATATCTACGGCGGTCCCGACAATCCCCAGGTTCTCGACAGCTGGAAGGGCGTGAGCTTCAACAACCAGTGGTGGGCATACCACGGAGTGATCCAGGTGGTGCTTGACACCCGCTCCGCAGGACACCTCGGCAAAGCCGGAATGAACCAGGTGTACCGCCGCCTGAGCGTCCTGGAACTGCAGGATTTCATCGACGGCATCAGCTATTTCCGAAAATATCCCTTCGTCAATTCCCAGAAAGTGGGCATCGAGGGTTTCTCATACGGCGGCACTATGTCGCTGCTCTGCTGCACGGCGGCCAACGAGTATTTCCAGTATGCCATAGCCGGTGGCGCAGTGGCCGACTGGAAACTCTATGACACGCATTATACTGAAAGGTATATGGACACTCCGCAGGACAATCCTTCGGGCTACGCCCAGGCTGCGGTGTTCGACAGGATGGGCGCCTACAGGGGAGACAAGACCAATATGCTGAGGTATACCCACGGCACCGGCGACGACAACGTCCATTTCCAGAACGGCCTGCAGATCATCGACAAGCTGCAGCAGCTGGGCAAGGACTTCGAGCTGATGATCTATCCTCAGGGTATGCACGGCTACCGCGGCTACCAGAGCAATCAGAGCAACCTGCAGGACTACCGCTTCTGGTATGAATACCTGCTGGAGCAGGATCTGCCGGATGTGCTGAGGAAGAGATGGCAGTAACAAAAAAGACCGGCTGGGAGGCCGGTCTTTCTGTTGGTATAATGGGTATTAATCTTAGTCTTCCTTTGAAATAGCACCCATAGGACAAACTGCTGCGCAAGAACCGCACTCTACGCACAGATCGGGATCGATCATGTAGATGTCGCCTTCTGAAATTGCACCTACTGCGCACTCGTCTATACACGTGCCGCATGCTGCACAGTCTTCTGAAATTTTGTAAGCCATCTTGATTTGATTTAATTGTTATTGCGACACAAATATAGCATAATTTTTGATTTAGACGTATCTTTGTAGAAAATAAAGGAACTATGAAAAAGTGTGCGATATTGCTTCTGGCCGCCATCTTGTCAGTGACTGCGACTGCTTATGCCCAGTCAGAGAAGCAAGCCCAGCCCGAAGATAAAGTCGTCAGCTTCGACACCAAGAGCTACGACTTCGGCGACGTGCTGCTGTCCGACGGCCCCCTGTCCTGCAAGTTCGTGATGACAAATATCAGCAACAGCCCGATCGTGATCCACAACGTCGTTTCGAGCTGCGGCTGCACAGTGCCGGATTATGACAAGAAACCCATCGAGCCGGGCAAGTCTACTTCCATCGAGGTGACCTACTCCAACGACCAGGGTCCTTATCCCTTCAACAAGACCATCACTGTCTATGTCTCCGGAGTCAACAGGCCCGTCGTGCTCAAGATAAAGGGCGTAGTCCACGAGCGCAAGAAATCCCTCGAAGAGCTCTACACCCAGAAGATGGGTCCCGTGGCCCTGCGTTCCAGGACCGTCGATATGGGCTACATAGCCCAGGGCCGCCGCAAGAGCGAGGAAGGCGAGCTTGCCAATATGAGCGACAAGCCCGTGAAAGTGACAGTGGCAGCCGACGAAGCTGTCAGCGTCACAGTATCTCCCAATCCCATTCCTGCCAGGACCGTCGCCAGGGTCAAGTACCTCGTCAATACGGCCAACGGTCCGAAGAACTGGGGCAAGACCAGCTACAAAGTCAGTTTCGTGACCGACGGCACGCGTCAGAACGGCGGCGTTACGCTCAATACCACCATCAACGACGATTTCGACAATATGACCAAACGCCAGATGGACAATGCGCCCGTAGCCAAGCTTGAGAGTACCTACAACGAACTGAAGGAAGTCAGCAAGGGCACTGTCCTGCGCAAGAATTTCAAAGTGATGAACACCGGCAAGACAGAACTTACCGTCCACAAGATCGACGTCGACGGCGAGAACACCAAGATCCTGACCAAGATGCCCGTAAGCGTCAAGCCCGGCGGCAGCGCGACAGTCGATTTCTCGTTCGACGCTTCGAAAGGGGACGGCGAGACCATCAACGTGCTGACTCTCATCACCAATTCTGTCAGCAAGCCTCAGGTCAATTTCTTCGTTACAGCTAACATCGTCAAGTAATCATATAATGGATTTGAACAAGCAAGGAGACTTCTTCGGGGATTACGACAACCGTGATTCCGCACTCAATGTCAATGACGGAGTCAAGCAGCCGCCTATAATCAACCCATATCTCAATATCAAGAAGAAACCGGCCATCAAGTCGGTTGATGAATATATGGACGGCATCCTGCGCTGCGACCGCGTGCTGCTGAGCCAGGCCATCACCCTGGTGGAGAGCACCCTTCCGTCGCACAGGGCCGTAGCGTCTCAGATCATACAACGCTGCCAGAAGATATCATCCGAGAAACGCACTATGCGCATCGGCATCACAGGCGTGCCGGGAGTCGGCAAGAGCACATTCATCGAGGCTTTCGGCTCGCACATAACAAGCCGCGGACACAACCTCGCAGTGCTGGCCATCGACCCTTCCAGCGAGAAGACCAAAGGTTCCATCCTCGGCGACAAGACCCGTATGGAGACTCTGGTACACGACCCTCACGCCTTCATCCGCCCCAGCCCGAGCGAAGGCTCCCTCGGCGGAGTGGCCCGCAAGACCCGCGAGACCATACTTCTGTGCGAGGCTGCAGGCTATGACGTGATATTCATCGAAACGGTAGGAGTGGGGCAGAGCGAGACGGCCGTCCATTCTATGAGCGATTTCTTCCTGCTGCTTATGCTCTCCGGCGCCGGTGACGACCTGCAGGGCATCAAACGCGGCATTATGGAGATGTCCGACCTCATCGCCATCACCAAGGCCGACGGGGCCAACGTCGACAAGGCCAATCTGGCCAGGGCCCTATACGCCAACGCACTGCATCTCTTCCCTCCGACGGAGTCCGGCTGGGTGCCCACCGCCCTGACATCTTCTGCGGTAGATATGACCGGCCTGGACGAGATCCTGGCCAAGATAGAGGACTATTTCAAACTTGTCTGGGAGAACGGCTACTACGAGCGCCATCGCAGGGAACAGGCCCGCTACTGGATGTACGAGAGCATCAACGAGACCCTCAAGAATATGTTCTACGAAAACCCGCGTGTGGAGCGGCTGATGCCCGACTACGAAAAAGCCGTGCTCGACGGTCAGCTGGAATCGTTCTCCGCAGCAGAGGAGCTGATAGATAAGTACCTGGGCAAGATATGATCCACATACTCGCAGACGTGCTGCGCGAAAGCATCCTGATCACCGCCCTGGTGGTCCTGATGATGTTCCTGATTGAGCTCGTCAACGTCGCTTCCCACGGCAGTTTCTTTACCCGGCTTAACGGCAATCGCTTCACCAGGGTGCTTTTCGGCGCCGTGATGGGGCTTATCCCCGGCTGTGTCGGCGGATTCGCCGCAGTGTCGCTGTATTCCCACCGGATGCTGACCTTCGGAGCCCTTGTGGCTATGATGATAGCTTCCAGCGGCGACGAGGCCTTCGTTATGCTGGCTATGTTCCCCGGCAAGGCCCTGCTGCTTT
Organism: uncultured Bacteroidales bacterium; assembly: GCA_947169015.1. GTDB lineage: Bacteria > Bacteroidota > Bacteroidia > Bacteroidales > UBA932 > Equibacterium. The sequence continues at coordinate 204,945 of CAMVOD010000004.1, read as the reverse complement.
TCGGGGTGCTCTTCATCATCGCCCTGGCAGTCGGACTGCTGGTGGACCTGCTGCCGTCGAAGGGCGGCAAGGCTGCCTGCGAACAGTCCTACAGCCTGCACGAGAGCGATATGGAAGGCCATCACCATAACTTCCGCAGCCTTTTCGACCGTCATTTCCTCAAAGAGCACCTGTGGCACCACGTCATAAAGGAGCACGCCCTGTCGATATTCCTGTGGACCTTCGGCGCCCTGCTCATCATACGCGTGGGGATGCAATACGTCGACATCGAGTCGTGGATAAACGAAAATCTGGCCCTTGTCATACTGCTGGCCGTGCTGGTCGGCATCATACCTGACTCAGGCCCCCATCTGGTGTTCGTGACCCTGTTCGCCGGCGGGATGGTGCCTTTCTCGGTGCTGCTTGCCAACAGCATCTGCCAGGACGGGCACAGCGCACTGCCGCTCCTGGCTGACAACAAGGCTGCCTTTGTCAATGCCAAACTTATAAACTGCGTCGTGGCGGCGCTTGCGGGATATGCACTTTATTTCTTTGGCTTGTAAAAAACGATTAACTTTGCGTGATTATAATTACCATAAAACAATATGAACATTCTTAAGAAACTATTCGGTTCCAAGGCAGAAAGGGATGTGAAGGCTATCACCCCCATTCTGAACAAGATTCTCGACGAATATAAAAGGATAGACACACTGGATGACGACGCACTGCGCGCCGAAAGCGCCGCCCTCAGGGAGCAGATTGCCGCCAGGACTGCCAAGGAAGAAGAGGAGGCAGCCCAGATCAGGCAGCAGCTCGACGACGTGGAGATCGACGTCCGCACCAAGGAAGACCTGGCTACCAGGCTGGACGAACTGGTGAAGAAAATCGACGTGGAGATTGAGAAGGCGCTCGACGACGCCCTTCCCAAGGCCTTCGCCATTATGAAGTCCACCGCGCGCCGTTTCAAGGAGAAAGACACCATAAAGGTTCTCGCCACCGATTTCGACCGCGACCTCAGCACGACCAAGGATTTCGTGTCGGTCGAGGGTGATTACGCTGTCTGGAAGAACAGCTGGATGGCCGGCGGCAATATGATCAAATGGGATATGGTCCACTACGACGTGCAGCTCATCGGCGGCATCGTCCTGCATCAGGGCAAGATCGCAGAGATGGCGACCGGTGAAGGTAAGACCCTCGTGGCCACCCTGCCCGTATTCCTGAACGCGATGGGCCGCAAAGGCGTCCACGTAGTGACCGTCAACGACTACCTGGCCAAACGTGACTCCGAGTGGATGGGACCGCTCTACGAATTCCACGGGCTGAGCGTAGACTGCATCGATATGCACGAGCCCAACACCGAGGCCCGCAAGAAAGCCTACCGCTGCGACATCACCTTCGGTACCAACAACGAATTCGGTTTCGACTACCTGAGGGACAATATGGCCATCAACCCCAACGACCTTGTGCAGCGCAAGCACCACTACGCCATCGTCGATGAGGTCGACTCCGTGCTGATCGACGACGCCCGTACCCCTCTGATCATATCAGGTCCCGTGCAGCGCAGCGGCGACGAGGCCTACATCGAATACAAGCCCTATGTGGAAAGGCTCTACAAGGCCCAGCGCGAGGTGGTCAACCGCTTCCTCAACGAGGCCCGCAAGCTCATCTCCGCAGGCAAGATAAAAGATGAAGGCGAGATAATGCTGCTCAAGGCCTTCAAAGGTCTGCCCAAGTACCAGCCCCTGATCAAATACCTTAGCGAGCCAGGCATCAAGACCATCCTCCAGGATGCGCAGGCCAAGCTCATCAGGGCTGCTTTCACAGAGAAAGACATTGAGCAGAGAGTCATCACCAACGACCTCTATTTCGTGGTCGACGAGCAGCAGCGCACCGTCGAGCTTACCGACAACGGTAACGAGGAACTGGCCAAGGCCGTCGGCGACGCCGAGTTCTTCCTGATGCCCCAGCTGGCAGATGAAGTGTCAAAGATCGAGCACGACGCAAACCTTGACGCTGAGAGCAAGAGGGTGAAGAAAGACGAACTCTACGCCAACTACTCCCTCAAGGCCGAGCGTATGCACACTGTAGACCAGCTGCTGAAAGCCTACGCGATGTTCGAGCGCGACGTAGACTACGTCATCATCGACGGCAAGGTCAAGATCGTCGACGAGCAGACCGGCCGTATTATGGAGGGCCGCCGCTGGAGCGACGGTCTGCACCAGGCCGTGGAGGCCAAGGAAATGGTGAAGGTAGAGGCTGCGACCCAGACCTTTGCGACCATTACTCTCCAGAACTACTTCCGTATGTATCACAAGCTGGCCGGTATGACCGGTACCGCAGAGACGGAAGCAGGCGAGTTCTGGGAGATCTACAAACTCGACGTAGTGGTCATCCCCACCAACCGTCCCGTGATCCGCAAAGATGAGGACGACCTTATCTATCGCACCAAGAAAGAGAAATACAACGCAGTGATAGCGAAGATCCAGGAGCTCGTGGCCCAGGGAAGGCCGGTGCTCGTGGGTACGACTTCAGTCGAGATATCCGAACTCCTCAGCAGGATGCTGAAGATGCGCGGAATCAAGCATCAGGTGCTGAACGCCAAGCAGCACGCACGTGAGGCCGAAATCGTCGCCCAGGCCGGTAAGGCTGGCACCGTGACCATCGCCACCAATATGGCCGGCCGTGGTACCGACATCAAGCTCGATCCCGACGTAAAGGCGGCCGGAGGCCTGGCCATCATCGGCACCGAGCGCCACGACAGCCGCCGTGTCGACCGCCAGCTTCGCGGTCGTGCCGGACGTCAGGGGGACCCGGGTTCTTCAATTTTCTACGTATCCCTCGAAGACAACCTGATGCGTCTCTTCGGCTCCGAGAAGATAGCAGGAGTAGTCGACAAGATGGGTCTTACCGAAGGTGAAGCCCTCCAGAACTCGATGCTTTCGAAATCTATCGAAAGGGCCCAGAAGAAGGTCGAGGAGAACAACTTCGGTATACGTAAGAACCTCGTGGAATACGACGACGTGATGAACTCGCAGCGCGAGGTGGTATACAGCAAACGCCGCAGCGCCCTCACCGGAGAGCGTATCGACGTGGACGTGATGAATATGGCCAGCGACTACTGCGACATTTTCGTCGACAAGAACCGCGAACTCGACTATGAAGGCTTCTGCGAAGTGCTGATGGAGACCCTCTCCATCGAGCCAGGCTTCGACGAGGCATTCTACGACAAGGCCAAGCCGGCTGAGATTTCAGACAAGCTGAAAGAGACCATCATCGACACCCAGAAGCGCCGCAACGAGACCATCGTTGCTCAGGCCTGGCCCATCATCAATTACGTCTATGAGAAGAAACGTATGTTCTACCAGAACATCGCAATTCCCATCACGGACGGACGCAAGGTGATGAGCGTGCTCGTGGACCTGCGCAAGGCCTACGAAAGCAAAGGCAAGGAGCTGAACCGCGCCATCTCGAAGACCGTCACCCTGAGGGTGATCGACGAATACTGGAAGATCCACCTGCGCGATATGGATGACCTCAAGCAGTCAGTGCAGAACGCTTCATACGAGCAGAAAGACCCGAAGCTCGTCTACAAGACAGAAAGTTTCGACCTCTTCATCAAGTCTCTCGAAGGCATCTATAAAGATGTGCTGACCTTCCTGCTGAGAGCTTCAATCTTCCTGAAGAACGATATGCAGTCGCCCGAGGAAGTGGCTACCGAAGCTCACGAACGCAAGACCGATATGAGCCGTATGCAGGCTGGCCGTCCCGACCTGCTGAACCATAGCTCTGAACCTAAGAGCAACGCTCCCATAAGGGTGGCCAAGAAAGTGGGCCGCAACGACCCTTGCCCTTGCGGAAGCGGAAAGAAATACAAGAATTGCCATGGCAGAGAACAAGCCGCAGAATAATCTTATCGTCATCGGCTCCGGCCCGGGCGGTTACGTGGCAGCGCTGGAAGCTGCAAAAGCCGGTTTTTCAGTCACTGTAGTCGAGAGCGCGTCGCTCGGCGGCGTATGCCTCAACTGGGGCTGCATCCCCACCAAGGCCCTGCTCAAGAGCGTGCAGGTGATGGGCCACGGCCGCGAAGGCGCAGCCTACGGCTTTTCGGCTGAAAACATCGAGCCCGACGTTGAACGCATTTTCGAGCGCAGCCGCGAGGTGGCCGCCAATATGAGCCGCGGCATCGACTTCCTTTTCAACAAGGCAGGCGTTCAGCTTGTGGCGGGAAGCGGCCGTATCCTCCCCGACAAGCGGGTTGAGGTTACTGCAGCGGACGGCTCCGTCAGCGTGCTGCAGGCAGAGCATATCATCATTGCCACCGGCGCAAGGCCCACCAGCCTCCCGTTCGCCCCGGTGGACGGCGAGAAGATTTGGTGTTCAAGGCAGGCCCTTATGCCGCCTTTCATCCCCAAGTCGATGGCTGTCATCGGCTCGGGCGCCGTGGGTACCGAGTTCGCATATTTCTACCGTTGCCTGGGAGTTGAGGTGACCCTGATTGAATTTATGGACAGGGTGCTTCCGCTCGAAGACGACGACGTGTGCGCCCAGGTAGGCCGCAGCCTGCGCAAGATGGGCGTCAAGGTTATGACTTCATCTGCAGTCCAGTCGGTCGCCAAGGGCGACAGCTGCGTCCTCACCGTCAAGACGAAGAAAGGGGAGGAGCGCATCGAGGCCGAGGTGGTGCTTTCAGCCGTCGGAGTGGTTCCGAACACTGAATTCCTCGGCTTGGAGCAGCTTGGCGTGGAGATGAACCGCAGCAAGATCGTCGTCGACTCGTCATACAGGACCAATGTCGAAGGTATCTATGCCATCGGTGATGTCATTTCGACACCGGCGCTCGCACACGTTGCCAGCGCAGAGGCGGTGGCTTGCGTGGAAGGCATAGCCGGCCACGAGCACAAACCCGTGAACTACGACACCATACCCGCCTGCACCTACATCAGCCCCGAAGTGGCTTCAGCAGGCCTGCGTGAGCGTGAGGTCGTTGCCAGAGGCATCGATTACCGCGTCGGCAAATGCCAGTTCGCAGCCAACGGAAAGGCTGTGGCGGCCGGTGAGAAGGACGGCTTCGTGAAGGTTATATGCGAGGCCGACAGCGGCAAACTGCTCGGAGTCCATCTGGTCGGCGCGAACGTGAGCGAAATGATCGGCGGCCTGGTGCTCGCGCTTGACAGCGGCGTCACCGCCGACACTCTGTCGCACACCGTCTTCCCTCATCCCACGATGAGCGAGGCTATCTGCGATGCGTGCAAGCAGCTGATGGCTAAATAGCCGTCAGAATCTCTCTTTTATGTTGTAGCTGTTGCGGTTGCTGCTGTTGCGGCTTATCAGCTCGCCGATGAATCCGGTGAGGAACAGCAGCGTGCCTATGACTACCGCCAGAAGGGCGAGGTAGAACAGCGGCTGGTCGGTGACGGCGCGGAACACCTGTCCGTGGCTCTGGAGCACGAGCTTCTTGATGATCAGCCACAGGGTTATCACTATACCGATGAGGAAGGTGATGGTGCCCATCAGTCCGAAAAGGTGCATAGGCTTGCGGCCGAACACCTGCAGGAACCATATTGTCATAAGGTCCAGGAATCCGTTGACGAAGCGGCTCAGGCCGAATTTGCTCTTGCCGTATTTGCGCTTGCGGTGATGTACGACTTTTTCTCCTATCTTTCCGAAGCCGGCTTCCTTGGCGAGGTAGGGGATGAAGCGGTGCATCTCGCCGTAGACTTCAATGTTCTTGACCACTTCCTTGCGGTAGGCCTTCAGGCCGCAGTTCATATCGTGCAGCTTTATGCCGGTGACCCTGCGGGCAGTGGCGTTGTAGAGCTTCGACGGCAGGTTCTTCGTCAGCTTGTTGTCGTGGCGTATCTTCTTCCAGCCTGACACGAGGTCGTAACCGTCCTCGTTGATCATCCGCATCATCTCCGGAATCTCGGTGGGGTCGTCCTGCAGGTCGGCATCCATAGTGACCACGATGTCGCCCTGCGCAGCCTCGAAGCCGCAGTAAAGGGCTGCGGATTTGCCGTAGTTGCGGCGGAAGCGGATGCCGTGGATGGTCTTGTCGCTTGCGGCCATTTCCTGGATGACGTCCCAAGAGCCGTCGCTGCTGCCGTCGTCCACCATTATTATCTCATAGTCGGACACCTTGCCGGCGAGGGCTTCGTGAATCCAGGAAACGAGTTCCTTGAGAGATTCGCGTTCGTTGAAAAGAGATATGACAACTGACAGTTCCATAACGGCGAAGTATTAGTCCACAAATATACAAAAAACTAAAAGAGGCCGAACAAAAGGGCGTCGATGCGGTCGGTGATGTACCGGAAGTCTTCGGGTTTGTTCTCGAAATCCAGATTGTCGGCGTCGATGGTGATGACCTTGCCGGGGTAGGAGGCAATCCATTCCTCATAGCTGTCGTTCAGGCCGCCCAGGTATTCCAGACTCATTCCCTGCTCGTATTCCCTGCCGCGTTTCTGAATCTTGGCCACAAGGCTTGCCACCGACGAGCGGAGGTAAATCAGCAGGTCAGGCAGCTTCACCGTCGATATCATCGTGTTGAAAAGGGTCATATAGGTGTCGTAGTCCCGCTGCGAGATGTTGCCGAGCCTGAGGTTGTTCTTGACGAAGATGTAGACTCCTTCCATAAGAGTGCGGTCCTGGATGATTACCTTGTCGGAATTGCCTATCTCGACGAGGTCCTTGAAACGCTGGGCGAGGAAGTAGATTTCGAGGTTGAAGCTCCAGCGCCGGATGTCCTTGTAATAGTCCTCGAGATAAGGGTTGTAGGTGACAGATTCGTACTGGGGGGTCCAGCCGTAATGCTCTGCCAGCATCCTTGTCAGGGTGGACTTTCCGCTGCCGATATTTCCCGCTATGCCTATGTGCATGATTGATGTCTATACCTTAATACAAAAATACCAAAAAATTGTATATCTTTGCCTGCCTTATAATGAACATATCAACAGACAGATTATGATAAAGATCACTTTTCCGGACGGTAGCGTACGCGAATACGAAAGCGGTATCAGCGCCTATGAAATAGCAATGTCCATCAGCCCGAGGCTCGCTTCGGATGTCCTGGCCGCAACGGTCAACGGTGTGGTGACGGACCTGGAACGCCCCATAACTGAGGATGCAACCCTCAAGCTCCACAAATGGGAGGACGAGGAGGCCAAGAAGGTTTTCTGGCACTCTTCTTCACACCTTATGGCAGAGGCTCTGGAAACTCTTTATCCCGGCATCAAGTTCGGTATCGGCCCCGCCATCGACAACGGTTTCTACTATGACGTAGACCTCGGAGACAAGCAGATCACCGACGCCGACCTGAAGGCCATCGAGGACAAGATGACCGAATTCGCCCGCCAGGGCCAGCACTTCGTGCGCAAGGACGTTCCCAAGGCCGAGGCTATGAAGACCTTCACCGAGAAGGGCGACCAGTACAAATGCGAGCTCATCGAAGGCCTTGAGGACGGCCACATCAGTTTCTACACCAACGGTTCGTTCACCGACCTTTGCCGCGGTCCTCACCTTCGCGACACATCTGTCATCAAGGCCATCAAACTGACTTCCATCGCCGGTGCCTACTGGCGCGGCGACGAGCATAACAAGATGCTGACCCGCATCTACGGCATAACCTTCCCCAAGAAGAGTATGCTCGACGAATACCTCGTGCTCCTCGAAGAGGCCAAGAAGCGCGACCACCGCAAGCTCGGCAAGGAGCTCGAGCTCTTCACCTTCTCCAACAGGGTGGGACAGGGTCTGCCTCTCTGGCTGCCGAAAGGCGCCGACCTGCGCGACCGTCTGCAGGAATTCCTCAAGAAGGTGCAGAAGAGATACGGCTATCTGCCGGTCATCACTCCGCACATAGGAAGCAAGGAACTCTACGTGACTTCAGGTCACTGGGCTCACTACGGCGCCGATTCGTTCCGCCCCATCACTACTCCGCAGGAAGGGGAAGAGTATCTGCTCAAACCGATGAACTGCCCTCACCACTGCGAGATCTACCGCAGCAAGCCCCGTTCATACAGGGACCTGCCTCTGCGCTTCGCCGAGTTCGGCACAGTGTACAGATATGAGCAGAGCGGTGAGCTGCACGGACTGACACGCGTGCGCGGATTCACTCAGGATGACGCCCACCTCTTCTGCCGTCCCGACCAGATCAAGGAAGAGTTCTGCAAGGTTATCGACATCATCCTCTATGTCTTCAAGACTTTGGACTTCAAGGAGTATGAAGCACAGGTTTCTCTCCGCGACCCGGAAGACAAGGAGAAATATATAGGTACTGACGAGAACTGGGCCAAGGCCGAAAGCGCCATCATCGAGGCGGCTGCTGAAAAAGGCCTGAACACCACCGTGAAGACAGGAGAGGCTGCGTTCTATGGTCCGAAGCTCGACTTTATGGTGAAAGACGCCCTTGGCCGCAAGTGGCAGCTCGGCACCATCCAGGTGGACTACAACCTCCCGGAGCGTTTCGAACTCGAATATATCGACAAAGACGACAAGCGCAGCCGTCCCGTAATGATCCACCGCGCCCCGTTCGGCTCTATGGAACGTTTCGTGGCTGTGCTCCTCGAGCACACCGCCGGCAAGCTTCCTCTGTGGCTGGCTCCTGACCAAGTGGTAGTTATGTCACTGAGTGAGAAGTACAACGATTTTGCAAAAAAAGTTTGCGAATTGTTTAATAATTCCGATATTCGCGCCTCCGTAGACGACCGTAACGAGACCATTGGCAAGAAGATACGTGAAAATGAACTGAAGAGGATACCGTATCTGCTGATAGTCGGCGAGAAGGAAGCCGAAGCAGGTACAGTGTCAGTACGCAAGCAGGGTGGAGTGAACGTCGGTACTATGAAAATTGAAGATTTTGTGAAACTGATAAAGGACGAGATTAACCAACAACTTAATTAACAGGAGGATACCAAAATAGCAACTTCTAATTACCGGCCGCCGCGGCCCAAACCCACACCACAGAAAAAGAATTCCAACCCTCAGAGAACCAACAAGAACGAGGACAGGAATCGCATCAACGAAGAAATCACCGCACAGCAGGTGCGCGTCGTGGGAGACAACGTAGAGCAGGGGATTTACCCGTTGAGGGAAGCTCTTGCTATGGCTGAAGCGCAGGAGTTGGACTTGGTCGAAATAGCCCCCAATTCTGATCCGCCAGTATGTAAGATCATTGATTATCAGAAGTTCCAGTATCAGCAGCGCAAAAAGGCCAAGATGCAGAAGGCTAATGCATCCAAGGTCGTGATCAAAGAGATCAGGTTCGGTCCGCAGACCGATGAGCACGACTTCCAGTTCAAGCTGAAGCACGCCATCAACTTCCTCAAGGAAGGCAGCAAGGTGAAAGCTTACGTGTTCTTCCGCGGCCGTTCGATCCTCTTCTCGGAGCAGGGCGAGAAGCTCCTGCTCAGGTTCGCGATCGAACTTGAAGATTACGGCAAGGTGGAGCAGTTGCCGAAGCTCGAAGGCAAGAGGATGATTATGATGATCGGTCCTTCCTCAAAAAAGTAAACATTACGACAAACAAATAAAAACTATCGAAAATGCCTAAAATGAAAACGAATTCCGGTTCAAAGAAGCGTTTCACGCTCACCGGATCCGGTAAAATCAAGAGAAGACACGCTTATCACAGCCACATTCTCACCAAGAAGACCAACAAGCAGAAAAGGAACCTCGGCCACATCGCCATCGTAACCCCTGCAGACAACAAGAGAATCAGAACTCTGCTGGTCAAGTAAATCATTATTATTAACCGAGTGGACAGCTGACAAGTCCGGAACTGGTCCGGCGCTGACATTCAAAAACGCAAAATTATGCCTAGAAGTGTAAATTCGGTTGCTTCAAGAGCACGCCGTAAGAAAGTCCTGAAAGAGACCCGCGGTAATTTCCTGTCAAGAAGGAATGTATGGACCGTTGCAAAGAACACATACGAAAAAGGTCTTACCTACGCATACCGTGACCGCAAAACCAAAAAGCGCAACTTCCGCGCCCTGTGGATCACCCGTATCAACGCTGCTGCACGTCAGCACGGAATGACTTACTCTCAGTTTATGGGTAAGCTCAACGCACAGAACGTCGGTCTCAACCGCAAGGTCCTCGCCGACCTGGCTATGAATGATCCTAAAGCATTCGAAGCAATTGTAAATTCAGTTAAGGAATAAACTTGGCTGAAAAACAATCATACTTGAAGAACAAATGGGTACGGTTCGGTATATGGGCCGTACTCTATGTTCTATGGGTAGTCTGGTTGGGCAACTATTGGTGGCTGCTCGGCCTGGGAGTGATCTTTGACATCTTCATCACCAAGAAGGTCCGCTGGAACTTCTGGAAGAAACGTTATAAAGAAGGCCAGAAGCGCAGTGCGTGGAACGACTGGCTCGACGACATCATCTTCGCCGTGATTCTGGTGACGTTCATCAACATCTTCTTCTTCCAGTCGTTCAAGATTCCTTCGTCTTCGATGGAATCGAGCCTTATGACCGGAGACTTCCTGTTCGTGGACAAGCTCAGCTACGGGCCGAGAGTTCCCGAGCATCCCGTTTCGATGCCTTTTATGCATAATGTCTTCCCCGGCAGCCTTAAACCCTGCTATGTCGAAGGCATAAAGGTTAAGTACCGCAGGCTGAAGGGCTTCTCGGGAGTGCAGCGCGACGACTATGTAGTCTTCAATTTTCCTCACGGCGACACGGTGCTGTCAAGGCTTCCGGCCGATGATTACTACACTCACGTGCGTTTCAACGGCAAGGAGTACACCGAAAGGACTTACGGTCCGCTGATCTCCCGCCCGGCCGACAAGACCGACCATTATGTGAAACGCTGCGTGGCAGTGGCCGGAGACAGCCTGCGGGTCATCGACGGAGAAGTCTACGTGAACGGTCTCAAGCAGAAGGATTTCAAAGGTATCCAGTACAGCTACGCAGTCGTCACCGACGGATCTTCCATCAATCCCAAAGTGCTTTCGGACATCGGAGTGAACGCAGCGGAGTCGTGGTTCAACCAGACGATGCCCGGCTATCCTTCGCTGTTCCTCACTGCTGAGGCGCTCGAAAAGGTCAAGTCTCTCAAGAACGTAGTCTCAGTGACTGCGAACATCGAGACTGAATACCAGAGCGGCAGCCAGGAGATGCTGATGCTCTTCCCCTTCACCGAAACAGGCTGGACGAGGGATGAGTACGGTCCCCTCTGGATCCCGAAGAAGGGCGCGACCGTGACCCTCGACGAGGACAACATAGCTCTCTACCGCCGCATCATCGACGTCTATGAGGACAACGACCTTGTGGAGAAGGACGGAAAGTTCTACATCAACGGAACTCCTGCAGACAGCTACACCTTCAAGTATGATTATTATTTTATGATGGGCGACAACCGTCACAACTCTCTTGATTCCCGTTACTGGGGCTTCGTTCCGGAGACTCACATCGTGGGCAAACCCTCTGTGATCTGGCTCTCTACGGACCATAACAAGTCCTTCCCGAGGAATATAAGATGGAACAGGTTGTTAAAGATTGTTTTAAAAGCAAAATAATTTGCTTATTAAAAATTAATTTTTGATATTTGCAGCCCCCAAAAGCAGAAATATATAAAAATCAGTATACTATGTCACGAGTTTGTCAAGTTACAGGAAAGACCAGAATGATTGGAAACCACGTTTCCCATTCAAGAAGGCGTGTAAAACGCGAATTCGCCCCCAACCTGAAGACTAAGAAATTCTGGTCAGAGGAGGAGAAGAGGTTCATCACTCTTAAGGTGTCTTGCAACGGTATGAAGACTATCTACAAGAACGGTCTCGCCGCAACCCTTAAGCGTTCACAGGAAAAAGGTTTAATCGACATCGTTTAAAATTCACAGGCCATGGCAAAGAAAGGTAACAGGGTACAGGTTATTCTGGAATGCACCGAGCAGAAAGAAAGCGGTGTTCCGGGTATCTCAAGATACGTAACCACCAAGAACAAAAAGAACACGACAGAGCGTCTGGAGCGCAAGAAATACAATCCTTATCTGAGGAAGGTAACCCTCCATCGCGAGATTAAATAATTGTTAAAATCCTAGAATTATGGCAAAGAAAGCAGTTGCAGGTTTCCGCGGTGACAAAACCCAGAAAAATGTAGTGAAGTGCATCCGCATGGTCAAATCAGAGCGCACAGGTGCTTATGCTTTTGACGAGGATCTCGTTCCGATAGACAAGGCTAAAGAATTTTTCGCTAAGAAGTAATTTTTTTCTGTCTGATGCTTAAAAGACGGCTCTTGAAGCCGTCTTTTTTTTGTACATTAGCGGCGACATCATCGCTATGAAGCTTGCTTTATGCCAACTGGATTCGTGCTGGGAAGACCCTGACGGCAACCGGGAGTCTTTCAGCCGTGCTGTAGACATCTATGTTGCTGAGCGCGGCGCTCCTGACCTTCTGGTTTTCCCGGAGTTCTTCAATACGGCATTTACGTTCAACCTCGATTACGCAGAGCCTTGCGGCGGCCCCACGCTCTGCGCTATGCTTGACGCTGCTTCCCGCGCCGGTTGTGCCGTGGCTGGCTCCATCCTCGTCAAGGACGGCGGCAAGGCCTTCAACAGGCTTTATTTCGTCACCGAAAAGGGCGAAGTGTTCCAGTACGACAAAAGGCACGCTTTCTCATTCTCTGGCGAGGACAAGGTGATAAGCTGCGGCCGCAGCAAGACTGTGGTTGACTACCGGGGCTGGAACATCGGCCTGTCGGTGTGCTACGACCTCCGCTTCCCCGTATGGCTGCGCAATGAAGGCAATGCCTACGACCTTTTGCTGAATGTGGCTTCGTGGCCGGCATCCCGCTCGGTCTATGCCACTATGATGGCCAGCTCCCGCGCCATAGAGAATATGTGCTACGTGGCCTTCTGCAACCGTGTCGGCAGCGATCCTGAGTGTGACTACGACGGCCGCTCGAACGTTTGGGATTTCGGCGGTGCGCCGCTAGGACGCGTGATGGAAATCGATGGCCGCAGCTTCGTCGAAGCCGAGATTGACCGGGCTGCCCTGACGGACTACAGGGAGAAATTCCCTATTTGGAAAGACAATGACAGATTTACTATAGAACTATGATAAGGAAAGTTTTTATCGCTGCACTGGCTGTCCTGACACTTGCCTGCTCCTGCAAGCATAAGGATGGCGAATACAAACTTGACATATATGCCGTTTCTGACGTTCACGGCCGGTATTTCAGCCAGAGCTACACGGGCGGCGCAGACCAGCAGTCGCTGTCCAACGTGTCGGCCTACCTCAAAGAGGCGCGCAAGGCCGATCCGAACCTCATCTTCATCGACAACGGCGACAACCTGCAGGGCGACAATGCGGCCTATTATTACAACTATGTCGCTACTGACGAGCCGCACATATATACCCGTATTATGGACTATATGAAGTGCGACGCAGTGATTGTGGGCAACCACGACATAGAGCCCGGCCATCCGGTGTACGACCGGCTCAAGAAAGAGTACAAGATGCCCCTGCTGGCCGCCAACGCCGTCTATGAGGACAGCGGCAAGCCTTATTTCAAGGAGTACACGATTCTGAAGAAGAACGGGCTGAAAGTCGCTGTCATAGGTATGATCACCCCCAGGATCAAGAGCTGGCTTCCGGAAGAGAAATACGAAGGGATCGAGTTCCTCGAGGCTGAAGGTTTCGCCCAGAATCTTGTGGACCGCGTCAGGGCCAAGGAGAAGCCGGACGTAGTGATCCTGTCGATCCACGCCGGCAAAGGTACCGGCACGGTGGATGACGTCGAGAATCCTTCTCTCTGGCTTGCTGAGAACCTGCGCGGGGTCGACCTGGTGATTGCCGGGCACGACCACACCCCCGCCGTCGAGGAACCAGCCAACTTCAACCAGCCCACGATGCTTATGAATTCAGCCGACCGCACGAGGAATCTGGCGCATTGCGAAATAGTCCTGACCTTCGAAGGCGGCAGGCCTGTCGACAAGCACATCAGCTGCGAACTCATTCCTATGGCAGGCAAGCCGAGGGATGCGGAGTATGACGCATTATTTGAAAAGGATTTTGAGAAGGTGAGGGACTTCACCAACCGCAAGGTCGGCACTCTCGCCGCTGACATCGACCTGAACGATGTCTTCGACGGGCCGAATCCCTATGTCAGCCTGCTGCACGATGTCCAGCTCACAGCTTCCGGGGCCCAGCTTTCCTTCGCGGCTCCGCTCGGCCGCACCGGAGTGCTCAGGAGCGGCGACCTGCTCTACAATGACCTGTTCTCCATCTATCCTTTCGAGAATTCGCTCTACAAGATCCATCTGTCCGGCCGTCAGGTTAAGGACTACCTCGAGTATGTCTACGACAACTGGGTGAACGGTGTCGGACCTACCTACAATTTAGACTCGGCCGCCGGCATCAACTACAAGGTGCACCGCGGCAAACCGAAAGGGGAGAGGATAGAGATAATCTCGCTCGAGAACGGACAGCCTTTCGACCTTGACAAAGAGTATACCGTAGCCGTGACGTCCTACAGGGCGATGGGCGGCGGCAACCTCCTTACCGAAGGCGCCGGTGTCGACACCTCTGAAGAAAACAGCTACGTGCTGGACATCTACGGTGAGATCAGGGACATCATCTACGAGCGGCTGATTGCCGAGGGAAGCATCAATCCGGTTGTTAGAAACAATTGGTGTTTTGTAGAGTGATTATCAGGAATATTTTACTAAATTTGCCAAGGATATACTGGAGGTAATCCTATGGAACAAGCGTTTATCGAAGGACTTAACTCAAAGATAGAGACTCTGATTTCGATGTACGAGGCCTGCAAGGCGGAAAACACGCGTCTGGAGGCTGAGCTTGAAAACTGTCAGGATAAACTCCTAGCTAAAAATACAACAATTGAAGAACTAAAAACACAGATAGATCAACTTAAACTCAAGAACAAGAATTTACAACTGGTCGATGCTTTCAATATCTCAGCCAACGACCGTGCCCGTGCGAAGAGGAGTGTGGAGAAGATCATACAGGAGATAGATAATTGTATTGAAATGCTGAATATGTGATGGAGAAACAGACAATAAATATTACTATCGGGGGGAGGAGCTACAAGTTTCAGGTTGCGCCTGAAAACGAGCCGAAGGTGCGTGCGGCCGCCAAGAAGATTGATGCCAAGGTTTCATCTTATCTTCAGAGATATGAAAACAAGGATATGCAGGATATACTGAGCATTGTGCTGCTGGATACGACCCTGAGTCTGATCTCGCTGGAAAACAAGGACGAGATGTCAGACGTGATGCAACAGCTGCATGACCTTGATACGAAATTGGAGAAGTACATTTCTAGCCGTTAGCTTTGCAACTTTGCCAAAATCAACATTTTTAAATTAAACGAGTCAACTCGGAAACCAAAAACAGGCCTAGGTTACCCTTCGGGGGATTCCAATTGCGGGACGGAGGAAGTTTGCGGTGCATATTCCGGAGCTCAAATCTTAATTATTTTAAGATTTTTGGACTTAATTACGCTAGCTAACGGCTTTTTTTCTAAAAGCCCGCGACCGGTTGTTATATGATTAGGAACTAAAACTAAGCTATATAACCAACCAAAATGATTACGACGATAATAATCACCGCCATAGTGGCTGCTGCCATAGGCATCCTGGCGTATATCCTCATCCACAAGATCATCCTCAAGAACCGCGGCGAGCAGATCATCCGCGAAGCCGAGGCCAAGGGTGAGGCCATCAAGAAAGACAAGATTTTCCAGGCCAAGGAGAAATTTATGCAGCTCAAGAGCGAGCACGAGACCTACATCAACGAGAAGAACCTTCAGATCCAGCAGGCAGAGAGCAAGATCAAACAGCGTGAGATGGCTCTCAACCAGCAGAGCAGCGAGCTTGGCCGCAAGCAGAAAGAGACCGAAACCATCAAGGAAAACCTGAAAGTCCAGATGGACATAGTCAGCAAGAAGGCTGAGGAATATGACAAGCTTCGCGCCGAGGCTATCGTCAAGCTGGAAGAAGTGGCCAAGATGACTGCCGACGAGGCGAAGGCTCAGCTTGTGGAGACTATGAAGGCCGAGGCCAAGACCGAGGCGCAGACCTATATCAACGACGTAATGGACAATGCGCGCCTGACGGCTACCAAAGAAGCCAAACGCATCGTCATCAACACCATACAGCGTATAGCTCCCGAGACTGCCATCGAAAATGCGGTGACTGTCTTCAATATCGAGAGTGACGAGATCAAGGGCCGCATCATCGGCCGTGAGGGCCGTAACATCCGAGCCCTGGAGTCTGCCGCAGGTGTCGAACTTGTGGTTGACGACACTCCCGAGGCTATCCTTATCTCTGCTTTCGACCCGGTGCGCCGCGAGGTTGCCCGTCTGGCCCTGCACCAGCTTGTGACCGACGGTCGTATCCACCCGGCCCGTATCGAAGAGGTCGTCACAAAGGTGAAGAAGCAGCTTGAGGAGGAGATACTCGAGACCGGCAAGCGCACCTGCATCGACCTTGGCATCCACGGTCTGAACAGTGAGCTGATCCGTCTCATCGGCCGTATGAAGTACCGCAGCTCATACGGACAGAATCTGCTGCAGCACTCCCGCGAGGTGGCCAATCTCTGTGCCACAATGGCAGCAGAGCTTGGCTTGAACGTCAAGGCTGCCAAGAGGGCCGGCTTGCTCCACGATATCGGCAAGGTCTGCGAGGAGGAGCCCGAGCTGCCGCACGCTCTTATGGGTATGAAGATAGCCGAGAGGCTTAAGGAGAAACCCGAAATCTGCAATGCCATCGGCGCTCACCACGAGGAGATCGAGATGACTTCGCTCATCGCCCCGATCGTGATGGTCGGCGACGCTATTTCCGGCGCCCGTCCCGGTGCTCGTCGAGAGGTCATCGAGTCCTATATCCGCAGGCTCAAGGAGATGGAGGGCATCGCTCTCGCCCATCCGGGTGTTACCAAGACTTATGCTATCCAGGCAGGCCGTGAGCTTCGCGTGATTGTCGGTGCCGAACAGGTTTCTGACGCTCAGTGCGAGGAACTCTCTGCATCTATCGCCAAACAGATCCAGGAGGAGATGGTTTATCCCGGTCAGGTCAAGATTACTGTCATCCGCGAGACGCGTTCCGTCGCTATCGCCAAATAATTACAGGCTATGGATACTCCGAAGAAAGAACTCAACATCGAACTTACTCCTGAGATTGCTCAGGGTATCTATACCAATCTCGCCATCATCACTCATTCTCACAGCGAGTTCATAATGGACTACGTGCAGATGATGCCCGGCGTTCCCAAGCCCAAGGTGGTAAGCCGCCTGGTTATGGCTCCTGAGCACGCCAAGAGGCTGCTCAAGGCTCTCCAGGACAATATCAGCAGGTATGAGCGTGAGAACGGAGAAATCAAGCTCCCGAACATCCCGCAGAACATCGTACCTCCGCCCCTCGGCTTCACCGGCGAGGCTTAGAATCTCATTCCCGAAGTACGCTTCCCGCAGAAGTGTGTTCCGTCTACCCCTTCCAGAATGCGTTCCGGGAGGGGTAGATGGCGTACACCCCCTGCTTGAAGGGTAGGTGTGCGCCAATCATCCCTTCTGTAAGTACCCGTAGCAGGGTTCAATGGCGCACACGATAACTATACGCGAATGAATGCTCCTTCGGGGAAATCCTACGGGCGCAGAGCTGCGTTCGGGCTGCGGTTGAGCTACGTTCGCCTGTCGCGACGAACTCGCCCTTTTAGTGCTGTTCTTCGTCTTCGACAGGCAATATCTTGCCTGTCTCAAACTCAGCCCAGCCCTAACGTGGCTCAGACAGCGTCGCTCCCGGGCGGCTCACTACGCTCAACCGCTTTTCGCCCTCACTTGATGCGCCCTCCGTCATTCCCCGAAGGAGCGTCGATTGCATTTTCCGCAGTATGCGTGTAGAGGTCCAAGGACGCATACCAAGGAGCGTTTTTCGGCAAAAAAGCCGTTTTCGCTTCCGCAGTATGTGTGTTGCGGCGCTTAGATGCATACTGCGGCAGTCTCAGTTTTGCCGGCGAGGCTTAGGCTGACAGGAGTGCGAAGCCTCTCCAGATGGCGTCTATGAGGTCGCGGCTGTTGTAGGCTTCAGTGGTGAAGTTTTCGGTGAGGATGTCTCCGGCATAACCGTGGATCCATACTCCGAGGATGGCGGCGTCGACAGGGGAGTAGCCCCGTGCAAGAAGCCCTGCGGTCAGTCCGGTCAGCACATCGCCGCTGCCGCCTTTTGCCATACCCGGGTTGCCGGTCGTATTGACGAAGCAGTCTCCCGAAGGCGTGTATACTCTTGTGTGAAATCCTTTCCTGACGAGAATGCTTCCGGTCTTTTCGCAGAAGTTGCGGATAGTCGGTTCTGCATCGTCGTTGCCGGCGGCCGGGAAGAGTCTGCGGAGCTCTCCGAGATGAGGGGTTAGTATCGAGCTTTCCGGAACCAGTGCCTGCCAGTTGTCTGTTTCAGAAAGGATGTTGAGTGCATCGGCATCCAGGACGATGGGAATCTTCTTGCCCCGGGCGGCGCGGAGCAACTTGAGAAGGACTATTCTTGTCTCGGCCGCTTTCCCCAGTCCCGGGCCTGCCGCTATGGCTGTGAAGTGCCGGCTTTCAAGGTCGGGCATAACGCTGAAATGCTTCCCTGGATCTTCTGAAAGCATAGCAGATGGGAAGTTGATCGCCACTGCCTGAAGGGCCCTGCCGGTAGAATGCAGGCTCACAAGACCGCAACCTGATTTGAGGGCGGCGCCGGTGGCCAGGACTGCAGCGCCCGGCATACGTTCGCACCCCGCCACGATCAGCAGGTGTCCGTAATCCCCCTTATGGCTGTCGTCTTCCCGCTTGAGGAGAAGTGGGGAGAGCAGTTCCTTGTCTATGGTGACAGTATTCATCACGGCCGTAAATGTACCCTTGCATTGAGTCTGTGCAAAAATAAATAAAATAAAATTTGCACTGACGTTCACGATATTCTTTCCTGCCTCTCTACGGCGTTTCCATTATGAGAAAACCGCCAAAAAATTCTTCGACGACGGCAAATACTACGAGGTGACTGTCAAAATGACGAAAGAGCCGTAGGCTGCTTTATTCTCAGCGGACTGTCAGCTGGAGGCTGGCGGCGGGGAGGCCGTCGGCGGTGGCGGTGATGCGGATGGTGCCGGGGGTGCGGCCCGAGCGGATGACGGCCTGGGCCCGGCCCATCAGGGTGGGCTTGTCGGAGCGCAGCTGGGCGCCGCTGTCAGCGGTGTCGCCGTTGTCCATACATACGAAGCGGCCGGCGCCTTGCACGTCGATCCTTACGGGGCGGTCTGCGTCCGGGACTGTGATGCCCTGGGCGTCAACCATCTCAATCTCGACGTAAGACAGATCCTGTCCGTCGGCATCAAGCACGCTGCGGTCTGCTTTCAGGCGGAGGGCCACCGGCTCTCCGGTTGTCTTCATCTCATCGCTGGTGACTTCAGCTCCGCCGTTGTAGGCCACGGCACGAATCGTTCCCGGGCTGTAGGGGATACGCCACTTGATGGTATTGTTCGGGAAGTCGGCAAGACGGCGCCTGCCGACAGAAGTATTGTTCACGAAAAGTTCCACCTCTTCACAGTTGGTGAAAATGTCCACCTGCACCATCTGGGTGTTGTCGTGGCGCGGGAAGTTCCAATGGGAGGCGAGCAGGGGCCAGGTCCACATATCCTTGCCCCGGTCGAGAGGCAGCGACGGGTCTTCCACCGCGAGTTTGACTATCGGCTCGTCTTTCCAGACGGCGCGGAAGAACGCGGCCTGCGGCTTCTCGTGCATACAGACATCGTAGACGCCGGTCGGCCAGCCCTTGCTCGGCCAGCCGGAAGATTCGCCCCAATAGTCGATGGCAGCCCAGATGAAATAGCCGAAGATGAAATCCCTGGAGGCATAGTCGTACCAGGGGTTGACCTCTATATACTCGCGCAGACGCTCGCTCCCTACGGAGTAATACGGCATAACTTCCGAACCGTAGATGATGCGGTCGGGAAACTGGGCGTGGTCGATGTCGAAAAACGGCTCCTGATAGTTGTAGCCCACGACCTCCACGGCCGAGTTGAAACCGTTCTTGTTGTAGGAGCGCTTGTAGTCAGGAGATGTGGTCACTGCTACTTTGCGGCTCGGATCCAGACGCTCGCATTCGGCGCGAAGGGCAGCCAGACGGGCTGTGCCTTCACCGGTCATATCACCCTGCTCGCGGGTCTCGTTGCCGACGCTCCAGAGCACGACGCTCGGGTGGTTGCGGTCGCGCAGAATCATTGAGCCAAGATCGGCCTTCCACCATTCGTCGTACCACTGGGTGTAGTAGCCGGCTTTCCATTTGTCGAACGACTCGTCGATGACAAGCATTCCGATGCGGTCGCACCAGTCGAGGAATTCGCGGGCCGGCGGATTGTGGCTGCAGCGTATGGCGTTGAAGCCGGTGTCTTTCATAAGCCTTATGCGGCGTTCCTGGGCACGGTCCGGAATTGCGGCTCCGAGCGAACCGGCATCCTGGTGGATGTCGCCGCCCTTCATCTTGACGCTGCGGCCGTTGAGGAAGAAACCCTTGTCAGGGTCGAAGCGGATGTCGCGGATGCCGAAGGGAGTCTCATAACTGTCCACGATGCGGCCGCTGCGGCGCACGGTGGTGACCAGAGTGTAAAGCTGCGGGGAGTCAATGTCCCAGAGCGCGGGAGCGGCGACGGTGAACAGCTGGCTGACCGTCTGCCTGCCCGCTGCGGGGATCTGAGCTGCGGAGCTTTGCTTTGCCACGACGCGGCCGTCGGGAGCCTTCAGCTCGCTGGTCAGAGTGACGTTCGCCGCTTTCCCGCTTTCATTCTCCAACGAAGTCTCGACCTTGACTGCGGCCTGCCGGGCGTTGACGGACGGAGTGGTCACGTACGTGCCCCAAAGAGCTACGTGCACAGGATCGGTGACATTAAGCCATACGTGGCGGTAGATGCCGCTGCCGGAATACCAGCGTGAAGTGGGGAAATCGCTGTGGTCGACTTTGACTGCAACCACGTTGTCGCGGCCGGGCAGCAGATAATCGGTAATATCAAAGGCGAAGGCAGTGTAGCCATAAGGGTGGAAGCCGGCCTGGCGTCCATTCACATAGACCGTAGCGCGGTGGTAGACGCCGTCGAACTCAAGGCTGACGCGGCGGCCCTTCCAGGAGGCAGGCACGGCGAAAGACTTGCGGTACCAGCCGATGCCTCCCTGCATAAAGCCCATAGAGCCGTGTCCGCCCTGCTGGGGCGTGAGATAGGGGAGGGTCATACTCCAGTCGTGCGGCAGCTGGACGTCTGCCCAGGCGCTGTCGTCGAAGCCGGGAGCCTCAGCGCCATCCGCGGCGCCCAGCGTGAATTTCCAGTCGAAATCAAAAGAGTCGTGCAACCGTCCTGCAGCGAAGGCGCTGGTGACGGTCAACAGTGAAACAATAACAGTGAGAAAGCGTTTAAGTGATATCATACGTTGAAATAGTTTATCAGGAACTGCTCCGGAGCGTCCGCAGCGGTGCGGACATATTCCTCCATAGCGGCGATGCGGGTCATATTGCGCTCGACGCGAGCCTGGTATTCGTCCTTGGGCAGATGCAGGTTCTTTTCGTAGAGGCGTTCGTTGACGATGTTGAGGATTGGTGACTTGACCTTGGGGATGTATTTGAGGATGCGCCTTGCGTCCAGCAGCTTGAGCTTCGCCTCGACAGAGAGGACTGAATAGTGGCCTGCGGAGGCGATTTTCTCCTCGTCGATGGTGATGTAACCGCCGAACAGGCCGGGATACATACGCATCAGCACGTTCAGCAGCGCGTCAAGGTCGCGGCTCAGCTGCTGCGAATAGAGAGCCTCCCGCTCCACCAGCATATTGATGCGCGAAGCGATGTCGATTTCCTCGGTCAGCGACCAGTAGCCGGACATCTCGATGTATTTGATGGCGTAGTAGGCGCTTGAGGGGAACAGCTTGTATTCGTGGCAGAACTTCTCGAGGTCGAACTTGCGGCTGCTCATAGCTCCCTCTTCGTAAGGGATGCCCAGATATGCGAAGACCTTCTGGTACACATCCTTGATGTAGTCCAGCGGGGGGAATGCAGCCTGAGCTGTCTTTTTCAGCCGAGCCAGGTCGTTCTCGTTCCACAGCAGCAGGGCGTAAGCCTGCTTGCCGTCGCGTCCGGCCCTTCCGGCCTCCTGGAAATATGCCTCGGGAGAAGCCGGCATCTCGTAGTGCGCCACGAAGCGCACGTCGCCTTTGTCGATGCCCATTCCGAAAGCATTGGTGGCCACGATGATCCTCTTCGCCCCGCTTTTCCACTCCTGCTGGATGTCGGCGCGCACCTTGCCGTTCATACCGGCGTGGTATGCCGCGGCGTCGATGCCCTGGCTGGAGAGGAACTGGGCGACGTCCTCGGCGCTCTTGCGGCGGGCGACATAGACGATGCCGCTGCCCTCCACGCCGTGGCAGAGCTTCAGCAGCTGGCCTAGCTTGTTCTCCGACTCCCTGATCACATATTTGAGATTGGGCCGCTCGAAGCCGGACACCAGCATATTGCTCTGCGCGAAGCCCAGCTGCTTCATTATGTCTTCAGCCACGAAGCGGGTCGCCGTCGCCGTGAGGGCGATGACAGGGACGTCAGTCAGGATAGCGCGCAGATCCTTGATCTTGAGGTAGTCCGGACGGAAGTCGTAGCCCCATTGGGAAATACAGTGCGCCTCGTCGACCACCAGGTAGCTCACCTTCATCTTGGCCACCCTGACTCTGAAAATCTCGGTATGCAGCCTCTCGGGGGATACGTAGAGAAATTTGTAGCTGCCGTAGATGGCATTGTCGAGGGCGATGTCGATGTCGCGGAAGCTCATACCCGAGTAGACAGCCATCGCGCGGATGCCGTGTGCGCAGAGATTCTCGACCTGGTCTTTCATCAGCGAGATGAGCGGGCTGACGACGATGCAGATGCCGTCCCTCATCATCGCAGGGACCTGGAAGCAGATGGATTTGCCGCCGCCGGTGGGGAGGATGGCCAGGGTGTCCTTGCCCTCCAGGGCAGACGAAATTATCTCCTTCTGCATAGGGCGGAAGGAGTCGTATCCCCAATATTTCTTCAGAGTGGCTTCCATAGTCTCTCAAAGTTACGAAAATAGGCTTGGTTTTTTGCATATTTGGGCTCGATTTTTCAAAAATAAAATATTACTTTTGCAGCTGAGTAAAAAGGCATTATTCAAAAATCATTTAATATATTTTTATAAACATTATGGCAAAGATCGATTTCGCAAAGTACGGTATCAAGAACGCCGGTAAAGTTACTTACAACCCCTCATACGAGGATCTTTTCAAAGATGAAATGAACCCGTCTCTGACTGGTTACGACAAAGGCGTCCTCACCGAGCTTGGTGCTGTGAACGTAATGACCGGAGTTTACACCGGACGTTCTCCCAAAGACAAATACATCGTTATGGATCCTCAGTCAAAGGATACCGTATGGTGGACCTCTGATGAATACAAGAACGACAACCATCCTATGAGCGAGGAAGTTTGGGGCAAGGTCAAGGATCTGGCACTCGCCGAGCTTTCTGGCAAGGACCTCTATGTAGTAGACGCATTCTGCGGCGCCAACAAAGACACCCGTATGGCTGTCCGTTTCTTTATGGAAGTAGCTTGGCAGGCACACTTCGTACGCAATATGTTCATCAAACCCACCGCAGAGGAGGAAGCATCTTTCGAGCCTGATTTCGTTGTTTATACCGCTTCAAAGGCTGAAGTTCCCAACTACAAGGAGCTTGGTCTTAACTCATCTACCTGCGTTGCCTTCAACGTATCTTCACGCGAGCAGGTTATCCTCAACACCTGGTACGGCGGCGAAATGAAGAAAGGTATGTTCTCAATGATGAACTACTACCTCCCTCTGAAGGGCATCGCTGCAATGCACTGCTCAGCCAACACCGATATGAAGGGCGAGAACACCGCCATCTTCTTCGGCCTGTCAGGCACCGGCAAGACCACCCTTTCAACCGACCCGAAACGTCTCCTCATCGGTGACGACGAGCACGGCTGGGACGACAACGGCGTCTTCAACTTCGAAGGCGGCTGCTACGCCAAAGTCATCAACCTCGACAAAGAGTCAGAGCCCGATATCTACAACGCCATCAAACGCGACGCCCTCCTCGAGAACGTTACCGTTGACGCAGAAGGCAAGATCGATTTCAAGGACAAGAGCGTTACCGAGAACACCCGCGTAAGCTATCCTATCGAGCACATCACCAACATCGTGAAGAACGTACGCCCGATCTCATCAGGCCCCGCAGCCAAGAGCGTCATCTTCCTGTCAGCCGATGCATTCGGCGTTCTTCCTCCGGTTTCAATCCTGACTCCCGAGCAGACCAAATATTACTTCCTGAGCGGTTTCACCGCCAAGCTCGCCGGCACTGAGCGCGGTATCACCGAGCCCACTCCGACCTTCTCAGCTTGCTTCGGCCAGGCATTCCTCGAGCTGCATCCTACCAAATATGCTGAGGAACTCGTGAAGAGAATGGAGCAGAGCGGCGCAAAGGCTTATCTGGTCAACACCGGTTGGAACGGAACAGGCAAACGTATCTCTATCCGCGACACTCGCGGTATCATCGATGCCATCCTCGGCGGCGCAATCCTGAGCGCTCCTACCAAGAAGATCCCGTACTTCAACCTCGAAGTGCCGACTCAGCTCGACGGCGTTGCCTGGGGTATCCTCGATCCTCGCGACACTTATCAGAACCGCGCTGAGTGGGATGCAAAGGCCCGCGACCTCGCAGAGCGTTTCGTAAAGAACTTCAAGAAATACGAAGGCAACGAAGCCGGCAAGGCTCTCGTAGCTGCTGGTCCCCAGCTCTAATCCTTGGAGTCAAGACACAAAGAAAGCCGTCCATTGACGGCTTTCTTTTTTTTATGCAATAAACTAAATCAAAGACATTCCGTGCTGTTTGCATTCGCGGCGCATTTCGTCGGGCCAGATGCTGGCCTGGATCTCGCCAATGTGCCCCTTGCGCAGCATAAACATACAGAGGCGGGACTGGCCGATACCTCCGCCGATGCTGAGCGGAAGCTCGCCGCCGAGAAGACGCTTGTGGAAATAGAGGCCGGCGCGCTGCTGCTGGCCTGACAGCTCAAGCTGCCTCAGCATAGCGTCGTGGTCAACCCTGATGCCCATAGACGACAGCTCCACCGCGGTGTCGAGAACCGGATACCAGAGCATTATGTCGCCGTTCAGGCCTGCCAGGCCGCTGGCGGCGTCGACAGTCGACCAGTCGTCGTAGTCGGGGGCGCGCATATCGTGAGGCTTGCCGTCAGCCAGGCAGCCGCCGATGCCGATGATGAATACGGCTCCGTATTTCCTGGTGATGAGGTTTTCGCGCTCCTTGGGAGTCTTGTCGGGATACAGCTGCCTGAGTTCTTCGGCGTGTATAAAAGTGATTTCCCTCGGAAGGATGGGGGAGATGCCGGGGAAGCGTTCGCACACCATATATTCGGTCTGCAGCACGGCGTTGTAGATGCGGGTGACCACCTGCTTGAGGAAAGCTACGTTGCGGTCCTCGGGGTTGATGACAGCCTCCCAGTCCCACTGGTCGACGTACATCGAATGAAGGTTGTCAAGTTCCTCGTCCGCGCGGATGGCGTTCATATCGGTGTAGATGCCGAAGCCCGGGGCGATGGCGTAGTCTGCCAGGGTCATCCTTTTCCACTTCGCGAGCGAATGCACGATCTCCGCCTTGGCGTCGCCCATATCCTTGACGGCAAAGCGCACCGGACGCTCTGTGCCCGAAAGGTCGTCGTTGATGCCGGTGCCGCTCAGTACGAAAAGCGGAGCCGTCACGCGGCGCAGCCTCAGCGCGGAGGCCAGCGACTGCTGGAAGAAATCTTTGATGAATTTGATGCCCTGCTCCGTCTGGTTGGGGTCCATCAACGCTTTATAGTTAACCGGAATGGTGAGCTTGCTCATTGCTGGTTTTCTTTTTGTCAGGCAAAAATAGTCTTTTTGTTGCAATTATTGATAACTTTGAAGCCCTAAACTGACATTATGAGCACTGATACCATCTTCTCAATTCTTGACAGCAAGATTATGCTGCTCGACGGCGGCTTCGGCACCCAGCTGCAGCTTGCAGGCTATACAGGCCTCGCAGACCTGGCCTGCCTCGAACGCCCGGACGTCGTGGCGCAGATACACGAGCGCTATCTGGAAGCCGGCTCGGATTTCATCGAGACCAATTCGTTCAGCGCGAATGCCATCAGCCTGGAAGGCCACGGCAGGGCTGCGGAAGCCTACGACATCGCCCTGGCAGCAGCGAAAATCGCCCGCCAGGCTGCCGACAAGTGGACGGCCGCGACCCCCGGCAAGCCCCGCTTCGTGGTCGGTTCAATGGGCCCGACTTCAAAGAGCGCTACGCTGGCCCCGCTGATGGACGATCCTGTCACCCCCGAGGATTTCGAAAATGCATATTACGACCAGGCCCGCGGTCTGGTGGATGGAGGAGCCGACGTGCTTATGCTCGAAACGATGGTTGACGCCCTTAACGTGCGTCTGGGGCTCAATGCCATAAAGAAAGTGAGTGAAGAGAAAGGCGTCAGCATCCCCGTGATGGTGTCCCTGTCTCTCACAGATTCTTTCGGCCGCCTGCTCTCCGGCGAGAGCGTCGAAGAACTCTACGCACAGATAAAAGGGGAGAACCTGCTTTCCATAGGGCTGAACTGCTCGATGGGAGCGGAGCTGATGTATCCCTTCATCGAGAAGTTGTCTCAGATCGCAGAAACCAGGGTGAGCGTACATCCCAACGCAGGGCTTCCGAACGCAGCCGGCGGATACGACGAGACACCGCAGATGTTCGCGGCCCATATGGCAAAGATGCTGCAGGCAGGGCTGGTGAACATAGCCGGCGGCTGCTGCGGCACTACGCCGGAGCATATAAAGCTGCTTGCTGAGGTTGCTGAAGGCTGCGCTCCGAGGAAAATATAGCTATTGCGGCAGCGTGCCGTGGGTGTAGTAGTTGTAGCCTTTCACCACACCGGCGACGATGGCTTTCCAGCGTATTGCAATAAGCACTATCAGGACAAGGCCCACGATAATCATCCCCTTGGTTGTGTCGCTCTGACGGTCGTACCAGTTTTTAAGTTTCTTGAACATAATCAGTCGTCATTGTCGATGGAGATTCGTGCGTTCAGGGCTGTCATAGACCTGTCGTTGCCGATCAGAGGATTGATCTCCACGGACAGGATGCTCGGCGCCGAGTCGCACAGGGCACTTACTCTCCTTATGGTTTCTGCAAATATGAATTTGTTCACGCCGATGTCGAACCCCTCCACCATTTCTGCGGCGGTCTGGGGATCTATGGGACTATCGCGCTTGACACTGGCAGTCTTCTCGCCGACAATGCCGCAGGATATGTCGTATTTGCCAAGGTATTTGCGGGTGGCGTAGATATACACTTCCTCGCCTTCGAGCATCGGTTCGATGCTGACTGCGGTTACGCCCTCGATGTTCATAATGCGGGCGAACTCGATTCTGAGCGTGCCTATGTCGCAGACGTTGAGGGCCAGGGCTCCGCGGGCCTGCTTGCCTTCATCTATGACAGCCTTCATTGCTACCGGACCTCCTATGGCAATCATCGCCACGCGGGCTTCGTGTTCGTTGCAGGCCCTGTATTGTCTGGCTCTGGTGATGCCGGCGGCATCCAGCAGGACTTTGGAAGCGGATTGGGAAAGGAAGCCTCGATGGGCCATCTGCGTTATTTCTCCGATCATCCGTTTGTCGACCGGAGGATAGTGTGGATCAAGTATTTTTTCAGCCATTGCTGTGGTTTTCGTATCTCTCAAATTTAATAAATAATTCGTACATTTGGCAAACTAAAACCTAACTATGGAAGATTCTCTGCTGCAAGCCGGCATTGCTGCCGATTATATCCGTTCTGTGACCGGCGGAGAAGTTTTTTCCGCAGGTATCATCCTCGGGAGCGGTCTCGGCGAGATAGCTGAGGCGATAGCGGACAAAACCGTCATTCCATATACTGACATACCCGGTTTTTTGAGCTGCACGGCCGATGGACACAAAGGCAGGCTGATTGCAGGAAAGCTCGGCGGGAAGCCTGTGTTGGCTATGCAGGGCCGTTTCCATTATTATGAAGGCTATGATGTGCGGCAGATCACACTGCCTGTGCAGGTGATGCGGCTGATGGGGGTGAAATACCTCTTTGTCAGCAATGCTTCCGGTGGAGTGAACAGCAGCTTCCGCGTGGGTGACCTGATGGTCATCAGTGACCATATCAACCTGCTTCCGAATCCCCTCGTGGGCCCGAATGCAGACGGCTTCGGCCCGCGCTTCCCCGATATGCTGGGCGCATACGACCGCGGCCTGATTGCGAGGGCCTTCGAGATTGCGGCAGAGTGCGGCATCGCCCTTCGCAAGGGCGTCTATCTTGCCGTCAGCGGCCCTTCCTACGAGACGCAGGCGGAGTATGACTATTTCAAGCGCATCGGCGCCGACGCCGTAGGTATGTCCACTACCCCCGAAGTGATAGTGGCCCGTCACGCAGGAATGTCGGTGTTCGGAGTGTCGGTGGTTTCCAGCGCTCCCCACGACACCGAAGATGAATATTACATCGACGGCGACGAAGTCATCAAGGCTGCCGAAGCCGCCTCCAGGCAATTGATTATATTGTTTACAAGGATTATAGAAAGTCTCTGATGAAAAGTTTTTTTGAAAAAGATGCAGTAGAACTCAGTCCCGACGGGAAGGAGCTGGTCATCCTCGACCAGACGCTGCTTCCGAACCAGGAGAAATACATAACCATAACTACGGCAGAACAGCTTTTCTACGCCATCACTCTGCTTAAGGTGCGAGGCTCGCACGCCATCGGCATATCTGCCGCCCTTGGCCTTGCAATGTGTATGAACCGCTTCGAGACCAATGACCTGAGAGTGCTTGAAAGCGAGTTTCTGCGCGTCAAGAGATACCTTGCCATCAGCCGCCCCTCCGCAGTCGACCTTTTCACCGACCTCAACCGTATGGAGAGCTGCTTCTACGAGCAGATGAGCGTCGCCGAGCAGGGGAACGAGGCCATTGCGCTGATCAAGGAACGCCTGACGGCCGAGGCCAGGAACATCAAGCTCGAAAAGATCAAGACCTGCCTGGCGATAGCCGAATACGGATTCAGCCTGCTGAAGCCAGGGGTTACCATAATGACATACTGCAATGCCGGATATCTGGCGGTTTCAAGGTACGGCACTGCCCTCAGTCCCATCTTCCTCGCCCAGGAGAACGGCTATATGCCCAAGGTCTACGCTTGCGAGA
This sequence comes from uncultured Bacteroidales bacterium, assembly GCA_947169015.1. Taxonomy (GTDB): domain Bacteria; phylum Bacteroidota; class Bacteroidia; order Bacteroidales; family UBA932; genus Equibacterium. The sequence continues at coordinate 175,722 of CAMVOD010000004.1, read as the reverse complement.
CGAGGCCTCTGCTGCAGGGCGCCCGCCTGACCTCATACGAGCTTGGCAAGGCAGGTGTCGACGTGACGCTGATTTGCGACAATATGGCCTCGATAGTGATGAGCCGCAAGAAAGTGGACATCATCTTCGTGGGCGCCGACACCGTCGCAGCCAACGGCGACGTGATCAACAAGGTCGGCACCAGCGGCCTGGCCATCCTCGCCCAGCATTACGGCGTGCCGTTCTATGTGCTCTGCCCGTCCCAGACCATCGACAAGGACCGGCCCACCGGCTATGACGTCAAGATCGAGGAGAGGCCGGGCTATGAGGTCACGGAGATGTATTATGAGAAACCCTCGGCCCCGGTCGGCACGAAGGTCTACAATCCCGCCTTCGACGTCACTCCGAACGCTCTGATCACCGGCATAATCACCGAAAACGGCATATCCAAATGACCAGGTTCGTCAGTCTTTCCAGCGGCAGCAACGGCAACTGCTATTACATCGGCAATGACGATGTATCTTTCCTCATCGATGTGGGGATAGGGGGCAGGACCATCCGCAAACGGCTGTCACTGCTGGGGATTGACATTGGCGACGTGGATTTCGTGCTCGTGTCGCACGACCACGTGGACCACATCAAGTACCTCGGTTCTTTCACTGAGCATTACCACAAGCCGGTGTTCGCCACCAAGGAACTCCACCGCGCCCTCGACAACCATTTCTGTACGCGTGGCCGTATGTCCGGCTGCATCAAGAACACCGAGGCCGGCGTGACTTCGGAATGCCTTGGCGTGAAGTTCACTCCCTTCAGGGTGCCCCACGACGCCCACGATACCGTCGGCTACCACATCGACTTTTTCGGCACGACCTTCACTTTCATAACCGACGTGGGAAGCGTCACCGACGACGTGCTCAAGTACTGCGGTATGGCCTCCCATCTGATAGTGGAGAGCAACTACGACCCCGAGATGCTGCGTAACGGTTCTTACCCTGTCGAACTGCAGCAGCGCATCCGCAACGGCAACGGCCATCTCTCCAACGGCCAGGCAGCGGAGCTGCTCCGTCAGGTCGCCTCAGACCGCGTGCAGTCGGTGTTCCTGTGCCACCTCAGCGAAAACAACAATACTCCGGAGCTGGCCCTTGAAAGCGCTTCCGCAGCCCTCAGAGAGGCCGGCGCCGACCATATCCTGCTGAGGGCCCTGCCCCGCAGGACTTGTTCAGATTTATTTGTATTTGAAAAATGACAGAACTTAAAGACATAAAAGCATTTGCCTTTGACGTTGACGGTATTTTCACCGACGGCAGTGTGCTTGCGATGCCCAACGGCGACCTGCTGCGCATTTTCAACGCTAAAGACTCATTCTCGGTCCGCACCGCAAGAGTCAACGGCTTCCCCGTGGCTATTATCACCGGAGGCTGCTCAGAAAGCATCATCAGCAGGTTCAATTCGCTCAGCATCCCTTCGGCCGACATCTACCAGATGTCAAAGAACAAACTTCCGGACCTGGAGCATTTCTGCGCCCGTCACGGGCTCGAACTCAAAGACGTGCTTTTCGCGGGCGACGACGTGCCGGACGTGGAGGCCCTGAAGGCTGCCGGCGTCGGCATCTGCCCTAGGGACGCCTGTATCGAGTGCCGCGAAGCAGCCGACATAGTTTCGGAACGCCGCGGCGGCAAGTGGTTCGTCAGGGACATCGTCGAGAAGACGCTCCGCGCTCAGGGCAAGTGGCTTTTCAACCCCGAGCAGCCCTGGGGCTTCTCATACAAGGACGAAGTGAACGAAGCGCAGTTCAAGACAGGAAGATATGTTTGATGAGCTCAAGATAACTCTGGCTTCGGCTTCACCCCGGCGCAGGGACCTGCTCGCAGGCCTTGACGTCGTGTTTACAGTCGAGCCGGGCAAGGACGAGAAGGAAGCATACACCGCCGACACCCCTTGGCTGCAGGTTCCTGAACTGCTGGCCCGACACAAGAGCGAGACCTTTCACCGCGCTCTCGAGCCCGGCGAGGTCCTGATTACCGCCGACACGCTGGTGTTCCTGCCGGCTGGGCCTGCTAAGTCTGAAGGTTGCGGTGCGGACAGGGACCTGCAGCAGCAGATGCTGATCCTCGGCAAGCCGGCCGACCGCGACGGGGCCCTGAAGATGCTGCGCGAACTCTGCGGCCACACGCACTACGTGCTCACAGGCGTCTGCCTTCGCAGTCTTGAGAAGACTGTCTCCTTTACCGACACGACTGAGGTCGACGTGGATGTCCTGTCTGAGGATGAGATAACTTACTACGTTGACACATACCGTCCCTATGACAAAGCAGGGGCCTACGGAGTGCAGGAATGGTTCGGCTATGCCTCCATCGGCACCATCCGCGGCTCCTTCTACAATGTTATGGGACTCCCCGTACACAAGCTCTACGCCGCCCTCAAAAATTTCGCCTAAACACTTTTTCGCTATTTCACTATGAAACGAGTCCTGCTTCTACTGACGGCCCTTTTGGCTTTTATCTGTTCAGCCTCGGCCACTGACATCCGCAGCGTAAATACCGAGGTCTGGCTGTACAGGAACGGCAACGCCCTTGTATATCAGCGCTGGGATGTGACCGTTACCCAAGGCACCGAGTGGTATATCCCGATAGAGAATCTCGGGAAGCGCAGCATCCGCGATTTACGCGTGTTCGAGAATGACAGGCGCTTTGAGGATGACGGACGTTCGTGGGATTCAAACAGAACTCTCGAGCAGAAGAAGTATCGCTGCGGTATCGTGGAAAAGGCTGACGGAGTGGAGCTGTGCTGGGGACAGGGCGATTACGGCGACCACGTATATGAGATATTATACATCATCGACAATCTGGTGCAGAAGATGAATGACGAAAGCAACGACGGCTTCAACTGGTGCTTTGTGAATGAAGATCTGCCGTCTGCCCCTGATTCTGTAAGCCTGGTCTTTATGAATAAAGTAGATTCTTCGCAGGTATGGGTTGCCGGCGAAGATGGCAATATGGGTGTATGGGTCTTCGGATGCGAAGCCGACTATCGCATTGAAGACGGCGACGTGATCATCGAATCCACCGAGCCTCTGCTGGCCGAAGACCGCCTGTCAGTGATGATGCGTTTCGACAGGGGCCTGTTCAATCCGTCAGCGACCGACGACAGGTCATTCGCCCAGATGATGGATGAAGCGTTCAAGGACAGCGACTATTACCTCGACGATTATGATGACGGCCAGGACACAGAGCGCAAGGTCCGCAGGTTCGTCCTGTGGTTTGTCGGTATCATCCTGGGAATACCTCTGCTGCTCTTTCTTCTGCCTGCGCTGATCGAGATTTTGTTCAGACGGGTGACGGGCCGCCGCTATGATGAGAAAGTGTTCGGGCGCAAGACCATCGACGGCTGGTACCGGGACGTGCCGCTCGACGGACGTCTGGATGCAGCCTACAGCTTGTTGTCGACCGGAGACAATCTTTCCTGGGATTTCAAGCTTTTCCCCCAGTTGATCGGGGCTTATTTCCTCCGTTGGGTGCAGAAAGGACTTGTATCTGCCGAGCCGGATCCTATAAAGGAAGGACGGATGAATCTGCAGTTTGCCTCTGCGTACCCTCCGGACGGGCAGTTCACCGATCCGATGGAAAGGAGTCTGTACACCTGCGCCCGTTCGGCGGCAGGAAAGAATCTGCTTCTGGAGACAGACGAGTTCAATAAATGGTCGGAGGACAACTACGAACGTGTCCTGGGCTGGCAGGATTACGCCAAAACGACCGGCGCCGAGGTCTGGAACCCACTGCCAGAGGAAGAGCGCTGCCATCTGGCCGAGTTCCGTAACTTCCTTGACAATTTCACGCTTTCGGACGAGCGCTCAGTGCCGGAAGTCGGCATCTGGCAGGAATACCTTGTCTTCGCACAGCTGTTCGGCATTGCGGAAAAGGTTTCGAAGAGCTTCGAGAAGCTCTATCCGAATCTGTACGCTGACTATGCCGCCCAGTCTAATATGACGGATGCGGCTGCGAGCTATGAACTTATGCGCAGCGTGGGCAAGTCGTCTTCACGGTTCGTCGATGCTGCCAACAACAAGAAGGCCGAGAAGGCGGCCGCAAGCAGCGGGTCTTCGTCCGGCTCAAGAAGCCGATATTACGGCGGTGGCGGTCATTCTTCCCGTTCGGGTGGCGGTGGATACAGCGGCGGTGGACGCGGCGGCGGCAGCCGTTAAGCCGGCTGCCGGCTCAGGCTTAAATGTGCCATTCGTAAGTCAGGAAGATCTCCTGTATCTGTTTCTTCATTTCGTTGTCGTCTTCTGCGCAAAACAGTGAGACAACCATATTGTCGCCCCACAGGTCGGCTGCAAAATACGCCCGGAAGGGGAGGCCGTCGTATGTTCCGCGCAATTCTGCAGTGGCATTGGGAATAATATCCTCGCGTTCCGGTGTCTTGATTGTAAATCCGAAATCTTCGTCAATTTCAACTCCGTCTTCTGAGAAAAAGAAGTTGTCGGCCAGCTCGTCTATCAGAAGCAGCATCTGCTGGCTGATATCAAGATTTGTGGGATCGCTGAGGCCGCTGTTGGCCACGTAGTCAGGCATAACCTGTATGTAGGCAAAGTTGTTGGGGGCATCTTCGTTCGACAGCAGATAGTACCTGTCGGCTCCGAATTTGTCGATGTTGTCTATAATATAGGGTTCCGGAAATGACAATGAAAAGCCATTGTAGCTTATCTTGTTGGAATTGCAGGCCGTGAGAGCAAGGAGACAGACGAGGAGAAGTTGTGCTTTTTTCATTATTGCTGACAGTTAATTGTCATAAAATTACAGACTTAAACAGTTATTCGCAATAAAAAAGACAATTGTTTCTTTTAACTTTGTATGGAACAAAACAGCCGCTGATATGAGAAAGCTACTGACCTGCCTGCTCGCCGTGGCCTGCCTGCTGCCTTGCTTTGCGCAAAAGCAGTCGTCCATCTGGACTATCAGGACGGAATGGCGCGACCTTGAATATGACATCGATATCGATGCTTCCGTAGCATCCTGTGTCCTTTCGTTTGCAAGTCATTTCTATGATTATCCTCTGCTGCACGCGCTGTCTGCCCAGTTTACCAATGATTTTGAGAATATCGACATCCCTGTCTCAGATTTCAGCTTTAGTGAAGATAGCAACTATGTGATGATCCGCCTGGCGGGCGATCAGCTGGCTGAAGCGCAAGCCAGAGTCTGGACTCTGCCGGGTGGCAAAAGTGTGTTTGTGCTCAAGCTGGTCAACCACGAGGAGACGAACTCCTTTGACATCTATTTCTTCGATCTGGACCTGTCGCAGGGGCGGATGATTCCGATGCGAAATCCGGACGGATTGATCTACGCCTACATAGATAATTTCATCATCCCCCGCGAAGGACGCCAGATAGAAGTCAGGTTCGAGAACCAGCCGTCGGACAGGATTGTGCTTCAGGATGACGGCACATTTGTCTATCAAGCTTATGCTCCTGTCGCGATAGCTGCCTATATCGACGATCCCGATCCTTCCGGGATGACAAACATACGCGAGGCTCCGGGAGGCAAGATAATAGGACGCATAGGGGATCCGGCCAATCATCCGGCCAAAGATCCGGCCTCAGACTATGATGATGACGATGAGGATTTCGGAGGTGGCCTGGTGCTGACGATCTTCAATCCAGTGAACGGGTGGTGGGAGATTCTGGAACGTAATGTCGACGGAATCAAGATCAGCGGCCACGCGTGGATACACTATTCCGTGCTTGCAGACCATACCCGCAATTATGCCGAGCAGGTCATCAATCTGTACGAAAAGCCGGACTCATCTTCCAAGGTGGTTGGAAGGATAACGAAAGTTATGGCCGACGTCCGCCCGATGGACATCAGCGAGGATGGTGAGTGGGTAAAGGTCAGCTGCGAATGGGGGATAGGTTGGCTGGAGGTTAGCTGGCTGTGTTCCAATACTTTAACCTACTGTTCGTAATCGTTTTGCCGAAGGCTAGCGCCAGGGGTCGGCCGCTGCAGGCGTGCGTATGTCGCCGAGGAACTGGATGTCGTTCAGGAACCACTCGCCGGTGCTCTGTTTCTGGCGGAGCTTGACCGGGCGGGGTGAATCAGCGCCGCCGGAAGTCACGTACAGCGTGGCCCAGCCGCTCTCCTGGAAAGAGTAGCTGTTCGAAGAAACGCGGACAGTGTAAGGCTTGGACGGTGTATAATTGTTGTCGGGAGTAGCCCCGTCGAAAAACGACATCACTTTGTAAGACTTTCCGCGAAGCCGGTCCGCGAGCTGCTGCTGTGCGAGTTTAGACATATCCTCCGGCCCTTTGAGGTAGTTCAGCATCTCCATACAAGCCTTCTGGTTGCTCTCGTAGCTGGTAAGTGCAGCGACCGTCATAGCCGCGACAGCGTAAGGATCCTTCAGGGACACGTCAGGCAGAGCTTTCAGCTGTTCGACTGAGGTGGGAAGAGATTTGAAAGAGAAAGATTTGCCGCTTCCCTGGCCGCCTATTCCACCCATCATCCCGCAGCCACAAAGAAGCAGCGCGGCAGAAGACATAATGAGAAAACGTTTCATATCGCTGAAATTTAGGTTACTATACAAATATACACAACTTGCGCGATAAGACAAAGCCCTTCGCCAACCAGGCACCCCGGAAAGAAAGAGGATTAGAGCTGATGGACGATCAGGGCGACGGCTATTCCGAGCAGGGCACCCATCAGTACTTGCAGGTGGGTGTGGCCGAGGAACTCTTCGAGGCGTTCTTCGGCCGGGGTCTTGATGAGTGTTTTGAGGCGCTCGTGCAGGTCGTTGATGGCCTTGGCCTGTTTGCCGCTCTCCATACGGATGCCGGAGGCGTCGTGCATCATCAGGAAGGCCAGGACTACGGAAATGGCGAACTGGATGGAGGTGAAGCCGAAGCAGAGCCAGCAGGTCGTCGCAAGTGCGCACACCACTGCAGAGTGGGTGCTGGGCATTCCACCGTCACCAAACAGACGGTCAAGAGACAGTTTCCTGTTCTTGACCGAATCGATGGTGATTTTGATGGCTTGCGATACTATCCAGGATGCCCCCGGACTGAGAAGGTACTCTACTGAGACCATCTGAAAGATTAGCGGATGCGGACAGTTGCGTAGTCGGTGGAACCGTCGTCGAAAGTGGTTTCTACAGCTACGATTCCGAACCTGTGGTTGCCCCAGTATTTGACACTCTTCACGCCGTCGGTGTTATTGGTCGGGCCTTCGACCTCGATGACCTTGATCTTCATACCGTTCCAGCTGAAATCATTGTCGGTGGATACGTGGGTCACCTTGCGTCCGTTGCTGTAGGTGTCGCCTTCCTTCGAGTCATATTTGATGATGATGCCGTTGTTTTCGCCAGAAACGTTTTCGATGCCGTTGGTCGTGACCTTGAATTTGACGTCGTGCACGGTAACTTTATCTCCGTTCACCTCGAAGAATTTGGGGTGGCTCTCCATAAGCTTCTTGTAGCGGGGATCCGTCATATTGAAAGTTCCTTCGACAGTGGAAACGCCGTTGTCGAGCGAAACCACAGAGACGTTGATGCCGCTGGCCCCGTTGAAAGTGCCGGTAAGGGTGGTGCCGACTTCGCCGAGATCGGACTGGTCACCGGTAATAGTCTCATATCCTTCGCAGGAAACCAGACATACCATTGTAATCAAAGAGATGAGAATCAGGTGAATCTTTTTCATTTGCAGTGGTGTTTAAGTTGATTTTTACAAATGTAGATAATAAAACGCAATTTCCCTATCTTTGAAGAAATAAAAAGGAATAGCCTTGTATGATCCTGAAACGCTCATTTACAGCGGTCTTTCTATTCTGCTTCATCTCGACTGCCGCCCAGCCGTCCTCCAGCCTCAGTCTCTACGCTGAGAGCACCGGCTGCCGGCCCCCGATCGAAGGGAACAGGGTAGAGATCATCGACGATGCAAATGACTTCTATGAAGAAATGCTCGCAAGCATACGCAGTGCCGAGTCGTTCATCTTTATGGAGTATTATATCTTCCGCGACGACACGGTCTCCACAGCTGTTTTGGACGCGCTGGCCGAGAAGGCGAAGGAGGGTGTGCGCACATTTGTGATACTGGATTACTACGGCTGCTCCCAGCATCTTGAAGAAAAAGGCAACCGGCTCAACACAAGGCCTTTCAGACGCGGCTTCCTGCAGCCCTATATTGACAGCGGCGTCGACATCGTCTTTTACAACAAGGGCGGCATCCTGCCCCGCAACCACAGGAAACTGACGCTTGTGGACGGAAAGGTGGCCTACACCGGCGGAATGAACGTCACTGACCTGTACATTAACGGCATAGAAGGTGTCGGCAAATTCTGGGATATGAGTATGCGGATTGAGGGCCCTGCGGTGCAGTCGTTCTTCGCGGGCTTCGTCCGTATGTGGAACAGCTGCGGAGACCAGCCGCTGACCATCCCCGTTCCCGAAGCTCCGGCCCCCGCCGGAGATGTCCCGCTCATCATCCTGGAAACGCAGGGGGCGGCCATCCATCCCAACCCCGAAGAATTGTTTACGGCGCTCTTCGAGACGGCGCAGCACTCGATACGCTTCATCAGCGGGTACTTCAATCCCACGCCAGCCATAGTTAAAGGCCTCAAGGACGCTGCCAGGAGGGGTATCGACGTGCAGATGCTGATGGGCTCATCCACCGATATGCCGCCAGTCATCGACAAGGTCCTTATGCGCTGTGCCGTCCGTCTGTCCCAGAATGATAATTTCACCCTCTGCGTACAGCCGGGAGGCTTCCATCACGAAAAGGTCGTATCCATCGACGGGCATCTGATACTGGTGGGTTCACTCAATATGGACAGGTTTTCCCTAAGGACAAACCACGAGATGGGCGTACTGATGGATTCAGCAGAAGTCGCTGCGTCCTTCGATGCTTATTTTGACGCTCACGCACATCCTGATATCTGACAATGAGGCGACTGCTGATGACATTGATCCTCTCGCTCAGCGTGCTGAGCTCCTTTGCCCAGGTCGACAGCGTTCCCGGGCCGGTCCAGCGTCTGGACTCCACCGTCATCGTGTCGGAATCGGCGCGGCAGCGGCTGCTTCAGGCGCAGCTCGGACTGGACGCCATCGATGAGGGGATTGTGCGTAAAGTCCCGGCCTTCCTGGGCGAGAGGGACATCATCAAAGTGATACAGATGCTCCCCGGCGTGCAGTCACCCAGCGAAGGGTCGTCAGGCTTTTCTGTCCGCGGCGGGCTTATCGACCAGAATCTCATCCTGCTGGACGGAGTGCCGCTTTACTGCGCCGGCCATTTCCTCGGTTTCATCTCAATGTTCAATGACGACATCCTGAGCAGGACGGACCTCTATAAAGGCGACTTCCCGGCCAAGTTCGGCGGCCGCATCTCATCTGTCCTCGACGTCTCAACCAGGGACGGCGATATGGAGAAATACCACGGCCGTCTGTCGCTGGGCCTGGTTTCTTCCGGAATCTCGCTGGAAGGGCCGATTGTCAAGGAAAAGCTCAGCTTCTGCCTGAGTGCCAGAAGGTCGTTCCTGGATGCGGTGTTCCCGCTGATAAAAAAGATTCCGGAGCGGTCCGGCCTGCACTTCTACGACGCCAACGCCAAGCTGACGTGGATCGCCTCCGAGCGAGACCATTTCTATCTGAGCGGCTTTGCCGGCGGCGACCGCTTCGCCAGCTCCCTCGAGCAGTACGGCTTGAACCTGATGGACTTCCGCTACTCCAACAAGACTGCATCCCTGCGGTGGAAACACACTTTCTCGCCGTCACTGCAGACCAATGTGACCCTGTATTATTCCAAGTACAGGACCGGCATCGACACCGACTACAACTACGCCATTTTCGACTATTACTCGTTTGTACGCGAGACTGGACTGAAGGGCGGACTGACGTGGCAGATTGACGGCGACAACACCTTCGAGGCCGGGTTGGAACTGCCTTATTTCCGCGTCAATCCCGGGGACTGCGTGCCCAAGGACGGCAATGTCACAATCAGCGAGATGCATATCCCTCCCAGTTTCGCCATACAGCCAAGTCTGTACGTCGGCAACAGGACCCGACTGAACCGGGCTACCTTCCGCTATGGCCTCCGCCTGTCGGAATTCACATCGATGGGTATGACGGACCAGCGTTATTATGACCCGGTAACCCACGAGGAAACAGCGGTCCGTTATTTCGGCCCGGGAAAGCCGATCCAGACTTACTGGGGACTGGAGCCGAGACTTTCCGCATCAGTCCCGCTCGGTACGAAGTCGTCTGTCAAGGCTTCCTATATGCGGGTGATGCAGTATTTCCAGCAGGCTCTCGTGAGTACGTCGGGCAGTCCGCTGGATGTCTGGCTGCCTGCCTCGCCGAACACAAAACCGCAGATTTCCGACCAGTTCACCGTCGGCTATTACCGGAATTTCCTCGACAATGCAGTCGAGAGCTCCGTCGAACTGTTCTACAAGAACAACAAGAACACCCTGGATTTCGTCGAGAACACCGGTGTCATCCTGGACAGGCCTGACAGGGAGGCATTCCTGCGCTACGGAAAATCTTATGCATTCGGAGCGGAGCTTATGGTGAAATTTGATGTCGGGACGTGGAACGGCTGGCTCGGATACACCTTCTCCAAGGCCACCTACCTGATACCGGAGATCAATGGCGGACGGCCGTACGCATCGCCCGTCAACCACGACCACAGCGTGAATGTCCTCGTCAGCCATACCTTCTCGCAGCAGGTTTCAGCGTCCGCCGGCTGGGTTTTCTACAGCGGAGCGCCCACGACTTACCCTGTGGAGCGGTTCTCCCTCTTCGATTCATACGCCCCTGTCTTTACTTCCCGCAATGTGGGAAGGCTTCCCGACTACCACCGGCTGGATCTGTCGCTGACGGTGAAGACCCGCAGGCGCGCGGCAGATCTCCCCTGGAGCGGAGAATGGGTCTTCTCTCTGTACAATGCCTACTCGAGACACAATGTGTGGTCTGTCGTTTATTCCCTGAGCCAGTACGAAGACAAGCCCCGTGCTGCCAAACTCTATCTGTTCCCGATACTGCCGTCTGTTTCTTTCAACCTGATGTTCTGATGAAAAGATTCTTCGCATATATGCTGTCCGTCCTTCTGTGCACATCCTGCACGGAGGCTCTGGTCTTCGACCCGGGGACCCGGCCTGTGCGGAGCTTCGTGGTGGACGGGATGGTGACGGACCAGCTGTGCCATCAGACCGTCCGTCTGTCGATGACGGAAAATTTCTTCAGCGAGTCTGCGCAGCGGCCGTGGGTGTCCGGAGCCAGGGTGACCGTGACCTGCGGGGAGCGTATCTATGAATACGCGGAGGACCCTGCCGCGCCGGGAACCTATCGCTCCGTCGATGAGTTCAGGGGCGAGACAGGCTTGACCTACAAACTGGACGTCGAGGCCGAGGTCGACGGGAAGCTGTCGCACTACCAGGCCCGGGATTCCGTCCCACAGGTCGGTTGCCAGCTGGACTCCATCGACTATATCTATTCCAAGGATATGGACAATCTCTGGACTCTGGCGATCTGGGGCAAGGATTTCTACAAGATGCGTAGCAGATATCTGATCCAGGTTGCCATCAACGGCCATTTCAAGCCTCTCGAGAAGAGCGTCGAAATCCCGGACGACCATTTCGACGGGATGACTTTCACGAGGTTCACGCTGTCCGCCCTGCATCACACGCAGGAGCTGTGGAAGTCCTACGGGGAGAGTTTCAAGCCGTTGGAGAGGGGAGACGTCATAACTATGCGCGTGTCTTCTCTTTCTGAGGGTTACGGTGGATTCCTGGCCAAATACACCCACTTCATTTTCGGCACCGTCCCGCTGCTTACCGACCAGCCGGCCAATCTGCCTACCAACGTAACCGGCCCCGGCCCCGTAGTCGGCTATTTCGGCGCCTGCGCCGTCGTCGAAGCGGCCTGCACCGTCGACGACCCTTACCGCACAGAATTCCCGGGAACGGACTAGACGATTCCGTCCTCCACGCCAATAAATATCCGCCGGTTGCTTGATTTGATGCAAGTAATTCTGTACTTTTGCATACTTTGCATTAGAATTGTTTGACACTATGGAATTATCCGCTAAATATAATCCGGCAGATGTAGAAGGGAAGTGGTACGCCTACTGGGTCGACCACAAGTTTTTCCATTCGGAGCCCGATGGAAGGGAGCCTTATACGATTGTGATTCCGCCGCCCAACGTGACTGGCGTGCTGCATATGGGCCATATGCTCAACAATACCATCCAGGACGTGCTGGTGCGCCACGCACGTATGAAGGGCCTCAACGCCTGCTGGGTGCCGGGCACCGACCACGCCTCAATCGCCACCGAGTCCAAGGTGGTCAAGAAGCTCGCCGAGCAGGGCATCAGGAAGCACGAGCTCACCCGCGAGCAGTTCCTGGAGCACGCCTGGGACTGGACCCGCGAGCACGGCGGCATCATCCTCAAACAGCTGCGCCGTCTGGGCGCTTCCTGCGACTGGGACCGCACGGCCTTCACTATGGACGAGAAGCGCTCGCAGAGCGTCATCAAGGTCTTCGTGGACCTCTACCGCAAGGGCTATATCTACCGCGACCTGCGTATGGTGAACTGGGACCCCAAGGCCCTCACCGCCCTCTCTACCGAAGAAGTCATCTACAAAGAGGAGAAGAGCCATCTCTTCCACCTGAAATACTATGTGGACGGCCTGACCTCCCTTGACAATGAGGAAGAGCTGAAAGCCGCCGGCAACGTGATCCACAAGGACGACCGAGGCTATTATGCAGTAGTGGCCACCACCCGCCCCGAGACCATAATGGGCGACACCGCGATGTGCATCAACCCCAAGGACCCGAAGAACCAGTGGCTCAAGGGCCGCAAGGTCATCGTGCCCCTGGTTGGCCGCGTGATCCGCGTCATCGAAGACCGCTACGTCGACATCGAGTTCGGAACGGGCTGCCTCAAGGTGACCCCCGCGCACGACGTCAACGACTATATGCTCGGCAAGACCCACAACCTCGAGACCATCGACATCTTCAACGAAGACGCCACCATCTCCGACCAGAGCCCTCTCTATGTCGGTATGGACCGTATGGCCTGCCGGCGGCAGATCGTAAAGGACCTGCAGGAAGCCGGCCTTATGGAGCGCATCGAGGACTACGTCAACAAGGTGGGCTATTCGGAGCGCAATATGGACACCGCCATCGAGCCCCGTCTGTCGATGCAGTGGTTCCTCTCAATGAAACATTTCGCCGATATGGCCCTTCCGCCCGTAATGGAAGACGTGCTGAAGTTCTATCCGGCCAAGTACAAGAATACCTACAACAACTGGCTCACCAACATCCAGGACTGGTGCATCAGCCGCCAGCTCTGGTGGGGACACCGCATTCCTGCTTACTACTACAACGAGAACGGCGACTTCGTGGTGGCCGAAACCCGCGAGGAAGCTCTGAAGCTTGCCCAGGCCAAGGATGCCCGCATAACTGACGCCGACCTGCGGCAGGATGAGGACGCCCTCGACACCTGGTTCTCAAGCTGGCTGTGGCCCGTAAGCCTGTTCGACGGCATAGTAGACCCCGGCAACGAGGAGATCAGGTACTACTACCCGACCAGCGACCTGGTGACCGGCCCCGACATCATATTCTTCTGGGTGGCCCGTATGATTATGGCCGGCGAGGAATATATGGGCGACATCCCGTTCCGCAACGTTTACTTCACAGGCATCGTCCGCGACAAGCTCGGCCGCAAGATGAGCAAGTCGCTCGGCAACAGCCCCGACCCGATAGGCCTTATCGACACCTACGGCGCCGACGGAGTGCGTCTGGGTATGATGCTCTGCACCTCTGCAGGCAACGACATCCTCTTCGACGAGAGCCAGGTGGAGCAGGGCCGCAACTTCTGCAACAAGATATGGAACGCCTACCGCCTCGTGAAAGGCTGGCAGGTGGCCGACACAGCTCAGAACAAGGCCTCAAAGGTGGCCGTCGACTGGTTCGGCAGCCATCTGTCAAAGACCATCGAGGCCTACGAAGACCATTTCAGCAAGTTCCGCATCTCCGATGCAGCAATGGCTGTCTACAAGCTGTTCTGGGATGATTTCTGCGCCTGGTACCTCGAACTCGTGAAGCCCGCCTTCGGGCAGCCGATCGACCGTGCCACCTACGACGCTACCATCGCTTTCTTCGATTCGCTGCTCAAGCTCCTGCATCCGTTTATGCCGTTCATCACCGAAGAGTTGTGGCAGAACATCGCCCAGCGCGGCGAGGGCGAGACCATAATGCTTCAGGATATGCCGAAGGCAGGCGTGAGCGACGACAAGCTCATCGCCGACTTCGACGCGGCCTGCAAGGTGGTGATGGAGCTGCGCGCCCTGCGTCAGGGCAAGGGCATCTCACCCAAGGAGGCCCTCAGCCTCAAGGTGAAGGGCGACTTCAGCGAGGCTATGTATCCCGTGGTGGAGAAGATGGCCAACGTGAGCTCCACAGCGACTGCAGCAAGCTTCGAGAACGAAGGCAGCGGCCAGAGCTTTATGGTCGGCACCCTCGAGTTCTTCGTGCCGCTGGAAGGTATGATCGACAAGGAAGGGGAGAAGGCCAAGATCGAAGCTGAGATAGCCCGTTACGAAGGCTTCCTGAAAGGCGTGAACGCAAAGCTCGGCAACGAGAAGTTCGTGGCCAACGCTCCCGCCCAGGTAGTCGAGACCGAGCGCAAGAAGCTCGCTGACGCCACCGCCAAGATAGCGGCCCTCAAAGCAAGACTCAACGAATTATCATAAACATCTAATACTTACAGATATGCTTACACTGTTCTTTATCCCCCTGACCCTGGGTACCTGGGAAATAGTAGCCATCGTCCTTGTAGTCCTTCTGCTCTTCGGAGGCAAGAAGATTCCCGAGCTGATGCGCGGCCTCGGAAAAGGTGTCAAGGAATTCAAAGGCGGAATGAAAGAAGCCGAGAAAGAATTCGACGACATCAAGAAGGATGTAATGTCTGAAGATACTAAAAAATAGCGAGTAATGGCAGATGTAAAGATGTCCTTCTGGGACCATCTTGACGAGCTGCGGAAAGTACTGTTCAGGATAGTGGGAGTGCTGCTGGTTCTGACCGTGGCGGCATTCTTCTTCAAGGAGCCGATGTTCAACGTCATCTTCGGCCCCTTGAACTCCGATTTCATCCTGTACAGGGGTTTCGACAAGCTGCTCGGCCTGGTGGGTTTGAAGGGTGTGGACAATTTCGACATCAAAGTGATGAACATCGAAATGTCCGCGCAGTTCTTTACACATCTGAAAGTCTCGTTCTTCGTGGCTCTGATAGTCGGAATGCCTTTCTTCTTCTACCAGCTGTGGACCTTCATAAGGCCGGCGCTCTACCCCAAGGAGAAAAGGGCCATCAGAGGCACTTTCGGTTTCGCGGGCATCCTGTTCTATCTGGGCCTTGCCTGCGGCTATTTCCTGGTGCTGCCGCTGACGGTCAAGTTCCTGGGAACTTACCAGGTGTCGCCCGACATCCCCAACGAGATCTCCCTGACCTCGTACATCGGGATGTTCCTGGGTCTGATACTCGTGATGGGAATAGTCTTCGAGATGCCCATCCTGGCTGCGCTGCTCTCCCGCATAGGGCTCATCTCGAAGGAACTGCTCAAGAAATACAGGCGTCACGCAATCGTCATCCTGGTCATCCTTGCCGCCATCATCACACCGAGCGGCGACGCCTTCACAATGATGATAGTCGCCATCCCGCTCTACCTGCTGTATGAATTCAGCATTATGGTCTGCCGCAGCGAGAAGGACCAGAACAAAGAGAAGGATGACGACGATTATGAGGACTACGAGGAGATGGACGAAGACGAAAGCGACGTCGACGACCATACTCTGATCGAAGCCGGGGAGGCCGGCGAATGATCTCCATCAACGATTTGACAGTGTCGTTCGGGGGCTATACGCTTCTGGACAACATCAACCTGCACATAAGCGACCGCGACCGCATCGGACTCGTCGGCAAGAACGGCGCGGGCAAGACCACCATCCTGAAACTGATCGTAGGCCTGCAGAGCCCTACATCGGGACGTATCGCAAAGCCTGCCGGCGCGGTGATAGGCTACCTGCCCCAGCAGATGGAGCACAACCACAGCCGCAACGTCATCGACGAGACGATGACCGTATTCGACGGATATTTCAAGATGCAGGCGCGCCTCGACGCCATATCTGCCGAGCTGGCGGCCAGGGAGGACTACGACTCCAAGGCATACTCCGACCTGATTGTCGAGCTCAACGAACTCAACGACAAACTGTCGCTGCACGGCGGCCCCTCTCCCCAGGCGCAGGCCGAGATAGTGCTCAAGGGCCTGGGTTTCAAGGCCGACGAGCTGCAGCGCCCCACCGGAACCTTCAGCCAGGGCTGGAATATGCGCATCGAGCTGGCCAAGATCCTGCTGCGCAAGCCCGACGTCCTGCTGCTCGACGAGCCCACCAACCACCTCGACATAGAGTCGATCCAGTGGCTTGAAGAGTACCTGCAGGGTTTCCCCGGGACGATCGTGCTCATATCCCACGACCGCAAGTTCCTCGACAACTGCACCGACCGCACGGTGGAGATAATCCTCGGCCAGGTATATGACTACAAGGTGAGCTACAGCAAGTTCGTGGAGCTGCGCAAGGAGCGCATCGAACAGCAGCGGGCTTCGTACGAGAACCAGCAGAGGATGATAGAGAAGACCGAGGAGTTCATCGAGAAGTTCCGCTACAAGCCCACCAAGAGCAATCAGGTCCAGAGCCGCATCAAGCAGCTGGAGAAGATTGACCGCATAAAGATAGACCTTGAAGACAACAGTATGCTGGCGGTGAAGTTCCCGCCTGCGCCGCGCTCCGGCGACGTGCCCTTCAAGGTGACAGATGCAGTGATAGCATACCCCGACAAGCCGGAGAAGATAATCCTCGACGGAGCGAACCTGGAGATAAAGAGAGGGGAGAAGGTGGCGTTCGTAGGCCGCAACGGCGAGGGCAAGACCACAATGATGAAGGTGCTGATGGGGCAGCTGACTCCGCTGGCCGGAGCGGCTGTGGTGGGACACAACGTCAAGATAGGCTACTATGCCCAGAACCAGGAAGACGTGCTGAATATGGACGACACCGTCTACGACACCCTCGACAAGGTGGCTGTGGGCGACATCCGCACCAAGTTGCGCGACATCCTCGGAGCCTTCCTTTTCCGCGGCGAAGACATAGACAAGAAAGTGGCGGTGCTCAGCGGCGGCGAGCGCTCGAGGCTGGCGATGGCCCGCCTGATGCTGACCTCCTACAACCTGCTGGCCCTCGACGAGCCCACCAACCATATGGACATCCGCTCCAAGGATGTGCTGAAGACTGCCCTGAAGGCCTTCGACGGCACGCTGATCGTCGTGTCGCACGACCGTGACTTCCTGGACGGCCTTGTGAGCAAGGTCTACGAGTTCGGCGACGGCAGGGTGAAAGAGCACCTGGGCGGCATCAACGACTTTTTGGCCAACAAGAAGATGAGCTCGATGCGCGAGATAGAGGCCCTGACGGCCAAGACGCAGCCGGAGACGAAGAAGCCGGAGGTGACCCAGTCGCAGAAAGACCGGGCGGCCGACAAGGCGGCGATGCGCGAACGCTCGCGCAAGCAGAATCTGGCCAGGAAACTGGAAGGGCAGATAGAGCAGATAGAGCAGGCGATGAAGGCCATCGAGGAGAAGCTCTCGGCTCCGACGCCGCAGGACGACATAATGGAGCTCACCCGCCAGTATCTGGAGCAGAAACGAGAACTTGACATCAAAATGGACCAGTGGTCCCAGATAGATATATAATGGAAAATACGACCCACTACATCTACGGTATGCGCGCAGTGACTGAGGCCGTGCGCAGCGGACGCAAATTCGAGAAAGTGCTTTTCAAGCAGGGTATGGAGGGCGCTCAGTACCGTGAGCTGCTCGACGCCCTTATGCAGAACGACATCCCGTTCCAGTTCGTTCCGTTCCAGAAACTCAACAGCCTCGTGAAAGGCGCCCACCAGGGTGTCGTGGCGTATATCAGCCAGATAGACTACGTGCCTTACGAGGAGATGATAGAGCTGGCGATGAGCCGCAAGGAGGCGCCACTGTTCCTGCTGCTCGACGGAGTGAGCGACGTGCGCAACTTCGGGGCCATAGCCCGCACGGCGGAGTGCGCGGGAGTGGACGGCATCATACTGCCCGCGAAGGGCGGCGCCGCCATCAACGCCGACGCCGTCAAGACTTCCGCCGGAGCCCTGCTGAGGGTGCCGACGGCCAAGGTGACCAACCTCAAGCTCCCACTCTACTATCTGCTGGAATCCGGCTTCCAGGTAGTCGCAGCCACCGAGAAGGCCGAGACCTCCCTCTACGACGTGAAATTCCGCAAGCCCACCGCCATAGTGATGGGTTCCGAGCAGAAGGGCATCAGCCCCGCAGTGCTCGACCTGTGCACCGCCGAGGCCCGTATCCCTATGATGGGAGAGATCGGCAGCCTGAACGTGTCGGTCGCAGCAGCCATCGTCCTCTATGAAGCAGTAAGGCAGAGACAATGAACAAGTTCTTCATCATAGACGGCCACGCCCTGATCTTCAGGATGTTCTATGCCTTCTTCCGCAGGCCTATGGTCAATTCGAAGGGGGAGGATACTTCCATTCTCTTCGGCTTCACCAAATACCTGCTCGAGGTGCTCTCCAAGGAGCATCCCACCCACGTGGCGATATGCTTCGACGCCCACGCCAAGACGTTCCGCCACGAGGCCTACCCCGAGTACAAAGCCAACCGCACGGCCGCTCCGCAGCTCGTGATCGATTCCGTGGAGCCGCTGACGGAGATCGCCGGCGCCCTGGGCATCCCGGTAGTGATGAAGGAGGGCTACGAGGCCGACGACGTGATATGCTCCCTCGCCGCCCGTTTCGCAGGCAGCCAGACCGACGTGTATATGGTGACTCCCGACAAGGACTTCGGGCAGGCCATCGACGACCACATATTCCAGTACAAGCCCGGCAAGGGCGGAGCCGACAACGAGGTGGTGGACAAAGCCGCCATCTGCGCCCAGTACGGCATCTCCAGCCCGCTGCAGGTCATAGACATCCTCACCCTCTGGGGCGACGCATCCGACAACGTGCCGGGAGTGAAGGGGGTAGGCGAGAAGGGAGCCCAGAAGCTCGTAAGCGAATGGGGC
Organism: uncultured Bacteroidales bacterium; assembly: GCA_947169015.1. Lineage (GTDB taxonomy): Bacteria > Bacteroidota > Bacteroidia > Bacteroidales > UBA932 > Equibacterium. Next base: position 156,594 of record CAMVOD010000004.1, on the reverse strand, counting down.
AGCGTAGAGAACATCTATGCAAACCTGGGCAGCCTGTCCGCCAAGATGCAGGAGAACTTCCGCGAATCGGAAAGCCACATCGCCCTGAGCAAGTTCCTCATCACGATAAAGAAAGACGTGCCGCTGGACTACAGCGAGGACGACTTCATAAACAAGGCCTGCTACAACGCCGCTGTAGCCGCGCTTTTCGCCCGCCACGAGATGAATTCCCTGCGCAGGCTGCTGCCCGACGCTCCGGAGCCTTTACCGGAAGCCCCTGCAGCCGCCCAGGCCAAGTCAATGGAAGTCAGTGAAGTGAGCTTCGGCGAGATACGCCGTCTGGCGGCGGAGAAGTCAGAAATCGCAGTCGCCGGCGACGACGGATTCATATTCGCATCCGGGACCGCATTCTGCCGCTGCGCCAAAGACGACCCTGAGGCCCTGGCCCTGCTCTGCGACGCTTCCGTGGCCAAGGCCGGCTATAACCTGAAAGCCCTGATGAGACAGCTGCTGAGGCAAGGCGCAACGCTTGCCGGCGACCTCTATGACATAGAGATAATGCATTATCTCATCAATCCCGAGCGTTCCCACAAGCTGGATATGCTCACCAAGGGCTATCTCGACCTGTCGCTGGAAAAACCAGTAGAGGCTGACTCGGCGGTGCAGGGCGACCTGTTCGCTGCCGCTGCTGCCCAGGCGGGGGACGACGAGGACAGGCTGGCTGTCGCAAGGCAGACCGCCGCCTGCAGCCTGCTCAAGCCGGTGCTCTGCGACGAACTTAGCAGCCAGGGTCTGACGGCGCTGTACACCGACATAGAGATGCCTCTGATGGAGGTGCTTGCCAGTATGGAGCACGAAGGCGTCAAGGTCGACACCGCAGCCCTGGTGGATTACGGCCGTGAGCTCAACACGCAGATGCTGAAGGTGGAGGAAGAAGCCCGCGAACTCGCTGGGGAACCTGACCTGAACCTTTCAAGCCCCCGCCAGATCGGCGTCGTGCTCTACGAAAAGCTGCATCTCGACGACAAGGCGAAAAAGAACGTCCGCGACAACTATCCCACCGACGAGGAGACGCTGCAGGCCCTGTCCCACAAACATCCTGTGATAGACAAGATATTGGAATTCAGGGGACTGAAGAAGCTCATCTCGACTTATATAGAGCCTTTGCAGCAGCTCACAGACCCTGCGGACGGCAAGATACACACCACTTTCACCCAGGCTCTCACGGCCACCGGCCGCCTGAGCTCCCTCAAGCCCAACCTGCAGAACATTCCCGTCCGCACGGCGCAGGGACAGCAGATCCGCAAGGCCTTCGTGCCTTCGAAAGAGGGAGGATACATAGTTTCTGCGGACTATTCCCAGATAGAGCTGCGCATAATGGCCCACCTGAGCGGAGACGAAGGGATGATCGAGGATTTCCGCAGCGGACACGACATCCACGCCGCCACTGCAGCCAAGATATATAAGGTGCCGGTGGAAGAGGTGACTCGCGAGCAGCGCAGCCACGCAAAGACCGCCAACTTCGGAATCATCTACGGCATATCGGCCTTCGGCCTTTCACAGAGGCTGGGCATCAGCCGCAGCGAGTCGAAGCAGCTCATCGACCAGTATTTCGAGAACTACAAGGGAGTGAGGGCATACATCGACCGTGCGGTGGAGGAATGCCGCCGCAACGGCTATGTCGAGACAGTGTTCCACCGCAAGCGCTTCCTGCCCGACATCAACGCCCGCAACTTCAATATGCGCCAGTTCGCCGAGCGGAACGCAGTCAACGCTCCCATCCAGGGCAGCGCGGCGGACATCATCAAGCTGGCAATGGTCAGCGTATGGCGCAGGATGAAGCAGGAGGGACTCAAGAGCCGTATGGTCCTGCAGGTCCACGACGAGCTTGTCTTCGACGTCGTGCCCGAGGAACTGGACAGGGTGATGGAGATCGCAAAGCAGCAGATGGAGAGTGTCTGCCAGCTGCGCGTGGCGCTGATTGCAGAATGCGGCAGCGGCAAAAACTGGCTGGAGGCCCACTAAGGATATGGAAGAGATACTGAGATATTTCCCGTCGCTGAGCGAACGGCAGATCGAGAGGTTCACCGCGCTCAAGGCGCTCTACGACGAGTGGAACGCCCGCATAAACGTCATCTCCCGCAAGGATATGGACAACTTTTACGAGCACCACGTGCTGCACTCGCTGGCCCTGGCGTTGCCGATGAAAGGTATGGTGGTGCCCGGCGACCGCATCCTCGACCTTGGCACCGGCGGCGGCTTTCCCGGCATTCCGCTGGCCATATTTTTCGAGCAGTGCGACTTCCTGCTCTGCGACTCCGTAGGCAAGAAGACCAAGGTGGCGTCGCAGGTCGCCGAGGCGCTCGGGCTGCAGAATGTCAGGGTGGTCAACGACCGGGCCGAGAATCTGCCGGGCAGCTTCGACTACGTAGTTTCACGCGCAGTGACTTCGCTCGACAAGATGCTGCCCTGGATCAAGGGCCGTTACGACAAAGGAGTGCTCTATCTCAAGGGCGGAGACCTGGACGAGGAGATCGACCGCTGCATTTCGCGCCGGATGTTCGATGCGCGCAAGCTATCGGTCATAGATATCAGCGATTTCTACGGCGGAGAATGGTTCTTGGAAAAAAAGATTGTTATAATAAAAAGATAAATTTGTATATTTCAAAGAGACTGTTTACTTTTGCACTCCCAAAATCGGAATATATAAATAGCTATTATAATGAAACGTACATTTCAACCCTCACAGCGCAAGCGCCGCAACAAACACGGCTTCCGCGAGCGTATGTCAACTCCCAACGGACGCAGGGTGCTTGCTGCACGCCGCCGTCACGGTCGCAAGAAACTGACCGTATCAAGCGAAGACAATTTCTAAAAAGTCCGGCTTGATGGCATAATGAGGCATCTCCTTTGCGGGGTTGCCTTTTTTGTTTAAATTTGTGCTTATGGAAGAAACTAAGACCAAAGATAAAGGCAAGGTCAAGGGCGATAAGATGCTCCGCCGCAATTTCATCGGCGGCATAGTGTTCGTCGTTGTGCTTCTGATAGTCCTCTCGGTGTCGCTGAAGGCCTGCACGCGCCACAACAAGGAGCTTGCCGTTCCTGATTTCAAGACTTTGAGCCTGGCCGACGCCCGCCATCTTGCGGCCAAGAACGACCTCCGTCTGGAGGTGGTCGATTCCGTATATGTCAAGAGGCTTGCACACGGCGCCGTCTACCGTCAGAACCCCGAGGCGGGAGCTGCCGTCAAGAAGAACCGCCGCATCCTGGTCACCATCAACTCGATGACCCCGCAGATGACTGCGGTGCCCAACGTGGTCGGCTATTCACTGCGCCAGGCCAGCGCCGAGATCGCAGGCCGTGGCCTGACCATCGGCCAGCTGATCTACCGCAGCGATATGGCCACCAACAATGTGCTTGAGCAGCGCTACAAAGGCAGGCAGGTCATCCCCGGCACGATGGTGGAGACTGAATCCCCGATAGACCTCGTGCTCGGCCTCAATCCCTCCGACAATATCACCTATGTCCCTTATGTAGTGGGCTATACTGCCCAGCTGGCAGCAAACTCCATCAACGACAATTCCCTGAACGTAGGCCAGGTCAAATATGACGAGACTGTCAAGGATTACCGCGACTCTCTCGCCGCCGTGGTTTACAGGCAGAGCCCGATGCCCGTCGTCAGCACGAATGAAGGCGGCGATGCCAACGTAGTGGGAACCCGCGGCGTAGTGATGGGCAGCAAGGTAGACATCTATCTGACCATAGATCCCGACAAGGTAGTTTCCAGGTAACAATGACTGAAGACGACAGCCTCCTTCTCCCCGAAGAGGAAATGTTCGAGCATTTCCGCTTCGTCAGCGACAAGAAGCAGGGGCTGCTGCGGGTTGACCGCTATATCACCGACCATATGGAGCAGGTGTCCCGTCACAGGGTGCAGCTTGCCATAGAGGCCGGCTATGTGCGGGTCAACGACAAAGTCGTAAAGGCCAACTATAAAGTCAAGCCGCTGGATGTCATCACGATAGTGATGCCATATCAGCGCCGCGGCTTCGAAGTGGTGCCCGAAAACATTCCTCTCGACATAGTCTATGAAGACGACGACCTGCTCGTCGTCAACAAGCCGCCGGGACTCGTGGTCCACCCCGGCCACGGCCACATCACCGGCACTCTGGTCAATGCTCTGGCATACCATCTCGGCATCAGCCAGGGTCCTGACGGAGAGGATGACCGTATGGGCATCCTGGTGCATCGCATCGACAAGGATACGTCCGGACTGCTGCTGGTCGCCAAGAACGAAGACGCGCAGATGTTCCTTTCGCGCCAGTTCTTCTATCATACCATAGAGAGGACTTATGTGGCGCTGGTGTGGGGCAATGTCGCCGACGACTCAGGCACGATCGAGGGCAACATCGGCCGCGACCCCAACGACCGGATGCGCTTCAAGGTCTTCCCGGAAGGGGACCAGGGCAAGACGGCAGTCACCCATTACAAAGTGCTGGAGCGTTTCGGCTACGTGACGCTGGTGCAGTGCAAGCTGGAGACCGGGCGCACGCATCAGATCCGTGTCCATATGAACTACATCGGCCACCCGTTGTTCAACGACGACCGCTACGGCGGAGACCGCGTGCTCAAGGGACCGCTCTACACCAAATACAAGCAGTTCATCGACAACTGCTTCCAGATAATGCCCCGTCAGGCGCTGCACGCCAAGACCTTAGGCTTCATCCACCCGACGACCCGCAAGGAAGTTTTCTTCGACAGCGAGATACCCGCCGATATGACGGCACTGATAGAAAAGTGGAGAAAATATGCGGCCCGCCTTAATGAAGCTGAAGAAATATAACTAAATTGCAACAATTATGAACGAAATACTCCTCAAGAACGTATATGCCTGCGGCAAGAGATGCGACATCCTGGTCCGCGGCAATCTCATCGCGAAGATAGCAGACAAGGTAGAGGCGCCCGCCGCCGAAGTGATAGACTGCAGCCGGATGGCCGCCATCCCCGGCTTCATCAATATGCACACCCACGCCGCTATGACTATGACCCGCAGCGCCAAGGAAGATATGAAGTTGCAGCCGTGGCTCCAGTACATCTGGAAGATAGAGGCCCATTTCGATGAGGAAATCCTCTACTGGGGCAACAAGCTTGCCTGCCTCGAGATGATCAAGACAGGAACGACCTGCTACAACGATATGTATTGGGGAGTGGACATCGCAGCCCGCGTCTGCGACGAGATGGGCATCCGCGGAGTGCATTCCTATTGTATGCTTGACAACGGCGATATGGTCAAGGCCGAGAAAGAACGCCGGGCGATGATCCGCGCCTTCGAACAGTCGAAGTCGTTCTCGCCGCTAAATATGTTCGCGGTGTCGGTGCACGCTCCGTACACCGTATGCGAGGACAATATGCGCTTCGCCGCAATGTTCGCCGAGCAGAACGACCTGCTGCTTCACATCCATATGTCCGAGACTGAGCAGGAGATAAACGATGCCCAGCGCGACTGGGGCTGCTCGCCGGTGGAATATTGCGAGCAGCTCGGTATTCTGAGCGACCGCGTCATTGCCGCCCACAGCCTCTGGCTCAGCCCTCACGACATCGAGCTGATGGGCGCCTACGGCGTCACCGCGGTGCACAACGTCAACAGCAATCTCAAGATAGCCAGCGGCTACAAGTTCCCGATGGAAGAGCTGATGGCTGCCGGAGCCAATGTCACTCTCGGAACCGACGGCTGCGGCAGTTCCAACAATCTCGATATGCTGGAGGCTCTCAAGACCGCTGCGATACTCCAGAAGGCCTGGCGCAAGAATCCCGAGGCCGCCCCGCTGTCGACCCTGCTCAAGATCGGTTCGGAGAACGCAGCCAAGGCCCTGAGGCTCAACGCCGGCAAGATCGAGGAAGGCTGCCTGGCCGACATCGTCCTCATCGATATGAACAATTGCTGGTTTACGCCCAACTACAATTTCGAGGCTAACCTGGTGTATTCTGCCAACAGTTCCTGCGTCGACACCGTGATCTGCGACGGACGCATCGTTATGCGTGGCCGCAAGGTCGAAGGAGAACAAGAAATCCTCGACAATGCAGCCGCCTGTGGAGAACGCCTGATGTCGAGGATCAAGTAGTCTGGGTTATTCCGCTGATTACATAGGTTCTATCTTCCTGCTGAGCTTTGCGCAAAGGCCCGGGAAGAAACGTTTTATGTAGACCATCAGCAGTTCCTTGCGACCTACGAGCACTTCTCTTTTACGGGCGAGGATCGCCTTGCAGATTTTCTCGCCGGCCTTGTCGGCGGTCAGGCCGGAGGCCTGTCCTGCATCGAGCTTGCCGTGCTGCTTGCCGCCTTTCTCCAGCGCGAAGAACGAGATGTTGGTCTGCACGCGGCCCGGGCAGACTATCGTCACGCGGATGCCCTGGTCATAGTACTCGGCTGCAAGGGTCTCGAAGAAACCGTAGAGGGCGTGTTTGGATGAGCTGTAGCCGCAGCGCAGCGGGAAGCCGAAGCGTCCGTTGATGCTGGTGGTTACGGCTATCTGGCCGCGGACGCCGACCTTGGGCTCCCTGGCCAGCATCTTGGGAAGGACTTCCTTGGCCAGCAGGACGGGGGAGAAGTAGTTCAGCTCCATTATCTTGCGGATCATCGCCTCGTCGGTGTCCATCACGTTGGTTCGCTGGCTGATGCCGGCGTTGCAGTAGAGCACGTCGACGCCGCCTTCAAAGGCGTTCCAAGCCTGCTCGGCTAGAGTAGGTATGTCCTTGGTGTCCAGGAGGTTGAAGGGGAGGCACTTCACGTCGGGAGCGCCTTTTTTGCGGCATTCCTCAGCAGTCGTGTAAAGCTCGGGGGCTTCGAGGGCGGTGAGGATCACGCGGTGACCCCTTGAAGCGAAACTGTATGCCGTAGCCTGTCCTATGCCGGACGAGGCTCCTGTAATCCATACGTTCATCAGCATTCCTCCACTTCTTTTGCAAACCAGCGGGCCCTTTCGCTGCCTTCACCGATGTTGAGCAGGATGGTTTCGCCCTTGTGGATCATATTCTCCTCAAGAGCCTTGAAGAAACCTGCGAAGCATACCATCGAGGCAGGGCCGAAGATGACGCCGGTCTTCTGCTGTATCTTCTTGGCCAGTGCGGCAAGGTCGGATTCCACGACCCTTACGAAACCGCCTTTGGTCTCCTTGACCATAGGGGCTACGACCGGGTACATTCCCGGAGTGCCGGCCGACAGGATGGAGATGCGGGTCTGGGGGATTACAGTGGGGAAGTCTTTCTCCCAGCCTTTGGGGAAGTGTTCTGCCGTAGCTTTCTCCCAGGCGCGGACCATAGGGTCGCAGGTGTCCTGCTGCGCGAGGATAAGGCGCGGCATACGGATGTTCTTGTCGTAGTATTTCTGCAGCTCGCGTACTCCCTTGTCGAGGGCGATGGGACCGGTGCCGCCGGCCACAGCCTGGAAGAATACGTCTGGCATCTTGCCTATCTGGCGGATGAACTCGAAGGCCATCGTGCGCTTCGCCTCGACGCGGATAGGGTCGATGTTGCCTGCGGAGATGAGCACGTTCTCGCTGACGTGGAAGTCGGCGGCCTCTTTCTTGGCTGCGCCGTAGCCGCCCTGCGAGATGTGCAGCACCTGTCCGTGGGAGCGGATGGTGTCGGCGGTGTCCTTGCAGACGTCGTTAGGCATAAAGACGTCGAAAGTCACGCCGGCCAGGGCGCAGTAGCGGCTGAAAGCCGTGGCTGCATTGCCGGTGGAGGCCAGGCAGAAACGCCTCACTCCCTTCTCCTTGAATATCGACGCTCCGAGAGCTGCGGCTATGTCCTTGAACGTGCCGCTGCCGCCGTTGAGGTCATTGCGCACCACATATACCTTGCAGTCCACCCCGTGTATCTCCTTGGCATACTGCTCGAGGAATCCCCATTCTTCGATGGGCTCGGCGCCTTCGCCGCAGGAAACCACGTTGGCGGGATCTTCCAGCGGAAGGAAGTCGAAATAGCGGAAGAGGCTGTCCTGATGGTCCTTGCCGTCGAAAAGCTTGCTGTAGTCGGCGTTGTAGACAGCTTCTGCCCTCTGGCAGCCGCAGCTGCATTTCTGGTCGTGTGCGAACCAGTCCGCGAAGTCGCCGCAGTCGGCGCCGCAGGCTGTGCAAATAAGTTTATACTTGCTGCTCATTACTTTTTGTTGAAAAGAGTTTTGAGGTCCGGAACGGGATGGTCGTATTCACCCTTCGCCAGGTTCTCCTTGATCTCGCGGAAAGCGTTGAGGGTGTAATCGACGTCCTCGATGCTGTGGGCTGCGGTCGGGATGATGCGGAAGATGACCATACCCTTCGGGATTACGGGGTAGATGACCACCGAGCAGAAGATGTGGTATTTCGAACGGAGCTCGAGAGCCATATTCATAGCCTGGTATTCGCCGCCGTAAACCTGTACCGGAGTGACGCAGGCCTCGGCCGGTCCGATGTCGAAGCCCATATCGCGGAAACCTTTCTGCAGGCGGCGGGTGACGGTCCAGAGTTTCTTGCGGAGCTCGTCGCCTTCAGCCGAGCGGATGATTTCGAGACGCTTCAGGCAGCCTTCGACGATGGGCATAGGCAGCGACTTGGCGTAGATCTGGGAGCGCATATTGTATTTCAGGAAGTCGATGACCGGCTTCTCGCTGGCTACGAAACCGCCGATGATGGCCATTGACTTGGCGTATGCTCCGATGTAGATGTCCACTTCGTCCATCACGCCGAAATGCTCGCTGGTACCGCGGCCTGTGGGGCCCATAACTCCGAATCCGTGAGCGTCGTCGATGAGGATGCGGAATTTGTATTTCTTCTTGAGGGCGCAGATCTGGTCGAGGATGCCGAGGGCTCCGGTCATTCCGTAGACGCCTTCGGTGATCAGAAGCACTCCGCCGCCCTGCTCTTCTGCCAGCTGGGTTGCGACTTTAAGCTTCTGTTCGCAGCTTACGATGTCGTTATGCTTGTATGAGAATGATTTTCCGCTGTGCAGGCGCTTGCCGTCGAGAAGGCAGGCGTGAGCTTCGGCGTCGAACACGATGACGTCGTGGCGGCTTACCAAAGAGTCGATGGTAGAAACGATGCCCTGATAGCCGAAGTTGAACTCAAATGCGGCTTCCTTGTGCTCGAACTCTGCGAGCTCTCTCTCGAGACGCTCGTGGAGGTCGCTGTTGCCGGTGAGCATACGGCTTCCCATAGGATATGCGAGGCCCCATCTTGCAGAGGCTTCCGCGTCGATCTTGCGGATTTCAGGGTGATTGGCCAGACCGAGGTAGTTGTTGAGGCTCCAGCAGAGCACTTCTTCACCGTTGAAGCGCATATGGGGGCCGATTTCACCTTCCAGCTTGGGGAATGCATAATAACCTTCAGCTACTTCTCTGTACTGACCGATAGGGCCGCCAGCCGATTCTTTGATCCTGTCGAATATGTCTTTCATTATTTTAAGGTTTTGATTTTTGTAAGACCCATAAGCCTGAAGAGGAACTTGGGCAGAGGCTTCAGAGGGTCGCGTTTAGTCATATCAATATATATTCCGAGCTTCTTGAGCACGGGTATCTTCTGTGTTTCCACGAATTCGATCAGGGTGCCGTCCGGGTCTTCTATGTAGGTGAAGTGGCCCGAAGCCTCGCCCATATCGAAGCGTTCGTCGTTGGGACAACTGTCCACGGTGAAAGGGAAGCCCTTCTGGGCGCAGAATTCGCCGAGGGCCCTCATATTGGTGACGTCGAAGCAGACCTGGATGAATCCCGGGTCACCCCAGTAGCGTCCTTCGTATATCTTGCGGGGAGTGCGGTCGAGCGGCTGCACGAGCTCGATGTAGCTCTTTCCGAACAGCTGGCTGAAAGCGCCCTTAGGAGTTTTCATAGGGGCGAGAAGCACTCTGCGGAAGCGGCCTTCGCTGCCGGGAAGGATGCTCCAGTCGCTGAAGCTGCCTTCCTCGTTGAACACCATCCTCTCGTAGCCGAGAACCTCTGAATAGAAGTTGATGGCGTCGTGCATATTGGTCACGCCGATGACGGCTCCGCACACGCCGCCGTTGTTACGTCCCTGGTCGATGAATATGTCACTGCCGGAAGCAACCTGGAAGTAGTTGCCCCAGGGGTCTTTGATCCAGAATGTGGGACGTCCGTCGGGAGTCTTTGACAGCGGACCTACGGTAACGTTCTGGGCGCTGAGTTCGCGGTGGAAAGCCGCTACGTTGTTGCTGCGGATCTTGGCAGCGAAGATGCCGGTGTCTCCGGCCGATATGTCGAAAGAAGCAGGACAGGGCTTGCGCTGGGAGTATTGCCAGATTTCAAAACCGCTGCCTCCCTGGAGGTTGACGGCGATGCAGGCGTGTCTCTTCTGCGCCTGGCCACCTGTGTAGGGCAGCATCCTTTCTGCTACTGTGTCGTCTTCAAGAATACGGATATTAGCTCCAAAATGGTCGATGTACCATTGCCAGCTCTCATAGAAATTCTCGCAACCCACTCCGACCTGCTGAATTCCGCCGATGTTGAATTGTGCCATAAAATCTAAAATCAATAATCGTCAAAGGTACAAAACTTTGGGATAAAAAAAGATTGGGATTGTAAGGTTTGGGATACGTGGGTAAACATTTGAAATTTTTACGTAAATTTGTGTGATAAGATTGTCCGCTTATGAGTAAAAAAGTCAAGACATTCCTGTATTCCCTGCTGGTTGTGGCGGCACTTGCCGTCATCAGTATCTGGGCTGACTGGACCATAACTCATAGGGCTGAGTTCAACGCAATGTCAAGGCAGGCCGACTCCTTTTATGAGAAAGGCGATTATCAGGCCGCCAGCGCGCTTTACAAGGAGCTGCTGTCGCAGCGTCCCCGCAAGCGGCAGTTCTCAGTCGGTGAGGGTGCGATAATCTTTTTCCTGCTTGGCGCTACAATAACCCTGGCATACCTCTATGTGGACAAGAACCGCAATCTGCTGACGCTCGTATCCAAGAGCGCCCGCTCTAACAATATGCCCGAGGTGCTCGGCTATGACATTGATTTCGACAAGATCACTGTCAAAGACGACAATGACGCAAAACTGCTTGCGGAGCTGCGTGACCTGCTGGAGAACAAAGAAGTGTTCCTCGACAAGACTCTGACCATCGAGTCGCTCGCGAAGATGGCCGGCACCAACAAGGCCCGTATGTCGCAGTTCATCAACAAAGTGTTCGGTTGCAATTTCCCGACCCTCCTCAGAAATTATCGCGTGACAAAGGCTGTTGCTATGTTCAGCGATCCTGCCAATTCCATCTATACAGTCGAAGCCATAGGCGAAAACTGCGGCTTCAACAACAGGCAGGCGTTCCACTCATCCTTCAAGAAGAAGATAGGGATGCCTCCGAGCAAGTTCAGAGAACTTATAAAAAAGACTGATTAATGAGAATTGGATTGTTTACAGACGCGTATTATCCGATGGTGGACGGCGTCATCAAAGTAGTGGACAGCTATGCCCGCAGGCTTGTGGACAAATGCGAGGTGACCGTCTTCGTGCCCGGCCTGGGCAAGGAAGGGGAGGTGAGGGTCCCCTATCCGGTGGAGAGGTGCCGTACCCTCAGCATCAACAATTTCGACTATTCGGTGCCGATGCCGCATTTCGACCCGGCTTTCGAGGCGGCCATAATCCGCAGCAAACTCGACCTGGTGCATATCCACTCGCCGTTTTCGATAGGCCTCATCGGCCTCAATTACGCCCGCTTCCGCGACATACCGGTAGTGGCAACCATCCACTCCCAGTACAAGCAGGACTTCGAGAGGAATCTCAAGCTCCCGGCCACCATAAACCTGGCTATGGCGACCATTATGAGCATCTTCAACGGCTGCGACGAGTGCTGGGCGGTGAATGATGCCATACGCCAGCTCTACATACACGAATATGCACTGACGGCTCCCTGCAAGGTTATGCTGAATGCCACCGACCACGTGCCGGTGTACGACAGGCAGGCCGCGGCGGCAGAAATCAACGCAAAGTACGGCCTTGCCGCCGATGACACCGTGCTGATGTTCACGGGCCGCATCAATTTCATCAAGAACCTCGATTTCATAGTCCGCTCCCTCAAGATCGCCAAGGCGAAAGGCCTGCGCTTCAAGATGCTTTTCGTAGGGCAGGGGCAGGACGAGGACAAGCTGCGCTCTCTCGTGTCCGAGTGCGGGCTTGACGACGAGGTCGTAATGTGCGGCCTCGTGAAAGAGCAGTCGATGCTCGAGAAGCTCTACAGCCGCGCGACTCTCTTCCTCTTCCCGTCGCTCTACGACGCCAACTCGCTGGTGCAGATCGAGGCGGCCTGCCAGAGCACTCCGACCCTCTTCCTGCGCGGCGCCCGCACTGCGGGAATGATCACCGAGGATGTGAACGGCTTCCTCTGCGACAATGACGAGGAGGCCTATGCCGACAAGATAATCCGCATACTTTCCGACAGGGACTATTACGACAAAGTGTCGAAGGGCGCCTTCCGGGACATCTACCGCACCTGGGACCAGGTGGTCGACGAGGTCTATGAGGAGTATGGCAGGCTTATCGCCACCCACGAGAAAAAGACAATCATTGACAAAATAGACAGTATCATTCCATCATGAAAAGGATTTCAATCTTCGCAGCCTCGCTGCTGCTCTTTGCAACATCTTGCAGCCAGAAACCCGAAGTCATCCAGTTGTTCAACGGAAAGGACCTGGAGGGCTGGACCCTCTTCGCAAACGACCCTGCAGTGGCCGCAAGCGACGTTTTCAGCGTAGTCGACGGCAACATCCGCATCGCCGGCCAGCCGTTCGGCTTTATGCGTACCAACGAGAAATACACCGACGTAGTGTTCCGTGCCGAGTGGCGCTGGGTCGGCCAGGGCAGCAACAGCGGCATCTTCAGCCTCGTGCAGGACGGTCTGCTCTGCTGGCCGAATGCCATCGAATGCCAGCTCAAGGCAGGGTCTGCCGGTGATGTCGTGCTGCTCGGCGGCTCTGACGTCAAGGAACTCGACGTGCCTGAAGGCGGCGAGCGTCCCCGCTTCCCCGTCGTCCGCAAGGAGAACGAGTCCAGCGAGAAGCCCGAGGGCGAGTGGAATCTTACCGAGATAGTGATTACCAGCGACGGCGGTGTCGACATCACCCTCAACGGCGTCCACCAGAACCACGTGACCAACAAGAACTACACTGAAGGCTACATCGCCCTGCAGAGCGAAGGCGGCCCTCTCGAGTTCCGCAACGTCACTGTTACCCGTCTGGCCAAATGATAAGGCTTCTTGTGGCATTGCTGATCGCTGCCGGCGCTGTGTCGCGCTGCGGTGACGCCGCTCCCTCTGAGCCTGTCCGCGTCGAAGAATGGGCGGCGGGCAAGCAGGTTTCCGCTGCCGTCATCGAAAGCTGGGGAGGGGAGCAGAACTGCTTCGCCATCCTGCCCATCGACAGCGTCAAGGCTGCGGCTATGGTGGCCGGCGGTTCGTATCCTGAGCAAGGTGCTCTCATCAGCCTCGACGAACTGCGCTGCCTGCACGTGCTGCACGTGAACGCTGACCGCGACACTCTCTGCGGCGAGATGATATGCAATGCAGCCATCGCCGACGACCTCATCGACATTTTCCGCGAGCTCTTCCATCAGGGATATGCCATCGAGAGGATGGTGCCCATCGACGAATACGGCGCCGACGACGAGCTCTCGATGCGGGCCAACAACAGCTCATCGTTCTGCTACAGGGTCATCGCGGGCTCCACAAGGCTCTCGAACCACGCCAAGGGCAGGGCGGTCGACCTCAATCCGCTCTACAACCCTTATGTCAAGACCAGCAACGGCAAGACCGTCATCCAGCCTTCCAACGCCGGACCGTATCTGGACCGCAGCGCCGACATCCCCTACAAGATAGATGAGAACGACGCGGCTTATAAGCTTTTCATCGCTCACGGCTTCACCTGGGGTGGCTCGTGGACCAGCCTGAAAGATTATCAGCATTTCGAAAAAGAACAATAAAAACAATAACTGTATGAAACTCAGATTCCTCGCCGGAGCTGTGGCCCTGCTGCTTGCAATTCCGGCACTTGCGGCTCCCCGCAGCTATAGCCTCAGTTCCCCTGACGGACGTCTCACCCTCGAAGTGAGCACGGCTCCGCAGATCAGCTATCAGCTCACTTGCGAAGGCACTCCGGTTATGGCTCCTTCGACTCTGTCGGTGCAGCTTGCAGACGGCAGCGCCTATGACGGTTCGGCACGCTTCGAGCGTGCGCTGACCCGCTCCGTCGACGCCAGCTTCGAAGCGAAAGTCTATAAACGCGCCGTAGTCAAGGACCGATTCAACGAGCTGACGCTGCGCTACAAGACCTTCGACGTCATCTTCCGTGCCTACGACGCAGGCATTGCCTGGCGTTTCGTGTCGCGTTCCAAGAAGGAATTCAAAGTCGTCGACGAGCAGGCTTCCTTCTGCTTTGCGGAAGATGTGGAGGCAACCGTGCCCTACGTTAAGCAGGACTCTCCCCGCGACCCCTTCCTCAACAGCTTCGAGGCTTATTACGACATCCATCCGGTCAGCGGCTGGAAAGCCGGCGAGAAGGCCTTCCTGCCTGTTTCCTTCAAGCTGTCCAACGGCCTGAGGGTCAACATCACAGAGTCTGACCTGCTGGATTATCCCGGTATGTATCTCAAGCATCAGGGCGGCACCTCACTGGCAGGCTTGTTCGCTCCTTATCCCAAGCTCATCGAGCAGGACGGCTACAACAAGCTGCAGGGCATCGTCCGCACCACCGAAGATTATATCGCCGTGCAGCCGGCCGCTGCCGCACTGCCCTGGCGCATCGTGGCTGTCGCACGCAACGAACGCGAACTGCTCGACAGCGACCTCGTATACGTCCTCAGCCGTCCGGCAGCCGATGTCGACTGGAGCTGGGTGAAGCCCGGCAAGGTGGCCTGGGACTGGTGGAACGACTGGAACATCAAAGGCGTGGATTTCCGTGCCGGCATCAATACGCAGACTTATAAATACTACATCGACTTCGCAGCCGCCCACGGCATCGAATACGTAATCCTCGACGAGGGCTGGGCCGTCAACCTGAAGGCTGACCTCTTCCAGGTGGTGCCGGACATCGACCTTGAGGAGATTGTCAGGCACGCCAATTCCAAGGGCGTGGGTATCATCCTCTGGGCAGGGTACTATGCTATGGACCGCGATGTGGAAGGCATCTGCAAGCACTTCTCCCAGATGGGAGTCAAGGGCTTCAAGATCGACTTTATGAACCGCGACGACCAGCTGATGGTGGACTTCTACACCCGCGTGGCCGAGACTGCCGCCCGCTACCACCTGCTGGTGGACTTCCACGGCGCCTTCAAGCCTTGCGGACTGCAGCGTCCCTACCCGAACGTGATCAATCACGAGGGTGTGGCGGGCCTGGAGCAGATGAAATGGGCCCAGCCCACTGTGGACCAGGTGACTTACGACGTGCAGATTCCGTTCATCCGTATGTTTGCAGGCCCTCTTGACTATACCCAGGGCGCTATGCGCAACGCCACCCGCCGCAGCTACCGTCCCGTGAACAGCGAGCCGATGAGCCAGGGCACACGCTGCCGCCAGCTGGCCGAGTATGTGATTTTCGAGGCTCCGCTGACTATGCTCTGCGACGCTCCTACCAACTATCTGGCCGAGCCCGAGTGCCTCAAATGGATGGCGGCCGTGCCGACAGTGTGGGATGAGACCGTGGCTCTCGAGGGCAGCGTCGGAGACTATGCTGCGATCGCCCGCTGCAAGGACGGCGCCTGGTATGTGGGTGCGATGACCGACTGGAGCGCGCGCGACCTGGAACTCGACCTGGGAGCCTTCCTTCCCGCCGGTTCATACCGCGTCGAGATATTCCGCGACGGTATCAACGCGGACCGCAACGCTATGGACTATGTGCACGAATTCCACACCGTGTCCGTGTCGGCAGCCAGCCACAAGATGACTGTCCATATGGCTCCGGGCGGCGGATGGACGGCGCGCTTCACTCGTCTGTAGGCGCTCCCTTTGCAGATGAGCACGATTATTGCTACTTTTGCACCACATCCAAATGAAATTCTGATGAAGAAACTATTCATATCAGTTTGTCTGCTGCTCGCAGGTATGTCCGTAGCCAATGCCCAGCTTTCGTTCGGGCTAAGCTCAGGCGGCGTGCTCGGCGGCGACACCAACAAGAACGCAACCTTCGCGCCCGGCTACTTCGGAGAGCTTGACGTCAGGTATATCTTCAAGCACGAGATCTATCTGACTTTCACGCCCCGCTTCGAGAGCTCGAGCTACAAAAACAAAAACTCCAGCCCCTACGAGTTTTTCTACTACACCAACTCGATGGAGTTCCCGCTGCACGTCGGGCACCGCTCGAAGCTTAGCGACAAGGTGATGCTTTTCTATGACCTCGGGCCTTCTTTCCACTGGATTATGACGAACAACTACACCGGCTCTGTCTACGGCGTCGAGCTGTCCAACCAGGAGCATCCGGTCGGCACCGGTTACTCGCCCCGTTTCAATATGGACTTGGGCGCTACCGTGGGCGTGGACGTGTGGAACCATATGAAAGTGTTCGCAGGTTTCGACTACGGCGTCTTCCCGGAGCAGACTGCGGCTTTCCTGGAGAATTTCCAGGTCAAGCCTACTCATCAGTTCTCAGTCCGTCTGGGTGTCGGCTGTTACTTCAGTTTCAAGAAGAGAAAGTAAGCAAATGCCATATATGCAAACGGCCGGATGCAAGTCCGGCCGTTTCTTTTTGTCCGCCGTCAGGCGGCTATGCTCCGTGGAACTTGTAGACGGTCTCGATGTCCTTGGTCAGCTCGGTGAAGAGTTTCTCTTCGAGGTCGGAGGCTACCCTGAGGGCTTTGGCCAGCCAGCGGTCAGACCATTTCTGAAGCAGGTTGAGGGCTTCCAGCGGGGCGTCTGCGTGGCCCTTGCACATCTTGATGAAGGCTGCCTCCAGCTTTTTCTGGCTGGCTGTCATCTCGGCTTCGAGGGCGGCGTAGCGCTTCTTGATGATGGGAGCGTACTTGTTGTAGTCGACCATACCCAGGGCAGCCACCTTGCGGAAGGTCCAGTATGCCGAGCTCTTCTGCGAGAACTTGCGGCCTACGCCGTAGGCTTTGGGATACGAGGTCACTCCCTGGTAGAGGGGGAGATATACGCACAGGTCGGCCATTCCTTCGGCCATATAGTCGAGGCGTCCGATCTCCTTGGGCAGGCCGGGTCTTACCTGGAGTATGTGGGTGTTGATGGTGCGGAAGATCGACACGGGACGGTAGGGCTCCCTGGGGTTGTTATGGAGATAGGGGTCGTGCTCCGTACCGTCGTAGTGCGAACGGAAGGCGGCCTTGATGTCTTCTACCGTCAGCTTGCGGTCGGCTTTCTGGTACACCGGGAAGTCGTTGACCTTTACGTCGGTCTTGACTGACGGGGTGAACAGCTTCTGCAGGTACCACACGCGGGGGTAGTTGTATGTCTTGTCGTTCTCGCTCTCGAGGCTGTAGGCTTCGTGAAAGTCGAACTTGCCGGTGAAGAGCTTGTGCTCGCGGGCCCATTCCACGAGGTCTGCCGATGCGAGGTCTTCCTCCGGGTCATAGTCGCGGTAGCGGCTCTGGTTGCCGGACACGAAGTATTTGTCGGCGGGCATCTTCTTGGCGAGCCAGCGGTGGCCGCCGGCGTTCTCGAGGTACCAGGTCTCTGCCTCGTCCATAAAGGCTATGCCGAAGCCTTCGGCGCTGCCGTATTTCTCGATCAGCTCTCCGAGGCGGAGCACTCCTTCGCGGGCCGAGCTGATGTAGGGGAGGATGATCTGGAACACGCAGTTCTCGGCCAGGCCTCCTTCTACATAAGGGTCGAGGTCAAGGACTTCTTTCTTCGAGAATATCGTCTCGGTGGAGCTCATACCGACGCCTGCGTCATTGAAGCCGGCTTCGCCCCAGTGGTAGGGCAGGTCGGCTCTCTCGAGGGCGCTGAAGGCGCGCCTTACCGGCGGCAGGGGGCAGCGGAAGGGACTGTCGAGGGCTACGAATTCGTCGGGTCCCTTGCCGGCGGGATACCAGGCGAGTTTGGTGGCCTTTACTGAGGTTGAGTCGTCGGACCTTGCGTAGATCATTGAGCCGTCGGCCATCTGTTTCGAGCCGACTATTATTGTTGTACAAGCTTCGTTTGTCATATCTTCGTTCTTTTACAGTGTTTTCTTGTAATGGCAGCTCAGCGGCCCGCTGCAGTCGCCGTGCCAGTTGTGCATTCCGCCTCCGAGGCAGCGGTTGAACACCGGGCAGTCACGGCACTGGCCTTCTCTGGCCCAGCTCTTGTCGCGGTATTCCCTGAAGCGGGTGTTCCACACTTCGAACAGGTTGTCGCTGTAGATGCTGCCCTGGCTGAAGCGGTCGCGGTCGATGTTGGGGCAGGCGCAGATGCGGCCGTCTATCAGCACGGAGGCTATGTTGATGCCTGCGTGACACAGGAAGGGCACCTGGCGCACACGGGTCTCGTAGCGGCCGAGGTAGCCTTCGCAGCTGAAGGTGACGTTCATATCGCCAGGCTTCGCAGCTTCCCTGCGTGCCTTTATGAATTCCATCAGTGTCTTGAACTCCTCGTCGTCGAGCTTCATTTCGGGGTCACTCGCGGCGCGGCCTATGGGTATCACGGTGAAGAGCCTCCACTGTTTCACTCCGAGGCCAGCCAGCAGTTCGCAGATGTCGGGCAGCTGCGCAAGGTTCCGCTTGTTGACGCAGGTCACTACGTCGAAGTTGAGCTGGGGTGCGGCGGCAGCGATGGAGATGGCTTCGAGGGTCCTGCCGTAGCAGCCGCTGCGGCCTCTCATCCATTCGTGTTCCTGCTCCAGCCCGTCGAGGCTGATGGTCAGGGCGCCCATCCCTGCTCCCAGCAGGCGGCTGTGCATTGCGCGGTCGTAGAAGTATCCGTTGGACACCATACTCCAGCCCATTCCGCGTTTGCGGATGGCGCGGCCGATGTCTTCGATGTCAGGACGCAGCAGCGGCTCTCCGCCGGTGAGCACGACGGTGAATTCGCGGCTGACGTATTTCCGCGGTATCGTGTCGAGGGCCAGAAGGAAGTCCCCGAGGGGCATATCTTTGTCGCGGCTGGCTGTCTTGCAGTCGCTGCCGCAGTGGCGGCAGTGGAGGTTGCACCTCGTGGTGCACTCCCAGAACAGGTAGTTCAGTTCGTGTACTTTGATTTCATTGGCGCGGAACAGGCGCCACAGCAGCCATTTGAAGTTGGACATCATTCTGCCTTGGAGAGCGTTATGACGATGGTGCCGTCCAGGTCGGCGACGACTGTGTCACGGACTGCGTAGCGGCCGGCGGGATCGCTGACGCGCACCTGGGGGTCGTTGTTCTCGTCGAAGTATATGACAGTCGACAGGTTGCCTGCAGCGTCGGTATTGCCGCACAGGTTCCAGTCCAGATCGTCGTTGTCGGCGAACCTGGTGTAGATCTCGACGTCATCGACGGGGCTGCCGTCCTGGGTTACGACCTGGAATTGGACCTCGCTGTCGTGGAGCCACTGCGGTGTGCCGTAGCAGGCCTGGAAGATGAACAGTGCCGTGGTGAGGGATGCTCCCTTGAGTATGTTGCGAAGCCATTTCATAGCCGTATCCTTTTTAACGTAGCTAAGTTAAGCATTTATTCGACAAGATAAAACCCTAATCGGCTTGACACTATCTCGCCGATTTTGTATATGTACCTCAAGCCGAGAAAGAAGATGTTGGAGTAGACTCCGTTCTGCTTCAATGCCCGCAGATGGTCGTGGTCTATCTGTCTGTGACTTCTTGGTCCGCGGTTGCTGGCGCCGCCGGAACGCATAGTTACGAAGTCCTTGCAGATGTAGCGTGTCTTTATCCGTCCTACGAATATGGCCCTCAGAAGAAACTCGAAGTCTGCGGCAACCTTGTATGATGTATCGTAATAATCACTGCTTCCATCGACCTTGAAACGCTCGTATGTCGCTTTCTTGCAGTAGAAAGAAGGGTGGGCAGGCATAAAACCGAAACGCATCCAGCTTCTTCTGAACAATCTGCTTGAGTAGTATCTTACAAGTTTCGAAGTGTCGCCGGCCTTGACGTAGTGAACGTCACCATAAAGGGCATCGATGTCTGCAGTTTGCTCAAACTGGCGTGCGACGGTCTGCAGGATATCATCCGACGTGTAGAAATCATCTGAGTTCAAGGTGCCGACCACATCTCCTGCAGCCGCCGCTATTCCCTGATTCATCGCGTCGTAGATCCCGCGGTCGGGAGATGTCAGAAGTTTCATCCGTCCCCCGAACTTCGGCTCATATTCACGGCATATATCCAGCGTGTCGTCAGTCGAGCCGCCATCCTTGATCACAAGTTCATAGTCAGGATAGTCCTGCCGGAGAACGCTCTCCAAAGTGTCCCTCAAAGTAGCTCCGCTATTGTATGTCGCCGTGACAACAGATATCTTCATCAGTCAACCCTCATCAGTTGTCAGGGCAAAGTGATGCCCCAATTGTCCTTGATGTATCCTTTCAATGCTTGTTTCCCCTCCGCGGTTTCTGCGTTCAGATTATTGGCTTTCATCCATTTCCTCGCCTCGAAGATCTTTGCATCGACAAGTGTGCGATACCACCATCCCTGAATGAAAGCGAACAGGAAGCCTTCCTTGCCGTCAAGGAATCCGCCACGCAGGATGTAGCGGTAGATGAAATAAGCAAACGAACGCCAGAAGAGAGGTTTCTTGGCATAAGCGTGTTTCTTTTCCCTCTTTCCTTCTGCCTGAGCGCTTATCTTTTTGTAGCTGTCGGTGGCAGCAAAACCCGCAAGATTCAGTTCGATATCAAGCATATCGACAGCCTCTCTGGTTGCATAATCTACGTGTTTATGACAAAACCAGGAAACATCGTGGAGGTTATCATCACAGAAATCATAATCAAACTCCACACTCTTTCCTTCAAGCAACTGGATATGCTCATCCATAAGCCTCTGCTCACATTTCGCTTTCCCGTAGCGGAAAATCCTGAGAAGCTTGACAGGATAAATGCCTCCCTTCATCCATTTCCCCAAGAAAATATGCCTTCTTTTAAGCACGATTCCTGTAATATCCTCACCAAGCAAAGGGATTTTCTGTTGCATTTCCTCCACCAGATCCGGCATAGGATACTCGTCAGCATCCAATCTCATCACCCATTCGGTGGTGACAGGAGAATTCTCCAATGCCCAGTTGAACTGTCCTGCATATTTGGTTGCAGGCCACTCGTGCTGAAGAACTTGAACATTGGCATAAGTTTGAGCAATCTCCACAGTCCTGTCCTTGGAGAAACAGTCTATCACAAAAACATCCTTTGCCACAGGACATATAATATCCAGGCAACGCTTTATATGGAGTTCCTCATTTCCTGTAAGGATTATTACCGAAAGATCCAACATAGATTTTGACTTAATCTTGTTTAACGACTCTGCGCTTGATGAACCGCGCAGGATTGCCCCCGACAATAGTCCACGGCTCTACATCCTTATATACGCTTGCTGTAGCTCCGACAACAGCCCCTTGCCCGATGGTGACGCCCATACCGATATATGCCCTTGCCCCGATCCAGGCTTGATCTTCAATGAAGACCGGAGCTGTTATGAGCGGATTGCAGGGATCTGTCACATCGTGACTTGCCGTGCAGATAAAGGCACCTTGCGACACTGTGGTGTTGGCTCCGACAGTGACGGGGGCGACATTGTAGCAATCTACATCACTTGCAAGACACGAGTTTTCTCCCATAGTAAGATTGGCGGGATAATATACTTTTGCGGAACTGTATACCTGGGCCGTCCTGGCTATTTTTGCACCGAAAAGACGAAGAAGGCAATTCTTCCAGCCCCTGCCGACACTTCTGGGCAGCCACCTTGCACACAGTGTCCAGGTTATGCTCCACATAAGACGTATTACCTGATGCTTGCGGCCCAAGTGATTCTCGTATTTTGATAAGTCAATTTTAGTCTCAGTCATATATAGATCGGTTTATAGCTTGGAGTATATATTCTTACCCACAATAATGCGGGACAACGACAATCTGTCAAACAGTCTTGCACAAAGCAGGCATAGTGAAACTACCAATGACAAACTGACTACAGTCCAAAGAATGGCAGAATTATCAAAAGCAAACAGGGGTGCATATAACTTTGTAAAAACTGTAAATAACGGGGAGAAAATCAAAATACCAAAAGAGTTTCTTCCTATATATGCAAAAAAACCGGATATACACTTCGGTATTCTTTCCTTCAAGTCAAATAGAAAACCGAGACTCGTAAGAGTGAGTCCAAGGCCTACAATAGATCCTCTTGATATTTCATCGGCAAATATACATATCAGGGCAAAACACAATATTGACACCGGAGACTTCAATTTCTCATTTATTGCGAAATTGGCATTTCTCAGCAGGGCGCCTGTTATGAAATAGATTATGTTCTCCCATTTAAAACCGGATATTCCTATGGACAAAGCATATAAGATGATGGACGAAACCAAAATACCCGACAGCCCTTTTAATACATAACGGTTTACTGAATAATAAACCGTAATGCAGATAGCCATTGTGTGCAAATACCAGTATGTGCCTGAAGGAGAAACAGCTACTTTGCCCAACAAAGCAAGCACTCCGCCGTCAAAGGTATTGGTGGCACCTATGGATTTCCCAAGCAAGCCGACTCCCAGCAGATATACGATTTCAAAGACTATATATGGCACGACAAAACCATATATTGTCTTTAAGAATTTTGAAGGCTCTTTATTAACAGAAAACAAGTAACCACTAATCAACAAGAAACCTGACACAAAAAAAGCATATAAAATTTGCGCTGTATGAGGATATTTTGTATTGAACAATCCAAGATGAAAGATCACCATAAGGAGGATGAACACCCCCTTGGCCATATCAATCTCCAGGATCCTTTCTTTATTCTGTATTTCACTCATACACAAATTCAGGTTTCTCACCACCATTCAGCAGCCACTCATACAAAGTCAAAGTCTTACGAGTGACACTTCGGTAGTCAAAGTTATCATAAATGAGTTTGCTTGCCTTCTGTCCCATATCATAAAGTTCTGTAGGATTCATAGACAAAGCTTCACGAAGGGCGTATTCAAGATTATCCACACTAAGGTCAATACACCACCCCGTCTTTGTATCGTTAAGAATATTCCAAGGACAATTAGTCGTGGTTATTACCGGTGTTCCGCACGACATGGCCTCAGCAACAGCCATACCGAAATTCTCACTATATGAAGGCAAACAGAAGAGTGCGGATTCTTGATAAAGATGTATCTTTTCATTTTCGAAGGCAGGGGGGAGGATCTTTATGCTGTCCTTCAAGCCTAAAGCCTCGATCTTGCCCTCCAAACTATGAATATATCCGGCTTCTCCATTGCCGACGACGAGCAGCTGCCAGTCGGAATAATCCGGATGAATACGTTTCCAGGCGTCAAAAAGAATCTCGATGCCTTTCTTGATATGCACACGACTGAGAAACAGCACTTGCTTTTTGACGATATCAACAGAAGCTTTGCAAGGATAGGCGTCAGTCTCTATGCCATTGGGTATGACAGCCTTGCGGGTCGTGATCCCAAGATTGCCGACGTGACCGGCTTCCATCCTGGCCGTCGTGAAGATGCACGCCGATTTCTGCACATCATTGCGCTGGTAAAGCCACCAGGCCAGTTTCTTCTTCCACGCCTTCTGGGAAAGGCTCCACGGCTCAAGCATCCCACGAGGAGTCACGATATACGGAATGCCCCGTCTGCGGGCTTCAACCATCACCTTATGATAAGGCAAATCCCACATACTCTGAATCTGGATGAGGTCAAATCTTTCATCTGCGAGATATTTCGCTATTTCCTTCTTCGAAAAGGAGGGGCTGAGGACCTTCAGCTTGACAGCAGTCCCCTCAAGCGCAAGGATATTCATATCCTCCGACCGGAGTGTCATCAGAGTTATATCCACGCCTGCCTCTGCCAGTCCCTTGGCATGCAGCGGAACGCTGCGCGACGGTCCGCCGTGCGATAATTCCAACGATGTTACGAAAGAGAGGACTTTCATTTTTTTGAAATTTTAGACCAGATGCCGTCAGGCAGCAGATTTATCGTATGTACATAAATAAAAAACAGGACAGCCTTGCCGATGCCTTCATACCTGCGAAGGAAATGGAACGTAATGAACGGATTGCTTCCCAGTGGAGAATAGAGTTTCTTGAATCTTTTTACCACCGACACTCCATATTGACGTTTCCTTTCATCCTTACTCTGTAATACAGCGTCCGTACATCCTATGTACTTGCGTGAAGTACATACACGCAGTCCTTGCTTATGCGCTTCATACCCATACGCAACATCCCCGAGGTCGTGGTGATAGACAGGATCGAAAATGCCGATTTTTACAAAAACGCTTTTGGGCACGAGGACAAAATTGCCATTCAGGTTATAGACCTCATTCAGCTGGCCATCAGCTGGTATAAGGCGCTTGGATTTATCATAACCTCCGTATATGACTTGCTTGGTAGTCTTTTCCTGCACCAAACCGGCGATTACTGCCTGATGGCCCAGAAGTTCACTGCATTCCAGCATTTCATCAAAGCAGTCGTCATAAAGGAGCAGATCGTCATTAAGCCAGAAATAGAAATCGTAGTCCTTGCTTCCGGATGCTTCTGTCCAGGCTTTTCTCATTCCTCTGCACCAAAACAGATTGCCGTCTCCGTGAATGAGAATGACCTGCGGGAACATTTTGCGTATAGCATCAGCCGTTCCATCGGTTGAATTGTCATCAACACAATAGACATCAACATCCTTCCTTATGGCGAACAGTCTGCCAAGACACGACAAAGTAGTGTCTTTACGATTATGACAGGTTATGAGGACTGCTGATGTCACCATACTCTTTGTTTGCCTGATGATATGACTTTAGCAGGAATACCTCCCAGAATAGAAAAAGGAGCCACTTCTGAATAATTCTTATTGCAGAAGGAATTGGAGGCTATGATTGTGTTATCCGGGATTACAGTTCCTTTGTTAATGCAAACATTATTCCCGATCCACACATTATCGCCTATCACTATTGGCTTGTGCGAAGGATATACAGTTCCAGTATTCACGTCCCTGATTTTATGTCTGTCAGTATCCATCAACTGGCACCTCCAAGAGCCTTCGACTTGTGAACCGATTTTTATATTGTCCTCACAGAACAAAATTGATTGAGCACCGAATCTTGACTTCGTACCTATCGACATCTTTGCTCCAGGCTCAACCCTTATTGTACTTCCACAACCTATATAAAAAGAACCTTCGAAACAAAGAGTCCCTCTGACATCAAGGATAACAGGATCAAGAGGAAACATATCACGTCCTTGTGATCCAAGTTTTATCATTCCAGGTCTAATCGTTCCATTTATACATAGTTTGCCACTGTTACCTACAACACGCAGTTTACCATAAACGTCGATAGGAAACTTTATTGCCTGTTTAAATGGCAAGAAATGGAAATTAACATATATAATCTTTATAATGTTATGTATGAATATAGAATTGAACATCATCAGCAAAATTATATTATTATCCCTTGAGAATTAAAAATATTCTGGATTCTTGACGGTTTTCAACGGAGCCATCTGTACAAACAGTATCAAGGCAATATATCCTACAATAAATTCTCGAAGACTGTCAAATACACTTGAACTTACAGTTTGATATGTAATCTGACAAAGAAGAATGATTACCAGCATATTCTTTGTCGTTAGCCTTTTCAGACATACCAGAGCCCTGTCCTCTATCAGGTAGAAAATTATAAAAAAGAATACTAAACTCCCAATTTTCCCGAAATCAAGGAATGCCTGAGGAATAATGGAAGGTACACAAACCGATGCGGAATTATGCTCTATTCCCCATATTTCTATGGCATCATTATATACAGGCGAGCCGAAACCCAGACAATTAAGGCCATATCCCAATGAATAATTGTGTGGCAGGATACTCCACAGTTCATTCATATGAATATAGCAAGTTGAGGTATAGAATATTTCAGTCAAATAGGAGGTAAACGTATTTACGCTTACAGTCTCGCCCATCTTCAAAACCTGCACGAGGACAAGCATTATCACCGGCGAAGCAAGGATAAGAAAGAATTTCCGGTCTATCTTTTTCTTCCTATTCTTTATGGCTATTACGGAATATGTAAGAAGATATGAAATAATAAAAGGGGCAAAGAAGGACAGAATGAACAGGCGCCCGCCAAAGGACATCTGGAATGGTATGAACAAAATGAAATCCCAGGCAAGTTTTATCAGGCGGATGCTTCGCAATGCTGTTTCCATACCCAAAATACATATGTAGAAGACGGCGAACTGGCGCAGATAACTTCCGATGCGGATCACATTCAATTCAAATGCACTGAAACTCGAACGGGAGTTAATGTAATATGTTCTCATCGCGGAATAATCGAAACCTGTTTTCGATATGACAGATATCAATCGGTACATTCCTATGATGAAAAACAGATAGAGAATCCATCGCATCTTACGTCTGATTGCGACAATATCTCCACTGCCGAACGTCGTGGCTACCCGGACGACATCATTTCTATGATGATACCTGGCCAGGAGTAATGCAATAAAAACAACTATCAACATTGATAATTGGTAAGAGCCGATATCGTGAAGGTAGCCTGCATTGTTATAGTAATCGGTATTGCCGACCAGAAGGTTCGAATACAGAAAGCCGCCCAAAGAAGTCCATCCCCACATCAAAGCGAATAACGTGGATGGAAGGACATATGTTTTGCCTCGCAATCCCAATTTCAGAAAATTGGCTATTGCAAAGACAAGGCACAGAATAAAACCATATAGAAAACTTATGTTTACCATTTATGGATTACCAGTAGCAGCTATTATCCACTTTGTCCGAGCCCTTCGGCTTTTCATTTTGTCCCGGAGTCACCCAATATTCATTAAACAGTGGATGGTAGTCCAAGGATATGTCAATGCCGGGGCGATAATGCCAGAATCCGGAATACTGTTCGGTCCAACGCTTACCCAATATTCCGAACAGCAATTGCATGCCGCCACCCATATGGACCGCTTGTTTCCCGATTCTCTTCACGTGTGCTGCAAGCGGCAGCCCATAGGCTCCACATCCAATGATCGCAATGTCGAAATCGATCTTGTCAATCTCGTTTTCCATATACTTCAAGGCATCGAACCAACTTGTGAACTCCGACTTGGTTCCTGCAATGGTTTGGACGGCCTTCAGTGTCTTCAGTTCAAATTCCGGAAGAACATCCGGGTTGGAAAACAGCAGTTCACGTCTGGAGTATTGTGACTTTATCGTATCGACAAAGGGATGAATCACGAGAACCTTCTTCCCCCGCAGGACACGGGTCCAAGGCCTTTCGACAAAGAAGGGATACAGCATTTCCAACTGCACCCTCTGTATATCGTCGCGCAAAGGCATAAATTTCTCGTAATATTGATGGCAAGCGAGCAAATCTATTTCTGGCGCATCTTGAAGGTATCGCTCAGAAAACCGTTCTGCTATTTCTTGATTTGCATCTATTACTCCGGCATTAATCCTGAGATGATAAAAGATCTTGTCATACCACCAGGGTGTACTTGTGTTGTCCGCTATGAAATCTGTAATCCTTTCCCAATATGATTTGTCTGAATGCACGCAGAGGTAATTTGTGACGCAATTGATCTCAACCGTTCCAAACCGTGCTATCATACAAGGCTTGCCGGAAGCGAGCAATTCATAAATCTTATCGTTGGACGACTGCCTGTCGCAATCGCATTCGGGAGCATAAAATTTCCGTCGTGAGACAATTCGATAAGCCTTACGTGCTACTCTTATTATGATATCCTTTAACTTCATCGGTTATGTCTGCCAATGCTGAGACTATATGTTATTTTTTCGTAACAGTCGGGAAATCATTTCTTTCTCGTCTTTCTTCAAAAAGCACAATACAAACACCGGCAACATTACAATCCACGTAGATATGAATGTGACAACGGTTCTGACAAGACCTTCTTCCATCAGGCGGGTTGAAACGGCGCAGGGTATCAGCATTGCAACTGTCAGAAGTGCAGTAGGGAGAAATACGTTTCTAAGATAAGCGGCATAATCCATCCCTATGTATTTGTGGCATAACTGCAACTTCAGGAGCGTCTGCACAATTACCAATGCAATCATCACGATAAAAAGCACATAAGGGGGATAGCCAAAATGGAACAACAGGCAGACCGCTACTATTGCAATGGCAAACAGATATGCTGATTGAATATTTAGTTTTTTGATTCTGTTTTCAGCATTTAAAGCGGTGTTCATCCCCAAACTCAATTGCTCCAACAGAGTTCGTATCAATTGAAGTTTAAAAAATATTACCGTCCATTCGGGGACATTGTCAAGCCAGATATCGAGCAGATAATCGGCTTCAAAACAGAATGGTATTGCAATCCAGGCTAACAGCAGATACGAAAAACGGCAGGAAGTGAAACTCCAGTCAAGCATCTCCTTTCCATTTTTGGAGCCTGCCAGTTTTGTTATGACAGGGTTGACGGCCATCATCATATTTCTGGTAAGCACCATAAGCTGTCCGCACAATTGGTTTATAACACCCATAGCAGCGTTAACCAAAACTCCGAAGAAATGATTCAGAATGATATTCTGGCTGTAGTTGCCTACCATACTTGATGATATCCCGAGGAAATTCCATCCTGCAAATTGGACCATTTCCTTCGATACACCCTTGTCATAGTACTTGTGTACATTTATTGTGCACTCATCATATTTTTTATGACAATAGGATGCGATTATTGCGAGGTTTATGGCAGGGATGCAGGCCATCAGAATGCCATATGTGATCAGCTTGTCATAAGTGACGTAGACGCAGGCGAATGCGATCAATAACTTTAAAACGGCCTGAATGATGCCGACTATGGCATAGAACCGCATATTTTCGTGTGCATTGATGACGGCATCGTAGGGTACGCTTATTATGGTGAAAACCGTGCTGACAATAAGGGAAGCATAAACGCAAAATGCTGCGTATTCACGGCCAGGAGGAATGGATAACAGGCCATTGAAAAAGACAAATGCCAAGATGACCAATGTCAAGATCATAATCAATGCAATCGCGAGATGCATCAATATGCCGACATTAAAAATCTTTTTCTGTTTTTCTGCATCACCCTCTCCTTCGGAGTAGGACATAAAGCGCTGGGTGGCAACAGCCATCGATGCATTGAGAAATCCCAGCATAGCTATCGCACCTCCAGCTATATTGAAGATGCCAAAGTCTGAAGCGCCAAGCGTATTTAGAATAATACGAGTGGCCCATAAGGTCGTGAACAATTGAACGCCAACCTTTATGTACAGCCAAATCGTGTTTTTTATTACTCTATTTGCAACAGACATAATGTGACTTAGTTCTTTTTCCCATCCAACCGATGCTGAAGCGCAAGCCACCAGCCCTTGCGCTCGAAGTGGGTGCTATGGGCGAATAGCTGGAACTTCCGGTTCTTTTTCAGCCCTACAAGCAGGAAGTATGTGCCCCAGACGAAGACTACGCCGGAAAGGATGACTACATACAACTGTATGTCGGCTGAGAACGCGAGCCAATAGGCAATGTTGCTCGTCAGGAATACCACAAGGCCGATGAGTATTTCGCTTACGGTCGTAAATGCGTGGCTGAAACCATTGTCTACGAAAGCGTGATGAAGATGTATCCTGTCGGGCGAGAACGGGCTTCTGCGCTGTGCTATTCTCATCGCCATAACACGGAGTGTGTCGAACACCGGTACGCTCAGGATGCTGAGGGCATTGGCAATGGGGGAGAGGCCGCCCGGAAGGCCTCGTTCTATCCCATAGAATGAAAGATAGCGGATGACGAACCAGGTCAGAAGGATTCCCATCATCATAGTGCCGCCATCGCCGATGAACATTCTGGATTTTGAGCCGAACACGTTGTGCACGAGGAACGGCATCAGGGAGAATGCCATCGTAAAGGCGAGGACGGAATTCGGTATGTCGCCGAGGTGAAAAAAGTTCGCCCCGAAATAAAGGCTGCAGGCGATGCAGATTCCTGAGGACAGGCCGTTGACTCCGTCTATCATATTGATAGCATTGATGATGCCGACTCCTGCAAATACGGTCAGCGGGACTGCAATTGCCCAAGGGATCTGGTATATGCCCCACAGGCCATTGAAGTTGTCTATGCACATTCCGCTGCCATAAATAAGCACAAGAACGGCAAGTATCTCCATAATGATGCGGTAAAGAGGCGACAGTCCCTCGATGTCGTCAATGGTCCCGATATACAGCATTGTTGCCATCATCGTCACGACGGGGAAGATAAGGGTGAGGTCGGCCATAGTACAGGCTATTCCGAGGCCGCAGATTATTCCCATAAAAACAGCGATTCCTCCAAGCGTAGGAACCGGGTGGTGCTGCTGCTTCCTTTCTCCCGGCTCGTCAGTCAGATGCCGTGCCCTGGCGATTTTAAGTATCTTGGAGTGAACCAGTGATACTGAGATCAATGCGACTAATGATGACAATATGATAATCATATAATTTCTGCAGGATATGGCATAAAAAATAAATATACGCATATTTAATCGTTCTGCAAAAACTAGTGACCCGGAAAAGGGCGCAGGGTATGGAAAAAGTATGGAGAAAAAGATACATTTGTACGAATTATCAGTAGGGAGGGAGTCACTGATAAAGTTTTTATTTGACTATGAAGACAAGATTTATACTTTTCTATGCCGTTCTGTTTATCATCTGCCTGAGCGGTTGCAAACAGGAATACTGTACAGTCAAGGGTACCATTCAAGGTGTCAAGGACGGGGCTGAACTCGTTCTGCAGGACGAATGGAACAAATGGAAGGTCGTTTCCAAAACGACTGTCAAGGATGGGACTTTCGAGTTTCATCCCCGCATCTCTGCTCCGACTCACGTGTACCTATATGCCACGAATTCCGAGGATGTATATGCCAATCCCTATGAAGGGGGTCAGCTGAAAGATTTCTTCCTTGAGCCTGGAACCATCCTCGTCGATGTCCGGGCTGAGGATGAGAATGATATGACCACGGGTGCGACAGGAACGGTCCTGAATGATGCTTTCCATAAGATTATGACTGCAGATCCTGCTGCCAGGCAAGCTCTCTGGGAAGAGGCGGTCAGTGATGAACAAACGAATCTCCTGGCATTGGCTTATGCTAACAATTTCCCCAGCGATCTCACCCGGGCTTATGAAATCATCGACCGGTTGTCTCCCGAACTGGCCAATGCCTATAAGAAGTATATCCCAACTTTGAAAAAGAACCTGGTCCGCAGAGCGGAAGCTTCAGAACGCAAGAAAACCGCTATCGAAGAGGAGATCAGTCTCGTTGGTCAGCATTATGTCGATATGGAGTATCCGGATACGGACGACATCCCTGTCCGTCTGAGTGCTGTCGTTGACAATCCTCAAAACCGCTATGTTATCCTGGATTTCTGGGCGACGTGGTGCCTGCCTTGCTTGAAATCCATCCCAACGTTGAAGGAGATGTATGCTAAGTATCACGACAAGGGCCTGGAAATCTACAGTATTTCGCAGGATTCCAAAGCCAAGGATTGGAAAGAATATGTGGAGAAGAATGAAATGACCTGGATCAACGTCTTGGCGCCGGTAAGCGGCAAGGTTTATAAGGATTATGGCATTGAGATTATCCCGAGAGTCTTTCTGATTGACTGCGAGACCGGAGAAATCCTGGTACACGAAGGCCAGCCGGACCTTGAGGCCATCCTTTCCAAATTGTTTCGTTGATGCATTATCAAGCAATTGGAAGCGTCTGGGGTCTGCCGAGCGGTTGTCTGACAGTATGCTGATGGTTCTGATCGATGTCATTTGTGCGAATTTGGCTATTCTTTGCCAGATTGAGTGTATATTTGCGTTTAGTGTCTCTTTCCCCTTTATTGTATATGGCACGTATCTATGTAGCATCCAGTTGGCGCAACGCCTATTTCCCCGAAGTCGTCAGGCGGCTGCGGGAGTTCGGACACGAGGTCTATGATTTCCGCAATCCTCCGCAGGGAGGCCACGGTTTCCACTGGACCGACATCGACCCGAATTGCGCAGAATGGTCTTTCGCGCAATACGCAGACGGTCTTGCTCACCCTGCCGCGCAGAAGCAGTTCGCCAATGACCTCGAGGCGCTGGAGTGGGCTGACACCTGCGTTCTGGTGCTGCCCTGCGGCCGCTCGGCTCACACGGAAGCGGGATGGTGCAAGGGTCGCGGGATGAAGACCATCGTCTATATCCCCAAGATGGAGGAGCCGGAGTTGATGTACAAGTTGTTCGATGCAGTGACCGACAGCATCGAGGGTATTCTGGCTGCCATCGACAAGTAGGATCTATTCCTCCATCGCCTCCTCGCTTTCCTGTTAACGTATTGCCCTTTCCGCAGTATGCGTGTGGCGGTGCTTAGACGCATACTGCGGCGGGCATACTGCGGCAATCCCCAAAAAATGAAAGCCGTAGGAGAAATATCCTGCGGCTTATTACATAAATGGCGCGATAAGTTTCTGCATATAGGGAATAAGGATGGATTTTACTTCTTCTTCATTTGTGCTCCTGGCTAATTCGCAGACCTTTGTTGCAAATGCTGTTACTGCATTTTTCCCGATAGCGACGGCTTCATCGACTGCTCTATGTGGTGGAGCATCTCTATGAAACTGCTTTTGTGAGCCTTCTTGAACCTCCGTTTCGGCTTCTGTACAAAAATTTCTCATTTGAGATTCATAGTCTTCAAAGTCTTTTCCAAAGAAGTTGACAATAAATCCTTCTTTAACCTTTTTCAACTTTGTTTTATCACCCGTTGTGACTTTCGAAGTTATATATGGAATGGTATGCCCATTCAAAGCCTGCGTAAGCCAGGCATTGGCATCGTTTGTAGAATTACCAAATAGAAATATCTTGGCAAGATGCACATAAGCAATTCTTGCGTGCGTGTCCAAAACAATAGTATAGGGATTGGGGGAATACGGCTCCTCCAATAGCTGACTGCCATATCTGGTTTGAAGAATCTTATTGACAGACGCTTCGATCATTGAGCAAAGTTCACTCTCTCTCATATATCAGCACTTTTTCTTTGTTGATGTTTTCTGATGCATATGGCTTTACGGATCTGTCTTCTACAAGATCCACTTTTCTCTTCAGGCGGTTTTCGAGAGAATCTACCATTCTGGCATAATCAAGTAACCCTAATGATACATTGCGGTCGAGGTTTATCAAAATGTCGATGTCGCTGTCGGCCTTTTCTTCCATACGCGAGAAGGAGCCGAACAACCAGGCTTTTTCTACTGGCGCTTCAGTGAAAAAACTCTGAATGTTTCGAACAATATCTACTCGTTCTTTGTCAATCCTGCTGACACGGTTCAGAATTTCTTCTTTTTTCCCTTTTCGCCCAGCGTATCTGAGCAAGCGGGAGGTATTGACCGGATACAGTTCAAAGGCGCGTTGAAATTCTTTTTGGATGGAAACGTCGCCAAGAGATGCATATTCTTTGTCAGAATCCTGGTCTACGAGCAACTTCTCCAATTCCGGAACGGAAACGCCTTCGGTAAAAATGACGGGTGATTCCGTAATCATCGGCTTGACCAGGATAAAGTCGTGGAGGTCATCTATCATCAGATATGCGTTCTTGATCAGCGCTACATCCTGGAACTTTTGTTTAAGAGACGAACGCACTTCTTCACACTTGTTCTTGGGAACCTCGACAATAAGGTTCCTGCCCGTGTCTGTAATGCAATTGTCCATCCCCACAAAGTCATCGAAAAGCACCTCAGACACGGCCTTCATCTTCTCAGTTATAGCACAACGATATTCCATCAACCTGCTTTTTGCAAATATACATCAATTGGCAATATTTTCAAAATATTGCCAATTGGTTGCAGATAACTTAATGATTCCGATGTATTAAGCCCTGCGCCATAAGTCTCGGCTGATTTAATATATTTTGTCTGATTTTTTGGAATTATGCTTTATAAACATTATGTTTGCGGAGCATAATAATTGACAGAAATGAGATTCGTTGACAGAGAGAAAGAAATCGCGCGTCTTCAGCAGCTGCTGAAAGGCGATTCTCCGTATTTCGTTATCATTCGGGGACGACGCAGAATCGGCAAATCGACTCTGATCGGGAAAGTGCTATGCGAGAAAGATATCTATTATGAGGCAGACAGGATGGACCCGGTAAACCAGATGGCGGAACTGTCCCGTATGGTAGCTCATGTTATTCCAGGGTTTGATGATGCAGTGTATAAAGATTGGCGGGCATTACTCTCTGCCATAAATCATCGTGTGACAGAAAGGATAACCCTCTGCCTTGATGAGTTTCCGTACCTTGCAGAAGGGACGCCTTCGCTGCCGTCCATTATCCAGGGTCTTTTGGACTCGGATACGGACAAACTGAAATACAACCTGATTCTGTGTGGATCTTCCCAGCAGATGATGTACAACCTCACCCACGACGAGTCTTCTCCGCTGTACGGAAGAACAGATGCTGACTTTGGGATGAAGGCAATACCTGTCAACTATCTGCAAGAAGCCTTGAATCTGGATGCCCAGGAAACCATCGAGCATTACGCCGTTTGGGGCGGTGTCCCCAGATACTGGAAACTGGCGGAATCCTCGGCTTCCCTGAAGGATGCCATTTGGACACATATCCTGTCTGACATGGGAGCCTTGTACGAGGAGCCGCTTCGTCTTTTCCGGGACGATATGAAGGATACCGTCAAGACCTCAACCCTTATGTCCGTCATCGGAGGCGGGGTCAACCGATTGTCGGAAATTGCTTCCCGCCTGGGCGAGCCGGCAACGAACCTTTCCAGGCCGTTGGCCAAGTTGGTGGATCTGGGATATCTGGAGAGAGAAGTTCCTTTTGGGGAATCAGTAAAGTCTTCCAAGAGAAGTCTCTACAGAATAGCCGATCCCTTCCTGCTTTTCTACAACAAGTTTGTCGTCCCCAACAAATCTTTCATCGAACTTAGGCGCAATGCTCCTGTTGAAGCGGCTTTTGAACGGGATTTTCCCGGGCATGTCGGTTATTGGTGGGAGCACATCTGTCGGGATGCCGTGAGCGGAAATATAATTGACGGAATCAGTTACGGCATTGCTCGCCGTTGGTGGGGAAAGATTAACGTTGTCAACGAAGAAGGAAGGCCAGAAAGCAAGGACATTGAACTGGATGTAGTTGCGGAGTCTCTGGACCATTCGACCATACTCATCGGAGAGTGCAAATGGTCTACCGGAGAGAATGGCCGTCTATTGACAAACGGATTGAAGAAGATAGCGCCAATGCTTCCATTTACGAATGGGAAACAAATTGTGTATAAACTATTCACCAAAGTACGTCCGGAAGAAGATGCCGGCAACTCCTTCTTGCCGGAAGATGTGCTACATTTACTGCAATGACACATCAAGACTACATCGTTAGCGAAGTTTGATGGGCTTATAGAAATTCAGCCATATTCAAGGAATGTTGTAAAGCCCCGATGCGCTCCCTTATGGTGATATTTGAATGGTCAGCGTCTATATACCTTTGAAATTTTGACATTTTTTCAAAGGCGAATATACTGTTGACGAGGTGTAGAAAAAATCGCGGAAAGGTGTATATCCTCTTAGTTGAAAAACTTAGGATTCGTGATAGCTCTGTCGTTATTTAATTCTTTTACAGCGACTTAGTGAATTTGTGGAAACCTTTTGGAAATTCATCATTGAAGGTGATCCTTTTTCCGAAAATGTGATTCGTTCGTTCTTTATAACATTCAAAGTATCACCCCGGGATGTTTCAAAGTCTCAATTTGATACTTTGAATTGCTCTTTGGAAGAATTGGCTGTGCTCAAAACTGTCGGAGAGAATCCCTCACATGACGTCCTCTGACCTGTCCGGGGACGTTTCTTGTTGGGAAATGAAACAGAAGCAATAAACTATAATAAGATAATGATTAGTGCTAATATTTCAATTTTAACTATAATTAATTACATTTGCATTGGAAAAGATTGATGCAATATGGACTTGAAGAAGTATTCGAACACACAGATCCTGCAAATGCTAGGGCTGAGGTTCAAGGATTACAGGTTGATGATGAACCTTTCCCAGGGAGAGTTGGCCAAGGCCGCGGGCGTTTCCGTCTCCACCGTCCATAAGTTCGAGACGGGCACGATCACGAATATGAACGTCACCAACCTGATGGCTCTGCTCCGGCCGGTCGGCCTGCTGGAACGGTTCGACGACCTGATTCCGGAGCAGCCCGCGAATCCATATCTGACGGCCCCCGAACATCAGCAACAAAGGGTAAGGAGGAAGAACAATGGCTAGGAATATAGACAGTGGCCGGCTGAGCGTCATGCTCTGGGGTCAGGAGATCGGACAGCTCTGCTGGAACCCGGCGAAGGGGAATTCCTATTTCTTCTTTTCACCCGAGTACCTTTCATTGGGGCTCGACATCGCACCGCTGACCGCCTCCTCGAAGAGCCCCGCTGCCCGTTTCGCCATCTATGGCAACACCGACTCGGCGAAGTATCAGAAGCTTCCCCCATTTATCGCGGACTCACTGCCGGATGATTGGGGCAATACCCTCTTTGACCAGTGGTTTGCGGAACATCACTATCACGAGAAGGACAAGACTCCTTTGGCGAAACTCTCCTTTGTCGGTAGCCGCGCCATGGGTGCGCTCGAATTCGTCCCCTGCAGCGAAGATGCCTTCAGTCCGAATGAGAGGCTGATGATCCCGAAACTGTACGATTTGGCGAAGAAGATCGAGCAGGACCGCGAGCACGCCATCATCTCCCCGGAAGAGACTCTGACGCAGAAAGCCTTGATGGCCGTCGGAACATCCGCCGGAGGACGCTTCAAGAAGGCCATCATCGCGATGGATGAAGGTGGGAACATCTTCTCCGGCCAAACCTCGGCAAGAGGCGACAGGAAGTATTACATCCTCAAGTTCAATACCCCCGAGTTCTGCCTCTCTGAGATCGAGAAAACCTGGTATGACCTGGCCACCCGGGCTGGAATCACGATGATGCCGTCCCGCCTGATCGAGGTGGAAGGTATCAGCCACTTCCTGACAGAGCGGTTTGACCGCCGTGCCGGTGAGAAGGTGTTCACCCAGACACTTGCTGCTGTCAATCCGGAGGCATATTGCTACGAGGATCTGTTCTCCACCTGCAGGCAACTCTCCATCTCCCAGGATGAACTGAACGAGCTCTTCCTCCGGATGGTGTTCAACATCCTCTCAAACAATACGGATGACCACGCCAAGAATTTCTCCTTCATCATGGAGAAGGATGGCTCCTGGCACCTCTCTCCGGCTTACGACCTCTGCTTCATCTTGAAAACGGCCGCAACTCCTGAGAGACGTCACGAATTCTCCGTGCGGGGGAAGTTCGAGGATATAACCACCGCGGACCTGCTAGCCTTTGCCGCCCAGAACGACATCAAGAATCCCGCGAAATACATCGACAAGGTGAAAGAAGCGCTCAAGGGCTTCCGGTCTTTGGCTTCAGCGAACGGTGTCGCGCCTCTTCTTATCGACATAATGGAGTCTCGGCTCCGCGAATTATCTCCGGATGTCTTTGCACCGGCTATCGTCACTTCCGATCTGATCCGGTTCGAGATGACCGACTCAGGGAACATCCACCTTTATGCGGCAGTTGACGGCCAGGAAAGAAGGCGTGTCTTCACGAAGAAAAACGAGCAGTATGAGGCCGTTCTTGGAGCCATGAAAAAGACGCTCTCGATCAAAGAGCAGAAAGAATTCCTGGATAAGTATTTCAGGTCTTGATCAAGACGCGCGACCTCTCCCTCGGACGTTGTCCGGGGGATTTCTTTTTCCTTTAGCTCAAGCGGAAAAGAAGGTTGTTTACTAAACAACTTGACAAGAGGCGAAGAAAAGCGAATCTGCCAATCTTGAAGGCTCTTGTTTTTGTCCTGCGTGCCGATTTTTACAGGCCGTAATTCTTTGAAAACCGCCGATTATGGAGGGCGGTTCTCCATCGATCTGGAGACGTCTGAGTATACGCTAAAAGTATACTTTGTCCAAGTTGGAAAAACTTGAAATTAATTGTACAAGTCGTCTTTAAGCGGAAGCTTACCTAAGTCTGGCGCAGGGCATACGGCGTAAAGGGCACAAAAACGCTCGGGCGGCGGCTCGCGCTGCGTCCGCCTGTCGCGACGAACTCGCCCTTTTCGTGCCGGCCTTCGTCCGGCCCGAACGTGGCTCAGACAGCGTCGCTCCCGAAGAGTTACTGGGGCTCCGCCCCAAACCCCGCCGCTCCGGCCTGCTATCAGCACATACCTGCCCGCACGGCCTCCGCTAGCAGCTGATGCTGCCACCGCTAATCCGCTTAATCACCCTCCCGCCAGTGCCCTTTACGCCGTATGCCCTGCGCCATAAGGGGTTTTGTACAATTGTTACGGTTAAAGTTTTGGGTGGTTATGCTCCGAAATATGTAATATGATGAGTTAACTGTTTTCAGGGAAAGGCTTAAGCAGTAAGACTGCTTGATAGTCAGATTGATGTATAGATTATGTATATTTGTAACAATACAAAACACATTTCAGTTATGAAGAAGTTTCTATGGTTCTTGTTCGGCATTGCGGTAGGCGTGGGGCTTACCATAGCTTTCAGCTACTTTCGCGATGCTACGGATATGGAGTTCTATGATCAGCCGGGGCAGGTAATGGATGAAAGTGAGTATACGGTCATTCAGGCGTACCCCAATGGTACAGCGTTGGCTTCCAACGACATCCTCGCTATGTCGATGGGTTTTGGCATTGTTCTCCTCTGGAACAAAGAGAAGACCGACTACTACGATGGCCAGGTTGTCGAGGCTGGCAAGAATCAAGTGTTCCGCCAGATTGGGATATACCGGTATCGTACCGCACAGGACAACATTTTGAAGACAGTGCCGATAGTAGAACTGGCCGATAAATAGCTTCTTCGACACATCCACCTAATTATGTCAACAGTTGTATTTCGGGTTCTAAGGCGCAACGAGATCCGCAAGGCCGCGGAGCTTGCTGCTCGTGCCTTCGACGATTACGAGTACTTTACGAACTGGTTTCCTGACAAGGAGGAGAGAAACCGCTTTCAGGAATCTGTCATCCGCTATGAATACCTCACCAACTACGGCAGGGCCGATTACCTTGTCGCCCTACGTGACGGCGCAATAGCGGCGGTGGCTCAGCTCAATGCCCCCTCATACAGGAAGCCATCCGACCTTAAATATATTCTTAATGGCTGGCTCTCTGTCTACAGGACCGCCGACAAGAAGACTATCGACGAGTGGCTGTCTATGGACGCCGCGGCAGGCAAGCCCTGCCACGACTACCAGTTGTCGAAGCCTGATATTTGGTATGTAAGCTCCCTGACCGTAGAGCCAGAACAACAGGGGGGAGGCATCGGTTCGAAGTTCTTAGGTTACTTGGAGGGATATGTCAGGAAAAAGGGCGGCAGAGAGATCGTCTTCTTCACAAACTCCCGCAAGAACCTAGACTTTTACGTTAAGCGTGGCTATGAGGTCTTCGACGAGAAACAAATAGAGCACAAAGACAAGGTCATGGGCAGCTGGAGCCTAAGGAAATATCTGTAATAACGCAGAATAGGGGTACATTTAATCCGCTGATAACAGTTACGCAAAACGCTGTACTCTATCTAACACCAACTTGGTCCAACTTGGTCAAGTTGAAGCGAGTTGAAATACTTGAAATTAATTGTACAAGTCGATTTAAAGCGGGGATTAACAATTGGTAAATAAATATCATTATACAACTATTTCTGAGGTATGTAAAGGTCTCTTGGTCGCTCTTTCAGTAGTTCGTTATTTATATCGTTTGATGCGCTAGATATCGGTGTGAGTTCACCAAACAACAGGGGGATATCAAGTGCGCCATTGAGACTCATTATCTCCCTTTCGAGCTTCTCAAAAGACACGATGGCTGCTGCATCATTGGGAGTAATCAGGTCCAATGTTCTTCTGTTTGCTGCAAGGATAACAGCTTGTTCCATCCCTTCTTTTTTACATACCTTGATGGCGTCGAGAATATCTGCTCCCAAACTCATCTGGTGCCTAAATGTGACTCTTATCCAGGTCTTTTCTTTGAAAAAGTATCCGGCTTCACCAATCCATCCGTTTGAAGTAAAGCGTTTAGTTATGACATCATTCAAATACCGCTGCATCCCCTTTGGGGCACTCTGACCGGATCTTAATTTAGCATCACGCTCAGCAGTAAACAGTACAGATGCTTCCTTCCACACATCATCCTTTAGAAGTTCAACAGCTTCTGCAGTTTCACGTGTTAGCTGAGGTTTCGCCCAAGGGCTTGCCAATAATCTTGTTTTCATAATAACGGCATTATTCAACCCAGTACATAGGTGCGGGTTTTATGTCACATTCGACGGCATAGGATAAATCCAACCGATTGCTGTTTGGCAGCATTGGAGGATAGCCCATCAATACGTCTTCTCCGCCGAGCTTTTCCTTTAGGATGACTTTGGGAATACTTGAATGCTTCAACTCAATTGTCACACCATCATTGTTTATGGTGAAATAAGCGGGTCTGAGATTCCTACCTTTTACTACGGATACGGAATCGTCAAAACACTTTATGTGTTCCCATACTCTGGCCTTTAGAGAAATACTCTCAGCCAGACCACTTTTTGCGGACAACCTTAATTGCGTCCCGTCTGTTGTCTCAAATACCTTGATGATTCCACCTAATTCCGTACCCACTTCCTTGAGAATCCTTGAGCAGATTCTCAACAAGCGTTCTCTAAACAGGTCGCTTTCAGTTCCTTGACCTGTTTGACTCCATAGTTCTTCAAGAGCGGCCACCTGTTTTGAATTACGGATTTCAAGTAACTCATTAAGGCCCAATTTATCACTATCCGCGTCGTCCATGATTGCTGCCCGTATCTTCTTGGCAACAACATCGGGAAACTCTCCTATAGCGAGGTTGCTATTCTCAAGGCGAGTTTGTATCCTATGGTACATACGGGCCTCAATACTATGGGGGTACCACACATTGTATATAACGACTTCATCTGCTATCTGGCCCAAACGAGCAATACGGCCCACTCGCTGCTCAAGTCTGGCTGGAGTCCAAGGGACATCAACGTTAATCAAAACTCTTGCAGCCTGAAGGTTCAAGCCTTCCGATGCAGCATCAGAACAGAATACGATTTTAATATCTCCTGAGAAGAGACCCCGCTTGAGATCATTCTTATCACAAGGCCACTCTTTCCCATTCCAGACGATACATGACGTCGCTCCGGTATACACTCCATATTTATAGAATTTGTGCAGCCCCAGAAGATTGAATTCGTTGAGAAGAGCGTCAACCGTATCAGTATACCTGGAAAAGACCAAGACTTTGTCTTCGGCGTCCAGGCTCTTTTTTGCGAGTGCGATTGACTCCTTGATTTTAAGATCTTTGCGATTATCCAGCAGTTCACCAGCTCGCTTTATTAGAGGCGAAATTGCAGTTGATTCAAGAGCGATGGCTTGGCGCAGCTCTGGAATATTCACGTTGGAAAGATTTACGTCAAACGTGTCATCGTAACCTTCGTCAAATAAATCTTCAAGATCGACGTCGTCCAGTCCTGTCGGGTTAGAAAGGGAGACACC
This sequence comes from uncultured Bacteroidales bacterium, assembly GCA_947169015.1. GTDB lineage: Bacteria > Bacteroidota > Bacteroidia > Bacteroidales > UBA932 > Equibacterium. The sequence goes on along the minus strand of CAMVOD010000004.1, from coordinate 114,976 downwards.
ATTGGCGTTGAGATACCGATCCAGGGTCTTTTTCAAGTTGTTTATCTTATCCAACCGTCTTTCCAGACTCTTCTTACAAGAATACAATGAGGAAGCGACCCTTTGCTGATAACTAACACGCACAAAGCCGATAGAGATCTTTCTATCAGGGAAAAGAATCTCTTCTATGGAGAAACACCTTTTTGACAGATAGCTGTTCACATGGTCATAGAACATCTCTATTTCCATGGAATCAGGAATTGAAATAGGGGTCAACCTCCTATTAGGAAATTTGTATCCTTTTTCAGATAGGGAGCGTCTTGTGTTTCTGACCGTCAGTAAATGGGCCGGATGCAGCAGGACAAGGAGCTGACGTATAGTTGACCAATTGTCTCGTACATAGTCAGTAAGAATTGTCACGTCACTATCCTTGAGTTCTATCACTCGATTTAGTACTCGGTTCTGTTCTTCGTTTAATCTATCAATGGTTGGATTCATGCCCTCCATCGTCATATTGAGCATTTTTGCAGCACTACTCAAGTCTGTTAGACTAGGATACTCGGAACATGAGATTAAATCTAGCGATTTCATATAGGCCGACGCCTTTTGCCATGCCTTGGGCAAGCCAAGGAGCTTAAGCAGCGAATGGTACTCCCCGGCTTCTTTTTGCATGGGGGTGGCTGTCGCTAATATCATATGAGGAATCTTCGCCGAGACCCTCTCCAGCATCGCATAGATTTGCGTCTTCTTACTGCTTCCGGAGATGTCTTTACTTACTCTTGCCGAATGTGCTTCATCAAGAATAAGTAATTCTGGCAGGCAGGCTCCACTTCTGGAGAAGATATCACCATTGTTACCGGAGCCTCGCGCATACTGGGCCGACATCAGTATTACGTCTGGGGATCCTATACCAATAGGATTTGAACCAGTTACATACTTTACATGATCGAATGAATCGATATAAGACCTGCTGCCGGAATCATATCTCCACACATTTAGTTTGAAATGCTCTTTCAGTTCATCTTGCCACTGTTTCAAAACTGATTTCGGCGTCAGTATGATTACCCTCTTTACTCCGCAATACTTCACCATGAAAGCCATTGTGGCTGCGACTTCGAAGGTCTTACCCAAGCCAACCTCATCTGAGAATAATACTCTAACCGGCCATCTAGAAAGAGCATCTATTACAGCGCGTTCCTGATGCACATACAGAGCTGGGATGTCACCAGAGACAAAGAAGTTTGACAACATGGCCGAGGACACTTTAATCAAATCGTTTTTTGAAGATTGATTTGATTTAGACGGATTGGAGTAAGTTCCTAGTCCTTGCTTGATAATTTCCGCAGTACTCTCTGTAACATCAAGCGTAATGGCATCCTCAATTTTGTTATTCCATAGTGAATTAAAGAATTCTTCTTGGACGGTCACGGCATCCGGTTGCTCCCAAGATTTGGCGACCATGACCTGCTCAAAGTTGCCGCCTAATCCAGAGCTCGTCTCATTGGGGCTACCAATCGCAACAATCTTATCTCCACCTTCATCGGCCAGAAGCAATGTCTTAGGATGGAAAATACCCTCTCCTATTACATCTGCAGTCTTTATCTCAAGGAGACCATCTTCAATCATCCAGGCTACGGTTGCCAACCGTTGTCTCTCCAAGCTATCTTTAATGGATTCTATACCTAATCTCAGATTGTTCCTTATCTCATCTATTTGTTCTTCAAGGTATTTTCTTCTCGTCACAGCATCAAGGAATTCACCGGGGAAACTGTGTATACCTATGATTAACCTCATCCTACCATGCTTCCGGTATAGGGAATCTATCCCCTGGGAGATGGCCAACAATGATTCAACGGTATAGAAACTTGTGACGCGGTCATAGTGGACACTCGCATCTATCGAAGGCAAAAGAAAACTCTTAAGGATGTCTCCGCCTTTGCCAGCATAACTGACTTTGATATCTATGTCCTTAAGCCCCATATCTATCTTTCGAGAGCATCCAATACTTTGTCACACAACTCTTCATCGCCATCAATACTGTTGCGTTGGATGACTTTGTTATCTGCGAGATTATTAAGAATATCCTTCAATGTAGCTATCTGTTTTTCGCTTAATGCTTTGCCTCGTTTCTTTTGCCCTGCCAGGCTATTTAAGAACTTAATAGTGTTTGGATTCACCGACGTGAAGTTTTTTGCTTTTTTTGCCAATGCAAACATTTCGCCCCCCGTAAGTTGAGAAAGTTGCTGCTCTGAAGAAGCACCGGCCACCTCAATCATCTGTTGATAAATAAACTCACTGACTGACTCATTCTTCGATCTAGATGTATCAGCCAGTGCGGACAAAGCCTTCTTAATCTCGTCGTCATTGCCACTTGATAGTAATGGCCAAGTTGTCTTAGGCGGATTTGCATCAGAAATCATCCTGATCATCTCTTCGTCTAGATTGCTCAAAGACAAAAATGCATAGAGTTCGGCAGGGGTAGTCTTAATAAAGTTAGCCGTAGTAGCTATGTCAAGTCCAACCGAGTAGAAAGCTTCAGAGATTGTAATAATCTTCTTCTCCAGACTCAGATTCTCGGAATCCCAAGTCTTTCTAATTAATTCTAGCGCATCAATTTTGTCCATGGCTACTTCATTGATTCAGTCCTCTGTGAGACCCATTCATTCCGAATCTTTAATGCCTTCCTGCTGTCTACATCCAATTCCTCTACAAGTGAGCGGTAGATAGCATCGGAAGTTGCAATTATCCTACGCACTTCACTATCAATTTTTTTCCGCCAGAGTGGGTGGTCTTTATAGACAAGGACCTGCAGTTCTTGCGGTTCCTGATACATATCAAGAATGTAATCAAATGGTCCAACTTCGTGCCCATCTTCTTCCTTCTCTAGATAAGTAATATGGATTTCACTCTCGTCCTCCAAAAAAAGCGACTTTTCAGTCACAATGCTTTTCACGGAGTTGTTAATACCGACGCTCGGTTTATTATCCTCGAGGGTGTCATTGCTTGATTCTGTTGCGGAAGTGTCGGCGCCGTCAATTTCGATTACATACTCTTTGTGTAATTGTTCAAGAACGGCTTTCTTTTCAGACGGTTTATTGATATTGTGTCCTCTGCTAAGATTACGAGAGGCAGCCACTACGCCCTTAAGGTAATCTTTCATATGGATTCTCACGAATTCCCAATCCTCAGATTGTTGCACACCCTGCTTATAGAAAGTTGCATCAAGAAAATCCATATTGACCTCTCCAATGATACGGCTCGTCATCAAGTGAGCTGTGAACCAGCTCTTGTCATGTGAAACGACTAACTGTCCTCTACGATAGATGTTAAAACCATATAGGCCATCGTTGTGTGTCTGTTTGTCAATGGCGACCCAACCGGTGATATGGTATTTGTTCCCTGGCCCAAACTTCTCGTCAATTATGACTTTTGACCCTTTGACGAAACTATAAATCTTGGGCTTGGCGGGATAACTATCATTGTCATCAATCACAGTAATGATATCACCGCCTTCGATGTGTCCCTTGAATGCATCTCCTAGATATTCAAGCACAGCGCTAACTGGGAACTCGTTTATCTTCAGATTCTTAATCACGAAGGCAGTCCCGTGAGGGGCATTTTTTAACGGTGAGTGGATTGAAGGCTTACCGTCTTCTATGGCAATATCCCACGCATCAGAACCAGACGGGCGAACGCTGTAGTCTTTGATATCGAAAGCAGTATGATACTCTACATTCTCGCCAACGGGCCTAGTATAGATTTCGTAATAATCGCCTAGCGTAGAGCAAGAAGTTTTGAACCCCATTCCAAAGTGGCCTTTAGTGCCTTCGCCTCTCTCAATATACCTAGACATATCTTCACCTATGCAGACGGCTTTCTCCAGAATTTCAGAACTCATACCTTTTCCATTATCCACGACAATGATTTGGTTGTTTCTCATGTCAATGGAAATACTAAGCTTTTCTTCACCATATCTTGCATCAAAACAGTTAGCTACCAATTCTCCTATTGCTGCTTGAGGGGATTGGTTCGTTGCACCGATTGTCTCCATCAGTCTAGGAGAGGGATAATTCTTAACTACTCTTTTACCCATAACGATTATTTGGCCACAAAATCTAAATTTGTATTTTGTAAATATATGTAATAAATTGCTATTATCAAAATAGTACGTTGTTGGAATATAGAGGTTTACGGATTCTATGCTGTTTTGATGATTAACATTTGTATTTGAATCTAATTACACACATTTTCAGTCCCTTGATGGGAGCTGGTGATTTGATTTTTAATTATGCCTGGGTCTGGACTAAGAAAATTATGGACGAAAGCGGAACTGGTTGTGACATTGGCATTATATTTCCAATTGCCGTTTGGTCGACTTAATCATACAACTAAAGAGGTTATTGACCTCGCGCGACTGATAGGTCGGTCTGCCAATTCAGTTGCACTAAGACTCTCCAATTTTGCTGCATGTGATCCCTATATAACTAATTCCGGACGTAGGGGGATGGTAGGTGGCCTATCAGTTTGTCAGCCGGTATGGGATGAATACGTGTTGAATCGAGAGAATCTCTTTTTTGATGCTGAGTGCTATTTAGCTTCATTTGAGAGGAAAAAAGTTGATGAGCATCTAGGCCTAACCGTTAATGATGTTTCAGGAAAGGATCGAATAGCAGTAATTAGACAACGAGTTAATCAGAATGTTTTTAGGACTATGGTATTAAACAATTATGATTCTCGTTGTGCCATTTCAGGTCTGAATCTTACTAGCCTTTTGATAGCAAGCCATATTATTCCATGGGCTGATAATCAAAAGGAACGACTTAATCCTGAGAATGGGATTTGTCTTTCTCCTCTATATGACAAGGCTTTTGATTCAGGTTTAATAGGTATATCCCCTGAATATGAAATATTGTTGTCGAAAGAATTGAAGGAGTATAAAAAAGAGGAGTTCTACAAGATATGTTTCGCTACTATTGAGCATAGCCATATGTTGTTGCCTGAAGAACATAAGCCTAATCCAGTATTTCTCCAATATCATCTAGACCATATTTTTGCTCCTCATAATTGATAGCTTTGTTCTCGGACGTCCATATAGTGTAATCTTAAATTTATTGTATAAACATACCCTCCTATCAGGCAGAGGAACTGTAAGGTATCCTATTTTTGACTTTGCTGCTGTGTCACCGCTAACGTTTAACAGGGGGGGGTATGGTAAGTATGAAAAGCACCCCTTAGATGCTTCCGATAGATAACCTCAAAAAATGAAGTTTACCACACCCCACCCCCTAAAGAATCTAGGTTCCATATTGTCTTCCATATTATTCCCAATATTTTTCATTTTAAAAAGTCATCTTTCCATTCTTTTCTTGACTTTTTTGCTTTCTAAAACTATTTATATATAAATGATTGAGAGTTATGGAAAGTACATTTAAAACGCAGCCGACAACGGCATATAAGAGACAGTCAAAGTATCCTTCAGAGGAAACAAAAAAGAAAATATCAGCTACCATGAAAAGCAAGAACCTTCATAGGAGTGATATAACAAGGCAGAAGATATCCAATGGGTTAAGGCAGTATTGGAACAATCCAAGTAATTTCCCTGCGGATGGTGAAAGGCACGAAGGAACAGGTAACGGATGGATTGAAGCAGGGGAGATTGTTTAAATGAAAAGGCTCAGGTTGTTCGCCTGAGCCATAATTTTATTTGTATTTAATTGTAGCAACACCCGTATCGTACATAAAAGTACTTATGGTTTGATTATTCCTTAACCATATCTCCTTTAAGTATGGATTGTTTGCACAATCAAGATAACTCAGGTTAGTGCAACTGCTAACATCAAGGCTCTTGAGTTGATTATAAGAGCAAAACAAATGGGTTAAAGCAGTATTCTTACTTACATCAAGACTCTTGAGTTGATTAATACTGCAATGCAAATAGGTTAATGCAGTATTCTTGCTGACATCAAGATTTGTGAGAGGATTATCCGTGCAAGCCAAATTGTTTAAAGCAGTATTGTTGCTGACATCAAGGCTTGTTATTTGATTATCCACGCATGCTAACAGTTTTAATGCCTTATTATTGCTAACATCAAGACTTGTTAGTTGATTATTACCGCAATTCAATTGAAACAATGTTGTATTATTGCTGACATCAAGACTTGTTAGTTGATTAGCACTGCAAGACAAAATGGTTAATGCGGTATTTTTGCTAACATCAAGGTTTGTTAGTTGATTAAAATCGCAAAACAAATAGGTTAAAGCGGTATTCTTGCTAAAATCAAGGTTTTTTAGTTTATTACTTGTGCAATTCAATTCTTGTAAATTAGGCATGTCTTCAATTCCACGTAACGAAGTTATACCCAATTCACCTACATATAATATTTTAATTGCCTCTGCTTCTTTAATTGATAAAATGCCATCTCTGTCTTTATCAAAGTTTGTCAACAGGTATGCTTTGAAGTTAGCATCTTCTATAGGGATTCCTTCTGCATAGTCATCTTTATACTTAATTGTAGCAACATTCGCATCGTATCGAAAATAACTTATGGTTTGATTTCTCAGTAGCCAAATCACTTTCAGGTAAGGAGCAGACAAGCACTGCACTATTTTCATGTTAGTTGCACATTCGCTTATATCAAGGCTTGTCAATTTGTTTCTGTAACATGCAAGTTCAGTCAAAGAAGAACAGCCACTCAAATTGAGGCTTGTCAATTCATCATTTTCGTAACAATCAAGAATTGCCAAAGCCGTTAAACCACTGACATCAAGGGTTGTCAGTTGATTATGGTAACAAGATAGAGTAGTTAATTTTGAACAACTGCTAACATCAAGGCTTGTTAATAGATTACCCCCACAATAAAGAATACTCAGGTTCGTGCAACCACTAACATTAAGGCTTGTTAAGTCATTATTACCCCCACAATCAAGATAATTCAGGTTAGTGTAATTGCTAAAATCAAGACTTCTCAATTGATTGCCGCCACAATCAAGATAACTCAGGTTAGTGCAACTACTGATATCAAGGCTTGTTAATTCATTAGCACGACAATTAAGAGAAGTTAATGAAATGCACCCACTAACATCAAGATTTGTTATTTGACACCCCTGACATACAAGTTCAGTCAAAGCAGTCATTCCACTAACATCAAGAGTTTTTAAAGGTTGACTAAGACATTTTAATAGAGTTAAATTGCTGAAATACTTTATTTCCGACAGGCTTGATATCTTCTCATCCGCAAAAGAAAATTCCAACACCATCTCTTTCACAAGTAATGCTTCTTTATATGATACTAAGCCATCCTTATTCTTGTCACAGAGATTGATACATGCCTTCTCAAAGTTTTTATCTTCAAATACGATATGAGGCACAGCATCTTGGTTGACAGTAATAATACTGCCATTTATCCCTTCTGCTTTTATTGTCACACTACCCACTCTTGTATTACTCTCATTTTCCGATATATTAAGATTTATTTTTGACGGTGATAATCCTTTCGTCACAACAGCATCTATCCATTGTTTTGAAGATTCATCAACAATAACGATATAGTCAATATTAGATTGTATATCTATTGATATGCTTTGTTTTTCATTTGATACCGAAAAACCTGTTTGTGAGATAATCACCCCTTTACCTTCACTTTGATTAACCGTAATAACTGCTGACTTATCCTCACATTTGATAGTTATCTGACAAGTTCTCTCATCGTATGATTGATTCGCATCACAGGAAATTGACAAGGTGAAATTGCTGTCTTTAGAACCATCCCCCACGTTAGGAGAAACTTTACACCACGCCTGATTTGAAGAAGCACTCCAAGCCTTATTAGCAACCATGGAAACTGTTTCCTTTCCTCCTTCTTTATCAAATGACAGGGAAGACGAACCGATAGTCAAAATGGCTTCTTTTTCACATGACTGTAGGAAACAGCAGACTATAAGGATAAGTAAGGGAAGAATCTTTTTCATAAGTACATGGATTTGTGAAAAATGGAACTTGTATAAGGAACGTTTAGCCTATTCGTCTGACTATTTAGTTATACCCCTGTTTTGTATCGGTTTTATGTAAAGGTAATAAAGATTGTTTAGAGATAAATCTTATCTAAAACATTATTATAGCTAAATTGTCCTAATATTTTTATTGTTCGACGCTTGTGCCGTGATTATGGTTTGTGTCGGCGGAGGCGCTGCTTCATGTTGGTTATTTCTTGTCAAAATATTTGGATCGAATAGAATAACTCTGTAACTTTGGATACAGAATCCATATGAAAGAAGTAAGAGTAATAGAATTGTTCGCTGGTGTAGGTGGCTTCAGGGTTGGCCTAGAAAAGGCTGATGCTGAATTCTTTAGGACTATTTGGGCTAATCAATGGGAGCCTGCGACCAAGGTCCAGCATGCAGCGATGGTGTATGAAAAGAATTTTGGAGAAGGTAGTGTGGTCAATGAAGACATCAATCTGGTAAAAACAGAAGTTATTCCGGATCATGACATGCTCGTTGGCGGATTTCCCTGCCAAGATTACTCAGTTGCGACTACTTTAAGTAATTCTAAAGGGATTGAAGGGAAGAAGGGGGTGCTATGGTGGTCTATTTACCGTATTCTGAGAGATAAAGGAAATAAACGTCCACAACTGGTTTTCTTGGAAAATGTTGATCGTTTACTGTTGTCTCCAGCTAAGCAAAGAGGGCGCGATTTTGCAATCATTCTTGAATGCCTTAACCAGTTGGGTTACATAGTCGAGTGGCGAATCATTAATGCGGCTGATTATGCTATGCCCCAAAAACGACGTCGTACTTACATCTTGGGCTATCAAAAAAACAGCCCTATTTCCTATGGGTTTACTACACCCAAAGATTGGATTATTAATTCTGGAGTCTTTGCAAAAGCATTTCCTGTTGCTGAAAACAGTTCATTAAAAATAGTAAAGACGCAATTGTCAGACAATAATGATGCTTTATTGCTTGATAGTGCAGATGAGTTCGTTAAAACGAATCTTCGACTACTGGATATCACAGAAGAGTTTAATAAGACAAATAGAGGTAAGCCATTTGAAGGTAGTGGAGTTATGGTAGATGGCGTTGCATACTCAACCACAACGATTCCAATCTGTACAGAAAAGCCTATGACAATACGAGATATTATGGCTTCTCCAGAAGAGATTCCTGAGGAGTTCTATGTCCCTGAGTCACAGATTGATCGTTGGAAATACTATAAGGGTGCAAAACGCGAACCCCGGACAAGAAAAGATGGTGGACAATACTATTATGCCGAAGGATGTATGGACTTCCCGGATTCAATTGACAAGCCATCAAGAACCATAATCACTTCTGAAGGTGGTAAAAGTCCGGATCGTTGTCGTCATGTTATTCAGGATCAAACAGGTCGCTTGCGTCGTTTGGTCCCAGTTGAGCTCGAGCGTTTAAATATGTTTCCAACTGATCATACCAAGTTGGATGGTATAGACAATGGTAAGAGAGCCTTCTTGATGGGGAATGCCTTGGTATGTGGTATTATTACCAAGGTGGGAAAAGAACTGGAATCCAGGCTGAAATAAGGCACGAATTGCTGGCAGTTATACTAGCATGGTTCTATACGGAATTCATGACAATATCTTTGATGTAGTCATGATTGAGCCAGTAACAGTATTTTTTTGCAGTTCCGCCATTGGGATTATCGGTAACATCTGCGGAATTCTTCCCTTTTGGACGCACATGGAATTTCTTATGGTCGCTTTCGCGATAAAAGAAATCGGAATCTATCGTATCGTTTTTAATAGCGTTTTTGATGTTTTGCCAATATGCTGCCGCTTCATCCAAATCTTTAACGGGCATGGTCCAAAAGAAAGCTTTAATCAGTCTGAAGTCTCCATCGCTGTCTTCCTGAAAGACGATGAATAGGAAGCGTTGTGTGAAGATGTCGTATAGGCGTGATTCATACCAATTCTCTTCATTGAGGATATCGAAGTAGTTGATGTTTTCGAATGACATTGCCTCCGCCGGCCTTCCATTCTTCTTGAGCCTTATTGTTTTAATAACAATTCCAGATTTAACAAACTCTTCAGACTTTGTTACATCTGACCCACGAGTTTTGCGTTGGGTCAGGATTTCATTCGCAATCAAATAATACTTACTCTTTGCGCCAGAGTCAATGTTAAGTTCTTTAGACAGCTCCTCGTATGATTTCCCTAAGTAGGGCACAAAGCGCTCGAGTAAAATATGTTCAAAACTATCTGTTTTCAGTTCACTTTCCTTAATGAGATGAGGACCATAGCCATGGACTAGAGCAGAATAATTATATGTCCCTTGTCCTCCAGTTTGTTTTGCAAAAGTCAAGATACTGCGCATGTACTGTACCTTCAGGGAAAATGCTCTCTTGGGTGCAGGAATAATAGCCTTGGAACCATCATTAAGGAAATAATAGACATCAGTATCATCCTTTTGCCCTTTTCTGCATGCGCCCAAGTATGTGGTATCGCCTTCCGACAATTCATGTGCTTTACCTTCTTTTATTTTTGCAATAATCTTTTCGTAGTCCTGCTTCATTATGAGCAAATCCTTTTCGGGAATCCTCCAAAGCACATCATAGATAAACTTGAGCTGATGAACGGGTACGCCTTCTTTGTGAAGATAAAAGGGAATCAGCATTAATGCGCACTTAAGAAATATATGTGACTGCTCAAAAGGAACCGCCTGATCCTTGGTGTAGTCAATCATGGTGCAGACAAGGCGTTCTTTGATTGTCAGAGTCCTATTTTTCAGCTCTTTAAGTGGCGTAACCTTAAGTTCAAGGCCAGCATCTGGAAAATCAGCCTCTTGTCGGCTATTATTCTCGATGCCAAAGAAGTATAGCTCCACCAACTGGCCAAGCTGACCTTTTCCCCGTTTCGGGTCAATGACACCTGTGCCAACCACTTCCTCTAAGCTTTTGCCCAAAAGCGCTTTGCTATACTCCAGAATGGAAAATGCGTTTGTCTTGTCGTAATTAAAGTTCATAGGCTACTGGAAAAAATGAAAGACAACAGAACTATGGAGTATGACTATACCAAAAATAAGCATTTTCATTTGATTCTACATAACTTTGTGATGCGATTAATCCTATGTTGACTCCCGCACAAAGATTCACTTGTATGTCCCACAATCGGGCTAAAAATACCGGTCCCGAGCTATTGCTGCGTCGTTCTTTGTGGCAAAAAGGGTTTCGGTATAGAGTTAACGATAAGCGCTTCCCTGGTTCTCCTGACATACTATTACCGAAGTATCATACTGCCATTTTTGTCAACGGCTGTTTTTGGCATGGACACAAGGGCTGTACTAACTATACAATTCCCAAAACTAATACGGATTTTTGGATAGCTAAAGTACAAAGGAACCAAGAGCGCGACCAAAGGGTATGGCGTAAATTGGAGGCGATGGGCTGGAATGTTCTGATAGTTTGGGAATGTCAGCTAAAGAAGGAACTGTTGGACAGTACGGTTAATCAGTTGATTGATACTATTTCTAAAAACGGCGAGGACTATAAAAAAGATATGGAGAGACGTAGGCAGGCTAAGGCGGAATATTTAATGAATCAACAGCTAAGAAAGGAGAAAGAACTTGCTGTTCTTAACGAAATAAATACAATGTCATAGAGGATTGTGTGTTCGCCGCTAGTAGTCTTTCAGTTAAGCGCTAAGCCAACGGGATTATTGAATGATTATAGGTCATTATAGGTTTACGATGCTTTTTGCGTGATGGAGTGAAATAACTAAATTTGTAATAGCAAATACAAATTTTCATCATTGGCTGTCTCCGCACATGTTATATGTGATTATCGTTCTACTATTCCTCCTTATTGCAGTTGTTATTTTGGCTCTGATACGTGTCCGAGCTAATAGGAGAGCAAAGAGACATCAAGAATTATTAGCAGTTATCAGTCAGCTAAAACCGCAAGTTCAAGCTGCATTTGCGGAAGTCAGTTTATACTACAATTTTGGCCATTATATCACGGAATCAGAGCGTTTGATGCTTGTCGGCAAGTATGAAAAGCTCGATATGGAGCTGAAACCTGTCATTGACAGTCACGAACTGGATGAATCGCCGGACCGAGATCTCTTCCAGCGTTTCCATAAAGCAATGTTGGATACCAAGGCATACAAGAAGGCCAATAATGATCATTTTGTAGATAATCAGCTGTCAAGCTACGCTCAATACTTCGATACGGTTTTAGCATATCCGCTTGACTCACAGCAAAGGGAAGCTGTGGTATCATTGGAAGACAATGTATTGGTGATTAGTAGTGCTGGCAGCGGCAAAACTATGACTACTGTTGGGAAAGTCCGATACCTCATTGATGTGCAAAATGTTCCGGCGGAAAAAATACTACTCATAACTTTTACCCGTAAAGCGGCTGAATCTCTTTCTGAGCGACTGGGAGAAAAGAAACTTAAGTGTCGGACATTTCATAAGCTTGCATTAGACATCATCGGTGATGCCACAGGAGAGCGTCCCACCATTACACCACAGGATTTTTCTGTACAGGTTTATCATAAATTATGTGAAGATAATCCGCAATTTAAAAAGTCTATCGCAGATTATATTCTTCAATCACGATACTCTATGAAAGATCAGTTTGAGTACACTTCTATGCAGGAATATATTCAGGACCGGCAGAGATATGGCATTCAAACTTTCTTTAAGGATATGGATGGGCGACCTGTCTTTTGTAAATCTGATGAAGAAAGCAAAATCTGTGATTTTCTTGGTTCCCGTGGCATCAAGTTCAGGTATGAGGAGAAATATGAGATAAGCACAGTTGATGCTGATTATCGCCAATACTGTCCGGATTTTTCAATCTACATTGAAGGCACCGATAAAAAATCAAAGAGAGTCTATCTTGAGCACTTCGCCATTGATGAGTCAGGACGTTGCCCGGCTTGGTTCTCTCAAGATGATGAGATAAAGTATCAGCAAGGCATTGTATGGAAGCGTGAGTTGCATAAACAGAATGGAACAGTTCTTATTGAAACATCAAGTGCAGGGTTCCATCGTGGTGACGTGTTTAGAAATCTCACGGAGCAGTTGCTGAATCTAGGAGTAGTTTTCAGTAAAGCAACGCATACGAGTGTATCAAGAGAACTTATCAAACAGGAAGAGAACATTCTCGGAATGCTCACTTCATTTAATTTCCTTCTTAAATCAAGGAATCTGTCAATTGAACAGATCGTTCAAGAGGTCGTAATGTATCAAGATCGGGCAACTGTTGAGGATATTATTGTTCCATTCATAGATGCTTATCGGCAGATGGAGGAAGAAAGTAATCAGATAGACTTCACCGATGCCATTATTCACGCAACAGATATTTGTAACAACGGCCACAGACCTGATTATGACTATATTCTGGTTGATGAGTTTCAAGATATTTCTACAGACCGCTATCGTTTCCTTCAATCCCTTAGGAGGAAAGATCCACTGACAAAATTATTCTGTGTCGGTGATGACTGGCAGTCTATTTATCGCTTTGCTGGAAGTGATATGGCACTATTTAAGAAATTTGAGCAGTTCTTTGGCTATACAAAGAAGTGTCGGATGGAGACAACATATCGGTTTGGAGAGCCAGCGATAGCAATGTCATCAAAGTTTATACTTGCCAATAAAGAACAAGCATTCAAGGATGTCCATCCATTTCGTCCCGATGCGGAAACGCAGCTGGATTTTGTCCCCACTAACGGATATGACGACATTGCCCAAAAAATTCAAAGCATAGCTGATCAAATTCCTGCTGATAAGGAAATAATGTTGCTCGGCCGATATGGGTTTGATGTTAAGGTCCTTAAGGATACGGATCTGAAGATTCAGGATAACAAAGATCGAGTAGTAGTTACGTACGGATCTCGTAAGATGGTTTTTATGACAGTCCATCAATCTAAAGGACTGGAGTGCGATTATATTATTCTTTTGAACTGTAATGGAGGAACACTTGGTTTTCCATCTCAGATTGCAGACAATCAAGTTCTCAAATATGTGCTTAGTGAACCTGATGCATTTGCATTCAGTGAAGAACGACGTATTTTTTACGTAGGGATAACCCGCGCAAAGAAGCATACCTGGGTTTTATATGATGAGAAGAATCCATCTCCCTTTGTGTGTGAATTTGTAAAGGTGTCCGCACCTAGACAACAAGCCTCAGCAATACCAGAATCTGAACTATGTCCTAAGTGCCATTGCGGGCGAGTTATAGTGGCGAAGAAAGGAATTGCTGTCAACGGCAATCCCTACTCGGTTCTAGTATGCTCCAATCAAAAGTTAGGGTGCGACTATCAGGAAACAGCCTTCGTCAATCTCAACTCAACTTATCGTCATAAGTAGACTATCTGCGATACTTAGGCTAGCCTCGCCTGGCAGTAAAGAACGATTGAGGGAATGCAACGGCCCTGCAGCGGTACGTTTTATCGATGAACTCGATGTTGATATGTACACGACAATGCAGCTACTCCAGGGAATGACGGAGGGCGCATCAAGTGAGGGCGATAAAGCGGCTGAGCGTAGTGAGCCGCCGGGGAGCGACGCTGTCTGAGCCACGTTAGGGCTGGGCTGAGTTTGAGACAGGCAAGATATTGCCTGTCGAAAAGGAAGGACAGCACTAAAAGTGCGAGTTCGTCGCGACAGGCGAACGCAGCTCAACCGCAGCCCGAACGTAGCTCTGCGCCCGTAGGCGTTCCCCTGGAAATGGCCGCATTGTGTTGTAACAAAAAAGCCCTGGATCGCTCCAGGGCTACCCTTTGTGCGGGTTTCCAGTATTCCAAGAACTTTTCAAAATGTTGTATCTAAGAAGCATTTTGAAAAGGAGACTTACAAAGATAGTGATTAGAAGCCGAAACACCAATTACATCTATAATAATTCTAATGTCGTGGTGGTTGTCCATCAGCCTCGCCCTAGCAGGAAAGAAGGTCTGTGACAAGGCGAGGCAGTCAGTTTTTAATCTCGCTAGAAATCACAGTCTTTTTTCTAAATTTGAATTCGTACATACGCTGTCTCAATAGCTTCGGGATGTAGCAGGCGTGCAACGGATTAGTTAGCCATGAGTCACAGAACAACCACCATAGAAGGCCGAGAGTGCTTTGTCTTTGCATCTGGACAACCTCTCTATATTCTTATCCAGCCATTAGGGGTACACGAGAGGAGTCTCTTCGACCAGACAGCTCAGCTGATTGCTGATGCGACAGGCGTCCCCTTTGTCCTTGCCGCCTTTCAGGTTTTCGACTGGAACCTGGACCTCACACCCTGGCACGACGACGCCATCAGCCGGAAGCCAGAAGTGGGGACGATGACCTCCGAGACGCTACGCTATGTGACAGAAGCCCTTCTGCCCGTGCTGGAAACGGAATATGGTAAGATTCCCGTCATCCTTGGCGGATATTCCCTGGGCGGCCTTTTTGCCCTCTGGTCAGCATCGCAGACAGATCGCTTTGCCGCAGTTGCCGCCGCTTCGCCTTCCCTCTGGATCAGAGACTGGCTGGAATTCGCAAAAGAACATCCCGTCAAGGCAGAAAAGGTCTATCTGAGCCTGGGTGACCAGGAAGAGCACGTAAAGAACCGCGCCATCTCACGCGTGGGTGACAGTGTCAGGGAAGAGTATGAACTGCTGAAGGTCCTGCTTGGAAGCGAGAACTGCACACTGGTCTGGAATTCTGGAAACCATTTTAAGGACGCCGACAAGCGCCTGTCCGCAGCCTTCGCCTGGTGCATAAAAGCATTGGAAGCAGGAAAGAAGGTCTGAATGGTAGCTGGCCGCCCGAACAGGGAAGGGGAGGGTCGGAGTGAGCGTCAGCGAACGGAGGTCGCCGCAAGTCAGATCTGTGACACGGCGGCAAGGCGAGGCTAATTGTTCGCAATATCACGGAGAATCGCTAAATTCGCGCAGAAATCTTGTGGCCAATGAAAAAGTTTCTGAAAGTTATCTGGGGCATATTCGCCGTGATTGGGATTCTGTTTACGGTGCGCGTCCTTTTCTTACTTAATGGAAATACCACTATATCGATCTATCCGTCAACCAAAGGAAGGTTCGGTGAATATGTGGAGTTGCTCCGCAATTCCGGGCCTTTTTCAAAGGATACGGTTTCCCTTGAGATGAAGATTGTCCAGGACTCCATCCGGGCTAAGGAGATCCGGGACTATTTCCAGCTAGACAAGTTATACGACGCTGATGCGGACACCTGGACCAAGGCGCTCGCCATCGGTAAGTTCGTAGCAACCAACATCCCTCACGATAACCAGGAAATAGAACCAGAGCACCGCAACGCCATTGACCTGTGGGAGTATACCAAGGATGTCGCACCTGCATTCAACTGCCGTCTGCACAGCATACTCACATTCGAACTGATGCTCGCCGCCGGACTGGACGCACGCTTTGTGACCTGTATGCCGTTCGACAGGTATGACAATGATTGCCACGTGGTCAATGAGGTATGGCTGCCCGAGCTGGGCAAGTGGGCGATGATCGACAGCGATATGGATGGAAACTACGCATCCGATCTGGACGGCACTCCGCTTTCGCTCAGGGAGATCAGGGAGCATTATATTTCCGGTGAAAAGATGCAATATCATCCCGGATTCAAGAAAGCCACCACAAAGTTGAACAATCATTACGCCTATATGGCCAAGAACACCTACTGGTTCAATTGCTGGGAGACGCTTTCCTATTACCAGGAAGACGGTGAGAATAGATTACGTGAGGCTGGCCGCGACATCTATCTTGTTCCGTCAGGCTTTGACGGATTCGGTATCCGGGAAGGTGGAATCGTCACTACAGATGCCGACGCCTTCTGGGCAGCACCCAGAAAATAATCCAGGCAACTAATAGACCAAATTAGAGAACAATTAAGATTCAATACGCGGTCGTTCCTGGGAAACCAAGGTATTCGTAATTGAGCAGGCGAAGTTCGAACTCTGCGGAACAACGCCCACAAGCTGTATCTGCAATTTATTTTGTAAAGAGGCGGGAGAAGTAGCAATTACCCGTGTATAGCTATCTTTCTTACTAATGCTTTTGGGAAAAATGGAGCAGGGTAGGGCGTCCCAGAGATATCTCTGGAAGGGGTGAGCCTGCTCCACTGGGCTTATTAAGGGTGGTGGAGCAGACGCACCCGCCTCAGGACACCTTCCAGGGCCGATCGGCCTGCTCCATTTTTCCCTGACGTACTTATTCGGTCAGCGCAAAGGGGTAAAAAACAAAACGAACCTCAAAAACTTGAGATTCGTTCTGTTTAGTCGATAAAAAAGTATCTGCTACTTCTTTGAGAAAACGTAGTTGCTTCCGTTCTTGGCGAGCTTGAAGTTCATATCGTTGCCGTTGATGGTTCCGGTAGCTTCCTGCTCCTCGCCGCGTGACCAGACAGACATCTTGACTTTGGTCTTCAAAGTGTTGCCGCTGAGAGTATAGGGATATGTGCAGCTTTCCACATCTTTGCCGTTCGTGATCTTGAGGGTGCAGTCTTTGGCAGTGAAGGTGAGAGTCAGAGTGCCGAGTCCGAGCTGCTCTGCAGTAGACCAGGTAGTACCGGCTACAGAAGTTAAGGCAGGAGTGTCAGAAGGCTTGCTTCCGCCGTTGCCATTATTGTTGATAGTATTATCCTTGCTGCAAGAAACGCTGAGAGCGACAACGACG
Organism: uncultured Bacteroidales bacterium; assembly: GCA_947169015.1. GTDB lineage: Bacteria > Bacteroidota > Bacteroidia > Bacteroidales > UBA932 > Equibacterium. The sequence goes on along the minus strand of CAMVOD010000004.1, from coordinate 97,355 downwards.
AGTGCCACTGAAATGATTGAAAAGAACTTTTTCATTTATAGGTGTTTAAGAATTGAGGCGCAAAAATAAAAAAGTTCTTTAATTTAGCGCATATAAAACTGTACCAAGTAAATACTTAACTTCAGGAATCAATCAGTACCAGAAGGTAAGCCGCGAGATCTGATCCACCGCTAGTTCAGCAGCGAAGAAACCTTGAGTTCAGGCTTGTAGCCGTGGGTGTCGGCATCCTTGAATCGGATGGAAACAGACTTCGACTCGCCAGGGAGCAGACTGAACCAGTTGTCCTCGTAAATCACAGGCAGCACCTGCTCGCCGCCGGCACGCACATCCAGCCTCAGCATCAGGGCAGGAGTAGAACCCGTGTTGCGGAAAGACACGTCGCCGACCCACTCGTCACCTATCGGGGTGAACAGCGAAGTCATATCGACAGTAGTCCTCGGCAGCGACTTCAGCACAGAAAGATCCTCATCGGCGCTGTGGATGTAGAAATTGTCCGCCAGCACGTCGTCACCCTTGCTAAGCTTCAGCTTCAGGTAGTGCACGGAACCCAGCGCAGTCGAATCCACCGCAAGAGGCTCCAGCGGCAGCGTGCTGTCGTCAGAGACAGAAACATTGTCAGTGCGCGAGAAGAGCAGCTTGCCGTCGTATGAATAGACGCCGATCTCAGCCACTGCGCCCGTCACGTCACCGAAATTGTTGTTAACGACCTCCACAGTCTCAAGCACCGGATTCCACTGGATGCGGATAGGAGCAGAACCCTTCTTCGCGCCGAAATAAGCCGCGGTAGGAGCGAGGTAATAATCGTAGGTCTGCCAAACCATAGAAGGCCAGCAGGAGTGGCTCATCCAGATGATGAGACCCTTGCGGTTCCAGCTGCGCGACTCGTACATCGCGCGGTAACCGTCGTAATTCACCAGCTGCGCCCACTTCGTGAACTCGTCGACATCCTTCGCCTTGCCGAAATGCTTCTCCACCATAGCGTTGAAGGTAGCCGCACTCTGCGCATTCTCCAGAGTGTAGTCGTGGATGCCCCAGACATAGTTCTGCGGCCACTGATTCTCCTCGCGGAGCATACGCTTCAGACTCTCGGCAGTCATCACGTTCGGCATTCCGCGCTCACTGTGGAGACGGTCCTTTCCGACCTCCGCCTCGAAATAAGTCTTGACAGGCATAGCCCTGTATGGACCGTGCCCGCTCACGAAGTCGTCAGCAGAGTTGGGGAAATATATGATGCCCGGATGGTACTGAGCCACAATCTGCCTCAGGTTGCCGTCCAGGGCTGCAGGAGGGTATCCCTCGTTGCGCCCGCAGTAGAGCGCGATGCTCGGGTGGCGGCGGATCCTGCGCACATAATCCAGCGCATTGGCCAGGAACATATCGTTGTCGTCAGGGTCAGGACCGTCCCAGGGATTGGCCAGCCAGAAATCCTGCCATATCATCACGCCGTGGCGGTCGCAAGCCTCGTAGAACTCCTTGTCGCCGGTCTGGCCCACCCAGTTGCGGATCATCGTGAAATTCATATCAGCGTGGTATGCCACCGCAGCGTCGTACTCCCTCGCGCGGTAGTTGAGGTTGATCTCAGGGAAACCCCAGTTGCCGCCGTTGCAGATAAGCCTGCGGCCGTTGATGTAAATGTCCAGGATGCCCTTAGAAGTGTCGTAAGTCATCTCGCGCAGACCCGTGGCGAAAGCCGTGCGGCCCTCGGTGCGCCCGTCAGCCACGAATTCCGCGGTCACGTCATACATATTCTGCTCGCCGTAGCCCTTGGGCCACCAGAGCTTGGCGTCCGGCATCTCGACAGCCGGCAGAGTCACCTCCCGCTCCTCGAGCGGAGACAGAGTCAGCTGCGCCTCCATAGGCAGGCTGCCGACCTTCACCTTGAGCACGCCGCTCAGCGACTTGGCGCTGAGGTTCTTGAGCACGAAGCCCGGAGCCACGGTCACCTTGCCGCCGTCGGCCAGCTTCGTAGTGACATAACCGTCATCGACGCTCACGGCCCCTTCGGCCTTCAGATAGACATTGTCCCAGATGCCGATGTTGCGGCCCCTCACCGTCGGAATCCAGTCCCAGCCGATAGAAGGGTGGAAGGTAGGGTTGTCGGCGCCGAGGATGCCGCCGTTAGTGTCGGCAGTGATCGCCGTCTGCTCCTTGATGATGCCCGGATGAGCGTTGCGATGGATGAGCACCGCAAGAACGTTCTCCTGCGCAACGATGTCCGTCACGTCGAAGCGGCCCCTGTTGAAAGCGCCGTCGATGCGGCCCACGAACTGCCCGTTGAGGAAGATGTCAGCCTTCCAGTTGATGCCGTTGAAATCGAGTATGAGAGTGCGGCCCTTGAAGCTCTCCGGCAGGGAGAAAGAGTCGCGGTACCAGAAATCACTGTTGAAGAAAGACTCCGAGAGCTGGAGCTGGTCGGTGTCGAAACGCATATCGGCTATGGCCCCTGCATTCAGGAAAGAACCGGCGACAGTGCCCGGGACGGTGGCAGGAATCCAGCCTTCGGTGCTGAAGCCGCCCTTGGAGATAGCAGCCCCGTCGGCCTTCACCTCAGATGCCCGCTGCAGCGACCACTCGCCCCTGGACAGCTCCAGAGTGTCGCCCTTGGCAGCCTTGGCCTGCTGGGCCTTCGGAATGACGCCGCCCTTGCCCCAGACTTCGAACTCAGACACCGCACAGTCGCCGTCGACATTCAGACGCACATAGCGGGCTGTGCCCTTGGCGGCAATCTCAGCGGCTGCTGAGTCGAAATCGGCAACCTTCTTCCACTTGACGCAATCGTCAGAAACCTCTATGCTGCCGGACGCAGACTTGTCGCCGGCCCAGAAAATGCGGCACTTGTTGAAAGAAGCGGCAGAGCCGAGGTCGACGGTCAGCGAACCGCCCTCCCGCACGCCCGGCATCCACGCGCTGACGAAATGCTCGCTGGGGAGCATAGAAACCTCACGGCCTTTATCGTAGAAATTGACTTCAGTCACGTTCCATTCCCTGACAGCGTCAGTGTCGAGAGCGATGGTGAACCCGCTGATGCGGCGGCCGGCCGGCAGGGAAGCCATATAGGCAAACTCCATTTCGGCAGCAGAACCGTTGCGAGACTGGATGGCCTTGGCACCCGTGAGCCCTTCAAGCACAGACACATTCTGGCTTCCGCCACCCTCGTGGATGGTGGGGCGGCAAGGCTGCAGAGCAAGCTCGACGGCAGAACCGTCGTCAGCCATCACCACGGTCAGAGTGGGGATGAAGCCCTTCGGCAGGCTGGCCCCCTGCTTCAGTTTGCAGTTGCCTTCGAAAGAAATGACGTCAGCGTCCGCAATCTGCTCCATAGCTGCCACCAGGGACGCCCCGGCCTTGCCGGGAAAAGTCACACCCGTGAAATTGTCGTCGAAAAGCCTCTCCTTGAGACGGTTCTCGACAGCCGTTCCATTCGCATCCACACTGAGGACGGCAGGCGCCTGCCGGCTGATGATGCCGTCGGTGGCCAGATGGCCGGTCAGGTTGTAGTCGGCGCTGACGGAATGCCAGGCCGCACGGTGCAGCGCGAGGTTGCGGTAGCCGTTGCCGGCGAAGGCAGCGACAGGACCGTCATACTCCTGAGGGTCGCCCGGATAGACTCCTATGCCCCTTGAGCCCTTGATCGTCTGAGTACAGGAGCCGAGGACGGCGCAGGCAAGCACGAGATATGCAAATGGATTGAAGAATTTCATAGTGTAAGGTCTTTGTTTATGCAAGACGTAAATTTACGATGTTTTTTTTTAAATTTGAGTTTGTCAAAAAACAACCTTAAACTATTCAAACTATGACTACAGAAAAACTCGACATTATGAAGACCATCAGGGAAGGCGTGAGCTACGGCATCAGGAACTTCTTCCCTCTGTTCCTTATGGTAATCCTCTATTTCCTGACATTCTGGATCCCCTATCTCAACGTAGGTACCTCAATCGGCCTGTATAAAGCCGTCATCAGCATAGGTCGAGGCGAGACCGTCGACCCCCTTTCAATCTTCAACAAGGATAACTTCAAGAATCTCGGCAATCTCTTCCTGCTGATGGGCTTTATCTCAATAGGAACCCTCGCAGCCGCAGCATTCCTGTTCCTGCCGGCCATCGTCATCAGCATAGCCTGGGGCTTCGCCATATATTTCCTTATCGACAAACACGTTTCACCTCTGAAAGCCCTGCTGCTCAGCTATGACTCAACCTTCGGCAACAAGTGGCGCATCTTCTTCCTCAATCTGCTCTGCGGTGTTATCATAGGTGCAGTAATGGGTCTGTTCGTCGCCATTCCCAAGGTAGGCCCCTTTATTGCAGTCATCTTCCTGCTCCTGGCAATTGCAATAGTTGTCGCCATCGACGGAGTAGCTTACGATTTCTTCTCAAAGAAGGCCGATGTCATCCTGGCTGAACGCCGTGCACAGGAGTGCGCCTGCCCTGCCCCTGAAGCAGCCCCTGCCGAAGAAGCTACCCCTGCCGAATAAAATTTACCGCAAATGAAAAAGATAATCATAGTCTGCATTATGCTCCTGTCGCTCGGAATGTCGGCTGACGCCCAGAACCAGAAAGTCCTGAACCTTGAAAGATATGCGCAGGCCAACAAGGACCTCGTGTATACCACAGGGGCCAGAGTCGTGCTGTTCGGCGACTCAATCACCGACAACTGGGCCAGGATGAGGCCGGGCTTCTTCGTGGAACACGGCTTCGTGGGCCGCGGCATCAGCGGCGAAGTGACGGCCCAGATGCTGCTGAGGATGAGAGCCGACGTGATCGACATCCAGGCCTCGACTATGGTGTTGCTCGCAGGCATCAACGACATAGCAGAGAACCTCGGCGATGAATACAACGAAGACGCTACGTTTTCGAACATCCAGAGTATGGTGGAATTATGCTGGATGAACGGCATCCGCCCGGTTCTCTGCTCTTTGCTGCCGTCCTACAGATTCTTCTGGCGCCCTGAGGCCAAAGACCCGCTGCGCAAGCTGGAGAGCCTCAACGCGAGAATCAAAGAATACTGTGAGAGACACGGCATCACCTATGTGGACTATCACGCCGCCCTGGTCGGCCCCGACGGCCACAGGATCCGCACCGAATTCGCAGAGGACACCGTCCACCCCAACGTGGCCGGCTACGAAATTATGGAAGACCTGCTGCTGAAGGCTCTGAACATCAAATAAATTCGCAGTGCCGCTATAGTTGACCAACGCTTTCACATAAAAAAGCCGGCCCCGGAAAGAAAGGGGTCGGCTTCTTTTGTGATGGCGCTGCCTACTTGCGGTTGCGCCAGAGATTGCTCATATCCTCGAGGGTCTTGCCCTTGGTCTCGGGCACGAGCCTCCATACGAAGATGGCTGCGATGACGCAGAAGCACGCGTACATACCGTAGGTGAAGGCCGGACTCCAGGTGTAGAGCGGCACGAAGGTCGAGCTCACGATGAAGTTCGAAATCCACTGGAAGGCAACTGCGATGGCAACTGCGGCGCCGCGAATCGTGTTCGGGAAGATCTCTGAGATGAGCACCCAGCAGATGGGACCCCAGCTGAACATAAATGAAGCTGAGTAGATCATAATGCTGAGCACGCCGACGATGCCGGGCACTGCGGGCAGGGCGTCTGCCAGCGCAACGCCGATGGCGCCGAGGGCCATACCGAGCGAACCGGTGATCAGCAGCGGCTTACGGCCGAGCTTCTCGACGGTGAAGATGGCTACCAGCGTGAAGCTGATGTTCACGATACCCATCATCACTGTCTGCGTCATCGGATCACCCATACCCATCGAATCGAAGATTCGCGGCGCGAAGTACAGCACGGCGTTGATGCCGACGAACTGCTGGAACACGCTGAGCATACAGCCGATGAAGATAACCAGCACGCCATAGGCGAACAGCTTCTCTTTCTTCTCGACTACAGTGTTCTTGATCTCGGAGAGAACCTGCTGGGCAACGGTCGGACCGTTGATCTTCGACAGGACTTCGAGAGCCTTGTTGTCGTGGCCTGACATCACCAGATATCGCGGAGTCTCGGGCACGAGCAGGATCAGCAGGGTGAAGAGACCTGCCGGAACGCACTCAGAGCCGAACATCAGACGCCAGCCGACCTGGTTGGTCCACTCAACGACAGCGGGGTCGTTCTTGTGGGACTGGATGATGAGGAAGTTCACGAAGTAAACGACCAGCTGACCGAAGATGATTGCGAACTGGTTCCAGGATACGAGCTGGCCACGCTTGTTGGCAGGAGCCACCTCGGCGATGTACATAGGGCAGATGGCTGAAGCCATACCGACGCCGATGCCGCCGAGAACGCGGTAGAGGTTGAATGCAACCCAGAGACCCTTGGTTGCAACGCCTTTCTCGAAGAAGAGGAACTCCGGATCGTAGGAACCGGCGGCGCTCAGGAAGAAGCAGATACCTGCGATGAACAGGCTCTTCTTACGGCCGAGACGTCCGGCCATAAGGCCGGAAATCGCACTACCGATGATACATCCGATCAGCGCGCTGCTAGAAGTGAATCCGTGGAGGAACTCAGTGTAGGTGAAGTCCTTGGCGCCCTCGAAGAACGCCTGCAGACCGCGCTCCGCGCCGGAGATGACAGCGGTGTCATATCCGAACAGCAGGCCGCCGAGCACTGCCACGATGGTGATGAACAACAGATATCCTCTGCTTGCGCCTTGCTGTGTAGCAGTCATATTAGTACATATTTACGATAGCTTCGTAAAGCTCCTGTTTGCCGCTTGTCTGCTTAGGCTCGCCGACTTTCTTGCCGTATGCCACAACCTGCTCGAGAGTGAGCTTGCCGTCCTCGAAGTCCTTGCCGATGCCTTTGTCGAATGAGCTGTAGCGCTCTTTCAGCATTGCGGGGATAGGGCTTTCGTTGAGGATGGCTGCAGCGCTTTCGAGAGCGTGTGCCATTGCGTCCATAGCAGCGATGTGGGCGATGAAGATGTCTTCCAGGTCGGTAGAGTTACGACGGGTCTTGGCGTCGAAGTTGGTGCCGCCGTCCTTGAAGCCGCCGTTGCGGATGATCTGCATCATAGCCTGGGTCAGCTCGTAGTGGTCGATAGGGAACTGGTCGGTATCCCAGCCGTTCTGGTAGTCGCCGCGGTTGGCGTCGATGCTGCCGAGCATACCGGCGTCAACAGCGCAGGCGAGCTCGTGCTCGAAGGTGTGGCCGGCGAGGGTGGCGTGGTTGACCTCGATGTTGACCTTGAAGTCCTTGTCAAGATTGTGGGCTTTCAGGAAGCCGATTACAGTCTCGGTGTCGACGTCATACTGATGTTTGGTCGGCTCCATAGGTTTCGGCTCGATGAGGAAGGTGCCTTTGAAACCGTTGGCGCGGCCATAGTCGCGGGCGAGGGTGAGCATCATTGCGAGGTGCTCTTTCTCGCGTTTCATATCGGTGTTGAGGAGTGACATATAACCCTCACGGCCGCCCCAGAATACATAGCAGCTGGCGCCGAGAGCGATGGCAGCGTCGATAGAGTTCTTGATCTGGACGGCAGCGCGGGCTACTACGTCGAAATCAGGGTTGGTGGCTGCACCGTTCATATAACGTTTGTTGCCGAATACGTTGGCGGTAGACCAGAGGAGTTTGATGCCGGTCTCTTCCTGTTTCTGCTTCAGGTAGGCGATGATTTCCTTGTAATTCTTCTCATACTGCTCTACGGTGTCAGCCTCGGCTACGAGGTCGATGTCGTGGAAGCAATAGTATCCGATGCCGATTTTCTGCATAAATTCGAAGCCGGCGTCTGCTTTGTCTTTGGCAGCCTGGATAGGATCCTTGGCTACATTCCAGGGGAAGCTCTTGGTGCCGCCGCCGAACTGGTCGCCGCCCTCTGCGCAGAGAGTGTGCCACCAGGCCATTGCGAACTTGAACCAGTCTTTCATCTTCTTGCCATTGACAACCTTCTCAGGGTCATAATAACGGAAAGACAGGGGGTTCTTGCTGTTTACACCTTCAAACTTGATTTTCCCGATTCCGGGGAAGAATTCTTTTTGTGCCATAATGTGAGAAATGTTTAAGAATTATTGATGTTAGATATATTGTTTCCAAGTTGCATAAGCCTGCTGGTACTGGTCGCGCAGCGCCTGTGACGGCTCGATGACATCCAGCTTCTTGAGGGATGCGAAAGCTTCCTTGCTGTCCTTGTAGATGCCGGCGCCGATGCCTGCTCCCTTGGCGGCTCCTGCGGCTCCGTCAGTGTCGTAGAGCTCGATGACCGCACCGCTGACGCCTGCCAGAGTCTGGCGGAAGATGGGGCTGAGGAACATATTGGCCCTGCCTGCACGGATGACGCTGATCTCCATTCCCATACCGCGCATAATCTCCATTCCGTACTGGAACGAGAAGACGATGCCCTCCTGGGCAGCACGGATCAGGTCGCACTGCTTGTTGATGTTGAAATGCACGCCGTGGATAGAGCAGCCGCGGTTGTTGTTCTGCAGGATGCGCTCCGCGCCGTTGCCGAAAGGTATGATGGACACTCCGCGGGAGCCGATGGGCGACTGCGCTGCGAGGTCGTTCATATCGTTGTAAGTCTTGCCGTCGGCCACGATGTTGTGCTTAACCCACGAATTTAGGATGCCTGTGCCGTTGATGCAGAGCAGCACGCCGAGGCGGTTCTTTTGGGCGGTGTGGTTGACGTGGGCAAAAGTGTTGACCCTTGACAGCGGGTCGTAGTTGATGTTGCCGAGCACGCCGTATACGACTCCGGAGGTTCCGGCGGTAGAGGCGATCTCGCCCGGCTCAAGCACGTTCAGCGACAGTGCGTTGTTCGGCTGGTCGCCGGCACGGTAGGTGACGGGAGTGCCGGCGGCGAGGTTGAGCTCCTTCGCTGCGGCTCCGCTCACGTAGCCCTGGATGCCCATTGTCGGCTTGATCTCGGGAACCATACTCTCGTCGAAGCCGAAGAAGTCCATCACGTCCTTAGACAGCCTGCCCTCCTTGAAATCCCAGAAAATACCTTCCGACAGGCCGCCGATGGTAGTGACGGCTTCGCCGGTGAGGCGCAGGGCGATATAGTCGCCGGGCAGCATAAATTTGTCGATGCGGTCGTAGATCTCGGGCTCATTCTCCTTGACCCACGCCAGCTTGGCGGCGGTGAAGTTGCCGGGAGAGTTGAGCAGGTGGCTGAGGGCCTTCTCCTGTCCGATGGCTGCGAAGGCTTTCTCGCCGTAAGGCACGGCGCGGCTGTCGCACCATATAATAGAAGGACGCAGGACCTGTTTGTGCTTGTCCACAAGCACGAGGCCGTGCATCTGATAGGAAATGCCGATCGCTTTTATGTCAGTGCCTGCCACACCTGCGGCTGAGAGCACGCTTTCGGTGGCGAGCTTGAGATTCTCCCACCACATATCGGGACTCTGCTCGGCCCATCCGGCCTTTGCAGCAGTTATTTTCATCTCATTTTTCGGGAAAAAGTCGGAAGCGACGATTTGTCCGTTTTCCGCATTGACAAGCGCAGCCTTTACTGAAGAACTGCCGACATCATAGCCTAAAAGATACATAGCGTTAGTTTAAAGTGATTTGCACGTTTTTTGCTTTATAAGAGCAACTAATTAAGCAAATTTACAAAATAATTGACTACTTTCGCAACATGAGAACAAAATTAATGATTCTGGCAGCACTTCTTGGTTTCTGCCTCTGCGCCAACGCAGAAAACGTTAAAAAGACATACGACCTGTCCTTCAACGGCATCGAGGTTACCTCGGGTTTCGACATCCAGCTCATAAAGGATGACACCCACTCGGTTACCGTCGAAGTGGACTCCGAATATGCCCCGTATCTTTCCGTCACAACTGAATCCGGCATCCTCAAGGTCCGTTTCAAAAAGCTCCCGGTCAAGATGCAGATGCAATCAAGGAAAGCCGATTTCAGAATGACTGTACGCACTCCGATGATCAACTTCATCGATCTTTCAGGAGCCTGCAAGCTCGAATGCAAAGATGAATTCTCCCTGGGAATGAACAATTTCAGGGTTACTCTTTCCGGCGCAAGCAACATCGTCGGCCTCAAGGTCAATTCGATCGACGCTTCCTTCCGTCTGAGCGGAGCCAGCAAGGCTACCATCGACGGTGAGTTCGGCGATTTCGAAGTATATCTCGAGGGCGCCAGCAAGATGACTTACAACGGCAGCTGCAGCGATCTGGACGCTAAAGTCCTCTCAAGCAGCGACTACAAGATGACCGGTCCCTGCCCCGAAGTCAACCTCGAGGTCAAGGGCGCCAGCAAGGCTGAACTCGTCGGCGACGGTGAGAAACTGGACGCCGAAGTGGCCGGAGCCAGCAAGCTCAAAGCTGAAGAGTTCCACGTGCGCAGCGCCAAGGTCGACGCCAAGGGTGCCAGCAATGTCACCATCGACGCTTCGGAGTCTCTGAAGGCTGATGTGGCCGGCGCCGCTTCAGTCAAATACCGCGACCGCTCGGGTCTCCGTCTGAACCCTATGGTTTCCGGCGGCGGAACATTCAAGACATTATAATCAATTACCATAACGCACATTTATAATATGAGAAAGAAAATAGTAGCAGGCAACTGGAAAATGAACACCACTGTTGCCGCCGGCAAAGAGCTGGCCAAGGATATCGTAGCTGCCCTCGGTCAGGTTCCCCAGGATGTACAGCTTATCATCGCTCCGCCCTTCACCCATCTTGCAACCGTCGCTGACGTGATCAAGGGTTCTGCAGTGGCTCTTTCAGCCCAGAACTGCGCCGACAAGGCCAAGGGTGCTTACACCGGAGAGGTTTCTGCCGAGATGATCGCAGGAGTAGGCTGCACCTACACAATCCTCGGACACAGCGAGCGCCGTCAGTACTATGGCGAGACTTCAGAGACTCTCGTAGCCAAGATGGCTCTTGCTCTCGAGAACGGCCTCAGCCCCATCTACTGCGTAGGCGAGATGCTGTCAGAGCGCGAAGCCGGCAATCACTTCAATGTCATCAAGGCTCAGCTCGAGGAGGTTCTCTTCGGTCTCAGCGCAGAGCAGATGGCTAAAGTCGTGATCGCTTATGAGCCCGTATGGGCCATCGGCACCGGTGTCACCGCCACCAGCGAGCAGGCACAGGAAGTGCACGCTTTCATCCGCAAGACCCTCGCCGCCAAGTTCGGCGACCTGGCAAAGGACATCACCATCCTTTACGGCGGAAGCTGCAAGCCCAGCAATGCCAAAGAGCTCTTCGCTTGCCCTGACATCGACGGCGGTCTCATCGGAGGCGCTTCCCTCAAGGCAGACGATTTTATAGCAATAGCCCGTTCATACTAATTGACGGGCATTGCCTTTTCGCGGGCGTGTTGTAATTGGTAGCCAAGCTAGACTTAGGATCTAGTGCCGTAAGGCGTAAGGGTTCGAGTCCCTTCGCCCGCACACGAAAGCCCGGCCGTTTTGGCCGGGCTTTTGTGTGCATAGGCGAAGGGACTTCCTCACGGCGCTGATGCGCCCAGGTATGTAGATGTTTTCGGGCAAGGTGTGCAAAAAGGCGACATACCTCGCCCGCAGGATTGGAACTGTTGTTCTACTGGTTCTTGAGGACTTTGCCGTCTTTGTCCTTGAAATCCTGGCAGATGATAATGATGAGGTCGACGACGGCCCAGATTCCGAAGCCTCCGAGAGTGATGAGCATCAGGATGGCTGTGCCGATCTTGCCCACATAGAAGCGGTGTGCACCGAATACTCCGAAGAAGATGCAGAGGAGAAGGGCTGCCAGCCAGTTCCTCTCGCTGATGTTGCTGTTGTCGAGATTTTCCATAGTTTTATTATTTGCCGGTATTGCCGGGGTAGGCTTCGAGGGCTTTCTGCAGGACGACGAGGGCCTGCTTGAGGTCGTCCTTCTTGAGGACGTAGGCGATGCGGACCTCGTTGCGGCCGAGGCCGAGGGTGGTGTAGAAGCCGCTGGCAGGAGCCATCATCACGGTCGCACCTTCGTAGGTGAAGTCGGTGAGGCACCAGGCGCAGAACTTCTCGGCGTCATCCACCGGCAACTTGGCCACGGTGTAGAACGCGCCCATAGGGATGGGGGAGTAGACCCCGGGAATCTTGTTGAGGCCGTCGATGAGGCAGTTGCGCCTTTCGACATACTCCTCGTAGGTGTCGATGCCGTACTGCTCCGGAGCATCCAGCGATGCTTCAGCGGCAATCTGGCCGATGAGCGGGGGAGACAGGCGGGCCTGGCAGAACTTCATCACGGCCTTGCGCAGTTCCTTGTTCTTGGTGATGAGGGCGCCGATGCGGATGCCGCACTCGGAGTAGCGCTTCGAAACGGAGTCGATGAGCACCACGTTCTGCTCGATGCCTTCCAGATGGCAGGCGCTGATATACGGGGAGTTGGTGTATATGAACTCGCGGTAGACCTCGTCGCTGAAGAGGTAGAGGTCGTACTTCTTGACAAGGTCGCGGATCTGGTTCATCTCGGCCCTCGAGTAGAGGTAACCCGTCGGGTTGTTGGGGTTGCAGATGAGGATGGCCTTCGTGCGCTCGTTGATGAGCTCCTCGAACTTGTCGACCTTCGGCAGGCAGAAGCCCTCGTCGATGGTGGTCACGACAGTGCGGATGACAGCGCCGGCAGAGATGGCGAACGCCATATAGTTGGCGTAGGCAGGCTCAGGGACGATGATTTCGTCGCCCGGGTTGAGGCAGGACATAAAGGCGAACAGCACAGCCTCGCTTCCTCCGGTGGTGATGATGATGTCGTCAGCGTCGAGGTTGATGTTGAACTTCTTGTAGTAGCCCACAAGTTTCTCACGGTAACTGCGATAGCCCTGGCTCGGACTGTACTCCAGCACCTTGCGGTCGATGTTGCGGATGGCCTCGATCGCGACCTCGGGAGTCGGAAGGTCCGGCTGTCCGATGTTCAGGTGATAGACTTTGGTGCCGCGTGCCTTGGCCTGCTCGGCCAGAGGGGCAAGCTTGCGGATCGGGGATTCAGGCATCCTTTTGCCGCGGTTGGAGATGGTAGGCATAAAGAGTTCTGTTGATTAGTGAAGGACAAAGATAATTATTTTGATTAACTTTAAAGGTTTTTAAAGCCTTCGAGCAATGAAAAGAACTTTCAATGTCTTAATGCTTGCCTGCCTTGCCGCAGCCGCACTGTCCTGCGCCCCCAAAGAGCCGGCCAAATACCTCGCCCTCGCCTTCGACGACGGCCCCAACCTGACCACTGAGTCAAAAATGCTGGACGTTCTTGAAAAACATAAGGTTCCCGCCACATTCTTCCTCATCGGCAGCAACATCGACGACGACTCCGCCGAGAATATGAAGCGCGCCGTGTCTCTGGGCTGCGAGCTCGGCAACCACTCCTTCACCCACCCGATGATGTCCCGTATGGACGAGGACCAGGTCAAGGAGGAAGTGGAAGCTACCTCCGATATGATCGAGAAGATCACCGGCCAGCGGCCGAAATTCTTCCGCCCGCCGTATATCAACGTGAAGCCTGAAATGTACGACTGGATAGACCTCACCTTCATCTGCGGCAAGGGCTGCGAAGACTGGGTGGCCACAGTCGGCAAGGAAGCCCGTCTGAAAGGCATCATCGAGAATGCCGAGCCGGGAGCCATCTATCTCCTTCACGACTTCGAGGGCAATGAAGCCACCGTCGAAGCCCTCGACGAGGCCATTCCGGTGCTGAAAGAGCAAGGTTACACTTTTGTTACATTATCTCAACTGTTTGAAAAACAGAAATGTACGCCTGACGGCCACACGATGTACACAGTAGTGCCCGACGGCCGCAAAAAGTAGGGCAGATGCGTCGTCTCTGGGAGCTTTTCTGGATATTCTTCAAGATCGGAGCCTTCACTCTGGGCAGCGGCTATGCCATCGTGCCGGTCATCGAGCACGAGATTGTTGACCGCCGCAAGTGGTTCGACCTCGAAGATTTCCGCGACCAGTTCACTCTCGCCCAGTCCGTGCCCGGCCCATTCTCACTGAACACCGCCGTCTTCGTAGGCTACCGTATGAAGGGCTTCTGGGGCGCCTTCTTCGCCGTGGCGGGGCTTGTCGTCCCGACCTTCGGCATTATGCTGGTGGTGGCCATATTCCTGGCCGGCATCCGCGACAATGAGATAGTCGCCGCGGCCTTCAAGGGCCTGCGTCCCTGCGTGGTCGGCCTCATCGCCGTGCCGTGCGTGCGTATGCTCATCAAAATGAATGTCTGGCAGATGCTGCTGGGTGCGGCCGCCCTCGCCCTGATCTGCTTCACCGGCATTTCACCGATATATATGCTGATCTTCGGTGCGGCGCTGGGCATAGTGCTCTGCTGCGTCGGCAACAAGGAGGAGCTCACGAAATGATCTACTGGCAGCTCTTTCTTTCATATTTGAAGATCGGCTTCTTCGGCTTCGGGGGTGGCTATGCGATGATCAGCCTCATAAGCAACGAGATAGTGACGCAGCGCGGCTGGATCACCGAAGCCCAGTTCGCCGACATCGTGGCAGTGTCGCAGATGACTCCAGGCCCGATCGCCATCAACTGCGCGACCTACGTCGGCTACACCGTCACCGGCAATGTGTGGGGCTCGCTGCTCGCCACAGTGGCCTGCTGCCTGCCTCCGATGACCATTATGCTCGCCCTGACCATCTTCTACAAAAGTGTCAAGGACAACCGCTTTATGCGCGGCGCGCTGACTTGGATGAGGCCGGTGCTGGTGGGTATGATCGCCGCCGCAGCCGTAATGTTCGTCAATACTGAGACCTTCTTCCACTGGAGCAGCGTAGTCATCTGCGCCGCGAGCTTCTATGCCGTCTGGAAGAAAGTCAATCCGATATATGTAATGTTCGCAGCCGCAGCCGTGGGCATACTGCTCTACGGCGTGGCGATGTAGCTAAACGCTGATGCTATGATAGAGATCTATTGCAAGAACACAGGGACCAAGAAAAGCTTCAAGGAGGGCATCACACTGCTGAAGCTGGCGTCCGAATTCGAGTTCGACAAGCCCTACGACATACTGGCCGCCAAGGTCAACAATGTCACCGAAGGGCTGAAGTACGCAGTCTACAACAACAAGGAGGTGGAGTTCCTCGACTACCGCAGCTACGGCGGGCGGAATGTCTACTGCCGCTCCCTCTGCTTCCTGCTCTGCAAGGCTGCCAAGGACATCTTCCCGAAGTGCAAGGTGGTGCTGCGCCGTCCCATCTCCAAGGGTTACTATTGCATAGTAGACAAAGGCAACGGTACGGAGCTGACTGCCGACGACGTGGCTGCCGTCAATGCCCGGATGCAGAAGCTGGTGAAGCGCAACGTTCCTTTCTACAGGCACGAAGTGCGGATATCGGAGGCCATCGAGCTCTTCCGCAAGCTTGGCTACGAGGACAAGGTGAAGCTGCTGGAGACCTGCGGTGACATATACATCGGATACTATACCCTCGACGGCACGGCCGACTATTTCTACGATGCGCTGGTGCCGTCCACGGGCTACCTGCGCAACTGGGAGCTGAGCTTCTTCCAGAACGGGATGCTGCTCAGGGTTCCGAACCGCCACGATCCGGACGCCCTGGCGCCGTTCATTCCCCAGCCCAAGACCTTCGAGGTGTTCTCGGAGATGCAGAAGTGGAACCGCATTATGAAGCTCGACAACGCCGGCGACGTGAACAAGGCCTGCCTCGAAGGCAAGGTGTCCGACCTGGTGCAGATCGCCGAGGCCCTGCAGGAGAAGAAGATCGTGGAGATAGCGGAGGAGATCGACCGCCGCTACTATTCGAAGGACCCTGTGAGGGTGGTGCTCATCACCGGCCCCACCGGCAGCGGCAAGAGCACATTCTGCCGCCGTCTGAGCGTGCAGCTGATGGCCTGCGGACTTCGTCCGATATCGTTCTCTACCGACGACTATTTCGTGAACAGGGTGGAGACGCCCAAACTGCCGGACGGAAGCTACGATTTCGACAATTTCGAAACTGTCGACCACGAATACCTGCAGTCCGACCTGATGAAGCTGATAGCAGGGCAGGAGGTGGAGGTGCCGCAGTTCAATTTCGTCACGGGGCTGCGGGAGTACAACGGCAAGAAGCTGAAGATGGAGGAGGGAGGCATCCTGCTCATCGAAGGTATCCACGCTCTCAATCCGCGCCTGACGGACCGTGTGCCGTCATCGGCCAAGTACAAGATCTTCATCAATACCGTCACCAGCATCTCGCTGGACGACCACAACTGCATACCCACGAGCGACAACCGGCTGCTGCGCAGGATCGTCCGCGACTTCAACAGCGGGGCGTTCTCGGCCCTGGAGACCATCTCCAACTGGCCGATGGTGCGCCGCAACGAAGTCAAGTGGATTTATCCCTACCAGGAGGAGGCCGACGTACTCTTCAACTCCGCATACCTTATGGAGTTCGCGGTGTTCCGCGTGCACGCCGAGCGCATCCTCGCCACAGTGCCGAAGAATTCGCCGGAATACGGAGAGGCGCACCGCCTGCTGAATTTCCTGCATTACTTTGTACCCGTCTCTGACAAGGAGATACCTCGCACTTCGTTCATGCGGGGATTCCTCGGGTAGTGTATTTTTATTTCGTTTTTTATTGCTACATTTGCCGCCGTTGAACTGGTCCGGTAGCTCAGCTGGATAGAGCAACAGCCTTCTAAGCTGTGGGTCTTGGGTTCGAATCCCAACCGGATCACAGAAAAAGCCGACGGCAAGTCGGCTTTTTCTGTGATCCGGTTGGGATGGATTTCACCCCCCTGTCGCTTCGCGACATCCCCCTCAAGGGGGTTATGCCGGAACCTGCTTCGCAGAACCCGGGTGGCTCCGTGGCTCGTGTCCTTCGGACACATCCCACACTCCGCCACGGCGCTGATGCGCCCTGATAAGTAGACGTTATTGGGCAAGGTGTGCGATGTTTTTGAAGACCTTGTACGCTGACAAGCGACAAGCCGCCCGAACAAACTGACTTGCAGGCGACACTACCGCCCTCGGAAGTAAAGAGGGAGGGGCCCGTTGGATACGAGTTATCGCGTAGCGATGACGAAGTAGGCAACGGGAGGGTCGGAGTGAGCGTCAGCGAACGGAGGTCGCCGCAAGTCAGGTCTGTGACACGGCGGCAGTGGCGCAGCCGCAGTGATGCGATTGCGCGGCGCATTTAATTGTATTTTTTTATAAAAATGCTCAAATTTGCGGCCGTAATTTGACTGCAATGATTACGTTTCTTTGTTGCATCACCTTTTTGATCGCCGGGTTTTTTACTTACGGCAGATTCGTAGAAAAGAGACTCTTCCACGCCAATCCTTCCCGCGAGACGCCTTGCTACCGAATGCGCGACGGCGTCGACTACATACCAATGAAGACTTGGAAGGTCTACATCATCCAGTTTTTGAACATCGCCGGTCTGGGACCTATCTTCGGCGCCATCCTCGGAGCTGCTTACGGTCCTATGGCCTATCTGTGGATCACCTTGGGCTGCGTGTTTATGGGTGCGGTGCACGACTACTTCAGCGGAATGATGTCGGTGCGTGCCAATGGCCGCAGTATGCCGGTCGTCGTCGGGCAGTACCTCGGCAAGGGGGCGAAGAAGTTTATGAACGTCTTCCTCGCATTCACCCTCATCGGCATCGGATGCTCTTTTGTCACCGGTCCGGCTGACCTGCTCAACAATATGATACCGGTGAGCAAGCTTTTCTGGGTCATCGTGATTTTCGTATATTATATTCTGGCGACCTTGCTTCCCATCAACAAGATCATCGGCAAGATTTATCCCGTCTTCGGTCTGCTGCTCATCTTTATGGCTCTTGCAGTGGGCGGCGCGATGATAATCAAGGCTGCCGGCGGCAATATGCAGCTGATGGAACTCAGCGCCGATTCGTTCCGTAATTTCCACGCACAGCCCGACAAGTATATGCTCTTCCCGATGCTGTTCGTCGTGATATCCTGCGGCGCCATCTCTGGCTTCCACTCGACGCAGGCACCGATGATGGCGCGATGCATCGAGAACGAAAAGCACGGCCGCGTGGTCTTCTACGGCGCTATGATCACCGAAGGCATCGTGGCGATGATATGGGCTACGGCAGCCATCAACTATTTCGGCGGTCCCGACGGCCTGAACGCAGCTGCGACTGCCGGCAATACCCCTGCCATCATAGTCAACACGCTGTGCAACGACTGGCTCGGCAAGGTGGGGGCTGTCATCGCAGTCCTCGGTGTCGTGGTCTGCCCGATAACCTCCGGGGACACTGCCTTCCGCAGTCTGCGCCTGATGCTGGGCGACGTGCTGAAGGTGAACCAGACGCCGATGCGCAACCGTCTGATGCTGGCACTGCCTGTCTTCGTCGTCGCCGCCATCTGCTGTATGGCTGACTTCAGCATACTGTGGAACTACGTCGGCATCGGCAACCAGATTGTGGCCAGCGTGATGCTCTGGACCTTCGCCAAGTTCCTGTCGAGGTCTGCACGTCACCTGTTCCTGTCAGTCCCGGCCACATTCCTGACATACATCTGCGTGTCGTATTTCCTGATGGCCCCGCACGTCAACGGCGGACTCGACCTGAGCCCTGCGATCGGTTACATAGTCGCCGGTGTCGTGGCTCTGACAGCCTTCGTCACCTTCAACATCTATTGCGTCAAGCGTCAGATTGCAAAGCACCCCCAGCGCTCGGTTTAGGAACGATTATTGTTGCAAGGCGCTACCAAATCTTTTAAACACTCACTTATCGTTATGAAAAAAATCCTCTTTATTATGATAATGGCGGCCGTCGCAGTCGCCTGCAGCAAACAACAGACTACAACTGCATTCCTTGACCCCGCCGGAGACTGCATCTTCGAGAACAGCGTCGTCCGCTACCGCATCAACGGTCCCTCGAACCCCGTGGTGACCAGCGGTATGGAAGCCATCCTCAAGGCCCACGACAAAAAGGAAGTGGTGCTGAAGGACCGCAAGGCAGCCCAGGCCGCAAGCCTGAACGACGGTGGCTCGGCCGTTATACTGAACGACTCCCTCGTTTTCGCCCAGGCGAACTTCTCGTCTTTCGAGATCGTGGAGCAGACCAAGGACCTCGTGTCTTTCAAGCTGACCTACCCGCAGTGGGAAGTGGACGGCAACAAGATAAGCCTCGTGCGCACCGTTACCCTCCGCGAAACGTCTGTATACTGTGAGGTCAAGGACGTCTACTCGAACGAGGCAGGCAGCACTCCGGTGATCGTGGTGGCAGGCTTCGCGAAAAACTCAGTCGAGAATTCTGAGATCGGCCCCGACTACGTCGTGGACTGGGAGAACATCGGCGACGGCTATATCGGCAAAGGCATAGTGATGCCGATGTCCAAGAACTTTGCTGTGGACGGCCCGCAGGACAATGCAGTGGCATATATCACGACGAAGTGGGGAAGGCCGGTGGAGTACGCTGTCGGCAACTGCTGGAGCAGGGGAGAGCTCACCACCTTCGAAAGCTGGGCTGACAAAGTGCGTCTCTAAGCCTCTTTCTTTTCGGATTTTTTGGCGGCCAGAGTAATGGCCGTTATCAGCGCGGCCCCGACGAGCATCCATATTATGGCGGATGCGAGTTGCGCATCGCCTGCGAAATTGCCCGGCCACAGCGGACGGTCGATGCCTCCCTCGAGGGTATCCTTCCAAGGCCAAACCTTCAGCAGCGAGCCGCACATAAGGCCGCAGAGCATACTGAGGGTTGCGTTGTAGTATCTCTTGAGCAGCCAGGACAAAAAGTGGGAGAAGCATATCAGGCCTGCCATCGCGCCGAGGGCGAAGACCAGCAGGACGACTATATTCAGGTCGCTGACGGCTTCCAGCATAAAGGCGTATTTGCCCAGCAGGAGCAGGATGAAACTGCCGGAGATGCCGGGGAGGATCATAGTGCAGAAAGTGATGGCTCCGCACAGGAAGATGAAGGGCAGACTGTCGGGAGTAGTGGCGGGGGTGGCGATGCAGATGAACACGCCGAAGGCCGCCCCGACGATGAAGCTGAGCGCGTTCTTGATGCTGAACTTGCCGAGGTCCTTCATAATGAAGACCGTGGACACGAGTATGAGGCCGAAGAAGAACGACCATATCTGGATGGGGCGGGTCTCAAGCAGATACTGCATTATTTTCGCCAGCGAGAAGATGCTTATCACCACGCCTGCGAAGACCGCGAGAAGAAAATTGCCGTTGATGGTTTTCCAGAATTCCTTGAATTTTCCGGTGAAAAAAAGTTTGACGGCCTCGCCGTTGATGGATTTCAAAGAGTCCACGAGCTCCTGGTAGATCCCCGTCATAAAGGCCAGGGTGCCGCCTGAGACGCCCGGGATAACATTTGCCGCGCCCATAGCTACGCCTTTGAGGGCAAGGACCAGATATGATATAAAATTTCTCATACGGCAAAGATATTTGTTTTATTGCGTTTTTTTGCAATCTTTGCGGCGCAGAATACAAACACCATACTTTATTATACCCTACCCATCATAACGCTGCCTAATGAAAGACTCAAATTTCATCATCAGTCTGGACCATATATCTAAATGGTTCGGAGACAAACAAGTTCTGAATGATGTCAATTTGCACGTTAAGAAAGGTGAATTCATCACCATTCTCGGTCCGTCCGGTTGTGGAAAGACCACACTTCTAAGAATTCTAGCAGGTTTCGTAACCCCGGACGAAGGTACGGTAGAGATAGGCGGAGAGCAGATGAACTCGATCCCGCCCTACAAACGCCCGGTCAACACGGTTTTCCAGCGCTATGCGCTGTTCCCCCACCTGAATGTCTACGACAATGTCGCTTTCGGCCTCAAGCTCAACAAAGTTCCCGAGGCTGAGATCGAGCAGCGTGTGCGCAAGGCCCTCAAGATGGTCAATATGACCGACTATGAGTGGCGCGACGTCGAGTCGCTCTCAGGTGGCCAGCAGCAGCGTGTGGCCATCGCCCGCGCCCTTATCAACTCTCCGGAGGTGCTGCTGCTCGACGAGCCGCTGAGCGCCCTTGACCACAAGATGCGCAAGGATATGCAGATAGAGCTCAAGGAAATCCACGAGAAACTCGGCGTTACATTCCTCTATGTGACCCACGACCAGGAAGAAGCTCTGACCCTCAGCGACACCATAGTCGTGATGAATGACGGCGTGATACAGCAGGCCGGAAGCCCCATCGACATTTACAACGAACCTGTCAACGCTTTTGTGGCTGACTTCATCGGCGAGAGCAACATCCTCAACGGCACGATGATCTGCGACCGCAAGGTCAACTTCCTCGGCCACGACTTCGACTGCGTGGACGAAGGCTTCGGCGAGAACAACCCCGTAGACGTGGTTATCCGTCCGGAGGACATCTACCTGATGGAAGCTCCCAACAAGGCCGGACAGTTCGAGGGAACTGTGCAGTCCTGCGTTTTCCAGGGCATCCACTACGAGATAACGGTCATCACCGACGAAGGCTACGAAATCGTGATCCAGGACTACAATCCTTTCGAAGCAGGCCTGAAGGTAGCGATGATCATCAAGCCCCAGGACATCCAGGTGATGAAGAAAGAGCGCGTATGCAACACCTTTGAAGGCAAGCTCGTCGACGCAACTCACGTGGAGATGCTCGGCATCACCTTCGAGTGCCTGCCCCAGGAACTCTGGCAGGGCGAGAAGACCGACGTGCTCGTCGACGTCGATTTCGACAAGGTCGACCTGCTCGACGACATCGACAACGCCGAGCTGGTGGGAGACGTGCGCTTCATCCTCTACAAGGGCAACCACTATTTCCTCACGGTAATGACTGAGGACCGCGACAATGTCTATGTGGCCACCAACGACGTGTGGGACGAGAGGGACCTTGTCGGCATCAAGATACTTCCCGAAGACATCCGCGTCCGCAAAGCTGAGAAATAGAGATGGGAAAGATCAAACAGTTTTTCGGCCGTCGCAGCAGCTGGAGCATCCCTTACCTGATCTTTATGCTGTTCTTCATAGTGCTTCCTCTGGTGCTGGTAGTGCTCTATGCCTTCCGTGACCCTTCAGGCAACTTTACGTTCGAGAACGTGCGTACATTCATCAACGAGAAGGAGTCTGTCAACACACTGCTCTATTCCATCGGAATCGCCCTCATCACTACGATCATCTGCATCCTGCTGGGCTATCCGGCAGCTTACATACTCAGCAACTCGAAGTTCCGCAGCGCTTCGGTGATGGTGGCGCTGTTCCTCATACCGATGTTCATCAACGTGCTTATGCGCACCCTGGCCACCGTGGCCCTCTTCGGCTTTATGAAGGTGCCGCTGGGGCAGGCAACGCTGATCTTCGGTATGGTCTACAACTATCTTCCGTTTATGATCCTGCCCATCTACACAGTGCTCCAGAAGATTGACAAGAGCTACAGCGAGGCTGCGCAGGACCTCGGCGCCGACAATGTCAAGGTCTTCACCAAGGTGACGCTTCCGCTGTCGATGCCCGGCGTGGTCAGCGGCATTATGATGGTGTTTATGCCCACGATATCCACCTTCGCCATTGCGGAGCTGCTGACGATGAACAACATCAAGCTTTTCGGTACCATCATACAGGAGAACATCAACAACGGTATGTGGAACTACGGTGCGCTGCTGTCGCTGATTATGCTCATCCTGATCGTGGTGACCAACCTGTTCAATGACGATAAA
This sequence comes from uncultured Bacteroidales bacterium, assembly GCA_947169015.1. Classification (GTDB taxonomy): domain Bacteria; phylum Bacteroidota; class Bacteroidia; order Bacteroidales; family UBA932; genus Equibacterium. The sequence goes on along the minus strand of CAMVOD010000004.1, from coordinate 74,840 downwards.
GAAGAGGCTTCGGCCGCGGGAGGACTGATATGATGAAGAACTTCCTTGCCAAAGCTTACGTCTGGATACTGCTCGTGCTGCTGTACGCGCCGATGATCGTCATCGCCGTCTTCTCGTTCACCGAGGCCAAGGTGCTCGGCAACTGGACCGGCTTCTCTACCGGCCTTTACCGCTCGCTTTTCACCAGCGGCCAGCACGAGGCCCTGATGGCTGCAGTGCTCAACACCCTCATCATCGGTCTTGTAGCTTCGATAGTTTCGACTGCCCTCGGCACAGTTTCGGCCATCGGCATCTACAACCTGCGCAACAAGCGCTTCAAGTCGGCGATGAACACTATGAACAACATTCCTATCCTGAACGCCGACATCATCACCGGCGTGTCGCTGTTCCTGCTGTTCGTCAGTCTCGGCGTCACCCAGGGCTATGTGACCCTGACCATCTGCCACATCACCTTCTGCACCCCGTATGTCGTGCTCAGCGTGATGCCGCGCCTCAAGCAGATGAACCCCAACACCTTCGAGGCAGCCCTCGACCTTGGCGCCACGCCGTCGCAGGCCCTTCGCAAGGTGATCTTGCCGCAGATTAAGAGCGGTATGGTGAGCGGCTTCTTCCTGTCGTTCATCCTTTCTATCGACGATTTCGAAGTCAGTGTCTTCAACGTCGGCACCAACGGCCTTCAGACACTGTCGACATATATCTATGCAGATTCACGAAAAGGTGGCCTTACCCCTGAGCTGCGCCCGATGATTACCATCGTGTTCATCGCTGTGCTCGCTGTCCTGATAGTTATGAATCTGCGTGCTAAACCATCTAATCAATCTAATTCCCAGAAATGAAAAAACTCTTGAGCATTGCACTCTGCTTCGTGTGTGCAGTGGCGCTTTGCGCTTGTTCCGGCGGACAGTCTGCCGACAGGGCGCATCAGCTGAAAATTTACAACTGGTCTGATTACATCGACGAAGACCTCCTCGACGAGTTCGTGGATTGGTATTACGAACAGACCGGGGAGAAAGTGGAGATTATCTATCAGGTTTTCGACATCAATGAAGTGATGCTCGCAAAGATAGAAAGGGGACAGGCCGACTACGACCTTGTATGTCCGTCGGACTACATCATAGAAAGGATGATCAACCACGGTCTGGCTCTTCCGCTCGACCGCAATTACGGCTCGACTCCTGACTATACCAAGAATGTGGCTCCCTTCGCCGTCGAGGAGTTCAACGCTATGAACACCCCCGGCAAGAACGCCAACGACTATTCGGTGCCTTATATGTGGGGAACCGTCGGCTTTATGTACAACGAGAAGTACGTGGACCGCTCGGAGGTTTCGACCTGGGGCGCCATCCTGAACCCGAAATTCGAGCAGAAGCTCTTTATGAAGGACGCTTTCCGCGACGTCTACAGCCCGCTGCTGATCTATCTCAACAGCGAGGGTATCGCCAACGGCACCGTCGACGCCAAGAAACTGATGTATGATGTCAGCGACGAGTCCATCGCCAAGGTCGAGGCTCTGCTTATGGAGGCCAAGAAGAATGTTTCCGGCTGGGAGGCTGACTTCGGCAAGGAGATGATGACGCAGGAGAAGGCCTGGGTCAACTGGACCTGGTCGGGCGACGCGATGTGGGCCATCAACGAGGCCGGCGACGTGGGAGTGAAGCTCAACTATGTGGTTCCCGAGGAGGGCAGCAACTGCTTCTTCGACGGCTGGGTCATTCCCAAGTATGCTGTCAACACCAAGGCTGCCAACTATTTCATCAACTATATGTGTATGAGCGAGAATGCCATACGCAATATGGATGTCATCGGCTATGTGAGCGTCATCGGTACTCCCGAGGTGCTTGCCAGCCAGCAGGAGCTTGCGCAGGATTCGCGTTATGCCGAGGTTGTGGACGCTTCGTATTTCTTCGGTCCCGAGGCTGACTCCGTGCTCCTCAATCCGATTTTCTATCCTGACAAGTCCGTTATGGACAAGTGCGTCATTATGCACGACACCGACCAGGACACCGAGAAACTGCTCAAGATGTGGTCGAGGGTCAAGGGTGACAACCTGAACGGCACCATCCTCGTGCTCATCGCAGTCGTAGTGGCCGCCCTCGTGGTATGGTCAGTCATTAAAGCCAAAAAGAATAAATCACGCCGCAAAAGCAGCAAAAAAAGAAAATAAGATGAAGAAGGTATTTGTTATCGCCGTCGCCCTCCTGGGTTTCGCAGGCGGCCTTTCTGCCCAGACTCTCGGCTTCACCGCCAATGAGGAACTGATGACCAAGTATGTGTGGAGGGGTATGATGCCCGGTAATTTCCCGACTATGTTCTCTCCCGGCGGAGCTACCGACGTCGGCCTGAACTTCACCAGCGCGGATGAGAATTTCTATGCCGAGACTTATTTCTGGACTTACCAGTCGATGAATGTGCCTATGCACTATTCTGAATACCAGTTCACTATCTATACCGAGTTCCACGGCGTGCATCTCGAGTGGAACAATTACTTCGGGGATATGGGCGAGGTCGGAATCGGTTATACTCTCCCGGGTGCCGTGCCGGCTTCCTTCACTTTCTACACAAGCCTCTACGGTGACGACTATGACGAGACTGACACCAGGCGCAACTTCTCCAATTATATGGAGCTGGCCGTGCCCTACAATGTCGGCAACTGGGATTTCCAACTGACCGTCGGCGCCGTGCCGCGCAAGTCCGTATACTACGAGAGCGACGGCTTCGGCTTCAGCAACCTTTTGCTCCAGGCCGGCTACACTTTCGAGATCAACGACATACTGTCAGTACCCGTCAAGGCAGTGGGCGGCTACTCGCCTCTGTACAAGACTCCGCTGTACTACGCGACCGTGGGTCTGAGCCTGGCTCTGTAGTCAGTTCGAGCATTCTCACCAAAAGCCTGGCGATATGCCGGGCTTTTTTATTATCTTTGATTAATACATTTTGACCTATGGACGCTAAGACTAAAGAATATTTCAAGAGCGGCAAGTTCTTCAAGGAATTCCTCATTATGACATTGGGAATGATGGTTGCCGCGGTTGCAGTGCATTATTTCCTCCAGCCCAGCAAGCTGATCGTCGGTTCGATCTCCGGTCTTTCCATCGTGATCTTCAGGATTACAGGCATTCCGGTTTCTGCCCTGACTTTCATCATCAACGTCATCCTGCTGGTGCTGGCGTTTATATTGATAGGCAAGGAGTTCGGCGCAAAGACGGTTTATACCGCGCTGGTGCTGTCGCCGTGGCTGTGGCTCTTCGAGGCCATCGACAAGCGCTTCAACATCGACCCGAGCAAGCTCTTCGACTGGGCCGGCGGCGATATCGACTACTGGTTCTACCTGTTCTGCTTCGTGCTCATCCTCAGCCTGTCGCAGGCCATCCTGTTCCGTATCAACGCTTCGACGGGCGGCCTTGACATCATCGCCAAGATCGTGAACAAATATGCCCACATCGACATCGGCACGTCGGTGACTGTGGCCGGAGCGATCATCTGCTGCTCGGCTTTCGCCGTCCCCGGCAATTCGCTGTACCTGGTGTTTATGGGCTTCATCGGCACCTGGATCAACGGTATGATGGTGGACCACTTCACTGCCGGCCTGAACGCCCGCAAGCGCGTGTGCATCATCTCCCCGCGCTACAAGGAGCTGCAGGACTACATCGTGCACGATCTGGTGCGCGGCGTGACGCTCTATGAGGTGACCGGCGGCTATTCCAACGAGAAGAAGGTGGAGCTTGAGGCTATCCTCACCAACGAGGAGTTCGCCAAGCTGATGGAGAAGATCCGCGTCGAGGACATCCCCGTCTTTATGACCTCAGGCCGCGTCACCGAAATCTACGGCACCTGGCACCAGCACAAGCGCAACGCCTACAAGCACGACCGCCACGAAATAAAACAGATGTAGCGAGGGCAGAACTATGATTGACGATATTCTGAAATTCAATGAGCGCTTCGTGGCCGAGAAGGCATACGAGCCGTTTATAACCGATAAGTTTCCGGCAAAGAAGCTGGCGGTGCTCACTTGTATGGACACGCGTCTGACGGAGCTGCTGCCGCAGGCTCTGGGGCTTCGCAACGGCGACGCAAAAATCATCAAGAATGCTGGCGGACTGGTGCTGTCGCCGACGGACTCTGCGATCCGGTCGCTGCTGGTGGCCATCTACGAACTCGGAGTGGAGGAGGTGATGGTGGTGCACCATTCGACCTGCGGCGCCTGCCATATGAGCTACGGCGAATTCAAACCCCATATGCTGGAGCGCGGAGTGTCTGAGGCTACGCTGGCGGAGTGGGAGTCGCAGGGGGTCTCCGAGTGGCTGGAGGGCTTCCACGACACAGAAGCATCTGTGCGGCGGACTGTCGCTGCCATCGTAAACCATCCCCTCGTACCTAAGGACGTCACCGTGCGCGGATTCATCATCGATTCCGTCACCGGCGCCCTGACGGAAGTCGGGGATTGAGCTGTACGGATGTAATTACATTATTTCCGGGTGGGCTGCCATTATTCGCTTAGCATAGTCACGGAAGTCATCCCAACGGTAATACGGGCCTGAGACGGGCTCGAGGGCCGGAAGGGTGGCTTCCTTGCCGTTCCAGAGGATCTTGAAGATGATTTCGTGGTGCCGGCCGGTGGGTTGGTAGAACACGAACTGCAGGTTGGTGGCCTTGCAGATGCGGTAGCTCTGGAACCAGTATTTCACGTCGTCGGCTTTCTGCGGAATGGTGCCGAAGCCGTCGAGGTTCAGCAGGGCGATGAAGGCCTCAAGGACATAGTCGTGGCCGAAACGCAGGTCGGCGGCGGTGTCGTGGTTGACTATGGCGATGTCGGCCTTGTTGACGATGTCTTCCAGCAGCGGGATCATCGAATATCTCTCGGTGATGTCGGTGAGGTATGAGCTGTAGTTGTATGTCTCCCACAGCTGGGCGTACTGCTCGTCGGTGAGCACGTCTGCGAAGAGCTGCGGATCGCTGTAGTTAGGGTAGTTGCCCATAAACATATAGAGGTAGTACAGCAGGTCGGTAGTGCCGCCTGTGTGCTTCACTGCCTTGGGGTCCTTGAAGATATGGCCCATTATGCCGTCCACATCCACCTTGCGGAGGATGAACTGGCCGAGCTTCTCACGGCTGGAGCTGTCGGGGTCGTTGCCTTCGAACTTGCGGACATAGCCCTTAGGGGCCTCCGGCGGGGCGACGATGCCCATTCCGAGGTGGTTCGACTTCACGTGGATGTCGAGCTTCGGGTTCTGTTTCTGCAGGCTGGTGGTGAAAGCGGCCATACTGACTATGCAGCGGCCGGAGACTGACGACAGGGCGTCGACTCTCTTGCTGCCGGTGAACGCCTTGGGGAAGTTGCGGAACATTTCCTCTGCGATGCGGGTGTGCTGCTGCACTCCGAGGTCCACGAGGTCGCCGGTGTTAGCTATGGCTTCGTCGCAGAATTCGAGGTAACGCGCGAGGAAAGACTCGCCGAAAGCAGTCAGGTTGCCGGCCGCCTTCGCCTCTGAGAGAGCCTTGCCGATTTCGGTATAGGCCCTGGAGGTCCAGGCATAGCGGCTGCCGTGACGGCCGTAGTGGCTGATGTAGAAGGGCTTGTAGCCTTTCGGGGCGGGAGTCAGGGCGTAGTTTTCAAAGCGGTAGGCACCCTCCATACCGGCGGCCTTGAGGCGGTCGGCCTTCACCTCGTCGAGGACATTGTAGTTCTGTGCGGAAGCGGCCGTGCATATCAGCAGGGCGGCTGCGATGCTTGCAAATATCTTTTTCATAGGGCTTATTGTTCGTTGGGAATGACTTTCCATCTCACTCTCCACACTCCGTCGTTGAAGTCGTGGCTGATAATCCTGAAGGTTCCGATTTCGGACGTGTTGTCCACGTGTGCTCCGATGCAGGCGCAGTCGTCGTAGTCGCCGATGCTGACGATACGCAGGGTCTGCGACGCGTCTTCGGGCAGCTTGCTGAGGTCTACCAGTGCCGCAGCCTCTTCGCGGGGGATGAAGCGCACGGTGACCGGCAGCTTGCGGGCGATCACTTCGTTGACCTTTGCTTCGATCGCTGCCACCTGCTCAGGGGTGGGGCAGGCGTCGAGCAGATAGTCGCATTTGGATTTCTTCTTCTCCACGTGGGCGTTGCGGCTGCGCGGACAGCCGAACATATCGACCATAGTGCGGTTGAGGATGTGCTCGCAGCTGTGGCTGGGACGGTGCTCATCCTTGTTGTGGGCGTTGAGTACGGGCTCTTCCATCTTGACGGGTTTGTTTGCTGCAGACAAAGATATCAAATTCAAAAAGATAAAATATCTTTGTAATATAAACTCACCACAATGAAGAAAACACTGATAGTTCTTGTTGCAGGCCTTCTGGCAGCCGCCTGCAGCGTAGACGTCCCCCAGGGCACCGTCCTTTTCGACAATTATTCCTATGAAGGCTGCGACGATTTCTATGCGCAGAACCCTCTGCCCGGCGACGACTACGTCTACAACCCTATGCTTGCCGGCTGGTATTCCGACCCGAGTATGTGCTCCAACGGCCAGGGAGACTATTTCATCGTAACTTCGTCATTCTCATTTTTTCCCGGCGTGCCCATCTTCCACAGCCGCGACCTCGTGAACTGGGAGCAGATCGGCAACGTGCTTGACCGTCCCGAGCATCTGCCCCGCCTCGACGGGCAGCGTGTCAGCGGCGGCATCTACGCTCCGGACATCAAATACAACCCTCACAACAAGACTTACTATATGATCACCACCGACGTGGGCGCCGGAAACTTCTTCGTGAAGACCCAGGACCCGTGGGGTGACTGGTCGGATCCCATATACCTTCCGGAAGTGAAGGGCATCGACCCGTCGTTCTTCTTCGATGAGGACGGCCGCGCATACATCGTCAACAACGACGACGCTCCCGACGGCAAGGCTGACTACAGCGGCCACAGGACCATCCGCTGCATCGAGTTCGACGTGGCAAACGACCGCACTATCGGCGAGCGCAAGGTCATCGTCAACAAAGGTTCGCGTCCCGAGCAGGAGCCCATCTGGATCGAGGGTCCGCACCTCTACAAGATCGACGGCACCTACTACCTGATGTGCGCCGAGGGCGGCACCAACATCAACGAGAAGCACTCGGAGGTCATCTTCAAGGGCAAGACTCCCTTCGGCCCGTTCGTGTCATACGAAGGCAACCCCATCCTCACCCAGGTGGGTCTTGATCCCGCAAGGCCGAATCCCATCATCTGCGCCGGCCACGCCGATATGGTGCAGGATGCCAACGGCCAGTGGTGGGCTGTGTTCCTCGCAGACCGTCCGTACCGCAACGATGCCGAGAATCTTGGCCGCGAGACCCATATGCTGCCTGTGACCTGGACTGCCGACAAATGGCCGGTAATCCTCCCGCAGGGTGAGGCAGTTCCGCTCATCGTAAGGCACGAAGGCGTGAAACGCGGCGACAAGGTCACCTTCGGCAACTTCTCGTTCACCGACGATTTCTCGGCCCCTGAGCTTGATCCCGCGTGGCTGCTTCTCCGCGGCCCGGCGAAGGACCATTACTCGCTCACCGACAAGCCCGGCTTCCTGGAGCTGACACTCTCTGAGAGCAAGGCCACCCAGCCGCACACTCCTTCGATCGTGCTGCGCAGGATGCACCACCACAAGTTCAATGCATCAACCCGTCTGTACTTCAAGCCGGCCGGCGAGACAGAGGCTGCAGGTATGCTCCTCTTCAAGGACGAGAGCCACCAGTACTTCCTGAAAGTGTCTGACGGCAAGATTTCAGTCGTGAAAGTCGAGACCCGTATGGTCCGCGTGCCCGGCCAGAGGCCTACCATCGAGGACGCCAGCAGCGAGCTCGCTACAGCTGCCCTCGGCAACTTCAAGTTCATCGACCTCAAGGTCAGCTCCGACGGCGACACCTTCGCGTTCTGGTATGCTCCTAACGGCAAGAACTGGACAAAACTCGCAGACGGCGTCGATGCCCAGTTCCTCACCACTCTTAACGCCGGCGGCTTCACCGGCACCCTCATCGGACTCTACGCCGAGAAGTAGGAATCCGTTGCACGCGCGCTGGCGGTTAGATCTTGGCAAGCGCCTGGGCGAGATCTTCGATGATGTCGTCGATGTGCTCCGTGCCTATGCTAAGGCGTACGGTGGCGGGAGTGATGTGCTGCTGCGCAAGTTCTTCCTCAGACAGCTGCGAGTGCGTCGTCGTGTAGGGGTGGATCACGAGGCTCTTGACGTCGGCCACATTGGCCAGCAGAGAGAAGATCTGCAGGGCGTCGATGAACTTCCACGCCTCCTCCTGGCCGCCTTTGATCTCGAAGGTGAAGATGCTGCCGCCGCCGTTCGGGAAGTACTTCTCGTAGAGTGCGTGGTCAGGATGTCCGGCAAGGGCGGGGTGATTGACCCTGGCAACCTTCGGATGGCTATTGAGGAAGTCTACCACCTTCAGGGCGTTCTCCACGTGGCGTTCCACGCGCAGCGACAGAGTCTCGAGCCCCTGCAGCAGCAGGAATGCATTGAACGGAGAGATGGCTGCGCCGGTATCCCTCAGGATGACGGCACGGATGCGGGTGACATAGGCCGCAGCGCCGACAGCCTGTGCGAAGACGATGCCGTGGTATGAAGGGTCAGGCTTGGTCAGGGTAGGGTAGCGGTCTGCGTGCGCCAGCCAGTCGAACTTGCCGCCGTCGACGATCACGCCGCCGAGCGAACTGCCGTGTCCGCCGATGAATTTGGTGGCGGAATGAACGACGACATCCGCCCCGTGTTCGATGGGACGGATGAGGTAGGGGGTGCCGAAGGTGTTGTCGACGATGAAGACGATGCCGTGTCGGTGGGCCACTTCTGCCACGCCGTCCACATCCAGCACGTCACCGTTGGGATTTCCGAAGGTCTCTGCATATATCACTTTCGTCTCGGGCCTGATGGCTGACTCGAGAGCGGCCAGGTCGTTGATGTTGATGATGGTGCTGCTGATGCCCTGGGTGGCGAGAGTGTGGGTGATGAGGTTATAGGTGCCGCCGTAGAGGTTGTCGGCAGCGACGATGTGGTCGCCAGCCTGAGCAATGTTCTGCAGGGCATAGGTTATCGCTGCAGCGCCCGAGGCGACGGCGAGGCCGGCTACGCCGCCTTCGAGGGCGGCCACGCGGTCTTCAAAGACACCTTGGGTGGAATTGGTCAGGCGGCCGTAGATGTTGCCGGCGTCGCGCAGGCCGAAGCGGTCTGCTGCGTGCTGTGAATTATGGAAAACATAGGAAGTGGTCTGATAGATGGGCACTGCGCGTGCGTCGGTTGCGGGGTCTGCCTGTTCTTGTCCAACGTGGAGTTGCAGTGTTTCGAAGCGGTAATTCTTGCTCATTGTCGTATGTTTTTAATTGTTTTTCGATTTCTTTCGGTGCAAAGGTCGGCCCGCCACGAACATTTACCAAGGAAATGATAAACTTTGGAAGAAATTACTATATTTGCATAAAAATATAGAATTTAATTCCAAAACATACTCGAAATGGCCGCTGAAAAAGAATACAATCTCGACGCGAAGGACATCGACATCCTGCGCGCACTGCAGAACAACGCCCGTCTTACCAACAAAGAACTGGCTGCGCAGGTGCATCTGTCTACCACTCCGACGTACGAGCGGGTCAAGCGGCTGGAACGTCTCGGTTACATCCAGCAGTACGCCACCATCCTTGATGCAGCGAAGCTGAACCGGGGCTTCACGGTGTTCTGCAGCGTAAAGCTGCGGCATCTCAGTATGGAGCTCGCCAATGCTTTCACGGCTATGATCAAGGACGTGCCGGAAGTCACGGAATGCTACAATATCTCCGGCAGTTTCGACTACCTGCTGCGCATCCAGAGTCCAGATATGAAATACTACCAGCAGTTCCTGCTGAACGTAATCGGCCGCCACGACAATGTCGCTTCCATCGAAAGCACTTTCGTAATGGAAGAAATCAAACACGAGTACAGCGTAAGCGTGTAACATTACACGATAGCGTATGCTGAGGAAAGGAGGCCTTAGGGAAGCTCAGTCGCTTCGCTCCTTCGTACCCTCCCATTGCCTGCTTCGTCATCGCTGCGCGATAACTCGCATTCAACGGGCACCCTCCCCTTCCCTGGCCGGGTGGCCATGTTCCCTAAGGCCTCCTTTCCTCAGCATACGCCCTGCCTGAAATGAAAAAGCCGGCTGACAGGAGCCGGCTTTTCGCGTTATAATGTATTTATGGATTAATATCCGAAGATCTCGTCGAGGGTAACGTTCTGAACAGGGCCGAGAGTCTTGAGATAGTTCATATCCAGATCAGCGGGATCGCCGAGGATGCCGTAGAAATAAGTGCGGTCCTTGACATACTTCTGCTGGATGCCCACCAGATCGTCCATAGTCAGGCCCTGGAGCTTCTCATAAACGAGCTTGTCGACAGGCTCGTCTATGCCCAGCTCCTGCGCAGTAAGATAACTGTTGAGCACGGCGGCACCGTTGGTCCTGGTAGTGCGCAGCACACCGTCGAGAGAAGTCTTCGCGATTTCAAACGCGCGGTCGCTCTGCGGCATATTGTTGATGATCTCGTCAAAAGCCTCGACCGCAGCTTTCAGCTTGTCGTTCTGCGAACCGATCCTTGCCATAAAGTAATAGTCGTCGCTCTTGTAGGTCGGCGATGCCAGACGGGCGCCGGCAGAGTAGGCGAGAGCCCTTGCCTCACGCATCTCCTGGAACACGATGGTGTTCATACCGCTGCCGAAATACTCGTTGTAAAGCGCGATGGCAGGCTCGTCGGCGAGGACGAACTTCTCGCCGCGGTTAGTATACTGGATGTAATTGAACTGACGGGCGTCGTAAGGAGCCACAAAAACCTTCGGTGAAGGAGTCGTGAGCTTGGTTGAGTGAACCCTGGTGAGCGGCTCGAGATCTGCGGCCACGTCGTGGCTCTCTGCGATGAGGTTCTTGACCTCAGACGAAGTCTGGGGACCGTAGTAGAGCACCTTGTGCTGCTTGCTGAGCAGATTGGTCACCTTGGCCAGCAGCTCCTCGGAAGTGAGGTCGACGATCTGCTGGTTGGTCAGAGTGCGTGCCTTCACATTGTCGGGACCGTAGATGACATACCTGTTGAGGGCGCTTGAGCAGGCGCTCTGGTTGGACTTGTTCATCTCGCGTGACTTGAGAAGGTCCATCTTGAGGGCAGCGAGGATCTCCTCGTCAGGCTCCGCATTTGCGATGAGGTCTTCGGCAATCTCAAGAGCCTGGCCGATGTTCTCGCCGAGGCCGCTTACAGAAATGCTGGTCTGCTCGTCGGCGCTGCTGAAATTGAAGCTGCAGGCAAGCTTGTACATCTCCATTGCGATCTCCTCAGCGCTGCGGGTCTGCGTGCCGAGGTAGCTTACGTAGTTGAGAGCTATGCTCAGGGCAGGATCCGTGAGAAGGCCTTCGTCAAAGAGGAAGACCATCTGAGCGATGTCGTTGTTCTCGTTGTTCTTATAGACGATGTCGAGGTCTGAGCGGCCCTTGAAAGTCGACATATCCTTTGAGAAATCCACGAACACGGGCTCGATGGGAGCGACGGTGGTGTTCATTACCTCAGCCAGGTAAGCACTCTGCTTGTCGCGGTTGGTAGCGATGGGAGTGATGGCGGGAGCCTCGATCTTGTGGATGTCCGGATCGACGCCGATGTGCTTGTAGGCAGTGACGTGGTTGTCGGCGCCGAGATACTTGTTGGCCCAGTCTACGACATCCTTCTTGGTCACTTTTGCTAATCTGTCGAGGAGCAGGGCGCGGTCTTTCCAGTCACGACCGGTGATGAAAGAATTCACATACTCCATAGCCCTGCTGCGGTTGTTCTCAAAACTGCGCATCTGGCCGAGTTTGTAATTGGCGACGGAAGCCTCCACGAGGTCCTCGTCGAAGTCGCCGCTGCGGAGCTTGGCAACTTCAGCGAGCAGCAGGTCGCGGACTTCCTTGAGGCTCTGACCTTCCTTCGGATAACCCTCTAGCAGGAACTCGCCGTAGTCAACCATACCGTAGGCGAATGCACCGGCGTCAAGCACTTTCTGCTGCTGGTTGATGTCGAGGTCGATGAGGCCGGCCATACCGTTGTAAAGAATTGAAGACACAACTTCTGCCACGTCGCCTTCAGCATCCTTGGTGCCAGGGAAACGCCAGCCGATCATCACGAACTCAGATTCGGTGCCGTAAACATCCTTCTCCACAGGGGCGGCGATGGGAGCCTCCTCTGCATATTTCAGCGCGGGTACGCCGGCTGAACGCTGCCAGTCGCCGAAGTACTTCTCGACAGTCTTCACGAACTCGTCAGGATTGAAGTCGCCGGAAACGCAGATGGCGATGTTGTCAGGAACGTAGTAAGTGGCTTTCTGCTTCTTGATGGTCGAGATTGACGGATTCTTCAGGTGGTCCTGGGTACCGATGACGGTCTGCGTGCCGTAAGGGTGGTTCTTGAAAAGCTCCTTGGCGATGGATGTCATAGCCTTCTCCATATCGTCATTGAGGTACATATTGTACTCCTCGTACACGGCCTCAAGCTCGGTGTGGAAACCGCGGATGACCATATTCTTGAAACGGTCGGCCTGGACCTTGGCCCAGTTGTCGATCTGGTTGGACGGAATGTCCTCCACGTAGCAGGTGACGTCCTCCGAAGTGAAGGCGTTGGTGCCCTGCGAGCCGATGATGGCCATCAGCTTGTCATACTCGTTGGGGATGGCGATCTGTGAAGCAAGATAGCTGACAGAATCGATCTGGCGGTAGAGCATCCTCCTCTCGGCAGGGTCGGTCTTGGTCCTGTAGACTTCATAGAGCTCTTCAATCTTGTCGAGCAGCGGCTTCTCGGCTGCAAAGTCCTGTGTACCGAAGTTCTCGGTGCCCTTGAACATAAGGTGCTCGAGGTAGTGGGCGAGGCCGGTGTTGTCGGCGGGGTCGTTCTTGCCGCCTGTGCGCACGGCGATCATAGTCTGGAGCCTGGGCTCGTCCTTGTTGACGGTCATATAGATCTTCAGGCCGTTGTCCATAGTGTAGATCTTGGTCTTGAGGGGGTCGCCCTTGACGGTTTCATACTTGCCTGAGCAGGAGAACAGCATCGCAGCTGCCGCCAGGACAAGGATCAGTTGGGATAATCTTTTCATAATATTATTGTTACAATACGATATTTGTCATTTTAGGGATGGCAAAAATACTAAAAAACCGCCAAATCATTAACTTTACGCCGCAATATAGAGACTATGGACTGCAAAAAGATATATTTCGCAGCCGGCTGCTTCTGGGGCGGGGAGCATTTCCTGCGCAAGCTGCCCGGAGTAAAAGCGACCCGCGTAGGCTTTGCCAACGGCAGCACGCCGGCCCCCTCATACCGTGAAGTCTATACCGACACTACCGGCTATGCCGAGACTGTCGAGGTGACGTACGACCCTTCGAAAATGCCTCTGCGCAGGCTGGTGGAGGCCTTCTTTGTGATCATCGACCCACTGAGCGTCAACCGGCAGGGAAAGGACGAGGGCACACGCTACCGCACCGGTATCTACTGGGAAGACGCTGCCGACGTGGCCGCTATCGAGGAGGCGTACAGCCGTGAAGAAGAGTGGCAGGGGAGTCCCCTGGCCGTGGAAGTAGAGCCGCTGCGCAATTTCTATCCGGCCGAGGAGGAGCATCAGGACTATCTGATCAAGCACGCCGACGGCTACTGCCACGTAGACCTCAAGGCGCTGCGCTACGCCGACCTGCTGAAGGAGCTTGCCAGCCTGGTGGAAGGTGTACAGGACGAAGTGGCTGTCATGGCCAACACCGCCGCTCTGCTGCACGAGACTATGCGCTTCTTCTGGACCGGTTTCTACAGGGTTGTAGGGGAGAAGCTGGCGCTAGGGCCGTTCCAGGGGCCGGTGGCATGCTACAGCATCGGCTATGGAAAGGGTGTCTGCGGCACGGCGTGGAAGCGGGCTGAGAGTGTGGTGGTCGAAGATGTTGAGGCCTTCCCGGGGCACATCGCCTGCAGCAGCGCTTCACGCTCCGAGATCGTTGTGCCGCTGTTCGACCGTGAAAGCAAGGTCGCAGCTGTGCTGGACATCGACAGCGACCGGCTCGCCACTTTCGACGACACCGACCGACGTATGCTCGAGATAGCTATGCAGATAGTTGCTTCAGAGATTTATTAACGGCGGATAATATCTATCCTCCAGGTTATTCCCAGATCGAAATTGTCCCTGCTGACGAAGTTGTCGCGGTAGTACACTGCGTGCAGCCTGACATTGTCGCGGCCCATCGGGAAGTATTCCACGCCGGCGCCGGCGTAGAGGTATTTGGTGCCCGGAGCCAGGACTTCGTCGAAGGCCCGTCCCTGGGCATCGACATTGTCAGCGTCGTTGCGCTCGTAGCCGCCCTTGAAGCAGAGGTTCCAGTTGCCGAGGCTCCAGATGGTCTTCACTATCACCGTGAAGTCGGTTCCGAAGAAACGTTTCTGGCTGAACGAGGCCCTGTTCATAAAATCAACGTCGAAAAGGAAATTATCCCACTGGAAATGGTTGCCGAGCGCTATGTAATTGATGAAGCGCCCGTCCATATCCTGGACCATATTGAAGGTCCAGATGGTGTTCCATACGGGAAGTATCTTGCCCATCCAGGCAAGGTTGTAGGCATATACGCCCTGGTAGCCGTAGGAGAGGGGAGAGGTGCACACCTGCAGGGCGAGGTTCTGGTTTTCGGCCATCTTGAAGTAAGTGCTCGCGCCGAAGGTGAAGCCCTGGTTGATGCTGTTGCAGAACTTGCTGTAGAAGTACACGTCGATGGGCACCGCGTCGTATTCGTAGCCGCCGATGAGCACGGCGTCCTTGCCCATACGGAAACTCCAGCGGTCGGTGGCCTTCCAGTTTATGTAGAGGAAGTCGGTGGCGTTGAAGATGTAGTTCTCGTCGAACACTTTCTTGTTCAGACGCTGGCGCAGACGATAGTTGACGCGGTCGCCGATGTGGCCGAAGATGTTCAGGTTCAGGTGGTCCGCCATAAACTGGGTGTTGACCTTGCCTTCGTCGTGCTGCAGATGGTAGATGCCTCGGGTGTCAATGTAGAGCCTGTCCACTCCGGCGTCGAACTCCTGCGCCAGAGCGGTGACAGACAGCAATAAGAGTATGTTTAGGGTGAGGATGCGTTTCATTGACATAAACTTACAAAACGCAACGGACTGTTGCAGCCCGTTGCGTTTATAAGAGATTGTGGAGTGCTTCGTTATTTCGCGGGAGCGATGGCTTTCCATACAGGAACTGCAAGAGCGCCGCCGACCATAGGAGCAACGATGAACACCCATACATTCTTGAGGGCTTCACCACCTGCGAAGAGAGCCGGTCCGATAGAACGGGCAGGGTTCACAGAAGTTCCGGTGAGGTTGATGCACACCAGATGGATCAGAATCAGTGTGAGACCGATGGCAAGACCTGCAAGGTTACCTGCACCTACCTTTGAGTCGGTAGTTCCGAGAACTACGAGGACGAACAGGAAGGTAGCGAGGCACTCGACGAGCAGCGCGCCACCGACACCGCCTGCATTTGCAACACCGTTGGTGCCGAGGCCGCCGGTCAGGTCAGGAGCGGCAACGACTTTGGTGAGGAGAAGCAGTACGGCACCGGCAATGATTGCGCCGATGATTTGTCCGCACCAGTAGCCGACAGCATCCTTCCAGCTCATACGGCCTGCAAGGGCTACGCCGAAAGTGATGGCAGGATTGATGTGGCAGCCTGAAACACCGCCGATGGTGTAAGCCATAGCGATTACGGACAGACCGAACGCAACAGCAGTGCCGACGACGCCGGCCGGTGTGTTGCAGCCGAGGAACATAGCTGTTCCGCAGCCCAGAAGTGTCAGAACGAAGGTTCCGACGCACTCAGCAAAGTATTTCTTCATATTAAAAGGTTTTAGTTAACCTAAAGGTAAGAATTTTTCGTCAAAAGTGGAACAGTGCCGGCCCAAAATCAGCGGGTAGCCGGGATGATTATCTTGTAGGACTTGCCTGCGGGGACCGTGAGCTTGGTGCCCAGCAGCCATAGGTTGGCGTTGCGCAGGTCGGCGTAGGTGACGCCGTTGTCGGCGGCGAAGTCTGGCAGCGAGGGAATGGAGGTGGTGACAGTGATGACCTTGCGGGGCTCACGGTAGGGGTAGTAATCCTCCTTGGGCACGTTGAAGCCGAACGAGGCGGGGTCGTTGAAGAACATCTTGGCCACAAGGATGCGGAACATATACCTTGAAGTCTCCTCCGGCAGGAACAGGTTGAGGGCCGAAGACTGCTTCTGGTCGTTGATGCGGCGGGTGATGCCGGCCTGGCCGGCGTTGTAGCTGGCGGCCACGGTCAGCCAGTCGCCGTATTTGGCGTAGGCCTCCTTGAAATACTTGCAGGCAGCCTCGGTCTCCTTCTCGATGTTGTAGCGCTCGTCAACCTCCGAAGACACCTCCAGCCCGTACTGGGGCGCCGTGCTCTTGAGGAACTGCCAGAGGCCCGCGGCGCCTGAAGTCGACACTGCCTTGGGGTCGAGGTTGCTCTCGATTGCCATCAGGTATTTGAGGTCCTCCGGGATGCCGTTGGCCTTGAGGATGGGTTCCACCATCCGGAAATAGCGCGTCGAGCGCTTCAGCATCAGCGTCGAATTGGTGTGCATATAGGTGAAGGCGATCAGCTCGCGGTCCATACGCTCGAACATAGCGTCGGTGTCGAAACGGTAGGTTTTGCCCGCGAACTCGATGGATTCGGGCACTGCAGGGGCTACGGGGTGCCCGGAGGCCAGAACGTCCAGAAACTCTTCCATCAGCTCCGCCTTGATGACGGCTCTCAGCGAGTCGGGATTGATCCTTTCAGGGACGGGGACGGGGGCTGAGCCGGCCGATGCGGTGGATGAGCAGAAATTGACGGTAGCCAGAAGGGCCAGCAGCAGAAGTGTCTTCATTTCGGGGTTAATCTTTTATCTGGAACGCGTAGGCGGGAATGGCGACATTCTCCTGGAAATCGGTGGCGTAGATAAGCACGTCGCGGTTGCGGATCTTGGACTGCTGTTTCAGGATCACGCCCTTGTAGATCCACACTTTGTGGGTGATGGTCGTGCGCCTCTGGGTGGTCTCGTAGGAGAATATCTTGCAGTTGCGGTCGAGGAACTTCTCCTCGCCGAGCTCCTTGATGTTGTATTTTGCAGTGACTTCAGGAGAAGGATTGTTGAAAGTCAGGTCCGGGACGGGATTCTCCGACGGCTTGCCGTAGTTGCGCTTGTCCTCGGTGACGCTGACGCCGTACATCGTGTTCCCGATCGTGATCACCCAGTTGTCGTATTTTACTACTCCAGGGATGTCGGTGGTATACACTATGCTTTCCTTTGCGCCGTAGTCGTCGAAATACTGGGTTTCAGGCGTATCGACTCCTGCAGTCGATGAGATCAGCTTGATGATGCCGGACTTGATGCCGTAACGGCGGGGGGCGTCCTGGGCCGCAGCAGTCAGCGTTGATGTCAGCACGAGGGCTGCAATGAGAGTGAAAACGATGCGTTTCATACGAAAAAGAGTGTTTTTGAGCAGCTTGCTAAATGGTTGGATAGGTAAAGATACAAAAATCTGCTTATATTTACGGCTTGGAAAACACTTGTCTACAGATATTATGAAGAAACTCTTTTGTGTGATATGTCTGGCGTGCGCATTCAGTCTCGGCGCAGCCGCACAGATCCTCCCGAGTGCAAACCCCGAAGCTGACTCCATCGCCTTCGCCAAAGTCCGTGCGAGGATGGATTCCATCCGCCAGTATCGTCCCACCGTGGGTCTCGTGCTCGCAGGAGGCGGCGCCCGCGGTCTTGCCCACCTGGGCGTCATCAAGCTCATCGAAGAGCTGGGCATTCCCGTCGACATTGTGACCGGCACCAGTATGGGCGGCCTCATCGGAGGCCTCTACGCTATGGGCTACAAGCACGACCAGCTGGATTCCCTCGTTCGCGACATCCAATGGCCGATTATGATGTCCGACAAGGTGGACAACGACTATGTGACATATAAACTCCGCAAATACCGCGACCGTTTCCTCTTCCGAGTGCCTTTCAAATACGACGACGAAGACCTCGCCGAACGTCTTGCCAAGGAGCGCCTGTTTGAAAAGATCTCTGAAGAGGCAGGCAACAATACCTCCGATATGGCGAACGAGGCCCTGAACAAGATGGGACTCGGAATGCCCGACGGCTACCTGTATGGCTTGAACGTGCGAAACCTGCTCAGCTGCATCAGCGTGGGCTACCAGGACAGCATCAGCTTTGCAGATCTGCCCATCCCGTTCGCCTGCGTGGCCACCGATATGTACACGATGACCCCGAAATACTGGACCAGCGGCAACATCACCACCGCCCTGCGTTCAACAATGGCCATCCCGTTCTATTTCCGTGCGGTACGTGAAGACGGCAGCATCCTCCTCGACGGCGGTATGCGCAACAACTTCCCCGTCGACCTTGCCAAGGAAATGGGAGCGGACATCATCATAGGCTCCGATATGGCCATCCACCGCCGCATCGACGAGCTCAACAACCCGATCGACTTCCTTTTCCAGACCATCGTCCTGCTGTCCGCTGAGGCTGTGGAGAAAGCAACCAAGATGGCTGACCTCGACGTGCATCACGAACTTCCTGGATACAATATGCTTTCGTTCGACGACGCCAGTGTCGACGACATCATCGATCAGGGCTATCAGAACGCCCTTGCCAACAAAGAGGTCTTTGAAGCCATAGCGGCGCAGGTGGCCGGCAAGCCTGAAGCTCCGGTAGTTCACCGTCCCCAGGCCCTGGACCTCTCCAAAACCAGCGTCTTCGTCAAGGAAGTCAAGTTCACAGGCATAGCAGAAGAAGACCGCAGCAAGATCCTTCACCCGAGCGATTATCCCGCCGACAGCCTTTACAACAGGGCTATCATAGAGCGTATGCTCAACTACATCTACGGCACGGCGGCGTTCGAGTCCATCACATATCACCTCGAAGGTCAGCAAGAGCCGTTCGTACTTGTCTTCGACTGCCAGAAAGGCCAGGTCAATGACTCGGCCATCAGCCTTCGTGCCGATACAGACGAGGCAGTGTCACTTGCCTTGCACCTCGGCCTCGGCACCCGCAGGCTTGCAGGCCCCCGCCTGACCGCGGATGTCCGGCTGGGCACCAACCCTGGCTTGACTCTGGATGCAGCCTACAAGTCCAAGATAGGGCTGCCCACCGTGGGATTGACAGCACGTGCCCGCATTATGAGGACCTCCTACGGCTACTATTCGACCGTAGATGACAAATTATTCACGACAGCGCTCGACGCCTATGTCGAAGATTCCAGGATGAGGTTCGGAAATATGAAGGCCGGCGTCACCTTCGAGATGGACCCCTACGAGCGTTACCTCAGCTCCGATTTCGAATGGATGGACTGGGACTGGAAGAGCTACTGGCTTTCTGCTTTCGCAATATTGAAATTCGACACTTTTGACGACGGATATTTCCCCAAGAAGGGTTTCCGCTTTGGTCTCGACGGAAGGTTAAACTTCAAAGGCTATGCGATAGACCTCGACCCCGATTATGATATCCACGAGATGTCCCAGGTTATGACTGAAGATGGCAGCGTGCCGTTGTACGCCTCAGTCCTGGCCAGCTTCACCGGAGTGATCCCCATCGGCAAGAGTTTCGCCATCATCCCTTCTGTCAATGTGGGATGGATGTCGGATGATCCCGGCTATATGAATCCCAAGCACATCGTCACTGTCGGCGGTTTTATGCCGGCCCGATACACCGAGCGCCAGGTGCCTTTCTTCGGTATCCCCGGTGGATATGTGGAAGCCAATGAATACAGCGCGATAGGCCAGATAGACTTGCGCTACTGTTTCGCCCGCAAGAACTTCGCGACAGTGCGCGCCGGTGCGTTTATGGATACTCCTTTTGCAGAAGAAATCCTGCATATGGTCCCGACCTGGGCATTCGGAGCAGAATATGCCCGTCAGTCAATGTTCGGCCCGCTGAAACTTGCAGTCCAGTGGTGCCAGGTGAGCGGCGTCACCGGCTATCTGTCGGTAGGCTTTGAATTCTAGACGGCTGGTTTAGTCCAGGACACTGCGCAGGGCGGCTCTGAACTCAGGTTGGGGCTGCCCTGCGTCGCGTTCTATGATGAGCGTCTTGAGCCCGGCGTAGGGGAGCATCATCTCGTCGATTTCGGCTTTGACGGCGTTCTTGCCGAAATAAGCCGGGACAAAATTGTTCCAGAACTTGATGGAAACAGCCTTGGGCATATGGAAGGTCTCGGTTATGAACGATTCCTGGCTAAGGCAGCAGCTCAGGTAGACCATTCCCAGGTCGAAGAGGTGGTTGCCGTAGCAGAAGTCGCCGAGGTCGATGAAATAGCGCTTGTTGCCTGCGAATATGGCGTTGCTGAACTGCAGGTCGCCGTGGATGGCAGTGTCCTCGTCAGGAGTGTCGGCGATGAAGCGGCCCAGCTTGTCCTTTTCGGCAGGGGTGAAGAAGGGATTCTCCTCCAGCAGCCGGTAATAGCGGTCCTTGACGTTCTCGAACTGTGTGGTGTCGACGCGTGTCGAGTGCAGCTGCAGACACATCTGTGCAAATTCCGATGCGTAGCGGGCTACTTCGGCAGGGTTGTCGCCGCAGGCGCGTGAGAAAGACTTCTTGCCGTGGATGCGGTGGAAAAGGATGCCGTAGCGGCCGTCCTCAGTCACAACGTACTCTCCCGGCTCAGGGCTGGGGATGCCGAGGTTGAAGACCTTGCGGGCCATCAGCATCTCGTCGAACGGCTGCTGGATCTTCCCGGGAAAATATAACTTGAGCATCAGGTCGGGGTTGCCCTTGTGGTCGTAGCTCTCGCCGTTGAATCCTCCGCCTGACAGTACGAAATCGTTGAGGGAGATGTGTCTTGCTTCCATAGCTATTTCTTGCCAAATACTTTATTGATGAGATGTTCGAACTCCTTGAATGCGACCGTGTCGTCCAGCTCGCGCAGCGAGTCGGCAAGGCCGCGGTAGTGCCACTCGTGCTCGGCGCGGTCGGTGACGTGGAAAATGTTCCAGATGTCGTCTCCTTTCACCATCCAGTCCCTCCATATCGCCCGCATATTCGACAGCTTGTCGCCCAGGGCCACCATCTTGGCGTCCTTCGAAGCGGCGGCCAGACGGTCGATGGCAGCCTGCTTGCGGTCGTGCCAGCTGTCCTGCTCGCTCACTCCCTCCGTGAACTTGTCGCTCTCTTCCTCCACCAGATGGGCGATGCGGTCGCCGAAGACGGCGCGAAGGTCATCCACCGTAGTGTCAGTGTCCTCCACAACGTCGTGCAGTGCGGCGGCAGCCAGCAGCTCCTGGTCGGGAGTCATCGTGGCCACGATCTCCACTGCCTCCATCGGATGAACGATATAAGGAAATCCCTTGCCGCGGCGTTCAATGCCGGCGTGGGCATTGACGGCATATATGATAGCCTTGTCGAGAAGGCTGGTGTCCAAGTGTTTGTTTGCCATAGCTTACTGGTTCATAAAAGGAAGGTCGGAAGCCTGCTCGATGAGCATATTGGCGATCATATCGTTGCTCTCAGACTCACCGTTGAGAGTGTCCAGCAGGTAGCGCAGACCGGCGCGGCCGCCGCCCTTGATGAGGATATATACGATGCAGAGGTTCTGCGGCGCGATCGACGACGACACGATGTCCAGGTCGGTCAGGCCGATCTGGTAGGTAGCCATCTGGAAGGCAGCGTCCGCATAGTCCTTGATGAGCGCTGCGATGTCGCCGAGAGTCTGGAATCCCATCGCCTTGAAGACGGGGAGGAAGTTCACTAGCGACACTTCTTCGATCTCCGCCTGGTTCACGGCCGCAATCCTGCGGTTCAGCGGACCGAAGGGGTCCAGTTGCAGGTAACTGCGGTAAGAATCGCCGTCAAGCTGCACGTCGTCCAGATTGCCGGAAGCTACAAGCGCCTGCACTCGGCGGCGGTAATCCGTCAGCTCGGTGCGGATGCGGCTGAACTGCTCGTCAGCCAGCTCCAACATACCTGCCAGACGGTTCATATTGCGCAGGTACTCCTTCGGAATCTCCACGCCCGACTTGTAGCCCGTGTCGTGGTTCATATTCGCCCAGGCGTGCTGCAGCAGCGTGCGAATCTGGATTTCGAAGCGGTAGGGCGACCCGGCGACCTTGCATATATAGTGCAGCGACATATAGCCGAAGCTGTCGATCTGGTGCAGCTTGCGCTTGTCCACGCTGTTCTCCCAGTCAATCTCCCACAGACGCTCCACCGCCGACGCCACCTTGTCCACATCATCGATGTAGAAAGTGATGACACGCACACCCACGATGTCCGTGATGTCCTTCAGCGACGCATACTTAGAGCCCTTCAGCTCCAGCTTCCCGGCCAGCGACTTCTCAGTCTTGACGCGGCTCTCAACCGCAGCGACAAGCAGTTCCGCCTGCGACAGCATTTCCTTAATACTAGTAACCGCCTCGGCGGATGTTTTCTGAAACAGCGGCAGATTCTCGCGATACTCATCGAGAATCATCTGAGAATGTAGATCTAAGTGGTAGTGGGAGTTTGTAGACATATTGTTATTCAACATCTTTTACGCAGCGGATGGTGGGCCTATCAGTGTTATTGTCGGCCATCAGAAGGTGACCCTTGCTCATAGCCCAACCCCATTTGTTGCTCATCTTTATCTTTGTGCCTTCTTTGCCCATAGACCAGTGAGTCCTGCAAGGCACCGCATTGCTGTCGTTGGAACCAAGGTAATCTGCATCATTGGTGGTCATTGCAGTAAGCATAGTCCACATAATGGACATTTCCCTTACGTTGGGCAGCCTGTATCCGTCCGGACAGACATCAAGGTTGGCGTCTAGATCAGGGAAACTGTCATCCAAATAGGCGTTAAGCTCGTTGATTTTCTTCAGATTATAGGTCTTGCCGTTAAATTGATAGGCAGTGTAGTTGTTGAGATTGACCGTATTGATGGCTGGCAGGGTCACAAAGCCTTTTGACAGACAGGCCATCTTGCTGTGTTCGTCGTGGCCGATGAGCTCGTGGTCTACCGATTCGCGCAGAGAAGCCTGATTGATGCGGGAGCAATCGAATTCGTAGAATGTGCGATTGTCGTAGGCGCCTGTCCAGGGGGATGTAACTGAGCCATTTTCATTGAGATGCTTTCTGGTTACAAGCATATATGGATTGGGCTCAACCTCCGGATCTTCCGCCAGCGTGATGTCTTTCCTTTGACCGCCGTCGAGATAATAGCCCAGGTTGCGCAGACAACGGGTGCTGAAAACGGTTGTCTGGTCGCTTCCTGAATAGTTATAGTTACTTCCGTTTACGCCTTCTTCTGCCCACACGATACGGGGATATTTGTTGCTGTTGTTCCAGTCTGACTGCTGCTGAGGAGTATAGACATATCGGTTGCTGGCAAGGATGTGCTGGCGCCATTTGTCTTTATTGCCTTGTTCCTGGTCTGACGCACTTCGCTGGTACAGGCGGGCATCGCCTTCTATGCCATACGCTCCGAGGAAAACACCGATGAGCTGTATGTCGGAGGCCATATACCAGCGGATTTCGTCCGCGTCTATGATTTCATTGCCGTTGTTGTCGCGGTTGCGGGATAGGCAACTGTAACGCAGGTAATTGTAGTCAGGCACAAGTTGGGCAGTCTCATTGGTACCGCGAAGGTTAAGATACTTGTCCCACCTTTCTCCAACCACATAATTGGTTCCTGCCGGATTCAGGATGCCCCAAATCTTCATTGAGTTCAGGCGTCCGTTCGTGGCGCTTGTGTTGCCGCAGTCCTCCATATTTTTGTTTTTCCAATATGTTGATGCGCCGGTTTCTCTCTCGTCATCCGAAAATTCCATTCCCCAGGCTGATTGCAGGCCAGCTACTTCGTGAACGGCATAGATGCTCTGGATAGAGCGTTGCTGCAGGGTGAAAGATGAGCCGATCGCCGAGCTCTCCTTGTCTGCGGATATTTTCGATGAAGCCAGGATGTGCATCCTCCTCATCGGGTGGTTCACGACCGTCTTCCACAAAGTGGGATCATACTCGTTCGAAATAGGGTTCTTTGTATAGTAGTATTCATCTATGAAGGCCGTGACAGTTATCTTCGGCCCGTCGGTGCCGCCGTCTGTGTCGAAATCGCTTTCGGGCTGCGAAGGATCTGTCTGGTGGGCATCATATTTCTGCTTCTGGGTTTTCAGGTATGTAACGAGCTCATCGACATACATAGTCCTTCGCTTGTCTCCCGGCGGAATTACATTTCCGTCGATATCCCTGAAGTCGTAATCGTGGGGCTTGTAAACCGCACGCCTGTCGGAATAGTAGTTGCCGTTCGCGTCTTTTTCATTGACGAAGAACTCCACCCATTTGTAGTCTATCTGCTCCATCGTAGCCCTGCCTTCCTGAACATCCGTTCCGCCGACACCATCCGGGTTGAAAGGTGTTTCCACATACCAGCTGATGTTTTCCGGGTCCATATAGTTGGCGTGGAACGAGATGACCTGGGTGCTGTAATGGCAGTCGCTGTCGAAGACCTGTTCGAGCGCAACGACTACCCGGCCGGTAGCTCCCGGTTCCGCTTCAGTGCCGGACTCCACCTCAGCCTTGATGTCATCGGCTCCTCCTATGAAAATGTTGTAGACGTAGTTGTGATTCCTCTCTGTTTTGAAATTCTTTGGATCTGAAGTGAAATCACCGAGATGTATTTCGTATCGGACATTGGCGTCCAACGTAGCATTGGGGTTCGTGGAAGTAGTGGTGCCCATCACTATTTTGCCAGTGATGACTACGTATGCCGACAAGGGATCGGTGTACAAATAATCCCCGTTGATTCCAGATGCGTCTTTCTGCCGTCTTTCACGGTCTGCGTATGTAGTAATACCTGATCTGGGCGTATGCCGGTTCTCCATCATATAGAAAGAGAAACTGTGGATTGAAACCTTGGTCACACCGTCGCTGTAGTAGTCATTGTTGTCTTTGGTCAGCGTTTCGGTTTCGAAACCGAGTTCATCGGTTGAAAACAACTTTGCCGCTGTGTTAGCAGCATCTTCATCCGTCCTTTCCAGCAGATAGGAACAAGTGGGGACATTAACGACCTGCCAGGTATAGGGATCGAAAGCGCGAAGCAGGGAATTTTTACTGCCATTGGGATTTTTAGCTACTCGCACGTTGAAGGTTACCTTGGCGTAAAGGCGCTTCAGCGTCAAGGTTTGCGTGCTGATGTGACCAGGGTCAGAGCTGTTGTCGCTGATGGTGACTCCGTCTATCTGGCCGGTCATCAGGAAGAAACCGGAGTTGGCCGCTATTTCGCTGCGGACCTGGCTGGCAACGATACCCTGCAACTCTCCGAAGGTCTGGATGGTGGAAAGCAAACCAGCAGAAACGTCGAGGTCGTTGGGGTTCATATTGGCCACGGCTACGATGGTGCAGCCGGTCTTGCTGGGTGCTTTGATATGGAGTGTGCCGGAAGTCGGAGCACTGTCCTTGTTGGCCATATTGGTTACAGTCCAATAGTTGGATTCGGTAGTGTCGTTCAGGTTCCTGCCGTCGAAGTACTTGCCGTAAATCTTGTTGCTGCCTGCCGCATTCCCGTCGAATACCATCAAGTAGATGTTGAACACATTGCTCTCACGCACGATTCCGAGTTCGCTTTTTGTGCCTACATCTATTGCCGCTCCTTCGGGAGATCCGAAAGAGATGACGCAGTCGACCAACTCTCCATCCTTGACGCTGCCGGGCTGACGTAGGTCTTCCATCAGGCAGCCGGATGCAAGAAGGGCCACGCTGAGCAAACTGATTAATATAGAAAGGTGTTTCTTCATTACTTGATCATTTGAAGGTATGTGTGGATGTCGTGGCTGTCTTCCAGGTGGAATTGTCCACAACGAAGTCCAGCTCTCCGGACTTGTCGGAGTAGTAGACATTGATTATGACGTTGATTTCCTCGTTACGGGCCATATATGTCAGCGGAACCTCCTTTTTGTTCTCTTTGAGGATGCGCTTCATAGGGCCTCCTGACTGGTATGTGCCGAAGAGGATGAACTGATGGTCGTGTCGGCTGGAACCATCATCTTCCCAAGAGACTTTGCAAAGCTTTGCATTTGCTTCGTTGGCGCCCCACATATTGTCGGACTTCAGATATTTGCCGTAATTGGGATCGCTGGAATCGTCATTGACGAACTGGACCATATAACTGACAGGCAAATCGCCGGGGAAACGGCTATTGTCCTTGACTCCAGCGGCAAGCCTTACCTTCGGGATAGATCTCTGAGCAGGAGCATTGGTGGACAACCCGTCAATCGAGAAATAACTGTCATGCCTTGTTAGAGACAAGAAATAGCGGCTCCTTGCACCTGTATAGTTAAAAGTATTCCCTGTGTACGCTTGATCGATACTGTTGCCGGTCCATCCTGCCAGGCCAGATTTATCGTTTCCGTATCCGGTGTAGCTGAAACCATCGTAAGTATGCACTGCTTCCTCATTGTATATGGCCAGGGCCCTTAATAAAAACTTGTTGTATGAAGAATACCCGCAACTCTCCCAGGCAATGCCGGTGTCTCCGATTCCGTAATAGAGGCGTCCGGAGCGGGTGGCCGTTCGTGGATTGATCAGAAGGACACTGGCGTGGTCTCCTTTTTCCATCGCATTCAAAGTCGCGTAGTCGATGAGTCCGAACGGATGGTCGCCAAGACTGAGTTGTAGTGTGCTCATCGATGCGGAAGATCGGTCCAGCGAGAGCGTAGTGTAAATCTTATAATTGCCCGGATATGCATTTTCATACATCAGCCTTTGGTAGATGACTTCTTCGGCATTCGCGGCAACTGAGTTGTCATCTCCGGCAGACGTGTCAAATGTAGGCATATCCCTATATGTTACGCTGGCAGGAACCGAGGGCACGCCCGATGCATCGAGATGGTCCAGAAGATAGGCTTTGTCCGGATTGAAAGAACTGAAGCGCAAATCATCGACCGTAACGGGGAAGTCGGTGTGATTGCGGACCGTGACTTTGAATCGGACCACTGGACGCAGCAGGTCAAGGGTATCTGTAACTCTTGCAAGTCCGACCAGGATTTCCTTGTGTCCCGTAAGCAGCATCGAAGTGGAGGGGTCAGATGGCACGTCTGTGCCGGTCAGAGCCGCGAGTTCACGGTTCACAAAACTTGAGAAAGGTGTTCCGGCAGTAAGGGTTTGTTCCTGATTTGCAATTGTCTCACTTCCGGTTTTCTGCCAAGCAGTGGCGTCAATGTTCGCGTAAGCATAGACTTGGTAGTTCCCGGGCAGGAGGCCATCGAATTGGATGATGTCTTGCGTGACGGCTGAAGCCTCGGCTACATATTGTTTGTCGACTACATTGCCGCTGTTGTTGACGAGAACGGCCAGGACGTTGTTGAATTCCAGTCCCTCTTCAAGGTCGGTGGCCTTGGTCTGCAGGCTTATGGCGTTGCCGGAGTTAAGCCTCAGCTCGATGCTGCCGCTGCCTGAGCCTTCACTGCCCGGTATTATCACTTCCTGACAGGACCAAACTGTAAAAGCGCAGAACAAAAGCAATATGAACGAAGCCTTTCTCATCGTCATCATTCGAAGTTAAAATCGTCAGTAGTTACCTGAACCTCATCCCAGGGGACTGCCCTTACGGTAAGGTCGAGGCCGCTCTGGTTGAGCGTTATGAAGTAGTTGTAAACCTGGTTCGGAGCCCAGGCGGTGCCGGATTCGCTCGTCTGGTCGGTTGCTCCGTAGATATTGAGGACAGTTTCAACCGGTGTGCCGTTGTTGTATGAGACGGAAAAACGCACGGAAGCATTAGTTGAAAGAGTCTGGGGAACCATATAATACCATCCCATAGGAGTGTATCCGTCAGGGTTGTCGACATTGGTGGGGTGGGTGATTGTCTTCCGCTCGGAAGGAGTGTCGGCTGTCCACGAGAACAGATTGCTGTAGCTGCTTTGGACAGTCCAGTCGCTGGATGTGATGGTAGGTGAACCGGCGACTTGGGTCAACATCGAGAAACTGCCTGAAGGGATGAAATTTTCCAATCGGAATGATGTCAACTGATACTGGTCCGCATCCGAAGAGGAAGATTTTCCGAAGAGGAAGCGAACTGCAGCGGTGGTATGTTTGAAAGTCAGATTGACCGGGTCTTTGCTTACGGCAGCATCCCGGTATGCTCTGGCAACCATCATATCTGTGTTGTTTCCAGCCTGATAACTCACATTGAGTTTATAAGTGTTGTCAATGACGATATCCTGGTTGAACGGATAAACAGCTGAAAAGTAATAGTCTCCGTTATCTTTCCAGTATTCGACAGGAGTATAACTCCAAGCACTGCTGAGAGGATCGGTCGGTGTGGACTGATTGGGTACTTCATCGCAAGTCAGAATACGATTGGTGAAAACGGGCTCGGGTACATCGGCATAGACTCTGGTTGCAAATATGCTGGCTTTATTGCCGACGGTTAAAAGAACGTGCGGATCGTCCGGCTTGATGGCTTTTGTCTCAGTCGAAACTTCCGTAGAAAAACTTATCGGCAGGTCCATATCGACACGCGGTTCCTTCTCGCAGCCGAAAAGCAGCGCGCAGACGAACAAGAGCGATATGGTGTGCCAAAGTTTCATCCTAACTTGAAAGGTGATAGTTATGGTCTGCGCCCCAGGTATCCCAGGTGACGGTGAATTGTATGGGGTTGCCGGGGGTTATCTTGAGTGTCACGACATAGTGGGAATTCTTGGTCCAGGTGCCCCCGCCGATACTGTAAAAAACATCTCTCAGATACGCTTGACGCACTGTGGAGTATGAATGTGTGGTTCCACCCTCGGTGTAAGAAACGCTGTACTCGACTTGAAGCCTTGATGCATCATTGCTGAGGTCCTGGGGCAGGAGGATGGCGCTTCCAATGTGGGTGGCGGTTTCGTGAGAGAGTTCGGGACTCGGAGTCGGAGCCGCTCTCCAGACTTCATCCTGCCTTGAGCCTGTGAGTTCCCAGTTTCCGTTTTGGTTTCTGAGTATGGCCGTGCCATACAGCCCTTTGAAACTTACAGCGTCCAGCGTCACAGTGTATTTGCCTTCGGAGTCTACTTTCTCGGCTTTGACATCAATCCTTGAAAGAACGTGGCTGAAGGTCAGCTGCACGACGCCATTTTGGGAGCTGTATGTTTGATCAGTGACTATGTCCGATACCATGAGGTCGGTATGCCCGTCAGAGGAGAACCGGATGTCCGGGATATTCTTGGATGCGCTGGTGTAAGCATTTGTGGAGCCGCGGGCAAGCAGGTCAGGAGTAGCACTGTAAGGACAGTATGCCCAGAAGGACAGAGTGTTGTACTCGTTGCTCGGCCAGTAGCTGAGGGGGGTGTAGGTGTATGAATCGGGCAGTCTGAATTCGACTGCCTGGTTGAACATAAAGTTCGGAGTGCGGTTGTTGTTCCAAGAGCCCGCACTGCCTGGAGTGCCCGCCTGATAGAAGGCGAAGACCCCGAAAGTGGTGTTGTCGGGCAGGGTTGAGGTGGCTTTCGTAGCAGTGGTGGCAAGGCTCGAACTGAAACGCACCTGGCGGCCGCTCTGCAGCTCCGTCCAGCCCTCGTCGCCGGGGCCGGCGAGCTTGGTGCACGCAACGCTCAGCAGCACTGAAAGTGCGGCCATCAAAAGAGATATGTTGCGCCTTGCTGACATATTAGTACCCATACGGCCGGTCAGGACCGTATGGGCTATAAAAGGGTAAATTATTGTACGTTGAAGTAACCTTCGCTTGCGGGAGTAGTCCAAGCCACAACTTCTGCAGTGAACAGGATGGGTTTGGGACCGATAGTGATAGTGTAGTTAACTTGCTGGTTCTTTGCCCAATTGATGGCAGCTGCAGCAGCGGAGTCATCTGAAGTCCTTAAGTTATTCTTGAATGAAAGATTTGCGGTGTTAGTGGTTGTTGAGATCAAACCTTCACTACCATTTGCTGTTGCATGAGTTTCCGTGTCATATACTTTTACATTCCAAGTGATTACTAACTTCTGCTCGTCAGCAGCTACACAGGTATTTCCACTATCTTCATCGGTATCTCCAGCAGCAACCATTTTCTGGGGAACCATCAGGAAAATATCATCTTGATGAACTGTAGAAGCAGTAGTGGTAAGAACAATAGGAGCCGATGTAGAAGGGTTAGTCTGATTAAGAGTGACATCATAATCGAAAGGAGTATCTGCTTTGGTCCTTGCGCTCCAAGTAGTGGTAGTAGTTCCTTGGGCATTGACTGCAGGTGTATCATTTTGAGCATAGATAGCAGAAAGCGTACCGTTGGTTTTAATGTTTACCAGTTTTGCTTCAGCCAATTCAATAACTGTTGTGTTGCTAAGTCCGGTAGCTTTTTTGAACTGGAATTGGACTTTGGTCAATTGATGTTTGAAATTGAACTTAACAGTTCCGGGATAAGTAGGACTAACAATGGTGTTATTGTATGTCTGGTCGTTTACAACATCTGCGACCAAGAAGTCTACCATTGCGGCAGAAGTAGTCTGAGCAGCGAAAACGTAAGTGCCCACACCACTAGTGAAGGTAGGAGCTGTTATGCCTGCTCCACCATAAGGGTAATAAGCCACGAAAGAAAGATTATCGGGCTCGTCTCCAGCGGGCCAGTAACGCACGGGCTCGTATGTGTTTCCATCTCCGTCAGTGGTGTCATTTTTCCAAGTTACTACTGCCGGATTCATGAATGCAGGGGTTCCGGGAGTAGTGCCAAGAAAGTTGTTATAAGGAGTAGCCCAAGCATAAACTGCAAAAGTCTTATCTTCAACTAGAGAAGTGCCACTAACGAAAGTGTCATTTACTTTGGTAAGGCTCCTGGGAGCATAGTTTGAGAACCCGATAGCGTGCTGGGTGGTAGCTGTCGGTGCGAGGTCGATGTTCTTGGCGCAACCTGCGACAAGTACAAGTGCAGCGATTGCTGCGAAAAGCATAGTCTTTTTCATAAGCTTAGTTGTTATTAATAATTGTTTATTGTTTTTGTTCATTTTATATGTTGTCGCCATAGGGCGTTATATTCCTATATCTACATTTTGCTCTTCGTCCCAGTCTGTCACTCCAGCTGTGAATCCGCCTCCGTGTTCAGGCTCAACATCTTTCGGGTGGATCGCTGGTTCAAAAATGCTGCCAAAAATTATACGGTACAGGTGACGGTATCCCTGGGGGACCGGTTCTTCGAGGTGGATCTTGTCGCCGACGTAGAAACGGTACTCTTCAACTGTCTTATTGTCAACCAGTAGCGTTGATACATTGAGGGTAGAGTCGCGGTTGGGACTGGGCAGCTCTCCGCGGGGGAAACCGAAGGTTGTCACCCTGCCGTCCAGGTGGCCGACGCGGCGGGCCTCGTCATCCACTGTCAGCGTCCATTCGGTGATGAACTGGGTGCCTTCCTCGTCGCCGGTCTTGCCCTGTGTCAGGTTGAAGCTGCGGGCCATTCCGCTGGTGCTTGCGCGCACAGACTTCAGCACGTCTACATTGTCGGAGTAGATGGTCACCCAGTACTGCGACACAACGCTCTGCGGGTCGACAGGCACCGTGACGGTGTAGTAGACCACATTTTCTCCGGCCTTGGTGGCGATGCGGTTATGCTCGTAGAGCAGGCTCTCCGGCACCTCGAATTCAGCCGAAACGCCGACTGCCATCATCTCAGGGTTGTTGATGAGCACTTCCTCATTGGCCCTGGTGTACCAGTTGCTCTTGGTCTCGGTCACGCTGACCCTCGCTTTCTCGTAGTCGGTCATATCAAAGAATTCCATCCTCCAGTATTCCTCGGGGCTCTGGGTTATCATATACAGCTTGTAGTTGCCGGGGGCAAGCTGCACGACGCAGGAATCTACCTGGGAGGTGGTGTGCTGCATATAGAACTCTCCGTTGCGGAAGAAGTAGAGGGTGACGCCGTCGGGCTTCACGCCGTCGGGATAGACATCGACCTTCCAGAGCACCTTGACGATGACCTCCACCGACTGCTTCAGGTGCAGCGGCGGCTCGATGCAACTGCTCACCGCCAGGATTGTGGCGGCAATCAGTGCCGGTATGAGAGTTCTGCGGGTCATTCGTTCTTCAGTGTCTGTGTCGTTTGCGGGCTGGCTTTATCTTCTTTTATTGTTTCTGTCAAATAAGTTCACTCCCAGTGAGAGGTATATTCTGGTGGGGCCGAACCACGTGAGGGCCATACGGCGTCGCACGAAGTCCCTGGGGTCCCCGTTGTAATCGTAATAATACCAGCCGGTGTCGTCGTTGCCCCACACGTACGGGTCGTAGCGGGAGTAGAAGAAGCCGGCGGTGGCGCCGAGGTCGAGGTACATACGGCGGTCGAGCTGCCATTTGTAGCCGATGCCGATGCCGACGCCGAGACCTTCGCCTTCCCAGCCGTGGGCATCCCAGCCGAGGCCGTACTGCACTGCGTTGACGTTGCCGGTGAGGTAGAGGCCGTAGAAGCTGGATACTGCGGGGCTGTCGGATTTATGGCGGCGGGCGGTGGTGTATGAGTCGCTGCTGCGGAAATAGCGGCGGGTGCTCAGCGTTATGTTGTGGATCTGATTGTAAAAGTGGGTGGAACGATGCATCCAGTGCGAGAAATCGAGGTCGGCGCCGAAGGTCCAGTGGCCGCGGGCAGGATAGAACTCGATGCCGAAGCTCGGAATTGTAGCAACGTCGTAGAGGAGGTTGGTGGACAGGCCGATGACGGGACGCCGGCCTGCCGGGAGGGGCTCGTCGATGTACGGTGCGCCGGTGACGGTCCAGTAGCGGCGCTGAGGCTGCTGGGGTGCAGCGGTTGAGTTGGCTGATGAGGCAGGGGTGGCTGCGGTGGCAGTTGCGGCGGTCGTGACGGTGTCGGGGGCGGAAACGGCTGCGAAGTCATCATCGTTTGCGGCGGCAGGGCTGCAGAGGGATGCCTTTTGCTCTGTAAGCAGGCTTTCCTCGCGTGCGTAAGCGTGCGCGGATTCATTTCCGCGTGCCAAGGAAAGAGTTGGAACGAGAGCCAGCAGATAAACTGCAACTGATATGAAAGTTCTTATCAACATTCTGATTATCAAACCGTTGTGATGCTGGTTTTAATAAAACAATCAGGCAACTTATCTAATAATTAAGCGAAAGTAGTAAAAAAACTGTAAAAAGCCTCGTTATATGGGCTCAAATTGCGTTTTGTGTATGTATGAGGCTGAGTTATCATTCTTGTTCGTGACATCAGCGGATGCATCTATTATATGATGCATTTTTGTGCCAATTCGCTGCATCAGAGCTGTCAGAAGCCAGTTTGAATCAATAAATGTGCCCATCGGAAGAGAGGTCCTCAAAAGCACTTTTTTTTTACGTAAACGTCCGCCCGTCTCAAATGTAAAAATACGCACTTGTGACAGTTTCCAACTTTTTCGCGGAATGCTCTTCGCTCCGTTCGCTCATAACCCTCCAAATAAGGCCTTTATATGCATTTTTACAGCATCTGCCAAATATGGATTTTTACATTGGACTTACATTTTGTAAGCTGAAAAACTGTATTATTTCAGCACTTCAATCCCTTTGACGGCGACTCCGATGTTGATGGACGCTACGCAGCCGGGGATGTGGTTGCTGCGGACAGAGAGCTGGATGTTCCTGACAAGAAAAGGTCTTTTGGCCTGTGCGACCGAACCAAGTTCCCGCCCCAGGGGTTGCTCGCTCCGCAGGGCAGGGAGGAATGCCAGCGCAATAATAAAGTTAATCCGCGTAGATGTCATCTTCCATTTCAGTGCCTTCCGGGTCCGGCTGGTAGTCCAGAATGTCACCTGGCTTGCAGTCCAGCACCCGACAAAGCTTGTTCAGAGTCGTGAAGCGGATGGCCCGGCCTTTCCCTGTCTTGAGCAGGGAAAGGTTGGTCATTGAAATGCCGATCTTATCAGAAAGTTCCGAGAGTTTCATATGGCGCTCCCAGAGCATCTTATCGAGGTTTACTGTAATCATATCGCGAGCTTGCTGTCTTCTGCTGCCAGGTATGCCATCTTGTAGAGTCCTGCGAACAGGAGGACGATGAGCGGGATCAGGATGGTGTTGGATTCCAGCATCAGCTCTGATTCCCCCTTCACGACAGCAGCATAATTTGAGTTGACAAAGGCGAGAACTGCTGCGACCAGGGCACCCCACCGGATAAGGGAAATATTTGACTTATGGAAGATTTCACCATTTTTAAGTCCTTTGTTGGTACGATACAGAAAAATGCAACATAGGATGTAAAGGAGTGTCAATCCAAGGAAACGAGCCGCGAGAATGAAAATCTGCCACCCCTTGATGTCAGGGTTCCACGTTA
This sequence comes from uncultured Bacteroidales bacterium, assembly GCA_947169015.1. Classification (GTDB taxonomy): domain Bacteria; phylum Bacteroidota; class Bacteroidia; order Bacteroidales; family UBA932; genus Equibacterium. The sequence continues at coordinate 40,602 of CAMVOD010000004.1, read as the reverse complement.
AAGGGAAAATATAACTGTCTACCCATAACTGTGCTATCATCTCCCAGTAAAGATAGGCAATAGTAAGACCGCCGATAATGAGCGTGGCGGTGGAGAGCCTCTTGATGCTCTTTTGTGTTGAATTGTTCATATCCTTGTCTGTTTAGTTTTGATGTATCGGTGGGCAAAGATAATGCCAATTTTATGAAAAACATAAAATTATTTTATGAATTGCGTAAAATTGCAATTGTGCTGGAAGGAAGAACCGGGAACGGGTTTCCTCCCGTCCGACAGCAGGAACTCTGGGGGGCTCCTGCTGCCGTCCGAGGAAAACCCTTCGCCACCCAGACACTCGGAAAGAAAAATGCGCTAGCGCATAATATGACTGTACTGCGCATTCCCTCATACCATGCGGCCCCAAACCCCTGATTTTCAGAAAAACAGCCGCATAATATGAGTTTTTAGCGTGATATTATCATTATATGCAGAGGAAATGAGCGAGCGGGGCAGGGAAGAGAAGAAAAAGATATTTCCCGCCGGGACTGCGCGAGCTCTGGGGGGGGCTCGCTTGCCCGTCGAGAATATCTTTTTCCGCATCCTGCGCTTTTCGGAAGCACGTATCTTCCCCTTGGCCGGGAAATCAGCCCTTTTTCCGGCCGAATACCTCGCGCAGAACTGCTCGGCCGGGAAATCGGCCCTTTTTCCGGCCGTATCCGTCGCAAATGGCGTTTTCGCTGGACGGGTGCTGGTTTTGCGTGCTGTTGGCCGCGCCGGGTTCGGTTCAGCGGGATGGGGGATGTCTATTCGAGCGTCGGTGCACGCTGGGAAGGGAGGGCAGAATATCACAAAGGGCGGCGTTTTCTTGCATTAGTGACGGTAAAAACCTACTTTTGCCCTTCAGTTTATCATCTGAATTATGTCTGAAAAGAGACTGCTACTTGGCGATGAGGCGTTGGCCCTGGGAGCGTTGCACGCTGGACTGTCTGGTGTGTATGCTTATCCGGGAACCCCGTCCACCGAAATTACAGAATATATACAGCACAGCCCTCTTGCGAAGGAACGCGGAGTTCACAGCCGCTGGTGCACGAACGAAAAAACTGCGATGGAGACTGCGCTCGGTATGTCTTATGCCGGCAAGCGGGCCCTGGTGTGTATGAAACACGTGGGTCTGAACGTCTGCGCCGATCCCTTCATCAATTCGGCCAGCACGGGCGTCAACGGAGGTCTGGTGGTGCTGAGCGCGGACGACCCTTCGATGCACTCGTCGCAGAACGAGCAGGATTCGCGCTTCTACGGGAAGTTTGCGATGGTGCCCATTCTGGAACCGTCGAATCAGCAGGAGGCTTACGATATGATGTCTGTGGCCTTCGAGCTTTCTGAAGCTCTGCAACTCCCTGTGCTGATGCGCCTTGTGACGCGACTGGCGCATTCGCGGGCTGCAGTGGAGGTGCGTGGCGAGGCCTGCCCCGAGAATCCTTTCAATCCTGACAAGGACCTCAGCCGCTGGGTGCTGATCCCTCTGAACGCGCGCAGGCAGTACGCCAAGCTTGTGTCCCTCCAGGACCGCATAGGCTGCTGCTCTGAAGACTCGCCCTACAACTGGCTGGAAGGCCTGGATGCCACACCCGCCGCCACCCCCGCCCCGATCCACCCCTTGGGCATCATCGCCGCGGGCATCGGATATAACTACGTAAAGGAAACTGCCCCCGCAGGCATCCCCATACTGAAAATCTCGCAGTACCCGCTTCCTGAGGCCAAGGTCAAGGCGCTGGCGGCGAGCTGCGACAAGATACTCGTTGTCGAAGACGGCCAGCCGTTCGTAGAGGAGAACGTGCGCGGAATACTAGGTGCCGGCTATCCGATTGTCGGCAAGCTGGCCGGCCGCCGTGCAGACCAGGGCGAGCTTGACGCGACCCGTATGCCCCTGACCGGAGAGCTGATCCACGGCTGCCTGCCCCGTATGGGCGAGCTGACCCCCGACAGCGTCGCTTCGGCCCTCGGTGTGAAGTGCGGTCCCGTCTTCAGCCCCGCCCGGAACGTCGCCCCGCGTCCGCCCCAGCTCTGCCAGGGCTGCGGCCACCGCGATGTATTCGCCGCCCTCGGCTTCGTGGCCAACGAGTTTCCTGATTCGAGGATATTCGGCGACATCGGCTGCTACGCCCTCGGCTTCCTGCCTCCGTTCAGGGCTCTGGAAAGCTGCGTCGATATGGGCTCGGCCATAACTCTGGCCAAAGGAGCCGCAGACGCCGGAATGTTCCCTGTGGTGACAGTCATCGGCGACTCCACCTTCACCCACTCGGGTATGACCGGCCTGCTGGACGCCGTGAACGAGAACAGCCCCATCACCGTGATAATCAGCGACAATTTCACGACGGCGATGACTGGCGGACAGGACTCAGCCGGCCTCAACAAGTACGAAGCGATATGCCTGGCCCTCGGTGTGGAGCGCGAGCACCTGCACCTTGTCGTGCCGCTGCCCAGGAATATGGAAGTAATAACCCGCATAATCAGGGAAGAAATGGCCTACAAGGGCGTATCGGTGATCATATCTCAGCGCGAATGTATGCAGACCCTCGGCCGCAGGATGCGTGCTGCCAAGAAAACGGAAAGCAAATGAAACTCGACATAAAACTCTGCGGTGTAGGAGGGCAGGGGATCCTCTCCATCGCGACGATAATAGCAGAAGCGGCGACAGCCGCAGGCCTTCACCTCAAACAGGCCGAAGTGCACGGTATGAGCCAGCGCGGCGGCGACGTCCAGAGCGACCTGCGTCTGTCCACGGAACCCATCTGGAGCGACCTCATAGCCCGCGGCGGTGCCGATATGATTCTGTCGATGGAGCCGATGGAAGCCCTGCGCTATCTGCCGTACCTGGCTGCGGACGGCATCATCGTGACGTCTTCGAAGCCGGTGGTCAACATCCCCAACTACCCCGACCAGGCCGCAGTGCTGGCGGAGATTGACGCGATGCCTCACAGCGTCCGCCTCGACATCGAAGAGATGGCCCGCGACAACGGCCTGCCCAAGAGCGCCAACGTCGTGCTGCTCGGTATGGCCGCCCCCTTCATCAAGCTGCTCGAGCCGCAGCAGCTGCGCGACGCCGTGGCCCGTGTCTTCGCTCCCAAGGGCGAGGCGGTGGTCGCAGCAAACCTCAAGGCCTTCGACCTCGGCCTCAACCACTCAAAGAATCAGTAAGCACCACAATACAATGATCTGGAATCCCACAAAAGAATGTATGAGCCGCGACCAGATGCGCGAGCTGCAGGGCAAACGGCTCCACAAAGTAGTCGAATACGTCTATCACAACGTTCCCTTCTACCGCAACAAGCTCCAGGAGATGGACCTGACCCCGGAAGACATCACGACGATAGATGACATCGTCAAGTTGCCCTTCACCACAAAGAAGGACCTTCGCGACAATTATCCTTTCGGCCTGCAGGCGGCTCCTGCCAGCGAGATAATCCGCATCCACGCTTCCAGCGGCACCACCGGCAATCCTACGATCGTGGGATATACCCGCAAGGACATCGGCGTCTGGAGCGAGTGTATGGCCCGCAGCCTCACCGCGTTTGGAGTTACTCGCAACGACATTTTCTCAGTCGCATACGGTTACGGCCTGTTCACCGGCGGCCTCGGAGCCCACAACGGAGTGGAGAAGGTGGGAGCGTCGGTAGTCCCGGCATCGACCGGCAACACCGAGAAGCACGCCCGCCTGATCCGCGATCTCGGCATTACCGGCATAGCCTGCACGCCGTCTTACGCCCTCTACCTCGCGGAGACGATGGAGAAGATGGGCATAACCAAGGACCAGATCAAGCTGCGCACCGGAGCTTTCGGCGCTGAGCCCTGGACTGAAGGTATGCGTCAGGAGATCCAGAGCAGGCTGGGCCTCAAGGGCTACAACATCTATGGCCTGAGCGAAATAATGGGTCCCAGCGTCAGCTACGAATGCGACGAGCAGCACGGCTCCCACATCAACGAAGACCACTTCTTCCCCGAGATAATCGACCCCGTGACCCTCGAGCCGCTGCCCGCAGGTCAGACAGGAGAACTCGTGTTCACAACCCTCACCAAGGAGGGAATGCCGGTGCTGCGCTATCGCACCCGCGACCTCTGCTCGCTGATGGAAGGGGAGTGCCCCTGCGGCCGCACGAACGTCCGTATGAGCGCCATCCAGGGCCGCAGCGACGATATGCTCATCATCCGCGGCATCAACGTCTTCCCGAGCCAGGTTGAGAGCGTCGTTCTCACAATGGAGGAAATCGCGCCCCGCTATATGCTGGTCGTTGACCGTGTCAACAACCTCGACACGCTGACCGTCCAGGTAGAGCTTCGTCAGGATTATTTCACTGCCACGATGGACACCCCGGCAGCCATCGACGAGCTCAGCAAGAAACTCTCAGCCAAGCTCAAGAGCGTGCTCAGCATCGGAGTCAAGGTGCAGCTCAAGGCTCCCGGCACGATAGAACGCAGCCAGGGCAAGAGCACCCGCGTGGTCGACAAGCGTAAATTGCAATAATTAAAAACAGCATATTATGACTATTCCGCAACTATCCATCTTCATCGAGAATAGCTCCGGCACGCTCATCAAAGTGCTGGAACTCATCAAGCAGTCTCACATCCAGATGATTGCCTGCACTATCGCCGACACGGCGGAATACGGCATTTTCAGGATTATTTGCAGCGAGCCCGACAGGGCTTACACCGAACTGAAGGCAGCAGGAGTGGCAGTGGCGCTGTCGGAAGTCTTCGCCCTCGAGCTTGACAACCAGCCCGGCGGAGCGGCTGACGTGGTGCGCATATTCAGCGACGCGTCCATCGGCATTACCTATATGTATGCTTTCCTCTACAAAGGCAACGGCATCCTCGTCTTCCGCACCGACCAGGAGCAGGAAGCCCGTGAAGTAATATCAGCCAACGGACTGCACTACCTCACGGCGGAGGATCTGGCCTGATCGCCCATTGAGCTTTATGTAAAAGAAATAGCCGTCGTTTTTCGCGACGGCTTTTCTTTGTTATCTGCCATTATGGGCAGGGAAGCTACTGTCCCTTATTTGCCGGCTGACAGGTATTCCTGCAGGGCTGTGACGTAGTTGCTGAAGGCTTGAAGGCCTGCTTCTGTGATGCGGCAGGTGGTGCGGGGCATCTTTCCTTTGAAGCCTTTCTCCACGGTGATGTAGCCCGCCGCACAAAGTTTGTCGATCTGCACGCTCAGATTTCCGGATGTCGCGCCTGTCTGCTTCTTGATGAAGGAGAAGTCCGCGTCTTCGACACCGGCGAGGATGGACATCACGGCCAGCCTCAGCTCCGAGTGAAGGATCGGGTCGAGTTTCGGAAACATAGCTGTTATTTGTATTGAAGTTTGATTACAAGACCGGTGACTGCGAGCAGGAGTCCGCCGAGGGTGAAGAGAAGCAGTTGAGCTTCAGACTTCAGAAGAACTGCAGCGACTGCGCCGCCGATACCCATTATCATACCTGCGATGGCGATGGGCCAACTCCTCAGGATAACTCCCGAGATGCACTCTGCAAGACCGAGCAGCAGGACGATGATGAGGGTGATGTTCATCGGAACTGCGAAGATTGCGATGGCGCTGAGAACTACTGAAAAAAAGCCGAAAGCCGCCCAGCTGAGACCAAGAAGACGGCTGATTTCATTCTTCGGATCAGCATCTTTCTTGTTGTTGACAAGAGCAGCGGTTCCGTAGCCGATCGCAGGCATAGCGAACCATAGAAGGTTCCAGTTAGCGCTGCCGGTGCTGTGCCAGAGGAAGTAGATTACGAGAGACAATACAGTCAGTAATACACCCCAAAGGATAAAGTGCTTTGAGTTGGTGCGGAGAATAACCCTGCGGCTGTTATTCATCGTTTCAGCGATGAGAGCCAGGCTTTCGCTCGCTGTCATTTCTTTGTTCTTTTCCATTGTATTAATAATTTATCAGGTTTTCCGGCCGGGTCCAGCTGCGCAGTCTGTCCTAACCGCATTACAAAGATAAAGTAGTTTATAATATAAACCAAATTATTTTGTGAATTTATTGAAGGAATTTTGCGCGTGATTTTCAATCTCTTCATTTTCAATGTAAAACATTAACGTCTCCCCATCAAAAAAGAGGGGAGGTGTTTGCGTTTCCAGCTGAAACCCTGGGGTTACAAATCACGGGCTTTCCACCAGCGGATAAGAAAGCGGATGCCGGCGGAGAGGAGACCAGGGCCGAGGCCGCAGTAGAACCAGGCAAAGAATGAGGCCGGGATGCCAGGGATATGCTTAAGTATAATTCCCAGCGAAATCATAAAGGCGATAATCAGGTAGCCCTTGACGCTGAACGTCTTGTAGACGGGTTGTTTCTCGCCGGGCAGAGCGTGAATGCGTGCCGAATACTTGCGCACCACCCCGGTGAACATCAAGTAGAACCCTGCGAACACCAGCGCTGACAGCGGAATCATCCAGCAGAGCTTAGACAGGCCGGCATAACTTGCCGAACCACTGACCGCCGCAGTGTCCCGTACTGTCTGTATATAATGGCTCACGCCGGTTATCGCGATCTTGGTCCCGATAGCCGTCCACATCAGTCCGTTGATGGCCAGCAGATGAATCTTCCTAACCATGCACGTCAATTTTCAGATAGCGTGGAACACTTTTCTTATACTCGCGGTATTCTTCTCCGAAATCCGCTTCGAGGCGCTTTTCTTCGGCGCTAACCTGAAGGGTTAGCAGCACCACCTCGACTGCAAAAACAATCAGCGGCCAGAGGCTGCAAAGCCATAACATAAAACCGATGTCATAAATGTATATGCCAAGCAGCATCGGGTTGCGGGAAAAACTGTAAGGCCCGCAAGTCATCAGATGCTTCGTACGCGGCGCTACCTGATGATTGTAGGCGTCGAAGGGGTTGCCCTCGCCGACCTTTTTCATATATACGATTGCCCATACGCTCAGAGCAAGTCCAACGGCAGCAAGAATAGCTGCAACCACAGCAACACCTGTCTCAGGCGCCCAGGGAAAGGGTCTGCCGGATATCAGCCACATAAGGGCAGGAATGCCGGCCACAAAGATCAGGAAGCCCAGGATATATCCAAATGCGTTTTTCATTGCTTCATTAACTTTTCTCTGCTCTGTACGTCATTATTTATACAAATATATTTTTTTTGCCAACCTTTTAGAGTGAGTTTGCGTTTAATGTGTGTAGTATTTTTGAAAAAGCTGCGTCTAATAAGCAAAATCCAAACGCAAGAAAAGATGAAAAGATCGGTTTTAGCAACGATGATGATGCTGGCCGCACTGACGGCCGGCGCTAAGGAAGATTGGAAAGGTAAGGTGGTAGACGCCAAGGGAGAACCGGTGCCCTACGCAAACGTGGCAGTGCTGTCAAGAGCTGACTCAAGTGTAGTCTGCGGCGCAGTGACGCAAGATGACGGCACATTCAATATAGTGACTGATGAAACCGACGGCATAATGATGGTCGTGATGATGGGCTATCAGACGCAGTATATGACGCCTGTGGACGGAATGGTCATCACCCTTCTTGAAGATACTCAGCTGCTGGAAGGCGCAGCGGTTTCTGCCGTGATGCCGAAAACCAAACTGACCGGCGAGGGTATTCAGACCAACGTGCGTGGCTCTGTGCTGGAGCATTTGGGCGATGCCAACGATGTGCTGTCCAAGACCCCCGGCATCGTCAAGGGCCAGAACGGCATCGAAGTGATCGGCAAAGGCACCCCGCTGATCTATATCAACGGCCACAAGGTGACTGACTCAAGCGAGCTGCAACGCCTGCAGAGCAACGAGATCCAGAGCATCGAGGTCATTACAAACCCCGGAGCGCAGTACGATGCCACGGTGCGCAGCGTAGTGCGGATCAAGACCATCCGCCGCCAGGGCGACGGTTTCGGCTTCAATCTCAACCTCTCTGACGCCCAGTCCCTTCGAAGAGCTGATTTCAACGACCAGTCAGCTCACGTGAACTTGAACTACAGGACAGGCGGAGTGGACATCTTTACCAGCGTCGAGTATAACAAGAACAATATCCTCCAGCTCAGCGACGCTGAGAAGAGAACCAGTTCTTCACCGGTATTCCTCGACAAGGCTACCATCGACGCTGAAGCATTGGCTCGCAGCATAGGCGGCAGCAGCGGCATCAACTGGCAGATTGCCGACGATCATTTCATTGGCGGAAAGGTCGAATGGGGCCGTAATCTCAGCCTGAAGGAGCAAACCCTTATAACTGACCTGGTGTCTCGCGACGGCGTCGTGGTTGACAACATAAAAACGCTCACCAAGGACACTTTTGGAGATGTCGCTCCTTACAACATCGGCACCAACTTATATTACAACGGCACGGTGGGCGGCAAGCTGAACATCGACTTCAATGCCGATTATTTCACCAATGTCAGCACGACTGTCAGCAGTTCTGACGAAACCAGCGATATGACGCACGACGCGAAGGTAAGCACCAATTCCGACAGCCGGAACAAGATGTACGCCACCAAGCTTGTCCTGTCATACCCCATACTTGTCGGACAGTTCCAGATTGGCACCGAGGAGACTTTCTCACGCCGCACTGACAAATACACCCTCACCGGCATTCCCGTGCCGGCTTCAGATGCCAGCGTGAAGGAGGACAATATCGCCGGTTTCGCGTCATACGCTTTCTATCTGCCCAAATTCGGCCAGATGAGCACAGGAGTCCGCTATGAGCACGTCAATTATGTCTACGAGGATGCTCTGGGTCATCAGAACGACATCAAGCGCTCTTACGGCAACTGGTTCCCGACAGTGTCTTACTCCAATGCTTTCGGTCCTGTACAGCTTCTGCTGAACTACAGCACCAAGATCCAGCGTCCGGACTTCTCCAATCTCTCAAGCGCCATCCGTTACAACAGCCGCTACCTGTGGCAGAGCGGAAACGCTGCCCTGCAGCCTCAGATTATGCACGACGTGAGCCTGACCGCCTTGTGGAAATTCGTGACAATCGGCGCCACTTACTCTCACGTCGACAAAGCCATCGTTATGTGGGCCAGCCGTTACAACGATGAAGGTGTGCTGCTTGTCAAACCCCGCAACCTGGATGAGCCTTTCCGCTATTTGTCGGCTTTCGTGAACCTGACTCCTACGATCGGCCCGCTCTCTCTGAACTATACTTTCGTCGCTCAGCCCCAGTGGCTTACCATCAACGCTCCTGACTCAAGCCAACCCTCCGGCATAAGGCAGACTTCATTCAATGACAAGCCTATGTTCATTGGTCAGTTGTTCAATACTCTGAGTCTGAAGGGCGGGTGGCAGCTGGAACTTGGCGGCGTCGTCTACAGCCGTGGTTACAATCAGAACATATACCTCACCAATGTCTACTTCGACCTCTCTGCCGCTATCCAGAAGACTCTTCTCAAGGATGGTTCCCTGGTACTGCGTCTCGAGGGCAAAGACCTGGCAGGAATGGGCCACAACGATGTCGCTACCGATTTCGGCGACTACAAAGTTAGGCAGACGAACATAATGAACACTCAGCTTGTCAAGTTCTCTGTCCGCTACATCTTCAACGCCGCCCAGAGCAAGTATCGCGGCACCGGCGCCGGCAGCGATTCCAAGAACAGGATGTAAGGATGGCTTTATGTTTTAAGCTTTGGCTCAGACGATTGCAAATCACGCGCAAAAATGCTATCTTAGCGTGATACAAATCTGAACCACCTTACCTATGAAAAAAATACTTCTGATTATGGCTTGCGCGCTTATGGTTGCGTGCTCACACAAACCCGCAATAGACGTCCAGGCGCACCGCGGAGGCGCCGGGCTGATGCCTGAGAACACGATTTCCGCAATGAAGAACGCCCTCGACCTGGGCGTCAATACTCTCGAGTTCGACCTGCAGCTGTCGAAGGACGGCGATGTCGTCGTCTCCCACGACAGTTATTTCCATCCCCGCTACTCCATCCGTCCCGACGGGACTCCCGTGATGGATGACGAGCCGAAGGAATACCTCTACACGATGTCCTACGACAGCATCGCAAAATACGAGGTAGGACTCAGGACGGTGACCCGCTGGCCGACGCAGAAGAAAATCCACGAGGTGAAGCCCCTTGCAAGCGAGCTTATAGACGTGAGCGAGGCTTATGCGAAGGAGATAGGCCTTAAGCCCGTGAACTACAACATCGAAATCAAGTCGTGGCCGGGCGAAGGAGAGGGAACTCTCTGGCCCGACTATAAGGTCTTCTGCGACACCTGCGTGCCGCTGCTGCTGTCCAAGAACCTGGGCGACCGTCTCATCGTGCAGTGCTTCGATACCCGCGCCCTGAACTATATGCACGCCAAGTGGCCGCAGCTGACCCTTTCATATCTTACTGAAGCCGAAGAAGGGGGAGACATCGAGAACCTGCTCGGGAACCTCGACTTCAAGCCGCAATGGTGGAGTCCCGAGGCCAGCGTCGTGACTCCTGAGAATGTGGCGTGGTGCCACAGCCACGGCATCGGCGTCGTCCCCTGGACCGTCGACAACCCCGAAATGATGCGCCACCTCGTAGACTGCGGTGTGGAAGCCATCATCTCCAACTATCCTGACATACTCATCCAAACAGTAAGATAATGCTTAAATTCCTCAAGCAACCCGAATATAAGCCTGCACAGACCGGCCCCGAGGCCGACGCCAAGTACAAACGTCTGAGGCTGCAGGTGTTCATCGGCGCTTTCATAGGCTACGCCGGATTCTACCTGGTCCGCAAAAACCTCTCTATGGCCATCCCGGCTATGGTGCCGCTGGGCTTCCAGAAGACTGAGCTCGGCTTCGTGCTGGGTCTCAACGCCGCCGCATACGCCCTTTCTAAATTCCTGAACGGAAGCGTGTCCGACCGATCCAACGCCCGCGTGTTCCTGCCTATGGGCTTGATCCTGACCGCCATCTCGATGTGCTTTATGATAGTTCCCATCCAGTTCATAGGCGCTGAGAACAAAGGTCTGGCGATACTGGTGATGGGCGTGCTGAACGCCCTGGTCGGCTGGTTCAACGGTATGGGCTGGCCTCCCTGCGGCCGTGTGATGACCCACTGGTTCTCTCCCGGCGAGCGAGGCACCAAGATGAGCATCTGGAACTGCGCCCACAATGTCGGCGGAGCCCTCGTAGGCCCTATGGCCACATATGGCGCAGCCTGGTTCGGCAGCTGGTTCTACGGCACTCACGAAGAGCTCTACTTCCTCATCGGAACCTTCGCGTTCCCCGCTGCGGTGGCCCTGTTCATCGCCCTGCTGGCCTACGTGCTGCTGCGCGACACGCCCCAGTCCTGCGGCCTGCCGTCAGTAGAGGCCTGGCGCAACGATTATCCCAAGAACTACTCCGAGAAGCACGAGCAGACCCTCACCGCCAAAGAGATATTCTTCAAGCACGTCCTCAACAACAAGTTCCTGTGGTTCATCGCCCTGTCGAACGCCTTCGTCTATATGGTGCGCTACGGCTGCCTCGACTGGGCGCCGACCATCCTGACCGAGAAGGGCATCGACCTCAAGAGCGCAGGCTGGGCATATTTCGCATACGAGTTCGCGGCCATTCCCGGCACGCTGCTCTGCGGCTGGCTGTCCGACCACCTCTTCAAGGGCAAGAGAGCCCTTCCGACCATCCTGTTTATGTCGCTGGTGATGGTGTTCGTGATCCTCTACTGGGCGTTCATCGACAACCTGACGGTGGTCATCATCTGCCTTATCGGCATCGGCTTCTTCATCTACGGGCCGGTGATGCTAATCGGAGTGCAGGCGCTGGACCTCGCCCCGAAGAACGCGGCCGGCACGGCAGCGGGCCTGACAGGCTTCTTCGGTTATTTTCTCGGCACCTTCCTGCTGGCCAACACGGTGATCGGCCTCGTGGCCCAGAAAGCCGGATGGAGCTGGACCTTCGTGCTGCTGATAGCCGCCTGCCTGCTGTCAATTTTCTTTATGGGCCTGACAATGAAGGAGGAAAAACGCTGATCTGATGAAAAAAGCTCTGATACTGGCCGCACTGCTGGCCCTGGCCGCCTGCACGACACACAAGGAGACGATTCCGCCGGCCCCGGATTACAACAGCCCCGAGGCGTGGTACATCGCCGACAGGGGCGGGGACGTGGACCTGTTCTACATCTGTTCTACCTCCACATTCGACTATGAGAGGGACGGAGCCGCCGTCCACTATTCGTGGGGTTCCGATTCGACGGCCTGCCCGGGCCTGACGCAGGAGATGGAAGGGGTGGACCGTATCCTGTCCGGCGACCTTAACTTCTACTCGCCGTATTACCGCCAGATAACGATGGAGACTTATCTTGACAATCAGCTGATAGCTGACCGCTTCCCCCTGACTATGGAGGATGTCTCCGCCGCATTCGACTATTATATCCAGAACTATAACGAAGGCAGGCCCTTTGTTCTGGCCGGCTTCAGCCAGGGCGGACAGGCCCTCGTGGAGCTGCTCAAGGAGCTGCCGGAGAGCCTGCACGAGCGGATGGTCGCTGCATACGTCCTCGGCTGGAAGATCACTGCCGAAGAAGTGGCCGACTATACGTCGATAGTCCCTGCGACCGGAGCGGACGACACAGGCGTCACCATCTGCTACAATTCCGTCGAGGATCCCGAGGATGCCACACCGCTGGTCAGCGAGGGCAACGCGGTGGCCATCAACCCTGTCAACTGGGTGACCGACTCGACTCCTGCGGTGCTTTTCGACACCCTCACAGTGACGCTGGACCAGGAGACCAAGCTGCTGCTTGTGGACGGTTTCAAGGGCACCGGCTACGCCTGGAAGCCTTATTTCAAGGACGGCTGCTACCACACCTTCGAAATCCGCTGGTACGGCGACAAGCTCAAGGAGAACATAAAAAACCGCTGCCAGAAATTCCTGGCAACGGTTTCTCGTTAGTTTTATCTGAAAACCGGCCGGCTATCTCAGCGGCTGGAGTTCCATATAGTCGATATCCGGAATACCGCTGCGGTCGTTGGCGATCCTGATGGTATTCAGGCCGGGCTTGAGGTTCACTGTGACTTCAACGTCCTGCCATTCGGTGTCGGGGGCTATCCTGACCTGACGGGCGTTGTCCGGATTGTCGGACAGGTAGATCATATTGCCGCGAGGTTCGTTGGTCAGGCAGCGCAGGGTGAGCTTGTATTCACCGCCCTTGGGGCTCCAGATGTCGCGCCACTGTATGTCGTTGGTGGGCTTGAAACCGAGTTTGGTGACAGCCACGCCGCCGGAGCAGCCCTCCATCGGAGTGTAGGTTGCAGTCTGGAAAGCCTGGTTGTTGTAGAGTTCCTGGTAGTCGCTGAGCCAGGCGGTCTCGGCTTCGTAACGGACGCGTTCCAGACGCTGCTTTGCGGCAAGGCGGTAGATGCGGGTGCCGTGGGCCGGAACGTCGGCTTCAAGACGGTCTATGACCGTGCCGATGTCCTTGCGCTCGAACAGGTCGCGTACCTGCGCTCCGCCTGCCAGGTCAAGGTCCTTGAGGTCGATGCCCATATGGCAGGGCTCGTCGGCAGGATTGTAGAAGGCCACTGCGCGGACGCCTGAGAAGCGCTCCTCGATGTCTTTCACAAACACGTAAGTCTCACCGATGTGCTGGACTACGTAAGCCTGCAGGCCCAGAGGGTCCTGGTCGAGGGCGATGAGGTCGCGGTTGGTGAGCAGGTCGAAGGCCTCGGAGCGAAGTGTGGTCATATCGCAGCCGATAAGCAGGGGAGAAGACATTATGCACCAGATTCCGAAGTGGGTCTTATCTTCTTCCGAGCTCATAGAGCGGCCTACCTCCAGCATATCCATATCGTTGTAGTGCCCGCCTCCGGCGTAAGCCGACAGGTAGAGGCTCTGGCCGATGATGCTCTTCACTGACTGCCAGCGGTCGCCGATGTCGTGGCTCATTCGCCACGAGATGGCTACGTCACGCACCCACACGCCGGGAAAGTCCCAGCGGCAGACGTTCAGACGCACGTCGCTGCGGCCGGTGTTGTCGATGGCGCGGCGGATGGCGGTGTAGCGCTCCTGCGGGTCGAGGGCCAGGCGGTCTGAGTTCTGGGGGGCGTTGCCGCCGCAGAAGTCTACCTTGATGAAGTCGAAGCCCAGCTCCTTGAAGAAGAAGTCGGCGTCCTGCTGGTCGTGGCCGTAGAGGCCCACTCCGCGGGCGATGGTGTCGCGGTTGTAGTAGCTGCCGCAGGTGTTGGCTCCGGCGTCGCTGTAGATGCCCGCCTTGAGGCCAAGGGAGTGGATGTGGTCAACGACTTTCTTCATTCCGTTGGGAAAGCGGGTAGGATGGATCAGCAGCTGTCCAGTCTGCGGGTCGCGGCCTCCGAAATAGCCGTCGTCGATGTTGATGTGGTTGTAGCCGGCGTCTGCCAGACCAGAAGAAGCCATCGCATCTGCCTGGCTCATAATGAGCGAGTCGGAGATGTTGACACTGTAGGTGTTCCAGGAACTCCAGCCCATTGTGGGAAGTTGCATCTCAGTGGAACTGCGCTGCTTGGGAGTGGTGCAGGACACTACTGCCAGCAGGGAGAGAAGTAAGATAAACTTTGTTTTCATCGGATATTGTCGAGCCCTTCGGACTCCATAAGTTTGACTTTCCGGAGGAATTCTGATACGCGGCGGGTGTATTCCTCGGGGTGCTTTGCGTATGCGTTGGCGTGTACTGCGCCTTCAGCTACCCACATTTCCTTGTAACCGGCTGTCTTGGCATCGTAGTTCTTCTGCAGGTGAGAGAACGGCACGAAGTCGTCCGCATCGCCGTGGATGAAGAGCATCGGAAGGTATGACTTGGCCAGCTGGTTGACAGAAGAGGCCTCCTTGAAGTCCCAGCCGTAGCGTTTCTTGCAGACTATGTTGGCGCTGTTCAGGATGGGGAACGGCGGCAGGTGGAAAGTGTCATTGAGGTTGGATGCGAACTGGTCCCAAACTGAGCTGTAGCCGCAGTCCTCGACGAAAGCCTTGATGTAGTCGGGCAGGTTGTCGCCGCTCATCATCATAGTGGTGGCAGCGCCCATAGACACGCCGTGGACAACCGTGAAGTCGTTCTTGAAGATGTCGTGTGCCTTGTCAGCCCACATCTCCACGTCGAAGCGGTCGAACCAGCCCATCTGGACTGCGTCGCCCTCCGAGTAGCCGTGGTACTGCAGGTCGGGAACCATCACGTTGTAGTTGAGCACGTCGCGGTACATACGCACCAGGTAGAGGAATACGAAGTGGTTGTCGGTGTAGCCGTGGACTACTACTGCGGTGCCGTTGGCGTTTGCAGGGTCTGCTGCGGGAGCGTATACCGCGTGAACCTTCTTGCCGTTGTAACCGTCGGCGTAGATGTCCTTGAGTACGCCCTGGGCCTTGAGGTTGTCGTACCACGCAGTGCTGCCTGCGAGCAGCGAGTCTGCTTTATGACGGGTGCGCTCGATGTCGTCGACTCCGTGAGGGGTGGGCTTGAGCGCGTAGTTGCACATAAACTTACCGGCGAGGCAGCTGGTCAAGCTGAACGCCACAAACAGCAGCAATGCTGCATTCAGAAGTTGTTTCATAGGCTTAGAAGATGTAGTTCAGACCGATGTTGATGCCGAGGCCTGTGCCGTCGTTGGGATCGAGGCACTTGCCGAACTCGAAGTTGATGTTGAAGTTCTGGTTCATAATCACGTGCAGGCCTGCACCGGCGCTCATATGGAGCTTCTCAGCCTTGCCTGTGTAGAATGTATTGCCGATGAGCTTCATCTGCTCGAGACGGTAGGGCTGCACTACCATACCCATATCGTAGAACGGGTTGAGGGCGAGGGTCCAGTTCTGGTTGATCCAGCGGAACTTGGCGAAGCTCCAGCGGAGTTCGAAGTTGCTCCAGGCATAGCCGTTGCCCTGCAGACGGTTGGTCACCGTACCGCGGAGGGTGCAGGTAGAGCCGAGACCTTCGGTGTTGATCTGCTTCATATTGATGGACTGGATGGTCTGCAGCATATAGAAAGGAGCGTTGCCGGCGATGAGGCCCTGATATGCCAGGTGGGCGCCGAATACCAGACGGTCACTGACGAGAGGGAAGAACTGTTTGAAGTGTACGGCCAGCTTGAGGTAGCTGTTGTCGTGCTTGGAGATGATGTCGGGGCTTCCGAACATATAGACCTCGAGGTTGGTACCGCGGGTAGGGTTGTTCTCGTGGTCGCGGGTGTCATATACGACGCCAGCCTTGAGTTCGAGGTGCTTGCCGCCGTCTTTCTCGGCTGCGGGGATCACCTGGTTGGCTACGTAAAGGTCGTAGAGAGAGAAGTCGTTGGCGTAGTTGAGACCATCGTTCACGGCGTGGCCGGTCTTGATGCTCCAGAAGGTGAGGCCGCCGGCCCATCCCCAGTTGCTTTCTCCGAACTGACCCTGGAAGCAGGTCTGTACGCGGAAGATGTCGCGTCTCATAAGATAGAAGCCCTGGCCGGCCTCATTGATCTTGTCGAGCTCGGGAAGATAGGCTGAAGAGGCGCCGTTGAAGCCGTAGAAGTTGGTGGTTTTGTTGCCGAACCACGAAACGGCTGCGGAAACGCGCAAGCCGGGGATCAAGTATTTGCTGTCGAAGAAGCTGTGCAGGACAGTGTTACCCTTGGAATACTTGGAAATCTCGACGTTTGCTTTCCACATATATTCGGGATAGGTCGAGCCGTCGCCGTACCAGTAGATGTCTGAGAGGGCGCCGTAGTGCCAGCCGAGGTCGGAAGAGTAGCCGACTGCTGGCAGAGGGCCGAAGTTCAGGCCGGTTTTGATGATTTCAGATTTTTCTGCTTCCTGGGCGGCTGCGGAAAATACGCAGGCGATGAGCAGAAGCGAAGTCAGTAGTTTTTTCATACTTTGGTTATTGTTTAGGATTATTGCCGGTAATACACAGCACAGTACGCTGTTAATCTGTAAAGATACAAAAATATGGGGACAATGCAAGCGGTCAGAGGGTGATGACCGAGTCGCATAGGCCGGTGACGCCGGCGCGGTGGGTGATGAAGATCATAGTCTTCGAAGGACGGTAGGCGAAGAGGCGGCGGTAGAGTTCGCTTTCGGTGTCGGCGTCGAGCGACGAGCTGATCTCGTCCAGCAGGAGCACGGAGCCGGGGCGCAGCAGGCCGCGGGCTATCGCGATGCGCTGTGCCTGACCTTCGCTGAGGCCGCTGCCGCGCTCTCCAAGAGTGGTGTCGAGGCCTTCCGGAAGATCTTTGACGAAGTCGGCGCAAGCCACGTGCAGCACCTCCTCCAGCTGCATGTCGTCAGCCTTGGGATCAGCTACCTGCAGGTTGAAGCGGATGGTGCCGCTCATCAGCGTATTGCCCTGGGGCACATAGACGAAGTCTGGCCGGGTCTCGGCGCCGACGGGCACTGAGCCGTCGCTGCCGTAGAGGCTTATGCTGCCGCTGTCGGGCTTGATGAAACCGAGCATAAGGCGGAAGAGGGTAGTCTTGCCGGCTCCTGTCTCGCCCATAAGCGCGGTCTTGCTGCCCGGCGCGAAATCGTGGCTGAAGCCGGAGAACAGCTGGCGGTCGCCGTCCTCGTAGCGGAAGCTGACGCCGTCGAAGCGCAGGCCGGAGAGGGTGGGGTGGAGCATACTTTCCTCGGGTGCGTTGCCGAGGCTTTCGAGCTCCATCAGACGGTCCATACTGGCTGCAGAGTGGAACAGCTGGGAACCCATATTGAGGATGGACAGCACCGGCTGCTGGATCTGTCCTACCAGCTGAAGGAAAGAGGTCATTATACCGAATGTGATGGCTCCGTTACGCAGTTGCAGGCCTCCCCATACGAAAGCCAGCAGGTAGCCGAGCCCGAAGGTCAGGCCCATTGCCGTCCGCATCGCTATCGTGAAACGGGTGCGGCGCATTACGTCTCCCTTGAGCTGCTGCTGCATTGTGTCGAGCCGGTCGGTGATCCACTCCTCGCTGCCCATCGCGCGGAGCACGGCGTTGTTCTCGCTGCCTTCCTGGACGTGCATCTGGATGCGGCTTTCGTCCTGACGGATGTCCAGCGTCATCTGGCGGAGTTTGCGGCCGGCGAACTTGGTGAGGATGATGACGAAAGGAGTCAGGATCAGCAGGGCCCAGGCCAGCCAGCGGTCGAAGTACCGCAGCAGCAGGAAAGCGCCCGTGAGCTGGATGACTGTGACGAGGATCAGAGGGATGGTGTCGGTCATCGTGTTGCTGACTTCTGTGATGTCCTTGGTGAGACGGTAGCTCACGTCGCCGGAATGGATGTCTTTGCCTGAGTATAGCTGACGGCGGAAAAGGCTGCTGTACATACGCAGGCGCAGCTTGTTGGTCAGGCGGACTCCAGCTGCCGTGGTGAGCAGGTATGCGACCTGCCGGCAGAGCACCCTGCCTACAACCGTCAGCACCAGCCACAGGATCATAACGGTCACGTCCCGGGCGGTGCCGCTGATTATGGTCTCGTCGATGAAGCGGCGGCTGAGCCACACCATCAGCAGGCCGAACGCCACCTGGGCAGTCCCGGCCACGATGCGCGCCAGCATACTCCAGCGGATGCACCGCGAGTTCCTCCATATCCAGCCGGTGTACTTCATACAGGGTAGGAACTATTCGATGACTTTGAGGTCGAGCCACTGCTCAAGAGTGGCCTTGATGTCGGCCAGTGCGCGCTCGGGAGTGACGTCATATTCTTCGCACATCGCCACGGCCAGGGTGTCGGCGGTGAATTCGCCTTGCCTCATAGCTTCTTTCCAGATCCAGGCGGCAGTGTCGTTCAGGCTCAGCATACGGCCGAAATTTATGGCCTCTAGGCCTTCTCCGACGATTACGTTCTGGCCGCAGACTTCGCGCAGCACAAATCCTTTCTTGATTTTCATATCTATGCGTATTTTTTAATTGTCCTTCTCATTATTACAAGCAGGTACCTGCGCAGCGGCAGCAGCCTGCGCCAGAGTCTCGCCCTTCTAAGCCGGGCTTCCGACTCGAGCGGGATTATGCGTCCTTCGGTATCCACTACGTGGGTGGCGCGGGCCAGCACCGTAGAGGGCGTGCAGGTCTCTGTACCCCTCACATTGCCGTCACCCATCAGGGTTATCTTCATCCCGTCCGGCGATATGTCTATGATGCGGTGCAGCACGAAATGATCCGGGGAAATCTCGGCCAGCACCACCAGCCCGGGCTCCAGGCTGCCCGGCTTCTGCAGGATGACACTGTCCCTGCCCCCGACGATGAAGGGAATCATACTCCTCCCTTTGACGGGGAAGGTCACGCTCACTCCGTCATCCACCAGCTTCACCGCTTCCCTTATGATGACGGCGTCTGTCATTCAGTGATGCTTTTTTTACACAATTGGGCAGCAGCCTCGTCGGGAAGGCAGTCCAGATGCCATACCGGCACCTTGCCTGCAAGTTCGTTTTCGGTTTCGTGGAGGCCGTCTGCGATGGATCTGTCCCAGCGCTTTCCTGATATGCTCGGCATAACGGCTGCGTATGCCTCGATGCCCTTCAGCCTCTTTATTTCGTTATACGGCGCCTGACTGAGCAGTACGATGCCGCCGACAGGGCAGCTGACGTTGCGGTAGCAGGGCGTCTTGCCGCTCCAGGGCGTGCCGTAGACCATTGCAGTGCCGTCGGGACGGATGCGCACGGCGGGGTTGTCGTCGTTCATCAGCTCAGTGCCTTCGATGTAGCGTCTCCACAGGCTGGCGTGGGTGCTTTTGCCGGTGCCGCTGCGGCCGAGGAACATATAGCCCTTGCCTTGATAGCTCACTACTGCAGAGTGGAACAGTGCGGTGCTGCGGACCGACGAAGCCATCGCGAACAGAACCATCAGCGCGTTGTCAAGAGCAGCCTTGACCAGATGGCCGCTGAGGTGGAGAGTGCCTTCGCGGTAGTCCTGGGTGCATACCAGCCAGCCGGCGGTGCGCCCGTCCCAGATAAACTCGAAGACAGGCTCGTGCAGGCCGGTGTGGCCGCACACTATCACCTGGCCTTCCTCGTCCTGGCGGGTCTCCTCGATGTATTTCACGCCGGGGGCGTCGTCGACCCTCAGGCGGAAAAGCAGGGAGGGGGAGTCTTCCACGGCAGCCGTTCGGAACGGTTCGTAATTGCGCATAGCGGCCAGGATTTTGTCCTGAGCCACCACCGAGAAAAGATGCTCCGCTACTGTGTAGTAAGATGTCTTCATAGCTGCCGCTTTCGTAGCAAAACACTAAGATACGGATTTTTTACAAAACACGGGACAGTGAGTAGGGAAGGTCTTCAGGGGCGGGAGCAGCCTGCTGTGCGGGGCTGTCGGTCATCTCGAACTCCAGCACGCCGCCGTCCAGGATGTCCTCCTGGGTCAGGAAGCGTTTGCTGTAGGGCTTGCCGTTGAGCTTCACGGCCTTGACGTAGCGGGCCTCGTCGCTGACTCCCGGAGCCTTGACGGTGAAGGTCTTGCCGTTGTCCAGGTTGAGGGACATCTCAGGCAGATAGGGCGCTCCGAGGACGTATTCTCCGCTGCCGGGGCAGACAGGGTAGAAGCCCATAGCCGAGAAGATGTACCAGGCGCTCATCTGCCCGCAGTCGTCGTTGCCGCCCAGGCCGTCCCGTCTGGGGACATACATACGGTTCATTATTTCCCTGATCCAGTACGCTGTCCTCCAGGGCTCTGCAGTCCACTGGAAGAGGTAGGGGATGTGGTGGGACGGCTCGTTGCCGTGAACATAGCCGCCTATGAGGCAGGAAGCCTCTATGTCTTCGTTGTCGGCGTAGTATTCAGGGGCGAGAGGCTCGCGGAAGAGGGTGTCGAGGATGCCGAGGAAGCGCTGCTCACCGCCCATCAGGGAGATGAGGCCCTCGACATCGTGCGGGACGTGGAAGGAGAAATTGTAGGAATTGCCCTCGATGAAGCCTTCGCCGTAGGTCTGGCGCGGGTCTGAAGGGGTCTTCCAGCTGCCGTCGGCGTGACGGGCCCTTGCGTAGGGACTGACGCCGTCGAAGAGATTGCGGTAGTTCAGCGCGCGCTGTCGGTATGTCTCGGCTGTTTCCTTCTGCCCGAGACGCTCTGCCGTGCGGTAGATGGTCCAGTCGTCGTAAGCGTATTCAAGGGTGGTGGAAGCTCCGGTGGATGATGACTCCAGCGGCACGTAGCCCTTCTCGATGTATGCTCCCAGGCCCTCAAGATAAGGCACCGTGGCAGTGGCGGTCATTGCTTCAAGGCAGCTCCTGGGGCTGATCTGCTGTCCTTCCTTGGCGACAGTCGCGCCGAATGCCAGCTGGGTGGCGAGGCTGGGACCGTTCTTGAGGGCTTCAAGATCGTAGGCCACTACGTCGCTGAGCACTGACACCGCGTGGTAACCGCTCATACACCATCCTTCGTTGCCCATCAGGGACCAGATGGGGAGCAGGCCGTGGGCGCTCTGCTGCTGGTGTTCGAGCATCGACGCAGCCATATCGTGGGCGCGGCCGGGATGCATCAGCAGGAGCAGGGGATGCTCGGCACGGTATGTGTCCCAAAGGGAGAAGACGGTGTAGTTGTCACTGTCGCCGCTGTGGTGGATTTCTCCGTCCAGGCCGCGGTAGGCTCCGTCCACGTCGCTGTATATTGAAGGATTGATCATCGTGTGGTAAAGAGAGGTGTAGAGCATACGCAGCTGGTCGTCAGAGCCGGTGGCCGAGAGTTTGCCGAGTTCGCGGTTCCAGTCGGCTGCGGCTGCTTCTGCAATCTCGTCGAAACTTCGTCCGTCAGCCTCCGCTGCCAGATTCTTCAGGGCTCCTTCTGCGGAAGTAGAGCTGAGGGCCACTTCCACTTCCAGAGTGTTGTCGGAGGCTCCGTCCCAGTCGAAGTCGAACCAGCAGACGATGCCGCGACCGGCCATCTCGGGAAAGTTGCGGTTCACCTTGAACTTCCTCCAGAAACCGTTGTAGGCGGAGGGGACGCTTTCTTTGTATCCATATTCCTTTACAGGTCTGGAGAACCGTATTGCGAAATAGGTATAGCGCTCGCGTGCCCAGCCCTGGGTGATGCGGTAGCCCGTGAGCAGGTTGTCGCCGTGCATACGGACGCTGGCCCAGAGGGTCTTGCCCTCATAGTTGTAGATGCCGTGCGACAGGTCGGCCACCAGATGGCGCTCGGAATCCGGGGAGGGGAAGGTGTAGCGGTGACGGGCGGTGCGGGTCGTGGCGGTGACTTCGGCGCGTATACCGTAGTCAGACAGTGTAACGGCGTAGTAACCTGGCGTCGCGGTCTCGCTGTCGTGGCTGAAGCGGCTTCGGTAGCCGTCTTCAGGCAGGGCGGCTGTCCCCGGGTTGAGACGCAGAGTGCCGACAGTCGGCATCAGCAGCACGTCTCCGAGGTCAGAGTGGCCGGTGCCGCTCAGATGGGTGTGGGAGAAGCCGGTGATGGTGTTGTCGCTGTAGCGGTATCCTGCGCAGAGGGAGTAGACCTCGCTCTGGTATTTGCCGGCGACATTGTGAGGTATGGTGTCGGTGTCAGGACTGACCTGAACTCCGCCGAAAGGCACGCAGGCTCCCGGGAAGGTGTGGCCCATTCCGTCGGTACCGATGAAGGGATCGACGTATGATACGGGACTGAAAGAAGTCCCAGGACCATCCGAAGGACGTTCTGATGTCTGTTCGGCGACGCCTGTATTTGTGCTCTGGACGCCGCTCTGGCCGGAGTTGTTCTTGCAGCCTGCCAGCATCATCGTCGCGGCGAAGGCGCATATAAGGGTGTGTTTCAGATTCATCTGTTGGATTCTTTGGCGGCGAAAGTTAGCAATAATCCGCTTTTTTGCGTATCTTGCAAAGTTATTGTACTTGAAAAACCTAAACTATTATGGTAACAGAATATCCTCACTACATTGCGAGTCTTCAGGACTCAGTCCGCAGATTCTGGGACAAAAAGGCCCTCAACGACGTCGGGGGCGAGAGCTACAGCTTCGGCGAGATGGCTGTCCGCATCGAAAAACTCAGCCTGTTTATGACTGCAGCCGGCATCAGGCCCAAGGAAGACAAAGTGGCTATATGCGCCCATAACTGCGCCCGCTGGGGAATGGTGTTCCTCGGCATCAACACCTACGGTGCCGTGGCAGTGCCCATCCTCTTCGATTTCACCCCTGACAGCGTCTGCAACCTCGTAGATCACTCAGACAGTGTTGGCCTTTTCACCACCGGCGCCAAATGGGCGAAGATGGACGTCAAGGCTATGCCCAAACTGCGTTTCGCCGTCAACATCGAGAAGTGGGAACTGCTCTTCGCGGCTGACGACAAGGTCAAAGAGGCGTTCGATGGTATGGAGGCTGCCTATGCCGCCAAATATCCGAAGGGCCTCGGTCCCGACGACCTCAATTATGCCACCGACAATATGGACGAACTCGCAATCATCAACTATACCTCAGGTTCTACCGGCAATCCGAAGGGTGTGATGCTGTCCCGCCGCAATATGAGTGCGATGATAGACTACTGCAACCGCTGGATGCCCATCAAGCCTGACTTCAATATGGTGACTATGCTGCCTATGGCCCATATGTACGGTCTGATGATCGAGTTTATGTACCAGGTATGCAACGGCTGCAGTATGTACTGGCTGGGCAAGACCCCGACCCCGGCTGTCCTGCTCAAAGCCTATGCCGATTATAAACCTCACCTGCTGGTGACCGTGCCGCTGGTGATGGAGAAGATATACAAGAGCAAGATCAAACCCGTCGTGGAGAAGCCTGCAGTGAAAGTGCTGACAGCCATCCCCGGCGTGCGTCAGATTATCTTCAAGAAGATCAAGGACGGTCTTTACAATGCCTTCGGCGGGAATGTCGCTTCGTTCATTATGGGCGGCGCTCCGCTCAATCCCGAGGTTGAGAAGTGGTTCCGTGCCATCAAGTTCCCTTACACAGTAGGCT
This sequence comes from uncultured Bacteroidales bacterium, assembly GCA_947169015.1. Classification (GTDB taxonomy): domain Bacteria; phylum Bacteroidota; class Bacteroidia; order Bacteroidales; family UBA932; genus Equibacterium. The sequence continues at coordinate 16,838 of CAMVOD010000004.1, read as the reverse complement.
ACGGTATGACAGAGGCCTGCCCGCTGCTGGCTTACCGCCCGTGGCAGGAGTATGTCCAGGGTTCCTGCGGCCGCGCCATCGACATCGTAGAGATCCGCATAGACTCTGAAGATCCCGAGCACGTAGCAGGTGAGATCCAGGCTCGCGGCCAGAGCGTATGCCTCGGCTATTACAAGAATGAAGAGGCCAGCGCCGGCGCTTTCACCGAAGACGGATGGCTGCGCACCGGAGACCTCGGCACGATGGATGCCGACGGCAACGTCTTCATCCGCGGCCGCAGCAAGAGTATGATCCTTTCGGCCAACGGCCAGAACATATATCCCGAAGAGGTTGAGGCTATGGTCAACAACCAGCCTGGTGTGGCTGAGAGCGTGGTGGTAGACCGCGCGGGCAAGCTTGTCGCGCTGGTATATCCCGACCAGAACAATCTGCCCGGCACCGAGGAGGGACTTGCAGACTTTGCCGAAGCTATCCGTAAGGGCGCCAACAAGGTGCTGCCGATGTACAGCCAGCTGGCCAAGGTAGAGCTTCAGGACAAACCTTTCGAGAAGACACCTAAGATGAGTATCAAGAGGTTCCTGTATTCATAGCAGGTCCCGGTTCCACCATTCGTTGCGATGTATAAGACTAAAGGGCTAAGAAACAGCCGTATCGAAGTTGCCGACGCCCTCAGGGGCATAGCTGTTGTCGGCATCATCCTGTACCACTCCGTCGAGCATTTCAACCTGGGCTCGGCGCATCCTTCGCTGTCGCTCCCGTGCGACGGTTTCGTGTTCAACCTGCTGACTGTCCTGCTGTCCGGCAAGATGTACGGCATCTTCGCTCTGCTGTTCGGCCTGAGTTTCTTCATTATGAGGGACAACCAGGAGCAGAAGGGCAGGGACTTCTCGCTGCGCTTTGCGTGGCGTATGGTGCTGCTGTTCTGCTTCGGCGTCATCAATATGACGTTCTACAATGGCGATATCCTCACTTTCTACGCTCTGCTCGGCCTGCTGATGATTCCGGCAGGATACCTGTCCACGCCCGTGCTCTGGGCCGTCACCATCTTCCTGCTGGTGCAGCCCATCGAGATCTACAGCCTGCTGAGCGGATGGAAACCCGATATCTCCGCGATGGGCAAATACTATATGACTATGGGCCGTGCCGCCATTGACGGCAACTTCTTCGAATGTGCCGGTGCCAGCCTCCGCTACGGTTTCCTGACGTCCCTGCTCTGGTTCATCGGCAAGGGCCGTATGACTCAGACCCTCGGGCTGTTCTTCCTCGGCATCCTGTTCGGCCGTCTGAGGCTGTTCTACGATGAAGGCAACCACCGCAAGGTGTGGCGCATAGTGCTGACGGTGTCAGCCGCTGCTGTCATTGCTGGCTCGATTCTGGGACACTGGGCCCGTGGCTCAATAAGTTTCGGCGAGGGGGACGCCCTGCTGCATCCGCTTTACAACCTTGCCATCCTGATGCTGATCGTGTCGGGTGTCGTGCTGCTCTGGTATCGCTTCGACGGCTTCCGCAAGAGCTTGTCACACATTTGTTTCTTCGGCCGTATGTCGCTGACCAACTACTTGTTGTCGTCAGTTCTCGGCTGCTTCATATTCTACGGTTGGGGCCTGGCCCTCAACAATGTCCTCGGAACTACCTGGTCTTTCCTGGCGGGCATCGGCATCGTAGTCTTCCAGATATTGTTGCTCCGTCTGTGGGCCCGCAAGCATAAACGCGGTCCACTGGAAACCATCTGGCGCAAGCTTACGTGGATCGGCAGCGACGAGGCCTCCAAATAACCTGTATGAACCTGTTCTAACTATGAAAAAACTGAATATTCCACTGATGGCGACCCTTCTCGGCCTGTCCATCATTGTCTGTCCGATTCTGTATTTCACAGTCGGTCCTATGCTTGACGCTTCGCAGATGGAGGCGCTCAAGGTCCTTCTTATCATCGCCGGCTGCAGCGCTGCCTTCTGTTTCATCGTGGGTGAGGCCACCGGCAACAACAGCCAGATGGACAAGCTCTGGAGCTTGCTGCCCATCGCCTACACCTGGGTCATCGCCGCCAAGGGCGGTATGAGTCCGAGGCTGGTGGTGATGGCCGTCCTCGCGACACTGTGGGGCATCCGCCTGACTTTCAACTTCGCACGCAAAGGTGCTTACAGGCTGAAGTTCTGGGAAGGGGAGGAGGACTACCGCTGGGAGGTGGTGCGCTCTGGCCCGACTTTCAAGAACAAACGCTGGGCCTGGGCTCTGTTCGACCTCGGCTTCATCTCGATATACCAGAATGCTCTGGTGCTTATGACAACTTTCCCGGCCTTGGTGGCAATGCGGTCCGACGCTCCATTCGGATGGGTGGATTGCGTGGCTGCGGTGCTGATGCTCGGCTTCATCATCTGGGAGACAGTCGCCGACGAGCAGCAGTGGGCCTTCCAGACCCGCAAGCACGCTATGCTGGCCGAAGGACGCAAGCTTGCAGACTTGCCGGCCCCTTACAACAAGGGCTTCAATACTAACGGCTTGTGGAGTCGCAGCCGTCATCCCAATTATTTTGCGGAGCAGAGCATCTGGGTGTGCTTCTATATATTCTCCATCGGTGCCGGCATAGGCATCGTAAACTGGAGCGTCATCGGGGCGCTGCTGCTTGTCGTTCTGTTCCAGGGCAGCTCGTCTCTGGCCGAAGAAATCAGCAGCGGCAAGTATCCCGAGTATGAGCGCTACTGCCAGAGCGTGAATCGTTTCATCCCAGGTAAAAAATACTCAGAATAATGGATAATAAGGGCATTACTAAAAAACAGTTCAAGGCGCAGATGGTGATGTATTGTATCTATCTGTTGATGGCTGCTTTATGGACTTATATGGGTATTTCTGACGGCAGCTTGTTTATGGCCATCTTGGGCGGGCTGTATTTCGTCTTTGTCGTCGTTGCTACGATTTTGTTGCTCAGACAGCGAAAGTTCCACACCGTCGAGAATCCGGAAGTCGACAAGCAGATGGTGAAAGGGATGAAGGGCAGCGCCATAATGTTAGGCATCCTCGCCCTCGGCTTCCTGCTCGCCTTCGGCCTCGCCGCTATTTTCAAGCATTAGACTGCAGAGAGGGATTCTCAGGCTTGACCGGTGAGAAAGGCCTGGCGTTCGCTTTCGGGAAATTTTTCAATCGCGTAGCGGAGCATCGTCCGCGGCATCGTCGCATAGCGTGGGCCGGGGCTGTCGGGCTCCGGTTCCAGCAAGTATGCGGTCAGTGCAGGCTTGTCTTTCTTGCCGGCCTCGCGCAGGAGCCATCCTACTGCTTTGTGGATAAGGTCGTGGCTGTGATGCAGCAGGATGTCTGCGATGGCGAAAGTGTCCGTCAGTTGTCCGTGCCGCACGAAGGTCATAGTACTCACCATTCCGATGCGCTGCTCCCAGAGGGTTTTCCCGTTCCGTGCCAGGTCGTAGAGCAGCGTGCGGTCCTTGTCCAGGAGCCACTCTCCCAGCAGCGGGTAGCAGCTCAGGTCTACAAGGTCCCAGTTGTTGATGCGCTCCGTATGGGCGAGGTAGAAGCGCACGCAGTCTTCCTTCGTCATCGCTGTCGTCGCTTTGGCGGGGGTGGAACTGCGCTCGGGTCCACCGGCCGGCCGTGCGTGGCGGAAGATCTCCACCAGAGTCAGCAGTGCCGCGAGCCGCACTTCGTGGTATTCGCTTGCGATGCATTCCTCCAGTTGCGCCTGGCCCACTGTCCGCCAGCAGTTTTTTACCACCTCCCTTGTTACTGGAACCTTGATTCCCAGAAATTTGTCTCCTTCGCCATACTGGCCCGGCCCGGTCTTGAAAAAGCGCGACAATCCTGCGACCTGAGTGGGGTCGGAGCGGGAAATTATCTGGGAAAGCAAAACGTTATCCACTTCTGAATATCAATTGTCGGAGTCTTTTGCGGCAGCTTTTGCTTCTTCGGTCGTCTCTTTCGCTTCAGCAGCCTTTGACTCTTCGTCCTTCTTCTTCCCGAACAAGGAAGCCAGCCAGCCGGCCAGGGCACCCACTCCGTCAGCGACGAAGCGTGGGTTGGCGTAGAACTGCCTGGCGGAGTTGAAGCTGCGGTTCATCTTCAGTTCCTGGCGGCTGATTGCCAATTCGTTGCGGAGGATGGCCTTTTCAAGGTCGTTCTGGTTGCGGACTTTCTCTGTCCCTGAAGGGAAGAATGTCTTGGCGAAGGTGGAGATAAATGCGCTCTTGAACAGCACTTTGCGCATCAGCAGGACGATTACCAGCAGCACCAGCAGCGCACCGGAGACGATGAAGGCCCCGATGGCGTAGCTGCCCATCTTTTCGCCCAGCCACATCACGAAGGCGAAGGACAGGGTCAGAACCAGTACGCTGATGAGGATAAGTACGACGGCAAGCCATACGACAGAGCCTGTGCCGGACGACAACGCCTTCACCGTACGGAGTTTCACATTGTCGAGCTGGGCTCCTGCATAGCCCTTGGCGTCGCTGGCCAGATTCTCGACCGGACGGGAGAAGTTGCTGTCACTCATCGGCCGGGGCCTCCGCTTCCCCCGCGGGCTCTGCGGCAGCAGCGCCGGCCGCTCCGGCGGCAGCTTCTTTGAAATGCTCGAATTCGCCGCTGTACTTGTCGAAGAATTCATCCACCTTGCTGCGGAATTTCTTGCGGTTCTCTTCGCCGTTTTCCGGAGCTATCATCATACCCAGCACGACGCCGGCGGCAAGGCCGGTGACGAGGGCAAAGAATGTATTGGCTTTCATATAACTTGAATGTTATGGGTTGTTTCCGTTATAATTTAATCCAGGATATAAGGACTGCCAACAGGCTGACCAGCAGTATAATTGCGAAGAACATCAGACCGTAGAACAGGCCGGTTTTGAGCACTGTGCCGATGCTTTTGCGCCATCGCAGGCCGAGCCACTGATGGTAATCGATTGTCAGCAGCACTGCCATCACTCCGAGGTTTATCGAGGTGCTTTCACCGAAACTGAGGAGCACTGCGAAGATCATAAAGAAACTGAACTGGCAGAGCACGAAGGCTGCGGCTGCGGCTGCGGCGGACATACTGACATTGTGCCTGCGCAGGACGATGCTCATCGAGAGCCAAAGCAGCAGGAACTTGCCCAGGAACAGGGGGATGCCCTGGCTTCTGACCTTTCCTTCAAGGGCGGCCAAAGCCACTTCGCCCCGCGTGTCGACTTGTTCCGGAAAGCGGTCGAGGTTCAGGAAGATGTATCCCCGCTGGACGAGTTTGGCGGTGTTCACCGCAATGAGTGCGGCATTGTTTTGCGCGTACTCAGTCATTTGTTCAAAATCTATATCGAAACCCGGCCTATCTTTCTTTTGCTGGAGCGGCTGGAGCACAGCGGCAATCAAGGCGAAGAAGGCATAGAAGACGATCAGCGCCGTGAAAGGGGCCAGGTACTTGTCGTGCTTACCTCCGATGTAGTCCCGGATCATATAGCCCGGACGCAGCAGCAAGTGCGTGAACGTGCGCTTTGCGTCTTCGTTCAGAAAGGGGATGGAGTCGAAAGCACCCTTGTAGAAGGTGTCGGAGCCCTGCCGGAGGGACTTGCGTTTCTTACGGGGCCTCTTCCAGGGGTTGTAGCCCAGATTCCTCCAGATGGCGGCGTAGCGGCGCCTCACCGCAAGGGAGTGTCTCTTTTTCTTGCTTACTTTTTCCATCGCTTCAACATCGGGAAGTAGCCTCGCATCATCTGTACATACTGTTCCTTCGTCATCGGCTGCGGCAGGCCCTTGTTGACTTCGTCGATGAATTCGGAGCAGAACTCGATCATCTGGTCCATCGTGAAGTCCTGGGTGAACTTGCCATCCTGGAAACAGTATCTGCAATAATCGAAGTTTGTGCTGCCGTCGGCATTGGTGCCGCAGTCTTCCTTTGAAGTCAGCGGCATTCCGCAACTTTGGCAGAATTGGGGAAGCTGGCCGGGCAGCAGGTCTTTCTCCTTGGCAGGGAACGATGCTTCGTAAGCCGCAAAGGCCTCAGGCTCTGCGTCGGCGACGAAGTAGCCCTTCGGGGGGCAGTAGGTGGCTTCGGCTATGCCGTTGTCCCTGAGCCAGCCCGGGATAAGCTCCTGGGCCAGGAAGAAAGGCACCGGAGAATCTTTGGGCTCGGAGTGGTAATGTATATTGAGTTTGCTCGCAAGATCAAAGCCGGAATGCTTGTAAAAGTCGATGTTGCCCTCCATACAAAGGAAGCCGATGCCCATCTCGCGGGCCTTGCCGAGTGCGTGCTGCAGAAGGCGCAGCCCCTTGCCGTTGCGTTGGTATTCCGGAAGGATGCTGATGGGGCCGAAGGTCCAGGAAGGCTTGCAGCTGCCGTCGGCAAGCACCAGCCCTGCCTTGGAGAACATCACGTGACCCACGATGCGGCCATCCTCCTCCATCACGAAGTCCAGCTCGGGGATGAAATCAGGGTTGCTGCGATACTGGTTCAGCACGAAATGCTCGGTGCAGCCAGGACGGTAGACGTTCCAGAAAGCCTCGCGGGTCAGAATCTCCACCTCGCGGTAATCTTCAGGTCTCTCGAGTCTGATATTCATAGTATTTAGTTTTGTTGCGCTAAGTTACGGGTTTTTTCCTAACTTTGGTAAGATACTTGTTAAGCCGACAGATATGTCCAGATACTTCAAACCTCTTATACTTGCGCTTCTGCTACTCGCAGCCATTCCCGGCTATGCGCAGACAATCACCAATTCCAGCTACCAGACCATCGCCAACATCAAGTCCGACGGTACCATTCAGGACAAGTCCTACAGGACTGTCGGCCACATCAAGAGCGACGGCACGGTCCAGGACGCTTCTTATCGCACCATCGGTTACATCAAGAGTGACGGCGCTGTCCAGAATTCCTCATACCGCACCATCGGCTATATCAAGAGCGACGGAACGGTCCAGGACGGCTCATACCGCACCATTGGTCACGTCAAGAGCGACGGCACCGTTCAGGATGCCTCGTACCGCACCATCGGCCACGCCAAGAACATCCCCACCAAGTGGGCCGCCTTCTACTTCTTCTTCCGCGCGAACTAACCCTTCCTCACATCCCGCCACCAATCCGCCATCCGTCCACTCCGAGCCTGCTCCCGCCGGACGGACTGCGGAATATCTGATATATTGGTTATATTTACGGAGTGAATGCTGATGGTCAAGCTTGTGGCTTACGGGCATTTGCTATCCACGCTAATAATACAGACTGCTATGAAAAGAATACTGACGATCATCGCGATGATACTGGCGGGTTCCTGCCTGCTGGCAAATGCCCAGCCGCAGAGGGGCCAGCTCAAGGCCGGGGCGGCGAAGGTGGATGTGACACCCGCCGAGAACCAGTTGGGCCGCAACAGCTACGGAATCCTAGACCGCACGCACGTGCGCGCCATCATCTTCACCAACGGTCAGACCGTTGCAGGTCTGGCAAATGTCGACGGCAATACCAACCAGCGCGTAGTCGACGCTGTGAACGAGCGGCTCGAAAAGGAACTCGGTATCCCGAAGGGTAATATAATCTACAACGGCACTCACTGCCACTCGACCGGCACGGTGCCTATGGATGAACTGATCGAGCGCACTTTCCAGGCTGTGAAGCAGGCGTATGACAATATGGTTCCGGCTAAGGTGGGTTACGGCAGCGGCGTGAGCTACCTGAACGTGAAGCGCGATCTTTTCGATCCGGAGCGAGGAACTTGGTGGGAGGGGCCTGACTATGACGGAAAGTCCGACAAGACGGTTGCGGTGATTTACTTCGAAAGTCTTGACGGCAAGCCGATCGCTACCTACTACAACTACGCTATGCACGCCGTGATCACCGGCCAGCTGGATATGGTCACCGGCGATTTTCCCGGCAAGTCTGAGGAATACATCGAAAGCCGCTACGGTGACGACTTTGTAGCTGTGTTTGCATCCGGAGCAGCAGGCGACCAGAACCCTCTCTACTTCCAGCAGACCTTCGACCTGCGCGACATCCGCATCGCTGACTATGCCAAACGCGGCGAAGACATCTCCAACCGTATGCCTCCCGGGGGCACTGGCCTGGACCGCAGCAATCCTGAGGTGCACCGCCTGATGGAGGAGCAGAAAAAGATGGCGGAGAGCTACGGCCAGCTGCTCGGCGAGGAGGTGAAGTATGTGATTATGATGATGCGCCGCTTCGAGTCTGACGTAACGTTGTCCTGCGCACGCAAGGTAATCAGCTGCCCTGGCCGCCGTCAGACGAATGGCGGAGGCCGCGCCGGTTATGCCGGAGAATATGAAGACGCCCCCGACATCGACCTTGAACTTGCGCTGCTGATGCTCGACGAAATTCCCGTGTGCGCGGTGGCAGGAGAGGTGTACAACCCCATTGCCGTGGAGCTGAAGAGCAAGTCGCCATACGCCTTCACGATAATGACTACGGTGGCTGACGGACACAGCGGCCGCGGCGGCTACATCCCCGATGACGAGTCCTACGGCGCCCAAGTGTTCGAGGTGCTGAGCTCCGGCTACAAGCAAGGCTACGCCCAGAAGGCTATAGTCGAGACCTTCCTGGACCTCATCCACGACGCCACACACGGTAAGTAGGAGTTTCAGATATTAGTCGTAAATTTGGGCATTAATCAATAGTTATGTTTGACGTTACCCTCTTATCAGATACCAAAGAAGGCAGCATCCGCAAAGCGGTTTTCAACCCCTGCGGAATGGTGTGCTCCTCGCAGATAGAAATCGAACTCGACGGAGATGTCATCCGCTATATCCGTTTCACCGACGGCTGCAGCGGCAACACCCAGGGCGTGGCAGCCCTCTGCCGTGGAATGAAGAAAGATGAGGCCATCGCACGCCTTGAAGGAATAAACTGCAGCGGACGCGGTACAAGCTGCCCCGACCAGCTCGCAAGGGCTCTCAAGATGCTCCAATGAAACAACTGTCCCTCAAAGCTACAATCATCTCGGAGGTCGTGCTGATAGCTCTCGGCACGGGGATGCATTTCGTCCATCACGCGCCGTTCTTCAACCATTTCCTCGGATATATCTTCCCGGTGACTGAAAGCGTGATGGCCCATATGAAGATGGTGTTCTACCCGATGCTGCTGCTCTCGCTCTGCCTGGCCATCAAGAACCGCGACATCCGCGAAATCGGAGCGCCTATCCTTGGGGGAATCACAGTGATGCCTGTCATCATTGCGGCATTCTTCGCCTACTGGGTGTTCGTCCGCCACGAGATAATGGCGCTTGACATCGTCATCTACATCGCCTGTATGGTGGGTGCCATACATTTTGCCAAACGCTGGCGCAACAAGGATTTCGTGCGCAGGAACTGGCTGCTGTGGATGGTGCTTATCATCGCTGTCATCATCCTCACAGGCTTCCTGACCTATCACGCCCCGGACTGGCTCATATTTGAGGATATGGGTTAGCCGATAATTCAGATAATCCGAAAAACCTATATGAAGAAGCCATTACTGATCATTCTGCTGCTAATGACCGGTGCGACGGCCTTGTCGGCACGCAAGCTCACCGACTATGTCAATCCATTCCTTGGAACCACTACGCTGTGGGAGCCGGAGGATCTGGGATATGTACGCCATCGCGAGACCCGCACCTGGGGCGCCGAGACTTTCCCCGGCGCAGCGCTGCCGAATGCTATGGTGCAGGCCACGCCAGTGACGATGTACCACAGCGGCTCGGGCTACCAGTACGAGGACAGCACGATATTCGGTTTCGCCCATACGAGCAAGGGTCATTGGAATCTCTGCCACGTGCCGATCCTCCCCGTGACTTCCGAAGGCGGTTTCGATGCATCCGATTATGCTTCAGCCTACAGCCATAAAGCAGAGTCTGCCCGCCCGGGCTATTATCAGGTATATCTCGACCGTTACAATGTGAATGCGGAGCTGACGTCGACCCTGCGCTGCGCATATCACAGATATACTTTCCGTCCAGAAGACGACAAGGCCATCCTGGTCGACATAACCCGCTCCAACAACGACGTCCGCGAGTGGAGCCTCGAAGTGGACGGCAGGAATGCCTTCAGCGGCTCGCAGTGGGGCGACGGCAAGATTTACTTCTATGCTGTCACCAATTACGAGATAGACGGTATGGATCAGATGGAAGATGAATCAAAGGGCCTGGTCAGGGTCATCCGCTTCAAAGACAGCAAAGGGGAAGCCCCGCTCGAGTTGAAGATCGGCTTTTCGTTCGTGAGCGTGGAGAATGCCAAGGCAAACCTGGAGCAGGAGATGATGGCTAAGTCCTTCGAAGAAGTGACTGCGGCGGCTGATGCAGAGTGGGAGGGGCTTCTGTCCCGCATCACCGTCAAGGGCGGCACCGAGCGGCAGAAGGGACTGTTCTATTCGACGCTCTACCGCAGCTTCCTGTGGCCCTGCCTGCGCAGCGATTGCAACGGAGAGTATACCGACGTGCGAGGCAATGTCGTCAACAACGGTTTCCGCTATTATACCGACCCGTCTTTCTGGGACGACCACCGCAACAAACTGATCCTGCTGGGCCTCATATCTCCGGACGTGGCCGTGGACGTCATTAAGTCCATCTCCGACAAAGGGGAGAAGAACAACGGCTATATGCCCACCTTCTTCCACGGCGACCACGCGTCGACCTTCATCTCCGGCATCTGGCAGCGCGGCATCCACGACTTCGACCTTGAGAAGGCATACAAACTCATACTCAAGAATGCAACCGTCCCCGGAAGAGGCGGCCGCCGCTATATGGACGAGTATCTGGAAAGAGGCTGGATTGCCGACAAGGATACTACAAATCTGCCGTACTACAACGAATTCAAAGGCGGAGTCCAGAAGACCCTGGAGTATTCCTACGACGATTATGCCACTGCCCAGGTTGCAAAGATTCTCGGCGACGGGAAGAACTATGAATTCCTGATGAAGCAGTCGCAGAACTACAGGAAGGTTTTCGATCCGTCCACCGGTTTCTACCGCGGCCGTATCGACGACGGCAGCTGGTATGCTGATTTCGACCCGTACTACCCGTATTTCCAGCATATGTGGAGGGAGGCAAATGCGTGGAACGTGCTGTTCTATCCGCCGCACGACCCGCAGGGAGTGATCGGCCTCTATCCCTCTTATGAGGCGGTGGAAGAGAAGCTAGATTCGCTGTTTACGGAACCCTGGCGAGGCTATGAAGTGGAGAATATGACCGGCTTCATCGGACAGTACTGCCACGGCAACCAGCCGGGCCACAACATTCCGTATGCATATTACTTCATCGGCAAGCAGGAGAAGAGCCAGCACTACATCAACCAGATACTCGACACCTTCTACGATATGGGTGCAGAAAAGCTTGCATATGCTGGTATGGACGATGCGGGGGAGATGTCTTCGTGGTATGTCTGGAACGCCATCGGCCTCTACACATATTCACCCGCCGACCCTGAGTATATAGTGACGGTGCCGCTGTTCGACAAGGTGCGGTTCAAACTCTCAAACGGACGGACTCTGACCATCCTCCGAAGAGGAAAGGGCGAGCAGATCTCGTCCATCCGATACGGCGGCAAAAAAGTTGACGGCTGGTTCGTGAAGGACGAGGATCTGCGTAAGGGGAAGAGGCTTGTGATAAGGACCAGGTAGAATCTGTCAGAATACCATGATCTCAAAATGGCAGCCGGCGCCTGGTCAGCATCCAGGGGCACGAATTCTACAGACAGGATGTCATCGTCCGCGAAACCTGATTTGCACTTCCCCCTAAAAAGAAGTAACTTGCTTGCTATGGACGCAATCAAAGTAATCGAAATAAAAAAGAGTGTTTTCGCCGACAACGACAAAGATGCCGGTGAACTCAGGAAGGAGCTCAAGTCAAAGGGAGTATATCTGCTGAATCTGATGTCATCGCCGGGCAGCGGCAAGACGACGACTCTCATACAGCTTCTCAACCGCATAAAAGACAAGGTCCGTGTAGCGGTGATGGAAGCAGACATCGATTCGGACGTCGATGCCGTCAAGATCAGGGAAGCCACAGGCGTGCAGTCCATCCAGCTCCACACTGGCGGTATGTGCCATCTCGACGCTGAGATGACGCGCCAGGGTCTGGACAATGTGAGTATGCAGAATCTTGACCTCGTAATCCTGGAGAACGTAGGCAACCTTGTGTGTCCGGCTGAGTTCGACACTGGCGCCTGCCGCAACGCAATGATCCTCTCAGTCCCGGAAGGGCACGACAAACCCCTCAAATACCCGCTTATGTTCTCTGTCTGCGATATGGTGGTCATCAACAAGATCGACGTGATGCCCTATTTCGATTTCGACATCGACAAATGCAGGGAGTACGTACGCCTGCGCAACCCGAAGGCAGCAGTCATCCCCATCTGCGCCAAGACTGGCGAAGGGGTGGATGCCCTGGCCGAGTGGATCCTCACCGAAGTGGATAATTGGAAAAAGTGAATATAAATAATTAATACTACTGATATGAAACCGATAAGCACAGATAAGGCTCCGGCCGCGATAGGGCCGTACAGCCAGGGCATCGACAGCGGTGCAGGGCTGGTGTTCCTCTCAGGGCAGCTGCCCATAGATCCGGCAACCGGCGCTTTTCCTGAAGGAGGCGTCAGGGAGCAGACCCGCCAGGCTATCCTCAACGCGCAGGCCATCCTGCAGGCTGCCGGCCTTTCCCTTGCAAACGTAGTAAAGACCACTGTGTTCCTTGCCGATATGGGAGATTTCGCCCCAATGAACGAGGTCTACGCCCAGTTCTTCACCGAGCCCTTCCCGGCCCGTAGCGCAGTTGCAGTCAAGACCGTCCCCAAAGGTGCGCTTGTTGAAATCGAGTGCATCGCCGCTAAGTAGCCTGCAGTTCTGCCTGAGGACTCAGCGGAAAATTTCCTGGATAAAAGAGAGAGCGAAAGCATCCCAGTTGTACCACTCGTGGCCGCCTTCGGTGACCGTGAACCGGTGGGGGTGACCCCATTGTGTGAGTTTGCGGTCGAAGTTGCGGATGTGGGGGTAGAAGATGTCCTTGTTGCCGATGTACAGGCCGTAGAGCTTCGGCGGCTCTGCGAACTGCTGCGTGAGCTTCTTGCGCAGGCTGCCATACACGTCCGGATGCCCCCAGGCTGCAAATGTGGGGTAGGCGTAGGGGGAGAACAGGCCGATGTAATCGAAACAGTCGGGATGTCCGGCAGACAGGTAGATGGCTTGCAGCGCGCCGCTGGACATACCGGCTATGGCACGGGCAGACTTCTCTGGGATGGTGCGGAAGTTTTTGTCGGTGAATTCCACCACATCTTTCATAAAATGCCTCTCGACCTCGCCGTTGATGAGCCAGAAGGCACGTATGGCGGGCAGGCAGTGGCCGTTGTTGTATTCCTTGTCGCTGTAGTAGCGGTTCATATTGGGCAGCACGACCAGGAAGTCTCCGGCTGCTCCGGCCTTGCGGAGGGAGTCGATGCCCTGAATGACGGTGGAACTGTCAATCCACGTCACTTCGTTGCCGCGTGCGCCGTGGAGAAGATATAGGACGGGGTAGTGCCTGACAGTATCGGCGTAGTAATCTGCCGGAAGGTAGACGAGCATACGCCGCTCGCTTATCTGCTTTTCGCTGCTGTGATAATTGACGGCGCGCAGGATGCCGTCGAAGCCGGCTGCCTTGGCTTCGATCTCGCTGGATTCCGGCCCGCGGGCATAACGGCCTACGGCGCAGGAGCTCAGCAGCAGCGCAGCAGCGAGCAGCACAAGCGGCATTATTCCTAAGCTCCGCTTGCAGCTCATCGCTTCGATTCCTCCAATGCGGTGCTGAACATACCGATGAGTTTGTCTATGCTTTTGTCGATGTCGTACTTGCGGGCGGCGTCTGCGTAGAGCTGTGCCATCCGGTTGCGCTCGTCGGGATGCTCTATCCACCAGTCTATGCGGCGGGCCAGCTCACGGCTGTCGCCGGCAGGATAGAGGCTTTCGGGGCAGAGGGCGAATGTGCTTGTGCCGACAAGTTCGGCGGTGCCTATTACCGGTACGGCTCCTTCGCGAGTCGCCTCGAGGCAAGAAAGCCCTTCGACTTCCGCCCAGGCGCAGTGAACATAGAGATATGCCTTCCGGGCGAGCTTTGCCAGTTCTTCGCGGTTATAGAACGCAAATGTTGCACGGTGTTTCAAAACATTCTCTTTCAAGAGTTTGTCGGCCTTTCTGGCATAGTGGCCTGCTTTCTGTCCATTGCCGGCAAAGGTGAGTTTTATGCGGTCGGCGTGGCGGCTGTAGCGCATTGCATCCAACAGCGTATCCTGAGATTTTTCGCGGGCAAGACGGCCGATGCAAAGGATTTCGACCCCGTCTTCGGGAGAAAGCGCAGAGGTGACTACCGGAGTGCCGGGAAGGCTCAGTCCGTTCGATATGACGTGCAGACTGGCCTTGAAGCCGTTTTTGTCGAGATAATCGCGGACCGCTTCGGTGGGGCACTGGATGTGCGAGCAATAGTCGAAGACAGTGCGCTTCCAGTAGCGGAGCAGCAAATGATTGACAAGCCGGCTGTGGCCGAGCTCGAGGTTAGCCACGACATTGTGGGGATAAAGATGGAAGGTGCCGGTGATGACCTTGCCCTGCCTTATGGCTTCTTTCCGGGCAGCATTTTCCAGTGGAAAGGCCTCTTCAAGATGGACTATGTCAGCCCACGCCACTGCCTTGCCGATCATCTCGCGGTCGATCTTTGCATAGCAGAAGCCGTTGGCCCTGATGAGGGGTTCAAAAATCGGGAAGATAAAATGACCAAGCGGGAAATCGGGTTGGGGCCCGGACGGATCAGGATTGACAGCAGCCATAAGGCGCGCGTCCTGACCGTGTTCCCTGAGTTTCTTTATCGTGTTAACCGCGGAAGCGCTAAGACCGTTTCCGGGCATAAATGCATTGTTGCAGACAAACAGTATTTTCATTCCTTCACAGCCTCAAACCGGCCGCGAAGATAGCACAAAAGTTAAAAATGCTTAATAAAATGTTACAAATGCAATTAATATCCTAGCAGTACGGCGTCGTGATTCTTGCGGAGTTCAGTCACGTTGTCAAACACCATCGTAGGATTATCCTGCGGGTTGAAGGGCTCCCAGCGGGGCAGACCCTTGCAGTTGGGGTTGCCTGTCCTGATGAAGGCCAGCCAGGCGTTGCTGACGATGTCCGCCATCTTGTAGGCTTCGCTCGTGCCGCCGGTCATCTCACGCTGGTTGGCAACATTGTTGAACATAAACGGAAGCTCCATACCGTGGCAGGCTGCGAGGGCTCCTCCGTTCACTTCGGATTTCCACGCAAACAGGTATACGTAGGCATCAGCTCCGCCGAGCGCCTGCTTGGCAGTGGCCTGGCGGATGACGTTCCCGCGGGTGCGGAAGTCGGTGTTGACAAGTTCCTTCGGTGCCTGTCCGGGATATACGCTCTCGAAATCGCTCACGAACTGGTTGAAGCGCTCTTCGCCGAGCCTGGGAACCAGGCGTGCCTTGACGTCATCCATAGTCAGAGGAACGTCGTTGGTGTAGCAGAATTCATTGAGGTTGGAGCCGATGAGCATAGGAACGTCCCGGCTGCATTCAGCGGCTATGGGGTCGAAGGGGTGCTGGGTGAGGTACTTGCCGTCGACGACGGGGGAGAAGCCGCCGCGTCCCAGCCGGCGTGTTGCACGGTTGCCGGCAGCCACGAGTTCCTGATATGTGAAACCGCTCAGGTCAACGTCGGCTCCGGGCTTGAGACCGAGCTCTTCGACTACCGCGATTCCGAGGGCCTGGCTCTGAGCGGGTTCCTGCTGGCGGAGCGTCGAGCCGCTCTGCACGATGGCTCTGTGGAAAAGTCCTTTCGCTGAAGGCATTGCCATCAGTGTAGATGTCTTTCCGCCGCCGCCGCTCTGGCCGCCGATGGTGACGCAGCCCGGGTCGCCGCCGAAGGCCGCAATGTTGTCACGCACCCACTCGAGGGCCTTGACGAGGTCCTGCTGCCCGAGGTTGACGGATTCAGAGTACTTGCCGCCAAGGGCTGTAAGGTCTATGTAGCCGAGGATGTTGAGACGGTGGTTGACGGTTACGACAACTATGTCGCCCTTTTCGGCCAGCGCCCTGCCTTCCTGCGCGGGAAGGAAGATAGCCGAACCGTTGGCATAGCCGCCACCGTGTATCCATACGAAGACTGGACGCTTGCCGCCGTCCAGTGCCGGCGTCCAGATATTGAGCACCTGGCAGTCCTCGGAATTAAGTTCTTTCTTGAACTGGAAACCGAAATCATAGTCGCTGGGGGCGCCGTGCCATATCATATCCTGGCTCTGCATAGCCTGCGGGCCGTAGACCAGCGTCTTGCGTACACCCTCCCAGCTGTCCGGAGCCTGAGGGGGCATAAAGCGTTCAGCCTTTGCATAAGGCACTCCTTTGAAAGTATAGATGCCGGCATCGTTGTAGCCCATAATCTTTCCTGAACTGACGTTTACGATGCAGTCGTCGCCGGTGGTTATGGGGCCCGGTACGGCGTTTTGACGGTTGCTGTTGCAGGCGCAAAGGAGCAGGATCGCTCCGAGCACGATGGCTGATAACTTTTTCATAATTGTTTGAGGTTCAATTTCTATTATGCAAGTTGCAAATAGTTTTGCTAAAAACAAACAGGCAGCCGGTGCCGTTTGATTCTTTGTCCCGATTCCTTGGGATAATTGCAAATAATCCTTAAATTAGAGGATTAGAAGACTGAATAACCGGTAAACACTATAGTCTATGCCTGAAATGTCGACAAAGTTTGTCCCCAAGCACAAGGGGGACAAAAACCCCAATCCCAAGCTCCTGAAGTTCGTCCGCCACGTCACGGACCGCATCCCCGGCAAGATCAAGATGACATCCGACGCCCCTGAGTACTGGGGCCTGGCCTGCATCTTCGAGGACGAGATGGATCCCATCACCCGCGAAGC